>JAUJMV010000024.1:0-31800 GCA_030446685.1 Thermomicrobiales bacterium | reverse complement strand
CCGCAGCGCCTCGACGGGGGGCACCCGCGCGGCGCTCATCGCCGGGGCGACGGTGAACAATAGCGTCGCCAGCCACACGCCCAGGCCGATCAGGCCGAGTTGCGCCCACGGAAACACGAACTGCAGCTCGGCAGATTCCGCGTCCGCGAAGGACTTCAGCAGGTTGAAGCCGCCGAGCGTCCCCGCCCCCACCCCGACGGCGATCCCCAGCAGCGCGACGAACGAGGTCTCGATCATGAACTGCCACCGCACCGCCGATCGCGCGAAGCCCACCGCCCGCTGCGTCCCGATCTCCCTGCGTCGCTCGTGGACCGCGCGCGCTGATCACCGCCAGCCCGGCGATGCCCACGATGAGCCCGAACGCCGGGAAGGCCTGGATCAGCCCCAGCCACATGCCGATCAGGCGGGTCGCGGTGCCTACCAGATCGGCCACCATGAAGGTCTGCGCACCGTTGGCGACGAACTCCTTCCGCAGCTCCCGATTCACCGCGGTGGGGTCGGCGCCCTCGGCGAGGCGGATCAGGAAGCGGCTCGAGGTCCGGGGCGAGCGAAGCTCCGCCCGGGCCGCATCGCCGAGCACGATCCCGGAGAGCGGCGACGAGTCGAAGCCCCCGGGCGTCCCTACGCGCCCGATGACCTTCCTGGTCACCGCCGCGCCCGATGTGGGATCCCGGACCACCAGGGTGGCGCCGGGCCCGACGGCGGGTCGCCGCAGCCACCCGATCTCCCCGCTGTACCCCGCCGTGACCAGCGCCAGGCCCGGATCCTTCGCGAGCGCCTGCCACACCTCCCGGTCGGAGCCATACTCGGGCAGCCGCGCCTCCAGCTTCTCGGTCGTCGACTCCAGGTAGTCATCCGGCACGAACGTGACGGTGTCCTGGAGCTGCGCGCCTTCGGGCACGTCGCCCCTGGCCCTGTCCCAGTCGTCCAGGTAGTCGGCGGCGCTGTACGCGGGGAGTTCGACCTGGCTGTACCGCAGTTCGGAGTGCGCCACGATCGCGGCGCGCAGCGTCAAGTTGCTCCGGATCCGTCCCCCGAAATCCTCGATGGGGGTCACCGGACCGGGTAGCACCCCGCCGTCGTATCCGCTGAGCTGCGCGCCGCTGGTGCGCCCGATCTCCCCGCGGAACGTGCTGCCCATGATGGAGAGGATCGTCACCATGTACAGCACGAGCGCGAACATCGCCAGCGTGAACCCCGTGCGCCCGCGCTTCGCGATGGGGTAGGCGGACGCCATCCGGAGGACGGGCGCGAGCGCGGGCACGCGGCCCATCGCCTTCTGCAGTGCCCAGGACACCGCCCCCAGGTTGTACATCACGAGCGCCACCGCCGCCACGACCATGAAGACCCCCGCGAGCACCGTCCAGACCGGCCCGTCCTCCTGGGCCTCCACCACCGCGTCGAAACCGGTGGAGAGGTAGCTGTAGGCCAGCACCCCGACGGCGGCCGCGGACCAGACGAGCCGCCCGGGCAGCCGGCGCGAGAGCAGGAAGGCCAGCCCGAACGAGCCGAGCGCGGGTCCCGCGAACAGCAGGTAGGCGTTGTCGCGCGCGAAGCCGACCGCGGCCAGCGCGACCCCGGACAGCAGCAGGAACACCTGCAGCGCGAGCCGCCACGCGGACGGGCGCAGCGGCTGCTGCTCGGGCAGGTCGCGGATCGCGGCCACGATGTTGAGCCGGCTGATGCGCAGGCTCGTCAAGAATACGGTCAGGAACGTGATCAGCAGCCCGGCCGACGCCGCGAGCACCAGCGAGGACGGCTCGGCGTGGAACGCCACGGGGAAACCCTCGCCCCAGGCTTCCTCGATGAGGCGGCTGAGTCTGCTGAACCCCCAGAGCATCCCCGCCGCTATCCCCAGACCCGCCAGGGCCCCGATGAGCGAGGCGCACAGGCTGTACGCGTACCCCTCGTAGACGAACAGGCGCACCAGCGCGCGCCGTCCCAGCGCCACGGCGCGGAGGACCCCCAGTTCGCCCTTCCGTTCCTCGGCGAGCATGGTGTAGATGTTGACGATGAGCAAGCTGCCCGCGAGGATGGAGAGCGAGCTCATGACCAGGAAGAAGCTCGCCAGGTCGCCGCCGTCGCCATCCAGGGCGGATGCTTTCGCCTGGATCACCGAGAAGTGCGACTCGCCCGGAGCCTTCCCGTTCAGCAACCCCTGCACGGCGCCGGCCACGGCCTCCGACGCCTGGACACCGTCCACCGGCCCGCCCGCGTTGCTGATGAACAGCGTATTCACGGCGGTCGGACCCGCGCCCAGCAGCTGGCGAGCCTCCTCGATGTCGGTCAGCAGCGTGCCCTCCGAGCGGGCGGACCGGTTGGCATAGCCGGAGATGCCGTCTTCGGGCACGATGCCGGCGATCCTGATCGTTCGCGATCCTTGCGGCCCGCGCAGCCGCACCTGGGAGCCAACCCGCAGTTCCAGCACCTCCGCGAGCCTGGTCGAGGCGTAGCCTCCGCCCGGGGTGGGGTCCGGGCGCGACGCGACTGACGGCGGTATCCCCCCGAACTGCCCCAGGTCGCCCCACCGCACGCCGACAACGGTCACGGACGGGCTCGCAAGCAACACCGCATCCGTGTCGCCGCGCAGCGCTTCCGCGGGCACCTCCTGGGCGACCGCGAGCAGCAACCCGTCCACCCGCGCGGCGCCGTTTCCGAGCGCCCGCGCCCTGGAACTGATCGCGTCCGCGGTTACGCCGGCGAGGGTCGCGCTATCGAACATCGGGGCCGGGAGCTGCTGTTCGGCGGAGGCCCGGACGTCCAGTTGCACGACCTCGTCGATCTCACCGAGGCCGCGCTGCGCCTGGCGAGAGATCGCCCGCTCCATGCTGTCGTTGAGCACCAGCGAGCCCGCGATCAGCGCCGTGCCGACCATCGAGCCGAGGATCACGAGCGCGGTGTTTCCCTTGCGGCGCCCGAAGTTGCGCAGCCCCATCCGCCGGAGCACCGGGTGGCGGAGCATCGACACGCCAACCAGGGCCGTCACGACGAGCGCGAGCACCGCGAATGTCCAGGCTACGGGTCCCACTGGTCCCTCCCCTCCGCCCGGTCGCCCTGACCGGGTGTGGCACGCTACCGGACCGATCAGGAGCAGGGCGGCGCGATAGCGATCGGGCTATCCGGTGGCCGGCCAGGCCGGCGCGTCGTTCCTCTCCCGGAACGCCCTGGCGGCGTCCTGTTCGCCGCCGAGGGCGCCCGTCAGCCCGCCCCACCGGGTGAGGTACGGTGAGGGGGCACTTGCTTGCTCCTCCCCGGCGCCATGCGTCCGTTTGCAGCCACATCCGGCCGGGAAACCTGTTTGCGGGGCCGCCGGAGCGCTGTCCGCTGACGCTGGTCGGCGGGACTGCACCGCACAGCCCCGCCCCCGCGGTGCTCGCCGCCGTCGGCGCGTTAGGCGCGTCGCCGCGCCAGGCGCACCATCGCCGCCGTCGCCGCCAGCAGCACGGTCCCCAGCACGGCCGCCTGCCAGAACGCCGACCGGGCCGTGCCGCCCGCACCGGTGTTCGGCATTCCGGGCGCCGCCTGGCTCGCGGTCAGCACGGCGCACGCGACACGGCCGCCGCTGTTGCCGGTGGGATCGGTCACCTCATCGTCCGGGTTGGCGTGGATGACCAGCGCGGTGCCGTCGGCGTCGAAGAGGCTCGTCGCACCCGCCGCGAGGGTCACGCCAACGGTCGTCGTGCTGAAGGTATAGCCGCCGCCCGGCGCCGCGGTCGTGGCGTCGATCGGCAGGTTCGGCAGATCGCCCGCATGGGGGCCGGCGGGGTTCTTGGCGCCGTGCTGCTTGCCGCCCGGATTGAAGTGGCCACCGGCCGACGTGAAGTCGGGCCCGTCGCACTTGCCGACCGCGTGGAAGTGCAGGCCGTGCAGACCCGGCTTGACCACGTCGGCGCTCGTGAGGGTCATCGCGACCCGCACGTCGTTCGCCCGCTGCTCGATCGCGACCGAGCCGATCGCGTTCCCTGTCCCGTCGATCAGCGTGCCGTTGGCCCGCTCGCCGGCCGCGCCGAGCGTCGGCGCCAGGCTCAGCAGGGCCGTAAGCACCAGTCCGAAGACGATCACCAGGCGTCGCATCACTTCCGTTCCTTTCGTCGTCATGAGTCCAACCGCCCGAACCTGAACCCCCACCGCCGAGTGGCCGGCAGCGGCGGGCCCTCGCCGCCCCGCCGCCCGCGGCCGCGCTCGGCAAGCTGGCCGACACGATCGCCCCCCAGGCGATGCGTTCGTCGCCCTCGCCGACGGGGCCGGTCGTCCAGTCGTCCCCGGCAGTGCGGACTGCCGGCGCGGGGCTGCCGACGTCCAGCGGCGAGGTCTCGCCGCCCCCTCGCATGCCCTGCCTTATTCGGGGCAGGTGCCCTTGTCCACCGAAACGGGGTTGTTGGGGTTAGTGAATGCTGCCAGGCCAGGCTGGCCCTTGTGGACATTGCTGTGGAACCGGTGGTAGCCCCCCTCGCCCGGCGCCTTCGACGTCTGGCCGCTCGCGATGTCGGTAACGCAGGTGCCCGGTGTGAGGAGATAGTGCTCGTGCGAGGCCGACGCGGGTGCGGGTGCGCCCAGGCCAAGGCTGAGTGCGACCAGGCCACCAAGGACAAGAGCCTTCCCGTTCTTCATTGCGTTGCCCTCCTTCGTATCCCTGATCTGCTTCCGCCACTTGTCCGAGCCCGATTGTCCGGGCCGTGGTGATGCGCGCTGTAGGTCCGCTGCCTCGCCGATCTGTCTCACCCCTCCCGCATATCACCCCCTCTCATCGTGTCCCGGCGCCCGGCACCCGACCGGCTTGCGTCATACCGCCCTCTCGGCCCGCAGCGGTGGGGGGCTTGCTTGGTTATCCGCATACAGCATATGTCTCCGGGCATGCCGGCGTCATGAGGCAGGTGTCCCCATCGGTCCGGGACATATTGTCCTGTTGGTTCTGTCGCGGCTGCATGGGCGGTACTATTGCCGGCTCCCGGCACGACTTCCCGGGCGAGGCCATGGCGCCGGCAGTCGGGTGGTCCGTCCGCTACTGCCTGGGCCATGTCGCTGTGGTCGAGTGGCTGGCTGAGCAAGGAGAGGGGGCGCTCGCCGCACCATTTACCACCGGGTGCAGCGCTTCCTGCCCCTCTTCCGAGGGGCGGCGCAGACCCATCGGCGGGCGGTCGGCGACCGCTGGCGCGTGGACGAGACGTATTGTTGGCTGAACGGGATGTGGGCCCACCGCTGTCGCGCGATCGACCCAGTGGCGGCCAACCTCGCGCGGGGCCACCACAGGTAGTCGACCACTGCGCGCTGGCCGCCGCGCGTGTCCGGCGAGCACCGGTCGCGCTCTCCGGGGGGCGCGGGTGGCCGGTCTTTCGCCGTGACCGCGGCGACGAACGCCTGCGCGTCCGGGTCGCCGAGCGCCGCGCCGATCGGCCGCGTCGCGCTGCAGGAGAGCAGCGCCTGCGGCTGGAGCGGCAGCAGCACCGGGGGCCGGGTCGTGGGTCAACTTGAATCGCGCCGCGCTCGCGCCTCGACCAGCGCCACGTCGGATAGTTGCCGTGCCGTGCCATACTATGGACATGACCGAGCGTGCGGTACGGGACGTGGCCGCGCGCCGCGAGGTCGCCCGGCAAGCCGCCGCCCGGTGGGGGACGCATGAGCGCGAACACGGCGCCCGACGACCACGAGGCCGTTGTCTATCGGCACGTCCTGGAACACGGGCCGGCCACGGCGGCGGCAATCGCCGCGGCGCTCGGGCAGGAGGCGGCGCTGATCGGCGCGATCATGGCCCGCCTGCTCGACGCGCGGCGCTTCGTGGTGGCGAGCGTGAATCCTGATGGTGAACCCGTGTATGCTGTGGCCCCCCGCGTGAGGCATGGAGCAACCTCGGCACCCCCGCGCAATCCCCCGACTGCACATTGACCCACCACCCGTTTTTGCCAGTGGTCGCGGCACTGCTGCCAGAGCGGGGTCGTTACGGGCTGGGGATCGGCGCCCCGCAGGCCACGTTCACAGGGTAGACCGAGAGACGCTGCTCTAGCGCGCAAGGTGCTTGGCGTTCTGGCGCACCTGTATCCCTTGCAGCGCCCAGGAGCCGGACCAGAACATGCCGAGAAACGGGAGCGTCGGCATGCCGGCTGCGGTAGTGCGGCGGCCCGGGTCGTCTCGCGGGCGGCACCGCCACGCCCACCCGGCAGGTTCCTGCGCCGGTGGTGCCCGGCGGGGTGTCCTGGCCGTTTAGTCCAGCTGTAGCCCGGTCCCGGCACTCTTGTGCCTCGACTGCCAAAAGATCACGCCGGCTGGACTAAACGGCCAGGACAGGCCCCGCGCGGGCGTTTCGCTGTCTCAGCCCGCGTTTCCGCGGGCCGGCGCTACGGTCTCGGCTCCAGCCCCTGCACCCACCGAGCCGCCCGCGAGCTCGGCGAGGAAGGATGCGAGCGGGGAGCCCCGCGCCGCGCGCCTGCGCTGCCGCGTGGTGCCGCCGCCGCCGCCGCGAGATCGCCGCGGTAGGCATACTCCAAGGTGAGGAAGACGTGGCCGGCCGGCTCCGCAGGCGCGAGGGCGACGGCGCGCCGGAAGGCCTGTTCCGCGTCGGCGCCCAGCCCCAGATCGAAGTAGGCGCGGCCGAGGGCCAGCTGCGCCGCCGCGTCCCGGGGCCACTTGGCGAGCACGCGCAGCTGGCGGCGCACTGCCCGGATGCTGGTCAGGTCCGCCGCCACCGGCCCGCCCGGCGCGCGCGGGCGGCCCGCTCGAGCGCGCGCCAGCGGTGGGCCTCGGCCAGGCGGCGGCCCGCGCGATGGGCGGATTCGAGGGAGGCGGGGCACGGGTCAGCGGCCGACGCCGGCACTGGCGGCGCGGGCGCTGGTGGAACGGCGGCATCCACGGCGGGGGTAGGCACTGGCTCGCTCGACAGCACCGCAGGCGCAGGCTCCGCCGTGGGCGCGGTAGCGACGGGGATCGGGGGCGGCGTCGCGCGAGGACCGGCGTGGAGGAGCCGCTCCACCCACGCACCGGCACGACGGAACACTGCGGGTTGGGACATGGCGGCACCTCCTGGCCCTCGATTACGCGGTCCCGCGATCAACAGCGCCGGTAGTTCCATCATAGCGCGCATATCAATCGTGGAAACCAGGGCGGTGCTGGCGCATAAGGTCCAAGGACGTTGATCGGTGCGCACGATCGTCGCGGATGCGCGAAAGAGCCACAGTAAGGGTGACCAATCGGTTCGCCGTGCCGATCTCCTTCCCTGCGCGGCGGCCGGACCGGCGAGCGCCGACTACTCGGCGCCGGTTGAGGAAGACGTTGTCGTGGCCGGGGATCACCAGGTCCGCGCGGCCGGCGAGCGCGTCGATCGAGCGGACCGCCGCCTCGGGATCGACCGTGTTGAAGTAGTAGTCCCGCGCCAGGAAGAAGTCCCGCGTCAGCGCGGCATCCGCCGCGACCACGACCGCCAGGCCGCCATCGTCGAAGACGAGCGAGTGATGCCCCAACGTGTGGCCCGGCGTGGGCAGGATCGCGATGCCGGGCGCGAGTTCGCCCGCGACCGGCTCCAACCGCGCCAGCGCAGGAAGGCGTCCTGGGCCTCCGCCACGATGGCGTCGACCTGCTGCGCCGGCAGCGGCTCATGGGTCGCCAGCGGCTCTTCGGTCGCCGGATTCAGCGACGGTATGGCCATGGTCGGCGCCCCCTCCGTGGAGAACTGAAGGTTGCGGATCAACCGCAGGGCGGCGCGCGGTAGGCCCCCGGCAGGATGGTGGGCACCACCCACGTCGCCGTCCTATCGCGCCGGGGGCTGCGGCACCTCCACCGCCCCACCCGTCCGCTCGGCCGCGTAGATCGCCTGGATGACGGCCAGGGAGTGCAGCGCGTCCGCGCCGGTGACGATGGGATCGCGCCCCTCGCGCACCGCGTCGGCCATGTCCTGGATCTGGAGGAAGTGGCCGACGCTGGTGCCCTTATCCGCGCCGGGGAGCGCCAGCTCCTCGGCCGGCGGCTCGCCGGGCGCCACGCCGTCGATCTGCCAGGCCGCGATCTTGTAGTCCTCCAGCAGGATCGTGCCCCGCTCGCCGTGCAGCTCGATCCGGTCGAGCTGCCTCGGATAGACCGAGGTGGCGCACTGGATCACCCCGAGCGCGCCCGAGGCGTACTCGCAGACCGCGATGGTGGTGTCGTCCGCCTCGATGTGGTGGTGGCGCAGGTGCCGGGCGTAGCCCTGGACGCGCCGGATCGGCCCGGCGATCCAGGTCAGCAGATCGACGCCGTGGACCCCCTGGTTGATCAGCGCCGCGCCGCCCTCCTGGCTCCAGGTGCCGCGCCAGCCCGAGTCGGTATAGTATTCGGGCGGCCGCCAGGACTTGAAGTGCATGTCGGCGACGAGCAGCCTGCCCAGTTCCCCTTGCTGGACCGCGTCATGGGCGCGGCGGGTGCCGAAGACGAACCGCCGGTTGAAGATGGCGCCGAGCTTGACGCCGTGGCGCTCGCAGATGGCGATCAACTCCCGGGCGCGCTCGAGGTTCATCTCGATCGGCTTCTCCACCAGGACGTGCTTGCCCGCCTCGGCGGCGGCGCGGGCGACCTCCAGGTGCAGCGCGGTCGGCAGGCAGATGGTGACGACCTGGACGTCGTCGCGCCGCACCGCCTGGCGGTAATCGGCCAGCCAGGCGGCGTCGTACTGATCGGCCAAGGGCCGGCCCCGATCCTCGCGCAGGTCGCAGACGACCTTGAGTTCCGCGCCCGCGGCCTCGTCGATGAACCGCGCGTGGGTGGGGCCGACCAGCCCGACCCCGATCACCGCGAAGCCCACTGTCTGGGTCATGACTCGCGCCTCCTCCCCTCCGCTCCCCCGAGAACTGTTGCTTGCGTAACGACACGGCCGGCTGGAGACCGATGCCGACCCCCGCGCCGCGCGGCGCAGGGCCACGCTGGACTACAGCGGTCCCGGGTCGATGTGCTCGGCGCGCCGAAAATGGCTCTCCCCCCGCCCCAAGGGCGGAGGACCATGAGCCTGAGCGCGCTCTCCGCTACCGCCCCGGCATCGCGCGCGGCGCCAGGGCGTTCCAGTCGTATTCGAGCGCGCTCACCTGTTGCAGCACGTCCCGCAGCCTGAGCCAGAGCTCGTCCATGGCGTCCTTGCAGGCGGGCTGGTCCTCGGCGGCGGCGGCCGCGCGCAGCGCCTGGAGGCGACCCTCCGCGACGTCGGCGTTGGCGCGCGCCAGATCGGCCAGGTGGCGCGCGGCCGCGGCGTAGCGCCCGGCCAGTTCGGGGGTCGCCAGATCGGGGTGGGGGTCCCCCTGCCCCGTGCCCCGCCAGGTCCCGTAGCGGGGCGGGAGCTGGCGGTACTCCTCGTCGTACTGGGTGTGGGTCGGCTCGACGTGCGGCGTGACGCTCAGATAGATGACGCACGGCTCGTCGCCCACGGCGTGCAGCGTGTGCTTGAGGCGCGGCTCGACATAGATCAGCTGGCCGGGGCCGCAGGTGACCCGCTCGTCCTCGACCAGGAACTCGCATTGACCCTCCAGGACGAGGAAGATCTCCCCCCCCAGATCGTGGCTGTGCATCCGCCCCGCCGGCCCCGGCGCCATGCGCATGAAGCGTCCCCGGATCGCCGGGCGGACGACCAGGTTCGCGATGTCGGTGCGGGAATCGTAGACGCGGATCGGCATCTGGTGCTCCTTTTCCTCCTGCGACACGGCGACACGAATGTCCGTCCACCCATTCGGGGGCGGCGCGCAACCTCACTCCACCTGCTGCTTCATCCTGGGATCCAGGAAATCGCGCAACGCATCGCCGAGCAGGTTCGCCGCCATGATCGTCGCGGTGATCGCCAGGCCGGGGAAGATCACCAGCCACCAGGGGGGCTTGAACGCGTCGGCCAGCACCCCGCCGAGCATGCTCCCCCAGGTGGGGGTCGGCGGCGGCACCCCGACGCCCAGGAAGCTCAGCGCCGCCTCCGCGAAGACCGCCGAGCCCAGGTTGAAGCTGGCGATCACCAGCAGCGGGCCGACGCACTGCGGCGCGACGTGGCGCGCGATCACCCGCCAGGGCCGGGCGCCCAGCGACTGTGCCGCCTCGACGTAGGCCAGCTCCTTGATCGACAGCACCACCGCCCGGATGACCCGCGTGGCCAGGGGCACGCGGGTGACGGCGATCGCGATGATCACGGTCTGCAGGCCGGATCCGAGGCCGATCAGGAGCAGCATCGCCAGGATCAGGGTGGGGAAGGACATGAAGACTTCCAGCAGGCGCTGGCTGATCGCGTCGAACCGCCCGCCGACGTAGCCGCTGACCAGGCCCCAGAGGAAGCCGAGGCCGTCCCCGAGCACCACCGAGGTCAGGGCCACCAGCAGGGTGACCCGCGCCCCGTGGATCACCCGGCTCAGGACATCGCGCCCCAGCGTGTCCGTCCCCAGCGGGTGCGCCGCCGAGGGCGGGGCGCCGAGGCTGGCGTAGTCCGCTTCGAGCGGGTCGTAGGGCGCCAACTGCTCGGTGAAGAGGGCCACGCCGATCAACCCGGCCAGAAACACGATGCTGAGGGTCCCCACGAGCGACGAGCGCAGGAAACGCCGCGCCTGGGTCAGCCCGCCCCGCGCGGCGCGCGGCGGTCGTCGCGGTTGCGCACGTGCCTGCAGGGGCAGGGGCCGTTGCTTCGGTACCGCCATCGCCGCTCCTCAACTCCTGCCGGGCGGCCGGCGCCGCTCGCGGCCGACCCGGATCACTGATACCGGATGCGGGGATCGAACCAGCTGTAGCTGAGGTCCACCGCCAGGTTGACCGCGGTGACGATCACCCCGTAGAGCAGCACCAGGTTCTGGATGACGTTCCAGTCCCGCTCCGCCAGGGCGAACGTCAGCGCGAGCCCGAGGCCCGGCACGCCGAAGGCCCGCTCGACCGCGACCGACCCGCCGAGCAGCCCGCCGAGGGCCAGCCCGGAGACGGTGATGACGGGGAGCAGGGCGTTGCGGAAGACGTGCTTCAGGATCACCCGCCGCTCGACGACGCCCTTGGCCCGCGCCGTCCGCACGTAGTCCTCGTTCAGCACCTCCAGGCAGGAGGACCGGGTGAACCGGGCGACCACCGCCGCCAGCCCCACGCCGAGCGCCAGGGCCGGTCCGATGGTGATCTGGAGGTTCGTCAGCGGGTCGGTCCACGGATAGGCGATCGTCAGGGGCGGGCGCCAGTTGAAGACGAGCACGCCGACGAGGACCACCGTCAGCCCGATCAGGAAGCTCGGCACGGCGAGGAAGAAGGTGACGGTGGTCCGGGACAGATAGTCCAGCCAGGAATTGCGCCGCACGGCGCTGAGGATGCCCACCGGCAGGCCGATCAGCCAGGAGAGCGCCACCGCCATCAGGGCGATCTGCGCCGTGATCGGGCCGCGGCGGGCGATCAGCGCCGCCGTCTTCTCGCCGCGCCAGAAGGACTCGCCGAGGTCGCCCCGCAGCACGCCGCCGATCCAGCCCAGGTACTGCTCGTGATAGGGCCGGTCGAGCCCCAGCTTGGCCCGCGCCTGGCTTTTCTGCTCCTCGTTGAGGACCTGCACCCCCTGCGCCTCGGTGAAGATGAAGGACACGGGATCGCCCGGCAGGACGCGCATCGCCAGGAAGATCAGCACCGTGATCCCGAAGAGGGTGGGAATAGCCGCCAGCAGGCGCTTGCGCAGGTAGTGCCCCATCGTGCGGGTTCCCTCCACCATCGGCGACGCCCGCCCGGGCCCGCCGGTACCCGGCCGGCGTCGCCGGTATCGGCCGGCGTCGCCGATCTACTGGTCTAGCCAGACCGTCGGCATGCGGCCCCAATGGGTATGCCGCCAGTTGGCGACGATGCCGTGGACCGGCTTACGCCACATCGGCAGATGGTCGGCGAAGCCCATGAGGTAGAAGGGGGGATCGTCGTCGAGCAGCTGCATCCCCTCCCGCACCAGGCGCTGCCGGGCCTCCTCGTCGGCCTCGGTCTTGAGTTGGTCCAGCAGCTGGTCGAACTTCGGGTTGGCGTATTTCGACCAGTTCTGGGAGGCGCCGGTGCGCAGGGCTCTGGTCCACATCAGCTCGGGGTCGGGGATGTCGGAACCGTAGGATGTGCCCAGCTGCATGTCGTACTCGCCCTGGCTCAGGGCGTTGGTGAGCAGCGAGCGCTCCAGGACCTTGATGGTCGTCCGGATGTTGAGGGTGCGCCGGAGCTGGTCCTGGAAGGCCGGCGCCATAATCTGCGCGTGGGGCGCCACGTCCGCCGACATCAGCTCCGCCTCGAAGCCGTCGGGGTGGCCGGCCTCCGCCAGGAGGCGCTTCGCCTCGGCGATGTCCTCCTTCTTGTCCGCGCGGTAGCCGGGCAGCTTCTGGATGTCCTCGAGGGGCAGCGCGTACTTGTTCGCGTGCGAGACCCAGCGGTCCATCGTGATGAACTCCTGCTTGGCGAAGGCGCCGATCAGGTTCTGCCGGCTCACCGCCAGGTGGATCGCCCGGCGCACCCGCGGGTCGCTGAACGGCTTGCGCTGGTTATTGATCGCGACGTGGTAGGCGGCGCCGAAGTGGGGCAGCACCCGCGTCGCCACGCTGTCCTTGCGCTTCTCGGCCTCCTGATGGGTCTCCATCGAGACGTTCCAGGAAAAGTCGGCCTGCCCGGTCAGGACCGCCGTGCCCCGGTCGGTCCAGGCCGGCACATGCAGCATCTCCAGCCGGTCGACGTAGGGCAGTTCGGGGTTCCAGTAGTTGGGGTTGCGCTCGAAGATCCAGCGCTCGGCGGTCTTGTATTCCTTGTAGACGAACGCGCCGGTGCCCGGCGCGATGACCTTGCGCAGGTCGTTCCCGTTCTGCTCCAGCGTCTTCTTCGAGTAGATCACCATGTTGACGGGCGTGAGCGCCGCGAGGAAGGGCGGCCAGGCATACTTGAGCACGAAGCGCATGGTCAGCCGGTCGATCAGCTCGACCTTCTCCACCGCCGCGAAATTCTCCTGGAAGAGGCTGGCGATGCCCGGCGGCGGGAAGATGATGCGCGAGAAGGTCGCGACCACGTCCTCCGCGCCGAAGGGCGTCCCGTCGTGGAACTTCACGCCGTCGCGCACCTTGAAGGTGTAGGTCTGCTTATCCGCCGAGATTTCCCAACTCTCCGCCAGCTCGGGGACGATCGTCTCGAGCCCGTCGGTGTAGTTGAGCGTCACGAGGTTGTCGAAGGCCTGGACGAGCGGGCCGCCGCCCCCCTGGTGGAAGTCGTAGTGTCCCACGGTCACGCCGAAGGCCGTCTTCACGGTGCCGCCGCGCTTGGGATTCGGCTCGGGTGCTTTCATGAAGGTCGCCCCGCCGGTGGCCGCCGCCGGGTTGCTCACCGGCGCCTTCGTCGCCGCCGCGGCGGGCACCGCCGTCGACGCGCCGGTCGCCGCGGCGGGCGTGCTCGCCGGCGCCGCCGATCCGCCGCAGGCGGCGAGCAGCGCCGCGACGGACGAGGCGGTCAGGCCGAGCGCCGCCGCGCGGCGGAGGAACTCGCGCCGGCTCAGCCGGCCGGACGTCAGGTCCTGCCCCAGGGAACGGAGTTCAGTGGATCGAGCCATGTCCCCCTCCTTCTCTCCACGGACGCGGCTACGGTCGCGGCGGCGCCCGATTGCCCTGCGTTGCCCGCGCCCCGCGGGCGCGCCCACCGGTGACTCCGCTCGCTCGCGAACATTGCCGTCGGCGTACCGGGCGGGGCGCAGTCGCGGCCGGGGTAAGGAGCGTCGCGAATGCAGCAGGATATGAAAGTGACGTTCGATAGTTGCATACTACAGCCGGGCTGTGGGCTTGTCAAGCGGCGCCGACCGGCCGGGATCGGGCATTATGCCCGGCCGGTCAGGCCACTTGCACCAGCCTGCCGCCTCTGCGCGGCCTTCCGGCCCGCCACGCGGCGCTTGACAACCGGGTACGGTCACCGTACCATGCGAATAATGAAGGTGCTTTTCGCAACTCCACGGCGGTCGCGATCGGAGCTCGCGACCCCAACGACGCAGACCCCGGCGCGCGGGGACACCGGAGTGAAGCAACCGATGAGTACGACCTACACCAAGCGGAACGCGGCGCCGATCCTCGGCACGCTCGACAAGGGGTTGCACGTCCTGGAGGCCATCGCCGGCGCGACCGTGCCCGGGGGGCTGACGCTCACCGAATTGAGCCGGGCGGTCGGCATGCACCCCACGACGCTGTTCCGCATCCTCGCGACGCTCCAGGCGCGGGGTTACGTGCAGCGCGATCGCGCCACCGATCGCTACCGGCTGGGGACGCGGGTCCTGTCGCTGGCGTCGACGCTCCTCCAGGACCTCGACCTCCGGCAGGTGGCGCGGGCAACGCTCCAGGCGCTCTGCGACGACACGCAGGAGCTGGTCCACCTCGCGGTCCTCGACAGCGGCGAGGTCGTCACCGTCGACCGGCTCGAAGGGAAGCAGACGCTCTCGCTGCGCACCGCGATCGGCGCGCGGCGACCGGCCTACTGCTCCGCCGCGGGCAAGGTCATCCTGGCCTTCCTGCCGGAGGCGGAGACCGACCGCATCCTCGCGGCCGGCATGCCCCCCGTCACCCCCCGCACGATCACCTCGCGCGATGCCATGCGCGACCATCTGTCGGAGGTGCGCCGCCGCGGTTTCTCGTGGGACGACGAGGAGCTCCGGGAAGGGGTGCGCTGCGTCGCCGCCCCGGTCTTCGACGGCGAGGGGCAGGTCGTGGCCGCGGTCAGCATCGCCTCCCCGCTGCTGCGCACGCCCTGGGAGCGTCTCTGGCAGTTGGGGGCGCAGGCTAGTGGGGCGGCGCGGGACATCTCGCGCCAGCTCGGGTTCCTGGAGACCGCGGCCGAGGGGGGGTGATGGACAACGGCGCGTGCCGCCCCGCGACCGCCCCGCGGCGGTCGTCCTGCACCGGCGACGCCGCGCCCTGGATGGGCTGACGGCGCCGCGACGCCGTGAGAGGGGAGGGCCGGGATGACGAGACTCAAGGTCGGGCTGATCGGCTGCGGCGCCATCGCGCAAATCCAGCACCTGCCCCACCTGCGCGAACTGCGCGACGAGTTCGCGATCGCCGGGCTCTGCGATCTCTCCGCGGGGGTGCTCGACGCCGTGGGGGAGGAGTACGGTGTGCCGCCGGAGCGCCGCTTCCTCGACTACCACCGCTTGCTGGCGAGCGACGTCGACGCGGTCATCGTCTGCCCCTTCGGCTCTCACGCGGCGCCCAGTATCGCGGCGGCGCGGGCGGGCAAGCACGTCCTGGTCGAGAAGCCGATGTGTACCACCGTCGGCGAAGCGGAAGCGATGGTCGCCGCGGCCGAGGCGGCGGGGGTCGTGCTGATGGTCGCCTACATGAAACGGCACGAGCCGGCCTACGCCTACGCCCGCGCGCGGGTGCGGGAAATGGCGGACGTGCGCTTCGTCCAGGTCAACCATCTCCACCCCGACAATAGTCTCCACGTCGCCGAGTTCAGCGTGCGCCGCTTCGACGACATCCCGCCCGCGGCCCGCGAGGAGGCGGCCGCCGCCCAGGCGCGCCTGATCGCCGAGGCCCTCGGCGTGCCGGAGGGCGAACAGGCACCCCCGGCGATCCGCCGCGCCTTCGGGTCGATCCTCGGCAGCATGATCCACGACATCGGCAACCTGCACGGCCTGTTCGGCCCCCCGGAGCGCGTGCTGAGCACGGAAATCTGGGCCGAGGGGCGCGGGATCAGCACGACGCTGGCCTACGCGGACGGCAAACGCGCGGTCTGCAGTTGGGTCGACCTGCCGGAGCTGTGGGACTTCAAGGAAACGCTCGAGGTCTACGGCTCGCGGGAACGGGTCATCGTCTCGTTCCCCACCGGGTTCTCCAGGGGGCTGCCCTCGACGGTCACCCTCCACGGCATGGACGAGGATCGCGCGCCCTGGCGCAAGGAACTCAGCTGGCACGACAATCCCTTCAAGCTGGAGTTGCAGCATTTCCGCGCGTGTGTGCTGTCGGGCGCGCGTCCCGAAACCGACGGGCGGGGCGCCGTCCACGACATCGCCCTCGTCCGCGACATCGTGCAGGCCTACCTCAAGGGGAGGGGATGATGCGCGGACCAGTCGGTGTCGCCGTCATCGGCTGCGGGGGGGTATCGGGCGGACACCTGAGCGCCTACGCGGCCAATTCCAGGGCGCGGCTGGTGGCGACGGTCGACGCCCGGCCCGCGCTCGCCGAGGCCGCCGCGCACAAGTGGGGCGCCGCGCGCTGGTATGCCACCGTGGAGGAGGCGCTGGCCGACCCCGAGGTGCGGGTCGTCGACCTCTGCCTGCCGCACCACCTGCACGCGCCGGTCGCCATCCAGGCCGCCGACGCGGGCAAGCACGTCTTCGTCGAGAAGCCGATCGCCAACACGCTGGAGGAGGCGGACGCGATGATCGCCGCCTGCCGGCGGGCGGGCGTGCTGCTGCTGGTGGACCAGACGAAGCGCTACCAGAACCGGCACCGCAGGGTCAAAGAGCTGCTCGATGCGGGGTACGTCGGGGAGCCGGTGCTGGTCAAGGGGGCCTACCTGCAGGACATCACCTACGCCTGGCGGCAGATGGACCCCGCGCGCCGCGCGGGCTACTGGAAGCACGACGGGGTCATCTCCGGCATCGGCATCCACGCGCTCGACCTGCTGCGCTGGCTGATCGGCGAGGCGGTCGAGGTGCAGGCGGTCGCGGCGACCACCGACCTGATCGAGTCCGGGCGCCGGACGGAGGATTCCGGGATCGTGCTGCTGCGCTTCGCCAACGGCTGCGTCGGCGAGGTGACGGTGTCCTACGTGCTGAAGGATCCGCGCCTGGCGTCGAGTTGGGACGTGATGCCCCTCCAGATCTACGGGCGCGACGGTTCGCTCCAACTGGGCTGGGACGACCGGATCACGGTGGCGTCGCGCAAACTCCCCGGCGACGGCGCGGGGATCGTCGAGTTCCACAGCAGGCCGCCGGTCGGCGCGCCGCGCCCGCCCGCCGAGGGGATGGCCGGGGCGATCGAGCATCTGCTCGACTGCCTGCTGGACGGGGCACGGCCGCTCACCCCCGGCGAGGACGCGCGCGCCTCGCTGGAGTTGGTCGAGGCGGCCTACCGCTCGATCCGGGAGGGTCGCGCCGTCCGCCTGCCGCTGGCGGCCCCGAGCGGCGGCTGAGTCGGCGTTCGCTCCGGCGTCGCCGGCCGAGGCGGGGGGTGCTCGATTCCTTGACAGTGCCGAAGCGGCGTGTTAACGTTGTCTCATCGCACCGACAAATTGCACAACGCCGGCCTCGCTGGGCGGGCTGTTGGCACAAAGGGGAAGGGCCGTGCAGATCTGTTTGCGGACGCACATGGTTTCCGACGACCCGCTCGTGCGGGTCGACTACTGCCGGCAGATCGGTATCACGGCCGCGCAGGAGTCCGCCAAGTCGATCCCGGCCGCGGTCGAGCGTGGCTGGCCCACGGCCGCGGAGCTGCGGGAATACCGCCGGCCGTTCGATGAGGCGGGGATCGACCTGATCGGCCTGGAGCCGGTCCAGGAGCCGCTGCGCTCCTGGACCGAGGAGACGCCGGCCGGGCGCGAGAGCTACGAAGTCTTCGCCCGCCACCTCGACGCCGCCGGCGCGGCCGGCATCCCCTGTGTCACGCTTCACCCGCCGCTCGATGGCGCGCGGTCGCCGGAGGAGGCCGCCGCGCAGTTCGAGGGCAACTGCCGCTTCTACGAGCGGGCGGCGGCGCGGGCGCGCGAGGCCGCCACGAAGCTGGCGACGCACTCCCCCTGGCCGCCGGCGTCCGGGCTCTGGGGCGCGCGGGAGTATGCCTCCCTCTTCGATGCGGTGCCCGCGCCGGAGAACGGGATGATCTTCTGCTTCGGCTGCATGGCGATGCGCGGCGACGATGTGCGCGCGGTGCTGCCGCGCTTCGTCGACCGCACCTTCATGGTCCACGTCCGCGACGTCGTCATCCACGCGGACGGTCAGGTCGACGAGGTCTTCCCCGGCACCGGCCAGGTGCGGCCCGACACGGCGATCAAGGTGCTGCACGAACTGGGCTATCGGGGGGCGATCGCGCCCGAGCATCTGCCGAAGGTCTTCGGCGAGCGCAAGAACGAGATCGCGATGGCCTGGGCGGCGGGCTACTGCCGTGCCGTCCTCGCCGATCTGGTCTGAGGTCCGGCGGTCCGGCCGGCGAAGGCGAGGGTCAGCGGCGCGGCTGACGAGATCCTGCGATGGGGCAGTGGCCCGGCGTAGTGTTCGTTCACACACCGCAGCGTTCCACGAGCGTGCGGGGTGCCGCACAGGTTCGGTGTGTGCCGGCGGATGAGGCCGGCACCAGTCGCAGGAGGGGCAACAGTTATGAGCAAACACCAACTCCATCGCCGCGAATTCCTGATCGGCCTCAGCGCCGTCTCGCTCGGTCTCCTCGCCGCCTGTGCCGGCAATAACCAGGCCATCGAGTTGCCGACGCCGACGCGGCCGGCGGCGAGGACCACGCCGGCGGCGGCGGGGGGGGCGGCCCCGACCACGGCCGGACAGCCCGCGCCGGCCGCGGCGCCCCCGGTGCCGCCGGTGCCGCGCAACCAGACGCTGATCGTCAGCGTCTCCGACACCCTCAACCAGATGGACGATGTCGAGCTGCTGAATCCCTTCCTCGCCGGCGCGCGCCGCACCGGCTGGCACTTCTCCTACGAGCCGCTCTTCTTCTACAACTCGGTCTGGAATGACAAGGTCAGCGCCCCCCCCGATCTCAAGGGCCAGAACGGCGAGATCCCCTACCTGGCCGAGAGCTACGCCTACAACCCCGATTTCACCGAGCTGACGATCAAGCTGCGCCCGAACGTGACCTGGAGCGACGGGCAGCCCTTCACCAGCAAGGACGTGGTCTACACCGTTAACATGCTCAAGGAGAACGCGCCGAAGCTCAACAACTCGTTCGAGATGAAGCTGTGGGTCAAGGAGATCATCGCGCCCGACCCGCTCAGCGCGAAGTTCACCTTCAACAACCCCAACCCGCAGTTCATGTTCCAGAACTTCGAGTGGTGCCAGGACCAGGGCTTCGCGATCGTGCCGGAGCATATCTTCGCCGGCAAGGACCAGACCACCTTCACCAACTTCGACCTGGCCAAGGGCTGGCCGGTCAGCACCGGCCCCTGGAAGCTGGTCTTCTCCTCGCCGGAGCAGAAGATCTGGGACCGGCGCGACGACTGGTGGGGGGCCAAGACGGGCTTCCGCAAGCTCCCCGCGATGAAGCGGATCATCGTGCTGCCGAAGTTCGAGGACGCCAAGAAGGCGCAGATACTGGCGGCCGGGGAGGTCGACGTCACCCACAACATCTTCGCCGCGGACACCGAGGTCGCCCTGGCGCGCAACCCGAAGCTCCAGGTCTTCGTGTCGAGCCGGAAGCCCCCCTACGGCGCCGTCGACGGCTGGGTCAACAACCTGCACTTCAACTGCTCGAAGCCCCCCTACGACGACAAGGAGATCCGCTGGGCGGTCAACTACGCGATGAACCGCAAGCAAATCATCGAGGTCGGCTTCAAGGGGGCCGGCGAATACACGGTCCTGCCCCTCCCGGCCTACCCGGTGATGAAGCCGTACTTCGAGGCCGCGCAGGACGCGTTGACGAAGACTCCGGTCGATGTCTACGACCCCAACCGCACGGCGCAGATCATGCAGGCGAAGGGCTGGAAGAAGGACGGGGAGGGCTTCTGGGCCAAGGACGGCAAGCGCTTCGAGATGCAGATCATGCTCCTGCCGGGCTTCTTCACCAACTTCGCCCCGGTGCTCGTCCAGCAGATGCGGCAGGCGGGCTTCGACGCCTCGTTCAAGTCGCCGAGCAACGCCAATACGCTGATCGCGACCGGCGAGGTCGACATCTGGCTCAGCGGCATCTCGGGCGGCTTCCGCGACCCCTACCTCTCCCTCAACCACTTCCACAGTCGCTATGCCGCGCCGAATGGCGAGGCCGCGACCTACGCGCACCGCTGGAAGAACGCCGACTTCGACAAGATCATCGAGGAGATGGGACGGACTGCGCCCGGCTCCAACCGGTTCATGGAACTCTACCGCCAGGCGATGGGCATCTGGATCCCCGAGTTGCCCACCGCCCCGACGGTGCAGTGGTATCAGATCTGCCCGGTCAACACGGTCTATTGGAAGGGGTGGCCGAACGACCAGAACAACTACACGACGCCCGCCCCCTGGCATCGCGGGGCGGCGGGGCTCTTCATCGGCGCGCTCGAACCGGCCTGAGGACGAGTCGGGCAGTCGAGCAGTCGGGCAGTGGCTTGAGGGACCGCGGACCGCTGGCGCTGACGTCAACGGCTGCCGACCGCGAGCGCCGGCGACGCCACGCCCAGGACAGCCCGACCAGGAACAGCAAGGGCAGGAGCAGGAGCCAGTGCGCGTCGGTCATCGACCGATCCTCCGCTCGCAGCACCACGGGACGTCGCGATGAAGGATCGCGCAGATTACCCGGGCGTCAAGCGGTCAGACGGCATGACCTGGAATTGTCCACCACAAGCTGGGGGAGCACCGCCGGTGAAACGTTCGCCGCCGGTGATGCGTACTGGTATCATCTCGGCGGGTAGCGACGAGAAAGTTGAATAGAGAATGGCGTTGCAGGGGCGCCGCCACGCCCGGAGGCACGCATGCATGACGTTCGCGGGTTGCTCCTCGATGGTTTGACCACGAGCCAGCAGGAAGCGGTGTGCTCGTCGCGACGACGGGCCTTGATCATCGCCGGGGCCGGCGGCGGCAAGACCGAGGTGATGGCGCGCCGGATCGCGTGGTGGACCGCCGCGGTGGGGGTGCCGAAGGACGAGATCGTCGCCTTCACCTTCACCGAGAAGGCGGCCCAGGAGATGAAGTTCCGTATCCGGAGTGCCATCCAGCGGGTGACGCCGGATGGCGAGGACGCGACCCTCGGCGGCATGTACGTCGGCACGATCCACGGTTTCTGCCTCCAGCGCCTGCGGGAGCTCGACCCCGACACGTACCACAATTTCGAGGTCATCGACGACGCGACGCGGATCGGGCTGGTCGAGCGCGGTTTTCGCCGGCCGCTGGAGTTGGAGCGGTACCAGGAGGCGAGCCACCTGGACCGCCACGAGGCGGTCACCGAGTTCCTGCAGGCGTACGACCTGCTCAACGAGTTCGCGACGTGCGAGGTGGCGACAGGAGCGGTGCCTGCTCCCTACGACACGCGGGCCGAGGGGGACTGGTGCGCCGAGGCGGCGCTGCTGGCGGATGTGGGGGGCAGCGCGCGGGCGCGAGCCTTCGGCAACGCGGCCGCCCGGTATTACTGTGCTGGCCGCTTCGTCTATCCGTCGCGAAGCATGGCACTTTCGCCTTCAGGCTCCCAGCTGATCGCGCCGGATGGAGTAAACGGCCAGCACACCAGTACGCGCAGGAGGTTGTCATGTCCGTGCCATTCCAGCAATTGACGCTGGCGGAGTTCGCCGGCCTGCTCGATCGCTTCCCCTTCGACCGGCAAATTCACGCCGTCCACCTGCACCACACCGGTCGGCCTAACCACGCGGAGTTCCGGGGCCAGGAGACGCTCGTGGCCATGCGGCGCGTCCAGACCCAGGCGCAGGGCTGGGGCGACATCGCGCAGCACGTCACCGTCGACCCTAACGGCGCGATCTGGACCGGCCGCAACTGGAACCTGCCGCCGGTCAGCGCCGCCGGCCACAACGGAAACCGCACGGCGGGGCCATTCATGGTCGTGGCGATCGGCGATTTCACGCTCGGGCGCGACCGCTTCGCCGGCGCGCAGCGCGACGCCATCCTGCGGATCATCGCGCTCATCCAGCAGCGGTTCGGCTTGTCGCCGGAGACGCTGGCCTTCCACAACCAGCTCTCCACCGCCAAGTCCTGCCCGGGTACCGCGCTGGACCATCGGGAGCTCATCGGCGAGCTGCGTGCGCTGCACGCCGTGCCCGGTGATGCGCGAGCCATGCCGGGGCAAGAGGACGGGGGCGCCGGTCCCTTCGGCGACGAGGCGCTGGCGATCCGCGGGGCGCTCCGGGCGATCGGTGCGAGCCTCCCGGAGCGCGATGATCCGTTCGACGCCGAACCACTCGAGGACGCCATGGCCGACGCCCAGTTGCGCGAGCTCTTTGGCGGCGAGGACGCCGCCCGCGCCGCGTCGCCGGGGCCGAACGGGGCGCGTGGGGTCCCGATCCCGCCGGAGATCCTCGACACGCTGCGCCCGCATGTCATCAATCTGAACCTCGGCCGGTTCTCGGAGGACGGCCAGTTCGCGACGGCGGCGACCGATGTGGACGCGATCTTCGACGAGCATCTCCCCCGCGCCCTCGAGGGTGCCAAGGCGGCCGAGCGCCCGCTGCGGCTGCTGTTCTACGCCCACGGCGGGCTGGTCCAGGAGTCGGCAGGGCTGCGGATCGCCGAGAAGCACGTCTCCTGGTGGCGGGCGAACGATGTCTACCCCCTCTACTTCGTCTGGGAGACCGGGCTGTTCGAGACGATCGGCCAGCTCCTCGGCCGGTCCCGGCAGGCGGCGCGCGCCGCGACCCGCGATATCTTCGACTTCACGACCGACCCGGTGATCGAGGAACTGGCACGCGCGCTGCACGCGCCGCGGATCTGGTCCGGGATGAAGCGCAGCGCCGAACGCGCCGTCGCGCCGGACGGCGGCGCGCTGTATGTGGCGCGCAAGCTGCAGGCGTTCTGCGACCGGCACAAGGATGAGCGGATCGAGCTGCACGCGGTCGGGCACAGCGCCGGATCGATCTTCCACGCGCACTTCCTCCCGGCGGCCCTCGATCTGGGGGTGCCGGCATTCCGCTCGGTCCAGTTCCTGGCCCCCGCCATCCGCGCGGACGCCTTCCACCGGCAGCTCGCCGATCGGCTGGGCGCGGGCAAGGGGATCGCCCAGCTCACCATCTTCACGATGACCAACACCCGCGAACGCGCCGACAACTGCAACGGGATCTACCACAAGAGCCTGCTCTACCTAATCTACCACGCGCTGGAGGCGGAGCCGAAGACGCCGATCCTGGGGCTGGAAATCAGCCTGCGTGGCGATCCCCACCTGCGCGCGCTGTTCGGGTTGGGCGGCCGACCGCCCGAGGCCGGGGAGGTGGTCTGGTCGCCCACGACCCTCGAGAGCGGCCGGCGCGCGAGCTGGAGCACCACGCACGGCGGCTTCGACGACGACGCGCCGACGATGAACAGCGTCGCGCGCCGGGTTCTGGGCGCGGATGACAACGATCCGATCGCCGACTTCCCCGCCGCGCCGGCCGGGGGCCGCGCGCTCGGCTCCTGGGAGGACCAGGTCGATTGGCCGGCGGGCTTCGGGGCGCCCTTCGCCCCAGGCGTGGTCATGCCGGGCGCGCTGCCTGCCGCGCCGCCGCCGCCGGTGCCAGGCGTTCCTGGGCTCGCCCCAGCCGCCCTCGCCGGCGTTGCGGGCGCGACCATGGGGCGGCGGCGTGCCCTCTGCGTCGGGATCAACGCCTACCCGACCGCGCGGCTCTACGGCTGCATCGCGGACGCCCAGGCCTGGCAGGCGACCCTGGCGGCGCTCGGATTCGACGACATCACCCTGCTGGTCGACCAGCAGGCGACGCGCGACGGCATCCTGCAGGCCCTCCGGCAGCTCGTCGCCACCAGCCGGGCCGGCGATGTCGCGGTCTTCCAGTTCGCCGGGCACGGCACCCAACTGCCCGATCCGGGGGGCGACGAGGCCGGTGAAGACACACCGGACCAGGACGAGGCGATCTGCCCGATCGATTTCGCCGGCGGCGCCTTCGTCATCGACGATGATATCGGCGCGATCTTCGACCAGATCCCGCGCGACGTGAACCTGACCTGCTTCATCGACTGCTGCCATTCCGGGACGATCTCGCGCTTTGGCGTCGGGGCGCCATCGGCTGCTGGGGGCGGGCCGCGGCCGCGCTTCCTCGTCGCGACCCCAGCAATGGTGGAGGCCCATCGCCGGTTCCGGCAGGGCCGGGGGGCGCGCCAGGCGGCGGGGACGCGCGGGCTGAGCACGATGCGGGAGGTGCTGTTCGCCGCCTGCCTCTCCAGCGAGGTCGCCTACGAGGAGGGCGGGCACGGCGATTTCACCGCGCGGGCGACGCGCCTGCTGCAGGCCGGACTCGGCGGGCTGACCAACGAGCAGTTCGAGAAGGACGTCGTCGGCCAGTTCGGGGCGGCCGCACGGCAGCACCCGCGCCTGTACTGCCATCCCGACGCCCGGCCGCTCGGGCTGCTCCAGCCGCTCACCGGCGGCGGGGGCGCCCCGCCGGCCGGGGCCGGGAACCACGCGTCCCGCGCCGGCCTGAATGGCCAGTCGGCGACGGTGGCCCAACTGCTCCGCCTGGCAACCGCGCTGGTCGAGGGGCGTGACTGAGTGGGGCGCGGAGCGTCATCGCCCGGCTGCCCGCACTTCCCCCCCACTCCCCGCGCCCCGTGCTCACGGCGGGGACGAGGTACGCAACAGAGGTCGAGATGGCGCACTACCCAGACGGCCCCCAGCCTTCGACCCCCGAGTCCACCGCTGCGGTGGCGCAGAGCCGCACGGGGACGGCGCCAGCCGTGGAGGAGGCCGGGCCGGCCACGCCGGAGCGGTATCCGGGCGAGCGCACGGACTTTTGGGAGGGACCATGTACGAGATCGGTGTCGCGGCGCAGTTCGAGGCGGCCCACCGCCTGGTCGGCGACTTCGGCCCGGCCACGCGCCTGCACGGCCATACCTACCGGCTCGACGTCGTGGTGCGCGGCGCGCGGCTGCGCGACGACGGGACGCTCTACGATATCGGCCGGCTGCGGGAACTGGTCGACACGCTGGCGTCCGCGCTCCACTATCGCGACCTCGGCGAGGTGCCGGGGCTCGCGGGCACGAACACCACCGCGGAGGCCGTCGCCCGGTACTGCTGGGAAAGCCTGGCCGCGTCCCTGCGCGGCGCCGACCTCACGGCGCTGCTCGTGCGCGTCTGGGAGTCGCCGCAGGTCTACGCCGCGCGCGATGACGCCCTCGCTCCCTGACGCGGCGGCGAGCGGGCGGGAGCGGCGACAACGATCGTCCGGGAGTGGGGGGAGGGCCTTCGCGATGACACCCGCGCGCATCCTGATCGTGCGCCCCGATCACCTCGGCGATCTGTTGCTCACCTTGCCGGCGGCCACACTGCTGCGCGACGCGCTGCCGGAGGCCCGGATCAGCCTGCTCGTGCCGGCCGGGTTGGCGACCGTTCCCCGCCGCTGCCCGGATGTCGACCAGACCTACAGCGCGTCGTTCCCCCCGTTGCTGGCGCCGCTGGACCGTTCCGGCTGGGACGCGCGCGCCGTGGGCGAGGGCGGCCCCCTGCGCGGGCGCTTCGATCTCGCCCTCCTGCCGCGCCCCGACGATCCCTGGTCGGGGCCGCTGGTAGCCGCGGCGGCGATCCCCCTCCGTCTCGGCTACGCCATGCCCCGCACGCGCCCGTTCCTGACGGCCGCGCTGCCGCCACCCGGCGGGGTCCCGGCCCCACGCCGGCACGTCGCCCACCTCGCGCTCGACCTGGCGGCGCTGGCCGCCACGTGCCTCGGCACGGCGGTCACCGTCGCGGCCGGGGCGCTGCCGCCGGTCCGCTTCGTCCCGACGGCGGAGGACGAGGCCGAGGCGGCGGCCGTGCTCGCGCCGCCGCCCGCCGGGGACGGCCCGATCCTGCTCCACCCCGGCTCGGGCTGGCCGCTCAAGAACTGGCCGGTTGGTCGCTGGGGTGCGTTGGCGCGCGCCCTCGCGCGACGCTATCATGCCCCCGTGCTGGTCGTCGGCGCCTCGCGCGAGAGTGCGCTCGTCGCGGCGGTGGTCACCGCGAGCGGGGGCGGCGCCCGCGGACTGGCCGGGCGGCTCTCGCTCGGCGGGCTCGCGGCCCTCCAGCGCCGCGCCCGCCTGGCGATCGCCACCGACAGTGGCCCGCTCCACCTGGCGGCGGCGGTCGGCACGCCGGTCGTCGGCCTCTACGGGCCGGCGGACCCGGTCGAGTTCGGCCCCTGGTGCCCGCCGGAGCGCCGGCGGATCGTCCGGGTGCAACTGCCGTGCAGCCCGTGCCGCACCCTGGTCGGGCCGCCCTGTGGCGCGACGAGGGAACCAGCCTGCGTCACCGCCATCACGGTCGACGCCGTCCTCGCCGCCGCCGCCGAATTCCTCGGCGTCTGACCCGGTCTGATGCGCGTCGTGGCGGGTCGGCGCCGCGATCACCACGTAGGCGGTCTGGTGCAGTTGACGGAGCGACGAATGGGAGAAGAGCACGACGTACCCACGCCCGGCGCGCTCGTCCGGGCCGATCAGCCGTGGGGCGACGCGGCGCTGGCGCGCCTCTATGACGCCTTCCCGTTCGAGGCGGACCTGCCGCTCTATCTCGACCTGGCGGCCGCCGAGGGCGGCCGGGTGCTGGAAGTGGCCTGCGGCAGCGGGCGCGTGCTCGTCCCGCTCGCGCGCGCCGGCCACCGGATCGTCGGCCTGGACGCCTCGCCGCACATGCTGGCCCTGACGCGGGACAAGCTGGCGGCGGCCGGCCCGGCGGTGGCGGCGCGCGCCCGGCTGGTCCAGGGCGATATGCGCTCCTGCGACCTCGGCGACGGCGCTGGCACGCCGTTCGACCTGGCGATCGTCGCCGTCAAGAGTTTCGCCTACTTGGTCGACCGCGCCGACCAGCTCAGGACGCTGGCGGCCATCGCCACCCACCTGCGCCCCGGCGGCCTGCTGGCGATCGATCTGCTGCACCCCGACCCGGCCTGGCTCCTGGAAGCCCCCGGCAGCCTCCGCCAGGATCTCGTCCGGCAGGTGCGGGAGCAGGGCGTCACCGTAGCGCGGACCGAGGCGGTGGTCGGCATCGACCTGGCGGCCCAGGTCCGCGTGATCCGCTCCGCCTACGAGGTGGTGACGGCGAACGGGGCGGTGACGAAGCGCTTCGTCGAGTGGCCGTTCCGCTACACCTACCGTTTTGAGGCCGAGCATCTCCTGGAACGCGCCGGCTTCGCCATCGAGGCGCTCTATGGCGGTTACCAGCGCGAGCCGTTCGTCTCGGCGTCGCGGGTCATGCTCTTCCTCGCCCGGCGCCGCGAGTAGCCGGCCGCCGGCTCCCCCGCGCGGTCATCCCTCTCCCACCGCTTCCCGGATGGCCGCGAAGAACACTGCCGCCGATTCCTCCCAGGTCGGCCGCGCCAGTGCCCGCTGTCGGGCGGCCTCGCCGAGCCGCCGCCGCAGTGCCGCGTCAGCGGCCAGCCGCGCCAGGGCGTCCGCCAGCCCGGCCAGGTCGCCCGGGGGCAGCAGCAGCCCCTCGCGTTCATCGTCCGCCAGGTAGGGCAGGTTGCCCGCCCGCCACCCGACCACCGGCAGGCCCGCCGCCATCGCCTCGCCGTAGACCGTGCCGTAGGGCTCCTTGACGCTCGGCAGGGCGAAGACATCCGCGGCGTGGTAGAGCGCCGCGACCGCTTCGCGCGGCAGCGGGCCATGGGCGACCACCCGCCCGGCAAGGTCGGGCCGGGCCAGGCGCGCGCGCAGCCGCGCGGCGTAGCGCGGGTCGGCGCGCTCATCGCCGGCCAGGTGCAGCGTGCCGGCCTCGGGCGGCAGGCGAGCGAAGGCCTCGAGCAGGTCGTGGAGCCCTTTCCGCTCGACCCAGTTGCCGACGCAGAGGAAGGCCGCGCCGCGTCCCTGCCGCAGGTCGCCCGGCGGCGGGCCGGGGGCGGCGGCCACGTCACGCCCGGGGGGGACCACGCGCAGGCGGGCGCGGGGGGTGCCCGCGGCCACCAGTTGCTCTGCCAGCAAATCGCTGGCCACGAGCAGCCGGGACGCCCGCCGGTAGGCCAGGCGATCGAACCGGGCCTGGACGGCGGTGCGGAGCGGGCCGTGGTCGATCCCGCCGGGTGGTTGGTGGAGCATCCCGACCAAGGGCACGGTGGGCGGCCCGGTGAGGAGTACTGGCGCCAGGAACGCCGCGGCGATACTATCCAGCACGAGCGCCCGCGCACCCTGGCGGTGAGCGCGGCGCAGGACCGCGGGCGCGGCCAGCGCGGCCAGCGGGAAGGGCCGGTGCGGGAAGGAGACGAAGTCGATCCGGGCATCGTGCGTCGGCGCCAGCTCGGCCAGCCGCTGGTGGTAGAGGTAGCCGCCGGTCAGGGTGCCCGGATCGCCGAGCGTGAGGAGGGCGATCGCCAGCGTGCGCGTCATACATGTCGCTCCAACACCATTTGGGCCCGATGGGCTGCTCGGCGGCGGCGAGCGCTATCCGCTCGAACTGGCCCGCGCGCTGGCCGCGGAGATCGACTGCGAGCTGATCACCTTCGGCCCGCGCCGGCAGCGGTTCCGCGAGCCGGGCGGGCTACGGCGGCGCACCCTCCGGGCACTCACCTACCGCCACGGCCATCC
Organism: Thermomicrobiales bacterium; assembly: GCA_030446685.1. Lineage (GTDB taxonomy): Bacteria > Chloroflexota > Chloroflexia > Thermomicrobiales > CADCWN01 > JAUJMV01. The sequence continues at coordinate 3,530 of JAUJMV010000024.1, read as the reverse complement.
CGCCCACCCCCTGGCGGCCGCCCTGCCCGTGGCGCTGGCGGGCGCCGATCTCGTCCATACCCATCATCTGCGCAGCCTGCCCAGCCGGCTCGCGGCCGTGAGCGCGCGCCTGCGCGGCCAGCCCGCCGTCGTGACCGACCACGGGCTCCAGGGGGGCGACTGGGCGGGCCTGCTGCCGCGCCTCTTCGCGCGCTTCCTGGCCGTCTCCGCCTATTCCGCCGGCGAACTCGGCGCGCCGCCCGCGCGGACCACGATCATCTACGGCGGCGCCGATCCGGCCCGCTTCGTGCCCGACCCCGCGGCCGGCCGGGACGGCGTCCTCTTCGTCGGGCGCCTGACGCCACACAAGGGGGTGGACCGCCTGATCGCCGCCCTGCCGCCCGGCGCGCGCCTGCGGATCGCCGGCTCCGAGGGGCACGACCCCGACCCGCCGGAGCGCGACTACCCGCTGCTGCTGCGCCGGCTGGCCGCCGGGCGCGCCGTCGACTTCCTCGGGCCGGTGCCCGACCGGGACCTCCCGGCGCTCTATCGCCGGGCGGCGGTGCTGGCGCTGCCCTCGGTCCAGCGCACCTGCTACGGCCGCGCGATCCGGGTCTCGGAGTTGCTGGGCCTCGTGGTGTTGGAAGCGATGGCAAGCGGCACGCCGGTGGTCTGTAGCCGCCTGGGCGGTCTGCCCGAGATCGTCCGGCACGGAGTGACCGGCTTCCTGGTCGAGCCGGGCGACGTCGACGAACTGCGCGAGCGGCTGGCCGAAGTGGTGCGCGATCGGGCGCTCGCCGCCCGCCTCGGCCGGAACGCGCGCGAGCTGGTGCTGGAACGCTTCACCTGGCGCGCCTGTGCCGAACGCTGCCTGGCCGCCTACGCGGAACTCCGCGGGCGGGCCGGCGACGCCGGGGGCGGGCGTGCCGCCGATAACCGCCGGCCGATCCACGGCCGGAGCCGGGCGCGCATCGGGGCCTCAGCGAGGCCGGTCGCCGGGCGCTTCTTGTGCGCCGCTGAGCAGGACGGGTGGCGCAAGCAGGTGCCCCATCTTCTCGCGCTTCGTCCGCAAATAGTGGAAATTGGTGAGGTTCGGCGCGACCTGCAGCGGCAAGCGCGCCACGACCGCGATGCCGTGGCGCTCCAGCCCCGCGATCTTGGCCGGGTTATTGGTGAGCAGGCGCACCTGCCGCACCCCGAGGTCACGCAGCATCGCGGCGGCGTCGCCGTAGTCCCGCATGTCCTCCGGCAAGCCCAGGAGATGATTCGCCTCGACCGTATCGTGGCCCTGGTCCTGGATCGTGTAGGCACGGATCTTATTGGTCAGGCCGATGCCGCGTCCCTCCTGACGGAGGTAGAGCAGAATACCCCGGCCCTGTTCCTGTAAGAAGCGCAAGCTGTCCTCGAGTTGCTCGCCGCAGTCGCAGCGACGCGACCCGAAGACATCGCCGGTCAGGCATTCCGAGTGCAATCGGACCAGCACCGGCTGGCCGTCGCCAATGGCGCCGACGACGAGCGCCAGGTGCTCTTGGCCCGCAGGCGCGCGATAGACGGTCAGGTGGAAGTGACCGTAGCGGGTCGGCAACCCGGCGTCCGCAACACGGTGGGGCGGGAGTCTCTCGATCACCGGCCTCCTCTTGGCTCCGTCACCTCGGCCCCACAACGGCGCCGCACTGCCTGCCGCACCTCGGCCGCCCGCGTGCCCGGGACTACCCGCGAGCAGCTGGAAGCGCGTGGTGGATTCGGGCGGATCGTCGGTCGTAGATCTGGCCGCGTGGACGTCCGACGCGACGACTGGCTCAACTGCCGTCCCGTCCCGTCGGACCGTTGTGCCCAACCACGGCGGTGCCGCCGAACGTTGCCGCCCTGGCCTTCTCGCGAGTCCACGGCAGCCCACCGTTTCTCGACTACCTGGCGGCCGTCTCCATCGCCTGTACAGGGTCGTCGGCAAGCGCGACGTCGAACTGGCAGCGCGGGCGTTCGCCGCGATCGCAGCGCTCCCGGATCGGCGCGCCCACCACCTCCGCCAGCAGGGCCTCAGCCAACTTGCAGACCTCCGGGTGTCCGGGCACTACGTCGGCCAGCGGGCAGCTATACCCACGGATGACGATGGCGCCGTCGCGCTCCTCCAGTTCCGCCAGGCCGCCCAGCTCGTTGAGCACGGCGACGGCGGCCGCGAGGCGCGTACGGAGGCCACCTGGTGGTGTGCTCTGCCCGGCGGCGATGCGGCGCCCGGCTGTCCGTAGTGCTGATTCCAACTCCTCGGGTGCCAGCCGCTCGGCCAGCACCTCCAGCAGCTGGCGCAGTACCGGGGCGTACGCTTTCGGGAAGAGACGCTCGGCCTCGGGGGTCAGCTCGTAGGCGTAGGCAGGCTTGCCCGTGCCGCGGCGCACCCCGTGTTGGTGCACCAGCCCGTCGCGCTCCAGCGCGGCCAGGTGCGCCCGGATGGCGTTGTCGGTGAGGCCGAGCGCCTGGGCCAACTCCTCGACGGTGCGGCTGGCGCGGCGTAGGAGCGTGACGACCTGGCCGCGCGTGCTGGCAAAAAGCGTCGGTCCCAGCGGGACCGAACATCGTGCGGCAATACGCGGGCGATCGGGGTCGTCGTCATCGTGGTCGGGGTGTTGGGACTGCTGCTCGGCAGCGATCGCTTGCTCGGCCTCTTCAATATCGATCTGGCGGAGGACATCATACATCTGGCCACCGGTGGGCTCATGCTCTACGTCGGCTTCGCCCTGCGCGACAATATGCTCGCGAGGAACTTGGTTGGCGGGTTGGGCGTGGTGTACCTGCTGGTCGGTATCCTCGGCTTCATCGTGCCGAACCTGTTCGGGCTGCTGCCCACCGGCTACAACCTGGCCGACAACCTCCTCCACCTGGCTTTGGGCCTCTCGGCATCGCCGTCGGCTGGTTCGTGGGGCGTCCGACGACCAGGGGCGTCGCCTAAACCGAAGCGCCGATGGGCTCTTTCATGGAGGGCCTCCTGATGGGCCTCCGGCGACGGCTGTCCTGGCTACGCTCATCCAAGCTTCAGCACTAGCACATGCGCTGTAAAAGCAGCGCATCGCGGCTGGCACCGCCTAGCTGAGCCGGGAGCCTCCGCAGCCAAGCGACGCGCGAGAGCCCCCACCTTCCATTATGTCGCCAGAGGGGCGGGGGGCGCCTGGGGCGCCTTCTCCCGCGGGACGGCCTGCTCGGAGCCGCACCACCGGCGGACCGCCCCAAGGGGCCGCTCGGCGGCGCGCCCCCTCTCGCCGAGCAGGCCCCGGTCGAGGGCCGCCGCTTCGCCGACGCGGGGCACGAACTGGAGACGCCGCGCCAGGCCACTGGTCGCGCCCCCCGAGCACGGAGGCCGGGCGCGCGCGCGGGGTCGGGCGGGGCGCCGGCGCCTCGGGGGCTCCCGGCCGCCAGGTGGGCAGTGGCCCCGGCGGCCGGCCGCGAGCGCCCACGCGCCTCGCTACGGAGATGACGATGATCGACGTGTCATCGAGGCCCGGTCCCGGCACCACCGGCGCCCCGCCGATCGGCGACTACGCGCTGATCGGCGATTGCCG
>JAUJMV010000023.1:54754-123575 GCA_030446685.1 Thermomicrobiales bacterium | reverse complement strand
GACCGGCCGCGGCGGGCGGGCGGCCGCCCGACCCGCAGGCCGCCCGGCTGCACGCCGCGGCCCTGGACCGCGCCGAACGGGAACTGGCCGCGCGGGCCGGCGAACTCGCGCCGGCCCTGGGGCACCGGCCCGAGGTGTGCGCCACGGTTGAGGACGCGGACGTGGCGCTGCTGCGGGCGACCGAGGAGCGGGACGAGCCGGCGCTGATCGCGGTCGGGACCCGCGGCCTCGGGGCGACCGGGCAACTCTGGCTCGGCAGCACCGCGATCAAGGTGCTCACCGCCGCCAGCGGCTCGGTCCTGATCTATCCCCACCGCGCCGTCGCCGCCGGCGCCCGAGCCGCCGGGGCGGACGCTCGCTAGCGGACCGCCTGGGCGACGGGCGCCGCGCCCCCCTCCCGCCAGCCCCGCCGTTTACCGGGCGTTCACCGGCGGCAACCAGCCCCACAACCCCGGCGCCCTATCCTGACCGTGGGGATGGGACGAGCGGAGGACCGGCGCCGATCCGCCCCAATGTGTCGAGGTTCGTGAGCTGGCCGCGAGACGGAGGGGGAACCGATGGCTGGCATGAAGACGCGCGACGTAATCCTGGCCCTGGTGATCGTTGCGGGCTTCATCGTCTTCGAAGTCGGCGCGGAGTGGACCAGCGGGGCGGGCGGGGGCGCGGTCATCGGGCCTCACCCCTCCGGCAGCGTCACGATCGTCAGCCAGAAGGTCTCGATCGACCGGACGACGGTGATGAACTGGTCGAGGTCCACCGGCTTGGTGATGTAGCAGTTGGCGTGCAGGTCGTAGCTGCGCAGCACGTCCTGCTCGTCGCGCGAGGTGGTCAGGATCACCACCGGGGTGCGCCGCAGCCGCTCGTCCGCCTTGATCGCCGCCAGCACTTCCCGCCCGTCCTTCTTCGGCAGGTTGAGGTCGAGCAGGATCACGTCCGGCCGCGGGGCGTCGCCGTAGTGCCCCTCCCGGCGCAGGAAGGCCAGTGCCGCCACCCCGTCCGTCGCCACGCTGAGGTTGTTGCGCACCCGGCCCTCGCGCAGGGCCTCCCTGGTCAGCCGCACGTCGCCGGGGCTGTCCTCGACCAGCAGGATCTCGATCGGTCGGCTGTCCGTCGCGAAGGCCATCGCTCACACCGCGCTTTCGTCTCGTGCGGGCAGGGTGATTTCGTCTGCTACGGGCAGGGTGAAATGGAACGTCGCCCCCCGGCCGGGGGCCGACTCGACCCAGGTCCGCCCGCCGTGCCGCTCCACGATCTTCTTGCAGATCGCCAGGCCGATGCCGGTCCCCGAATACTCCGCCTGGGTGTGCAGGCGCTGGAAGATGACGAAGATCCGCTCGGCGTATTCCGGGGCGATGCCGATGCCGTTGTCGCGGACGGTGAAGTGCCAGCCGTTCCCCTCGCGCGCCGCCGCGACGTGGACGCGCGGCGGCGCCCCGCCCCGGTACTTGAGCGCGTTGCCGATCAGGTTCTGGAAGAGCTGCCGGAGCTGGGACGGATCGCCGTGGACGGGTGGCAGCGCGTCGCGCGTCACGGTGGCGCCGAGCTCGGCGACGGCCGCGCCGAGGTCGGCGACGGCCCGGTCGACCGTCGCGGCGGTGTCGACCGGGCCGAAGGCCGCGCTGTGCGTCCCGACGCGCGAGTAGGCCAGCAGATCCTGGATCAATTGCTGCATCCGGCTGGCGCCGTCGACGGCGTAGCCGATGAACTCGTCGGCGTCCCCGTCCAGCCGCCCCCGATAGCGCCGCGCCAGGAGCTGCGTGTAGGAGGCGACCATCCGCAGCGGCTCCTGCAGGTCGTGTGAGGCGACGTAGGCGAATTGCTCCAACTCGGCGTTCGAGCGCGCCAGCTCGGCGGTCTGCCGCTCCAGCGTCGCCGCCGTCCGCTGGAGTTGGCGCTCGGCCCGCTTGCGCTCGCTGACGCCGCGGATCACCGCCGTGACCAGGAGATCGTCCCCCGAGCGCAGCGGGCTGAGGCTGATCTCGACCGGGAACTCGCCGCCGTCCGCGCGCCGGCCGTAGAGTTCGAGCCCGTTGCCCATCGGCCGGGTGCGGGGCTTCTCCACGTAGCCGGCGCGGTGCGCGGCGTGGCGGGCGCGGAACCGCTCGGGGATCAGGATCTCGACCGGCCGGCCGAGCAGCGCCCCCCGGTCGTGGCCGAACAGCAGCTCCGTCTGCCGGTTGACCAGCGCGATCCGCCCGTCGGCGCCGACGATCACGATCGCGTCCGGCGCCGCCTCCAGCAGGCCGCGGAAGCGGGCCTCGGACGCCTCCAACTGCCGCAGCAGCCGCGCCTGCGCCCCGTCCGCCCGCGCGCGCTCGGCCAGCTCGGCTTCGAGGCGGGCGACCGTCGCGGTCAGCCGCGCGATCCGCTCGTCCGCGTCCCGCCCGTCCTGCGCCCCCGGAGGATCAACGCGGCCCTCGGCGCGCTCGCGCCCGCCCGTCTCCGCCGACCGATTAGGCAGCGGATCGCCGTGCCGCCGTCGTTGCACCACCGCCGCCCCTCCCTCGCCGCGTGCTCCGTCGGCCCGCCCCGCGCCTCGGACACCCCGGCTCGCGCGGTCACAACCCTACGCGACAGGGGGCAGCGGCGTGGCCCTGTACAATCAGGGATTGTACCAACATGGGTGAACGGCGGCCTTGCCGGCGGTAAACGGCGGGTAAACGGGCGTGACCGTGGCCGTGGCGTCGAGACGGCCGGCCACGCGAGTGTGTATTCGGCACTGCGAGCCTGCGCGCCGCGGTCGCGTCCGGCCAGTGTTCCAGTAACTGCGCCAGGAAGGCGGCTTGGCGCGGCGAGAGATCCTCGTCCGCCCGGCGGAGGAGCCAGGCGATCTGCCGGGGCGGGCATGTCCGCGCGTGGTCGCGGCCCCGAGCGCCCCGGCGCATCGCGCCAGCGGGCGAGGAAGACGCGGACGATGCCGGCCGAGCCGGCGAAGCCGCGCTCACGTAGCTCGCGCCGGAGCTGGGCGGCGTTCCGCTCCCCGCCGCCCAGCGCTCGCGGAGGTACGCCTCGTGGGGGGGCAGGACGCCGGGCCGGGGCAGGCGCAAGCGGTACTGCGGGCAGCGCTCGGCCCGGGCCATCCGCCGGACGGTGTCGCGGCCGAGGCCCAGCTGCCGGGCGACCGCGCGGAGCCCCAGCCCCTGCGCGAGCAGCCGGTGGATCTCGTCGTACCGCGCCTCCCGGCGCGCGTGCCGCTGGGCCAATTCCCGCTGGGCACGCGTCGGGGGCCGGGCAGGCGGCGCATCCGCCGGCCTGGGTGACGGGGTCTCGGGCGACGGCGAGGCGGGCAGGGGCGCGGCTTCCGCCGCCGCGGCGGCGCGGGCCGCTGTGCGGAGCGCGGCGTGGTGCCAGTCCAGCAGCCGCTCCGCGCCTCGCCGAGGTTCTTGACGAGGTGGAACCGGTCGGCGACCTGGATAGCGTCGGGCGCCCCCTGCCGTGCGCCGTCCGCGTAGGCCCCGCCCCGGTCGCGCGCGATGACCTCGACGCCCGGATGCGCCCTGAGCCAGGCGGCGAAGGTCGCCGCGGTACGGTCGGGGAGGACGTCGACAGGGCAGCGTCGCTCCAAATCGACGAGGATCGTCCCGAACGCCCGCCCGCGCCGATAGCTCCAATCGTCCACACCCAGCACGCGCGGGGTCGGCGCGGGCGGGAGGTCGCCCTGCCGGATGATATTGATGAGGGTGTCGTGGCTGACGACCGGACCGAGGGCGGCAAGGAGACGCGCACCGGGCCGCCCACCGAGCGCAAAGGCCAGGGCGGTAAGTAGCGTGTCGAGCCGCACCGTGCGCCGCCCGTGGGGCGGGACGAGCGCCGGGAACCGCTCGGTGAAGATGCGCCGCGTGCAGCCCGGCGCGTCGCAGAACCAGCGGCGCGTGTACAGGCGCACGCGCAGGGGCGAGGCCTTGCCAGTGGAGATCGCCGAGCCGCCGCTCGTACCAGCGATGGACGCGCGTGGCGGGCTGCTCGCAGTCCGGGCAGCAGGCCGTCGGGCGCGACGCGCGCACCACGAAGGTCACGCCCGCGTCGTCGGCGACCAACTCCTCCAGTTCCACGCTCTCGCTGTCCGGGATGAGCGTCGGGCCGGCCATGGCGACCTCCGGGGCGGCGCGTGGGGCCGATAGGGCACGCCATTCTCCCACGCCCGCGCCCGATGCGGCCAACGCCCGCCCGCGTCACCAAAAGGTCGTCAGACCCCAATTCTCGTTGCCGTATACACGAAGGAGCGGCTGCATCCTGCGAGCCCAGCGAAGCAGCGCGTGGACGAGTGGGCCGCGCGCAGGTGCCGCCCGCGCGGTGGCAGCGCTATCAGCTGCTGGAAGGAAGCAAGGGGCCGCTGGTGGCGGAGTTCGTCGCCGTGCGGGCGGTCGCACACCGCGACCGCCCGCACGGCCCCGAGGGCTGGCTGCTGGTGCGCGGCACCGTGCCGGCGGCCGACGAGGCGCCCGCGTACAAGTACTACCGCTCGAACGCCCCGGCCGAGACCCCGCTGGGCGAGCTGGTCCACGTCAGCGGCATGCGCTGGCCGGTCGAGGCCTGCTTCACCGAGTGCGGGCAGGAACTGGGGCTCGACGATTACGAGGTGCGCGCTCCTGGCGGGGGTGGCACCACCACACCACCCTCGTCCTGCTGGCCCACCATTCCCTGGTCCGGCTGCAACGGCGGCTCGACCCGAGAGAGGGGGCTGGCATCACGGAGCCGATACCGCTGCCCGCGGACGAGGCGCACCCGCTGGCCTACTGGCAAGCCTGCTCCCCGCCGGCACCGGTCGGGCTGCGCGTGGCCGAGGTGCGCGTGCTGCTGCGCGCCCTGCTGCCGCTGCCGACGGTCGACGCCCCGGCAGCGCTGGCCTGGCTGGCCTATCAGCAGCGCCGCAAGTTGGCCGCCTGCCGCTCCCACCGCTGGCGGCGCCTGCGCTGGCTCGCCGGATGTAGCACATGAGTTCTCTCGTTGTACTACTGGGCCCTTGTGCTAGTTCGGGCGCTTGACAATAAGCCCTCCCCGGTGGTGCGGGTCGTGGTGTCGAAGCACACCCGCCCGCCGAAGGAGAACGCGACGATGATAGCCGAGTTCGACGCCTTCTGCCTGTGGACGTACGTCATCGTGGACGAGTTGTGGCGAGGAGCTGCCGGCGGCCTACAAGCCGCGCCGCGGGCCAGCGCGCTCAACTGCAGCGACAGCGAGTTGGGCACCATGGCGCTCGTGGGCGAATGCCGCGGCTGGACGAAGGAGCCGGACCTGGTGCAGGAGTGGCGCGCGCGCCGCCATCTGTCCCCGATCGTCCCCGAGCGGACCCGCTTCAACCGCTGGCGGCGCAACCTGCTGCACGCGATCAACGCCCTCCGCCGGGGGTGCGCGCCGTCCTCGACCTGGCGCGGGACCGCCAGTGCGCCATCGACCGCCTGTCGGTGCCGGTCCTCCAGTTCTCCACCTCGTCCCCGGCGCGCCCAGCGCCGCGACCTGGCGGAGCGTCGAGACGGTCAACGACCAGCGCCTTCGGCACGGCGCCCCCTGCCGACGAAGCTCGCCGCGCACAGCAGCCGCTCGTCGGCTTCAAGCTGCACCTGCTGGTCACGCTGGGCGGCGTCATCCGCGACTTCGTCCTGGCGCCGCTCGCGAGCGCCAGCGACGTGGCGGTCGACGAGGAGCGTCGGGTGGGTACCTGCTGCGCGCGCAGCGCGACTGCCGCCAGGCAGGGCGTGGCGGCGCTCGGCGACAAGGGCTACAGCAGCGCCCCGCTGGCGGCGGCGGCTGCGCGCCAGCATGGCGTGGCCTTGCTCCACGGGTGCGGCCCCCACTCATACCCCTTGCCGCAACCAGCGGCTTGGCGCGACTACCCCGCCGAGGTCTGCCGGCTGCTCAACCGTTGGCGGCAGCTCGTCGAGACGGTCAACGACCAGCGCACCGAGAGCGGCTCGCGATCGGCCGCCCTCACGCGCACAGGATGCGCGCCCGCTCCCGCGGGCTGTGCGCCGATCGCTTGCGCCCTTCCTTGTTGACCGCGAAGCTCGCCGCGCACACGCTCTGTATCTACCTCAACCGACTGCTGGGCGCGCCGGACTGGCTCCAGATCAAGGCCCTCGCCTTCCCAGCAAACTAGCACCAGGGCCTACTAGTGAGCTGTTAGCGAACGCGGTGACGATCGAGACGAAAGCATGCGTCGGGTAGACGAGTAGTAGGTATCTGGAAACGCTTAGGCGAGGCCCGAGTGCCGTGACCATGTCGGGGATTAGCATGACGATGGACGCTGCCACGTCCGCTAGTGCTGCAAGAAGTCCGCTACGCGCCCGTATCGAGTGACCCCTGACGACCGTTCTGATGACCATTGCGGCGGCACGGGGTGGTAGAGCCGGGGGCGAGTGCCCAGCGGGCAACAGAATAAGCGCGGCGCGGTTCGCGGGTGGCCCTGGGACGCCGCGGGAGCGAGCGCGCCAACCTGGGGGCCAGGTGCGCTGACGCGGCCTGGTCGACGCCTTTCCGCCGCCGCTCATCGCGCCATGCCCTTGCTCGAAGCAGGACCGGGACTGGCTACATTGCTGTGGACTGCGCTGGATCAGCAGGACAGTTTCCAGGACAGTTTGGGCGAGATACGGCGGTATCTCGTGGCGGGACAATCGCCTTGCTCGCGTTCCAACCCGCCCGCTACGCTAATCGCGGGAGCGAGCGGGATATGCGGGGCGCGGGCGCACAGCTTCGGACCAGGGGGTTGTGGGTTCGAATCCTGCCGAGGGCGCTCCCCGGTTTCCCGAGTGCGACAACAGAAAAAGGACGCCCGCGCCCCGCCAGGTGATCTCGGCGGGGCGCGGTGACGACCATTTGGCGCGGGGCGGGCGCTAGCCGTCGTCCTCCCCGTGCAGCAACTCCTCAGCTTGTGCGCCGCTTCCCTGCCCATCGCCGGCGTGACGTGCCCGTAGAACTGCAGCGTCGTGCGCGGGTCGCTATGGCCCAGCCGCTCCTGGATCACCTTGGTGGGATCCCCGCCGCGGCGAGGTGTGGCGTTGGAGTGGCGCAGGTCGTGGAAGCGCAGGTCCGGCAGGCCTGCGCGCCGCAGGAACGTCTTGTATGCGCGCGTGACGTTCCGCCAGTTGAGCGGTCGGCCGCGATCGGTGCAGAAAACGAGCCTGCGCGCCTCCCAGTGCTCTCTCTGGGCACGCCGGAGATCGTCCTGTTGCGCCCGGTGTTCTCGGAGCACCGCGACCTCTCTGGGGTGAGATCGAGCGGGCGGCGGCTGTTCGCCTTGGTGCCTTGAACTCCCCCTCTCGTCCGCTTGAGCTGACGCTGGACCAGTAGCGTGGCGCGCTCGAAGTCGACGTCACTCCACTTGAGCCCGAGTCCCTCGTTTTGGCGCATCCCGGTGCCGGCGGTGATGAGTAGGAGCGGTGCCCGGCGGGTCCCCTCCGCCGCCCGCCACAAGCGCTTCACCTCCTCGGCCGAGAAGCAGCGTCAGCTCCCGCCGCATGAGTCGCGGTGGCTCTGCCTGACTCGCCACGTTGTGCCCGACGAGCCCGCTTGACCGCCTGGTTGAGCGCGCTAAGTGGTGCATCCGCCAAGTCCGCCCCACTTTTCGCAGGCATCGCGTAAGAGCGCCAGGGCTGACAAGCGAGGTGGAACCTCACGATCCCCCCACTCGCTGGAAGTAGGGGCAACTTGGCGGATGCACCACTTAGGTCCCTGACCTGGAAGAAGTCGCAGGTCCAGGTCTCCGCGGCCGTGGTGAGGGTTTCGCCGTATCTCACCCGCGCCGGTGTGCTGGGCGAATTGCGCGCCGCGCAGTTGTCCCGAGTCGCAGCGCGGGATACATCCGCTGCGCGCTGCTCGCGGCACTGCCCGCCGCGATCAGCCTGCCGCGAAGCGCGGGAGGATCTCCTCGGAGACGCGCTGCCAGTTCTCCGTCAGCGCGGGACTGCCGCCGCTGACGACGAAGTAGGTGATGCCGAGCGCGATCAGGTCGCGCAGCCGCGCCTCGATCGCCGCCGGTTCGCCCTGGATCATCCCCTGCCGGATCTGGTCCGCCGGGCGCCCGCTGCGCCGCGCAATCTCGGCGACGGCCGCGTCGGGGATATTGCCGCCCACCCAGATGCTGACGTTGGTGGACTTGGCGATCGCCTGCGGGTCGCGCCCGTAGCCGCGCGCGTAGTCATCGATCAGCGCGATCTTGCGCGCCAGGGTGGCGGGGTCGCCGAAGCCGTGCCAGATGTCGGCGTGGCGGGCCACCACGCGCAGCGTCAGTTGCTCGCCGCCGCCGCCGATCAGGATCGGCGGGTGCGGGCGCTGGACCGGCTGCGGATTGAGGAAGCAGTCGGTCACGCGCACGTAGGCGCCCTCGAACGAAACCTTCTTGCGCGGGTCGCCGCTCCAGAGGAGTTTCGCGACATCGAGCGTCTCGCGCAGCATCCCGATCCGCGCCTTCGGCTCGCGGAAGGGGAGGTCGAACGCCTTGAACTCCCGCTCGGCCCAGCCCGCGCCGATACCGAAATCGAAGCGCCCGCCGGAGATGACATCGATCTGCGTCGCCTCCTTGATCTGCATGGCCGGGTTGCGATAGGCCACTCCGGTGACCAGGGCCCCGATGCGGATGCGCTTGGTCGCCGCCGCCAGGGCGGCCATCGTGGTGTAACACTCGAAGTTCGGCCCCTCCATGTCCCCGAAGATCGGCATCAGGTGGTCGAAGCCCCAGAACGTCTCGAAGGCGAGCGCGTCGGCGGTCTGCGCGGCGGCCAGATAGTCGGCCCAGGCGACCTGGGTCGGTGGCAGTGCGAGCGCGAAGCGGGTGCCGGCATCAAGGTCACTCCCATCCGTGCGGCGTGCTATGCGCCTGGGCATTCGGCTCCCTGCCAGCAAGTCTACCCGATGCATGGCGTGTGGTGCTGCGGAGAGCGGTGTCGGCTCAGATGCCGTCGGAATGCCCCCGGATGGCGGTGGGGGCGTTTGCACCGGTCGCGGCCTGGTCGCCGCAGGACGTAATCGCGCTCTCACGCCGATCGGCCAGCGCAGGGCGGGTCCGGTCGCGATCGGCGGGCCGACCCCGCGCGCCCGACCTCGTGGCCGCTACCCGCCGGGTCGACGCCTCTCACCCCGGTCGGGCGGCGCGCCGATAGGTGGGGTGCAGACAACCAGGGACCGGGATGGCGATGGCGGCAGCCCCGGCGAGTCGTTCCAGCCGGGGCAGACTGCCCTGCCGCGGCCCGGCGTGGTTGACGTAGGCGACGAACGCGCTGAAGATATGGCACGCCCGGCGCTTTCCTGCGGAGCGTCCGCCGGGCGCTCGGGTCGGCCGGTGGTGTCCGGACGGGCGTGTGCGGGATGGTGCTGCCGCTCGCCGCGGCGACCTGCGCGAAGCGCGGGCCATCCGCGCCGTCATTGGGGCGAACGAAGAACCATGGGTGCTCGCCATGCGCCGCCGGCGGACGACACCCGTCGCCGGGCCAGCCGGAAACGCGCGGGTGTGGCCTCGTCCGGTGGCCGATGCGCGCGCCTACAGCGTCAACACCGCACCGGACGCAGCGCCGCCGCCGGGAGCGAGGCCGCGTGGGCAGGCACGACGCCGGGGCAGAAGGGCGAGACGGGAATAGACAGCAGACCATTGTGCGCGACGGTGTCCACCGCTGGATGCTGCTGGGCGACAAACAAGGCGACTATCCGGCCATTCTTACGCATGCTCGTGAGCGGATGGGCTGGGTAGCCATTTCAGGGAGAAGTAGGGTAGCAATGAGCATCACGGCGTCGGCCGACTCCGGCGTATTTCGTGGTATGATTATTGCTTCACGGCTTCCCGGCAGCAGACAGTTGTGCCAATGAAGAACAACTGACCCCGTAGAAGCAGGCGCCGGGGCCGTTCGAGGGAGTGAGCCTGGCGTGAGGTCTCTCGTCCCCACGGCGCGCCGTGATAGCGATGTGGAGAGCGTGCCGGTGAGCGGAGATTGGCAAGCGTATATTCAGGAGAGCCGCTACGGCGTCCGCCCTGTGGTCGGGACGCTGAAGCGGCGGCCCGCTGTCGCCAGCCCACAACTGGGGAACACGCGCGACATCCTTGTCCATCTTCCCGCCTCCTACGACCAGGGTGACCGCCGCTACCCGGTGGTCTACATGCACGACGGGCAGAACCTCTTCGATGAGGCCACCAGTTTCGCGGGCGCCTGGCGGGTCGATGAGGCGCTCGCGTCGCTCGATTGCGAGGGACTGGAGGCCATCGTTGTCGGCATCCCCAACGCCGGCGACCAACGCTGCAACGAGTACAGCCCGTTCGTCGACGCCCAAGGCCGGGGTGGTTGCGGGGACGCCTACCTGCGCTTCATCGGTGAGACGCTCAAACCGCTGATCGACCGCGATTTTCGCACCCTGCCCGATCGCGCCAACACCGGAATCATCGGCTCCTCGATGGGCGGGCTGATCAGCCTGTACGCCCTCTTCCGGCACCCGGAGGTCTTCGGCTTCGCGGGCAGCATGAGCCCCTCGCTCTGGTTCGCCAACCGCGCGATCTACCCGGTCGTCGCGGCTGCGCCGGTCGTCGGCCGCCTCTACCTCGACACGGGCACCGCGGAGGGAGCAGGCGAACTGCACGACGTGCGCCGGCTGCGCGCGCTGCTCGCGCGCAAGGGTTATCTCCCCGGCGAGGACTTCCTCTACGTGGAGGACGAAGGGGCGGGCCACAACGAGGCGGCCTGGGCCTACCGGCTCTGCGGCGCGCTCCGGTTCCTCGTGCGTGACATGGCCCATCCCCCGCGACCCGCCTCCCTTGGAGAGGACCTCGCGGCGGGGGGGATAGCGAGCGCGCATGCTGCGCGCGGCCGTGACGGCGGCGGCGGGATCACCCCGCCCACTGGTGTCGGTCAGGCCGGAATCAGTCCCCGGCCTCGTCCGTGGCGCACCCTAGCGTGGCCGCAACCGCCACGGCGACAGGTGGCGCGGGCGGGATCCAGGGCCATGACCGTGGCGCACCCCATCCACCGGCACATCGCCACCATCCTGACGAAGCGCGACCTGCCCTCTCGCGCCGCCGCGGCCGCCCAGACGGCACGCCACGATCTCCGCCGATCGACTCCCCGGCGCCCAGCTCACATAGCCGCTGGCGACCCTGGTGATCGCGCGTCCCCTGGCTGGTTCGAGGAGCCGATGGCCGCCGGGTCGCGCCGGGCGGGTGGCGATGTGCTACCCTAGCGCCCTGGTAGCGTCATTTGGGGGAGCGCAACGTCGATGAAACGCGAGTACCATCGCTGGCACAGCCCTTCGCTCGGGCGGGACATGGAGCTCCTGATCTTCGGGCACGCCGGCGCGCGGGTCCTCGTCTTCCCCACCTCGCAGGGCCGCTTCTACGAGTGGGAAGACCGGGGGATGACCTCGGCGCTGGGCGAGCACCTGGAGCGCGGCTGGATCCAACTCTGCTGCGTCGATAGCGTCGACGCCGAGAGCTGGTACGCGCGCTGGCGCCACCCGCCGAGCGCGCCTGGCGGCAGGAGCAGTACGACCGGTATCTCCTCACCGAGGTCTTGCCGCTCACCTGGGAAATCAACCGCAATCCATTCGTGATCACCACCGGCACCAGTTTCGGCGCCTACCACGCCGCCAATTTCGCCTTCCGCCACCCCGAATGGGTCGGCCGGATGATCGGCCTCAGCGGCCTCTACGACATCCGGCGCTTCGCGGACGGCTACCGCGACACCAACGTCTACCGCAACAATCCGGTCGATTACCTCCGCGGCGAGCACGAGCCGCGGCGGCTCGACGCGCGCTGCGCCGCTCGACATCATCCTGGTCACGGGCCAGGACGACGCGTTCCGCCACCAGAACGAGGAGCTGTCGGGCATCCTGTGGGGCAAGGAGATCTGGCACGCGCTCCGCATCTGGGATGGCTGGGCGCACGACTGGCCCTGGTGGCAGCGGATGATCCGCCAGTACATCGGCGGCCACGATTGACAGGGGCGCGGGGATCGTGAGAGGGCCAGCGCGAACGCGGGAACGCGGAACGCGGAATGATCGAGGGTACGGTCGCTACTGCGTCTTTCCGCTCTTGTTCCGCGTTCCGCGTTCCGCCTTCCGCATTCGGAAGGGGAGCATGACGCTGAAAGTCGGCCTGATCGTCGGGCGGGAGTGGTCCTTCCCGCCCGCCTTCATCGAGGAAGTCAATCGCCGCGACCAGGGGGTGGTCGCCGACTTCGTCAAACTCGGCGGCAGCCGGATGGACGATCCGCGCGAGTACGCGGTGATCATCGACCGCATCTCCCACGAGGTGCCGTACTACCGCAGCTTCCTCAAGCACGCCGTCCTGCAAGGGCGTGACCGTCGTCAACAACCCCTTCATGTGGACCGCCGACGACAAGTTCTTCGAGGCGTCGCTGGCGACGAAGCTGGGCATCGCCAGTCCGAAGACGGTAGTCCTGCCCAACAAGGAGTACGTCCCCGGCATCGTCCACGACGAGAGTCTGCGCAACCTGAAGTACCCGCTGGATTGGGACGCCATCTTCGACTACGTCGGCTTCCCCTGCATCCTCAAGGACGCGCACGGCGGCGGGTGGAAGGACGTCTACGTCTGCCATTCCCCCGAAGAGGTCTGGCAGAACTACGACAATTCCGGCCTGCTGACGATGATCCTGCAGGAATTCATCCGCTGGGAGCACTTCGTGCGCTGCATTTGCCTCGGCCAGGAGGAGGTGCTGCCGATCAAGTACGACCCCGGCGAGCGCAAGTACCACGTCGCGCACGACCACCTCGGCCCGGAACTGGGCAAGCGGGTCGTGGACGACTCGCTGACGCTGATGCGCGCCCTCGGCTACGACATGAACTCGATGGAGTGGGCGATCCGCGACGGCGTCCCCTACGCGATCGATTTCATGAACCCCGCGCCGGACATGGACATCAACTCGCTGACGCCCCATTACTTCGAGTGGGCCGTCACGCACATGGCCGACATGGCGATCCGGCTGGCGAAGCACCCGCGCCCGCAGCTGACCGAGTTCCGTTGGGACGGCTTCTTCGGCCACGGCCGCCAGGACGACCGTTCCACCAGGCCACCGCGCTGGCCCCGGCCCCGGCCCCGTCCACGGTGCAGGAGCCCCCGCCAGCCGTTGCCCAACAGGTAGGGGCCGCGCAGGACATCCCCGAAACCACGGCCGATACAGCGCGCTCCCCGCGGAAGCAGCAGCCCGCCAGCACGGAGCAAGGGCCGTAGGGTGTAGGGCGCGGGGCGTGGGGTGAAAGTCGCGATGGTCGGAGGAGCGTAGCACCGGTCGGCGCCACCATCACCCGAACGCCGCTCATCACGCCCCAGGCCCCACACCCCACGTCCCACGACCACGAGGGAGGCGCCATGGCGCTCTGGGACGCGATCGAGACCTACCATGAACTGCTGGCCGGCGACGACCTGGCCGGGGCGTCGCAGGCGCAGCTCGACGATCAACTCCGGCGGCGCGGGCTCTTCTTCGGCCAGCGCGCGCTCTGCACCGTCTTGCGCCCGCGTTTCTTCACGCCCGACCAGTACCGCTTCCTCCAGGCCCGCGTGCAACTGATGATGCACGCCTTCGCCAAGGCCTACGACGCCGCCATCGCCGACCGTGCTTTCCGCGCGCAGTTCGGCCTGAGCGACTGGGAAGAGGAGCTGCTGCAGCACGATCCCGGCTACCGCGCGCCCAGCCCGACCGCCCGGCTGGATGCCTTCTTCGTGACCGACCGCGGTGGCCTGCGCTTCATGGAGTACAACGCCGAGGTCCCGGCCGGCGGCGCCTACAACGACGCGCTCTCCGACACGTTCCTCGGCCTGCCCGTGATGCGCGAATTCCTCCGCCAGTACGAGGTGCGCCCGCTGCCGAGCCGCCACGGCGTGCTCCACGCCCTGCTCGACTGCTACCGCCAGTGGGGCGGGCGCGGCGAGGCGCCGCGCCTCGCCATCCTCGACTGGCGCGAGGTGCCGACGTACAGCGAATTCGTCCTCTTCAAGGACTACTTCCAGTCCCAAGGGCTGGAATGCGCGATCGTCGACCCGCGCGAACTCGAATACCGCGACGGACGGCTGCGGGCCGGCGACTACCAGATCACGCTGATCTACAAGCGCGTGCTGATCAACGAGTTGGTCGCGCGCGGCGGGTTCGACCAGCCGGTCATCCGCGCGGTGCGCGACGGCGCCGTCTGCATGGTCAATCCCTTCCGCTGCAAGATCCTCCACAAGAAGGCCAGCCTGGCGGTGCTGAGCGACGAGCGCAACGCCGGCGTCTTCACCCCGGCAGAGCGCGAGGCGATCGACGCGCACATCCCCTGGACGCGCCGGGTCGAAGACCGCCACACGAACTTCCACGGCGAGACGATCGATCTGCTGCCCTTCATCGTCGAGCGGCGCGAGCAGCTCGTCCTGAAGGCGAACGACGAGTACGGCGGCAGGGGCGTCATCCTGGGCTGGGAGGTCTCGGCCGAGGAGTGGGCGAGCGCGCTCCAGGTCGCCCTGGAGGCGCCGGTCGTCGTGCAGGAGCGCGTCTCGCTGACCAGCGAGCCCTACCCCAGCCTGGTCGACGGCGCGCTGCAGGTCGGCGACCGGATGGTCGACACGAACCCGTTCGTCTTCTACGGCGATTACATGGACGGCTGCCTGACCCGGCTGTCCACCCAGGCGCTGCTGAACGTCACCGCGGGCGGCGGCTCCACCGTCCCGACGTTTATGGTGGAACGACGGGGTTGAAGGTTGAAGGTTGAAGGTTGAGGGTTGGGGTCGCGAGGGCTAGGGGTTGAGAGTTCGCGCCGTGGCTAAGGCAACTTTCAACCTTCAATCTTCAACCTTCAACCCCCGCGCAGAGGTGCCTGATGATGAAACCTCCGTCGCTGACGATCGGCCTCGAGGAGGAGTATCAGATCATCGATCCCGAGACGCGCGAGTTGCGGTCCTACATCACCGAGATGCTCAAAGAGGACCACCTCGAACTGCGCGAGCACCTCAAGGCCGAATTGCACCAGTCGATCGTCGAGATCGGCACCGGCGTCTACCAGACCCCCGCGGAGGCGCGCGCGGAGGTGATCCGGCTGCGCCGCGCGCTGATCGGCCTGGCGGCCAAGAACGGCCTGCGGATCGCCGCCGCCGGTACCCACCCCTTCTCCTCCTGGCATACGCAGGAGATCACCCCCTTCGACCGCTACGCAGGCGTCAAGGAGGACATGGCGGAGCTCGCCCAGCGCCTGCTGATCTTCGGCACCCATGTCCACATCGGCATCGAGGATCGCGAGTTCCTGATCGAGGCGATGAACGTCTCGCGCTACATGCTGCCCCATCTGCTCTGCTTGACTTCCAGTTCGCCCTTCTGGATGGGGCGCACCACCGGCCTCCACTCCTACCGCAGCATCGTCTTCCGCAACTTCCCGCGCACCGGCATCCCGCGAATCTTCCAGTCCTGGAGCGACTTCACCTACCTGCAGGACACGCTGATCCGCACCGGGAGCATCCCGAACGGCAGCAAGATCTGGTGGGACGTGCGCCCGAACCACACCTACCCGACGATCGAATTCCGCCTCTTCGACGTCTGCACCCGCGTCGATGAGGTCGTCTGCGTCGCGGCGATCCTGCAGGCGATCGTCTACAAGATCTGGAAGCTGCGCCGCGACAACATGACCTTCCGCGTCTACCCGCTGGATCTGATCGAGGAGAACAAGTGGCGCGCGGTGCGCTACGGGCTGGACGGCCAGTTGATCGACTTCGGCAAGCAGGAGCAATTCCCGGCCCGCGCCCTGATCCGCGAGTTGATCGAATGGTTCATCGGCGACGTGATCGACGAACTCGGCAGCCGCAAGGAGGTCGAGTACGCCTACCGCATCATGGAGCAGGGGTCGAGCGCCGACCGCCAGCTCGCGACCTACCGCCGCACCGGCGACCTGAGAGCGGTCGTCGACCACCTGATCGCGGAAACCGCCGAGGGGGTGATCCCGCAAGAAGTGCCGGGCGAAGCGCCGCCCGCGGCGGCGGTCGAAGGGTGAAGGTTGCAAGTTGAAGGTTGACGTTTGCGCATGCATTGGCCATCGGCAAGCGGCCTAAGTCCTATCCCCGCGGAACCTTCAACGTTCAACTTGCAACCTTTAACCACAAGGGGGGAACGATGACCGCGGGACCGACGACGCTCCTCTGCATCGCCGGGTTCGAGAAGGGGCAGGAGTTCATCCGCGAGGCCAAGCGCCAGGGCGCGCGCGTGATCTTCGTCACGGTCTCCGCGCTCGAGCACGCCGACTGGCCCCGCGAGAGCATCGACGAGTTCTTCCACATGCCCGATCTTTATAACCTCGATGACGTGATCAAGGGCGTCAGCTACCTCGCCCGTGACCGCCCGATCGATCGCATCGTCGCCCTCGACGACTTCGACGTGCAGACCGCCGCCGCCCTGCGCGAGCACATGCGCCTGCCCGGCATGGGCGACACCGTCGCCCGCCGCTTCCGCGACAAGCTGGCGATGCGCTCGGAGGCCGCCGGGGCGGGCATCCTCGTCCCCGACTTCACCGGCATCTTCAACTACGACCGCCTCCGCGCCTTCATGGCGCGCGTCCCGCCGCCGTGGGTCCTCAAGCCGCGCGGCGAGGCCGCCGCGATCGGCATCCGCAAACTCGGCCACGCCGACGAGTTGTGGCCGGCCCTGGACCAGCTCGGCGACCGGCAATCGTTCTACGTCCTGGAACGCTACGTCCCCGGCGAGGTCTTCCACGTCGATTCGCTGATCGTCGACGGCGAGCCCTTCTTCGCCGAGGCGCACCGCTACGGGCGGCCGCCGATGGACGTGGTCCAGCAGGGCGGCATCTTCATCACCCGCACGGTGGAACGCGGCGCGGCCGACGACACGATGCTGAAGGCGGCGAGCCGCGAGGTGATCCAGGCGCTCGGCCTGGCGCGCGGCGTGACGCACATGGAGTTCATCAAGGGGCACGAGGACGGCCGGTTCTACTTCCTGGAGACGGCGGCGCGGGTCGGCGGCGCGAATATCGCCGAGGGGATCGAGGCCGCCACCGGCGTCAACCTCTGGGCGGAGTGGGCCAAACTCGAACTCGCCGCGGACGGCGGCCGGTACACGCCGCCCTCCCCGCGCCAGGATTATGCCGGGGTGATCATCTCGCTCGCGCGCCAGGAGCACCCCGACACCTCGGCCTACCAGGACCCGGAGATCGCCGTCCGGCTCGACAAGACCTACCACGTCGGCTTCGTCATCGCCTCCCCACACCGCGATCGCGTCGAAACCCTGCTGGACCAGTACAGCCGGCGCTTCTACGATGACTTCCACGCCGCCATGCCGCAGATGCAGGAGCGCCCCGCCGCGGACCGCTACTGAGACACCAGCGGGTCGCCCCGCCTGGGCCTTTGCGGGGGCGGTCCTGGGGATCCGCCCCCACGACCGACAGGACGCCGCGGTCCTGCCGGCGCTGCCCTCAGCCGAGTTCCACGCGAATCAGCTCGACCAGGCGGAGCAGCGCCCGCTCCACCACCGCCGTCTCGGGGTGCCGCACGATGATGTAGCCGTCGCCCTCGTAGCTCGGCGAGGGCGGCCGCCCGATCTCCGGCAACTTCACATCGGTCGCCAGGTGGCCCAACTCGCGATCCGCGGCATCGAGGCCGTGGACGGCCCGGATCACCCCCTGGCCGTGCCCGCGCAGATAGACGGCCCCAGCGGCGTAGCGGCGCGGCGGCGGCTCGAACGCGCCGAAGACCATCAGCCGCGCCCAGGCGGCGACAGCGTCGAAATCGTGGGCGCGCGACATCAGTGTGGTGATCTGCGCGCCGGGCGGGCGGGCGGCCACCTCGGAGATCGCCAGGCTGCCGTCCCGGCGGCGGAACCACTCCAGGTGGCTCAGCCCCGTGTCCATCCCGAGGACTTCCAGCGTGCGAAACGCCGCCGCGCGGATGTCGTCGTATTGGGAATCGTCCACCTCGCGCGGCAGCACCACCCGCCACTGGATCCAGGGCGTGCGCATCACCTCCAGCGGCGCCGGCAGGTAGCGGGTGAGCGAGTGCCAGAGTGCCCGGCCATCGCGCGAGAAGGTGTCGAACGAGAACTCCTCGCCGACGATGAACTCCTCCAGCAGCGTCGCGCGCCCCCGCGCGGGCGCGGTGGCCGCCAGCGCCTCGCGCAGCGCGTCCGGGCCATCGGCGCGGAAGGTGTTCTGCGTCCCGGCGCCCTCGGGCGGCTTGACAATCAGCGGATAGCCGACCGCCTCGGCGAAGCCCCAGGCCCCCGCCTCATCGGTGACGAGGCGATGCCGCGCGCAGGGCAGCCCCGCCGCGCGCAGCAGCGTCTTCATCCGTGCCTTGTCGCGGAAGTTCTGCGCCGCCTCCGGGCGCATCCCCGGCACGCCCAGCCGCTCCCGCGCCTCGGCCAGCGGGACCTGCATCTGCTCCTGCGCGCTGAGCAGGCGCCGGATCGGCCCGTGCCGCCGCGCCAGCTCCTCAGCCGCGCCGACGAGTTGGTCGCTATCGAGGACGTTGTCGACCCGCCAGTGCGCGGCAAGCCGCGCACGCACGTCGCCGGGCAGCAGCTCTGGCGGCTCCTGGCTGATCACGCCGAGCTCCGTGCCGGCCAGGGTGGCGGTCGCCGCGATGAAGCGCACGGCGTTGGCCGAGAAGAACGGTGTGGCGATGATGACGAATGGCATGGACGCCCCGCCTGGCATCGCGCCGGTCCGCACCCAGCGCGTCACTCAATTCAGTCCCAGCGGCAAAGGACACGCAGGCCTGGATTATACCTGTCCTGACCGCTTTGGTCATCCCGACGCATCGTCAACTACAGGGCTTATGCGCGAGCGGGTGCGGGCGGTAGGCGAGGGCTGTCGTGCGCCCCTTTGAGAGGTACGCGATGGCCGGCCCCACCCACTAAGACAGCGGCGCGTCGGCCCTACCACGCGTCCCAGTGGACCGTCCGGGCCAGCGGCTCGCGCTGCCCGGGCCGGAAATCGACGCCGATGGTGTAGGCGACGGGGATCAGGGCGGTCTGCACCACCTCCTCGTAGGGGATGCCCAGCACCGCGGCGGCCTCGCGCTCGTGGGGCAGGTGCAGCGTGGTCCAGACGGTGCCGAGCCCGCGGGCGCGGGCGGCCAGCATGAAGCTCCAGACCGCGGGGAGGATCGAGCCCCAGGTGCCCGCCTGCGCGGCCGCCGGCAGCCCGTCGGTCCGCCCGGCGATGCAGGGGACGACGAGGACCGGCACGTCCTGCAGGTGCTCGGCCAGGTAGGCGGACGAGGCGCCGATGCGGGCCAGGGCGGCGTCGCGCGCGGGGTCGCCGGTCCGGGTGGCGCCGGCCCCGCCGCCGGCAGCGCGATAGGCCCGCCAGCCGCGCCGGTAGCAGTCGGCGAGCGCGGCCCGCTTCGCCGGGTCGGTGACCACGACGAAGTGCCAGTGCTGCCGGTGGGCGCCGGTCGGCGCCTGGTGGGCGATCGCCAGGCACTCCTCGAGGACCGCGCGCTCGACCGGGCGGGCGAGGGCGAGCCGCTGGCGGACCGCGCGCGTCGTGGTGAGCAGTTGATCGGGCGTCAGGTCCAGGGTCGGCATCGTCCTCCTCCTCGCCTTGCCGGGCCACCGCCCCGCTCCGGGGGCGCGACGCCGGCCTCGTGCGGCGCGCCGGGCCAGTATACACGCGGGCGGGTGGCCGGGAGGGCGCCGCGCATCACCTGCCCGGCGCCCGCGCGCCACACGGCGGCATTGTCAAGTTGAGATCGAGTGATGTTGGTGTGGGATACTGGCGGCATGAGAGACATGAACCGTGCCGCCACTTATCGCCGCCATCGCTTCCCACTGGGGATCATCGGCCATGCGGAGAGCTCCCACCGGCCCACGCGGCAGCGCCAGCGGCGCAAGGGCCGGTTCACATCGCCCGGCAGCGCCCAGCGCTTCCTCGCCACCTATGGGCCCATCGCCAACCACTTCCGCCCGCGTCGCCATCGCCTCAGCGCCGACGGCTACCGTCAGACCCGTGACCAGCGCTTCGCCACTTGGCGCGAGATGACGGGGCCATCCACCGCCGCCTGAACGACCACCACCGCTCGCCCAAGCATGCCCTCATGCCACATCAACGCTCCCCTGCCGACGTACGTTGACAGCGCCACCATCGCAACCATTGCAAGCCGGCACCAGCCCCCGGTCTCACCCCCGTCCCTCGCCCCGCCCGTGACGTAGTCGTAGCGTTCCGCCGCCAGCCGGAGCGCCAGGTCGACATCCTCGGCGAGCAGATACCGCTCCGCGACCAACCTCTCGGCGGCGCGGCGGACCCGGGCGAGGTAGTCGTCACGGCCGCGGTAGCGCTCGGCGACCGACGGGCGCGGGTCGCCGGCCCGTTCGCGCGCGGCAGCGTCGGAGGCGAAGGGGAAGGTCGAGCCCTGCATCGGGATGATCTGGCCGGTGCCGCCCGATTCCGGTGCGCGCGGGTTCCAGCCGGTGTAGGTCGCGACCGGCACGACCAGGTCGGGCATGCGGACGCCCGCGACCTCATTGCCGTCGGCGTCGACCGCCGAGACGTAGGCCGGGTAAGGGGCGCCGGCGACCGCCGGGTAACGCCCGACCCCCCGGTCCGCGTCGGGGCCGAGGTCATAGCGGCACAGGGCCGGCAGGCGGGCGGGGTCGGGCAGGGTCGCGCCCGGGATGGCGCGGTAGGCGTCGAGGGCGGCGCGGGCGGGCACGGCCGTGCCGTCGGCCAGGCGGGGCACGGCGCTCGGCGGCGGCGCCTCGCCGGCGGTCACCCAGCGCTCGAGGTTGACGAGCGCGGCGCGCAGGAGGGGGGCGTAATCAAGCGCGTTGAAAGGATGCGCCCCGCGCGCGCCGTCGTTGGCATTGACCCGCGGGGGCGGCACCGTCCCGAGGCCGTGCTGGGTACCGGCGAAGAGGTAGGCGCGGACCTCCGGCGGCAGGGCGAGGTCGCGTGTGCCCGCGGGGTCGGTGTGGGCGAGGGAGGCGTCGCCGCGCCAGTACTCCGCCGAGGTGTTGATCGAGACGATTTTCGGCACGCCGCCGAGGGCGCGCTGGCGGCCGAGGAGGCCACCGGCGGCACCGGCCGGCGGGTGCGGCCCCTCGTCGTCGGCGAAGGGCGGCAGGTGGCCGAAGCCCGGCGTCTGCTGCACGGAGGGCTGGGCGAAGCGGCTGTTGAACTCGCCGCGGCGCGCCCCGGCGACATGGGGCAGCAGGCCATCGAAGACGGGGCGGCCCGCCTCGTCGAGGTTGAGGCCGAGGTAGAGGAAGTGGCGCAGGAAGCGCCCGCTCTGCGACATGCCGAAGCCGAAGGTGTGGTCGATGCGGCCGGCGCAGGGGTTGCCGGCCACGGCGTCGCCGTGCCGCAGGAAGGCGACCGCGTCGCGCACCGCCAGCAGCCCGGCCCCGACGACCGGGCTGCTAGCGGTGCGGTAGACGACCTCGTAGACGCGCCCCGGCGCGAAGCCGTCGGCCAGCCAGACGCGGGTGTGGTCCGGGACGGGGGCGCCGTCCGCCCCGGCGCGGGCGAAGCGCCAGCGGTCGCGCGGGATAGTCGCGCGGGGGCCGCCGGCGGCGTCGCGCACGGTCATGATGGCGTCGGGGTCGGGGAGATCGGCGGCGGGGTAGGGCCGGTGGACGCGGTCGGCGAGGAGGTGGTCCCGCAGCGCCTCGTTCGGCTGGAACTGGCAGATGACCTGCCCCCCGATCGGGCGGGCCTGCCCGTCCACCGCCTCCAGCGCCTGCGGCGCCTCCAGGCCCATCAGCGCCGGTCCGCGGACGACGTCCCACTGCCAGCCGCACCAGGCGATCGTCCAGCCGTGCCGCAGGAGGAAGCCGTCGCCGGGGTCGATCCGGGCGGTCGGCTCGGCGTCGGGCGGGGCGTGGTCGAGCATGCGCGGCAGGAGCTTGCGGCCCCGGTTCAGTACCTCGAAGAGGAGGCGGCGGTTGCCGCGCGCCGGCTCGAGCGGCTGCAGCAGGCAGAAGTCGGCCTGGAAGCGCACGCGCCCGGTGTCGTCGCGCGCCGCCCGGTCAAGATCGATGATGGGGCGGTTGGCCGCGTGCCCCGGCTCGACGGCGAACCCGATCGTGCCGTCGAGCCGCTCGTACGGCCCGGTGCCACCGAAGGCGACACCGTCGGCATGGGGCGCGCGGGAGTGGATGGCGAGGTGCATAACGGTCATCGTTTCCCCTCTCCGTTGTCAGTCGCCGGCCGCCGGCCGCCGGCGGGTTCCGCCCAAGCATCCTGGCTTCGCTGCCCTCGATCGCCGTGGCCGGACCCACTCCACCGACGACGGCCGACCGGCGGTGCGCCTACCAGCCCATCGCGTAGGCCATCCGTCGCGGGTCGGCGGCGCCGGCGAGGAAGCCGCGCTCGCGGTCGGCGACGACCGCGCAGAGGGCGCCGGCCCGCGCGGCCCAGTCGGGCCAGCGCTCGACCCGGTGGCCGCGCCGCTCCAGCTCGGCCAGCACCGCGGCCGGGAGGCGCCCCTCGACGGCGGCCCGGCCGGGGGTGTAGGGGTGCGGGTGGGTCGAGGCCGGGAAGCTGTAGCTGGCGACGCGCGGCGCCTCGATGGCGGCCTGCGGCTCCAGCCCGAAGTCGAGCAGGTTGACGACGAACTGGACCATCGCCTGCGGCTGCACGTCGAGGCCCGGCGTGCCATAGGGCGCGAAGACGCGCCCGTCGCGGGTGATCAGGCCGGGGCTCGGCGTCAGGCGCGGGCGCTTGCCGGGCGCGATCGCGCTGGGGTGGTCGGGATCGAGCCAGGACTGCACGCCCCGCCCGGAGACGATGAAGCCGAGGCCGGGGATGACGGGCGAGGCGCCGCCGCCGTCGCTCGGCGTGGCCGAGAAGGCGTTGCCCCACTCGTCGACGACGCAGAGATAGCTGGTGTCCGGCTCGACCGGGGCGCTGAGGACCGCCGGCGCGCGCCAGGCCGGCGGGGGCGCCGCGCGGCCGCCCGGCTGGAAGGGCCAGGGATCGCCCGGCTCCGGCATGCCGGGGGAGGCGCGGTCGGGGCGGATGCGCTCGCGCCAGCGGGCGGCGTAGGCCGGGTGCAGCAGGCCGTCGACCGGCACGTCGACGAAGCGCGGGTCGCCGTAGTAGCGCTCGCGGTCGGCGAAGGCGGCCTTCAGCGCCTCCAGGATGAGGTGCAGCGCCTCGGCCGTGTTGTGGCCGAGCGCGGCGAGGTCGTAGCCCGCGAGGATCCCCAGCGCTTGGAGCGCGACCGGCCCCTGGCACCAGGGGCGGCAGCCGTGGACGTCGTGGCCGCGGTAGCGCACGGAGACGGGCCGCTCGACCTCGACGTGGAAGTCGCGCAGGTCGTCGAGCCCCAGCCAGCCCCCCTCCTCGGCGTGGAAGGCGGCGATCCGCTCGGCGATGTCGCCGCGGTAGAAGCGGTCGCGCGCCGCGCCGATCGCCGCCGCGCGCCCCAGCCCGCGGCTCCCCGCCTCCGCCTCGACGAGCATCCGCAGCGTGCGGGCGAGGTCGGGCTGGCGGAACCGCTCGCCGGGGCGCGGGGGGCGGCCGCCGGGGAGGAAGACCGCCGCGCTGGAGGGCCAGCGCGCCAGCCCCGCCGCCTCGTCGGCGAGGTTGGCCGCCAGGAAGGGGTAGACCGCGAAGCCCCCCGCGGCCAGCGCGATCGCCGGCGCGGCGACCTCGGCGAGCGCGAGGGTGCCGAAGCGCGCCAGGGCGGTCAGCCAGGCGTCGACCGCCGCGGGCACGACGCAGCGGCGCACGCCCGGCGGGATCGCGCCGCCGCACTCGCGGATGAAGTAGTCGCGGGAGGCGGCGCGCGGCCAGTGGCCGAGGCCGCTGATGGCCTGGACGGCGTCGTCGCGGGCGCTGTAGAGGATGATCGGCGCGACGCCCCCGAGGTTGGTCATGTCGGGCTGGAGGACATTGACGCAGAGGCCGGCCGCCACGCCGGCGTCGATCGCGTTGCCGCCCGCCTCGAGGATGCGCACCGCCGCCTGCGTCGCGAGGGGGTGGCCGGTCGCGGCCATGTAGCGGCTGCCGACGACCGCCGGCCGGTGGGTCTGGGGTGGGGGGAATCCCGCCATCGCGCCCTCCTAGGAGGTCGGCCACGCGGGTGTGCGGGCTGCCGCCGCCTGGCGTCGATCCAGTGGCGCACTTGCAGGTTGACGATGGCGGCCTCCTTGACGCCGGTGCGCTGGGAATCGGCGCGGGTCGAAGACCCCGCTTCGCCGCGGGCGTAGCGCGCCCCTTCATCTCGCCGACCGTGCCCGCGTCGTCGCCCAGGCGTCGACGCCGAACACCAGCGACCGAGGAAGTGTTGCTCTCCTCGATCATCGCTCGTTCACCCGGGCGATCGCCGCTGTTGATCTCCGCGCAGCCAGCGCACCCCCGCAGGCGGGCCAGCCGCTCGGCGCGGTCCGCGATCCGTTCGTCCGCCACGAAGCCCGCGCCGTAGTCGGCGCCCCACGGCTCGTTCCGGCGATCACGCGGGCGGCGATAGCCAGGGCGAGCGCGCCGAGGATGAGGCCCGGCGGAAAGTGGCCGATGACGATGCCACCCGGCGACCTGGCGCGGGCGGGATCGCGTTGCACCGCTGCTGGCAGCAGCCCGGGGCGCGGCGACGGTCACCGGCACTCGCGGAACGAGCCCCGTCGACGGCGCGCTCGGCGTCCGCAGAGGGATCACGTAGGCGTGGGAGCATTCGCTAGCTCGACCCTGGTAGGGGGGCGGTACGTCGAGGACGACGTTGATCGCCGCGCGCGCGTCTCGGCCATCGGTGCCGGCCCCAGTCGACGTGCATCGCGTCGCCTCGCTTGGTGATCGTCACCTGCAGCTTCAATGGGGCGTCGAAGCGGTCGCGGTAGCCGGTGTGCCCGTAACGGCCGTCCGGGACCTGCTGCGATCGCGACGCGCATCGCCCGCTCCGCCTGGGCGATCAGCTGGCCCCTCGTGTCGAAGACGCCGGCCGAGAAATCCGCCCATTCGCGCACGACGGTGGTCAACGAGGTGCGCATCAGCGCCATCGCCTGCTCGCGGGTCGGCGCCGGCCCGCGCGGGGGCTACCAGTAGGCCATGGCGTCCAGGAAGAGCTGCCGCAGCTCCTCGGGGCCGGCCGGGCGCGGCGAGAGCTTGGTGACGCGGTGCTGCGGCAGCGTCCCCTCGACCAGCCGGTCGACGTCCTCGGGGCCGTAGCCCACCCCCGCAGCCCGCCGGGCATGTCGAGCTCGCGCATCAGCCCGATGATCGCCCCGGCGAGCACCTCGCCCGCGTCCTCGGGGCTAGCGCCGGAGACGTCGGCGCCCATGAGTCTGGCGGCCTCCAGGTGGCGCCGCGGGGCCGCCTCGGCGGTCCAGCGGAAGACGGCCGGCGCGTTGAGGATGACCGACATGCCGTGCGGGATGAGGGGATGGTCGACGTCGTAGCCCGCCGGCCGGAAGTCGCGTACCATGCCGGCCACCGGGTAGGACATCCCGTGCGGCAGGTGGACGCCAGCGTTGCCGAAGCCGATGCCGGCGAAGGTGGCAGCCAGCAGCATCTGGCCGCGCGCCTCGTCATCGCCGAGGTCTCGGCTGGCGCGGGCAATGTACCGCGACACCATGCGGATCGCTTGGGCCGCCCAGATGTCGCTGATCGGGTTGGCACCCTGGTAGGCCGGGCGCAGGCCGGGCTCGGCGGGCGCCTCGCGCTGGTCGAACGGCAACGCGGTGAACGACTCGATCGCGTGGCTCAACACGTCCAGCCCCGAGCAGGCCGCCACCAGTGGGGGCAGCGTCCGCGTGTTCTCAGGATCGACGATGCCCAACGCCGGCCGCAGGGCGCGGTGGGCGATGCCCGTCTTGGCGTGCATCTCGAGGAGGTCGAAGATGGCCACGCCGGTCGTCTCACTGCCGGTCCCGGCAGTAGTCGGCACGGCGATCAGCGGCGTGAGCGGCCCCGGGACGGGGTGCCCTTCGCCGATCGGCGGGTTGACGTAGGTCAGGAAGGGGGCCGGGTAGGTGGCGTAGAGGTTGGCCGCCTTGGCCGTGTCCATGCTCGACCCGCCGCCGACGGCGACGTAACCGTCGAAGCGGCCCTCGGTCGCGAACCGGATGGCGTCCTTGAAGGAGACGTCCGTCGGCTCGACCTGCACCTGGTCGAAGAGCACGGCGTCGATGCCCGCCGCGCGGAGGGCGTCAAGCGCGACCGTCACCGGTTCGCCCGTCGCCAGGCCCGGGTCGGTCACCACCATCACCCGGCTGGCGCCCAGTCGCTTCATGTCGTGCCCGATCTCGCGGGTCGCCCCCTGGCCCGTACTTGATGCTCGACGCGTCCATCGTGAAGATCGTCTCGCGTGGCACGGCGGCGCCTCCTCCAACGATCAGCCATCAGCCATCAGCCCTCGGCCCGGCCGCCTTTGTGTCGGCTGGAGACCCCGTCCACGGGCCGAGTTCGCCTGGTCTATCTCTACCAGCCGCGGCCGCGGCTTTGCCGTACCGGCCATCCGGCCCATATTAGCCGCGAAGTTCAGCGATCACAACCAGGTGGTGCATCCGCCGGCGGCGCAGTGGCGGGTGGAGAATCGTGGCCTTGCTGCGAGGAGGGGCCGTATGGCGTTGCACCTGCGCGAGTTGACGGACGAGGAGTTGGCGAGGATCAGCCTGACGAGTATGCGGCAATCCCGGGAGCGACAGCCATCAATACGTCAGCCGCTATGCCGCCTCACGGTAGTATTCATGCACGAGGCCTGCCGGACCTCGTGGGAAACCGGGCTCCGGCCGCAACGCGGCGGCGAGCCGGGCGAGGTTCGGCCATCCGGCCCACCGACCCAGTAGTTCCCGGTGGCGCCGGTAGCTCGACGGTGCCGGGTTCGGTAGCCCCGGATGGCCGAACGTAGCCGGCACAAGTCCAGCGGCGCCTTTCGCGCCGGGCCAGGCCATCCCCGCCCGTGCCGATCGCCCGGGCGCTGCGCGACGTGGCGCGGAGCAGGACCGAGTTGTTGCTGGAGAACGCGCTGTTGCGCCAGCAGCTCATCGTCCTCGGCCGGACCGCGCCGCGGCCGCAGTTCACGCCCACCGATCGCCGCGTGCTCGTCCTGCTTGCCGGTCGACTGCCTACCCGGGCCAACGCCCTCCTGCTCGCGCAGCCCGCCACCGTGCTGCGCTGGCATCGCGCGGGGTTCCGGCTCGTCTGGCGGCGGCAGGTGCGGCGACGGGCTGCCACATCCCCCTCCCGGCACAGACGATCGCACCGATCGAGCAGATGGCGACCGAGAACGGCCTGTGGGGCGCCGACCGCATCCGCGGGGAACTGCTGAAGCTCAACATTCGCCTGAGCAAGCGCACGATCCAGCGGTACAGGGCGAACGCGCGGCTACCGCGTCCGCGCGGGAGGAACCCCTCGTAGGGGCCGTCCGAGCCGTCCATCCCCGGCCATTGCTCGCGCCAGATCAGCGTGCCATCGGGGCGGGCGTAGCGCGCGACGAAGGCGGGCGCGGCCCGGTCGAGCGCGTCGAAGACCTCGCGCTGAAGGATCGCCCAGGGCGGCGGCGACCAGCGCGTCGTGGCGTGGATGGTGGGGATGGCCTGAATGCTCCCGTCCGCCGTCGGCATCGCGCTCATGCTCCTTCCGCCCGGTGATGGCGCCAGCGAGGAAGTCCGACCCCGGTGGACTCCCCCGGCAAGACGTTGACAGCATGCCAGGGGCACTATACAATCCGCGGATTGGTATGACAAGTAGGCCCATCCGCCCGCCGCGATCGGGGTGGAACCGGCCCTCCCGGCCGTTGAGGAGGCAGACCATGCGGCAGCCGAACATCCTGGTGATCATGGCCGACGAGCACGACCCGGCCGTCGCCGGCCCCTACGGGAACGCGCTCGTCCGCACCCCCAACCTCGACCGGTTGGCCGGGGCCGGCGTGACCTTCGAGGGGGCGTACTGCAACTCGCCCCTCTGCGTGCCGTCGCGCCTCTCCTTCACCGCCGGCAAGTACATCTCCCGGATCGGCGCCTGGCACAACCACGCCGAGCTGCCCCGCCCGGACTACCCGTCGCTGCCGCGCGCCATGAACGCGGCGGGCTACGCCTCGTTCCTCTGCGGCAAGCAGCACTACGCCCACGACCGCCGCTACGGGTTCACCGAGATCGGCGGCAACTACAACAACCACACCAAGCACGGCCGGACCGCCCGGCGCGAGCCCGACGACTTCGCCTCGCCGGGCGGCCTGTCCGAGCGTTTCGACGACTTCCACCCCGGCGACGACAGCCCGGTGCTGCGGAAGGACCGCGGCGTCACCGCCGGCGTCGTCAGCTTCCTGCGCAACCGCGATCCCGACGAGCGCCCGTTCTTCCTCTTCGCCGGCTACCTCGCGCCCCACTTCCCGCTGATCGTCCCCGAGGACTACTGGCGGCGCTACGAGGGCCGGGTCCCGCCGCCCGTCATCCCGGAGGGGCACCTGGCGGCGCAGCCCCGCAACTACCGGCACCTGCGCGCCGGCTTCCGCACGCTCGACGTCCCGCCCGCGATCGTGCAGCGCGGGCGGGAGCTCTACTACGGCCTGACCGAGTGGCTCGACCACGAGGTCGGCCAGGTCCTCGACGCGCTCGCCGGCAGCGCGCTGGCCGACGACACGGTGGTGATCTACACCGCCGATCACGGCGAGAATCTGGGGGAGCACGGCCTGTGGTGGAAGAACAGCGTCTACGAACACGCGGCCCGCGTGCCGCTGATCGTCTCCTGGCCCGCGCGCTGGGCCGGGGGGCAGCGACGCGTCGGGGCCTGCTCGTTGGTCGACCTCGTCCGGACGATCGCCGACCTGGGTGGGGCCGCCGTCCCGGACGACTGGGACGGCGGCTCCCTGCTGCCCTGGCTGGACAACCCGGCGCATGACTGGAAGGATCTGGCGGTGAGCGAGTACTACGCCCACAACATCGCGTCGGGCTACGCCATGCTGCGCGCCGGGCGGTACAAGTACGTCTACCACACTGCCGCCAGCGACCGGCACCCGCCGGAGCGGGAACTCTACGATCTCCACGCCGACCCCGGCGAGTTCACCAATCTCGCCGCGCGTCCGGAGTACGCGGCGCTGCTCGGGCGGCTGCACGCGACCCTGCTGGCGGAACTCGGCGAGGACCCGGAGGCGACCGAACGCCGCTGCCGTGCCGACAGCAGCGCCGCCGCCGACGCCCCCGCCGCGCGCTGAGGGCGCCGCCGATCGCCGCCTCCCGCGCGCCCTCGGGCCTGTGGCGACCCATTCGGACGAGGCGCCTACCCGGCCATGGTGGCGTCGCGCGCTGGGCGGCGGGTGTGCGAACGGCCAGACCCGGGCGGGGCCGGTTGGGCGAGTGGTACAAGCGCGCCTTGACAAGGGCGCTCCCGCCAGCTATCATGGTCCCGAGATTGGCCTGACAAGTTGATAACCTGGCGAAAGGAACCTATGCCATTCGCGGCGGTCACCGTGAGCCGGAGCTACGAGCAGATCGTCCAGCAGATCCAGGACGGCATCCTGCGGGGGGAGTTCGGCCACGGGCAGAAGCTGCCGACCGAGCGCGAGTTGGGGCGCGCGTTCGGGGTCAGCCGCGCCACCGTGCGGGACGCGATGCGCGTCCTGGGGGCGATGGGGCTGATCGAGGCCCGGCAGGGGAGCGGCATCTACGTCCGCCACAACCCCGTCCCGGTCGTCTCCCGCGCGCTGACCCTCTCGGTCACCCCGGACGAGCGGTCGGTGGGAGCACCTCTTCACCTTTCGGGAAGGGCTCGAAACGCAGGCCGTCCGGTTGGCGACAGAGCGCCGTTCGTCGGACCAGTTGGCGGGTATCCGCCAGACGGCGGCGGACACCGAGACGGCGGCGCGTGGCGGGGGCAACTTCGCGGCCTTCGCGGTCGCCGACCAGGTTTTCCACGCCGCCATCCTCGAGGCGGCCGGCAACCCGTACCTCAGCGTGGCGTTGGATGCGGTGCGCGAGATGCAGCACGCGGTGGTCGAGTTGATCGCCCGGCAGCCCGGATCGCTGGCGGTCGCGGTGGACCAGCATCGGCGCATCGCCGAGGCGATCGCGGCCGGGGCGGCGGACGACGCGGCGGTGGCGATGCGGGACCATGTGCGCTACACCGCCGGGGTCGTGCGCGAGGTCCAGGCGGCGCACCCCGCGGGAGGAAGACTCTCGTAGCGACGGCCCCGCCGGACCATGACGGCCTGCCGCAGTGGCCGGCGGGGCCGGAGGGATGACCGTGCGCAGTCGCCGTATGGGAGGCCCGGCCTTGCGGCGGTACAGGAGGGGCACAGCCATGGGCGCGGGTGAGAGCGGGACGGGATCGGCGGATCGGCAGGATGCCCGGCGCGAGACGCCGTCGCCCCGCACCTACAGCCGCCGCGCGGCGCTGCGCGCGGCGCTCGGCATGGCGGGCGTCGCCGCGCTGGCCGCCTGCGGCGGCGCGAGCAGCACGCCGGCGACCGGCGGCGGGAGCACCCCGGCCGCGACGAGCGGGGCGGTGAGTCTGCCGGCGACCGGCACAACGCCCGCGGCGCGGGCAACGACGACGACCGCGTCGGTGACGACCGGGGCCGCGCGCGCGACGGCGACGACGACGCGCGCGGGCGGGGCGCGCGCGACGGCGGCCGGCAGTCCGGTCGCTGTGGACGGCACGATCCCCGGCGGGGACCCGAACGTGCCGGACGCCTACCTGAAGCCCCCAATCCCCTTCAAGTCGGTCGCCGCCGCGCCCGCCGGGGGCGGGCGGGTGACCACCTTCCAGATCCAGGAGACGGCGCCGGTGCCGGGGCGCGCCGAGAACCGTTACTGGCAGGAGCTGGAGCGGCGGGTCGGCGCGACGATCGAGCCGACCTGGGCGCCGACCTCGTCCTGGGGGGAGAAATTCGCGACCCTCACCGCCGGCGGCGAGTTCCCCGATCTCTGCTGGCTGCTGCCGACCGATCCGCGCGGGGCCGCGCAGAACCGGACGCTCCAGCAGGGGGCCTTCACCGACCTGACCCCTTACCTGACCGGCGACGCGCTCAAGGAGTACCCCAACCTCGCCGCCTTCCCGCCCCAACTGTGGAAGAACGTGGCGATCGACAAGAAGATCTACGGCGTCCCCCGGCCCACCCTCAGCGGCACCGTCCTCGTCTTCCGCCGGGACTGGATGGAGAAAGTCGGGATGACCCAGCCGCGGAACGCGGCCGAGATGCTCCAGCTGCTGGTCGCGGTGACCAAGGGCGACCCGGACGGCAACGGCCGCGCGGACACCTACGGCCTCGGCCAGGCGGCGAACCAGTTCAGCTTCGGCTTCATGCAGCAGATGTTCCGCGCGCCCAACGGCTGGCGGCGCAACCCCGACGGCAGCCTGACCAACACGATCGAGACGGCGGAACACAAGGCGGCGGTCGCCTTCGCCCGCGGCGTGTGGGAGGCGGGCGCCTATCACCCGGAGACCCCGACGATGACCGTCGCGCAGTCGCGCACCGGCTTCGACGCCGGCCAGTTCGCCGGCTTCCACGGGGCCTTCACCGCGGTGACCGGCAGGCGCGCGGGGGCGCGGCTGGTCAACCCGGCCGCGGACGTGATCGGCCTGCCCCCGCCCGGCCACGACGGCGGCAAGGGGGTCGCCCACACCGGGTCGGGCTTCAGCGGTTTCGCGGCGATCCCCAGCCGGGTGGGGCGGGACCGCGAGCGGGTCAAGGAGTTGCTGCGCGTCCTCGACTGGTACGCCGCGCCCTTCGGCAGCGAGGAGTGGATCTTCAAGCAGTACGGGCTGGAGGGGGTCCACCACACCCTGCGCCCCGACGGCACGCGCGGGCGGACCGAGCTGGGCACGCGGGAGATCGGCGACCTGCCCAACCTCAGCAACAACCCGCCGGTCTTCTACTATGCGGAGGAGCCGAACCTCGCGCCGGCCATGCAGGGCCTCTACCGGGAGCTGCTCGCGATCGGCGTCGGCAACCCGGTCGAGGGGCTCTTCTCGCCGACCGAAGTGGCCAAGGGCAGCGAGCTGACGCAGTTGGGCAACGACCGGCTCGCCGCCTTCGTCACCGGGCGCGAGCCGCTGAGCGGCCTCGACGCCTACATCCGCGACTGGCGCAGCCGCGGCGGCGACCAGATCCGCCGGGAGTACGAGGAGGCCCTCAAGGGGCAGTAGCGCCGCGCGACCGCCGCGCCGCCGTGGGCGCGCGGGCCGTCCCCGCACCGGGTGGCGCGACCGAGGAGGAGCCATGCCCGCCGCGCGGCCGAACGTCCTCTGGATCTGCACCGACCAGCAGCGTTCCGACACGATCGGCGCGCTGGGCAACCCGCACATCCGCACGCCGCACCTCGACCGGCTGGTCGCCGAGGGGGTGGCGTTCACCAATGCCTACTGCCAGAGCCCGATCTGCACCCCCAGCCGCGCCAGCTTCCTGACCGGCTGCTACCCCGGCGCGATCCACCTCCACCGCAACGGCAACGCCGGGTTCCCGCCCGGCGTGCCGCTGGTCACCCGACTCCTGGCGGACGCCGGCTACGACTGCGGGCTGGTCGGCAAGCTCCACCTCTCCGCCGCCCACGGCCGGGTCGAGGCCCGCCCCGACGACGGCTACCGCGTCTTCCACTGGAGCCACCACCCCGACCCCGAGCCGGGCTGGCCGACCGCGGCGCACGCCTATCAGCGCTGGCTGCGCGACCGGGGCGTCGCGTGGGAAGCCGCCTATGGGGCCGAGACGCCCGCCGGCTGGACGCCGGCCGACCTCGGCGCCGGGCAACTGGTGGCGCGCTACCACCGGCCGGGGCTGTACCGCGCCGGCATCGCCGCGCGCCACCACCAGACCACCTGGTGCGCCGACGAGGCGATCGCCTTCCTGTCGGAGCGGCGCGACGGCCCCTGGTTGATCAGTGTCAACCCCTTCGATCCCCACCCGCCCTTCGACCCGCCGCCCGACTACCTGGCGCGGATGGACCCCGACGCCATGCCGCCGCCGCGCTTCGCCCCGTCCGACCTGGAGCAGCAGCGCGCCCTGGCGGCGGTCGACTTCCAGACGGCGCCGGAGCCGCCCGACGCCTACGACGCGCGCCGGATGGTCGCGGCCTACTACGCGCAGATCGAACTGATCGACGCGCAGGTGGGGCGCATCCTCGCCGCCCTGGAGGCGACCGGCCAGCGCGAGGACACCGTCGTCATCTTCATGAGCGACCACGGCGAGATGCTGGGGGATCACGGGCTGCGGCTGAAGGGCTGCCGCTTCTACGAGGGGCTGGTCCATGTGCCGCTGATCTGGTCCTGGCCCGGCCACGTCCGCGCGGGGCTGCGCGCCGACGCCCTGGTCGAGCTGGTGGACCTCGCGCCGACGCTGCTCGACCTGGCCGGACTGCCGGCGCCGGGACGGATGCAGGGCCGGTCGCTGCTGCCGATCCTGACCGGGCGGGCCGATCCCGCGCGGCACCGCGACGTCGTCCGCTGCGAGTATCACGACGCGGTGAACCTCCCCGGCGCCAGCCGGGCGACGATGCTCTTCGACGGTCGCCACAAGCTCGCGGTCTACCACGGCCACCCGGCCGGCGAGCTCTACGACCTGGCCGACGACCCGCACGAGTTCCGCAACCTCTGGGAGGATCCCGGCAGCGCCGACCGGAAGTGCGCCTTGCTGAAGCGCGCGTTCGATGCCACGATGCTGGCCGCCGACCCGGGGCCGGCGCGCGTCGCGCGGTACTGAGGCCGCACTCGGGTAAGTGGTAGTGGGCGCCCCCACCCCTGGCCCCCTCCCGCCGCCTTCGGGAGCGGAGCGCCGGGCGGCGAGGATCCCACGAGGTGGGTCGCGGGGGCGCGGGCGAGCGGGAGGTGGACCGGATGGGCGCGCCGAACTTCATCGTCATCTACGCCGACGACCTCGGCTACGGCGACCTCGGCTGCTACGGCTCGGACGCCGTCAAGACCCCGCACCTGGACGCGCTCGCGGCGCGGGGCGTCCGCTTCACCGACTGGTACTCGAACTCACCGGTCTGCTCGCCGTCGCGCGCCGCGCTGCTGACCGGGCGCTACCCGCAGCGCGCCGGCGTCGGCGCGATCCTCGGCGGCAGGCGCGGCGGCGCCGGCCTGCCGGCGGACGAGCGGACGCTGGCGCGCCGCCTCAAGGAGCGGGGCTACGCGACGGGCCTCTGCGGCAAGTGGCACCTGGGCACGGCCCCGGCGCACGGCCCGAACGCCCACGGCTTCGACGAGTTCTTCGGCTTCCTGGCCGGCTGCGTGGACTACTACTCGCACATCTTCTACTGGGGCCAGGCCGGGGGCGTCAACCCGGTCCACGACCTCTGGCGGGACGGCGAGGAGGTCTGGGCGAACGGGCGCTACCTGACCGAGCTGATCACCGAGCGGGCGGTGGCGTTCATCGAGCGGCACGCGGGCGCGCCCTTCTTCCTCTACGTGCCGTACA
Organism: Thermomicrobiales bacterium; assembly: GCA_030446685.1. GTDB lineage: Bacteria > Chloroflexota > Chloroflexia > Thermomicrobiales > CADCWN01 > JAUJMV01. Next base: position 89,329 of record JAUJMV010000023.1, on the reverse strand, counting down.
GCGCGCCCCACTACCCGATGCACGCGCCGCGGGAATACCTCGACCGCTTCCCCGGCCTGCCGCCCGATCGCCGGATCATGGCGGCGATGATCGCCGCGCTGGACGACGGCGTCGGGGCGATCGTGGACGCGCTGCGGCGCGCCGGCAAGCTCGACGACACCGTCATCTTCTTCTCCAGCGACAACGGCCCGTCCAGCGAGTCGCGCAACTGGCTCGACGGCAGGGAGGATCGCTACTACGGCGGCAGCGCCGGCCACTTCCGCGGCCACAAGGCGAGCCTGTTCGAGGGCGGCATCCGCGAGCCGGCCATCCTCAGTTACCCGGCGCGCATCCCGGCCGGGCAGGTCCGCGACGAGGTGGGCGTGATGATGGACATCGTGCCCACCTTCCTGGCGCTGGCCGGCGCCGAACCGGCGGAGGGGCTGGACGGCCGCGACCTGCTGCCGACGGTAAGGGAGGGCGCGCCGAGCCCGCACCGGCGCGTCTTCTGGGAGTACGCCGGGCAACTGGCGGCGCGCGAGGGTCGTTGGAAGCTGGTCCTCGACGGCAAGCTCGACTTCGGCCGCCCGGCCGCCGACCCCGTCCACCTGGCCGATCTCGGCCAGGATCCGGGCGAGCGGATCAACCTGCGGGACCGGCACCCCGACATCGTCGCGGAGCTGGCGGCCGCCGCGCGGGCCTGGCTCGCCGAGGTGACACGGGAGCGACCGGCGGGGGGCGCGCCGGCGATCCGGCCGGCGGCCGTAGGAGAGGAGCGCTGATCCGATGGCGAAGCGGCCGAACATCCTCGTCCTGATGACCGACCAGCAGAAGGCGACCGCGATCCGGCTGTACGGCAACCCCGACGTGCCGACGCCCGCGCTGGAACGCCTGGCCGCGCGCGGCGTGCGCTACGACCAGTGCTACACCCCGCACCCGCTGTGCGTGCCGGCGCGCGTCTCCTTCTGGACCGGGCGCTACCCGCACCGCCACGGGGCGCGCACCAACGAAATCCTCATGCCGCCGGAGGAACACCACTTCGCGCGCGGGCTGCACGAGGCGGGGTACACGCTCGCCCTGTTCGGCAAGGACCACTGCTTCCGGCCCGCCGACCAGGCGCTGTTCGCGCACCGCTACGTCTTCTCGCACCAGGGGCCGGACGACACCGCGAGCGAGGAGGAGGCGGCGGCGGTGCGCTGGATCCGTTCCGGCGCACCGGGGCTGGAAGGGGACGCGCCCGGCATCGACCCGGCCGTGTACGGGCGGCCGCGCATCAACCCCTACCCGGCGGAAGCCTGTCCCACGGCCATCCTGGCGCGGCGCGCGGTGCGCTTCCTGGAGGCGCAGACCGGCGACCGGCCCTTCTGCGCGTGGGTCTCGTTCCCCGACCCGCACGAGCCGTACCAGTGCCCGCTGCCGTACGCCGCGCTGCACCCGCCGGAGCGTCTGACGCTGCCCCCGTGGCGCGACGGCGAGGCCGACGCGGCGATGGAGCGCACGCGCGTCTTCCGTCGGCTGTTCGGCTCCGACCGCCTCAGCGAGGCCCAGATCCGCCTCACGCTGAGCGTCTACTACGGGATGATCCGCTTCGTGGACGACGCGGTGGGGCGGATCCTCGCCGCGCTCGACCGGCGCGGGCTGACCGAGGACACGATCGTCGTCTTCTGCTCCGATCACGGCGACTACGCGGGCGAGCACCGCGCCGCGGTGAAGTCGGGCGCGTTCTACGACTGCCTGACCCGCGTGCCGCTGCTCCTGTCGTGGCCCGGTCGCGTGCCGGAAGGCGCGGTGGAGCCCCACCTCGTCAGCCTGCTCGACGTCCTGCCGACCTGCCTCGGTCTCGCGGGCGTGCCGGTGCCGGCGGGCCACGACGGGCGCCCGCTCCCCGGCATCGGGGACGACCCGCCGCGCGACGCGGTGTTCGCGGAGTACGGCGCGGGTGGCCCCCGGCTGCGGCTGGCGGATCTGCCCCGGTTGCTCGCGGGGCCGTGGCCGGGGCCGCTCCCCCTGCTGCGCTGGCGCGAGGCCGAGGGCCACCCGCGGATGGTGCGGATGGGGCAGTACAAGTACGTCTACGACCCGGCCGACGAGACCGACGAGCTGTACGACCTCGGGGCCGACCCGTGGGAGCTGACGAACCGGGCGCGCGACCCGGCGTACGCCGCCGTGCGCGGGCGGCTGCGCGACCGGCTCCTCGACTGGGCGATCCGCACCGCTGGCGGCCACCCCGCGCCGCTCTATTTCGACCCGGCGACCGGGCGGAATACGGAGACCCCCTTCTCCCCACCCCTGGACGGCTGAGATGGCCGGGGCGCGAGGTGCGGCGTCGCGGGCGGAGGTGCTTGCACATTCCGTACGATGTTACGTGCCGCCGGTGGGACGAAGCAGGGCTTGCAGCGAGCCGTCGAGGCGATCGCCCGAACACGATCGTTGAGGATTGGTGACGTGCCGGCGCTCGTTTCCGTTCCACTCCTACCGCCCGGCCTGAACCTCGTCTCGGGCGCCGAGCGGCGGCCGCGTCGACTCGCGGATGGTGAACTGCGTGGGGAGGACGATCCGGGTCGGCTCGCCGGATGCCGGGACATCGCCGTCGAGCTGCGCGGTGAGCAGCGCGACGGCATGGTGCGCGATCTCCTCGAACGGCAGGGTGATGCTGGTCAGCGGCGGGTAGAGGTGGACGGCCAGGGCGTCGTTGCTGCTGACCAGGCTCATCGCCTCCGGCACATGGACCCGCGCCGCGTAGAGCGCCCGCAACGCGCCGAGGGCCAGCCCCTCGGTCGCGGCCAGGATCGCGGTCGGCCGCTCCGGCAGCGCGAGCAGGGCCGTGGCGAGGGCGCAGCTCTCCGTCACCACGGTCGTCTCCCCCAGCCGCACGTACTCCTCCGGCAGCGCGAGCCGGTGGCGGGCGAGCGCGGCGCGGAAGCAGTCCAACCGGGCGCGATCGTGGGGGCGGGCGCCGTGGTGGCCGAGGAAGGCAATCCGCCGGTGTCCCTGCCCGACCAGGTGGTCGATCGCGGCGTCGGTGCCCGGCGTCATGTCCACCGTGATGGCCGGCGTCGGACAGTCGAAGTGCGGGGCCAGCAGTTGCACGACCGGCAGGCCGCGCTCGACGAGCCGCCGGACCTCGGCGGCGGTCTCGGGCCGGTCGACGATCACCCCGTCGACCCGCTGGTCCAGCAGGAAGCGGACGAGTTCCTCGCTGCCGCGCGAGGCGGCCGATTCGGCGGTGGCCTCCAGGACGTGGTAGCCGTGCTGGATCGCCGCGCGCGCGATCTGGAGGTTGAGCAGTTGCATGGTCGGCAGTGGCCGCTCGTGGCGCTTGCGGTAGAACCCCAGCGGGACGAAGCCGATGATCCCGCTCCGGCGGCGGCGTAAGCCCTGCGCGAGAGGATTCGGGGAGTACTGCAGCGTCTCCACCGCCGCGAGCACGCGCCGGCGCGTCTCCTCCGAGACGCGGATCGTGCCGTGCTTGTTGTTCAGCACGGCCGAGACCGTCGCCTGGGACACCCCCGCGTGCTTGGCGACGTCGTAGCTCGTGACCGCCCGCGGCCTGACCATGCCCCCGTCCTTCCATCTCGCCGTCGGCACTCCCTGGCGCGACGACATCATACTCGATCCCGGCGCGGGCCAGCCCCCTCTTGACAGGCATGCTATGATAATTCCAACATCTAATATCGAATAATCTAATCCGCCGATGTGGAGAGGCTGTTTCTCGGGCGGCGAGAGTAACCCTGGATGGGGCGCCGGCATCGGTTCAGGGATCGACGCCGCGCAGGGCACGACCGAGGCGGACGCGTGCCGGCGGCGCAGGGGGTCGCGGGGACGCCGGCGCCGGTGCGGGACGAGTGGTGGCTGGACAACAGGCGTGCGCTATCGCGCGCGGAGGGAGGACGACGATGCGCGAGCGACCGACCGGGAGCGCCGAGCAAATGCGACGCGGAGAGGACGGCCAACGCCGGTTGCCCCGCGGGGTCCACAGCCGCCGGGCGGTCCTGCGCGCGGCGCTGGGGGCCGCGGGCGTCGCCTTGCTCGCCGCCTGCGGCAGCGAGGCTCCGCCCGCCCCGACGACGGGCGGCGGGGGCGGGGGCGCCACCACCGCCACTACCGGGGGCAGCCCGGCGGCGACGGCGGCCGCCGCGGCGGCCGCGGGCGGGGTGGGCGCGGCGCGGGTCACCACGACGACCGCGACGGCGGGAACGACGACCGCGACGGCGGGAACGACGACCGCCGCGGGCACGGCGCGGGCGACGGCGGCGAGTAGCCCGGTCGCCGGCACGGCCGGGATCGTCATCTCGCCCGTGCCGGGGGTGCCGCCGCTGTACACCAAACGCCCGTCAGTCTTCAACTCCGTCCCGGCCGTCCCCGGCCGGGGTGGCAGGGTGACTTCGCTCCACATCTCGTTCGGCAATCCCCCGGTCCCTTCGCGAAACGAGAATCGCTACTGGCAAGAGTTGGAGAAGCGGCTCGGGGTCACGCTCGAACCGACGATCGCGCCGGTGGGCAGCTATCAGGAGAAACTCGCCGCGTTCACCGCGGCCGGCGATCTCCCCGACATCAGCCTGCTCGTCCTCAGCCGGGCCCCCGACCAGCACAAGGTCATCCAGCAGGGCGCCTGGACCGACCTGACGCCCTATCTGACCGGCGCGGCCCTCCAGGAGTACCCCAACCTCGCCGCCTTCCCGGACTTCTACTGGAAGAACGTCGCCATCAAGGGCAAGATCTACGGCGTCCCCCGCCCGACCGCGATCGCGGGCAGCCCGCTGATGTTTCGCCAGGATTGGGCGGACAAGCTCGGCGTCCTCCAGCCCAAGAACGCGGAAGAATTCTCCCGGTTGATGATCGCCATGACCAAGAACGACCCCGACGGCAACGGCCAGGCCGACACCTACGGTCTCGGGGCGAGCAGCAGCAACCCCTACGATCTGAGCTTCTTCGAGGGGATGTTCCGCGTGCCCAATGGGTGGCGGCTCAATGCCGACGGCACGCTGGCGGCCGCCTACGAAACCGAGGAGTATCGGCAGACGGTCGCCTACGCGCGGCGGCTCTTCGAGGCCGGGGTCTACCATCCGGATGCGGGGACGATGAACACCCAGCAGGCCAAGCAGCTCTTCGCCGGGGGCAAGTTCGGCGGCTACACCGACGGCTACGGCGCCATCCCCGGGCTCCGCCTGAACGCCCGGAAAGTCACCCCCACCGCGGATCCGGTCGGCCTGGTGCCGATGGGGCACGACGGCGGCAAAGCGGTGACCCACAAGGGCTCGGGCATCATCGGGTTCGTGGCCATCCCCGCGAAGGTGGGCCGGGACCGGGAGCGCGTCCGGGAGCTGCTGCGCATCCTCAACTACTTCTGCGCCCCCTTCGGCAGCGAAGAGGAGATCTTCCTGAACTATGGCATCGAGGGCATCCATCACGAGGTCCAGCCGGATGGTACGCGCCAGCGCAACGACCGGGGGAGGATGGAGCGGGGCGATCTGGCGAACCTGACCGAGGCCCCCCCCGTCATCTACATCGGTGGCGACGACCCCGCCGCCAAGCAGCAGCAGGAGTTGCTGGAGGGTCTGCTGTCGATCGGCATCGATGATCCGACGCTCAACGCGTTCTCGCCGACCTACGCGGCGAGGGCCAGCGAACTCGACCAGCTCTATCGGGACCGGATGAGCGCGATCGTCACCGGGCGCGCGCCGCTGAGCGCGTTCGACCAGTTTGTGCAGGACTGGCGCAGCCGCGGCGGCGATCAGATTCGCAAGGAATACGAAGCAGACCTCAGGGCACAGTAGCGCCCCGCCGCCGGCGAATCGGAGAGGTGGCGGGATCGGCATGGAAGGCCTGTCGTTGTCAATGGGGTGGCAAGGGGCGAAAGGATCGCGGGGCGTGCCGCAAGGATCGGGGGAGGTCGTGCCGCCTGGGGATCGTCCGGAGCATGAGGACTGGCCCGCGTTCGTCGTCCCGTGGGACGACGTGACGACCGGGCCGACGGACATGGCGGGACTGCTGAAGAAACCGGCCGGCGCCGACGGTTTCATCCAGGTCGTCGACGGGCATCTGGCGACCGGCGACGGCGCGCGCTGGCGCTTCTGGGGGGTCGGCCAGGTCTACGCGGCATTCTTCCCGCCGATGGACCTGGCCGGCGTCATCGCCCGGCGGATGGCCAAATTCGGGATCAACTGCCTCCGCCTCCACCCCCTGGACCATCGTTGGCCCAATGGCGTGCTGCTCTGGCGAACCGACACCGGCAAGGCCGGCCCGGGCACCGTGACCGGGGAACGCAAGCCCCATCCGGGCCGGGCAGCGACGCGCGCGCTCGATCCCGAGGCGCTGGCCCGGCTCGACTGGTTCATCGCCTGCTGCAAGGCGAACGGGATCTACATCGACCTCAACCTCAACGTCTCGCGCCAGTTCAGCGTCGGCGACGGCGTGAAGGACGTCGAGTACATCGGCTTCGGCAAAGGGCTCACCTACTTCGACGAGCGCCTGATCTTCCTCCAGCAGGAGTACGCGCGGCAGTTGCTCGATCACGTCAACCCCTTCACCGGCAACCGCTACGCCGACGAGCCGGCGATCGCGCTGATCGAGATCGTCAACGAGCAGAGCTTGCTCCAGATGTGGCGAGGCGGCAAGCTGCGCGGTCAGCAGACCGCGCCGTCGCGACACGATCGACCGGATATCCCGCCGTCCTACGCCGCGGACCTCGACCGGCTCTGGAACCGCTGGCTGGCACGCCGGTACGATGGGCGCGCGGCGCTGGCGACCGCCTGGGAGCACGACCTGCGGGAGCACGAGGATGCCGGTCAGGGGACGGTGCGGCGGTTGTGTCCGGAGGAGTTCGCGGGGGCGTCGGCGGGGCGATTCCGGGATGAGGCGCGCTTCTACGCCGAGACGGAGCAGGCGTTCTTCCGAAACATGGAGGCGTTTCTGCGGGGCACGGTCGGGGCGCAACAGTTGATCGTCGGCGGTTCGGACTGGGGCTATGGCTACAGCGCCCTGGCGGCGCTGGAGGGGCTGGCGAAGCTGGACGTGATGGACGGCCACAAGTACTGGCGGGAGCCGCGCGAGCCGGGCAGGACCACGCACCTCGCCCAGGTCGATCACCCCGATCGCTCGCTGCCCGCCCTGCTGTCGCGCACCATCGTGAAGGATCGCCCCTATATCGTCTCCGAGATCAACGAGTGGTATCCGAACGACCACTACTGCGAGTGCATCCCGCTCGTCGCGGCGTACGCGTCCCTGCAGGACTGGGACGGCATCTTCTGGCACAGCTACACCGGCGGCCCCTACCCGCCCGACCGGATCTGGCAGCAGGGGGCGATCGACCACCAACTGCGGCTCGTCAACGACCCGGTGCGGATGACCCAACTGGCCGCCGGGGCGCTGCTGTTCCTGCGCGGCGACGTGCGCGCCGCCGAGCGCACGGTCGAGCGTCGCGTGCCCCACGACTGGGCGCTGGAGAGCACCCGCGTGGCGATGCCCGACGAGGGGCATCCCTACTGGCTCCCCTACTTGCCGGGTCGGCTGGGGCTGGTTCATCGCACGGTGCTGGCCGATTTCCACGCCGACAGGGTGACGCCGACCGACGGCGAGATCCGGCTGCCGAAGGGTCGGATCGTCAGCGACACCGGCGAGCTGGTCTGGGAGGAGGCCCGGGCTGACGGCCGGATCCTGGTCGACGCGCCGCGCCACCAGGCGCTCATCATGCGCGCCGGCGAGCGCGCCACGAGCAACCTGGGCGTCGCGCTGGCGACGCCGTTCGCGGCGGTGCAATTGGCGAGCCTGGACGCGCGGCCGATCGCGCGGGCCGACCGGCTCCTGCTGGTGGCGGTCGCCCGGGCGGCCAACACCGGGATGCGTTGGGACAATGAGCGCCGCTCGGTCAAAGGCCGGTGGGGCGGGCCGCCGACGCGGATCGAGCCGGTGCGCGCGACCGTGACCCTGCGCGACCTGGAAGGGGCGATCGCCGTCCGCCTCCAGCCGCTCGACGGCCGCGGCCGGCCGCTCGGCGCGCCCCGCCTCGCGGCTGGCGCCGGCGAGGGGTTCACGATCGAGCTGACGGGAGAGCCGGGGACGACCTGGTACGTCCTCGAGGTGGAGCGCCGGGGCTGAGGTCCGCGCCCGCGACAGCCTGAAGGAGGGGAGGGGGAACGTGCAGATTACTAGGGTGGAGACCGTGCCGGTCGACCGCTTCCTGTTCGTGCGGGTCCACACCGACGCGGGTCTCGTCGGGCTGGGGGAGTCCGGCGCCTGGGGCCTCCTGGAGGCGTCGGAGGCGGCGGTCCAGAAGTTCGCGCGCTACCTGGTCGGCCAGGACCCGCTGCGGATCGAGCACCACTGGAACTACCTCTACCGCGCCTTCTTCTTCCGCGGGGCGGCGATCATGGGCGCGCTCAGCGCGATCGACATCGCCCTGTGGGACCTCAAGGGCAAGCACCTCGGCGTGCCGGTCTACGAGTTGCTCGGCGGCAAGACGCGCGACCGGGCGCGCGTCTACCTGGACATCGGCGGCCGGACGGTGGACGACGTCATCGCCAACTGCCGCGGGGCCAAGGAGCGCGGCTTCACCGCCGTCGGCCACCTCTCGCCGCTGGTCGACGGCGGGCGTGGCGACGTCTACTTCAAGACGCACGGCGCCAAGATGCACGACGCAGTTGATGCCGTGCGACGCTATCGCGAGGAGCTCGGACCCGAGCTGGACCTCTGCATCGAATTGCACCGTCGCCTGACCCCGGCCGAGGCGATCGAGCTCGGCCGGGCGCTCGAGCCGTACCACCCGATGTTCTACGAGGACCCGATTCGCCCGGACAACCTCGACGCGATGGCGCTCGTCGCCGGCCGGATCGGCATCCCGATCGCGACCGGCGAGCGCTTGCACACGATCCACGAGTTCGAGATGCTGCTGCGCCGCGACGCGGTCGGGTTCGTGCGAACGTCGCTGGGCCTCTGCGGCGGGATCAGCGGCGCGAAGAAGATCGCCGCGCTCGCCGAGGCGCACCACGTCGGTGTCGCCCCGCACGTCAACTCCAGCCCGGTCATCACCGCGGCCAGCGTCCAGCTCGCCGCCTGTATCCCGAACTTCGCGATCCAGGAATACTCCGGCAGCGAAGATCGGCCGCCGAAGAGCGAGATCGTCACGCAGCCGGTCCGGTACGACGGCGCGGGGTTCCTGATCGTGCCGGACGCGCCCGGCATCGGGATCGAATTGGCCGAGGACGCCGCGTTGCGCCACCCCTATCGCCCGCGCGAGATCGAAAACCGGCTGCACGTTGACGGGTCGACGGTCGATTTCTGACCCGCCCGTGGGGAACGCGGGGCGAGAACGAGAGGGAAGCGGGAGGTCAGACGCGGACATGAAAATCGTGGTCGGGACCAGCCCAGGCGAGGCGACGCTGGCGTCGTGGCGGGCCGAGTTCCCCGAGGTCGACTTCGCGCCGGCGCCGCGGCCGGCGGAACAACTGGCGGCGATCGGCGACGCCGACGCCTACCTGGGCCGCATCGGCCGCGACACCTTCCTGGCGGCGGGGCCGTCCCTGCGCTGGGTCCACTCGACCGGCGCCGGCATCGAGACGCTGGCGACCATCCCGGAGCTGGTGGCGAGCGACGTCGTCGTGACCAACACGCGCGGGGGACACGCGCCCTGCATCGCCGAGCACACCTTCGCCATGCTGCTGGCCCTCACCCGCCGGATCGTCGCGCTGGCGGAGGATCAGCGGCGGCACGCCTGGAAACGGCCGGGCGCCACCGACGGCCTGCGCGAGCTGACCGGCGCGACAATGGTCGTCGTGGGCCTGGGCAACATCGGGCGGGCGATCGCCAGCCGCGCCGCGGCGTTCGAGATGCGCGTCATCGGGGTGGACCTGTGCCCCGGCCCGGCGCCGGACGGCGTCGAGGCGGTCTGGCCGCTCGACCGGCTCGACGAGGCGCTGGGCCGGGCGGACGTCCTGAGCGTGGCGACGCCCTACACGCCCTTGACCGCCGACCTGATCGACGCGCGCCGCATCGGGCTGCTGCCGCCCGGCGCGTACCTGCTGGCGGTCTCGCGCGGCGGCATCGTCGACGAGGCGGCGCTGGTGGCGGCGCTCCGGGGGGGACAGCTCGCGGGCGCGGGCCTCGATGTCCTGGCCGTCGAGCCGCCGCCGCCCGACGATCCGATCTGGGACGCGCCGAACCTGATCCTGACGCCCCACTGCTCGGGGGCTTCGGCCCAGACGCGCGAGCGGGTCTGGGCACTCACGCGCGAGAATCTGCGCCGGTTCGTCGGCGGTGCGCCGCTGCTGAACGTCTGCGACAAGCGGGCCGGCTTCTGAGCGACGAGCGGGGCAGCCAGGTGGCCGGTCCGCCGAGCGGTGGTTGCGCGGCATGCGGCGAGGCTCGGCCCCCCAGCCCCCGGCCGGCCGATCGATACGTAGGAGGCGACGAGATGCGACCAGAGGTGCCGATCCGGAAGAAGCTCCACGCCGGCCAGGCGGTGAGCGTGGTGAGCGGCCCCTGGACGGCCGACCTGATCGACGCCATCGGCCGCTTCGGGCTCGACGGTGTCTGGATCGAATGCGAGCACGGGCCGACGAGCTGGGAGCAGATCGGCGACTTCTCGCGCGCGGCCGACCTCTGGGGGATGGCGTCGCTGGTGCGCGTCAACGCCAACGAGCCCTGGCTGATCGCGCGCACCCTCGACCGGGGCGCGAGCGGGATCGTCGTGCCGCACGTCAACACCAGGGCGGAGGCGGAGCGGGCGGTGCGGGCCGCGAAGTTCGGGCCGGTCGGCGCGCGTGGCATGTACGGCGGCCGGCGCGCGTACGGCGTCGAGGACTACTACCGGCGGGCGAACGAGGAGACGCTGGTCGTGGTCCTCATCGAGGAGGTGGCGGCGATCGAGAATCTGGCCGAGATTCTCACCGTCGACCACATCGACGTCTTCCAGGTCGCGCCCGCCGATCTGGCGCAGTCGATGGGCTACACCGGCAACGCCGGCCACCCCGCGGTGCAGGCGGCGATCGACCGGGCACTGGCGCGGATCGTCGCCGCCGGGCGCGTCGCCGGCACGGTCACCCGGGAGGAGACCCGCCAGCGCTATCTCGACCTGGGGGTCCGGTTCATCTACGGCAGTTGGACCCACTGGCTCGCCGCCGGGGCAGGGCGGCTGCGCGACGAGATCGCCGCCCGCAACGGCGAGCCCCCCGATCCGCTCGCGGTGGCGCGGGCCAACGGCCGGGCGTCGGATGCGCGCCATGGGCGCTAGCCTGGCCGGCAAGGTCGCCCTCGTCACGGGGGGCGGCTCGGGCATCGGGGCCGCCGCCTGCGCGGCACTGGCGCGGGCGGGCGCGGCCGTCGCGGTCGTGGATGTGCGCCCACAGGCCGGGCACGCCGTGGCGTGGCGCCGGGGGGCCGGGCGCCCGCGCTCGCGCCCGACGTGCCCCCCGTGTACGCGGGGGCCGCGGCCGCCGGGCCGAGCCCCGCGACGCTCGGCGGGCTGCACATCGTCTTCGCGAACGCCGGGATTAACGGCATGCAGACGCCGATCGACGAGATGCGCCTCGACGAGTGGCAGGCCACCATCGCGACCAATCTGACCGGCACGTTCCTGACGGTGAAGCATGCCATCCCGCCCCTGCGGGCGGCGGGCGGCGGGTCGATCGTCATCACCTCGTCGATGAACGGCACCCGCCTCTTCTCGGCGCCGGGCTACGCCGCCTACTCCACATCGAAGGCGGGGCAGGTCGCCTTCGCCAAGATGGCGGCGATCGAGCTGGCGCGCTGGGACATCCGGGTGAACGCCATCCTGCCCGGCTCCGTGCGCACGAACATTCGGGAGCGGACTGCCCGGCGCAACCGGGATCGCGTCGACTACAGACTGCAGATGCCCGATCGCTGGCCGCCGCTGCGCGGGCAGCCGGCGGACCCGGCGGACGTGGCGGACCTCGTCCTTTTCCTGGCCGCGGACGCCAGTCGGCACATCACCGGCGCCGAGATCGTGATCGATGGCGCGCAGTCCCTGCTGCGGGGGTAGGGGAGGGCCGCGATGGAGCAGCACAAGCTCAAGCCCGACCGTTCGCGCGTGCGTACCGAGTTGGGGGAGGGCGACATCGGGAACATCCCCAACCTGACCAGCAATCCGCCGACCCTGTACTACCCGCGCAAGCCCGCGGAAGTGACCGATGTTCAGGGGCTGGCGCGGCGGATGGCCGAGAGCGGTAGCGATGGTCCGACGCTCACCGCCTACTCGCCGGCCGAGGCCGCCAGGGTGGGCGAGCTCCGCCGACTGCAAGTCGACCGGCTCAACGCGATCGTCACCGGCCGCGAGCCGCTGGGGGCGCTGGATGCCTTCACCCGCGACTGGCGCGACCGCGGCGGCGACCAGATTCGCCGGGAGTACGAGCAGGCCCTCCGGTCGTAGGCCCGGCCTCCCCGGCCGCGGCCAGAGCCGGGTCACCACCCGGCGGTGCGCGCCGCTCGGGCAAGCCTTATGGTCGCGATGGCCGCCGGGCCAGCCACGGATCGTCGAGAATGGACCCATCATGAGATGGAGGGAGCGGCACTGATGGCACAATCCTTTCGCGGCGTCTTCGCCATCCCGGTGACGCCGTTCGAACCGCGCGGCGAGATCGACGAGACCTCGCTCAGGCGCGAGGTCGACTGGTGCGTCCGGGCCGGGGCGCACGGCATCGTCGCGCCGGTGATGGCGAGCGAAGGCCCGACGCTCACCGAGGACGAGCGCCGGCGCGTGACCCGGATCGTGACCGAGACGGCGGCGGGGCGGGTGCCCGTCGTCATCGGCGCCTCCGGCGCCAGCGCGCCCGCGTCGATCCTCTACGCGCGCTGGGCGCGCGAGGCGGGCGCGGACGCGGTCATCGCCACGCCGCCGTACGGCGTCCGCGCCACCGATCCCGAGGCGATCTTCGCCTTCTACCGGGCGCTGGCCGACGCGGCGGATGGCCTGCCGGTCTTCATCCAGAACTGGGCCGGCCCGACCGGCTGGCCGCTGAACACCCCGCAGCTCCTCCGGCTCCTGGCGGAGATCCCCAACGTCTCCTATCTGAAGGAGGAGGCGGCGGGCGCGGCGCACACGATGACCGCGGTGCTGGCCGCGGCCGGCGACACTTGCCAGGGCGTGATGGGGGGCATGGGCGGGCGGTATCTGCTCGACGAATTCCGGCGCGGCGCCTGCGGGACGATGCCGGCCGCGCAGGCGCCCGACGTCCACGCCCGGGTCTGGAACGCGCTCGACGCCGGGGACGAGGCGGAGGCGCGGCGCGTCTTCAACCGCCTGCTGCCGCTCCTCAACCTGGAAGGGCTGTTCAGCACGGCGCTGTGCAAGGAGGTCCTGCGGCGGCGCGGGGTGATCGCCCACGCGACGGTGCGCGGCCGGTCCGCCTCGCCGCTGGACGCCTTCGACCACCGGGAACTGGACGCGGTCCTCGGCGATCTGTCGGAGTTGTTCACGGTCTGATGCGCCGATACCCGGCGGGTCGCCGGCTGGCGCGGGCCGGTCCCCTGGTCGAGACCTTGGTGGAACAGGTGGGGGGAGGGGCGATGCGGATCACCGATCTCGAGGTCCTGCGGCTCGAGGTCAACCGGCGCGGCGACTGGCTCTTCGTGCGGCTCGCGACCGATGCGGGGCTGACCGGCCTCGGCGAGGCGTCGCACGGCGGTCCCGGCCCCGCGCGCGATGCGATCGTCGCGGCGATCCTCAAGCGGCACTGCCTCCCCGCGCTGCGCGGGCGCGACCCGCGCGCCGTCCGGGCCGCCGTCGCCGCCCTGCAACCGCTCGCCGACGGCCTCGCCGGGGCGACCGCGGTCTCCGCCTGCGAGCAGGCGCTGTGGGATCTCGCCGGTCAGGCGGCGGGCCTGCCGGTCTACCGCCTCCTGGGGGGGCCGGTGCGCGAGCGGATCCCGCTCTACGCGAACATCAACCGGGCGACCGACGACCGCACGCCGGAGGGGTTCGCGCGCAACGCGGCGGCGGCCGCCGCCGAGGGCTTCCGGGCGGTCAAGCTCGCCCCCTTCGACGGCATAGACCGCGCGCAGGTGCGCGACCGCGAGGGCCGCGAGCGCGTGCGCCACGGCCTCGCCTGCGTCGCGGCGGTGCGCGCGGCGGTGGGCAAGGCCGTCGACGTGTTGGTGGACTGCCACAGCCGGCTCGATCTGCCGACCGCGGTCGCGGTCGCGCGGGAGCTGCAGGCACTCGAGGTCACCTGGTTCGAGGAGCCGGTGCCGACCGCGGACCTCAACGCGCTCGCGCGGCTGCGCCCGCTCGTCCACGACCTGGGGATGGAGTTGATCGGCGGCGAGCGGCTGTACGGGGTCGGCGGCTACTGGCCCTACCTGGCGGCGGGCGTCTGGGACCTGATCATGCCCGACGTCAAGCATTGCGGCGGGATCGGCGCGATGCTGGCGATCGCCGCGGCGGCGGAGGCGCGCGGGGTCGCGGTCGCACCCCACAACCCCAGCGGGCCGGTGGCCAACATCGCGAGCGCGCAGGTCGCCGCGGCGCTGCCGGGGCTGCGCGCGCTCGAATACGCCTGGGGCGAGGCGCCGTGGCGGGCGGGGGCGCTCGTGCCGGCGGAGCGCATCGAGGTGGGCGAGCTCGTCCTGCCCCCCGGCCCCGGCCTGGGGATCGCGCTCGACGAGGCGCTCCTGGCCGCGCGGCAGGACCGCCGGACGGCGCCGTGAGGGGCGACGGCGGCGCGGACGGTCGGACGGGGGATGAAACGGGCGATGAGGGCCGGCAACGGGGGGGGGACAATGCGCGTGACCGATGCGGACGACAACCTCGATGAGCGAAGGCGGGTGCTGCTGACCGGGGCCGCGGGTCGCATCGGCACCGCGTTCCGGCGGTTCGCCGGCGCGCGGTACCGGTTCCGCCTGGGCGACCGCTGCGCGGGCGAGTTGGAAGGTGTCGGCGATCACGAGGCGGTCGCGTTCGACATCGCCGACCCCGAGGCGTGCCAGCGCGCCTGCGCCGGGGTCGACACGGTCGTGCATCTCGCCGCCGATCGCTTCGGCCACGCGGACTTCTACGGCTCGCTGCTCGACAACAACATCAAGGGCACCTACAACATCTTCCGCGCGGCGAAGGACCAGGGGTGCCGGCGGGTCGTCTTCGCCAGCAGCGTCCATGCGGTGCTGGGTTATCCGGCGGATGTGCAGGTCGGGCCGGACGACCCGGTGCGGCCGCGGACGATGTACGGCGTGAGCAAGTGCTTCGGCGAGGCCGTCGCACAGTATTTCGCGCACGCCGAGGGGCTGTCCAGCATCTGCGTCCGGATCGGCCTCTGGGATGCGGGGCTGACGGCGGAGCGGATGAACGCGCACAACCTCACCACCTACATCAGCCAGCGCGATCTGAATCAGTTGCTGGTCTGCGCCATCGAAGCGCCGGACATCGCGTGCGCCGTCGTGCATGGCGTCTCCGACAACCGCTACAAGCGGCTCGACCTCACCTCGACTCGGGAACTGCTGGGCTACGCGCCGCGGGACGACGCGTTCGCGCTCTTCGGCGCCGGCCTGCCGGAGTGATCCACGGGGGGATGCCGCCGCCACTCACCCTGCGGGCTGGTATGGGGCAGGAGTCCGCACGGCGGCCGCGACGCACCGCGATAGAGCGGAGGGAACCACACCCCGGAACGATCGCACTGCTGAGTGGAGGGGGGCGACGATGGGCAACGTGGCCGAGGAGGCACAGACCGCGGCAGACGTGTCGGCACGGCCCTGGTGGGCGGGCGGGTTGCGCCTGCACCACCCGAACATGCGCGATCTGGATCTGCCCGGGATGGACTTCGCTCGCTTCGTGGCGGAGGCCGTCGCGCTCGGCGCCAACGCCGTCGTGATCAGCGCGGGCGGGTATGTGGCCTACTACCCCACCGCGATCGCGGGGCACCACGTCAGCGCGCTGCTCGGGGGGCGCGACTTCGTCGGCGAGGTGACGCGCCGGGCGCACGCCGCGGGGGTGCGCGTGATCGCCCGCGTCGACTTCTCGGTGGTGCGCGAGCCGGAACTGCGCGCGCACCCCGAGTGGGCGGCGCGCGACGCCGCGGGCGCGACGATCCCCGGGCGCGGCCAGGAGGACCTGTACGCCACCTGCCCGAAGCCCCTACCGCGCGGCGGCCTTCGCGCTGCCGGTCGTGCGCGAAATCCTCGCGCGCTACGGCGTGGATGGCGTCCATGTCAACTCCGGCGGCTGGCCGGGCCACTGCCACTGCGACCACTGCCAGACGAGCTTCCGCCGGGCGACGGCGCGGCGCTCCCCCACACGCCGGACGCCGATCCGGCGCGCTGGGCGCGCTACATCGCCTGGCGGCATCAATGCGTCGCGGATTCGTTCGCGCGGATGCACCAGGCCGCGCGGGAGATCAAGCCCGACGCGATGTGGACGGGCGAGTTGGGGCTGCGGGGGGGGGTACAGCCTGCCGGTGATGGCGCGGGCCTGCACGGTGCTGCAGTTCCATACCGGCGATGTCGCCGGACGGAAGCACGAGGTGCGCGGCGAGGCCGGGCTGGCCGCCCGCTACGCGCGCACCGTCAAGCGCGAGGCGCAGCCGTTGCTCAACCTCAAGGTCTACGTCCGCAACCAGGCCGGCTGGCCGCGGGCGATGGTGCCGAGCGCCGAGTACCGCCTGTGGCTCTGGCAGGCGCTGGCCAACGGCGCCGGGCTGAAGACCCCGCTGACCGGCACGCTGGACCAGGACGACCGGCGCAACATCGCGGCGATCCGCGACGCCTTCGGCCTGATCGCGCGGCACCCGGCGGTCTACCGCGAGGCCCGCCAAATCGCCCCGGTCGCGCTCGTCTGGCCGGGGCAAACGACCACTGGCGCGGGCCGGAGGGGGCCGGCGCGCGGTCGGCGGGGGATGGCGGCGCGCTGGCGGCGGCCTTCGACGGGATGTACACCGGCCCTCGTCGACGAGCATGTCCCGTTCGACGTCGTGGCGGACAGCGAGTTGACGGCGGCGCGGCTGGCCGAGGGGGCTACCGCGCGCTCGTCCTGGCCGGGGCCGCGTGCCTCGACGACACGGCGGTGGCGACCGTCGCCCGTTCGCGCGGGGGCGGCGGCGTCCTGCTCACCGGCTGGACCGGCTGGGCGGACGACCTGGGCCGACCGCGCGCGCGCCCGGCCTGGCGGCGCTCGGCGGCGTGCGCGCGCTCGATCTGCCGCCCGCGACGGGGCCGGGGCTCTACCTCGCGCCGGCGCCCGGCGACGCGGTGACGGGCGCCGTGCTCGACGCGGCCGGCCTCGCCGGCGTCGGGCTGATCCTCGCCGATGGGCCGGCGCCGGCGCTGGCGGCCGCGGCGCGACGGACACCGCGACCTGCCGCTGGCCCGGCACCGCTGGATGCTGCCGCTGGAGCGACCGACGAGCCCGAACCGACGGGCTGTGCCGGCGTCGCCCTGACGACCGCCGGGGCCGGCCGGGTGGCGACGGTGGCGCCGCCGCTGGACGCGCAGTACGGGCGGTGGGGCCTGGTCGATCACCGCCGGCTGCTCGGCGAGCTGCTCCGGTGGTGCGCCGGCACGGACGACGGGGTCGCCGCCTGGCCGGTCGAGACGGCGGCGCCCGCCACCGTCGAGGTGACGCTGGCCCGCCACGGGCGCCAGCGCATCGTGCATTTCGTGAACGCCACCGGGCCGACGCCGCTGCAGGAAGTCATCCCGGTCAATGCCGGCGTCACCCAAGTCGCGCTCGCCCCCCGCGAGCGCTGCCGGGGGCGCGGCGCCTGATCGCCGGCGACACCGTCCCGGTGACGCAGGACGGCGCGGTCGCGCGCTTCAGCGTGGGCGAACTGGGCGCGTACGAAGCGGTCGTGCTCGAGGTGGACGCGCCCTGAATGCCGGCGGCCTGACGTTGTCCTGGGCGGGCGCCGCCGACGCGGGGAAGTCCCACCACCGGGAACTTTCCACCCGGCTACCTGGCGTCGTCATATCGTCACGGTGAAGAGCAATAGGGCGCAGACCGACTTTCTCAAGACGCCCCCTTCGCCTGGGGCGGGATCTCGACGGATCGCGGGGACGCCGCGGCAAGTCGCCGCGACGCGCGATCCGACGGCGTGGCAGACAGGAGGAGCGACATGGCGCGACCACCCGAGGGCCGGCGACCGCTCACCCGGCGCGGCTTCCTCTACCTGTCGGGCCTGGCGGCCACCGGCGTGGTCGCGACCGCCTGCGGCGGCGGCGAGCCCCCTGCCCGGGCAGACGCCGACCTCGCCGTCGCCGGCGGCGCAGGCAACGGTCGGCGGGGCGCAGCCGACCGCGGCGATCCAGCCGACGGCCGCGGCGCAGCAACCGGCGGGCCAGCCGACCGTGACGGCCGCGCCCAAGCAGTTCACGGAGGCGCCGCAACTGGCCGACCAAGTGAAGCAGGGCAAGCTGCCGCCGGTCGCGGAGCGCCTGCCCAAGAACCCGCTGGTCGTCCAGCCGCTCGAGCGGGTCGGCAAGTACGGCGGCACCTGGCGCGACGTGCTCGTGGGGGGGCGGACCTCGCCCACCTGGGCCTGACGATCGGCTACGAGCACCTGGTCCGCTGGGACCTGGCCTGGAACCAGGTGCTCCCCAACGTCGCCGCGGCGGTCGAGGTGAACGCCGACGGCACCGCCTACACCTTCCGCCTGCGCGAGGGGCACAAGTGGTCGGACGGCCAGCCCTTCACCGCCGACGACATCCTCTTCTGGTGGGAGGACGTGGCCAACGACAAGGAGCTCAGCCCCGGCGGGCCGGGGAACCTGATGGAGGCGGGGGCAAGCGCGGCGCCGTCGAGAAGGTGGACCAGCACACCGTCACGTTCACCTTCCCCAACCCCCACGGCCTGCTCCTGCAGCTCCTGTCCACCGCCGAGGGGGCCGGCCCGACCCGCTACCCCAAGCACTACCTGCGGCAGTTCCACAAGAAGTACAACCCCGACGGGCTCGACCGCCTCATCAAGGAGCACAACGCGGAGAACTGGGTCAAGCTCTTCCAGCTCAAGGGCGGCAACATCCCCGGCACGCCCTACAACGCGGTGTGGTACAACCAGGAGCTGCCGACGCTGCACGGCTGGCTGCTCACGACCCCCTACAGCGGGACGGGGCGGGTAATCGCCGAGCGCAACCCCTTCTACTTCAAGGTCGATCCGGCGGGCCAGCAGCTCCCCTACATCGACCGCGTCACCTACGACCTCCTGCAGGACCAGGAGGTGATGCTCCTCAAGACGCTCAACGGCGAGCTCGACCTGGTCACCAATAAGGTCAACACGCTGCAGAACCGTGCCGTCTTCTTCGACAACCAGCAGAGGGGGGCTACCGGTTCCTGGAGCTGGTCACCAACCAGATGAACACCGTGCTGATCGCGCTGAACCTGAACCACAAGGACCCGGTCAAGCGGCAGATCTTCCAGAACAAGGACTTCCGGATCGGGCTGTCGCACGCGATCGACCGCCAGGAGATCATCGACGTGGTCTTCGTCGGCCAGGGCGAGCCCTGGCAGGCGGGGCCGCGCAAGGAGTCGCAGTTCTTCAACGAGCGCCTGGCCAAGCAGTACACCGAGTTCGACCTGGCCAAGGCGAACGCCGCGCTGGACCGGGCCTTCCCGCAGAAGGACGGGCAGGGCTTCCGCCTCGGCCCCGACGGCAAGCGCATCTCCTTCACCGTCGAGGTCGCCGGGACCGTCGAACAGACCTGGCTGTACACGATCAACCTGATCCAGCCGATGTGGCAGAAGGTCGGCGTCGAGATCCAGGTCAAGAACGAGGATCGCGCGCTCTTCTACACCCGCAAGGGGGCCAACGAGCACGACGCGGCGATCTGGGGGGGGCGACCGGGCTGCGGGACGCGCTCCTCGATCCGCGCTGGTACTTCCCCTTCAGTGGCGAGTCGAACTACGCCGAGGCCTGGCAGACCTGGTACAACAACCCCTCCGGCGCCGGGGCGCGGACGGCCCCGAGGAGCCGCCCGACGCGATCAAGCGGCAGATGGCACTCTACGACCAGATCAAGGCGACCACCGACGAGGCCAAGCAGGCCGCGCTGTTCGCGCAGCTCCTGGAGATGGCGGCGGACCAGTTCTACGTCATCGGGGTCAGCCTGCCGCCCAATGGCTACGGGATCGCCCGGAGCAACCTGAAGAACGTGCCGGACAAGACGCCGTCCGGGTGGCTGTTCCAGTTCCCCGCCGTCACCAACACCAGCCAGTATTTCTTCGCATAGCTCGTCGGGGGGCCGCTCACCGAGGGTCGGGATACGGCCCCCCGACGCGGCGCCCGACACCGGGCACGCAGTATCGGAGCAGCCATGCAACGGGACCGCGAACGGCCGAACCTCCTGCTGCTGATGGCCGACCAGCACCGCTGGGACGCCCTCGGCTGCGTCACCCCGACGGTGCAGACCCCCGCCCTGGACGCGCTCGCCGCGCGCGGTGTCCGCTGCACCCAGGCCGTCTGCAACGCGCCGCTGTGCGTCCCCAGCCGCTACTCGCTGATGACCGGCCTGTACCCCTCGCAGAACGGCGTGCGCCACAACACGCAGATGTGCCCGACCGACGCCGATCTGCCCGTGCCGGTCCTGGCGCAGCGCCTGCGCGACATCGGCTATCAGACCGCCGGCTTCGGCAAGACCCACTGGTATATCGGCGGCGACATCACCCCCGACATCCCGACGATCCCCTCGACGCGCGGCTTCGCGATCCGCGCCGAGGCGCGGCCGGTCGACCCGCTGGCGATGGAGCCGGGCGCGACCAACATGGCGACCGCCGCGCCGGCCGCCTACGCCAGGGTCCGCGCGGAGATGGCCCCCTTCGGCCGCGGCGGGGAGAGCGCCCTCGGCTACACCGGCCGCACCAGCGCCATCCCCGCGGGGGCGGATCGCGAGGGGTGGCTGACCGAGCAGGCGCTGGCGTTCCTCGACGGCGGCCGCGATCCCGACCGCCCCTTCTTCCTCTACCTCTCGTTCGACTTCCCGCACGCCGGCTTCAACGTCCCGGCGGGCTACGAAGACCGCTACGACTTGGAGGCGATCCCCGACCGGCCGGCGCCGCCGTGGGCGGACGAACCCGCCGGGCATGTCCCGCCCTCGCGCTGGGCGGCGGACTGGCGGGCGAAGACGCCGCGCGAACGGCGGCGCACGACGCTACGCTACTACGCGCTGTGCTCCTACGTCGACGACCTCTTCGGGCGCGTCCTGCGCCGGCTCGACGAGCTGGGGGAGCGGGACGACACCCTGATCCTCTTCACCTCCGACCACGGGGAGATGCTCGGCGATCGGGGCCACCGCTTCAGCAAGTACTGCCTCTACGACGGCAGCGTGCGCGTGCCGCTGATCGTCGCCGGCGTGGGGATCCCGCCGGGACGTGCCGGCACGACCGACGACCGCCCGGCCGAGCTGGTCGACATCCTGCCGACGCTGCTGGCGGCGGCGGGGGGGCCGGGGTTGCCCGAGCTACCGGGGCGCAGCCTGCTCGACGCCCCCTGCCGCGCCGGCCAATTCGCCGAGCTGCACGGCGGCGGCTACGAGCCGGTGCAAGTCGCGCCGGCCTACATGTGGCGCACCCGCGAGTGGAAGCTGATCCTCTCCCTGCCGGGCGTGGTCGCCGACGCGGGGACACGCCTCGGCGAGGCGCGCGGCGAGCTGTACGACCTGCGCGCCGATCCCCACGAGTGGACGAATCTGTACGACGATCGTCAATATCTGGCGACGCGCGAGCGCCTGACGCGCGAGTTGCTGCTGCACCTGGCGACGGTCTGGGCGCGCTACCCGCGGCAGGCCGCGCGCGCCGCGCTCTGAGGCGCGGGCCGGGCGGGCGTGGCCCGGCCGACTGGACTTGGAAGGAGGGGCGGGCGATGCCGCTGGACACCCTGCCGCCGTTCCCCTACGGGGCCGTCTACTACCGCCGCTCGAACCCGCCCGAGCGGGACTGGGCGCGCGACTACCGGACCGCGGCCGAGGACGGCCTGAACGCCTTCCGCCACTGGTGCATGTGGGGCGCGGTCGAACGGGCGCCCGGCGAGTTCGACTGGGAAGGCTACGACCGGCAGCTCGATCTGGCGGCGGCCAACGGCATGAAGACCGTCATCGCCGAGATGGTCACCTCCGCCCCCGAATGGGCCTTCCGCCGCTACGCGCACGCCCGCCGCCAGACCGCCGACGGGCGGCCGCTCCACAGCCGGATGAACGCCTCCTCGGCGACCGGCGGCTGGCCGGGCCTCTGCCTCGACCATCCCGAGGCGCTGGCCGCGGCCGGGCGCTTCCTGACCGAACTGGCGACGCGCTACCGGGACCACCCCGGCCTCGGCGGCTACGACGTCTGGAACGAGTGCAACGTCGCCCCCTGCTACTGCCCGGCGACCGAGGAACGGTTCCGCGACTGGCTGCGGGAGCAGTACGGCGATCCGCGGACGCTCGGGGAGGCCTGGCGGCGCTATTCCTTCACCGACTGGGCGGATGTGACCATCCCCCGCACCCCCGGCCCCTACCCCGACACGCTCGACTGGCTCCGGTTCCACCTCGACAACGCCTACCGCCTGCTCCGCTGGCGGGTCGACCTGATCCGGGGCCGCGATCCCGACCATGCCATCGTCGCGCATGGCATCGCGGCCACCCTCACCGCCCTGGCCCCCGGCGCGGCCGACGATTGGCGCGCCGCCGCCGCGGTCGAGGCCTACGGTTACACCTGGGGCTCCGCCCGGCACGGCGACGAGCCCTGGCGGCAGTACCACGCCGTGGACCTGGTCCGGGCCGCGGCGCGCGGCAAGCCCTTCTGGCACGCCGAGTCCTACGCCGGCCCGCTCTGGCTGGCGCCGAATGTGCTCGACAAGCCGCGCGACGAGGGGCGGATCGCGACGCCGGAGGACATCCGCCTGTGGGACATGGTCTCCTTCGCCGCCGGCGCGCGCGGCCTCTTCCGCCTGCGCTGGCGGCCGCTCCTCGACGGCCCCCTCTTCGGGGCGTTCGGGGCCTACGGTCTCGACGGCGCGCGCACCGACCGCTCCGCGATGGTCGCGCGGATCGGCCACTGGCTGCGAGACGGGGCGCGGGACGCCCTGCTGCACTCCCGGCCGGTGCGGGGCGATCTCGCCATCCTCGTCGCGCCCGAGACGCAGCTCTTCACCTACGCCCAGCAGGGCGCGACCGCGCCGTACGCCCGCGCGCTCGAGGGCGCCTACCGGGGCTTCTTCGACAACAACATCCAGGCCGACTGGGTCCGGCTCGACGATCTCGACGAGTACGAGCTGGTCTACCTCCCCTACCCGGTGATGTTGGAGGAGCGGACGGTGCGCGAGCTGGCGGCCTGGGTGGAACGGGGGGGCACGCTGATCGCCGAGGGCTGCCCCGCCTACTTCGGCGACGGGGGCCGCGTCGGGGAGGCCCAGCCGAACTTCGGGCTGGATGCCCTCTTCGGGGCGCGGGAGGCCTACGTCGAATTCACGCCCGACCTGCTCGGCGACCTGACCCTCACGGTCGGCGGGCAGCGCACCCGCGGCGGGGCCTACCTCCAGGCCTACGCGCCGACGACCGGCGCGCCGCTCGGCGCCTACGCGGACGGGCGGGTCGCGGCGGTGGAGCACGCGTACGGGCGGGGGCGGACGCTGCTGATCGGCACCTGCCCCGGCCTCGGCCACGGCGCGCACCCCGCGGACGGCTGCCGGGAGTTCTTCGCCTGGACCCTGCGCTGGGCGGGGCGGGAGCCGCACCTGCGCACGACGGAGCCGCGCGTGACCGCCCGCCTGCACGACGGGCCGGGCGGCCCCTTCCTCTGGCTGACCAATCCGACCCGCGCGGCGCTCCCCGTCCGTCTCGAACTCGCCCCATCCTGGGGACCGTTCGGTGGGGCGACCGCGCTCTGGGGTGCCGCGGAGGCGCGAGTCGACCGGCGTGGTGTCAGTCTCACGGTTCCCGCCCGTGACGCCGCAATCCTGCGGCTGGAGGCGGCCCAGGAGGGGCGGTCGGACGATCGGGCGGCGGCGCGCTGAGGAAGCGCCATCTATGCGTACTCGCCTGCTGCGTCTCATTGCCGCCGGCCGCACCGCCGCGCCGGCCCTCCATCGCCGCCTGCTGGCCGTCACCAGGACCACCCGCCGCACCCCTTGTCGCCCGCACGCTGGCCGACCTGGCGCGGGATAAGCCGGCGCTCATCGCCGAGAGTGCGCTCCTCCGGCGGCAACTCATCATCCTGCAGCGGAGCGTGAAGCGCCGGCGCTGCAGCCGGGCCGATCGGACCGTGCTGGTGCTACTGGCCGTCTACCGCCCCACCTTAGGGTTTGTCAGGGAATAACCTATCCACTCTACCTCATCAATTGCGCATTGCAGCGGGAGCCTCGGGGCTTCGAATGGACGGGTTGTTCGCTGACGGACCTAAGTGGTGCATCCGCCAAGTTCTCGGTAGATTCAGCGGGGCAGTTTTCGCCCCGGCGGCAACCGCAGGACGACCCGACTCGGGCGTCGTGACGAACTTGGCGGATGCACCGCTGCTGGTGGTCCATTTCGCGCAAATGCCGGCCGCGCCTGGACGTCTTCGACGGGCGGATCTGGCGCGCGCACCGGCGGCACGGGCGACGCTTCGGTCGCGGCGGGGCCGCGCGACGGGGATTGGCGCTTCCTCGAATGGGTCGAGTATGGCTGCTGAAGGCGTATCGGCTCCTGGCGGTGTCGACGTAGTGGGGCTCGAACCACGATAGTTCGACCACGATAAAGCCCCGCTCGGCGAAGTCGTTGGGGGCGGCGAGCAACGGCGCTGGACGATCGACAGGGTCGGCGCAGGTGAGCCAGGAGGCGTGGCGGGAAGCGGGAGGGGGTTGGGAAGCTGGCAGCGCAGGAGAGGCATCCCCCGTCGCCGGAGGACGAGCGCCCCTCTGCCTCGACGATCCAGAAGACGCGCGTGCCGGATTCGGCGGCTGCCGCGTCACCCCGCACCAGCCGCCGAAGGGTTCGCGGCGCAGCCCGTCCGCCAGGCAGCCCGACCGGATCGCCCCGCCGCTGGGTGGTCACATCCCAGGCGGCCAGGGCCGCCGCCGCGCGCTGATCCGCTGCTCCACGCGCCGGCCCTTCGGCCGGGGGCTGGCGGCCTGCAGATCGTCTACCGCAAGCTCCGGATGCCCGTCTTCTCGATAGGCGGTGAGGATGCATCCGCCGCCCAGCGGGCGGTTTTCGCCCTGCGTCATCGAGAACCTGTACTGGCTACAAATGCGTCCGCCTTCCCTACGCGGCACGCTGGTAAGCGCGATCGAGGCTGCCCAGGATGGGCGCCCTTGACCGCGCGTATCGGGTCCTCCCTGATGGCGCTGGACTCTTGACGGTGGCGGATCGGGCGTCTGCGCCCCCGAAGGCTTATCCGTCACCACGGTGGTTTGCCCAGGTGTCCGCCCCGGCGGTAGGGGCGTTGCCGAGGGCGAGGTGGGCGATGGCGAAGAAGTACGTGGTGGCGCTGATGGCGGCGGGCGTTCAGGACAGCCTGGAGGCGCTGACGCGTCGGGGGTCGGCGAAGGTGCGGCGGCTGAAGCGCGCGCTGGCGCTGCTGGCGGTGGACGCGGGGACAGCGACGTGGTCGCCCAGCCGAACTGGTTAAGCGCGCGGCTGAGCGTGGACCCGGTGGAGGCAATTGGCGGGATGCGCCGCCGCTGCGTCGAGGGGGCTGGAGGCGGCGCTGGGCGAGCGGCCCGCGAAAGGCCCAGCGGCGCGGCGCGGGCGCTGGACGGCAGTTTGCAGGAGGCGCACCTGGTGGCGCTGGCCTGCACCGCCCCGCCGCCCGGCCGGAAGCGCTGGACGATGCAACTCCTCGCGGACAAGCTGGTGGCGTGCGGCGTGGCGGCGCCCGTCAGCGACGAGACGGTGCGGCGGGCGCTCAAGGGGGCGGTGAAGCCCTGGCAGCGCAAGCAGTGGCGCGCTGCCGACGGTGGGCGCGGAGCCACGTGGCGGCGCGGCTGGAGGATGTGCTCGACCTGTACGCGGAGCCGGGGCTGACCCGGCCGAGCCGGTGGTGCGCTTCGACGAGCGCGCCGATCGCGCCGGGGCACCAACTGGTGTCGGAGCGCGCCGCGCAGCCGCCGCGCCGCGCGCGCGGGGCGCGGTACGACTACGAGTACAAGCGCGAGGGGACGGCCAACCTGTTCATCGCCTTCGAGCCCAAGGCGGGCCGCCGCCGGGTCGCCGTAAGGCCGCCCGGCGCACCGCGGCCGAAAAAGAGTTGATCGAGGAGCAGATACGCCGCCTGGTGGACGAGGACGAGGCGGGGCTATCCCCACGCGCGGCGGGTGCGGGTGGTGCTGGACAACCTCAACACCCACACCCCGGCGGCGCTGTACCCAACGGGTCGTTCGCCCCGGCGGAGGCCCCTCGCCGCATCCTGCGGCGGCTGGAGTTCCACCGATCTACACCCCGAAGCACGCCTCGTGGCTCAACCAGGCGGAGGTCGAGGAGCGTCCTCGGCGGCCAGTGCCTCGACCGCTCGCGGCAGTTGGCTCGGCGACGTGGAGACGCTCGCGCGCGAGGTCGCCCGACGCCTGGGAGCAGGACCGCAACGCCGCCAAGGCGACCGTGGCCTGGCGCTTCAGCGCGCCAGCGACGCCCGCACGCGCTCTGGCGCGGCTCTACCCCGCGCAATCCACAGTGGCGACGGACTAGTGTGGCCGGTCCCGATTGAAGTACGCGACATACTCGCGGAGCATGCGAGACAGCTGCCGCTCGCCGAGGATGAGCAGGTGGTCCAGGCATTCGCGCCGCACGCTGCCGAGGAAGCGTTCGCAGACGGCATTCGCCCGCGGCGCGCGATAGGGCGCGCGCAGAATCGTGATGCCGCTGGCTGCAGCGAGTTGCGCGAAGGCGACCCCGAACTTGCCGTCGTTATCGCAGATGAGGTACCGCGGGCGCTGGTCGAACGGGGTGGCCTCGCGCGGCGGCTGGGCGACCCCGGCGTCCGTCGGGTGTCGGGTCACCCCGAAATGGACGACCCGCCGCGTGGCCAGCTCGATGACGAAGAACGCGGACAGCGGCCGGAAGAGGAGCTCCGTCACCGGGAGGAAGTCGCACGTCCAGATCTCGTGGGCGTGGTTCCGCAGGAAGGTCGCCCAGGTCTGCCCACGCGGGCGCGGGGCGTGGGTCCCGCGCAGGGAGGTCTGGATGGTGCGCTTGGCCACGCGGAGGCCGAGCTTGCCGAGCTCGCCGCGGATCCGCTCGGCACCCCAGAGCGGGTTCTCGTCCGCCATCGTCCGAATCAGGGCCACGGTCGCCGCCGGGAGCGGCGGGCGCCCCGGTCCCGGTCGCGACTTACACCGCCAGAACGCGCGGAGCCCGGCGCGGCGCCAGCGCAGCAGGGTGGCGGGCCGGACGATGCGCAGCGCCTGTCGCCAGGCGCGGACCCGGCCGGTGAGCACCACCAGGAGCGCCCGATCCGTCGTGGTCAGGGCCGGGCGCTTGACCCTCCGGCGCAGCACGAGCAGCTGCTGACGCAGGAGGGCATTCTCGGCGAGCAGCCGTGACCGGCTCCGCAGCAGATCCGCCCCCGTGCCCGCCGTGTGCGTCGCCGAGGGCGGTCTCGGCCAGAGGTGCGTGGCGATGCCTTGCCACACACCGCCGACGAAGTCGATCAGCCGACGACGGCACCGCTCCCGCACTGCCACTGGCTCGCTCCTCACTGCGTGCGCCGACCAAACCTGGAGAGGCACCACGCCTCTCACGCTTCAGTCTCGCCCCTTCCCAGGGCAAAGCACCCACGGAGGCGGGGCCTGCCGGCAACGTCGGATGGATGAGTAGCCATCACAGGGGCGGCCACTACGGCTGGCGCTGGCCGCACGGCTGGCCGACAATCATCGAGCCGGCGACCATCGCCTGCGCCAACGCCGCGCTCCTCACCGGCGACCCGGCCTGGCTCGCTCTCACCCGCTCGCAATTCGACCGCCTCTGGGCACTCGGCCGGGAGGAGGAGGGATGCTGGGTCGTGCCGCACAAGCACCGGGACGGCG
Organism: Thermomicrobiales bacterium; assembly: GCA_030446685.1. Classification (GTDB taxonomy): domain Bacteria; phylum Chloroflexota; class Chloroflexia; order Thermomicrobiales; family CADCWN01; genus JAUJMV01. The sequence continues at coordinate 61,450 of JAUJMV010000023.1, read as the reverse complement.
GCTGGACCGCCGACCGCCCGCCGGACCCGGTCCACCCGATCGCCTGCTGGTACCTGTCGCAGGAGGAGGGAGACCTGGCCCGCGTCGAGCGGCTGCGCTGGCCGGGCGACTGGCGGGAACTGAACGTGGCGCGGCGCAAGGGCCTGCTCGGCAACACCGCACCCTGGTTCGAGTTCATCCGGGGCCGCAACCCCGCCTATCCGGAGCAGACCCTGCGCGCCAACCTCGCCCTGATCGCCTGGCGGGTGGCACAGTTGGACGCCGAGCAGGGTGACCCCGCGACCTGGGACGTGCATCATTGGCAGCGGCGCACCCCGATGATCTGCGAGAGGCTGGTCCAGCTCACGCTCGGCGCCCCGATCCACCTCTATCCGGGGGGCTGCTCCACGCGCGGGTCCGCTATTTCGGCGGGCAGACCGGGCGGGCTGGCCTGCCGCCCAACGTTGCCGCGCTGGTCGACGGCCTCGCCGCCGACGCGGTGACGCTCGACCTGGTCAACCTCGACCCGGCGGCGGAGCGGGAGGTCGTCATCCAGGCTGGGGCCTTCGGCGAGCACCAGTTCCACGAGGCCGCCCGCCTCGACCACGAAGGCGGCGACGCGCGACCGGTGGCCGTCGAGGGCCGCTGGCTGCGCGCGCGCCTGGCCCCGGGCGCCGGGCTACGGCTCCGGCTGACGATGCGCCGCTACCGGCACACGCCGTCCTACGCGACGCCGTGGACCACCCCTCCCCCCGCACCGCGCGCGACCGTCTCACCGCCGGCCGAGTGAGGCACGCCGCGCACGCCTCCGCTGCGGCGCCGCGCTGCCGGCCTGGGCTCGGCGACGGGCCGGTCCGCCGGGGGGCTGGGGCCGCGAGACCGACGACGGGCGACGGCGCGCTCTACCCGGTGTGGGCGCCCCGCGCCGCGCGCTCCGACCCGTGCGCTGCGCGCGCCCGACCGCTGGGGGTTGGGGGCGTGGCGTGGGTGTGGTACCATCCCGGATCATGAACGCCGGGCGAGATGAGGAGCGCCGACGATGGCAGAGAATCGGATCGCAGCCTGTTGCGTCGCCGGCCGGCCCGGCGCGACCGCCACGCAGCCGGCGCGCGTGCCGGCGACGCCCAGGGGCGGCGCGCCAGTGCGGGACGGGCTGGTGGACATCCCCGGGGGCGCCTTCCTGATGGGGACGGACGATCCGGAGGGCTTCCCGGCCGACGGGGAGGGGCCGGTGCGCGAGGTCACGGTGCGGCCCTTCCGCCTCGCGCGCCACGCCGTCACCAACGCCGCGTTCGCCGCCTTCGTCCAGGCCACCGGCTACGCGACCGAGGCGGAGCGCTTCGGCTGGTCCTTCGTCTTCCACCTCTTCGTGCCGCGGAGCAGGAAGATCGCGGTCGTCGGCACGGCCGGGCCGGCGCCCTGGTGGCTGGCCGTCAAGGGCGTGCTGGCGCGCGCCGGAGGGGCCGGGCTCGACGACGACGGGCCGGCGCGACCACCCGGTCGTCCACGTCTCCTGGCACGACGCGGCGGCCTACTGCGCCTGGGCGGGCGGGCGCCTGCCGACCGAGGCGGAGTGGGAGCGCGCGGCGCGCGGCGGGCTGGAGCAGGCCCGCTACCCTGGGGGGACGAGCTGACGCCGGGGGCAGGCACCGCATGAACATCTGGCAGGGGAGTTCCCCGGCAGGAACACCGCCGCCGACGGGCACGCCGGGACCGCGCCGGTCGGCGCCTTCAAGCCGAACGGCTACGGGCTCTACAACGTGGTCGGCAACGTCTGGGAGTGGTGCGCCGACTGGTTCAGCCCGGACTACCACCGGGCGGGGCCGCGCGCGGACCCGGCCGGGCCGCCGGGCGGCCAGGCGCGCGTGGTGCGCGGGGGTCCTACCTCTGCCACCGCTCCTACTGCAACCGCTACCGCGTGGCCGCCCGCAGCGCCACCACCCCCGACAGCAGCACCGGCAACACCGGCTTCCGCCTCGCCGCCGACGCCTGACGGCGCCGGGTCCCCCGGCGGGGCGCGGGGCGCTTCGTGGCGCCCGCGCCGGATCGCCGCCGCGCGCCCGCCACCCCCGCGCGTCGGGCGCTGCGCCGAGCTGCTCCTAAAGGCGGCCCAACTCGGCGCGCAGCGCACGCGCGGTGTCGGCATAAACTGGATCGTGGTCGACGGCGCGCCGCTCGGCCGGATCCCCCGTGGGCCGGGCATCGGATGCCCGTGCGCCGCGCGCCGCTGGTCGCTCGACCGATAATGCCTCCCGGTGGACGGTCGCTCCGGCCCCGACGATAATGCGCGCGGCGGCCGGCGTGTCGGGTGGGTGGTGGTGGGCATGGAGCGAGGAGGTCGGGGGTGGATCTGGGCGGGAAGGTGGCGCTGGTCACCGGCGCCAGCAGCGGGATCGGGCGGGGCATCGCGGAGGCGCTTGCCCGCCAGGGCGCCGATGTCGCCGTCAACTACCGCGGCGACGCGGCGGGGGCCGAGGAGACGGCCGCGCTGATCCGGGCGGCGGGGCGCCGCGCGCTGGCCGTCCAGTCCGACGTGGGAGCGCCCGAGGAGGTGGAGCGCCTGTTCGCGACCCTCGACCGCGCGTTCGGCCGGCTCGACATCCTCGTCAACAACGCCGGGGTCGGCGGCGGGGGGCTGATCCACGAGACCAGCTTCGAGGACTGGGAGCGGGTGATCCGCACCAACCTGCACGGCGCGTTCCTCTGCGCCCAGCAAGCCGCGCGGCGGCTGATCGCCCAGGGGCAGGGCGGGCGGATCGTCAACATCAGCTCGGTGCACGAGGAGGCCTGCTCCGCCGGCGGGGGGGCGTACTGCGCGTCGAAGGCGGGGCTGCGGAACCTGACGCGCACCCTCGCGCTGGAACTGGGGGAGTACGGGGTGACGGTGAACGACGTCGCGCCGGGGATGATCCTCACGCCGATGAACCGGCGGGCGCAGGAGGACCCGGCCTACCTGCGGTGGGCGGAGGGCCAGATCCCGCTGAAGCGCGCCGGCCAGCCGGCGGACATCGGGAGCATGGTCGCCTTCCTGTGCTCGGAAGCGGGCGCCTACTGCACCGGCGGCACGTTCTTCGTCGACGGCGGCTGGATGCTGACCTGGCCGCCGGTCTGACGGCCGGCGCCTGGCCGACCTGATGTGGTCGTGCTGGGCGGGGAAGGGAGCGACCCGCCCTGTGAGGCGGCCGATACCGGTCGCCGGGCGTAATCCTCGTGCGGGCGGGCCAGCGAACGGCGCCGGCCACCCGCCCGACCAGCGCTGTGCCTCGGGCTTCCAAACCTGCGGGCGCGAAGACCACGGTTTGGATGGACGAGGGGCCGGGGTACGGGGGCAGGCCGGCCCCGGCCGCGCAAGGGGCCGGAGAGCGACAACATCACCCGTGGCCCAGCTATTCCCGCGGCATGGCCCCTGCCGTTATACTGCATTGGGCGCCGGATGGCTGGCCGCCCCGCGCGCCTGGGACGGTGCGACGGACTCCGATCCCCCGTCGGGAGGGACACCGCGCTCGCCGATCGGCGGGGGAAATCGGCGCTCTCGGCGCGCTCGCCGGGGGCGGATGCCCGCCACCCCTCGCCTCACGCCAAGGAGCGGTCATCGCACATGCTGCGTCGGTTCTTCGCCTACTACCGGCCCTATCGCCGGCTCTTCATCCTTGACTTCTCCTGCGCGGTGCTCGCGGGGCTGCTCGAGCTCGGGTTCCCGATGGCGGTGCGCGCCTTCGTCGATCAGCTCCTCCCCAGCCGCAACTGGGGGGTGATCGCGCTCGCTTCGGCGGGGCTGCTCGCCGTCTATCTCCTCAACACCGCCCTGATGGCGATCGTCACCTACTGGGGCCACATGCTCGGGATCAACATCGAGACCGAGATGCGCCGGAAGGCCTTCGACCACCTCCAGAAGCTCTCCTTCCGATTCTACGACAACCAGAAGACCGGCCACCTGGTGGCGCGGGTGACGAAGGACCTGGAGGAGATCGGCGAGGTCGCGCACCACGGACCGGAGGACCTCTTCATCGCGATCATGACCTTCCTCGGCGCCTTCGCCCTGATGTTCACGGTCCACCCCCAATTGGCATTCCTGACCGCGCTCCTGGTCCCGGTCATCGCCTGGCTCGCCAGCCGCTACGGCCGGCAGTTGACGCGCACCTGGGCGGCGCTCTTCGGCCGCGTGGGCGAGTTCAACGCCCGCATCGAGGAGAATGTCGGCGGCATCCGCGTGGTGCAGGCATTCGCGAACGAGGAGCACGAACGGGCGCTCTTCGCGCGCGACAACGCGCACTACCGCGCCACGAAGCTGCAAGCCTACCGCCTGATGGCCGCGAGCATGTCGCTGAGCTACCTGAGCATGCGTCTGACCCAGCTCGTGGTGATGATCGCCGGGACCTACTTCGTGCTGCGGGGGGATCTGACGAACGGCGGGTTCGTCGGCTTCCTGCTGCTGGTCGGCGTCTTCTTCCGGCCGGTGGAGAAGATCAACGCGGTGCTGGAGACCTACCCGAAGGGCATCGCCGGGTTCAGGCGCTACACCGCGCTCCTGGACACCGCGCCGGACATCACCGACGCGCCGGACGCGGTGGCGGTGACGGGGCTGCGCGGCGCGATCCGCTACGAGGGGGTGACGTTCGGCTATACCCCCCAGAAGGCGGTGCTGCGGGGCATCGACCTGGCGATCCGCCCTGGCGAGACGGTCGCGTTCGTCGGGCCATCCGGCGCGGGCAAGACCACCATCTGCGCCCTGCTCCCCCGCTTCTACGAGGTCGACGCGGGGCGGATCACGATCGACGGGATCGACATCCGCCGGATGACGCTGGCCTCGCTGCGGCGGCAGATTGGCGTGGTGCAGCAGGACGTCTTCCTCTTCGCCGGGACGATCCGCGAGAATATCGCCTACGGTCGCCTCGACGCGACCGACGAGGAGATCGCGGACGCGGCGCGGCGCGCCCGCCTGGGCGCGCTGCTCGCCGACCTGCCCGCCGGGCTGGACACGCCCATCGGCGAGCGCGGCGTCAAGCTGTCGGGCGGGCAGAAGCAGCGCCTGGCGATCGCGCGGATGTTCCTGAAGGATCCGCCGATCCTGATCCTCGATGAGGCGACCTCCGCGCTCGACACCGAGACCGAGCGCGCCATCCAGCAGGCCCTCGCCGAACTCTCGCGCGGCCGCACGACGCTGATCGTCGCGCACCGGCTGGCGACGATCCGCGACGCCGATCGCATCGTGGTGGTGGACGAGACGGGAATCGCGGAGCAGGGGCGGCACCACGAGTTGCTCGCCGCGGGCAGCGCCTACCGGCGGCTCCACGAGGCGCAACACTGGGATGCCAGCCAGCAGGCCGCCGCGCGCGGGTAGTGCGCGACACCCGGTGCCCGCACCCGTGGTGTTCTTCGGCGCGCATCCCCGGTGGACCGGCGTAGCGGCTGGGGCCAGCCTGCTGCGGCGCCGCCCCACCCGGCGACGCGCGCCTCAGGCCGCCAGCAGTTCCCGGCACATGTTCACCACATGGTAGTCCAGCTTGTGGGCGTTCCCCTTCGCCAGCGATGGCTCGCCGCCCAGGCCGGGCGGGCGCTCGTACCAGCCCCCGTACACCTCATCGACGTAATGCCGGCGGACGAACGCGAGACTCTGGCGGAGCGGCCCGGCGAGTTCGGCGGCGCCGTGGCGGCTGACGTAGCGGTGCATCGCCCGGATCGCCTCGCACTGCTCCCACCACCCCTTGCGCCGCTCCCGCGGGCTGCCGTCATAGGCCACGCGCGAGAAGATGCCGCCCGCGGCGGCGTCGTAGCCATGCGCCATGCCGAACTCGAGCAACTGCCGCCCGGGCGCCAGGAGGTCGTCGTCCGGGAACACCCCCTGCGCCTCGGCGAGGAGGAAGGCCCACTCGAAGGCGTGCCCGACCTCCACGATCGCGCGCTCGCCCCCGGCGACCGGCCGCCACTCGGCGTCGTACCACTCCGGCAGGCAACCGGGACCGGGCATCCGCGCGCGGAGGAAGCGCCAGATCGCCGCCGCGTCCCCGCGCACCGCGCCGCTCTCGTCGAGGGGGGCCAGGGCCAGCAGCGCCTCGAAGGTGTGCATCAGTGGGTTCTGCGAGCGCACCTCGTCCAGGACCCGGCCGTCGCGGCCGCGATGCCAGATCAACCCGCCGTGGTGGTCCCGGAAGCGCCGCTGCATGAACTGCCAGGTCTGCAGGGCCAGATCGCGGTACCGCCCGTCCCGCAAGACGGTCGCCGCCGTCGCCAGCGCCAGGATGACGAACGCGTGGCCGTAGGCATCGTGGGTATCGTCGCGCACCCGCCCATCGCCGTCGCAGGCCCAGACCCAGCCCGCGCCGTCCGGATCGCGGAAGTAGCGGGCCAGGGCATCGAGCCCGCGGCGCGCGAGATCGGCGTACCCCTGGTCGCCGCCACGCTCGAAGGCGCGGGCGAAGTTGTAGACGAGGCGGCACTGGCTGACCAGCGTGCGCGGGCCGTCGACGTGGTGGCGCCACTCCCGATCCAGGTACGGGTGGAACAGCCCGCTCGGCGTGTCCGCGTGCTCCCGCCACGCCGCGAAGACGCCATCCAGGAACGGGGCGACCCAGTCGCGATCGCGGTCGTGCATCAGCCCCTCCCGGCCTTCGTCAAGGATCGCGGCGCGACAGTGGGTGTCAGCCACCGGCCGAGGCGAGTCCATCGGAGCAGTCCGTGGCGTCTTCGCCGAGGCGCGGCGGCGAGGGATCCCCGGCG
>JAUJMV010000023.1:41781-54654 GCA_030446685.1 Thermomicrobiales bacterium | reverse complement strand
GCCCTGGTCACCGGCGGCGGCTCCGGCATCGGCGAGGCGGCCTGCCACGCGCTCGCGCGGGCCGGCGCGGCGGTCGCGGTCGTCGATCTGCGGCCGGGGCCGGCCGATGCGGTGACCGGCGCGATCACGGCCGGAGGGGGCCGGGCGATCGCGATCGCGGCCGACGTGACGGACGAAGCGGCGGTGGGCGCGGCGGTGCGGCGGGCCGTCGCGGACCTCGGCGGGTTGCAGATCGTCTTCGCCAACGCCGGCATCAATGGGATGCAGACGCCGATCGAGGAGTTGACCCTCGCGGAGTGGCGCGCGACGATCGACACGAACCTGACCGGCACCTTCCTGACGGTCAAGCACAGCATCCCGCACTTGCGCGCGGCGGGCGGCGGCGCGATCGTGATCACCGCCTCGGTCAACGGCACGCGCCTCTTCTCGGCGCCGGGCTACTCGGCCTACTCGACCTCCAAGGCCGGGCAGGCGGCCTTCGCGCGGATGGCCGCCGCCGAGCTGGCCCGCTGGGATATCCGGGTCAACACGATCATCCCCGGCGCGATCCGCACGAACATCGACGAGCGCACCTACCGGCGCAATCTCGAAGCGGTCACCTACGATATCAGGATGCCGGAGAAGTTCCCGCCGCTCGGTGGGCGCGTTGCCGACCCCGCGGAGGTCGCCGATCTGGTCCTCTACCTCGTCTCCGACGCCAGCCGTTACGTCACCGGCACGGAAGTGGTGATCGACGCGGGGATGACGCTGCTGCGCGGATAATGGCGCCGCCGCAGGCAAGGCGGGTGGGCTGGGCAGGTGCGGCAACAAGATCACCGGTGCGGCGAGCACCCGTGGTGGCCGGTGAGCCGCTTCGGCCGGATTCGGACGGCGAATGTGGAACAGGCCACTTCACACCTGCCAGTCGTCGGTCGGCGCGACGCGCGGTCGCCTGGCGCTTGACATCCTCCTGCCCTTGCCCCCCTCCCGGTGCCGCCGGCAGCGGGCGCCGCGACGACCGCCCAGCGTCACCCCCAGCCGGCCTGCCGCGCCCGCACGATCGCCTGCGCCCGATCGGCGACCTGGAGCTTGCCGAGGATGGTGCTGACGTAGTTGCGCACCGTCTTCGGGCTCAGCCCGAGCCGCTGGGCGATGGCCCCGTTGTTCACCCCCTGGGCCATCAGCCGCAGCACGCCGCGCTCGCTCTCGGTGAGTTCGGGGAAGGCCGCGGCGGCGCCGGCCGGGCGGGCCGCGAAGAAGGTCACCATCCGCGCGGCGAGGGCGGGGCTGAAGATCGCCTCGCCGTGGCCCACCGCCAGGATCGCCCGCGCGATCTCGTCGTCGTCCATGTCCTTCAGCACGTAGCCGCGCGCCCCCGCCCGCATCGCCGCGAAGACCGAGTCGTCGTCCTCGAACATCGTCACGACCAGGATGTGGCTCCCCGGGCGGGCGGCGACGATCTGCCGGATGGCGGTCAGCCCGTCGCCGCCGGGCATCTGCAGGTCCATCAGGATGACGTCGGGGCGTAGCTCGGCGGCCAGCCGCGCCGCCGCCGAGGCCGAGGCCGCCCTGCCCACGAGCCGCAAGGCCGGCTGGCCGCCGAGCAGGGCCCGCAGCCCCTTGCGGAAGATCGGGTGGTCGTCGGCGATCAGGACGGTCAGCGCCTCGCCGCTCATGGCGTGTGCCTCCGAGGGATGATCGCCGTGACGCAGGTGCCGCCGCCCGGTGCCGCCGCGACGGCGAGGGTTCCGCCGAGCTCGGCGGCGCGCTCGCGCATCGAGGTCAGGCCGACGCCGACGCCGCGCCCCGCCGGCAGGCCGACCCCGTCGTCGCGGATGGTCAGCGTCAGCGCCCCATCGCCCGCCTCGAGCCGCACGACGCAGGAGGCGGCCGCGGCGTGTTGCGCCACATTATGCACCGCCTCGGCGGCGATCCGGTAGAGCGCCACCTCGACCGCCGCGCTCAGCGGCGGCAGCGCCTTGGGTAGTTCCAGGGTGAGGGTCGCCGGCGCGGCCACCGCCCCCAGGTTCCGCAGGGCGCCGTCGAGGCCGTGTTCATCGAGCAGCGGCGGGCGGAGGTCGTAGACCAGGCGGCGGATCTCCGCCGTGGCGGCGCGCAGATCGTCGCGCAGCCCGTCGATCAGCGCCTCGGCCGTCTCCGGCCGCTCGCGCAGCGCCCGGCGCACCGCCCCGAGCTGCATCCGCAGCGATGCCAGGGTGGGGCCGAGGCTGTCGTGCAGGTCGCGGCGGATGCGCCGCCGCTCCTCCTCGCGGGCCGTGACCAATTGCTCGCGCGAGGCCTGGAGCGCGTCGGAGAGCCGGGCCGCGTGCAGGGTAATCCCGACCTGCCGGGCCAGATCGCGCAGCAGGCGCCGGTCGTTCGCCGAGAGCGACTCGCCGGGGCGCCGCGCCGCCGCGCGCAGCGCGCCGATCGCCGCGCCGCGGTAGTCCAGCGGGATGGTGAGCAGTTCCGCGCGGGGCGGCGGGGTCCCGTAGCTCGTGGTGTGCGCCCCGTCGCCCAGGTCGGTCTCGATCGCCACGTAGGGGAGCCGCAGCGTGGCCGCGATCGTCGCGGCGATCGTCGGCACGATCGCGCGCGCCGTCTGGTCCCGCTCGTGATCGAGGTGCTGCCGCACTTCGCTGAGCACGGCGTAGGGGTTCGCGTGCCAGTCGTAGACCAGCCGGTCGATGCGGACGCGCAGCCAGGTATGCACGGGCAGGAGGTGGCGGCGACGATCAGCAGCGCGATCAAGGTCAGCCACCAGGGCGGGGTCAGCCGCGAGCGGCTGACCCCGCCCAACGCCACGACGACGACATACACGGTGCCGACGTAGAGCGCCAGGAGGCCGTAGCGCAGGCCGCCGCTGAGCAGCGCGTCGCCCCGGCGGTGCGCCGCCCCGGATCAACGCGACCGGGGGCGGCGCGGCCGTCGGGCCGGGGTCGGGCCGCGCGGGCGTCATCGCCATCCTCGCGCGGCTCAGGCCGAGGCCGGCTGCGGCGCCGGTCGCAGGAGCAGCACGATGATGGTGGCGGACCAGACGACGCCGAGCCCCGAGCAGGCGCAGGGGCAGCGCCGCGACGAGGATCGCCGGCAGCGAGGTCAGGATCCCGAGCCCGGCGACGACGATCGCCAGCACCACCCCCCATTTCTGCATCCGCCAGGCGCCATAGGCCGCGACGAGGCCGAGGATGGCGGTGGTGAAGTTGATGATCGTGAGGGCGAAGGGCGGCGCACCCTCCACCGGAGCGGCGCCCCGGGCCAGGTTCGGCACCTCGAACAGCAGGCCGAGCAGGCAGTAGAGCGCCAGCAGCGCGATGGCGATGGTGTAGGACCGGGGGCGGCTCATCGGGGGACTCCTTCGCGCGGCAACAACGGACGATGGAGCCAGCATAGCGTCCCATTGTCCCACGGTCACGAGGCCGGTGTCACCCGCATTTGGGACTGGTCCCACCTCCTTTGGGACGGGGTGCGGGCCGCTTTGCCAGCCGGCCACCGCAGGGCCGCAGGGTGCTGGTTGCTGCCACGGGGACGGCGCGCCGGCGTCGCGCCCGTGGCTCTCCCGCGCATCTGGTGACGCGCATCTGGTGACGGGCAGACAGGGAGAGCGAGACCGGCAGTAGGATGGGTGTGTCGGGCCGCCTACTCAAGGGGGGGGATCGTTGCTCCGTCCGCATCGTGTTCACGATGCGTTCGATCTGCTTCAGGTGCGTCCGCTCATGGCCGGCAAGCCACCGCGCATAGAACAGCACGGTCCGTTCGAGGACCTTGCCCGCCCCCGTAATCGTCGCCGCGCGTGACCAGCCGTCGGGCGGCAATGGCTCCAGGAGGGCCAGGAGTTCGGCACGCTGCGTCGTGAAGGCGCGCGGCGAGGGCCGGAATGCCTGTTCGCGATAGTCCGTGTTCCTGATCCACGTCGTGGGTTGGTCGCCCGCAGGGTCGGCCTGTCCTCGGCGAGCATCGCCGCGATGCAGGTGCCCCACACGTCGGCGCACGCGCGCAGATGGGCGAGCACATCGTTGGCGGACCACGCATCGTGCGCGGGGGCGGTCTGCAAGTGCGCCGGGGGCAGGCCGGCCGTCAGCGCGCCGATGCGCGGCGGCGTCGCCGCAAGCATGGCCAGCACCTGCTCGCTGGTGAGCGATCGCTTGGACACGCGGCGTCTCCTTTCGCACGGGCAAGAGGGCGTGATCCGCTCGGTCACGCCCCGAACCTCGCGCTGTGGATGTGCATACGCCCGCGCCGACAGCATAGCCGCCGTCACTCCGGCGGATCGTGGCCGACGCGCCCGTCCACCGACTCCCGGATGAGGTCGGCGTGGCCGTTGTGCCGAGCGTACTCCTCGATCATGTTGAGCAGGATGTAGCGCAGGGGGTAGCGCGCCGTTGCCCCGCCGCGCCGGGCCGCCGTCGGCCAGTGCCTGCGATCAGGGCGTGGGAGCGGGCGACGGCATCCCGCCAGCGCGCGTACAGTTGCTCGGGGGTGTCTTCGGCGGCCGTGCGCCAGTCCCAGTCGGGGTCGGTCTCCCAGTCCACGGCATCCCAGGGGGCTGCGCCCGCCCGTGCAGCCACCGGCGGACATATCGTCCTCGAAGCGGGCGAGTGGAGCATCCCGCCCAGGGTCATCGCCGAGGGGCCGAGCGTCGCCCGCAGGCTGGCCGCGTCCAGCCCGCCGCACTTCCACGCGAAGGTCGCGCGCTGGCGCTCCAGGAACCCCAGGAGGGTGGTGGCCTCGTCGCCCGCGACGGGAGGTTCGGGCGACCCTGCTCGTCCGGGGTGGTCATGGGTGGCGCGTCCAGGCGCTGGTGCTCGTCGCCCCTCCATCCTGGGTCGCCTCCTTCGCGTGCGGACGCCGGCCGAGGTACTGATCCCGCCGACCGGCCCCAGCGCCCCCGCGCTACGATCCGCGGCCCGAACGCCCCCGCCCGGCCCAGGGGGTCTCGTACGAGGGCGCCAGCCGGTAGCGGTCAACGCGCAGGCGGAGCGGGGCCGCGCCGCCCGGCCCGAGCCGGACCCGCAGCCACTTGCCGCCCACCGGGACGGTGGCGATCGCGTCGCCGCCCGGATCGAGCAGCGCGGCGTCGTCGAACCGGTGCTCGCCGAAGGCCCCGGCCTGGACGATCACCTCCCGCGCCGCCGACTGGTCGAGGTTGACGAGGGTCAGGTCGGTCGCGTCGGCGCGCAGCCCGCCGACCAGGGCGGCGACCGCGGGCGGCAGGCCAGGGCGGCGCGCCTCGCCGTCGTAGTAGCGCACCGCCGCGTGGAGCATCCCGCCGTGGTAGAGGCCGAGCGAGACGCCCAGGGTCAGTTGCGCCAGCCCCTCGATCGCCATCGGGGTCCGCTGCTGCCAGTGGTGGATGTCCCAATCGGCCGGGTCGCCCTGCTCCTCCCGCAGGCGCGCGATCTGGGCGCCGATCAGGTCCAGGTTGGCGCGCAGGATCTGCTCCGGGTAGCCGGGGTTGCGCCCGTCGAGGAACTCGAACCACTGGGCGGAGTTGCCGATCAGCCCCTTGCCGACTCGCGTCGCCGGCGCGCCCCAGCCCCCTCGGGGCGCAGGCGCCGCACCCGCGCCCGATCTGCCTCATCCAGCGAGGCGGACCAGCAGGCGATGGCGTAGGCCGGGTTCATCGGGCGGTAGTCGGTCCAGCCGCCATCGCGGTGCTTGTGCGGCACGACCTGGCGACCGCCTTCCTCCCGCCCGAGCGCGAGCAGCCGGTCCAGTTGGGCGCGCGCGAGGTCGAGGTGGGCGAGGTCGCCGTCCAGCATGGCGGCGTTGGTCCCGGCGATCGCCAGCGGCTCGATCACCGTCTGCAGGCCGTGCGGCCAGCGCCAGCCGTAGTAGCCGCCCCACCATTTGCCGTCCAGCAGCTCGCCGATGGCGCCGGAGGGGCCGACGTTGTCGGGGATCAGCCCGCCGTTGCGCGCCGCCCGCTCGGCCCAGGCCGCCAGGTAGTCGCGCACCCAGGCGCGGTAGCGCTCCTCCCCGGTGAAGAGATAGGCGTGCGCGACGAGGCTGCTCGCCGTCAGGTTCAGCGGCACATCGCCGCGGGTCATCCGCGCGTTCATCCGCTGGAGGATCGCCGCGTAGACCGTGTCGTCCGACCAGGGGCAGCGCTCCGGGCCGACGCCGGGCAGGTCCTCGAACGGCGGCGGGTAGCCGTCCAGGACCGTGCGGTGGGTGGACCAGTCCTCGGCGGTGACCTCGAAGCGCGGGCCGCGGCTGCCGTTGAACGGCGAGCGCATCAGGCGCCGCTCGGGATCGTAGTTGGGGGCGTCCGGGTCGGCGCCGGTGTAGAAGTCGGCGAAGCGCCGCGCCCGCTGGCGGTCCCGCAGGCCCATCGGGTCGGCGAGGGCGAAGTAGGAGAGCGCCAGGTAGCCCTCGCCGTGGTGCATCCAGTCGTAGTAGGCGTCGAACTCGCGGTGGATCTGGCCGTACTCGGTCCACTGCCAGGTGATCGCCTCCCACATCTCCCGGCCGGCGCGCAGGAGGTCCGGACTCCCCCCCAGCAGATAGCAGAGGGGGAAGTGGTGGAACCCCTCGTAGGGGTCGTCGGAGCCGTCCATGCCCGGCCAGCGGTCGCGCCAGATCAGGGTGCCGTCCGCGCGCGTGTAGCGCGCGACGAACTCCGGCGCGGCGCGCTCCAGGGCCGCCAGGGTCTCGCGCTGGAGCGAGGCCCAGGTCGGCGGCGACCGGCGCTCGGTCGCCTCGATTGTCGGCAGCGCGACAACCCTGGCCGCTTCGATCGTGTCCATGACCCCCCTCCCCTCCGGTTGCCCCCCGCGTTCGGCGCGTTGCCGCGCGCCGCGGCCAGGTCGACTTGTGCGCTCCGCGCCCCGCGCCCCGCGCCTGCCCGGCTATTCCTTCAAGCCGGAGGTGGCGATCCCCTGGACGTAGTACTTCTGGGTCCAGAGGAAGACCGCGATCACCGGCAGGACCGTGACCACCGCCGCGGCCATCACCCAGGAGACGAGGGTCTCCTGGTCGCCGCGGAAGAGGAGGATGCCGACGGCGGCGGTCATCCGCTCCGGCTCGCGCAGGTAGATCAGCGGGCCGAGGTAGTCGTTCCAGTGGGTGACGAAGCTGAACGCCGCCACGGTCACGTCGGCGTCGGCCGCGGCGCGGTCGTCGGGGTGCTGACATCGACGCCGCCCCCGCAGGCCGCCAGGAGGGCCGTCGCGCCCGCGCCCCCGACCAGCGCGAGGAATTGTCGCCGCCGCAACTGCCCGCCGCCCGCGAGGCCGAGCGCCGCCCGCCGTCCTGCTCCCCTCGTGCCGGCCATCGGTCCCTCCTTCACCTTCGCGCTCCCCGTGCGCCATCGCCCGGAACCACCGCGCCGCGGCGGCCCAGGGTACACCCTTCCCACACGCGCCACGGCCACTGGCGGCCCGGGGCGCGTGCCCTTACGGCGCGCGCCCCGGCGTGGGGGCCGTCGCCATAATCGCCTTGAGCGCGTCGGCGGAGTAGTGGACGTGCGCGGCCATCCGGCGTGCCGCCTCCTCGGCCTCGCCCGCGGCGATCGCCGCCGCGATCCGCCGGTGCTGCTCGGCGGCGATCGCCAGCGAGCCGCTCTGCTTCGCGATCCGCCGCGCGACGTCGATGTGCATGTGCCGCACCGCGTGGAGCACGGCGTTGAGATAGTGGTTGCCGGACGCCTCGCCGATCAGCAGGTGGAACGCGGTGTCGTGCCGACCGAACGCCTCGGCCTCCTCGTCGTTCGCGGCGGACCGCGTGGCGTCCGCGACAGCGGCGAGCGCCTCGCGCGGGGCGGCGCCGGCCCGCTCGGCGGCGCAGCGCGCCGCCAGCGTCTCGAGCGCCTCGCGGAACTCGAACAGGAGGAGCACCGAGCCCTCCTCGGGCGTGACCGAGAGGGTGAGCGCCTGGGAGATGACGGGGATGGGGTTGTTGCTGACGTAGCTGCCGCTGCCCTGACGCGACTCGACCAGCCCGATCGCGTTGAGCACCTTGACCGCCTCGCGCACCACCGCGCGGCTGACACCGAAGGACTCGCCCAGCTCGCGCTCGGTCGGCAGCTTCGCGCCGCGCGCCAGCCGGCCGGAGTGAATGTCCTCGGTGAGGCGCCGCACGAGCTGCTGGTAGGAACGCGGCGCAACAGCGGGGTAGCCCATAAGCGCGCCTCCAGCGACAGTGGAGTCCTTATCAGGCCAATGTTGTCAGACCAATACGAGTAGCATACGCCCGTCGCGGATGCTTGTCAAGCCCCTTGTGGCGGCAGACCAGAGCCTGTTCAAGGGCATGGGGTGTGGGCGTAAGGGCGCCCCCTGGCTAGGGTGTGGTTGTGCGACGACCGAAGCAGGCGGAGGGGCCAGGGCGGAGGCCGCCGCGATCCCCACGCCGGTGGCGCACCGATCGCGGATCTCGGGGATTCGCGCGCCCCGCCGCGTCGGTCGTGCGGGCCTCCCTCCCGACCGGGCGACGAATCGATCGTGGAACTGTGTGTGTCGCGCCGCGCGCCGTCAGGGCTGCTCCCAGCGCGCGATCCGAATCAGCGCCTCGCCCATCCGGCGCTTGCGCGCCTCGGCCTCCTCCGGGGTCCACCCGTCGATGCCCGCGCCGGCCTCCGCCCCCTGCGCGCCGCGCGCCACCACTTCGCGGAACCAGGCCGGCACCTCGGGCGAGGACGCGATTTCCGGGAACAGGCGCGTGGATACGTTCAGCCAGAGGTCGAAGCCGGCCAGCGCGGCCACCTCGAACGGGCCGGCCACCGCCAGCCGCCGCCCGAAGCCGTTGCGGACGACGCTGTCCACGTCCTGCGGCGTGGCGATCCCCGCGGCCACGATCGCCAGCGCCTCGCGGAAGAGCGCGGACTGGAGCCGGTTGCCGATGAAGCCGAGGGCTTCGTGCTGGACCACCGCCGGGGCCTTGCCGATCCGCTCCAGCAGCGCGACCAGCGTTGCGACCGTCTCCTCGGAGGTCGCCGCGCCGCGCACTACCTCGACCAGCGGCAGCAGGTGCGGCGGGTTGAAGTAGTGCGCCACCGCCACGCGATCCGGCCGCGCGGTGGCGTCGGCCAGTTGGCCCGGCATGAAGGTCGAGGAGTTGCTGGCGAGGATCGCGCGGGGCGGGCAGAGCCGGTCGAGCCGCCCGAACAGGTCCCGCTTCAGCGCCAGGTCCTCGCTGATCGCCTCGATCACCACGTCGGCGTCCCCCACCGCCGCCGCCAGGTCGGTCGTCGCGCGCACCCCGTCCGGCGCGCCCGCCGCCCGCGCCGCGTCCACCAGGCCGTGGTCGGCCAGCAGCGCCAGGTTCGCGCGCATCCCCGCGAGCGCCGCCGCCAGTCGCTCCGCGCTGAGGTCGTGCAGGCTAACCCCGTAGCCCGCCACCGCGAACTCCTGGGCGATGCCGTGGCCCATCAGCCCCGCCCCCACCACCGCCACCCGCCGGATCTCGTCAACGCCCATCCGCCCCTCCGCAACCATGCGACTCCGTCCCGTTCCCACCGCCCACCGCGCGCGATTGTCGCACGGCGCGCGCCCCCGCGGTCGCACTCCGGCGTCGACGGCGACGCAACCCGCAAGAGATCCTGGGGATCATTCCGTCGCCGGCCAGGACGTCGGCCACCGCCCGCTCGAACGTCAGCGACCGGTCGGGCGCTGACGTTCGACCCGGCTCGGCGACACCTGAGGGTGCTGATCGACGACTTGCTCGATGCGGCGCGCATCCGCACCGGGCGACTACCGCCGCGGCTGGGTCAAGCCGCGCAAGAAGCCGGGGCGGCCCCGCCACGATGACCGGCCGATCTTCGACCGTCGACCTCGCCGTCCTCGTGGCCGCGGCGGTGGCGCGGACCCGCGACCGGGCCGACGGTGGCCAGCGCCTGACCCTAGGACGCGCCCGTGAGCGCGCTGCCGACACCAGCCGACGCGGGGCGGCTCGGGCGGGTGCTCGCCGATCTGCTCGACAACGCCGTCAAGTACTCCCCCGGTGGCGCGGTCACGGTGAGGGTGCGGGCGGAGGGCGCGGGCGCCACGCCCTGCCTCCACTGGTAGCACGCCCCGGCCGGCCGCGTCGCGCGCGGCAACGGCTTAGCCGTCGGCCGAGCCGGGCTCGGCCAGCTTGCGGTGTTGCTGGGCGTTGACCGTGTCGGGCAAGACCTTGGCCATCGTCCCCATCGCCTTCGTCTTGAGCGAGCCCGCGATGACGTGGTCCTTCCCGGCCATCAGCGCGTCGAAGCCCTGCTCGGCGACCTGCGCCGGGTCGTCCTTGTTGCTCGCGCCGACCCGCGTGTCGTCCATGCCCGCGCGGTGGAAGAAGTTCGTCTCCGTGGGGCCGGGCTGGAGGGCGGTGATCGTCACGCCCGTGTCCTTCAGTTCGTTGCGCAGCGCCTCGGCGAACGACTGCACGAACGCCTTCGAGGCGTTGTAGACCGCCTCGAAGGCCCCAGGCATCAGGGCGGCGATCGACGATGTGAAGAGGACGCGCCCCTGGCCGCGCGCGACCATGTCCGGCAGCACCCGCTTGGCGAGGTGGACGGTCGAGACGACGTTGAGGTTGATCAGGTTCAGTTCGTCCCGCAGATCGGTCTCGCGGGCGAAGTCGCCGCCGACACCGACGCCGGCGTTGAGGGCGATGGCGTCGAGCGGCCGCCCGGCCGCCCGGATCGCGCGGTAGAGGGTCTCGACGCCGTCGTAGTCGGCGAGGTCGGCCTGCACCGTCTCGACCCGCGCGCCGAGCCCCTCAATGGTGCGCGCGGCCTCGGCGATGTCCGGCCCCGTGGAGGTGATCAGGAGATCGAAGCCGTTCCGGGCGAACTGCTTGGCGAGTTCCAGGCCGATGCCGTTGGAAGCACCGGTCACGACGGCGAAGGGTTTGGTCGTTGCGTTATCCATCCAGCTCCTCCTCTCGCTGCAACCCGCTCCGGGCGCGACCGGCGACCGGTCCCGCCCCGTCAGGCCCGCCGGCGATCGCGCCGGTGACCGCCGGACGTGCAAGGCGCGTGCCGTCGTGCCCGCGCCGGCGGCACACCTCGCGCGATGGCATGGATGGCACGGATGGCACGGACGGCGCGATATACGGCGGCCGGCCGTGAGACCGCGGGCCGCCGGTTGACCGCGCAGCGGGGCGGCGCGTCACCGCCGCGACCAGTGTTCCGCGCCCACACTGGTCCGGGCGAGCTCGAAGGTCGTGCGGTACGGGCGGAAGGCGACGTGTCGGTTGACCGCGTAGAGCGCCTGCGGCGCGCAGAGGAAGAGCGCCAGCGCCTCGTCGCGGACGAACCGGTCGAGGCGGTTCTGCGCCCAGACCTGCCGCACCCGGGACGTCTGGCGGGTCAGGTCCGCCCACAGGGCCTCGAACGCGGGCACGACCGGCCCGGCGCGGTACTCGCCCGACGCGCCGACGAAGGCGCGGTGCAGCTCGAGCGTCGGCGCGTCCCCGGTCTGCGCGGTCTGCTCCAGCAGCAGGATGTCCCATGCCCGCGGTGCCGCCCGCTCGGCCAGTCGACGCCGGGCCTCGCGCATCCCCTCGGCCCCGTAGACGGTCACCTCGACCGCGACGCCGAGCGCCCCCCGCAGGTCCGCGGCCACCTGGTATGCCACGCGCTCGAACTGCTCCTGGGCGGCGAGGCGGAGCGGGCGGCACCCCGCGCCGGCCGCCGCGCGCCACAGCGCCGCCGCACGCTCGGGGTCGTGCGGATACGGCGCGAAGCGGTCGGGGAAGCGGTGCGGGGCGGTGAGCGCCGTCGGCGGGGTGAGCCCGGCGAGCGGGCGGGCGCGCCCGAACAGGGCCTCCCGCACGAGCCGGCGCCGATCGACGGCGAGGTTGAGCGCCTGCCGCGCCCGCCGGTCCCCCAGCGGCAGATCGTCCGCGTCACGAGCGATGATCCCGGCCACGGAGCGGATCGCGTCGATCGCGACGAGCTTCGCGTGCGCGGAGACCGCGACGCGCGCCGCGTCGGCGGGCGCGACCTCCGTCACGATATCCACCTCGCCCTCGGTCGTCAGGCAGCGTTCCAGCGCCTCGGCGGGCGACAGATCGTTGCGGAAGACGATCTCGCGCAGGCGTGGGCCGCGCGCCCGGTCCCGGTAGGCGGGGTTGGCGACGAGGCGCAGCCGCGGGGTGCGCTCCTCGCGCCACAGCCAGGTCGCGGCGAACGGGTCCTCGCCGATCGTCGCCCGCTCGGTGGCGAGCCGCGAGTACCCCTCGACGAGGGTGAACGGCCCGGTGCCCCACGGGCCCGGCGCGTCCACCATTCACCAATGGCCCTCGCCGCTGCCGGCGCGGGCGTACCCGAAGCCGACCTCCGCCCAGAAGCGCGTGCTCATGACGTGGTACGCGCGGAGCTTGCCGAGCGCGAGTCCGTCGGACGCGGGGAAGTGGAAGCGCACCGCCCATTCGCCCGTCACCCTGCAGCGCGTGCGGGGATCGAGGTTGAAGTGGGTCCCCGGCGGGTGGGGGGGCACCCAGCGGGCGGCCTCGTCGAAGCCGCGCTTGACCGTGGCGGCGGTGAGCGCCTCGCCGTCGGGGAAGCGCTCGCCCGCGCGCACCTGCACCTCGAGCGTGCGGTCGTCCGCCCAGCGGTAGCCGCGCATCGCCGCCGGCCGGACCAGCCCCTGCGGCGTGACGCGCACCAGCTCCTCGGCGGTGTGGTACAGGATGTGGAGCCAGTTGAGCCGGCTCGGGTCGACGACGTGGACCGCGCCGACCGGCACGCCCGCGCGCCGGCCACCAACCAGCGCGGCGACCGCGCCCCCCATCGCCCCCATCGCCCTCCTCCCGCCCCGCCGCGTCCGCCCGCGCTGTGCGACCGCCCCCAAGCCGCGCCGCCGACCGAGCAAGACGTGTGCCACTCCGGCGGCCGGTGGGCCGCAGCGCGGGGACCGCTTAGCCGACCGGCCCCAAGAAGGGCTACCATGAAGCGGAAAGAGCATGGCCCGGTAT
>JAUJMV010000023.1:22781-41681 GCA_030446685.1 Thermomicrobiales bacterium | reverse complement strand
AGCCGACCGGCCCCAAGAAGGGCTACCATGAAGCGGAAAGAGCATGGCCCGGTATGTGACGACGCGCTGGCTGGGGCGGCGGGGCTACGCCGTCAACCGCCGGCCCCGAATCGGTCGGGGGGTATGCGCGGGGGGCGGAGCGGAGGAGGAGCCCCGGAGGTGGGGCGCCGTCCGACGCGCCCCGAGCGGTGGGCAGGCGCGGCGCCGCCGTTAGGCATCGTCCCGGTAGGCGACGGCCTGCAGCGTGCCGGCCACCTCGTCGCGCGCGGAGGCCTGGCCGAGCGCGACGACGGTGTAGACCCCCCCGTCCGCCACCTCGATCCGCTCCGTGAACGCCACCAGCCGGCCCTCGACCAGGGGCAGGGGGCGCACCTCGAACGTGTACTGCCGCGGCGCGAGCGTGGCGTAGGGCGTCGCCTCCTTGAACTGCACCCGGTCGAACAGCACCCCCCGGTTCTGCAGCGCCACCTCGACGATCTCCACCCCGGTCGCCGCGTGGATCGCGCGGACCCGCGTCTGGCCCGGGCCGGGCGCGACCAAGTTGTCGGTCGCCAGCAGCGGCTCCTCGCTGCCGGGCGACAGATCGCTGACCACCAGGCTGTAGAACAGGTTGGGCTCCAAGTTCACCGACACGACCGTTGGCCCCTGACCGGTGGCGTTGACGCCGCTGCCGGCGACCCGCAGCCGGACGTCGCCGGACGGGACGAGCGCGTAAGGCGAGGCGGCGCCGAACGACACATTCTCCCAGACCAGCCGGTCGTTGACGTAGAGGGTGGCGGTCGGGGTGGCCGGCGCGGCCTGGATCAGCCGCAGCCGCGCGGTGACGCCGGGATCGGCGGCGCCCGCCGCCGCGCCGGCTGCCCCGACCGCCCTGGTCGCGGTAGCGTCGGCGGCGGGCGCCGTGGCCGTCCCGCGATCCCGCGCTCCGGAGGTGGGGAGCGGTGCCGTCCCGGCATCACCGACCGTCCCGGTGGTCGGCGAGGCGGCATCGTCGTCGCCGCAGGCGCCCAGGAGGACGCCGGTCGCGGCGGCGGACAGGCCCAGCGTGGCGGCGCGGACGAGCAGCGCGCGGCGCGAGAGCCGTCCCGCGTGTCGATCCTCGCCCGCCGCCCGCTCCGCGGCCTGTCCCCGGTGACCATCCTGCTGCTTCGCCATGTTCCAATGCTCCTCTTTCCGGTTGGCATCGTCACGTTGACCGATGCCCCCATTTCGGTTGGGCAGCGCATGTCCCCCTCGGTGCCGGGAAGCCCCGCGCACCGCGCCTGGCGGCCCCGGCCATCACCTCCCGCCCTGGCGAATCTAGAAGGATGACCGGGCAGCGTCTTGCGCGCCGATCGCCGATTTCGCGCGAAGTCCACGGCGACGTGGCCGTCCAGATGGCAACTTGCCGACCGCCGCGCGCCTGACGCCCGGCCGGCCGGGAACGCGACAGCACACTCATGGCCCGGCGGATCGCAGCGTGAAGACGGTGAGTTCGGGCGGGCAGAAGAGCCGGATCGGGGCCACGCTGAACCCGATCCCCCGGTTCACGTAGAGCCGGTTGCCGGGCGCGCCGTAGCTGTCGATCCAGCCGTCGGCGTGGACCTCGCCTCCCTGGACCAGGCGCATCCAGGACCACTCCGGCGTGAACGGCACGCGCACCTGCCCGCCGTGGGTGTGGCCGGCGACCGCCAGCGGCGCGGCCCCGGCGGGCAGGGCCTCGAATGTGTCCGGGTTGTGCATCATGACGAGGCGCGGGGCGCCGTCCGGCACCTGGCCGAGCGCGGCCGCGGGCCGGGCCTCGTCCGGGATGGCCGGGCCGATCCCGACGAGGTAGAGCGGGGACGCACCCCCATCCCCCGGCGCCGCGAGCGCCGCCGCCGCGTTGTGCAGGACGGGGATGCCGGCCGCCTCCAGCGCCCGGCGCAGCTCCGCGGCGACCGCCTCCCGCTTCGGATCGCCCGATGAAGCAGTCAGGTAGTCGTGGTTGCCGAGCACGGCGTAGGTCGGGATGCCGGCGGCGGGCAGGGGGCGCACGATCCCGACCGCCGTGCGGATCTCCTCGGTCGGGTCCTCGCCCGCATGGTAGATGAAGTCGCCGGTGATCAGCACCAGGGCGGGGCGCTCCTCGACAAGTTCCTCCACGATGCGGCGCATTGTGCCGGTGTTGGCCAGCCAGATCCCCACCTGGAGATCGGAGATCTGCGCGACCCGCCGGCCCTCCCAGGCGGCGGGGAGGCCGGGGATGGTGGCGACCTCCTCCTCGCGGTCGATCAGCCGGGGCTCGACCACCCCGCCCCAGACGATCAGGAGGGCAACCACGCCGAGCACGAACAGCAGGCCGTACTTGAGATACTTCATCGGCGCCCTCCTTGCGCGAGGCCCCCCACGACACCGGGAGGGCTGGAAGATTCCTTGCCCCGCCGCCACCGGCCACGCGAAATGGGGTGGTCAGTGCGCGGGACGGCGGGGCGGGGGGGCGCCCGGGGCCCCCCCCCCGCCGGCGCCGGCATCTCGGCTCCGCGTTGTCGCGGCGACGACGGAATGGATCGCCGTTGGGCGTTGAACTCGCCGAACATTCGTCGCGGCGATCGCCGGCTGGTTGTTGAACTCGCCGAACAGCTGGTTGTTCAGGTCGACGCCCAGACCCCAGCTCGAACGTCGGCAGGCCGAACCCGTTGAACGGCCGTTGACCGTCACCCGCAGCGGGGCGCCGACCCGACCAGGTTGTTCGGCAGGTTGCGGGCCGTGCGCCGAGCCGCCGGTTATCGAGCACCACGGCGTTCGGCTCCGACGACCACGAACCGGCGCACCGGCCCGGTCACCTGGACCGTCACTCGGCTGGCCGAAGCAGCGATCCGCTCACCAGCAGCGGCCCGACCCCCAGGGCCGGCCGCCGAGGGTGAAGCGCCCTGCGCCGGCGACGCCGTTGAAGGGCGACGCTGACCGACGTTGCGCGCGACGACCGCCGGCTCGCCCTCCCAGTCGCGGAAGAGGTTGTCGTCCAGGCGGGAAGCGGCGATCTGCCGCGCGACGACCGCCGCTTGCCACCCAGTCGCGGGAGGTTGTCGTCCAGGTCGAAGCCGATCTCGCGCTCCACGTCCGACCACGAACCGGCGCACCGGCCCGGTCACCGTCACCAGGTCATTCTCGGCCAGCCCGCGTCCGCCGGGCGACCGCGGCCGCCGGGAGCGACCTCGCGCCGACCACCAGCAGCCTCCGGGTCGCCCAGGAAGCTCTCGCCGCCGGGGGTGAAGGCCCGCCGGCCGACGATATTCTCGATCTCGCCGCCGACCGTCACCGTCTGGCCGTAGTAGCGCGCGGGTCGCTGGTAATCTCCTCGATACTGGCGCCGGTGTCGGGGATCCGGTCGTCCTCCGAGAAGAGCGACCACGCGTCCGAATCAAGCCGATGATGATCGCCGCGGCGAGCGCCAGGAGGCCCCAGAGCCTCGCCGCCGATGCCGCCGCTATTCCGCCGACGGCTCCTCGATCTCGCCGCCGCCGTCACCTCCTGGCCGTCCCGCGACCACGCCGCGCGTGCCGACGTCGCGCATCTCGCCGTCCTCGGATGACCTCTTCCCGCTCGTCCCGGACCCGCGTGGTCCGCCCTCGTTCGTTGTTCACCATGTCCGTTCTCCTACGGCGACTCGTTGTCGCGCCTGACTCCTGCCAGCACGCCGTTCCGTCTCGTCCCGCCTCGCGCGCCGCCCCACCCCACCGTGCGACTCGGTCGCCGCGGCGCGCAGGGCGCCGCTCCCGATCACGCCTACGCGCCAGGCCCGCCAGGCCTCGTGCTCGTCCGCGAGGTGCCCGATCGGCTCATCGGGCGCGTTGTCGCCCAGCCAACCCCGGCCGCCGCCGCCGCCGCCGCGAGGAGCAGGAAGAGCGCGCTCCACAGCGCCGTGTCCCGGAAGGTGTCGGTGAGCTGCTCGGCCGTCTGCCCGAGCGCGGCGTTGCGGCCCACCAGGTTGAAATTGTTGAGCACCGTCCCGAGCGGGCCGAAGGCCAGCCCAGCCCGAGCGCCGAGAAGACCAGGATCAGCACCGTGGCGAGCGCCCAGACCGGGAAGCCGTTCAGCGCCCGGCCGCCGCGCCCCGCACCGACGAGGTCGCCTGGGCCACCCAGCCGCCGATAAAGAAGGCGACCAGCGCGATGAACGCCGTCACCCAGGGCGCCCCGGTGTTCGTCCGCCTGGCCGGTGAAGTCGAGCGTCAGCCAGCCGAACCCGTACAGGATCGGTTCCAGCAGCAGGAAGATCGCGAGCGTCGCGATCAACCCGCCCCAGATCGGCCCCCAGCGGATGCGGTCGCGCGGCATGGCGATGTCGGTGCTCTGGTGGACGATCGGCGGGGCTGGCGCTTGGGCGACCACGACCCGCTCCTCGACCCGATCCTCGACCAGGGGCGGCGCGTGCTCGCGCGCGGCCGACGTTGATGTTCCGATCCTAGCCATCAGTGGTGGCCCTCCTACTTTCAGACTCGGCCCCAGACCGCTGATCGCCGCGAGGGTGAGGCCCCCGATGACCCACGGCCAGCCCTGGTTCCCGGCGCGGTCGCGCCGCGCCCCATCGCGATAGTCGTCCCGCCTCGTCATCGCGCACGCTCCCACTCAGGGTTGCCCGGCGCGACGCCGGTCGCGGTCCCCGTCGCGGCGGGCGGTCGTGGCGCGGGGCCACCCCGGCCCCGCGCCCGTCGTCGGCGTTAGTCCTCCGTCAGGACGAAGCCGCGCGCGCCGAGCAGTTCCTCGACCTCGCCGGTCAGGACCACCCTCTGCCCGGCGAAGAGGTTCGGCTCCTCGGTCAGCCGGTCGATGGTGACGAGCCGGGCGTTGGCGAACCCCGGGTCGAACTGCGGCCGGGTCACCACGCGGTCGACCTCGGTGGCGATCACCACCGGCTTGCCTTCCCAGTCGCGGTACAGGTTGTCGTCCAGGTCGGCCCCGATCTCGCGCTCGATGTCGGCGATGCGGAAGATGCGCACCACCCCGCGCACCTGCACCAGGTTGTCCGCCCCGATCGCCCCCGCCTCGCCGGCCACGATCGCCGGGAACTCGCGCGCGCCGATCACCGGGACTTCCGCCTCGTCGCCCGCGAAGAGCGCCCAGAGGAGCAGGCCGAGCAACACCAGCGCGGCCAGGCCCAGGAGACCCCAGAGCCAGCCCATGTTCCCGCTGCTCCGGCGCGGGGGCGGGGTGACCACCGGCCGCTCGACCACCGGCCGCTCCTCGACGACCTCGCGCCGCGCCGCCACCGGCCGCTCGTCAATGATCCCGGTCGTCCCGTCGTCGCGCATCTCGGCCGCCGTGATGACCTCGTCCCGCCCGCGCGGGGTCCGTCCCCGCTCGTTGTTCGCCATGTCCTGCCTCCTGCCTTGTCGTGGCGCCCCGACCCCCGTCAGCGCGCGCCGCCTCTCGTCGTCGGCGTCAGTCCGCTTCCAGGACGAAGCCGCGCGGGCCGAGCACTTCCTCGACCTCGCCGGTCAGGACCACCCGCTGCCCGACGAAGAGGTTCGGCTCCTCGGTCAGCCGGTTGATCGTCACGAAGCGGCCCCCGTCGAACTCGTCCGCGATGGCCGGGCGCAACACGGTGCGGTCAACCTCGGTGGCGATCACCACCGGCCGGCCCTCGAAGTCCTCGTAGAGCCCGTCGTCCAGGTCGGTCCCGATCTCGCGCTCGATGTCGGCGATGCGGAAGATGCGCACCACCCCGCGCACCTGCACCAGGTTGTCCGCCCCGATCGCCCCCCGCTCGCCGGCCAGGATCGCCGGGAACTCGCGCACGCCGATCACCGGGAGCTCCTCGTCGTCGCCCGCGAAGAGCGCCCAGAGGATCAGGCCGAGGATCACCAGCGCGGCGAGCGCCAGGAGGGCCGAGGCCCAGCCCGCGCTGTTGTTCCGCCTGGTGCCTTCCCGATAGGGCGTCGCGGTCGTCGTCGTCGCCATCCGTCGTCCTCCTTCGCTACCGTCCTCGATCGGCGGGATCCTCCGGCCGTGCCGGATCGTCGTGTCCCGGGTGTGCCGCCCGCCGACTGGCACCCGCGGCGTTGCGTCCTCCCTCCTTTCTCCTCGCGCGTCCCGCTGGGGACGCGCCCCGATGGGCGCCGGTAGCATGGACCGATGGCCGTCTCCCGGTGTCGCCGCGGCCCGGCCGGTCCTCCGGTGGCGCCCGCTCGGTCCTCGCGGGGCCGCTCCCGCGGATCACCACCTGGATGCCAGTCTAGCGGGCAAGGGTCAATGTGCGCGTCAAGATGGTTAAGCCCCCGGTCAACGTCGGTTAATGTTAGTCAACGGGTTTCCCGCGCCCCGCGCACCGCCGGTCAGCTCGGCTTGGTGCGCCAGCGCAGCAGGGCGAGCGCGGCGAGGAAGAGCGCGGCCGCCATGCCGGCCAGCGCGAGGAAGAACCGGCGATCCCCCGGCAGGCCGAGCAGCATGATGTCCTGCAGCAGGTCGGTCGCGTAGGTGGCCGGCAGCAGATAGGAGAGGGTCAGCGCCGGCTGCTGGAGCGCGTCGAGCGGCAGCGCGATGCCGCTGAAGAAGACAACCGCCAGCAGCGACAGCATCGCGAATTGCACCGCCTGGCGCTCCGACGCGGCCAGCAGCGAGAGGACGAAGCCGAGCCCGATCGAGCCCAGCGTCAGCAGCAGCAGCACCCCCGCCAGCCGCCAGGCGCTGCCGGCGAGGGGGATGCCGAGCAGCGGGCTCAGCAGGACGCCGAGCATCGCCGCGCCGATCGTCAGCACGAAGACGAGGTAGGCGAGGTACTTGCCGAGCAGCAGGTGCAGGCTCTTCGCCGGCGCGACGATGAAGAGCGCGAAGGCGCCGGAGAGCCGCTCGCGCACCAGCGCCAGCGCCCCGAGGCTGACCGCGGCGTGCTGCACGATCAGCGCCAGGATCGCCGGCCCGTAGTAGGTGATGATGTCCGCCTTCAGCGGGGTGAGATCGGTCGTCCGCGCCGTCACCGGCTCGTAGATCACCTCCGGCGACACCGTCGCCAGGCGCTCGAGCGCCGCGTCGAGCGCCTGCAGCTCGCGCCGCGTCGCGCGCCGCGCGCGCTCGGCGGCGTCCGGGGGGCCGGTGTCCCGCCGGCCCCCGCCAGCCGCCGCTCCGCCGCCTGTTCTCGCCAGCGCCGTCCCCGACGCTTCGCCCGCCGCCGGCGAGGGGCGCCGAGGTCGGCGAGCGCCCGCCGGGCGGCCACGCTGCCGCCGCGCCGCGGCCTCGTCCCCGCGCCCGCCGCCTGCTCGGCCAGTTCCAGCGCGCGCAGGACCGGGTCGAGATCGCGCGAGACCTCCCGCAGCCGCGCCTGCCCGCGCCGGCGTTCTCCAGGAAGAGCTGGCGGTTGAGATCGCCCACCAGCACGCGCACGAAATCGGGCACGAGCGCGCCGCCGCGCCGGGTTGATCTCGCTGTAGAGGACGCGCAGTGCGCCGCCTGCCGCCCCGCGGCGATCGTCTCGCGCGGGGCGGATGGCAGGATCACCACCGCGTCGATCCGGTCCTCGGCGAGCAGCCGGCGGGCGCGCGCCTCGTCCTCGGTGTACTCGACCACGTTCAGGAAGTGCTCGAACGCCTCCCGGTGCGCCGCCAGCAGCGGCGGCTCCCCTCCCCGGGCGGCAGCACCACGACCGCGCGCGGCGGCTCGGCGACGGTCTTCGTCCCGATCCCGAAGAGGAGCATGATCGCCAGCGGGCCGAAGATCAGCGTCACGATCAGCGCCGGGCGGCGCAGCAACTCCCGCAGCTCCTTGATCGCGATCGCGAGGGTCTGGTAGAGCGCGAGCATGGCGCTACCGCGCCCCTCCCCGGCCCCGGCGCTGGTATGCACCGCCCCGTCGGGCGGGGGCCGCCTGCCGCGCCGCTCGATCAGCCGGATGAAGACCTCGTCGAAGGTCGGCTGGTAGGGCGCGACCGCGCCGATCGTCGCGCCGCAGTCCTCCAGCGCCTCGACCAGCGCCGGGATCGCGCGCTCGGCGTCGTCGACCGTCACGCGCAGCGGCTCGTCCCGGCCGGCCTCGGTCCGCCGAACCGCCTCCACCGCGTTGAGCGCCGCCACGTACCGGGGCAGGGGGCGCTCGACGGTGATGTTGACGATGTCCCCCCGAAGGCCGCCCGCTGCAGCTCGTCCGGCGGGCCGGTCGCGATCAACCCCCCTCGTGCATCAGGCCGACCCGGTCGCAGTGCTCGGCCTCGTCGACGTACTGGGTGGTGACGACCAGTGTCCGGCCCCGGTCGGCCAGGCGCCGGAAGTGCCCCCAGAGCTTGGCGCGCAGGATCGGGTCGAGGTTGGCGGTCGGCTCGTCCACGAAGAGCAGGTCGGGGTCGTGGACCAGCGCCGCGGCCAGCGCGATCCGCCGCTGCATCCCCCCGAGGTCGCCCGCGCCGCGCGCTTGCGCGCGTCCCACAGCTCGACCAGCTCGAGGACGGCGCGGATGCGGTCCCGCGCGCGCCACTCCGGCAGCCCGTAGAGCCCGGCGGCGAAGGCGACGTTCTCCTCCACCGTCAACTCGGGGTAGAAGATGAAGCCCTGCGCCATGAAGCCGAGCCGGCGGCGCGTCGCCGTGCTGAAGTGGACCGGATCCTCGCCCAGCACCGCGATCGTCCCGCCGTCCGGCGCCAGTTGCCCGGTGAGCAGGTTGATCGCGGTGCTCTTGCCCGACCCGCTCGGGCCGATCAGCCCGAAGATCTCCCTCGCGGACCTGCAGGGTCAGGTCTTCGAGGACCACATGGTCGTCGAACGCCTTGCGCACCCCGCGCGCGTCGATCGCCAGCGGGTCCGCCCCCGCCGGGCGCCCCGCGCCGGGTGCGAGATCCGCCAACCCCGCCCCGCCGGCCGCGATGCGGCTCTGCGCGATCATCGTGCCCTCCCTCCCCGTCGTGGCGCCATAGGCGGGGACGGGCGCCCTGCCCGTCCCATCGGTCGCTCGGTCACCTGGCGGTCCCGTCGTGGCCGCGTCTCTCCCGCCCCAGCGCCCGCGCGAGGAGCGCGCCGGCCAGCGCCCCCCGGCGACCAGGAGGAGCGCCGCCGGCCGGCCCACGCCGCGCCGCGGCGCGGCGGCGGGCGGGGCTGTCGCGGGCGGCGCGGGCGCCGCCGCCGGCGCGGGGGTAGCGAGCGGCACGACCCGGCCCACCGCCCGCCGCGCCTCGTGCCGCCGCCCGACCTCCTCCGCGCTGCGGCCCTCGAGCAGCATCTGCTGGACGTGCGCGGCGACCTCGCCGCCGAAGATCGCGACCAGCGCGACGATCCAGGCCCACAGCGCCAGCACGATCGCGATCCAGAGCGACCCGTAGATCAGGTTGTACTCGGCGAACGACTCCAGGTACTCCAGGAAGAGTCCCTGCGCCGCCAGGAAGAGGGCCGTGGCGACGGCGGCGCCGGCCAGCGTCGCCCGCCGGTCGAGCCGGCCGCGCGGCACGAAGCGGTAGATCGCCAGAATGCCAGCGGCAGCAGCGCCAGCGGGACAATCTCCTGCACCAGGTTCAGGATCAGGGCGCGGCCGGTCGGCAGTACCCCCAGGAGATACCGGAGCGCGCCGAACAGGAAGTCCGCGGTGAGGGCCAGGATGAAGACCACGCCGATCGTCAGCACGATGCCGAGTTCGCGCAACCGGCGGCGCAACGCGCCACCGGTCTCCTCGACGTCGTAGGCGACGTTCAGCGCCTTCGTCAGCGCGCCGATCAGCCGGCTGCCCGTCCAGAGGAGCGCGACGGTAGAGAGCAAACCGATGCCCCCGCGATCGTCCAGCACGTCCCGCACGACTTTCTCGATCTCCTCCGCGATCCCCGGCAAGAACTGCCCGAGCAGCAGCGTGAGCTGGTCCACCGCCCAGACCGGATCGACGACGTAGGCGGCGGTCGAGGCGACGAGGAGCAGGAGCGGGAAGAGCGACAGCAGGCTGTAATAGGCGATCGCCGCCGCCCAGTGCGTCCCGTTGTCGGCGAAGAGATCCTTGACCGACTGGACCAGGACCGCCGCGAGCAGCCGGGCGCGCTCGCGCGACCACCACGCCGCGCGTCCGCGGCCCGGCCCGGTCTCGGGGCGCGGGCCGCGCCGGGCCGCGGGCGCCGGGAGGCTCGTCATGCCGGCTCTCCCTGCCGGCCGTCGGGCGCCGGGGGCGGCGCGTCGACCCACTCGCGCTCCGCCGGCGCCAGGACGCGCAGGACGAGGACGCGCAGCGCGCCCATCGCGGGGATCGCGATCAGCACCCAGAAGATGCCGCCGATCGCCCCGCCGACCGCGACCGCGAAGAGGGTCAGGATCGGCGGGATGTCGGTCTGGCTGCGCATGACGAAGGGGGTCACGATGTTGCTCTCGATCTGCTGCACCGCGAAGAAGAAGCCGGCCACGATCAGCGCCTGGGTCGGCGAGTCGAGCAGCGCCACCAGGATCGCCGGGATCGACCCGACGATCGGCCCGACGATCGGGACCACCTCGCCCAGCCCGGCGATCAGCGCCAGGACCAGGGTGTACTCGACGCCGATCACCGACAGCCCGACGTAGACCAGCGCGCCGATGATCGCCGCGTCGATGACGACGCCGCGGACGAACCCGCCCATCGTCCGGCCCATCTCCTCCAGCACCGCACGGGTCTTCGGGCGCCGCTCCGGGGGAAGAGCGAGAGGAAGAAGCGGAGATCCCCGGCTGCGCGAAGAGCCAGTAGAGCGACAGGAAGAAGACCAGCACGATCTCGAGCAGGTAGTTCGCGATCGTCGTCGGCAGCCGCAGGAAGAAGTCGATCGTGCGGTTCGCGAACCCGGCGAGCCGGTCGGTGAGGTTGCCGCCGCTGTCGGGCGCGGGGTCGAAGCGCGCGATCGTGTTCCGAATCCGCTCGGTCAGGTCCGGCACGGCGGCGAGGAAGGCCCGGAACTGCTCGATCAGGATCGGTATCACCAGCCAGAGGAGCAGGCCGACGAGCAGGGCCAGGGTCAGGTAGACCAGGACGATGGCGACCTTGCGCTTGATCCAGCGGGCCAGCCAGTCGACGATCGGCGCCAGCGCCTCGGCGATCACCACGCCGGCGAACAGCAGCGCCAGCGGGCGCGCGATCAGTTGGAAGAGATCGAGCAGGCCGAGCGCCAGGGCCAGGGCGATCGCCCCGATGATCGCCAGGCGCCACCAGGAACCGGTCGCGATCGGCGACGGGCGCTCCGCGGTCTCGGGGCGGCGCGCGCGGACGAGCGGCGGGTCGTCGTAGGGCTGGCTCTGCGGTCTCATCGGTCCCCTTCACTGGCGCGGCCCCGCGCGCCCCGGCGTTGGCGGCCTCGCGCGGGGCCGGCACGCCGGTCCCACTCCTCCGACTCAGGATAGCCGGGAGAAGTCAATGGGGGCGTAAAGAGGGTCAACGGGCTCGTCAACGGAGGTCAACGTCGGTAAAAGGAACATTTCGTCGGCGGACGGCGGTGACGATCGGCGCGAGGCGGCGCGGGTCGTCGCGGTCGTCGCCGCCGGCCGGCGGCGTGGCGCCGCCGGTGGCGGCGCTGAGGGTCAGGGAGACCGAGCGGGCGACCAGCGTCGGCTGGCCCGCCCACGGGACGAACGTGGCGTCGTCCAGGTCGAGACCCGCCTCGCGCTCGATCGTCGCCAGCACGAACGGCTGGACCTCGCCGCCGACCATCACCAGGTCGCGCGCGACGATCGGCGCCGTCGCCAGCCGCCCCTGGATCGGCGGGAGCGGCCTGGCGCTGACGATGAGCAGGCGTATGCCCGCGCGATCGCCACCGACGGCCTCCTGATGGTGAACGCCCGCGCACCGAGGATCTCGTCGACCTCGCCGCCGACGACGACGGCTTGGCCGTAATAGCAGTCTGCCACCCGCAGCACCTCGCGCACGGTCGGGGTCTCGTCCGGGCAGGCCGGGCCGCGCGCCCGATCGAGCGTGGCGACGAGCAGCAGCGCCAGCACCCCCAGGGCGGCGAACGCCGCCGCGGCCCACGGCGCCGGCCGGCGGCCGCCGCGGGCGGGAGGGACGCGCGCCACGCCCGCGGCCCCCGCCGGACGGGCGACTCGGCGGGGGCTGGGGGCGGACGGGCCGCGGCGGGCGCCGGGGCCGTCAGATCGGGTTGGAGCGGCGCCGCGGCGGGTTCCGTGAGCTCCTCGGCCGCCCGCCGCAACCCCGCCTGGATCGCGGCGTGCGGATCGGGGTAGAACTCGACCGCGCGCGTCGGCCCCTCGTCGCACCAGGTGTAGTAGCCGCCGCGCGCCGTCTCGAAGACGTAGACGCGCCGGCGCTCGCCCTGGAACTCCGCCCAGCGGCCCCCGAGGCTCACGTCGGCCGCGAGCCCTGACGCCTGGAGCGCGTCGACCAATGGTGTCATCGGATTATCCCCGCGCCTCGTCGCTCGCCGCGCTGTCTGGCACTATCCGCACGCCCCCAAGTATGGCGACCGTGGGTTAACGTGCGCGTCAACAGGGTTAAGGGGACGGTCAACGGGGGTCAACATCGGTAAACCGCCCCTGCCCACTTCCGCGACAATCGGCACGATCGCGGACAAGGGATGGGGAGGATGCCGCGGCCTGGGGCGGCGCGAGGAGGGCGGCCCTCATGGCCGCCGGTAGCTGCCGATGCCCAGCGTCAACTCGCCGAGGCGCGGATCGTGGCGGAAGACGAAGGTGCCCTCCTGCCGCTCGCCACCGGCGAGATAGTTGAATACCTGCTCGCCCCGCTCCACGACCGCCCCGCCGGCGCGCAACTCGGCGACCACCCGCAGCCCCGCGGCCGTGTTGCCGCCGCTGTTGACGACGACGAAGGGGACGTAGAACTGGCCCCCGACCTCCCGGATCTCGCCGGACGGCGCGGCGGTGAGAACCGTCGGGCCTTGGGGCACGGCCAGCCAGTAGTAGACGACCAGCCCGGCGACCGCCAGCAGGATCGCCGCGGCGATGCCGAACGACACCCACTCGGCCAGCGGGCGGCCCTGCTCCTGCTGCCGCCCCTCGTCGCCCGGCCCTTGCTGTTGCCCTTCGCCGTCCGGCTGCTGCTGCTTTCCGCCGCCCTGCCGCTCGTCCCGCCGGCCCGTCGCGCCGTCCTGCCGGCCCCGCGTCCGCTCCGGCGCCTGTTCCGTCGCCCCGCTCATACCGCGAGCCTCCCCGCCGCGCCGCCGATCGTCGTCGGCAGTCCGAGCACGATGCTGTACTGCAGCCACATCTGCCAGGAGTCCTCCAGGCCGACCTGTCGGAAGAACCAGAGCATCAGCGCCGCCATCAGCAGCGAGACGAGGTACGACGCGACCGTCTCGCTGATCGGCCGCTGGAAGAGCCCCTGCTGCCGCTGGCGCGCTCCCTGGTCGGCGAAGCCCGACGCGAAGACGATGCCGTAGGAGATCAGGAGCGAGGCCGCCATCAGCGCGAGCAACCAGGGCCCGCTCAGGCTCGCCGCGAGCATCGGTACCTCCGTGGTGGGGGCGATGGTGAAGCCGATGAAGATCGCCCCGATCGCGGTCGCCCCCAGATCCCGCAGCGTGCCGCGCAGTTGCGGGTGGTCCGCCCGACCCTGGCCCCCGTCGCCCTGCCTGGGCGACCCGCCGCCCTGCGACTGGTCGCGCCCCCCGCTGAGGAACTGGTTGGCGAGCGCGACGCCGAGCGCGAAGGGGACCGCCTCGTAGATGACCTTGCCGAGCGCCTCGTCGAGCGGGGTCGCCAGGGTGATGCGCCGCAGCAGGTAGAGGATGCCGGCGGTGGCGATCAGGCTGACGCCGAGGGCCTGGACGGTCTGCACCAGCGTGTCGGAGAGGCGGCTGGTCTGCCCCTTGCGGAAGCCGGCGCTGCGGCCGAGCAGGAAGACGATGACGAACGTGGCCGCGAGGGCGAGCGCCATCCGCTGGGCGTTGATGTAGGTGCCGACCCACCAGACTTCCATCGTGTAGAGCAGCGGGATGCTGAACAGGAAGCCGCCGGAGACGGCGCGCACGATGTCGTTGAGTTCCTCCGCCCACTGGTTGCGCCGGGGCCGCGCCGCGCCGCTCATCCCGTGCCACCTTTCGCTGCCGCGGGGCGAATCGATGCTCCACTCGGCAGAGGCGCTCCGGGCACCGCCGACGGGACGGCAAGGAGCCTACCAAGCGCCTGCCGCCGCCGCCCCGCCCCGGCGCCTCACCGCCCCGCCGGGCGCAGCGTGAAGACGGTGACCTCCGGCGGGCAGTTGACGCGGATCGGGGCGGTGCCGAAGCCGATCCCCCGGTTCACGTAGAGCCGGTTGCCCGGCGCCCCGTAGCCGTCGATCCAGCCGTCGGCGTGGACCTCGTCCTCGACGGCGTAGGTCAGCCAGGACCACTCCGGCAGGAAGGGGACGCGCACCTGCCCGCCGTGCGTGTGCCCCGCCACGGCGAGGGGGGCGCTCCCGGCGGGCAGCTCCGCGAAGGTGTCGGGGTTGTGCATCAGGACGAGCCGCGGCGCCCCGTCGGGGACGTCGTCCAGCGCCTCGTCCGGCCGCGCCTCGCCGGCCCACGCCGAGCCGATGCCGACGAGGTACAGCGGCGGCCCGGCCGCCCCGCCGCCCGGCGGCGGGAGCGGGATCGCCGCGTTGTGGACCACCGGGATGCCGATCGCCTCCAGGGCCTGGCGCAGTTGCCAGGCCACGTCATCCCGCTTGCGCTCCCCCGGCTCCGCCTCGTCCAGCTCGTCCACGACGTAGTCGTGGTTGCCCAGCACCGCGTAGGTCGCGATGCCCGCCTCCCCCAGCGGGCGGAGCAGCACCACCACCTCGCGGATCTCCTCGCTCGCGTCCGCGCCGGGATCGTAGAGGAAGTCGCCGCCGAGCAGGACCGCCGCGGGGCGCTCCTCGATCAACTCGGCGACGATGCGCCGGATCGTGTCGGTGTTCGCCAGCCACATGTCGACGTGGAGGTCGGTGATCAGCGCCACCCGCTGCCCCGCCCAGGCGGGCGGCAGGCCGGGGATCGGCGCGATCTCCTCCTCCCGGTCGATCAGCCGCGGCTCGATGATGACGCCCCAGATCAGCAGGAAGGCCGCGAGCCCGCCCAGGACCCGCGCGGCCCGCTTGACGCCTGCCATCGGTGAACTCCCCCTTGCGTCCCGACCGGGCGGTCCCGTCCCTCCCACGCCAGCGTAGCGGATAGACCTCAACGTGCGGGTAAACACGGTAAACAGGGCCGTGAACGACAATCAAGTTCCGTCAACGGCGTGCCGGCGCCCCGCGGCATCGCGCCGGGCGCCGACCCTTCCGTCCGCCGGAATCCTCCCGCCGCGCCGCGGGCCCGCGGCGCGTGCCGGGCGGCGCCGGGCACTGGTACAATGCTTGCGGATGAGGCGGGCGAGCCCGAGAGCGTGCCGGGCGGCGCGGCAGTGGCGGCAAGCGCCCCACGGCGGGCGCCGCGGCGCGGCTCCCCGATCGGTGGGTCGCGATCCGGTTCGGCTGCATCATGAGTGGGAGGCGGGTTGCGGTGACGACGGGCTCCCAAGCGTCCGAGGCCGGCGGGGCGCGGGCGTTGGGGGGCGTCGGCCGCCTCGCGCTGGCCGGGCCGGCGGCGGATCGCTTCCTCGATGGCGCGCTCTCCCTGCTGCGCTGGACGATCCTCGCGCTGGCGCTGCTGATCACGCTGATCTGGCCCGGACCCGGCCGGACGGGCCACCCGCTCTGGCTGTTCGTGGCGGCGTTCATCGGCTACAACGCGATCGTCGAGCTGCTCCGCCGGGCGACGTCGCGCCTGCGCTCGTTCGCCTGGGTGCCGCTGACGGACCTGCCGGTGGCCGGGACGCTCTACTATCTCGACCGCGAGCCGGGCGGGCCGCTCTTCATCAGCTTCTACCTGGCCGTCGTGACCGCCGCGGCGACGCTGCCCTTCCGCCGCACGGCGCTCTACACCGCCGCGGCGGTGGCGGTCGTGGCGGCGATCGCCCCGACCCTCCCCGAGTGGGCGGCGACGCCGGAGGATCTGCGGCAACTGAGCGCGCGGCTGGTCGTGCTGAGTCTGGTCGGGATCGGGATGACCCTGCTGACGCGGCGGCTGGTCGCGGCGCGCGAGGTGGCGGGTGTGATGCGCGCCGAGGCCGACCGGCTCGCGGAACTCGACCGGCTGCGCGCCTCCTTCATCTCGACCGTCTCCCACGATCTGCGGAGCCCGCTCGCCTCCGCCCGGCTCGCCCTCGGCGTGCTGCAGGCCACCGCCACCGAGCGCCACCGGCCCCAGGAGCGCGATCTGCTCGCCACCGCGCGGCGCAACCTCGACCGGCTCACCTTCTACGTCGACGACCTCCTCGCCGTCAACCAGCTCGACGCCGGCATGCTCCAGGTCCGGCGCGAGCCGCTCGACCTGCGCGCCGTCGTCGCCGACGCCGTGGCGGCCCTCCACCCGCTCTTCGCGGACAAGGGGCAACTACTGGAGGTCGAGCTGCCGGAGCCGTTGCCGGTGCTGGGCGACGCGCGGCGGCTGGAGCAGGTGCTGCTCAACCTGTTGAGCAACGCCCACAGCCACACGCCGGCCGGCGCCCGCACCGTCGTCGCCGGCCGCCTCGCCGGCGCCGAGGTGCGCCTGGCGGTCGCCGACAATGGCCCCGGCATCCCGGCCGGGGAACTGGGGCGCATCTTCGAGCGTTTCTACCGTCTCGACACCACGACCCGCGGCTCGGGGCTGGGCCTGGTCGTCGCGCGGAGCATCGTCGAGTTGCACGGGGGCCGCCTCTGGGCCGAGAGCCGGCCGGGGGCCGGGGCGACGTTCCACCTCGCCCTCCCCCGCCGCCCGCGGGACCCGGCCCCCGCCCCGGAGGGAGGAGGGCGCGCGCCGTGACCGTCAAGCTGCTGATCGCCGAGGACGACGCCGAACTCGCCAGGGTGATCGGCTACAGCGTGCGCACGCTCTGGCCCGATTGCCGGGTGCTGGCCGCCGGCGACGGGGAGGAGGCGCTGCGCCTCTTCGCCGCCGAGGCTCCCGATCTGGTGCTCCTCGACGTGACCATGCCCCCCCCCGACGGCTTCGAAGTCTGCCGGCGCATCCGCCAGACCTCCCGCGTGCCGATCCTGATGCTCACCGCGCGCGACACCACCGTGGACGAGGTCCAGGCGCTCGATCTCGGGGCCGACGACTACCTGACCAAGCCCTTCGACCACCTCATGCTCCTCGCGCACCTGCGGGCGCTCGTCCGCCGCGTCGATCAGGCGGCGCCCCCGCCCCGCGCCCCGGCCCCGGCGCCCGATTTCGCGGTCGGCGACCTGGCGCTCGACTTCGCCACCCGCGAAGTCCGCGTCCGCGGCGAGGTGGTCGAGCTGACCCCCACCGAGTACCTCCTCCTGGAGGAGCTGGTGCGCCACGCCGGCGCGGTGATGCCGCACCAGTTGCTGCTGGAGCGCGTCTGGGGCGCGCGCTACACCAACGACATCCATTACCTCAAGGTCTTCGTCAGCCGGCTGCGGCAGAAGATCGGCGACGACGCCGCCCGCCCCCGCTATATCCAGACCCAGTGGGGCGTCGGCTACCGCTTCGTCCCGCCCGGCTGAGTCCCGCATCCCCCGCGCCCGCCGCCCCGGTCGCCCGGTGGTGATGACCCGCGGGACATACCGGAGCCCTCGGGGGCGTGCGGAAGGATCGCGTGACAGCCTGCTGCGCCGGCTGGGGCGCTCATCACCGCTTCCAGGCCCCGGCCAGCGCATAGCCTGCAGCGCGGCTCGTTGTCGTGACAGGGCCGATCGGCCGTCGGTCAAGCAGCCGGCGCGGGGCAACCCGCGGTGAGGAGGCGGGCGACGGCGGCGGCGATCGGCTGGCCGGTGGCGGCGGCGTAGTAGGTGAAGGCGGGGGAGGGGTTGACCTCGAAGCAGTACCAGACGCCGTCCGGGTCGCGCCGCAGGTCGATGCCGGCCAGCGGCAGGTCGAGGGCCGCGGCGAGCCGGCGGCAGCGATCCGCGATGGCGGGCGGCAGATCGCAGGCGCGGATGTCGCCCGCCCGCCCGCCCGCGTAGCGGTAGTCGTCGGCGTCCGAGTGGATCGCGCAGGAGAAAATCTCGTCGCCGACGACGTGGACGCGGTGATCGAGGCCGGGGATGCGCCGCTGGAACTGGGTCGGGCAGGCGGCGACATCGGCCAGGCGCGCGGCGTGCTCGGGCCGCAGGCGCGCGACGATGCTGCGGACGGCGCTCACCGACTTGTAGACGACCTCGCCGTGCTCGTCCCAGAACGCGCGGGCGGCGTCGGGGTCGGTGGTGACGAGCGTCTCGGGGATCGCGAACCCGCAACGGCGGATCAGCTCCCCCTGGTAGGGCTTGGAGCCGTTCGGCCCGGAGGCCGACGGGCGGTTCACCGCCAGCGCCGGTGTCACCTCCGACCAGGCGAAGAGCGCCGCGTCGACCGCCGCCGCATGCCGCCATGCGGCGCTCCGGGGGCCGGCGCGCGCGACCGCGGGCAACCGGCAGGACTCGTGCGGCCGCAAGTAGACCGACCGGACGGCGCGCAGGTCGAACCGCCGCCGCCCCAGGCGGACGGCGCCGCGGACCTCCGCGTCAACGCTCACCTCGACCGAGGTCGCCAGGACCGCCCCCTGGTCGAGGACGAGGGTCGGCGTGCCGAGGTCGGCCAGCGCCTCGCGCACGGCGGCGATCGGCCGCTCCTCCGCCAGGCCCCAGAGGAGGACGGTCATCGCCCCGCCCCTTGCAGGAAGGCGAGGATCGCGTCGGCGACTTCGGGCGTGGCGACGTCGGGCCAGGGGTCCGCGCCGACGAAGGGCGCGCCGGCCCGGTCGCCGCCGAAGTGGACCGCCAGCAGGGCCGCCCCGGACGCCGCCGCGAGGCGACGCGCAGCCTCTGCCAGAGCGGCGTCGACCGGGCCGAGGCAGCGGTCGCCGACGACCGTGACGGTGACGGGCGGCGCCTCGTCCGCCAGCGCCGCCCCACCCGCGCGCCGGCGTCTGGTCGCGCGGCGGCGCACCGGGCGCACCGGCAGGCCGAGCCGGGCGGCGGCGAGCGCCCACTGCTCCGGCAGCCAGCG
>JAUJMV010000023.1:18443-22681 GCA_030446685.1 Thermomicrobiales bacterium | reverse complement strand
CGGTCGGCCAGCGCCCTGGCGGCGCTATCGTGGCGGCTGGCGACGACGACGAGCACGGGGCGGCTCCTCCTGATCTGGCTGGTCCGGCACCGACTCGGCGGGCCGATCGGGCCCGCGCGGCGCGGCGCGGCGCCAGGCGCGCGGCCGGGTCTCCGGCTCGGCCGGCGGGTCCGCCGCCGGGCGGTCGAGCGACGGACGCTCCTCGGGGCGGATGAACGCCTGGCCGTTCGCCTCCGACGGTTCGGGCGTGCCGGGCTCCGGCGCGGCACCCTCCGGGGGCGCGACCGGGCCGGCGGGGTCGAGGCCGCCCGTGCGGACGACGAAGTTATCCGTCGTCTTCTCGGCCCGGATCTTCTCGTCGTCGAACTCCTTGGTGTCCTTCTCCTTGGTATCCTTCTCCTTCTCCTTCGTCTTGGCGGGCGACAGCGTCAGGTTGGTGGTCAGCCGCGATTCGCCCACGGTCGGCGCGGCCACCCCCGTGAGGGTGGCGGTGAGGGTGACGGTCTGGGTGGTGCTCACGGAGCCGGTCGGGACGTTGAACGCCTCTTCGACCGCGTTCGGATCGATCGCCACCGGCGACGGCGGGTTCGCGAAGCCCGCGTTGGAACTGGTGACCGTCACGTTCACCGCCATCGGCGGCGCGCTCTCCACCCGGACCCGCGCCTGCGCGGTGGTCCCGCCGGTGAGGGTCGGATCGACCAGGGTGAACTGCGTGAGCCGCGGCACCACCGCCAGGGTGAAGGCGCGCGAGGCCGAGCCTTCCAGGGCGGCGGTGACGGTTGACACGCCGACGGCGTTGCCGGTGACGGTGAAGGTCGCGGTCTGCGCGTTCGCCGGCACGACGAGCGGTGCCGGCGTCACCGCGGCGGCGGCGGCGTTGGTATTCGACAGCGCGAGCTGCACCTCGAACGGCACGGCGTTGCCCAGGGTGACCGTGCCGGTGACGGCCCTGGTGCGGACGACCGCGCTCGGGCCGCCGTTGAGGGCGAACCCGGTCAGGCGCGGCAGGAACCGGACGGGCGCGCTGCGGGTCTCGCCGAGGATGCCGGTGATCGTCGCCTGCCCGCCGTTCGTGCCGACGCGCGACACCGCGAAGGTCTGGCTCGTCGCGTTCTGCGGGACCGTGACCGTACCCCCTGTGGGGACGGTCGCGAGCGCCGGGTTGTTGCTGGAGAGCGCGACGGCGATGCCGCCCTGCGGCGCGGGGCCGTTGAGGGTGACCGTGCCGGTGGCCGACGCCAGGCCGGTCGCGGCCGCGGGCAGCGTCAGGGTGTTCAACCGCGGCGGCTCGATCGTCAGCGTGGCCGTCTGGTTCGCCGAGTTCGGGAAGCTGGCGGTGATCGTGACCTGGCGGGGCGCGGCGACCGGGTCGGTCGCGATGGTGAACTGCCCGGTGAACTCCCCGGGCGGCACCGGCACGCTCGTCGGCGTGATCCGCGCGGCCGGGTCGTTGCTCGTCACCGTCACCGTCGTCGGCGCGCCGGCGGGGGCGCGCTGGCTCAGGGTCACGAACCCCTTGACGGTCTTCGTGGCGCCGGTCACCGACGGCTGTTCGAGCGTCAGCGCCTTGAGGCCGGGCTGCTCCGGCTCCAGCCAGAACCACATCTCGAAGTCGCCGCCCCGCCGGTTGTCGCCGCTCGGCAGTTCCAGGTCGGTCAGCGTGCCGCGCGAGGGGACGCCGAAGGTGTCGCCGTCCAGGCGGAGGCGCCCGTCCGGCGCGCTCCAGATGAAGTTGCCCTTGAGGGTCAGGCGGGCGAGGACGCGGTTGCCGCGCTGCAGGCTCGCCATGCGGGCGAAGAGCGTGTCGAGCAGGAAGGCCCGCACGGACGCGTCCGCCGGCCGCCAGAGGATGTCCTGGCCGCTCACGTCGACGGCGCCGCGCAGGACGATCGGCTGGAAGCCGATCACCGGGGAACCCCAGAGGTCGCGGTCGGCGGCGCTGAAGGGGTAGGGCAGGTCCAGCGTGAGGAGGCAGACCGGCTTGCCGCCCCCGAGCGCGCGCCCGTCGACCGGGGCGTCGCAGATCACGCGCAGACCGTCCGCCAGCAGGGGGGCCGCCATGCTGCCGTCGTTGATCAGTCCGATGTTCGGATTGATCGCCCGCACCTCCTTGATGTGGATGCCGATGACGTTGTCGCCGGTCTTGCAGAGCTCGTCGATCGCCTCCTGCACGGTGGTGACGCCGACCAGGTTGGTGCAGGCGCCGCCGGGGGTGTAGCCGATCTCCGGCGCGACGCTCAGTTGCGCGCCGAAGCGGATCGGCGGGTGGGCGGCCTCGCCCGCGGCGTCGAGCAGGGTCGCCTCGACCACCTGCCCCAGGTTCGTGCCGCCGGCGTTCGGCCGGGCCGGCCGCCAGAGGCAGGAGGCGATGCCGTCCGCGTCGGTCCTGGCGATCACCTCCGGGGCGTTGGTGTCGATCCGCGAGATCTGCTCGGCGCCGTCCCTGAGGAGGCCGTTGTCGGGCTGCGCCGCGGCGAAGCGGACCCGCGCGCCGGGGACCGGGAAGCGCCCGACCGTCACGCCCACCCGCAGGGGCTGGCGCAGGCGCGGCGGGATTTCGTTGGCCGCGGCCGGCCGCACGCTCTGCCCGTCCCCGCCGACAGAGGAGAACCGGATCAGCTCGGTCAGGGGGGGGAAGGGGCGTCGGCAATCGCCGTCCTCCACCGGCGTGAACCGACCGTCCGCGTCGGCCCGCAGGAGCGCCAGGCGGCAGAAGCGATGCCGGACGCCGTGCGGCGCCAGCGCCGCGGGGCGATCGCCGTCCGGCCCGGCCTCGCGCGGCCACTCGACATCGGCCGTCACGCTGCGCGCCGGGATCAGCCAGTAGTCGCCGGCGCGGAAGGTCGCCCGGCCGGCGCCGTCGAACTCGAACCGCACCTCGACCCCGTCTTCGAGCGGGACGAACGCGTCCTCGTCCGCGGCGAGCGCGATGGCCGGCGCGCCGGTCGCGGCGGCCGGGAGGTCCCAGCGCCGCACCTTCGGCCCGCGGGGGAAGTCGGCGAGCCGGATCGGGGCCGGCACCGTGCCGGCGCCGTCGGGGGTCTCGGGGCTGCCCGGCGCCTCGGCCGCCGGGACGCGGTCGGCGGTGGCCGGATCGATCGTCAGCACCTGGCCGCGCACGTCGGCGAGCTGGACGATGATGCCGGGGCGCCCCTGCAACTCGCGGGTGTCGTCGGTCAGCTCGACCCACTGCCCGGTGGCGAAACCGAGCGGGCCGTCGCGCCCCGCGCTGGCGACGGTGAGGTTGGCGCCGTCCTGGGCCAGCCATTCGGTGGCGACCGAGCCGTTCTCGCGCGACCATTTGAAGGTGGCCGTGCCGGCCGGGCCGCCGCGGTGGACCTCGACCCGGTAGAGCTGGTTCTCCAGCCGCCGGAAGCCGCCGCCCGGCGGCACGATGCAGGGATCGCCCGTGTCCGTCTCCGACGGCCGGGCGCGGGCGCGCAGCCGCGCGCCGGGCGCCCGGACCAGATCGTCCCAGGCCGGGATGGTCGACAGGCAGTGGGGAGTCGCCCGCGTGGTCTCCTCGCCCTCGCCCTCCGCGAGCGTCAGCAGCCGCACCTGCCAGGCCACCTGGGTCCGCGTGGCGGTGTCCGGCCCGCCGAGCGCCTCCTCGCGGATGGCGGGATCCTCCAGCGCGCTGACGTCCCGCTCCCAGGCGTCGAGATAGGCGAGATAGAGGCCGGCGGGGGCGGGCAGGGGGGCGAAGGCGCCATCGGGCCGCTGGACGATCGGGGCGTTGCGGAAGAGGTGCGGCTGATCGGCGGCGTTGGCCTCGGCGTCGTTCTCGCAGAGGACCCCCTCGACGTACAGGTGGCCGGCGGCGATGTCGAGCGACTGCCCCGCGGCGAACACGGGGCCGTCGGGCGTGACCGCGAAGGGCTCGGCGGAGGGCCGGAGCCGGAAGTGCCGGAACTCGTCCGGCCCGTGGAAGGGCACGCCGGACGGGCCGAGCAGATCGGCGGCGGTCGCCCGGTCGCGGTGCGCCTGGATGTCGATCTGCTCGTTCCAGTCGGCGTCGAGCTGCACCCGGCCCTGTTGCAGGCGCACGCCGCTGTAGTGCTTCTCCGGTCGGAAGGTCGACCGGGTGAAATCGCCTCGCATATTCGCCCTCCATCCCTGTAATGCATGTCGGTGGTTAGCAATTAGCGCAGCGGCCTTGGTGTTGTAGGGGCAGGCCTCTGTGTCTGCCCGCGGCCCCGTCGGGCCGCGCCCGCGCCGCCGCGCGGCCCCGGCGCCAT
>JAUJMV010000023.1:6688-18343 GCA_030446685.1 Thermomicrobiales bacterium | reverse complement strand
GTACTCGTCGAGGTTGGCGCGCAGATTCTTGAGGCGCTGGGCCTGCTGGAGGAAACCGAACGCGCCCATCTCCCCCTCGTCCTCCGCGCCGGTGCGGAGCGGCTCGGGGCAGTCGGGCGCCAACTGGCCGTAGCCCGGCTGCCCGTAGCGGGCGGAGGTGAAGATCGGCGCGACTGCCCGCGCGACCGCCGCCCCGATTGCAGTGCGCTCGGCATCCGTCAGGGCGCGCCGCTCCGCCGCCGCGCGGCCCTCGGCCTCCGCCAGCCGCGCCGCGATCGCGCGGTCCGGCTCGCAGCGGTAGCGCCGGGGCGTGACGGCGCCCGGCGGGACGTAGCTGAAGCGGACGCAGCCGGCCTGACGCCGCTCGACCAGGGGCAGCGCGGCGAAGATCGTCTCCGAGGCGAGCGTCAGCTCTCGCACCACCGGCTGCCCGAAGATCGTCGTCCGTTCGAGCGTCGTCGGCGGGCCGGGCCGGAAGCCGCGCGACCCGCCCCGCCCGCCGGAGATCGCCGGTCGGTCGCGCTCCAGCCCGAGCTCGACAAGCGTGGTGCGGTCGGTCGTCAGCGCGAAGAACGCCGGCGCGGCCCCGGCGACGCCGGAGATCACCACCAGCCGGTCGTCGAGCCGCCCGACCAGCGCGGCGCCGAAGGCGGCCGAGTCGCCCGCGACGGCGCGGATCGCCGCGTGGAGCTGTTCGCGGGCTCGCGCCGGCGTCTCCGGCGGCGCGGGCACGGCGAGATCGAGCAGGCGCGGCCCGTCGCCCCCGAACTGTAGCGCCAGCCCTGGTGCGGCGGCGGTTAGGCCGGCGAAGCCCGCCAGCGAGCCGCCGACCAGTGCGCGGGCCTGCTGGGCGCCCTGGCCGGCGGTGAGGCGCAGCTCCGTGGCGGTGGGATCGGCTCTGGCGTTGGCAAACGTCACCGTGCCGGAGGCGC
This sequence comes from Thermomicrobiales bacterium, assembly GCA_030446685.1. Lineage (GTDB taxonomy): Bacteria > Chloroflexota > Chloroflexia > Thermomicrobiales > CADCWN01 > JAUJMV01. The sequence continues at coordinate 17,411 of JAUJMV010000023.1, read as the reverse complement.
CCGGCAGGACGATCAGGCGGTCCGTCTCCGGCACGGTGATCACTCGCGCGCCGGCGAAGGCCGGGGCGCCGTGCGCCGCGCGGATCGCCGCCTCCAGGCCGGCGCGCGCCTCCCCCAGCGTGGTCGGCTTCGCCGGCAGGGTCGCGCGGTGCGGCCCCTCCGCCCCGATCGTCACGTCCACCGCCGGCGCCGCGGCGGTGAGCGCAATCGTCCCCAGCGCGCCGGAGACCAGCGCCGGCAGGCTGCGCCGCGGGGGCGAGTCGAGGATGCTGTCGCGCGCCTCCAGCCCGGCGATCCCGCCCGGCAGAAGCAGGGGGCCGGTGATCGAGCGCTCGAGGCGCGCCCGCAGCCGGACGTTCGCCGGGTCGACGGTCAGGCTGGGCCGATCCGGCGCGCGCGGCAGGCCGGTCGCGTCCAGGCTGACGCCCGGCACGAGCGTGCAGTGGGCCAGGCGCAACCCGCCCAGGCTGAGGGGGCGGCCGTCCCCGCCTGGGCCGCCGGCCAGGACGGCGAGCGCGCCCTCGATCAGCAGGCCGTCGAGGATCAGTTCGCCGGGGCTGCCGACTGGCTGGTCCGCGTCGACCGGCACGCCGGCCGGCAGCCCCGGCTGCGGGGCCGGGGCGACCGCGCGCACGGCGAGATCGCCGCGCAGGTGCGGGCGGAGGCCGGCGGGCAGCAGGCGGCCCGCGATCCGCCGCCCGCCCGGCGCGGCGGGGTCGGGCGTGGGGGGCCAATCGGCCGCGACGATCGCCAGCGTGCTGCCGGCGGGGATCGCGATCGTCCGGTCGCCGGTGAGGTCGATCGCGTGGGAGGCACTGTCCATCACGGCGATGATTCCGCGCCGGTCGATCCGCCGGACGCGGTCGGCCTGCTGGCCGTCCGGCAGCCGCACGCGCTCCACGCGGTGCGACGGCAGCGCGTTCCAGGCAGCGACCGCCGCGGCCAGCGTCCCGACGACCTGCGGATCGTTGGGGGGCGGCTCGCGCGTGACCCCGATCTGGAAGTCGTCGCGCCGCCCCACGTCGCCGTCGCGGTCGAGCCAGTCCGCGACCGATCCCCGCCGATCGTACGGGCCGCCGCCGAGGTCGCCGCCGAAGCCGTAGGCGTAGCTGACCGCCGTGGGCGCGGGCGCGCCCGCCGCGACGGTGAGCCGCCCGAGGACCGGGTCCACCAGCACCTCGTCCGCGGCGGCCGGCCGCCGCCACGCCCCGAGGTGGCAGACGCGGACCTTCGCGGCCGGGACCGGCGCGACCCGGCCGTCCCCCCCGCGCCGGAAGACCTCCAGCACCGGCCCGTCGTCGAAGTAGCGGTCCGCGCCGGGCGGCTCCTCGCCGCGCCGCAGCGTCTCCAGCTCGTCGTGGAGGGGGCGACGGCGCAGCGGGCCGGGGACGTTCGCCTCGCCGGCCCGCTGGGCGATGTCGCGCTCGGTGCGGGCGCGGTTGAAGAGCGGCGCGTCGATCCCGAGCGGGTTGAAGGTGAAGCGCCCGTCGGCGGGGTCGGCGACCGGGCGGGGCGCGCCGCGCCCGACCGCGTAGGGCTGGAGCCGCCAGAGGAAGAGGCCGACGTTGGGGATGGCGTAGCGGCCGCGGCGGTTGGCGATGTGGCGGAGTTCGGCGGTGTGCGTCGCGCGCTCGAACGGCCCGTCGACCAGTTCGAGGCCGTCGGTGTCGCGCAGATCCGCGAGGGCGCGGCTGGCGAGCCGCGGGTGGTTGAGGTGCTGGGTCGTCGCCAGCCGCTCGAAGAACTCGACGGCGCGCGCGGGCCAGCCGGTCACGTCGCGCGCCAGTTGCTCCAGCATCGCGGCGGACCCCTTGCGCCGCCGGTAGCCGAGGGTGTTGGCAACGATCGCGCGCTGGCTCAGCGCCCCCAACCCGTCCGCGACCGGCAGCAGCCCGCGGACATTGAGGAGGTCGCCGAGGTAGGGGACGACCCACTCGTCGCAGGTCTCGATGAACCAGTTGTCGTAGAGCCGGGCGATGTCGTCCTCGACCAGCCGCAGCTCGTCCTCGATCACGGCCAGCAGCGCCCGCAGCGGCTCCCCCTGTGCCGCGTCGCGCTGGCGGTAGATCGCGGGGAGCAGGTGGTAGAGGCGTTCGGGGGTCGTCGCGCTCATGGCGTCTCCTGAGAGGCGGGTGGGCGGATCGGCGGGTTGGGGGGGAGGGGAACGGCGCGGAGCGCCGGGTGTGCAGGGGCGGGCCTGGGGGTGCGCCCCCGGGCCCGCTCCGCCGACCCGGCCCTGGGTCCTGGGCGCGGCCGCCTTCGAGGTCCGCACGACGCTGCCCGAGGGCGTGCGGGCGTCCACCGTCCTGGTGGGCAGCCGCTACGTCCTGGGCGACCTGTCCGCGGTGCGGCAGCAGCTGGCCGACGCACTCGCTCCCTAGCGCCGCGGCAGGACGGTCAGCGCACGAAGGCGTAGAGCTCCAGCGCGATGCCGTCGGGGTCGCGCAGCTCCACGATGCGCGCGGCCCCGAGGTCCTTCACCGGCTCGTGCGCGACGCCGAGCTCGTCGAGGACGGCGACGGCCGCGTCGAGGTCGTCCACGCCGAAGGACAGGTGGTCCATNCTGCCCGCTTGACCAATGATATACCCTACTATACACTGTACGTACATTACTTGTCGAGCCGTGCCGGCGTTCAATGCCGGCCGCCAGGGGCAGGATAGGCAGGGGACGACACGTATGGGCAAACACCCGGCGACCTTGGCCGCGGCACTCACTGTACCGGAAGTGTGCGCCTTGCTGCGCACAACGCGGCTGACCGTCTACAACCTGATCGAGAGCGGGGCACTGCCGGCCTACAAAGTCGGCCCATATTGGCGAATCGATGTGGACGATCTCGAGCGCTACCGGGCGCGCGGCAAAGCCCAGGATCCTGCCAACCGCCGTCGGTTCCCGAGCACACCGGCCAGCGCAGGCGTACCCGGCACCGGTGCGGTCACCGACCCGGGAGGGGGCACCAAATGACCGTTCGGGTCGCCGACCACCCACGGGCGACGACGATCGCCATCCTCGGCCGCAAGGGCGGCAGCGCCAAGAGCACGACGGCCTACAACCTCGCGGGCGCGCTCATCGCCGACGGGCGACGCTGCCTCCTCGTGGACCTCGATAGCCAGGCCAGCCTGACCCGCGCCCTCTCCGACGCACCCGTGCCCCCGGACGGCGGCATTGGCACGCGGATCGCCGAGCCGGCCCGCGGGTTGCGCGACAGCATCCGTTCCTTGGGGCCGCTCCTCGACCTCGCCCCCGGTGACCGGTCGATCGAGGCCGCGGCCAACGCCCTCGCTCAGAACCCGGCCGGGCCGCTCCGCCTGCGCCTCCTGCTGGACGAGGTGGCGGCCGACTACGACGCCGTGATCCTTGACACCGCACCGCTGCTCGGCTTCACCCAAACGGCGGCGCTCCTCGCCGGCGACCTGGCGATCGTGCCGACACGCACCGGCGCGCAGCAGGACATTGACGCGTTGGTCGACATCTTCGCCCTCCAGGAGGAGCTGGCGCGCTTCCGCTTTGCCACCGCGGCGATCGCGGCCATCCTGCCGTCCAACTTCCACGCCGACGAGGCACCTCAGCGGGACGGGCTGGCCGCGCTCAGGGCCAGCTATGGCGACCTGATCGCCGAGCCGATCCCCCACTCACCCCTGATCGAGCGGGCGATCAACGCCCGCGCGCCGGTCGTCGCTAATAGCCCGCGCTCAGGCGTGGCGGCCGCGTTCCGCGCACTGGCAAGCCGGCTGCAGCCGGCCCCGGCGGTGCCCTGATGGCGAAGGATCGGACGACCGGACCCAGGGTTCTTCCGCGCGCCGGCAGCGGCCCCCGGCTCTCGGCCCCCCAAGCCGCCCCGCCGCCGACCGTCGTCCAGCTCAGTGGCGACCGCGTCCTCGCCGGGGCGCGCGAGGTCGATTTCGCCCAGCTCGCGCCCGACCCGGACCAGCCGCGCAAGTACATGGATCCCGCGCGCCTGGCGGAACTGGCCGACTCGATCGCACGGCATGGGGTACTGGAGCCGCTGATCGTCCGGGAGGATGGGCTGGGCCGCGACGGCGACATGCGCTACACCGTCGTCGCCGGTGGCCGCCGCCATGCGGCGATCAGGCTGCTCCTCGGGCGGCCCCTGGACGAGGCGACGCGCCGGCGCATCGCCCGCGTGCCGGTGGTGATCAATGACAGTGCGGCCGCCGAGCGGCGCGTCCTCCAGCTGATCGAGAACCTGCAACGCGAGGATCTCAACCCGATCGACGAGGCGCGGGCGTTGAAGGAGATCATGCGCCTCGAGCGGCTGACCACGACTGGGCTGGCGGAGCGCGTGCATCGCTCACAGGGCTACATCGACGAGCGACTGCGGCTCTTGCGACATGAGGACGTGGAGGAAGCGGTCGAGACTGGGCTCGTGCCCAAGTCCGCAGGCGCGGCGATCGCCAGCCTCCCCTCGGCCGATCAGCGGCGCGCCTGGCTCGAGCGGGCGCGGGCCGGCGAGACCGTCCGCGCCCGCGACATCTACGCCACCAAGCCGAAGCGCGGGGGGGATCGGACGCCGGGCGACCGGTCGGCACCGATTGCTGGGCCACCCCCCGCGTTACCAAAGTTTGGTAATCCCGAGCACGGGCAAATCCAGGATCGGATCGTCCAGCTCCGCGCCGAGGCACCCGACCTCACCGGTCCGGAGGCGTACCACCTGGCGACGATCGAGGCGCTGGACCGAGGGGAGATTGAGCGCATCCCGACGCGGGCGCAGCCGGGGATGGACCGGGACACACTGACCCCGCCCGGCGGCGCTGCGTCGGTAGGGACGCCAGGCCCCTCACCGCTGGAGAGCGGTGAGGGCGTGATACCGGCATGGCTCCAGGGTACCCACCAGCGCCTGCAAGCCCTGCCCGTGCCGGAGACCGACGCGCAGCGCGAGTCGCTACGTGCCGAGCTACTGGCGCTGCGAAGCGCGATCGATACGCTGCTGGATCGGCTGGACGACAGTGCACCGGTCGTCGGCGCAACGACCGGCCGGATCGCGACAGACGTGAAGGGCGCATAGGCCGCACCGGGGGGCCAGAGCACGATGAAGGAGGGCAATGCACTGGGGAGTCCCCCTGCCGGCTAACATCGCCTTGGAATGGCGCTGAGGAGCTGAGCGCCGGGGGATGTGTTCCCACCCGAGGCGGGCATTGTCAGCGGCGACCCGGCGTGCTATGCTGCCGGGAGGATGGGGTGTCGCGCGACCGCGCCCCACCTTCGGAAACTGAGACAAAAGGAACAGGTCGGGGCTGGCGGCCAACCTTACCCGACCTGATCCTCCACTTCCGGCGAGGAGCCTGAGCGGCGCCCCGCGTGTTTTGCTTGCACGCATTGTAGCCGCTCCCCTCCTGGCCGTCAATGCCGAGGGTGCACCTATGATGCATCTCCCCGATACGCGCTGAAAAAATTGCTGTACCTACCGCGCGGGATGGGGGTGCGGCGATGAGCCTGCGCGACATCCGGCAGGCGCCGTTCTGCTGGCAGGCGAAGACCGAATTGCGCCAGTTGCGTGCCTACTACAGTGGCGAGCGGCTGAAGCAGCGTGCTACCGCGCTCGCCATCTACCAGGCCCTCACGGAGATCGCCTCCAACCAGGGGCGCTCCGACCGGGCGGAGACCTTCGTGCAGACGATCGTCGAGTTGACCGGCACGAGTGAGCACGATCAAGCGCTACCTGCGCGATTTCGAGGAGGACATCGGCCTGATCCGGGTCGAGCGGCGCAAGGCCGAGGATCGGGTCAGCATGGCGAACATCTACTCGCTCCTGAGCATCAGGGGGGTGGGGCCACGGATGAACCCAGGGGGGTCACAGACCGCGCGGAGGTGTGGAGAGATGGGTCCACGGGTGAACCCAGTGGGTTCACCCGAGTCGGTAGCAGTGGGTCCACCGATGGACCCACCGGGTCCGCGGGTGGACCCCAAATAGAACAAGGAACGAAACAAAAGAAGGAGGCACGGATCGAAAGATCGAAGAAAGCACCGGCACCAGCCGGCGACGACCAGGAAGAACATGCTTCGATCATTCGACGGTTCATCATCGATTATTCAGTGGAATTCGCGGACGTGGACCACACGCCGTCCAACTGCACCCGCGCCCTCAACCTCTGGCGCACCTCCGGCAAGACCCGCTACGAGTTCCTGAAGGATCTGCAGCAGGCCCGCCAAACCACACGAAAGTATCAGGGGAAGCAGGCACCCGGCGTGCGGATCGAGAGCAAGATGGCGTACTTCTTCAAAGTGCTGGAGAGTCAGCTACAGGGGCTGGATAGCGGCCCCTGGGCCGCGTCTGCCGCCCAGGGGCCGTCGGGGGCATCACAGCACTCCACGCAATCGAGGGTATCCCTTGGACCCCCGTATGTATTTTGAACAACTGCTCGGCGCTCGGCCGCGGGGTGATCATCGCTGCGGCAGCGACGGCACCCTCCGGGCGCGGTTGCGAGCTGCGCGCGGATGCCCCTAGCGGAGCGCCGCCCGCGCGGCGCGCCCGAGGCTACGGCTCCTGGTGCACCCGCGCTACCCGGCCCCCAGAGAGAGTCGTTAGAATACGTCCAGAGCACGGCTGATCGCCCAGCACCGGCGCCATGTCGTTCGCGGCCACCCAGGACAGCGTGCGCTGATCGACCGCCCGGTGTGCAGTGAGAGGGAGCGACGACGATGCCCTGGTCCGACCGCTGGCACTGGCTGCGGCGGAGTGGGTCATCCGCGGAGTGGCGCCGGGCGGTCGACATCTTCGGCGGGCCGGCAGCCTGCGCGCGCGAGACCGAGCGCGCCTGCGCCGCCCTGGGATGGACTGGACGCGGAGCGGGCGGTACGACTCCTGGTCGCGCTACTCGTCGGCGGGCCGGCAGCCTTCCGAACCGAGGACTGGACGTGGCGGCGGACGCCCTCCCCGCGGGGCCTCACCGCGATCCACGATCACGAGAGCGCCCGCGCGTTCGTGGCGCGGTACTACCCGATCCCGGTCGCGTGGCCGGGGCGGGCGTTAGATATGTCCTCGCCCTGGTGGTGCAGCACGTCGCGCTCGGCGAGCGGGGCGCCGACGGCTGCCACCACCCCCACGGCGGATCGATGCCGTCCTGCACGATCCGGGCACGGCGGCACGGCTGCTGCTCACGAGCCCGATCCCCGACGTGCGCCAGCGGAGCGGGCAACTGGAGGAGCTGGGCGGCGCGGCGACGGGGGCCGGGGACGTTGGAGAGCAACTTGCACGTAGCCGGCGAGTTCTACGCTCGACGCTGGACGGACTGGCCAGCGCGGTGACGGGGGACCTGTGCCGGCTGGTTGGTACATCCGTGTGAGAATCGCGGAGCGCCGCGTCCCCATCAGGCGCTGCGGAGCAGCACTGCGGCTTGACAATGCTGGCGGCGACGCGTGGTTGTTGCGCCGGCAGGGCGCATCTCTGGCCCGCTTCGAACAAGTGCGCCCGGCCAATGGTGATCGACGGCAGGGTTTCGCTTGCCAGCAGTTCGTAGATGTAGGACTTGCTCAGCCCGAGGAGTTCCGCCGCCTCCCCAGGGGTCAACAACAGCCGGTCCACACAGGCGTCCTCCTCACTTGACTGACCGCGCTCTTCCGGCATCAGATCTACTACGATCGCGGCTGAGGTTCAGCGACAGTCGTATGCGACCCAGGCAACGCTGCAGCCTTCCAAAGCGAGCGGTCGCCTTCACAGAACTGCCACACGGCCTTGGGCGGGATCTCATCGGAGAGCCGGCAAAGGTCGTCCCAGATGGCCGCGAGGGTAAAGGACCCGGTCAGCGGGTCAGGGATGCCCTCGGCGTGCAGTTCCGCGGCCAGCAGCGTCATGAGGCGGTTGATCATCGCGGTTCTCCCTTGTCGCGGTGGCGAATCGGCGGGCGCTTTGCCGACCCGGCAATATCCGGGAACAGCCGACGCGGCGGGTCGCGGCCCGCGCCGTGCGTTCCTTTGCGCTCGACGATGCCCTCCAGTACGGCGAAGAAGTAGGCGCCCTTGGACTCGATGCGCCGCCCGGGCGGCTGCTTGCCCTGGTACAGCCGGGTCAGCCGCTTCGCCTCGTACGCCAAAGCCACGAATTCGTCACGCCTCAGCCCGGATCGCGCCCAGAGGTTGACGGCGCGGGTGATATTGGACCGCTCGTGCTCGTGGTCGCCCAGCTCGCGGCCGAAGTCGGCGACCACCGCGCTGATGACGCCCGCGTCCCGCTCACTAACTGAAATGAGGGGGTGGCCGGTCGAATCGAAAAGGTCTGTCTCTTGTTGCTCTGTTTCTTGTTCGACTGTTTCTTGTGGGTCCGATTTTCGAACCAGGGGCGGTACGGTTACTGAACCAGCCCTGGTTCGATTTTCGGCATAGCCTGGTTCGATTATCGAACTAGGGTCGACGAATCGGAGATGGTAGGTCGTCGCCTCGAGCCCTCGCGCCTCGCTCCGGTTGCGGACGCAGACGATCATCCCCCACTCCTCAAACGACCGGATGGCGGCGATGGCGGTGCTACGCGAAAGGCCGGTCCCCGGTCAAGCCGACGCCCCTCTCGCGTGGTGATGCCGGCGCAAATCTGACCGAGTGAGATTGTGTCGCTGTCCTTCTTGAAGCCCATCGTGCGCCGCATGACGTAGAGCAGCACCTTGAGTTCCGCGCCGGATAAGTCGGGTAAGAGCTCGTCGAAGAGGGTGTCGGGGACCGGGGTGTAGCGCGGCGTCACGAAGCCGGCGAACCGCGGTGCCCCTGGCGGTCGTGGCATCAGGCCGTCCCCTACCTCTCACTAGCTGCACGCCAACCCATAGCGCATTACCTGGATACGACCCGGTCTACAACGATGCATGAAGGGCTGATCGATGTTACAACTAGCATAAACAATAGTTTATAAAAGTCAAGTCCTTTTCAACTAATCCCTCTACGCTACCTATGTTCTGAAAGCGTGAACCTGACAGATCCGCTACCTGAGTCCGGGCGGCTTGTTCCCCTTGACTTTATACGAACTAACGTTCTACATCATTATCGGTAAGGAAGTGTTATGGGGCGGCGCGGTTCCGCGACGCATCGACAAGCGACGCATCGCGCGGGCGCTCCGCCAGATCGAGATGCGCTTCGGCGCCGGCGTTGTCCGCCGGCTGGCAGGACCCATCGTCCGGACCAGGGGGCGACGGCCGTCCCCTCCGGTTCGTTGGGCCTCGACCTGGCTACTGGAGTCGACGGGCTACCCCGCGGCCGGCTCACCGAACTGCTCGGCCCGCCCTCGTCGGGCAAGACAGCGCTCCTGTACGGCGCGCTCGCCGTGACCCAGCGGGCTGGCGGTCTAGCGGCCCTGATCGACGCGGAGGGCAGTGCCGATGGAGACGCTTTGACGGCCTGCGGCGTGGACCTGGACGAGTTGCTGCTCGCCCGGCCGGCGAGCGCCCGCGATGCTTTGCTCCTGCTGACCATCCTTGCCCGGTGCGGCGGACTCGACACACTCGGTGTCGCCTCGATCGCGGCGTTGCGCGATCTGCCGCCGCCCGCCACCGCACCCGACGCGCTCGGCGACCTCCGATCCCACGACGTGGCACGGCTCCTGTCGCGGGGGCTGCGCGTCCTGATGGCGGCGCTCCGCTGGGCTGCGCGGGGCCGTCCGCGACGTGGGCAAGGCTTTCGGCATCCCGGCGCCACTCCTGGAGGTGTTGGCGAAGCGGGTGCGACAGGGGCTCGACGACACGCTGACGAGCGCAGGCACCACGGTGGCAGGCCCGGTGGCGCTCGACGCCCCACTCTGGCGCCATTTCGTCGCGATCTGCGAACGATTGGTCGGCACGCCCCGGCACCTGGGGATCCATAACGGCGGCGTGGTCATCACTGGCCTACCGCTCGGCGATTTAGTGCCGCTCGAGCGGGCGACGATGCCAGGTCGCGTGGTCGTGCAGTGGGACAAGGATAGCCTCGAAAGGGCGGGACTGATCAAGCTCGACGTGCTGGCACTCCAGAGCCTCGACCTGGTCAAGGAGGCAGTCGATCTCGTGGCCCGTCACGAAGGGCGAGCCATCGACCTCGACCGGCTGCGGCTCGACGACCCGCTGGTGTACGACCTCCTGTGTGCGGCGGATACCGTGGGATGCTTCCAGGTGGAGAGCCGCGCGCAGCAGCAGACCTTACCGCAACACCAGCCGCGGGACTTCGATGACCTGGTGCGGCAGATCTCGATCATCCGCCCAGGGCCGATCCAGTCGGGGCAGATCCATCCCTACCTGCGGCGACGCGCCGGCGAGGAACTGGTCACCTATGCCCATCCCCTGCTGGAGCCGGTGCTGGCGAGTACGCTGGGCATCCTGCTCTTCCAGGAGCAGGTCCTGGAAGTGGCGACGGTCTTGGCGGGCTTCACGTCCGGGGAAGGCGATGAACTGCGCCGGGCCATGGGCGGGCACCGCAGTCGCCGGAAGATGGCCGCGCTCGAGGAGCGCTTCCTAAACGGGGCGGCGAAGAAGGGTGTCGCCGCAACAGTCGCGGACGAGGTGTTCCGCCAGATCGCCGCGTTCGCCGGCTATGGATTCCCGCGCGCGCACGCGGTGGCGTTCGCGCGGCTGGCCTACGAGACCATCTGGCTCAAGGCGCATCACCCGGTCGCCTTCTACACCGCCCGCCTCAACGCGCAGCCGGGCGGCTTCTATCCCCCAAGCGTCATCATCGGCGATGCCCGTCGCCATGGGGTAGCAGTTCGCGGCCCGGACCCGGCCCGCAGCGCCTATGACTGCACCATCGAGGACGGCA
>JAUJMV010000023.1:0-6588 GCA_030446685.1 Thermomicrobiales bacterium | reverse complement strand
GGAACCGTTGTGTCGCCCCACTATGGGCTGGAAGGCTTCCCGCGTCGCCGACAGGGGCATCGAGCGCGTCGGCGGGCCATCGCGTGGTATAGTCCGCCGCGCCGATCGTGCGGCGCGAGCGAAGGAGGGACCATGAGCGACACGTCGACGACGCCCTATCAGGGGGCCTTTGCGGATGCGCTGCGCGAGCGTATCCTCCCGCTCCGGGGGAGGGCGGAGGTGCGCAACCGCTGGCTGCGGCAGCGGTTGGAGACGGTCCTCCCGGCGTTGATGGAGCGCGAGGGGCTCGACCTGTGGATCGTCGCCGCGCGCGAGTACAACGAGGATCCGATCATTCTGACGCTGCTGCCCGAGCCGGCCATGGCCGCACGTCGCCGCACCATCCTAATTTTCAGCCGCCGCCCGGAGGGCGGCGTCGACCGGATCAGCCTGGATCGCTACGGTTTCGGGGAGTTCTACACCCGCAGCTGGGACCCGGACGCCGAGGAGCAGGATGCCTGCCTGGCGCGGATCGTGCGCGAGTGCGACCCGCGCACAATTGGGCTCAACACCTCGGCGACCTTCGCCTTCGGCGATGGGCTGACCCACCACGAGTACGCGCGGATCGCTGCGGCGCTCGGCGATCCGTACCTGGCCCGCGTCAAAGGGGCGGAGCGGCTCTGCGTAGGCTGGCTGGAGCGGCGCATCCCCGCCGAGCTGGCGATCTACCCGAGCATCGTGGCGCTGGGGCACGCGATCATCGCCGAGGCCTTCTCGTCGCGCACCATCCGACCGGGTGTGACAACGACCGACGACGTCGTCTGGTGGATGCGGCAGACCATGCTCGATGCCGGGCTGGCGGCCTGGTTCCAGCCGACCATCTCGATCCAGGCGGCCGGCAAGCGGCACGATGACAAGGGGGACATGCGCACACTGATCGTTCCCGGCGACCTGCTGCACTGCGACATGGGCTTCACCTACCTAGGCCTGGCGACCGACCATCAGCAGCACGCCTATATTCGCCGGCCGGGCGAGGCCGACGCCCCCGCCGGCCTCGTCGCCGCGCTGGCGGCCGGGAACCGGCTACAGGAAATTCTCTGCGCGGCGATGGTCGTGGGTCGCACGGGCAACGAAGTGCTGCGCGACGCATTGGCGCGGGCGCGCGATGAGGGGCTGACGCCCAGCGTCTACAGCCATCCCCTCGGCTACCACGGCCACGCGGCGGGGCCGACGATTGGGCTGTGGGACCGCCAGGACGGCGTGCCGGGGAATGGCGACTACGAACTCTTCGACGACACCTGCTACTCGATCGAGCTGAACGTCCTGCACCCGGTGCCGGAGTGGGGCGGGCAGGAAGTCAAGATCGCCCTGGAGGAGGACGCCGCCCTGACCGGGGGCGTGGTCTCCTGGCTCGCGGGCAGGCAGACGCAGTTCCACTTGATCTAAACGCGCGTGGCGGAGACGCCGAGTAGCAGTAAGCGACTTCGAGGACGAGAGCCTAAGGAGACCATGCATAGTACTGCTCTGGCATCCGCAGTGGTGCCCATAATGGTGTCGCTCAAGCCCGCGACCTGGCCCGACCTTCAGCCGCTGGCGATCGAGTCCCACTGGCTGCGACCGGCAGATATGGCTCCCGCTCGCCGGCTCTTGGTCGTCTACCCCCATCCCGATGATGAAACGTTTAGCAGCGGCGGCACGATCGCCCGCTACAGCGCGGCCGGCGTCGAGGTGCATTACGCCTGCGCGACGCGCGGCGAGTGCGGCACGATCGAGCCGCGGCTGCGCGGCGAAGAGTCGGCCGCCGATCTGCGGACGGCGGAGTTGGTCTGCGCGGCGCAGACCCTGGGGCTGACCGCAATCCACTTCCTCGGGTACCGCGACTCAGGGATGTCGGGCGCCGTCGATGCGCGGCACCCTGACGCGTTCGTCGCCGCGCCTATGGAGCGCGTCACAGGCCAACTCGTGGCGCTGATCCGAGCGATTCGGCCACAGGTAGTGATCACGTTCGGACCGTACGGCGACTACGGGCATCCCGATCACATCCACATCCACGAGACGACCCGCGCGGCCTTCACGGCTGCCGGTAACCTCGAATATTCGCCCAGGTGCGCACCAGCCGGCCTTACCCCGTGGGCTGCCGCCAAGCTCTACTACAAGACGTTCGATGCCCGCCCTGTCCGGCTGGCGGTAACCCTCTTGCGCCTCTTCGGGCGCGACCCACGACGGTTCGGGGAGAACGGTGACGTCGATCTGCTCGCGGTCGCGACACAAGTAACCCCGCCGACCTGTACGATCGATGTCGGCCCCTGGCTCGCCGTCAAGGACCGCGCCTTCTGGTGCCACCGCACGCAACTCGGCAGCCTGGCCCGTNTCACCCCGCGTCAATCGCCGCCAGCACGTTCACCGTCTCGATCGCGGTCACGGCGGCGTCGAATCCCTTGTTCCCCGCCTTCGTCCCGGCGCGCTCGATCGCCTGCTCGATCGTGTCGGTCGTCAGCACGCCGAAGATGACCGGGATGCCGGTCTCCAGGCTGACCGCGGCGATGCCCGCGGCGACCCCGCCGGCGACGTGGTCGTAGTGCGAGGTGGCGCCGCGGATGACCGCCCCGAGGCAGATCACCGCGTCGAAGCCGCGCCCCGCCAGCCGTTTGGCGACCAACGGGATCTCGAACGACCCCGGGACCCAGGCGACCGCGATCCGCTCGTCCTCGACGCCGTGCCGGCGCAGGGCGTCGAGCGCGCCGGCGAGCAACTGCTTGCCGATCAGTTCGTTGAAGCGCGAGACGACGATCGCGAAGCGCCCGCTTTGGCCGATCAACCGCCCTTCGTACATCCGCACCTGTCCCCGTCCTTCCACCGCCCCTCCTCTCGGGTTGTCGTGTCGCCGCCGGGCTACCCTTCCGTCGCGGTGAGGGTGAAGAGATCCCGGTCGAGCAGATGTCCCAGCTTGTCCCGCTTGGTCCGCAGATAGCGCGCGTTCTCGGCGGAGGGCGGGACGATCAGCGGCACCTGCTCGGCGACGATCAGCCCCATGTCGGCCAGGCCGGACGCTTTGCGCGGATTATTCGTCAGCAGGCGCAGGCGCGTCACCCCCAGGTCGTCGAGCATCGCCGCCGCGATCCGGTAGTCGCGTGCGTCGACCGGCAGGCCGAGGTGTTCGTTGGCCTGGACCGTATCGAGGCCCTGGTCCTGCAGGGCGTACGCGCGCAGTTTGTCGAGCAGCCCGATCCCGCGTCCCTCCTGGCGCAGGTAGAGGATCGCGCCGCGCCCCGCGGCGACGATCGCGGCCATGGCCCGGTCGAGTTGCGGCCCGCAGTCGCAGCGCGCCGACCCGAAGACGTCGCCGGTGAGACATTCCGAGTGCAGCCGCACCAACGGCGGGTCGCCGGGCGCGAGTTCGCCGTGGACCAGGGCCAGGTGCGGCTCCCGGCCGGGCCGCGCGGGCTCGCCGTAGGCGAACAATCGGAAGGTGCCGTGCGCGGTCGGCAGCCGCACCGCCGCGCCCCGGCGCACCACGGCCGCCTCTTCCCGAGCGCGGCGGTAGGCGATCAGGTCGGCCACGCTGACGATCCGCAGGCCGTGCCGCGCGGCGAAGCGTTCCAGCTCGGGCCGGCGGGCCATCGTCCCATCCTCGCCCATGATCTCGCAGATCGCCGCCGCGGGGGTGAGGCCGGCCAGCGTCGTCAGGTCGATCGCCGCCTCGGTCTGTCCCGCCCGCTCCAGGACGCCGCCGGCCTGGGCGCGCAGCGGGAAGATATGCCCGGGCATCGCCAGATCGCCCAGGCCGCTGGCGGGGTCGGCCAACACGGCGATCGTCCGGGCGCGGTCGTGGGCGGAGATGCCGGTCGTGACGCCGTGCCGGGCCTCCACCGAGACGGTGAACGCGGTGCCGAAGCCCGCGGTGTTGCGAGTCGTCGGCACCATCAGCGGGATGCCGAGCTGGTCGAGGCGCGCGCCGGTCAGGGGCACGCAGATCAGCCCGCGCCCCTCGCGCGCCATGAAGTTGACCGCCGCCGGGGTGGCGAACTCGGCCGCCATGACCAGGTCGCCCTCATTCTCGCGATCCTCGTCGTCGACGACGATCACGAACTTGCCCGCCCGCAGGTCGGCCAGTGCTTCCGGAATCGTGGCTAGCGGCATCTCCGGCCCTCCTTGCCTCGGGCGCTCAAGACTTGGCGCCCGCCGCCGGGGCCGCGCCGACCGCCCCGGTGAAGCGTTCGATGTACTTGCCGAGGATGTCGACCTCCAGGTTGACCGGGTGGCCGATTGCCTTCCCCGCCAGCGTGCTGTGCTCCTGGGTGTGGCGGACCAGGGAGATGGTGAAGGCGTCGCCCCGCGCCTCGACGACGGTCAGGCTGGTCCCGTCGACCGCGATGTAGCCCTTCTCCACGATGTAGCGGGCCAGCGCCGGCGCGACCGCGACCGTGACGATCAGCGCCGCCCCCTCCTCGCGCTTCTCGGCCACCGTGCCGGTGCCGTCGATGTGGCCCTGCACGAAGTGGCCGCCGATCCGCCCGTCGGCCGCCAGCGAGCGTTCGAGGTTGACCCGGTCGCCCGGCCGGAGCCGGCCCAGCGCGGTCCGGCGCACCGTCTCCGGCATCAGCCCGACCGCGAAGCCCGCCTCGTCGAACCGCTCGACCGTCAGGCAGACGCCGTCAACCGCGATGCTGTCCCCGACCCGCACCCCCGCCACGACTGTGCGGCAGGCGATCGCCAGTTGGGGGTGGTCCCGCTCGAAGTGTGTCTCCGCGACCTGGCCGACTTCCTCAACGATCCCGGTGAACATCGCAACCTCCTGGATAACGGAAAATGAGCAATGGTCCGTACTTCGCGCCCAACCGCGTCAGCAGGCTTGGCCCCTCGCGCTCCCCTCGACGTCCCCGCTGATCAGCAGATCATGGTCGAGTTGCCGGATCGTGACGCGTCGCAGGCGGTAGGCTTCGGCGATCGTCGCCACGCCGCGATCGCCGAGCGGCCCCGGCGCGTCCCTCCCGCCGACGAGGACCGGCGCGACGAACGCGACGACGCGGTCGATCAGCCCGGCCGAGGAGAACGCGCCGAGCACCGCGCTACCCCCTTCGACGAGCAGCGTGTTCAGGCCCCGCGCGCCGAGGACGGCGAGCAGTTGCCGGAGATCGACCTGCGGCGGGCGCTCGGCTTGCTCGCCGCCGACGACCAGGACTTCCGCGCCGCGGCGCCGCCAGTCATCCCGCCGTGCGGCGGGCGCGGCCGGTGTGCAAGCGATCAGCGTCCGGCCGGGCAGATCCGGCGAGAGGACCCGCGCGTCTGGGGGGAGGCGCCCGGCGCTGTCGAGGACGATCCGCAGCGGGTGGTGCGGGCCGCCGTCCCCGGCGTCCTCGTCCGGCAGGCGCGTGGTCAGTAGCGGGTCGTCGGCGATGACCGTGCCGACGCCGATCAGGATTGCGTCGGCCTGGTCGCGCAGGCGGTGGACCTCGTGTCGCGCCGCCGGGCCGGTGATCCAGCGGGCGTGCCCCGTCCGCGTCGCGATCCGGCCGTCGAGCGTCATCGCCCACTTGGCGGTGACGTGCGGCCGGCCCGCCGCCAGCCGGGTCAGGAAGCCGGCCTGCTGGTCGCGCGCCTCTTCCGCGCACGGCCCGGTATGCACGACGAGTCCCGCCTCGCGCAGCCGCGCCAGCCCGCGCCCGCGCACCGCCGGGAAGGGGTCGATACGCGCGGCGTAGACTTCGGCCACGCCCGCCGCGATCAGCGCCTCCGCGCAGGGCGGCGTCCGCCCGACATGCGCGCACGGTTCCAGCGTGTTGTAGAGCGTCGCGCCGCGGGCGGCGTCGCCCGCCGCGCGCAACGCCACGATCTCGGCGTGCGGCCCGCCCGGGGGTTGGGTGCGGCCGCGCCCCACGATCCGACCCTCGCGCACCAGCACCGCGCCGACCGCCGGGTTCGGCGACACCCGGCCGAGTGCCCGCCCGCCCTCGGCCAGCGCCACCCCCATGTAATAGGCGTGCGCGTCCATCCCCGACGGCGGCCCGTCCGTCACACCCCGCCGCATGCCTCCGCCCGAACCGCCCATCCCCACGTCCCCTCACCCCCGGTTGCCTCCCGCGGGCAACAATACGCCCCGGAGGAAAACCCTCCGGGGCGGGTGTGACAAGAGCAGGAATGCGCGCGGGCGCCGGCCACGAGCCGACACCGGCGCTCCGCCAGCACCCGCGAGGTCGGGCAGGCGGATACGGCGGACGGTTGCGACCGTTGCGCTAGCGCACCTTCTCCCATCCGGACTATACCGTCGGCCCCGGAATCGCACCGGGTCAACCGCCAGAGGCGGGTCGCGGGCTTTACCGCCGGTGTGGAATTGACGCGACGATCGTCACGTCTCACCACGCCCCGAAGGTGCTGTACTGCCCCAAGTATAGAGGCTCGGCTCGGGCCGGACAAGCCTCCGCCAGTTCCAGCTTGCGCCCCGTGGCGCCGCGGCTGGTTTCGCCGGCCTGTGCGTGGCATAATCTCGCCGGCATATGTCGGCCCATCGTCCCGCTCGCGCAGCACTCATTACTCAGCACTCAGCACGCAGGATTGCCCGTGGAACGCTTCGACGATCAACCGCTCGGCGCGCGGCCGCACATCGCCGTC
>JAUJMV010000022.1:123457-128110 GCA_030446685.1 Thermomicrobiales bacterium | reverse complement strand
CCGGCCTCGCGGGTGGCAGAGAGGAGGGCGTCATGGGCGCACTGTCCGGTTTCCGCGAATCGCAGGGCAGGCTCGCGATCGCCGCTCCCACCGGCCCGCGCCGCTGACCGGCACGTCCCGGCGCTCCCCGATGGCGACAGATCGCCCCCCACCGCGCGATGGCGCGCTCGGCGTGCCGGGCCGGCGTCCCCGCCGGTGTGCCGCGCCCGATCGCCAGCCTGCTTTTGGATGAGCCGATCCCCCGCTGTCGCGATGCGCGCGGCGGGGGGCGGTTGACGTGAAAGCGGGTGTGCGTGAACCGTCCGGGCGCGTACGCGGTCTACCTGGCGCTGGGGGCCGCGACCTCCTTCCTCTCCAACCTGACCTTCGTGGTGCTGGCGGTCTACTACGTGCAGACCGTCGGGATGAACCCCCTCCAACTGGTGCTCGTCGGCACGATGCTGGAGGTCACGATCGCCCTCTTCGAGGTGCCGACCGGGGTCGTCGCCGACACCTACAGCCGCCGCCTCTCGGTGATCATCGGGCAGGCGCTGGTCGGCGTCTGCTTCGTGATCGAGGGGCTGGTCCCCCTCTTCGCGGCGATCCTGCTGGCGGAGTTCATCCGCGGGGTCGGCGAGACGTTTATCAGCGGGGCGCTGCCGGCCTGGATCGCCGACGAGATCGGCGAGGACCGGGCGGCCGACGCCTTCCTGCGCGCCGGGCAGGTGGCGCAGATCGGCGCGCTGGCCGGGCTGGTCGCCGGGGTCGGCCTGGGAACGCTCAGCCTCCGGCTGCCGATCGTCCTCGGCGGCGCGGCGCTGATCGGCGTCGCGCTCGGCCTGGCGTTCCTGATGCCCGAGCGCGGGTTCCGGCCGACCCCGCGCGGCGAGCGCACCTCCTGGCAGGCGCTGGGCGCGACCTTCCGGGACGGGGTGCGCGTGGTGCGCCGGCGCCCGACGACGCTGATGCTGCTGGCGACCAGCCTCGTCTACGGCGCGTTCAGCGAGGGGTTCGACCGGCTGTGGGAGGCGCACTTCCTGCTCAACCTGGGCTTCCCCGCCCCCGGCGCGCTCGGGCCGGTCGTCTGGATCGGCGGCATCCAGATCGGCGCGCGACTGGTCAGCATTGGCGTGCTGGAGGTCGCCGTGCGGCGGCTGCGCCTGCGGGAGCGGTTGCAGGCGGGCGGGCAGGAGCCGCTGGCCCGCGCGCTGGTCGGGGCCTACCTCGTCCTGATGGCCGGCGTCGTCGGCTTTGGGCTGGCGGGCAACTTCGCCCTCGCGGTCGCGGCCTTCTGGGTCGCCACCGCCGCGCGCACGCTCGCCGGCCCGCTCTACGGCGCCTGGCTCAACCTGAACCTCGACCCGCGGGTGCGCGCCACGGTCCTCTCGATCAGCGGCCAGGCCAACGCGCTCGGGCAGTCGGCCGGCGGCCCGGCGGTCGGGGCGGTGGGGACCGCCTTCTCGCTGCGCGCGGCGCTGGTCATCGCCGGGCTGCTGCTGTCGCCGGTCGTCCTGCTCTACGCGCGGGCGTTACGCCGCGGGCGCACGCCGCCGCTCCTGCCGGACGCGCCGCCGGCCGGCGAGCGCGGGGCGTAGGGCGACCGCCGGGCGAGGGCGCGGCGACGGCGCGCGGGTGGTCAGCGGAAGACTTTCGGCAGCGTGGGCCGCCATTCCTCGGGGAGGACCAGGTCCATCGCGTCGTCCACGGTGACCACGCCGACGATGTCGCCCTCGTCGTCCACCACCGGGACGGCGATCAGGTTGTAGTCGGCGATCTGGCGGGCGACCGCGCGCGCCTCGTCGCCGGGGCGGGCGGTCACCAGTTCGGTCGCCATCACCTCGCGCAGCGGCGTCTCGTGCCGCGAGCGCACCAGCAGGTCGCGCAGGGAGACGGCGCCGAGCAGCCGCCAGGAACCCGGCGCGGGGACCACGTAGAGGTAGTAGAGCAGGTCGGGCTCCTCCTCCAGCGTGCGGACGTGGCCCAGCGCCTCGCCGACCGTCAGGTCCACCGGCACCGTCACGAAGCTGTTGGTCATGATGCCGCCGGCGGTGTCCTCCGCGTATTCGAGCAGTTCGCGCACGTCCTGCTGGTCGTCCGCCTCCATCCGCTCCAGCAGATCCTCGGCCTTCTCGTCGGAGAGGTCTTGCAGGATGTCGGCGGCGTCGCCGGCGTCCATCTCCTCGAGGATGTCGGCGGCGCGCTCCTCGTCCAGTTCGCCGACGATGTCGGCCTGGCGCTCCTCGTGCATCTCCTGCAGGGTCTCGGCGGCGGTCTCGTCGTCGAGCGCCTCGATCACCTCGACGCCCTGGCGGTAGGAGAGGGCGTCGACCAGGCGGGCGATCTCGACCGGGTGCAGCTTCGCCACGCGCTCGTGCGAGACGCGCAGCCGCACCTCCGGCGCGTGCGAGGCGAAGTACTCGAGGTCACCCCAGTCGATCAGGTCGCCGGCCAGGGTGCGGCGCGAGAGGCGCGCGGGGGCCAGCCGCCGCAGGAGCGCCCGCCCGCCGATGTCCACGCCGACCAGCCGGTACTCGCCGTCGATCTCGGCCAATTGGAGGTCGTTGACGCGGACGACGCGCCGCCCGTTCACGTCGATCAACTGGCGGTCGAGCACGTCCTTGCCGAGCAGCACCTCGTTGTCGCGCCGGGCGAAGCGCCGCAGGCTGAGCCGCTCCGAGGCGAGCCGCGCGCCCTCCCGCCCCAGGGCGGCGACCTGGGCACGCGGGATGAAGACGTCGCGCCCCTGGGTGCGCGCCACTAGCCCGGCCACCGGCGGGTAGCGGTCCGGCCCGAGGCGCACGATCAGGTCCTTGACCGTGCCGAGCCGCTCCCCCTGTCGGTCGAGGAGGGGCTTGCCGAGGGCCGCCGAGAGGAAGAACAGGTTCGGGGCCGCGGGAGCGGGGTGTTCGGCTGCCATAGCCCCTCGTGGTGAATGACGAATGACGAATGACGAATGACGAATAGGGGCGCTACTGGGCGGGGCGCTGATGCATGGGCATGGCGATGTCGTGGGAGGAGGCGGGGTCGGTGAACGTGCCGCCGCTCCGCCACATCTCCACGATCTTCCGCGCCCGCGCGTCGTGGCCGTGGTGCATGTCCGCGGGCAGGTCGTCCGGCGGGAAGAACTGGGCATCGAGCATTTCGATGCCGGGCGATGGCGCGAGGTCTTCGCAGGCGACCAAGAAGACGCAATTCATGATATGGACCTTCGAGCGCGAGCCCCACTTGCGGCCGTCGAACAGGCAGAGCAGACGCTCGACCCGGCCGCGCAGCCCGGCCTCCTCCCAAAGCTCGCGCAGCGCCGATTCGGCCAGCGTCTCGCCGATCTCTGCGAGGCCGCCTGGCGTCGCCCAGCGGCCGTTGTCCGCCCGGCGCACCAGCAGGATCGCGCCCTCCGGGTTGAAAACCGCCGCGTCCACCCCGACGGCGGGCGTGGCTCGGAACCAGGGTTCCGCGTCGAAGTGGGCGCGGACCTCCTCCACCGGCGTCCCCTCGGCCAGCGCCGCGACCTTCGCGGCCAGTTCCATCAGCCGGTGCGCGCGCTCGGTCTCGTAGACGTTCGCAGCGAAATGTCCGCCGATCGTTGCCATCCCACGAATCTCGTCGGCCAGCAGGTACAACTCTTGCCGCACGTCGGACAACCGCACCCTCCGCTTGTCATTCTACTTCGTGCCCTGGCATTCGTACTTCACCTCAGGGCTCATTCCCCTGCTTCGCCGGGAGCGCGGGGTCGTTGCCCCACTCGTTCCAGGAGCCGTCGTAGTTGGCGCCGGTGCGCCCGAGGCGGTCGAGCGCGAAGAGGACGGTCGTCGCGGCGACGCCGCCGTTGCAGTAGGCGATCACCGGCCGGTCGGCGCCCTCGTCCACGCCGACGTCACGAACGATCCGGCGCAGCTCGTCGTCGCTCTTCCAGGTGCCGTCCGGGTTGAAGAGCCCCGCGTTCGCCAGCAGGCGCGCGCCAGGGATGTGGCCGCCCTTGTCGCCGCGCGCGGTCGCGCCGGTGTACTGCTCGCGGTCGCGGGCGTCGAGGATCAGGGCGTCGCCGGCCTGGCTGTGCGCGAGCACTTCCCGCGCCGTGGCGCGCCGCTCCGGGCGCGGGCGCGGGGTGAAGCGAGCCGGTTGCGGCGCCGGCGCGTCCGCGCTGACCGGCCGCCCCTCAGCCGTCCACTTGTTCCAGCCGCCGTCGAGGACCGCCGCGCGGTCGTGACCGTAGAGGCCGAGCGCCCACCAGAGGCGGGTGGCGAACTGCATGCCTTTGTGGTCGTAGATGACGACGTAGGTGTCGTCGCCGATCCCGAGCCGGCCCATCAGGGCCGCGAAGCGCTCCGGGGGGGCGACCTGCGCCGGGACCGGGTCGTCGGGGTCGGTGATGTCGGTCGTCCAGTCGACGAAGACCGCGCCGGGGATGTGGCCCGCCTCGTACTCGTCGCGCGCGCCGGTGTAGAGCGCCTGCTGCTTGCCGCCGCCCAGGTCGGTCGTCTTGACGTAGCCGCGGATGTCCACGACGCGGATCGCCGGGTGGTCGAGATGCTCCGCCAGCCAGGCCGCGCCGACCAGCGTGCCGGGCCAGTCCGGTATGGTCGGTGTCGATGTCGCCGCGCTCACACGCCCCTCCCTCCGTCATGACCGCTCGCCGCCCCTATAGCATAGCGCATCGCGCGGAAGGTGGACGAG
>JAUJMV010000022.1:112872-123357 GCA_030446685.1 Thermomicrobiales bacterium | reverse complement strand
TGTGCAACGGAAATCGCGCAATTTGTGTTTCAGGGGGTGCAGCGCACGGAGCGGGGCGCCGCGCGAGGGCCGCGGACGGAGGGTATGATGGATCTGCTGGCCGGTCTCCTGGCGATCGCGATCGCGCTGGCCGCGCTCGATCTGGCGGCGTGGCGCTGGGGCGCCGATAGCCGCGACGGTTACGAGAGTCCCGAGTGGGAGCGGCGGCGCTCCTGGCGGGTGCGCCGCAATGGCCGCTGAGCGCGCGGGCGAGGCGGGACGGGCAGCGGTGGAGGGAACGGCCGCCCCGCGCGACAAGCGGCGGGGGCATGCCGCGATCCGCAATCGGCAATCCGCAAGCGAACTGCCCGAGGCCCTCGCCGGCGACCTGGACGGCAGCTTCGAGCGGCTGGTGCGCGACTTCCAGGATCGCCTGTACGCCTTTGCCCTGCGACTGACCGGCAGCCCGCAGGACGCCGAGGAGGTCGCCCAGGATGCGTTCGTCCGCGCCTACCGGGCGCTGTGCGACTACCCACCCGAGCGCATCCGCAGCCTGGCGCTCAAGCCCTGGCTCTACCAGATCGCGCTGAACGTCGCCCGCAACCGGGTCCGGGGCCGGCGGCTGGCGGTCGTGCCGCTCGACGGGCCGGACGGCCGCCCCCGCGCGGACCCGCCCGACGACGAGCGCCGGCGCCCGGAGGCGGCGGTCGAACGGGCCGAGCGCCGCGACGACCTCGGCGCGCTGGTTGCCGCGCTGCCGGAACGCTACCGCGCGGCCGTCGTCCTGCGGCACGTCGAGGGGCTGCGCTACGACGAGCTGGCGGCGGCGCTCGGTCAGCCGGTCGGCACGGTCAAGGCCAACGTCCACCGGGGCGTGCGGCTGCTGCGCGAGGCGCTGGCGGAGCGTGAATGGAGAGACGAGGGGGGACGATGAGCGAGCCGCGAGACGGACATCGGACCGAGGGGCAGGGGCTGGGCCGGGATCGGCGGCTCGTGCGCGACTTGCGCGCGCTGGGCGCGGGCGTAGCGCCCCCGGATCTGCTGGCGAACGTGCTGTCACGGGTCCGCCTGGGCGACGCCTACTGGACCCTGGACACGCCGGTCGGCCCGGTCTTCGTCGCCTATAACGACGGGGGCATCTCGGCGGTCATGCGCGCCGCGGCAGTCGGGGACGTCGCCGGCTTCGAGCGCGCCTTCCGCGAGCGCCACGCACGGCCCGCCCACCCGGTGACGCGGCCCCCCGCCGCGCTCGCCCACGCGGTAGAACGGCAGTTGGGCGGCGATCGGCGGGCGGATCTCCGGTTCGACCTGCGCGGCCGGTCGGACTTCGAGCGCGCGGTGCTGCTGAAGGCGCGGGAGATCCCGCCCGGCGAGGTGCGCCCCTACGGGTGGATCGCGCGCGAGATCGGGCGGCCGGGGGCGGTGCGGGCAGTCGGGACGGCGCTCGGCAACAACCCGGTCCCCCTGCTGATCCCCTGCCACCGGGTGGTGCGGAGCGACGGGCGGGTCGGCGACTACGCCTTCGGCGGCGCGGCGAAGCGCGCCGTCCTGGCCGCCGAGGGCCTCGATCCCGACCGGCTGGAAGGGCTCGCTCGCGCCGGAGTGTGCTACCACGGCAGCGACACGACCCACGTCTACTGCTTCCCCACCTGCGCGCACGCCCGCCGGATCACCGACCGGCACCGCGTCGCGTTCCGCTCGGATGAGGAGGCGGCCGCCGCCGGCTACCGCCCCTGCCGGGTCTGCCGCCCGGCGCTGGCGTCGTAGCCCCGCCTCGGGGTCCGGGGCCTGGGACCAGAGCGCCCGTCAGCGGTGGGAGGAGCGACAGGATGGATAACCTCGCGGAGATCGAGGGCCGCTACCGGCTGCGGCACCACCTGGTGACAGCCCGGATCGAGTCGCCGGCTGGGCGGTCCTCGCGGGCGCTGCCACCGGCCGCCGTGGGGCGTGAAGGCGCTGGCGCTCGGCGCGCGGCGCTGCGCCTGGCGCCCTCCCTCCGCCCGCGACTCAACCCCGACAGGCGGCACGCCCGTCAGCCCTCGGCGGTCGTCAGCCCTCGGGAGGCTGACGCGCACCTCGGTCAGATCGGCGCCGGCGCCGGACACGCCAGCGTCGTAGGGCGCCCCGGCTTCCCGTATCCCGCCGGCCGGAATCGGCGGGTCGGCGACCGGGCCATGCCGCACCTGCACCAGCCCATCCCGGTCCAACCGCGCGACCAGGTCGTAGAGCCAGGGGCGCTCGGCGGGGGTGTAATCGGGCTTCACCCGCGGGCCGAGGTCATCGAGCGCCAGGCCCGCGGCCTGTTCGCCGAGCGCGCCGAGGACGCGCAGCGTCTGGCCGCGGTAGTAGCGGTTGGTGCTGGTGAAGGGGATGGCGGGGGCGGGCTTGGCCCCGTCGCCGCCGCGCCGGGGCGCGGCCCTGCTGGGCCAGCAGCGTGTTGATCGCGGGCGCGGCGCGGCAGATCGGGCGTAGCGGGCAGATGACGCAGGCCGGTTTGCGCGCGGTGCAGACGCTCGATCCGAAGTCCATCAGCGCCTGGTTCCAGTCGTAGCCCCGGCCCGCCGGCACCGCCCGCCCGGCGAGCGCCCAGAGCTGCCGGTCGTTCAGCGCGGGCCGCGGCACCTCCGGCCCGGCCAGCACGCGGTGCAGCACGCGCTTGACGTTGGTGTCGAGCACCGGCACGTCCCGCTCGTAGGCGAAGCAGGCGATCGCGCGCGCGGTGTAGTCGCCGATCCCCGGCAGCGCCAGCAACTCCTCGACCGACGCCGGCAGCCGCCCGCCGTGGTGCGCCACGGCGTGCCGCGCCACCTGTTGCAGGCGCACCGCGCGGCTGTTGTAGCCGAGCCCCGACCACTCGCGCAGCACGTCGGCGGTCGGCGCGGCGGCCAGGGCCGCCAGCGTCGGGAAGCGTTCGAGCCAGGCGACCCAGCGCGGCAGGACGCGCGCGCACCTGCGTCTGCTGCAGCATCATCTCGGAGACGAGGATGTGGTAGGGGTCGCGCGTGCGCCGCCAGGGGAGGTCGCGTCGGTTCGCCGCGTACCAGCCGAGCAGCCCTTCCTGCAAAGCCGCGATCTGCCCGTCGGCCGGCTGCGGCGTGGGGGCGTACGGCCCAGTCGGTACTGCTTAATCCGATAGTTACAGGTGTTGTCAGTTCAGGAGCAATCTTATCGTTCATCGCGGCTAACACTATCCAGAAAGTCGGGCGCTGTGGTAGCCTTCCTGGATGAATATGCACGACGCCGCTCCGGCGGCCACCAAACCGCAGGACGACCCGACGATCTGGCGGACGACGCGCTGTGGGCGAAAATCGCGCCGCTGTTGGTCGTCGCCGACAAGCCGCGCAAGAAGCCGGGCGCCCGCGGCTGGACGACCGGCCGATCCCCGACGGGCTGATCTGGCTGGCGCGCAACGGCGGCCAGTGGGTGACGCTCCCGCGCGCGCGTTCGGGGCCAAGTCCACGGTCAACGCGCGCTTCCTGGAGTGGGTCGAGCACGGCTGCCTCGCGAAGCGCGTGCGCGCGGCTGCCGGCGGTGTACGACGACGAGGTGGGGCTGGCGTGGGAATGGCCGGCCGCCGACGGCTGCACGGTCAAGGCCCTGCTGGGGGAAAAGGGGGGCCGGCGAGGCGCAGGCGACCGGGGCGAACCCCACCGACTGCGGCGCGGCACCAAGCGGCACCTGCTGACCGACGGCCGGGGCCTGCCGCTGGCGCTCGTCCTCCGGCGCCAACCGCACCGATATGCAGAAGCTCGGGATCTGCTCGATGCCCGCCTGACGCTGCCCTGCCGACCCCACGGGGGAGGGGCCGCACCTGGGCCTGACCGCGGCTACGACCATGCCGCGCCGCGCGGCGGCGGCCGCGCGCGGCGACACCCCGCACATCCCGCCGAAGCGCAGCGCCGAGCAGCCCCTGCCCGCGCCGGGCGACCCCGCGCGGCACGCCGCGGCGCTGGGTGGTCGAGGTGGGCACGCGTGGTTCAACCGCTTCCGCCGCCTGCTCATCCGCTGGGAGAAGCGGGCCGAAAACTACCTGGGCTTCGTCCAGCTCGCCGCCTGCCCGATCGTCTATCGCAAGATCCGCCATCATCGCCTACTTCCTGGATAGGCTGTGGCGTAGCACGGATGAGCGAGCCGCGGTGATCTTCTGCATCCTCTGGTTGCTCAGCACCGGGAGGGGGCGATCACGCCGGTCATGGAGGCCACGGGTGGGCTTGCGCCGGAAAGCGCCCTGCTGGCCTCCCCGTACTCGGCCTCGGCCTCGCCGGGGGACAGGCGCGGCTCGATCCCCGGCGACTGCCGACCGGGGGCGGCCTGAGCGGGGCGGGATGAGGCATCGTCGATGCCCTGCAGCTTCAGCCGGGTGAAGCGGTGACGGCGGCGGGGAAGAGCTGATCCGCGACGGAATCGGGTCGGGCGGCGTGCCGCACGAGTATTTCCGCGGGGGTGGCATCGCATCGCCACCCCGCCGGGCGGATTCCCGGCCGGGCACGAGGCCCTTGCCGAGGGGCGGAGGATCGCCTACTATGGGCCTGGCCGAGCAGCACGAAGTGATCCGCCTTCGCCGGGAGTCCCGCCCATGGAGACCCTCGAACGCGACGCCGCCCTGCGTGAGCTTGGCGCGGTGCTGGGTGACACGGTGCGTGGCGAGGGCCGGATCGCCCTGGTCAGCGGCGAGGCCGGCATCGGCAAGACAGCGCTGGTGAAACTGGTCACGCGCGCCCACGGCACCGCCATCCACGTGCTGTGGGGGACCTGCGACGCCCGTTCGCCCCCCCCGCCCGCTCGGCCGGCCGAATGGCGGCGCGGTTGCCGGAGACGGTGCGGGGGCTGCTCGCCGTCGACGCGCGATCAGGGACCATCTTCTCGGCGGTGCTGGCCGAGCTGCAACGGCGCCCGGCCATCGTCGTCTTCGAGGATGTCCACTGGGCAGACGAGGCGACGCTCGATCTGCTGCGGTTCCTGGGCCGCCGCGTCGCGCGCACCGCGGCGCTGCTGGTGCTGACCTACCGCGACGACGAGCTGGGGCCGCGCCATCCGCTGCGCACCGTGCTCGGCGATCTACCTGTCGACCGCCGTCGCATCGCGCTCCCGCCGCTCAGCGAGCAGGCCGCCGTGCGCCTGCTTGTCGACGGGCGCGCGATCGACGTGGCCGAACTCCACCGCCGCAGCGGGGGCAATCCCTTCTTCGTCACCGAGAGCCTGGCCGGCGCCGGCGCGGGCGTGCCCGCCACTGTGCGCGACGCCGTGCTGGCCCGCGCCGCGCGCCTGGCGCCCGCGGCCCACGCCGTCTTGCAAGGGCCGCCGTCGTCGGCCGCGCATTGAACCCTGGCTGCTGGCCGTCGTCACCGCGGCCGACGCCGGTGCGGTCGAGGACTGCCTGGCCGTCGGCATGCTGGTGGCGCAGGGCGAGTTGTTGGCCTTCCGCGCCGAGCTGGCGCGCCAGGCCGTGCTCGAGTCCATCCTGCCGCCGCGCCGGGCGGCCATACACGGGATGGCGCTCGATGCGCTGGAGGCGTCGAGCGCGCGGCAGGATCTGGCCTGCTCGCGCACCACGCGACGGGCGCCGGCGACCGGGCGGCCGTGCTGGCCTACGCGCCCGCCGCGGCGCGCCAGGCCGCGGCGACCGGCGCCCACCGTGCCGCCGCGCTGTTCGCCCTGGCCCTGCCCTACGCCGAGACGCTGCCGCCCGCCGACCGCGCCGCCTTGGTCGAGGCCTATGCGGGGAACGCCACCTCACGGCTGATCTACCTGGCGCCACGCGCCGACGCCAGGGCGATCGAGCGCCTGGCGCGACGCTGGCGATCCGGTTGAAGCAGGGCGAGAACCCGCCCTGCTGGCCGGGGCATTCATCGCCGCCGGCCGGCGGGACGAGGCCCGCCAGTCGAACCAGGCCGCCATCGACCTGCTGCAGGCGCTGCCGCCTGGCCGCGCTGGCGCTGGTATCGCACCTGGGCATATCTCCACTTATCCAACCACGACCTCGCCAACGCCATCGCCCTCGCCGAGCGCGCCATCTCGTTCGCCGAACAGGCCGCCGACGCCCGTAGCCTGGCCATGGCCTACGACACCCTCGGCGTGGCCCGATGTATCTCGACTATGAGCGCGGGCGCCAGCACCTGGAGCACGCGCGCGCCATCGCCCAGCGGGGCGGGGCTTGACCCAGACGTTGCCAGAGCGTACGCCAACCTTGGCTCGAACTCGGTCGAGCTCTTCCGCCCGATCAGGCCGAGCGGTGACCTGGCCGACGGGCTCGCCTATGCCGCCGAGCGCGACACCTACCGCCGGCTGCTACATGATGGGGTGGCTGGCCGTCACCCACCTGTATCGCGGTCGCTGGCCCGAGGCCGCCGCCGCCGCCGAAGTCCTGCGCTCGCCGCCCAGCAATGCCCGTTGGGTCGCCCTGGTCGCGCTCGGCCGCCCGAGGCGCGGCGGGGTGGCGGGTCGCCTCACCGATGCTGGACGAGGCCCTCGAGCCAGCGCTGGCGCGCCGCGAGTTCCAGATGATCGGGCCGATCCGCGCCGCCTGCGCCGAAGCCGCCTGGCTGGCCGGCGACACAACGCGCACCCTCGCCGAGGCCGAAGCGCGCCTATCCGATCGCCGTTCAGCGGCATAGCTGGGTGGCCGGCGCGAGCTGGTCTTCTGGCGCTGGCGCGCCGGTGCCACCGACACGCCGCCGGACTGGTCGCCGCCCCTTCGCGCTCCAGATCGCCGGCGACTGGCGCGGGCGGCGGCGGCCTGGCGCACTGACCTGACCCCTGGAATCAGGCCGCTTGGGATGAGAGGTCCGCGCTAGCCGCAAGCCTTCAAGCTGCGCGAAGACCGCCGGTGCGACCCGGCCGAGCGGCGCGCTGTGCGGCCGGGTCGTAGGCGGTCATCGTCCGCCAGGTCTTCGATGAGCCGCCGCGCGTCGGCGAGGCTGAGGAACCGGTGCTGGTTGAGGCACTCGTCGCGGAACTTGCCGTTGAAGCTCCAGGTGGCCGTTCTGCATCGGCCCTCCCCGGCTCGACGAAGTCCAGTCGCACCCCGTGCTGGTAGGCCCAGGCGTCGAGCACCTGCCCAGCGAACTCGGGGCCGTTATCGACCTGGATCGTCGTCGGCCGCCCGTGCCGCTCGCAGAGCCGGTCGAGCACCCGCGCCACCCGCGCACCGGGAGCGCGCGGTGTCGACCTCGATCGCCAGGCATTCGCGGGTGCACAAGTCTACGATATGCAGCGTGCGGAAGGCGCGCCCGTTGGCCAGCACCTCCTGCGCAGTCCATCGCCCACTGCGCCCCAGTGCTGGGCGCGGTTGACACCGGCCGCGCGGCCCGGGCGATCCGCTTGCGCTGTCGCCGCCGCACCGCCAGCCCTTCCTGCCGGTACAGGCGATAGACCCGCTATGGTTGACCGCGCCGAGTTCGCGCCGCAGCAGCACGGCCAGCCGGCGGTAGCCGAAGCGCGGCCGCTCCGCAGCTCGCGCGCAGGCGCTCGCGCACGCCATCCTGCGCGGCGGGCGCGTGGTCGCGGATCGTGGCGCGGTGGCGCTGGACCAGGCGAGCCCGCCGCTGCGAGAGAACTGAATGGTGCTCCTGGAGATACGCCACCGTCTCCCGCTGCGCGGCGGGCGTCAGCCCACTCCCTGCAGCACATCCTTGCGCGCGGTATTGTCCAGCGTCAGGTCGGCCACGATCTGCTTCAGGCGGCGGTCCTCATCTTCCAGTTGGCGGAGCCGCTGGATCTGGCTGACCTCCACCCCCCGTATTGCGCCTTCCAGCGGTAGAACGTCGCCTCGTTGATCCTGGCTGCGCAGAGCTTCAGCCACCGTCTGGCTCCGCCCGCCCGTTTGAGCACGCCGATGATCTGCTCCTTCTCCGTGAACCGCGTCTTCTTCATGAGCCCGTAACAACCTCCGTTACGTGGAGTTCACACCAGACGGCCTTAACTCATGCAGGCGTCACTGGTGGACGCGTCGGCCTTCCCATGTACCCACGAAACGCCGGCTGGGATCAGCAGGTCTGCGTGTACCTGGTCGAATGCCCGGGACGGCGAGCCGGTCGAGACCGAGGAGATGGCGCCGCGCTGGTTCGACCGCGACCGGCTGCCGCTCGGCGCGATGTGGCCCGACGATGCGTACTGGCTCGGCCGGGTGCTGGCGGGCGAGCGCCTGAGCGCGCACTTCCTGTACAAGAACGCGCGGGAAATCGCGGAATGGGCGATCGTTCCGCCTCCTCGCTACCCGACGATTAGGGACCATCGCCGGGTGAGGGACAAGTGAACTCCACTCGCCGAGCGAGGGGCCGCAGGATCAGCGACGCGCGGATATTGTCCGCGTTGGCAAGGTGACGCCCCATGCTGGTGGGGCGGCATGCATGGGAGAGTGACCGGCTCCCCAGGCGCGCTGACCCCGACGTTGCGGAAAGTGTGCCGCGGTACGTACAGCTCATTCGCGCCTTGTGGCAAGGCGCGACACGCGGGGAGAGAGTGGGGCGCCGCCCGCTCCCTGGGAACGGGCGGCGCCGTGCGGCGGGCGATTCGGGGCGCGAACCGCGCTACTTGTCGGCGGCGGGCGTGCCGGCCAGGGTGGGCTTCGCCCCCTCCGGCCGCGCGTCGTCGCCGAGCAGCGGCTCGTCCCCGCGGTTGAGGAACTCGGTGATGCGGTCGATCAGCGGGGCCTTGTCGTAGGTGGCGTAGAGCGCGCCGGCCATGCGGACGGGGTCGCCGAAGAAGAAGCGCTCGTAGAGCTCCTGCCGCCCGCCGAACGAGGAGCAGGCCACGTCCCAGCCGAGCCGGAAGAGTTTTACGCGCGCCTCGGCGTCGCCCTTCGCCGCCTGGAGGTAGCGCCGCACGTCGTCGCCGACCGGCGAGGCGAAATCGGCCTCGGTCGGGGTCGCCATGTAGCCGCTGGCCCCGAGGAGTTGCAGGATCTCGACCATCCGCGGGTACATCCGCGGGTAGACGTTGCGCGCCACGTCGAGCGGCATGCGGGCCGGCGTCATCACGCCCCAGGCGTCGAGCGCGGCGTCGGCCTCGGCGGCGCGCAGGCAGGCCCGCATCAGCTCCAGGTTCTGGATCATCTCGGCCAGCTTCTCCTGGACGTGCTGGAACTGGTCGACCTGGATCGTGTCGACGATCGAGCAGGCCAGGCCGAGCAGGAACTCGGTCTTGGCGACGTTCTTGACCACCACCTGGTGCATCATGTGGACGACCGCATCGGTCACGCCGTAGGCGCCGTTGGCGCGCTCCACGTCCCCCTTCAGGAAGACGCGCTCCCACGGCACGGTCACGTCGTCGAAGACGACGACCGCGTCCAGTTCCTCGAAGCGCGAGCCGAGCGGGTGGTCGAAGTGCGAGCGCCCCAGGTCGTAGCTCTCGCGGCAGAGGAAGCGCAGCCCCGGCGTGTTGCAGGGGATCGCGAAGGCGAAGGAGTATTTCTCGACGTTCGGCCCGCCCGCCTTGAGCACGGTCGAGGGGAAGACGGCGATCTCGTCGGAGAAGGGGGCCAGCGTCGCCAGCATCCGCGCGCCGCGGATGACCAGCCCCCGGTCGGTCTCCTCGACGATGCCGGCCGGCAGGTAGGGGTCGGGCTGCTCGCCGACCGTCTTGCTGCGGTTGGCCTGGGGGTTAATCAGGGTGTGGGTGAGGCAGAGGTCGTTCTCGCGGATGTGCTCGTAGTAGCGGCGCAGGTTCTCGCCGTGGCGCGGGTCATTGCCGTTGAAGAAGTCCGCCGCCGCGGCCATCGCCATGAAGGAGCTGCTCAGGTAGTCGGGGGTGCGGCCCATGAAGCCGCCGCTGTAGTCGGCCCAGCGCTTCATCGCGGCGCGGCGGCGTCCCAGATCCTCGCGCGTCTTCGGCGTCAGGAAGGACATCCCAACGCGCTCGCCGCTGGTCGGTGAGGGGTAGGTCAGCTCGTCCCGCAACTCGGGGTAGTGCTGCATGTCGTAGAGGTGCGCGATGGAGCGCGCGGCGTTGCGGGTGGCGGGGTGCGTCGTCACGTCCTCGATCCGCTCGCCCCCGAGCCAGATCTCCGCCTTCGCCGCGCGCAAGCCGTCGAGGAACTGCCGTCCGGTGCGTGCGCCCATGATCGTCGTGCCTCCTTGACTGGCGGTTGCCGTCGAACGAGGGCTGCCCCCCGGCCCCCCAACTTTGGGGGGAGAGGAGGCGGCAGCACAGCCCGCCCATTCTGGGGAGCCTCGGCTGGCCGCGGCCGCCCCCCTCAGGATGGCGGGGCCGATGTGCCTCCCCTAGCCCTCTGCGTACAGGTGCCGGTAGAGCGTCGAGACGTCGGGGTCGGCCGCGGCCTGCGCCGCCTCGGTGTCGCGATCGACCGTCTCGCGGCAGCGCGCGGCGATCGCCCCCACCTTCGCGTCGTCGAGGAGGCCGTGGTCGCGCAGGGCGGCCTCCAGGCGGGGCAGGGGATCGCGGGTGGCCTTGTCGCGGGCGATTAGTTCGGCGTCGCGGTAGCCGCGGTCGTCGTCGTCGGTGGTGTGCGGGGCCAGGCGGGCGACGCGCGCCTCGATCAGCGTCGGC
>JAUJMV010000022.1:99397-112772 GCA_030446685.1 Thermomicrobiales bacterium | reverse complement strand
GCGTCGGCGCCGTCCACGCTCGCGCCGGCCATGCCGTAGCCCGCCGCGCGGTCGGCGACCGAGTCGACCGCCATCTGCAGGCGCTGCGGCACCGAGATCGCCCAGCCGTTGTTCTCCACGACGAAGATGGTCGGCAGCCGGTGGATCGCGGCGAAGTTGAGCGCCTCGTGGAAGTCGCCCTGGCTCGTCGCGCCCTCGCCGCAGTAGGCGATCGCCACCTGGCCGGTGCGCCGCACCTTCGCCGCGTAGGCCGCGCCGGTCGCGTGGACGAGCTGCGTGCCGACCACGCTGGAGGTGGTGACGATGCCGAGGTCGCGCTTGGCGTAGTGCGCCGGCATCTGCCGCCCGCCGCTGGCCGGGTCCTCCTCCTTGGCGAAGTAGGCCAGCAGCAGCTCGTAGGGCGTCATCCCGTAGGCGAGCGCGGCGGCCATGCTGCGGTAGTAGGGGTAGACGATCGTCCGGCCCTGCGGCATCGCCAGCGCCGACCCCACCTGCGCCCCCTCGTGCCCGTCGGGCGGCACGGCGTTGTCGATCAGCCCGGCGCGGTGCAGCGCGAAGGCCCGCGCGCTCAGCGTCCGCGCCAGGACCATCGTCTCGTAGATCGCCAGCTTCGTCGCATCGTCCGGCTCGAACGCCCCGGCCCGGGCCTCGCGCTCGGTATCGATCAGGACCACGTCGTCCTCCTTGCCATGGCTTCAACTCGGCACATCATCGGGCTACCCCCTCGCGGCGCCGGCGGCCGAAGAAAAGGCCGACCCCGATCAGCGCCGCGGCAGCGATGACCACAAGCCACCCTAGCCCCGACCCAGCCACACCGCCAATACCGGCAGCGGGCATCGCTGGCGGCGGTGCTTCGATGGCGGGCGCACCCGAACCGAGAAGAGCGAGGAACCCACTAACTGGTAGTACATGCCGTTGGGGACCGGCCGTCGATTGAGTTGCGGAGCAGGAGGAGGTCGACAAGCCTCCCGATTGTCCGCCACGGGCAAATACGAGATACTCCTCGCCCACCTCAAACGGGTACCCACAACTCGCCGTGTCAGGATCGGTTACCAGGGATGTCTCACGGTTGACGGTGCCTTTCCAACTGGTATCGGCCGTCATCGCGACTGTTACCGAGCGTGGTCCCGGCCCCGGAGTGATCGCCGTCACCCGACCGCGAAAGATGGTGGTCGCGTGCGCTATCGCCTCATCGGGCGTCTGCATAATGCAGGAACAGGCAGCGCACGGCTGCGGCAGCGCGAGGACGCTGGAAAGCACGAGGAGTGGAATGAGGAGCCGATATCGCTTCATCCTCTCTACTCCGCGTCGGCGGCAAGCCAACCATCGATCGCGTCATCAAGGTTCGCCAGCAATTCCTCGAAGGTGTCACCCTCGGTCACACAGCCCGGCAGCGCCGGCACTTCGGCCCAGTACCCGCCCTCTTCCGCGTCATGCACCACGACTTTGACCTTCATCGGCGACCTCTGCCATGCCTGGCTTGATGTGATTCACCCCATCCGCACGACCCGCGCCCGCGATCGCATGCCATGTTGTACAGATTAGGTTACGAACTGCGGGCGGTCGAGCAGTTCCGGCTCCTCGATCGGCATGAACGAGCCGTCGGCGATCGACTCGACCGGGGACGCCTCCTCGAACCAGCGCGGCGGGGCGGCGTGGCCCCAGAAGGTCTGGCGGCGCGGGTCGTTGATGCTCCAGCGGATCGGCTCGAAGTCGGGGTCGATCGTCAGGTAGTCGTTGGCGTAGAGCTCGATGCGGTTGCCGTCGGGGTCGCGCAGGTAGAGGAAGAGCGCGTTGGAGATGCCGTGCCGACCGGGGCCGCGCTCGATCGCCCGCTCCTGCCCGGCGCCCGCCAGGATGTCGCAGGCGCGCAGCACCGCCAGGGCGTCGGGGAGCCAGTAGCCGACGTGGTGGACGCGCGGCCCCTTGCCGTTCATCAGCGCCAGGTCGTGGACGCTCCCCTTGCGGTGCAGCCAGGCCGCCCACAGCCGCGGCTCGGGCTCCTCCGTCTCGGTGTACTCGGTGAGCCGGAACCCCAACTCCCGCGTATAGAAATCGAAGGCGGGCCGGACGCGCGGCACCTGGCAGTTGAAATGGTCGATTCGCAGGATGCCCGGCCCGCGGTGCTGGTCGAACCGCTGCAGGAGCCGCTCGCCGCGCTCGATCTGGTGGTAGAACTCGACCGGCAGGCCGGACGGGTCCTGCGCCCTGAGCGCCCGCCCCTGCGCCCGCTCCTCACCCGGCGCGATCCACCGCCGGGGCAGCTCCAATTCGGCGAAGCGCCGCTCCAGCCGGTCCAGGTCCTCCTCCTCCGCGACCCGGAACGCGATATGGGTTACGCCGGGCGAGCTGGCACGGCGCAGGATCAGGCTGTGGTGCTCGCGCTCCTCGTAACCGCGCAGGTAGAGCGCCCCCTCGTCGCGCGCCGTCTCGATGAAGCCGAGCAGGTCCACGTAGAAATGGCGCGCGGCCCCCAGGTCGGTCACGCGGAACTCGATGTGGCCCGAGCGCAGCACGTTGACCATCGTCGCTTCGCTCCTCACCAGGACTGAGGGCTGAGGGCTGAGGACTGAATCGATGCTACCCTACACGCATCCCTGACTTCGCAACCCGTGATCCTCGCACCTGACTCAGCCCTCAGCCCTCAGCCCTCCGTCACGCGTCCGACCGCGCGCCCTGCGCCACACGCTCCTCGTCGTGCGCGCCCATGCGCGGGATGTGCCCCTCGCCGATCGCGATGCAGATGTTCTTCGTCTCGCAGTAGAACTCGAAGGAGTAGTGGCCGCCCTCGCGCCCGATGCCGCTCCACTTCATCCCGCCGAACGGGGTGGGCAGGTGGCGCACGTTCTGGGAGTTGACCCAGATCATCCCCGACTCGATCTCGGGCGCAAAGCGGTGCGCGCGGCTGACGTCGCCGGTCCAGAGGTAGGCCGCCAGGCCGTACTTGGTGCCGTTGGCGATGCGCAGGGCCTCGGCCTCGTCGCGGAAGCGCAGGACGCTGAGGACCGGGCCGAAGATTTCTTCCTGCGCCACGCGCATGTCGTTGGTGACATTCAGCAGGACGGTCGGGCGGAGGTAGTTGCCGCGCGCCAGGGCGGGGTCGTCCGGGCGCGTCCCGCCCGCGGCGACCGTCGCGCCCTCCGCGCGGGCGATGTCGAGGTAGCCCAGCACCTTCGCCAGGTGGTCGCGGTGGATCAGCGGCCCGACCTCGGTCGCCAGGTCGTGCGGGTCGCCGACCCTGATCCGCTCTACGCGCTTCAACAGCCGTCCCACGAACTCGTCGTGGATGCTGTCTTCGAGTAGCAGGCGCGACCCGGCGGTGCAGCGCTCGCCGTTGAGCGAGAAGATGCCGAAGATCGCCGCGTCGAGCGCGCGGTCGAGGTCGGCGTCGGCGAAGACGACCGTCGGCGACTTGCCGCCCAGTTCCATCGAGAAGCGTTTCAGGGTCGGGGCGCCCCGCCCGATGATCTCCTGGCCGGTCTCGGTCGAGCCGGTGAAGGAGATCAGTTGCACGTCGGGGTGCTCGACCAGCGGGGCACCGGCGCCGGCGCCGGAGCCCTGCACCAGGTTGAAGACGCCCGGCGGCAGGTCGGCCTCCTGGATGGTCTCGGCCAGCTTGTGCGCGGAGAGGGGCGACCACTTCGAGGGCTTCATCACGCAGGTGTTCCCCGCCGCCAGGCAGGGCGCGACCTTCCAGGTCTCCAGCATGAACGGGGTGTTCCAGGGCGTGATCAGCCCGGCGACGCCGACCGGCCGGTGGGTGGTGTAGTTGAGGTAGGTCGCATCGACCGGGTGGGTCTCGCCGTCGTGCATCTTCGTCGCCATCTCGGCGAAGAAGCGGAAGTTGTCGGCGGCACGCGGGACCTGCGCCTTGCGCGTCTGGGCCAGCGCCAGGCCGGTGTCGAGCGTCTCCAGCGCGGAGATGTCGTCGGTGTGCTTGTCGATCAGGTCGGCGATCCGCCGCAGCGCCCGCGCCCGCTCCTTGACCGGCATCCGGCGCCACGGCCCGTCGTCGAACGCCCGGCGCGCCGCCGCGACCGCGCGGTCGATCTCCGCCTTGCCGCCGCTGGCGACGCGCGCGATCGGCTCGGCCGTCGCCGGGTTGATCGTCTCGAACGTCTCCCCGCCCTCGCCCGCGACGAACTCGCCGTTGATGAAGTGCCGCACGCGGTCGGTGGTGATGTACCGCTCGACGCGGTGCTCGACCTGGGTTGCCATCGGGTGTGCTCCTTTAGGGCGCCCCCCCGGCCCCCCAATCCTGGGGGGAGAAGACCGGGGACCAGGCGGTGGGTTAGTCGGAGGGTCGGCACACTTGCCGAGTCCTTCTCCCCCCAGGATTGGGGGGCCGGGGGGGCGCCTCCTGAGCAGCTCGCGCTATCCGAGCAAGCACAAGGTCAAGGTCGCTCAGCACTTCCTCATTGCGGAAGCGTAGCACGCGATACCCATACGCCTCCAGATGGGCACTTCTGTATGCGTCCTGCTCGCCCCGCTGGCCGTGGACTGCGCCGTCAACTTCCACGACAAGTTTGCGGGTCGGGCAGTAGAAGTCGAGGATGAATGGCCCAACGGGGTGTTGAGCCCGGAACTTCAACCCGTCGAGTT
This sequence comes from Thermomicrobiales bacterium, assembly GCA_030446685.1. Lineage (GTDB taxonomy): Bacteria > Chloroflexota > Chloroflexia > Thermomicrobiales > CADCWN01 > JAUJMV01. The sequence goes on along the minus strand of JAUJMV010000022.1, from coordinate 108,170 downwards.
GTCGCCCCCTTAGCGCCGCCCAGAGCACACGCTCCGCCGGCGTCATGGCCCGGCGCAGTTGCCGGGCATTGGCATCTACGCCCGATGTCGTGCCGCGAATGGTGGCCGTTCTCGCTCGATCACGTCATGCGTGCTTTCACTTCGCGAAGGGTCATCACCCCTCGTCCGCCACGATTGGGTTCTCCAGCGCGCCGACCCCCGCAACCTCGACGCGCATCACGTCGCCGGGGTAGACGTGGGAGAGGCCCTTCGGCGTGCCGGTGAGGATGACGTCGTCCTCCTCCAGCGTCATGAAGGCGCTGATGTACTCGATGATCGCCGGGATGTCGTGGATGAAGTGGCGGGTGTTCCCCTCCTGGCGCAGCTCGCCGTTGACGAAGGTGCGCAGGGTGACGTTGTCGGGGTCGGGCAGGTCGTCGCGGTCGATCCACCAGGGGCCGAGCGGGGTGAAGGTGTCGAAGCCCTTGGCCTTGACCGGCGGGCGGTAGAGGTTCTGCACGAAGTCGCGGATCGTCACGTCGTTGGCGACGGTGTAGCCCTTGACGTAGTCATAGGCCCGCTCGCGCTTGACCTTGCGCGCCGGGCGGCCGATCACCACCGCCAGTTCCGCCTCGTAGTGCATGTACTCGATGTTCGGCGGGGCGACGACCGCCTGGCCGTGCCCGATCAGCGAGGTCAGCGGCTTGAGGAAGAGGGCCGGCACCTCGGGCGTCTGCAATTCGAGTTCGCCGGCGTGGTCGGCGAAGTTGAGCGCCAGCCCCAGCACTTTCGGCGGCGCGACCGGCGGCAGCCAGGTGACCGGATTGTCGATCAGATTGCCGGACTGTCCCAGAGGTTGCGCTTGCAGTGGCTTGAGCGTCTGGAAGTTCCGCGCCCCTGGAGGAACGATGGCACCGCGCAAGCGCCCCGCCTCGTCAAGCAAGTAGCCCTCGTCCGTCACGGTGCCGTGGTGGATGCGCCCCCCAACCAGGAATCGCGCGTGCTTCATCCTTCCTCCCTCCTACAGGTCGAAAGCCTGCACCTCGCGGACGAGTGGCGGCTGCGACAGGCGCTGTGGCGGCGGCCTGCGGCGACCGCTGGCCGCGTACAGGAACGTGCCGAGGAGCAAGACGACTCCCAAGATCGCGAAGAGCAACCCCGCCTCTGCCCCCCGGCCGGCGATCAAAAGGAAGCCGAGGACGAGGCAGAGCGCCGCGATAGCGGTGCCGGTCCCCATCACGATGTACGCCTTCGTCGCCTCGGCCCCGAGTTGCGCCTTCTCCAACTGGTAGCGGTACTTGGTCTGCTCCTCGGCCAGTTGCAGGATGCGCTCGACGGCGCCCGGCACGATGGCGTTGTACTGCGCCAGCAGGTCCGGCGTGGGGATCACCCCGGCGGGGAAGCCGCCCTCCTGCAAGCCCGGGTCGATCGGCCGGCCGAGGCCGCGGTGACGAAAGTCCTCATCCATGCCCTACCCCCTGGCAAAGTACGGTGTGCGAACGACGAAGGGCGAGCGGCGCACGAGCGTTACAGGTCGAAACGGTGCGGGCCGCGCGCGACTGGGGCGGGCGGCAAAGGCCGCCGCTGGCGCGGCCAGCGACCGCTGACGGCGTAGAGGAAGACGCCGACGAACAGGGCGACACCGAGCACCGCGAGCGCCACCCCCGGCGCCGGGTGCCCGAAGAGCACCAGCAGGAAGCCGGCCACGATGCAGATGACCGCGACGGCCGTGCCGGCGTCGATCGCCTGCCGCGCCCGCCGCACGCCGGCCTCCGCCAGCGCCTGCTCCAGCTCGTGGCGGTGGCGGGCCTGCTCCTGGGCCATGCTGAAGATGCGCGCGGCGGCGCCGGGGACGACCGCGTTGTAGCGCTCCAGCGCCTCGGGCGAGGGGAGCACGCCGGCGGCGATGGCCGATCCGTCCGGCAGCCCGCCGACGGGTAGGGCGAGTCGATCACCGCCGTAGCCGTCCTCGTCCATGCCCTACCCCCTGCCGAAGTACGAAGTACGAGGTACGAAGTACGAACAATCCGTTATCCTTATTGTTCGTACTTCGTACCTCGTACTTCGCTCAGTCCTTGTCGTCGTCGTGCATCGCCGCGGCGGTCGTCGCGACCTCGCGCATGTTCTCCGGGGCGATCAGGCCGTAGTGGGCCATCACCGCGCGCAGCTTCGCCTCGTTCTCCGGCCCCAGCGGGGCGAGCGGCAGGCGCAGTTCGGGGTCGATCTTGCCCATGATGCCGAGCGCGGTCTTGACCGGGCCGGGGTTGGTCTCGACGAAGAGAACTTCGTTCATTTCGAGCAGTTCATAATGGAGGTCGCGCGCCTCGCGCCACCGGCCGGCCTCGGTCAGGTTGAAGAGCTCGGCGACCTGGCGCGGCAGGACGTTGCCGGTCGCGCTGACGTGGCCCGCCCCCCGAGGCAGAGCATCGGGAAGCAGAGGGTCTCGATGCCGGAGTAGACCAGGAAGTCGCGCCCGGCCAGCCGCCGCACGCGGTCGATGTCCTGGCTGACCTGATCGAAATCCTTGTTGGCCTCCTTGACCCCGACGATGTTGGGGCAGTCGCGCGCCAGCCGGGCGATCGTCTCCGGCGCGAGGTTGACCGCCGACCGGCCGGGGATGTTGTAGAGGATGATCGGGAAATCCGGCACGTCGTCGGCGACGAGGCGGAAGTGGCGGTAGAGTCCTTCCTGGGTCGGGCGGTTGTAGTAGGGGACGATCACCAGCGCGGCGTCCGCGCCGACCCGCTGGGCGAAGCGGGTGAAGCGGAGCGTCTCGTCGAAGTTGGTCGAGCCGGTGCCGGCCAGGACCGGCACGCGCCCGCGCGCCGCCGCGACAGCCGTCTCGATGACCCCCTCGCGCTCCTCGGGCGTCAGCGAGGTCGGCTCGCCGGTGGTGCCGGTGCAGCCGATGCCGTGGGAGCCCTCCGCGATCTGGAACTCGACCAGGTCGCGGAAGGCCGCCTCGTCGAAGCGCCCGCCGCGGAACGGCGTCACCAGCGGCACCTGCGAGCCGCGCAACCGTGCGATGTCCACCGCCCACCTCCTGGCGTTCCCGCGCCGCCGCGCCTCAGCCGGGATGCGCTGCACTTCCTCTGCAAGGCGCCGGCGCCGGGCGCGTATCCCTTTGCAATCGCTCTGCACGGAGGGTCTTGACAAAGGCGCCTCCGGCGTCGTACATAGTACTATGCGAGTCCGTATCCCCCGTGTCAAGTGAAGGTGCAAGGCGAGACCACCGCGTGTAGGAGCAGGTCACCGACGCGCAAGCGGGCTTGTCCCCGCCAGGGGGTAGCCCGGCCCGCGGACCCGCGGGATCGCCCCGAACACGGGCCTTACCTGATAGGCCGGCGGTCGGCCAGGCCGGCAGGCACGGGGGCCTGCCCCTACCTCCATCGGGCTGCCCACGCCGTGATACGGCGCCGGAACGCGTGTTCCGGCCCTGGTAGAACACCCCGGTCGATCCGCTTTCCCCCCCGCCCCGCCCGCGGCGCCGGCCCGGCCGGGCGGGGATGTTCAGCAGGAGGACGGTATGGCGACGCGACGGCGCTCCCGGCACTGGTCGATCCTCTCCGCGCTCCTCTTCCTCACCCCCACCCTCCTGGCCGCGTGCGGCGGCTCGCCCGACACCGGGGGCGTGCGCGGCGGCGCCGCGACCGCCGGCACGGGCGGCGGCACGGCCCCCCCCGCGGGGACAAGCGCGACGACCGGCGCGGCGGCGGGCGAGGGGGAGGTCTACAAGATCGGGGCGAACCTCGACGTCTCCGGGGTCGGCTCGTCGCTCGGGGTGCCGGAGCGCAACACGCTCCTGCTGCTGGAGCGGCAGGTCAACGAGGCCGGGGGGATCATGGGGCCGGACGGCAAGAAGCACCGGGTCCAGATGATCATTTATGACAACCAGAGCGACGAGACGCAGTCGATCCAGGTCACCCGCAAGCTGATCGACGAGGACAAGGTCGCGCTGATCATCGGGGCGACCCGCACCGCCACCACCAGCGCGATCCTCGACACGGTCTCGCGCAGCGAGGTGCCGCTGATCTCGCTGGCGGCCAGCGCCAGCCTGGTCGAGCCGGTGGCCGAGCGCAAGTGGATCTTCAAGACGCCGCAGAACGACTCGCTGATGATCGCCACGCTGCTCGACCAGTTCAAGGCCAAGGGTTACCAGCGGATCGCCTTCCTCTCGGCCAGCGATGCCTTCGGCAGCACCGCGCGCACGGTCTGGAACCAGCGCGCCCCGGAGGCCGGCATCCAGACGGTAGTGGACGACCGTTTCGGGGTGGACGACAAGGACCTGACGACGCAGCTCAACCGCGTCAAGCAGAGCGACGCCCAGGCGCTGGTCCTCTAGGGTATCCCGCCCGCCGCCGCGATCGGCACGAAGAACTACGGCGACCTGGGGATGAAGGTCCCGCTCTACCTGAGCCACGGGGTGGCGAACCGCAACTACATCGAGCTGTCGGGCGAGGCGGCCAACGGCGTCTTCTTCCCGGCCGGCAAGCTGCTCGTCGCCGAGAGCCTGCCCGACAGCGACCCGCAGAAGTCGGTGCTGCTCAAGTACGCGCGGGAGTACGAGCAAGCCTACGGCGCGGGGACGCGCAACACCTTCGGCGGGCACGCCTGGGACGCCTTCCAGATCGCGATGCAGATCCTGCCGCAGACCGGCGCCGACCGCGCGAAGATCCGCGACGCGATCGAGCGGGTGCAGAACTTCGTCGGCATCACCGGCATCTTCAACTACTCGCCCCAGGACCACGCCGGCCTGGATCAGCGCGCGGTCACGCTGGTGACGATCGAGCGGGGCGCCTGGAAGGCGGCGACGCGGTAGGGAAGTACGAACTACGAAGTACGAAGTACGAGCAGGATTCCGTCCCTATTCGTACTTCGTACTTCGTTCTTCGTACTTCGTACCTTCGACCCGCCCCGATACAGGGGGCGTGATGCTCGCGCAGGCGCCACAGTGGATCGCGTCGGGGCTGACGCTGGGGGCGATCTACGCGCTGATCGCGCTCGGGTTCGTGATGATCTACGCCGTGACCGACGTGATCAACCTGGCGCAGGGCGAGTTCGTGATGCTCGGCGCGCTCCTCGCGATCACCTTCAAGCGCCAGGGCTGGCCGATGCTGGCGGCGGCGCTGGCGGCGGTGGCGCTGACGGTGGCGGTCGGCGCGGCGGTGCAACTGCTGGCGCTGCGCCCGGCGCGGCAGGCGTCGGTCCTGACGCTGATCATCATCACCATCGGCGTCTCGATCGCCTTGCGCGGGGCGGCGCTCCTCCTCTGGGGGACCGATCCCTACCCGCTGGCCCCGTTCAGCGTGGGCGCGTTCGACCTGGGCGGCGCGGTGGTGAAGCGGCAGAGCCTGTGGATCGCCGGGACGCTGATCGCCGCGGCGGTCGCACTGTGGGCCTTCCTCAACCACACGATGCTCGGCAAGGGGTTGCGCGCCTGCGCGATCAACCCGCTGGCGGCGCGGCTGATGGGGGTGCGGCCGGGGCGGATGGCGACGCTGTCGTTCGCGCTGGGAGCCGGTCTGGCGGCGGTGGCGGGGGTGGTGATCGCCCCGGACACCTACGCGACCTACGACATGGGCTTCGGCCTCGGGCTGAAGGGCTTCATCGCGGCGATCATCGGCGGGCTGACCAACCCGGCCGGCGCGGTGGCCGGCGGCCTGCTGCTGGGGGTGCTGGAGGCAGTCGGCGGCGGGATCAAGTCGGCCTACAAGGACGCGGTGGCCTTCGTGATCCTGCTGCTGGTCCTGCTCGCCCGGCGCTTCGGCCCGTTCGCGGCGGGCGGCGCGGGCGGGGGGTTGTAGGGCGTGGAGCGTGGAGCGTGGAGCGTAAGACACGAGAGATAAGGCTAAGAGCTTGCCTTACTGTCGCGCTTTACGCTCCACGCTCCACGCTCCACGCTCCACGCTCCACGGGAGGCGAAGTGCGGCGCGTTGACCGGCTCGGGCTGGCGGCACTGGCGGTCGTGGTGGTCGTGCTGGGGTGGACGCTGGGCGGCAGCCAGCTCAGCCTGCTCAACTTCGTCGGCCTCTTCGCGATCAGCGCGATCGGGCTGTCGCTGCTGGCGGGCTACGCGGGGCAGGTGTCGCTCGGGCACGCGGCCTTCTACGGCATCGGGGCCTACACGTCGGCGCTGCTGACGACGCGGCTCGGCCTCTCGCCCTGGCTCGGGCTGGCGGCGGCGATCGTCGCCAGCGCGGCGATCGCGGCGGCGGTCGGGCTGCCGCTGCTGCAACTGCGCGGCCACTACCTCTCGATCGGCACGCTCGGCTTCGGGGTGATCGTCACGGTCATCCTCAACGAGTGGACCGGCGTCACCGGCGGGCCGTCGGGGTTCGGCGGGGTGCCGGACTTCGCGCTCGGCGCCTACGGGTTCCGCAACGACCGCGACTATTTCTTCCTAATCTGGGCCTTCCTGCTGGCGGTGATCGCGCTGGCGCTCAACCTGGTCAACTCGCGGGTGGGGCGGATCCTGCGGGCGCTGCGGGGCAGCGAGGTGGCGGTCGCCACGCTCGGCGTCCCGGTCTGGCGCTACAAGCTCGGCGTCTTCGTCGTCAGCGCCGCCTACGCCGGGCTGGCGGGCGGGCTCTACGCGCACTACCTCCGCTTCGTCAACCCCGCGGCCTTCACCCTGCGCGTCTCGGTCGAGCTGCTGACGATGGCGGCGGTCGGTGGGCTGGCCTCGGTCTGGGGGGCGCTGGTCGGCGCGGCGGCGGTGCAACTGCTGATCAGTCAAATACGCGACCAGTTGCCCCGGTTGCAGGAGGGGCTGCACCGCCTGATCCCGGCGATCCCGGAGCGGCCGGGCGGCGAGCAGGAGCTGATCGCCTTCGGCCTGCTGCTGATGCTAATCATGATCTACCTGCCGGGCGGGATCGCCGGCGGGGTGAACACCCTCCTCCGCCGCCGCGCCGCGCGCCCCGACCCGACGATCGGCGCCGCCGGCTCGGCCGCCGCCAGTCCTGAGTGATGGGTGATGAGTGACGCGACGGTAACGGGGGAGGCGATCCGGCGGCACCTGGCCGGGGGCCACGCAGCCCGCGGCCCGCAGCCCGCGGACCTCGAGACGCGTGGGCTGTCGCGGCACTTCGGCGGGGTGGCCGCGCTGACCGACCTCGACCTGGCGGTCGCACCCGGCACGGTGACGGCGGTGATCGGCCCGAACGGGGCCGGCAAGACGACGCTCTTCAACCTGCTGACCGGGGTGCTGCGGCCGAGCGCCGGGGCGATCCGGTTCCTCGGGCGGGAGGTCGCCGGCAAGCCGCCGCACGCGGTTGCCGCGCTCGGGATGGCGCGCACCTTCCAGAACCTGCAGCTCTTCCCCCAGATGACGGTGCTGGAGACGGTGCAGGTCGGGCGCGAGGCGCGACGCGGCGCGGGCTTCCTCGGCGCGCTCTTCCGCCCGCCGCCGGTCGTCCGCGCCGAGCGGGCGGCGCGCGAGGCGGCGCGGGAGCAGTTGGCCCTCGTCGGGCTGGCCGACCGCGCGGACGACCTGGCGACCAGCCTGCCGTTCGGGCAGCAGCGGCTGCTGGAGATCGCCCGCGCGCTGGCGACCGAGCCGGCGCTGCTCCTGCTCGACGAGCCGGCCGCCGGCCTCAGCGCGGGCGAGCGCGCGGCCCTCGCCCGGCTGGTCGGCGACATCCGCGCCGCGGGCGTGACGACCCTGCTGGTCGAGCACGACATGGCCTTCGTGATGCGTCTGGCCGACCGCGTCGCGGTCCTCAACTTCGGGGCCAAGATCGCCGACGACAGCCCCGCCGCCGTCCAGCGCGACCCGGCGGTGATCGCCGCGTACCTGGGCGAGGAGGAGTGATACGATGAACCACAAAGGCACCAAGGCCACAAAGGACACAAAGATGGCCCTCCGATTCGAGAAGTGAGGAGCGATTGTGAGGATGTTGTATTTCTTCGTGTCCTTTGTGGCCTTGGTGCCTTTGTGGTTTGGTCGTCCACGATGAGCGCGGAGCCGCTGCTGACGGTCGAGGGGTTGCGGGCCGCCTACGGGCGGATCGAGGTGCTGCGCGGGATCGACCTGACGGTGGGGCGGGGCGAGATCGTCGCGGTGATCGGGGCGAACGGGGCCGGCAAGTCGACGATGCTGGCGACGATCAGCGGGCTACTGCCGCCGAGCGGCGGGCGGGTGCGGTTCGACGGGCGCGAGATCACCGGGCGGCCGGCGGAGGAGTTGGTGCGGCGCGGGCTCGGCCACGTCCCGGAGCGTCGCCAGCTCTTCGGCGCGCTGACGGTGGAGGACAACCTGCTGCTCGGCGCGTACGCCCGGCGCGGCCGCCGGGCGGAGCGGGAGGCCGACCTGGCGCGGGTCTACGCCCTCTTCCCGATCCTGCGCGAGCGGCGGCGGCAGCCGGCCGGCACCCTCTCGGGTGGTCAGGGGCAGATGCTGGCGCTCGGGCGCGGCCTGATGGGGCGGCCCGCGCTGCTCCTGCTGGACGAGCCGTCGGTCGGGCTGGCCCCGCTGATCGTCAGGGAGATCTTCGCGGCGATCGGCGCGCTGCGCGAGGGGGGCACGACGATCCTGCTGGTCGAGCAGAACGCCCGCGCCGCCCTCCGGCTGGCCGACCGCGGCTATGTGCTGGAGACCGGCGCGGTCGCCCTGTCGGGCGCCGCCGCCGACCTGATGGCCGATCCGACGGTGCAGGGCGTCTACCTCGGCCAGACGATCGCGGAGGGCGAGGCGGCGCGCGACCGGGTTGCCGGGGGGGCGTCGCGACCGCCGGCAACGCCCCGCTGACAGACCCCTCCGGTTCCCTCCAAGACGGTCGACGGCTTTGTAGGG
>JAUJMV010000022.1:94746-99297 GCA_030446685.1 Thermomicrobiales bacterium | reverse complement strand
CCCCCGGTGAGCGGATCGCTCCCGGCGCGATCCTGCACAGCTTCAACGATATATGATATAAGCATATGCGCAATGGACCCGCCGCGCCCGAACCAGCGCGCGCGGTATGCCGCAGTTGCAGGCCGGGTTGCCGGCGGCAACCGGGAGGACCGATTCGCCGGACAAGGACGAGCAATGACCCGCGATGTATCGGACGCACCCCCGCCCACTCCCGCCGTCGAGGCCCGCGCCTACCGCAACACCATCGGCCTCTTCGCCAGTGGGGTGACGGTGATCACCACCCGGCTCGGCGACATCGTCCACGGCATGACCGCCAACGCCGTTTCATCCGTCTCGCTCGACCCCATGCTGCTGCTCGTCTGTATCGACCGTCGCGCGCGGATGCACGACCTGATCCAGGGGGCGGGCGCCTTCGCGGTCAACATCCTCGCGGCCGACCAGGAGGCGCTCTCGAGCCACTTCGCCGGGCGGGCCAAAGAGGGGCCGCCCCCGCCGGGCCTCCGTTTCATCTACGGCACGCCGGTTGCGGGGAGGGAAGGGGCCGAGGAGGACGACGGCGGGATCCCGACGATCGCCGGCTGCGTCGCGGCGATCCGGTGCGCCGTCCACCAGTCGTTCGACGGTGGCGACCACACGATCCTGCTGGGGCGGGTGACCGAACTGCGCCCCGGCCCGCCGCGGGTCCCGCCGTTGCTCTGGTTCGGCGGGCGCTACCGGCGCCTAGCCGACCCGGACCCCGGCGCGCACACCGCGCCCGATCCCTTCCTGAACGAGGGGGTGCTGAGCTACCACCACGAGTGGGAACTCCCCGACGACGAACCCTGACCGCCCACCCCGCCGCGTCCCGCGCGATGGGGTGGGAGAAAGTGACCTTATGCGCAGCGCAGGTTTACGCGGTTCCGGCTTGCAGAGCACCGGCTTACGCTTCCTCCTCCCCTACATGCGCCCCTACCGCGGGCATCTGATCCGGGGGACGGTCTACGCGATCCTCGGGGCGGGGGCCAGCGCCTTCAGCCCCACGGTTCTCGGCTGGGCGGTCGACGAACTGAACACCGCGGAGCGCGAGAACCGCCTGGTGCGGCTCGATGTGCTGGCGCTCTATGCGCTCGGGCTGCTGGGGCTGGCCGGACTGCTGGCCCTCTTCCGCTACCTCCTGCGGATGCTGACGGGCGAAATCGCCGCCGGGGTCAGCTACCAGATGAGCCGGGACCTCTTCAACAAGCTGCTCCTCTTCAGTCGCGCGTCGATGCAGGAGTACGGGGTCGGCGATCTCCTCTCGCGCGCGACCAGCGACTTCATCTACATCTGGCGCTTCTACAGCGCCGGCTTCCAGATGTCGATGCACGCGCTGCTGCTGCTGCTGATCGGGACCGCGCTGATGGCCTGGTCCAACCTCCTCCTCGCCGGGCTCGTCCTGGTCATGCTGACCGTCAGCCTGACGGCGCAGTTCCGCCTCAGCCGGGCGCTCGAGGGCCTGTTCACCGGCGTGCAGCGCGAGATGGGGGTTCTCTCGGCCTTCACCCAGGAGCACCTGGCGAGCGCGCGGATGCTCGCCGTCTACAACCAGGAGGCGCCGGCCGTCGCCACCTTCCGGCACACCACCGACCGCTACACCCGCCGCAACCTCGACTTCCTGCTGCGGTCGGCGGTGATCTCGCCCCTGCCCGCGCTCTTCGTCCGCCTCGCCCAGGCGCTGGTCCTCCTGGTCGGCGGCACGCTGATCATCCAGGATCGGCTCACCCTCGGCCAGTACACCACCTTCGTCGTCTACCTCGGGCTGCTGAACAGCGCGGCGATGCAACTGAGCGGCGCCTACGAGCGGCTGCTCCAGGGGAGCGCGGCGGCGGGGCGGATCGGCGAGATCCTGCACCGCGGCACGCGCGTGAGCGACGCGCCCGACGCTGGCGAGCCGCCGCTGACCGGCACGCTGCGCTTCGAGGGGGTCGGGGTGCGCGAGGGGCGCCACTGGGTCCTGCGCCAGATCGACGTGGAGGTGCCGGCCGGCACCACGCTCGGCATCGTCGGGGCGACCGGCGCGGGCAAGAGCACCCTCCTGGGCCTGGTGGGGCGCATCCGCGACCCGGACGAGGGGCGCGTCACGATCGACGGCCACGACGTGCGCCGGATCACGCTGGCCGCGCTGCGCCGGGCGGTGGTCTACGTGCCGCAGGAGACGCTGCTCTTCAGCATGCCGCTGCGCGACAACATCACCCTCGGGCTGGACGGCGTCCCCGACGAGCGCGTCCAGGCCGCCGCGCGGGTCGCCCGGCTGACCGGCGACCTGACCCAGTTGCCGCGCGGCCTCGACACGATCGTCGGCGAGCGCGGCGCGAGCCTCTCGGGCGGGCAGAAGCAGCGCACCGCCATCGCGCGCGCGATCGTCCGCGACCCGCGAATCCTGCTGATGGACGACTCGCTCTCGGCGGTGGACACCGAGACCGCCGCCGGGATCATCGCCGAACTGCGGGCGGGGGCCGCCAACACCCGCCTGATCGTCAGCCAGCGGCTGGCGGCGGTGCGCGACGCCGAGCAGATCATCGTCCTCGACGAGGGGCGGATCGTGGAGCGCGGCACGCACGCGAGCTTGCTGCAAGACGACGGCCTCTACGCCGCGATGTACCGCCGGGAGGCGCAGCAGGCGGCGGACGAACTCGACGAGGACCGCGCGGCGGCCGATGACTAGCGGGGAGGGCGCTGGCGGGGCCGCCCCGGAGCAGCACGGCGCGCAGGAAGGATCGGACCGATGGCGGTGACGGCACGGCAAGCCCCCCGGCAAGCGGCGACCCGCGACGAGGCGGGCGGGCAGGACGCGGCGCTGCTGGCCCTGATCGGGCAGACGATGCGGCCGCACTGGCGGCTGCTCCTGCTGGCGGTGCTGGCGCTGCTCGGCACCGCCGCCATGAACGCCCTGCCGCCGTACCTGGTCCGGCTGGCGATCGACGGGCCGTTGGTCCGGCGCGACGTCGGCGGGCTCTGGATCCTCGGCGCGGCCTACGCCGGGACGGCGCTGGCGATGTTCGGCCTCCAGTACGCCCAGACCTACCTCCTGCAGAATGCCGGGCAGCGCGCCCTGGCCGATCTGCGCGTCCGGCTCTTCGGCCACCTGCTGCGCCAGGACCAGGGCTTCTTCGGGCGCACGCCGACCGGCGACCTGGTCGCCCGCCTGACCAGCGACATCGACGCCCTGAACGCGCTCCTCTCGACCAGCGTGGTGACGATCCTCAGTGAGAGCGTCACCCTGCTGGTGATCGTCGTGGTGATGCTGGCGATCAACTGGCAACTGGCGCTCCTGGCGCTGGCGGTCCTGCCGGTGCTGGCGCTGATCACGCGCTTCTTCCGGCGGCGCATCCGCCGCTCGTCGCACGGCGAGCGCGAGGCGCTGGCGCGGATCAGCGGCTTCCTCAACGAGCAGTTGCACGGCATGACGATCGTCCAGCTCTTCGGGCGGCAGGCGGCGAGCGCGCGCGAGTACGACGGCTACAACGGCGGCTACCGCCAGGCGCTGATCGTCCTGCGGCGCCAGAGCGCGCTCTTCCTGGCGAGCCAGGAGATTCTCTCGGCGACCGGGCTGGCGCTGCTCCTCTACGGCGGCGGGCGCGGCGTGCTGGCGGGCTGGGTGTCGTCGATCGGCACGCTGGTCGCCTTCATCCTCTGGGCCGAGCGCGCCTTCCAGCCGGTCCTGCGCCTCTCCGAGCAGTACAACGCCGTCCAGATCGGGCTCGGCGCGGCGGAGCGGGTCCACCGGATGCTGGTCACCGAGCCGGCGATCCAGGACCCGCCCCGGCCGGTCGCGCCGCCGCCGGCCCGCGGCGCGATCGACATCCGCCACGTCACCTTCGGCTATCTGCCCGACGAGCCGGTGCTGCGCGACATCTCGCTGGCGATCCCGGCGGGGCAGACGCTCGCCGTGGTCGGCGCGACCGGGGCGGGCAAGTCGAGCCTGGTCGGCCTGCTCGGGCGCTTCTACGACCCGCAGGAGGGCGAGGTCCTGCTCGACGGCGTGGACATCCGCCGGCTGCGCCTGGCCGACCTGCGGCGCCGGGTGGCGGTGGTGCCGCAGGATCCGATCTGCCTGGCCGGCACGATCGCGCAGAATATCCGGCTCTACCGCGACGACCTGACCGACGACGACGTGCGCCGGGCGGCGGAGCTGGCGAACGCCCACCGCTTCATCGAGCGGCTGCCGCGCGGCTACGACTCCGACGTGCTGCCGGGCGGCGCGAACCTGTCGGTCGGGCAGCGGCAGTTGCTGGCGCTGGCGCGCGCCCTGGCGCTCAGCCCGCAAGGGGTGCTGGTGCTGGACGAGGCGACGAGCAGCATCGACACCGCGACCGAGGCGCTGATCCAGGAGGCGCTGGAGCGCATCCTGCGCACCCGGACCAGCGTGGTGATCGCGCACCGCCTCAGCACGATCCGCAACGCCGACCGGATCATCGTGATGCACCACGGCAAGATCGTCGAGGACGGCACGCACCAGGCGCTGCTCGCCAAGGGCGGCTACTACGCCGCGCTGCACCACCACCAGGGGCCGGTGGGGAGCGGGGCGTAGGG
>JAUJMV010000022.1:78182-94646 GCA_030446685.1 Thermomicrobiales bacterium | reverse complement strand
TCCGCCCCGACGCGACGCCGAGGGACCAGCCCACGACTCGCGAACGGGGGAGGATCGATGAGCCTGGTAATCTGGCCGCAGCAATCCGAAGAGTGGGTCGCGGCGATCCGCGAGGCGGCGGGCGACATGGCGGTCGTCGCGCCGGCGAGCGAGGCGGAGGCGGCGCGGGCCGCCCCGGAGGCCGAGGGGTGGATCGGGAACCTGACCCCGGCCCTGCTCGCCGCCGCGCCGCGCCTGCGCTGGCTGCAAGCCTCGAGCATCAGCCTGGAGCGCGTCGTCTTCCCCGAACTGATCGCCAGCCCGGTGACGCTGACCAACATGCGCCACATCTACGACGACCACATCGCCACCCACGTCCTGGCGCTGTTGCTCGCCCACTGCCGCGAATTGCCCCGCCTCTTCCGGCGGCAGCTCGCCCGCGATTGGAACCCGCGGGAATTGCGCGTGCTGGACCCGGCCGATCTGACGCTGCTGATCCTCGGGCTGGGCGGCATCGGGGCGGAGGTCGCCCGGCGCGCGGCCGTCTTCGGCCCGGCGATCGTCGGCGTCGATCCCCTGGCGGAGGGGGCGCCGCCGGGGGTCGGCGAACTGGCGCGGCCCGACCGGCTGGCCGACCTCCTGCCGCGCGCCGACGTCGTCATCATCTGCGCGCCGCTGACACCGGAGACGACCGGGCTGTTCGACGAGGCGCTGTTCCGGCGGATGCGGCGGACGGCCCTGCTGATCAACATCGGGCGCGGCAAGATCGTCCGGCTGGCCGCGCTGGAGCGGGCGTTGGCCGAGGGCTGGATCGCCGGGGCGGCGCTCGACGTCTTCGAGGAGGAGCCGCTCCCCGTCGACAGCCGCCTCTGGGAAATGGAGAACGTGATTATCACGCCGCACATGGCCGGGGTGGGGCCGCACACGGACGAGCGCCGCCTGGGCGTGGTGCTGGACAACGTGCGCCGCTTCGCCGCCGGCGAGCCGCTCGCCAACGTCGCGGACAAGGCGCGCTGGTACTGACGACACCACACCGGCAGACCGGGCTTCGGGAAGGGGCATGACCGGGAAATCGCACCTCACGCTCGGGACCGTCACCTACGCCGCGCTCTGGTTCCGCCCGGCGGGGCCGGCGCTCGACCTGCCGCTCCTCGACCTGCCGCCGCTGCGCGTCCCGCTCTTCGCCGGGTCGGCGGGACTGGCCGCGTTCGTGGTGGCGCTGGCGCTGGTGGCGCTGGGCTCACTGCTGCCGGACATCGACCACCCGAGCGGCTCGCTGGCACAGAAGAAGGTGCTCGGCCTCCGGCCCCTGAAACCGTTCGCCCACGGGATCGGCGTGGTCTTCGGGCATCGCGGCGCGACCCACTCGCTCCTGGCGCTCCTGGCGACCCTGGCGTTCGGCGAGTGGCCCGCCTACCCGTGGGCCGGCTACAACGTCGGCTGGCTGATCGGCTGGGGCTTCGCGCTCCACCTGCTGGCCGACGCGCTGACCAAGTCCGGCATCCCCCTCCTCTGGCCGCTGCCGGTCCGCTTCGGCCTGCCGCCCCCGCGCGATCTGCGCCTCAGCACCGGGACCTGGCGCGAGGGGGCGATCGTCGGCGCGGTCACGCTCGCCGCCTTCCTCTACGCGGTCGATCCCTGGCTGACGTAGGGCGCGGGGCGGTGAGCCGGTTACAGATGCGGTAGGGATCAGCCCCGCAGACGTCGTTCCTCCTCCTTACCTTCGCCCCACGCCCCGCGCCCCACGCCCTATGCCCGCCGGCCCGCGGTAACCATTGGTACGCGGAGTGCGTACAGGAAGATGGACCCGCGCGGGGGCGGGGGCAGTGAGATGGAGCGGGCGTGAGCGAGCAGCGAGACAACGGCAGGTTCCTGGAGCGGGTCCGGCGCGATGACGAGGACGCCGAGGCGGTCGAGAAAGAGTCGGACGAGGGCCTGTACCTCGAATGGGGCGGCCGCCGGCGCCTGATCACGGGGCAGAGCCCGGCGAAGCGCTGGTCGCGGCGCCTCTTCCGCGTGATCACCCGCCTGCCGGGCATGCGCTTCTACGCCACCCACTTCGCGCCGCGGCACCTGCGCCTGGAGGAGGTCACGGTCGCGCTGCCCGCGCTGCCGGACGGGCTGGAGGGGCTGCGGATCGGGTTGATCACCGACGTGCATCACGACGCTGGGCGGCCGCTGGCGCTCCTGGCCCGCGGCGTGCGGCTGCTGAACGCCGCCGCCCCGGACATCGTGCTGCTCGGCGGCGACTACGTGGTCAGCCGGGCGACCGACTTCGACCACTGCGCCGCGCTCCTGGGCCGGCTCCGCGCGCCGCTCGGGGTCTACGCCATCCTCGGCAACCACGACTACTGGGCCGGGGGCAGTCGCGTCGCGGCGGCGGTGGCGGCGGCGGGGCCGACGGTGCTGCGCAACGAGGCGCGGCGGCTGATCGCGCCGGGCGGCGCGCCCTTCTGGCTCGTCGGCCTCGACGACGCCGCCCGCCGCCGGCACGATTTCCGCGCGGCGCTGGCGGGGGTGCCGGAGGACGAGTTCCGCCTGTTGCTGGCCCACGAGCCGGACGTGGCCGATCTGCCCGAGGCGCGATGCCACCGCTTCGATCTCCAGCTCTCCGGGCACACCCACGGCGGGCAGGTGGTGCTGCCGTTCATCGGGTCGCCGCTGCTGCCGAACCTGGGGCACCACTACGTGCGCGGCCTGCACCAGACGCGGACGCACCCGATCTACACCAGCCGGGGGCTGGGCGGCGTCCCGCCCTTCATCCGCTTCGACTGCCCGCCGGAGGTTACGCTCCTGACCCTCGCACGGCAGGAGGCACGGGCGGCGGAGCCGGTCCCCGTCGGGGCTGGCGGGCTGGCGGCGGAGCGGCGGGACGAGGTTGAGGTGGCGGCGCGGAGCTGACGGACACAGCTCTGGCCTCCCGTAGAGGCACCCCGCTCATCCGAGCCTTCTACCGCCAAAGTTGGAGGGCCGGGGGGGCGCTCCATCGGCCCGCGAAGCATGCACACCAAGGGCTTCTCTGCTATCGTTACCGCGTCGGTGTCGCCGGTAGCCGGGGGAGATGGCGACCGTCTCGACCACCTTTGGGTGCTTTCGGCGGGCAGGGCCATGGAACAGGGCCGGATGCAGAGGTTTTTCCGCGCGCCACACTCGCGTGACAGGGGCCTGGCGCTAGGCGCGACGCGGGTGACGCTGCCAGGCGAGCGCGGCACGGAAGGTGAGGTCGCGGTCGTGGAACCGCCGCGGCTGTCGGGGCGGGCGCGGGCCTGGCCCCGGCGCTCGTATGCCGACGCGCCCTACCTGCTGCTGCTGCTGCTCGCCTACCTCGTGCCGTTGCTGATCGTCTCCCCCGTGGCGGAGTACCCGCTGATCGACGACTGGAACCACGCACTCTCGGTGCGGCGGCTGGTCGAGCGGGGCGAGTTGTGGATCGCCGACTGGACCGCGACGACGCTGGTCTTCCAGGTGTTCTGGGGCGCCCTCTTCGCCTGGGTCTTCGGCTTCTCCTTCACCGCCTTGCGCTTCGCCACGCTGGTCCTCAGCTTCGCCGGCAGCGCCGCCCTCTACGCGCTCTGCCGCGAGTTCGGCGTCCCCCGCCCCCTGGCGCTGCTCGGCGCGCTGACCCTCTGGTTCAACCCGATCGTCCTCGGCCTCAGCTACACCTTCATGAGCGACGTGCCGTTCCTGGCGCTTTATCTGCTGTCGACCCTCTTCTTTGTGCGCGGCGTGCGCCGCGGGACCGACCGCGACCTGCTGATCGGCGCGTGCTGCGCGGGGCTGGCCTTCCTGGTGCGGCATCAGGGCGCGCTGGTGCCGCTGGCGACCCTGGCCTACGGCGTCCTCGCGCGCTGGCCGCCGCGCCTGCTGCTACGGCGCGGCGCGATCATCGCGATCCCGCCGGCGCTGGCGGTCGGCGGCTACCTCCTCTGGTCGCGGAGCCAGGGGCTGCCGCAGACGCAGGGGGAGTACATCACCACCCTGCTGCGGGACGGGCCGCGCCTCTGGCTGCCGGCCCTGAAGCTGGCCGGGTACATCGTGATCTACCTGGGGCTCTTCTGGCTGCCGCTCGCGCTCGGGCTGGCGCCGGGCCTCGTCCGGGCCGTCGCGGGGTGGCCCGGGCGGCACTGCCTGGTGGTCGGGCTGTGGGCCGCGGCCGTGGCCGCGCTGGTCGTCCTCTTCGCGGTCGTCGGCGAGAAGCCGGCCTACACCGAGCGCGGGGGCCTGATCGTCCACCCGCACGGCTGGCTGATGCCCTATCTCAAGGACGGCTCGATGATCCACCCCGGCGGCCTGGCCCCGGACGATCTGCGCGGCGCGCGCCGGCCCTTCATGACCACACCGATGCGGGTCGGCTTCACAGTCCTCGTCGCCGGCGGGCTCGCCCTCCTCGGCACGGCCATCTACCGCCGCGCGGTGGCGCTGCCCGACCGGGCCGGCGAGGGCGAGGTTGGCCGGGGCCGCGCGGACGGGCGCGGCGTCGGCCTGCTGGCGCTGATCGGCCTGCTGCAATTCGCCGGCATCTACCTGCCGTCGGTGCGCATCCTCGGCGGCGAGTGGCTCAGCTTCGACCGCTACCTGCTGCCGCTGGCGCCGCTGGCGATCGCGCTCGGCCTCTGGGGCGCGCGCGGGGTCCGGCTCGCGCCGATCCTGGCGACGGTCGGGCTGCTCGGCTTCCTGGCCTACGGGCTGATCGGCACGCAGGACTGGCTCGCCTACAACCGCGTGCGCTGGGAACTGGGGCAGGGATTGGTCGCCAGCGGCGTGCCGCTCTACCAGATCGACGGCGGGATGGAGTGGGACGGCTGGTTCCTCTACGAGTACTCGCGCGCGCAGCGGATGCCGCCGCGCACACCTAATGGGCCGTTCTGGACCTATCTGGTCGCCCCGGCCGTCGACTCGACCTACGTGATCGCCTTCTCGTCGCAGCCCGGTTATGAGATGATCGCGCGGCGCGAGTACGACTCCTGGCTCCACCAGGAGCCGGTCTACCTCTACGTCCTGAAACGGCAGGAGGCGCCGCGGGCGCCGTAGGGGCGCCACGCCAGTCGCCCGCGGCCCGTGTCAGCACCGGCCGCTCGTCTCGTCGCTCGTCGTTGGTCGTTGGTCGTTCAACTGGGGGGAATCATTGGTCACGCGCCTGTCGCTGCTCGACGCCGCCTGGGAGCTCGGCCCGCAGGTCGTCGCGGATCGCCGCTACCTGCACCAGCACCCCGAACTGGCCTTCCAGGAGGAGAACACCGCCCGCTTCGTCGCCGACCGGCTGCGCGAACTGGGGATCGAGACGCGGACCGGCATCGCCAAGACCGGGGTGCTGGGCCTGCTGCGCGGCGGCCAGCCGGGGAAGACGGTGCTGCTGCGCGCCGACATGGACGCCCTGCCGATCGACGAACTCAACGACGTGCCCTACAAGTCGCTCAATCCCGGCGTGATGCACGCCTGCGGCCACGACGCGCACACCGCGATGCTCCTCGGGGTGGCGCGGCTCCTCGGCGAGCGCCGCGACGAGATCCGCGGCACGGTCAAGTTCGCCTTCCAGCCGGCGGAGGAGTCGCAGGGCGGGGCGCAGCCGATGATCGAGGCGGGCGCGATGGACGACCCGCGCGTCGACGCCGCCTTCGGCGTCCACATCGCCCAGGACCGCCCGGTGGGGACGGTCGCGCTCGGGTCGGGGCCGATGCTGGCCGCGCCGGACGGCTTCACCGCGACGATCCGCGGCGTCGGAGGGCACGCGGCGCGCCCGCACCATTGCGTCGACCCGATCGTGGTAGCGGCGCAGTGCATCGTCGCCTTGCAGACGCTGGTCAGCCGAGAGGTCAACCCGCTGCGCCAGGCGGTGATCACCGTCGGCTCGCTCCACGCCGGGACGGTGCGCAACATCATCCCGGAGGAGGCGGTCATGCAGGCGACGGTGCGGACCTTCGATGAGGGGCTGCGCCGCCGCCTGGCCGAGCGCATCCCGGCGCTGATCGGCGGGATCGCGGCGGCGATGCGCGCCGAGGCCGACGTGCGTTACGACTTCGGCTACCCGGCGCTGGTCAACGACCCGGCGATGACCGACCTGGTGCGCGAGGTCGTGCGCGAGACGCTCGGCCCGGACAAGCTGATCGAGGCCGAGCCGGGGATGGTCGGCGAGGACATGGCCTACTTCCTGCGGGCGGCGCCGGGCTGCTTCTTCTTCATCGGCTCGCGCAACCCGGAGCGCGGGCTGGTCTACGGCCACCACCACCCGCGCTTCGACATCGACGACGAGGGGCGCTGCCGGTCGGCGTCGCCACCCTCGCCGGCGCGGCCCTGCGCTACCTGAACGGCCCGTAAGCGGCGGGGTGACCTCTCCCCCGGCCCCTCCCCTGCGAGGGGAGGGGAGCAGGGCGGGCCGGTGCCGTCTAACGGCCGGGCGGCTCAGGTCCTGTCGCGGCGGGGGCGGGGCTTGTCGCCGTTGCCGTGGCGGTCGTTGAACTCGTCGATGCGACGCCGCCGCCCGAGCCCGCCGAACACCATCTGGCTGAACGAGCTGCCCAGCGAGCCCTTGCCCAGCTCGGCCTCGGTCTCCTGGAGCAGTTCGCCGTCGCGGCGCTCGGCGGTGGCCCAGTCGGCGCGGGCCTCGCGCGCGCGGTTGAAATACGCCTCCAGCGCCTGCTCCTGCCCCGGCCCCTCGGTCGCCAGGATGCCGCGCAACTCCTGCAACGAGACCGAGAACTCGTCGATCCAGCGCAGCAGGCTGTCGCGGTTGGTGACGCCGATGTCGCGGTACATCACCGGGCTGCCGGCGGCCAGGCGCGAGACATCGCGGAAGCCGGTGGCGGTCAGGGTCTTCATGTCGCGCCAGGCCGGCCCGGCGCTGACCGTGTTCATCAGCGCGCTGGAGAGCACGAACGGCAGGTGGCTGACCGCGCCGAGGAAGCCGTCGTGCTCGTGCGGGTCGATGAACTGCGCTTCGGCGCCGAGCGCCGCCACCATGCCGAGCACCGTCTGCACCGCCGCCTCGGGCGCCTTGACCGACGGGCAGAGGCACCAGGTCGCGCCCCGGAAGAGGTCGCCGTCCGCCGCCTCGGTGCTCTGCGTCTTGCCGGCCAGCGGGTGCCCCCACGAAGCTCGTCGTCGTCGGCAACAGCTCGCCGGCCCAGGCCATCACCCGCGCTTTGGTCGAGCAGGTGTCGGTGACGACCGAGCCGTGCTTGAGGTGGTCGCCGATTGCGCCGAAGACCTCGCGGACGGCGCCGACCGGCGTGGCGACGATCACCAGGTCGGCGTCGCGCACCGCGGCGGGCAGGTCCCAGGCCACCTCGTCGGTCGCTTTGAGCTGCTTGGCGGCCTGTTGCTGGGCGATGTCGCTGTCGAAGCCGGTGACGCGCAGTTGCGGGCCGCCCCGGTCCGCCGCGGCCCACTTGCGCAGGCCGATGCCGATCGACGTGCCGATCAGGCCGAGCCCGAGGATCGCCACCTTCTCCATGACGGGTCCTTTCTGCGATCATGGCGCGCGGAAACACGGGTGCGAGGAATTGCCGGGGCTTGCCGGACCGGGCGCCGCGCGCGCGCCACCGGCACGATACCCAAGTATAGCACCTCGCCTTCGCGCGCCGGCCCCCTGCTGGGGTTCACAGGCGGGTAGGCGGTTAGCCACAGCGAGCACGCGCCGCCGTCCCCCGACGGTGGGCCGCCCCGCCTACCCGCCTACCCGCCTACCCGCCTACTCCCCGCCGGGCCGCCGGCCCGCCCAGCGCCTCGTACAGCGCCGCGGTGCGCCGCGCGATCACCCCCCAGGTGAAGCGCTCCTCGACGCGGCGGCGGCCGGCGGCGGCCATCCGGGCGCGGAGGGGTTCGTCGGTGAGGAGGTGGTTGAGGGCGGCGGCGAGGTCGCGGCTGAAGCGCGCCGGATCGACCGGCTCGAACGGGGCGACGGCCTGCTGCTCCACCGGGACCAGGAGGCCGGTCTCGCCGTCGGCGACCGCCTCGGGGATGCCGCCGACCGCGCTCGCCACGACGGGCGTGCCGCAGGCCATCGCCTCCAGGTTGATGATGCCGAACGGCTCGTAGATCGACGGGCAGCAGAAGACCGCCGCGTGGCTGTAGAGCTGGATCACCGCGTCGCGCGGCACCATCTCGCGCACCCAGATCACGCCGCCGCGCGCGGCCTGGACCGCGGCGACCGCCTCCTCCATCTCCGCCGCGATCTCCGGCGTGTCGGGCGCCCCGGCGCAGAGGACGACCTGCGCGGCCGGGTCGATCGCGGGGATGGCGCGGACGAGGTGGACGATCCCCTTCTGGCGGGTGATCCGCCCGACGAAGAGGACGTAGGGGCGGGCCGGGTCGACGCCGTAGCGCGCGAGCGCGTCGGTCGCCGCGACCGGCTGGTAGAGCGCGGTGTCGATCCCGTTGTGGATGACGTGGACGCGCTCCGGGCGGACGTCGAAGAGGCGCAGCACGTCGTCGCGCGTCCCCTCGGAGACGGCGATCACGGCGTCGGCGGCCTCGAGCGCGGTGCGCTCGACCCAACTGGAGAGGTCGTAGCCGCCGCGCAACTGCTCGCGCTTCCAGGGGCGCAGCGGTTCGAGCGAGTGGACGGTGACGACCAGCGGGAGGCCGTACGCCTGCTGGACCAGGAGGCCGCCGAGGTGGCTGTACCAGGTGTGGCAGTGGACGACGTCGGCCTCGATGGCGGTGGAGGCGAAGGCCACGTCGCGCGCCATCGCGCCGAGGACCGGGCGCAGGTAGGGGGGCGCGGTGATCGCGCCCTCGTCGAGGCCGTAGCCGCGCACGCGCAGCCCCGGCTCGTCGATCCGCTGGTCGCCGAACGAGCGGACCTCGACGGCGACCCCGTCGAGCCAAGCCAGCTCCCGCGCCAGGAACTCGACGTGGACCCCGGCCCCGCCGTAGACGTGCGGCGGATATTCGTTCGTCAGCAGCAGCACTCGCATCTTCCCGCCTCGCTCCTCCCCGATCCCGCGCCCACAGTGGAAACGTCCCGGCGCTCAGTAGCTGATCAGCACCTGCACGTCGTAGCCGGCCAGGTGTTCGCGGCCGTTGAGGAAGGTCAGTTCGGCCAGGAAGGCGATCCCGGCCACGACGCCGCCCAACTCCTCGACCAGCGCGATGGTGGCGCGGCAGGTGCCGCCGGTCGCCAGCAGATCGTCGACGATCAGCACGCGCTCGCCCGGCGCGATCGCGTCGCGGTGCATCTCGACCGTGTTCGTGCCGTATTCGAGCGTGTACTCGGCCCGCGCCGTCGCCGCCGGCAGCCGCCCGAGCTTGCGCACCGGCACGAAGCCCGCCCCGAGCTGGTAGGCCAGCGGCGCGGCGAAGATGAAGCCGCGCGACTCGATCCCGACGACCTTCGTCGCCCCGTAGCCCCGGCAGCGGTCGCGGAGGGCGTCGAGCGCCTGGCGGAAGGCCGGGCCATCCTTCAGCAGGGTGGTGATGTCCTTGAAGAGGATTCCCGGCTGCGGGAAATCGGGCACATCGCGAATCTTCGCGGCGAGCGCCGCCCCCACGTCCGCACTCATGCCCCGCCCCCCTCTCGCTCGTTCGGTCCCGCGCCGGCCGCCCGACCGACCGGCGCGGGGCTATCTTACCGCATGGGCGGGGGCGGGCCGTGGTAGTATCGGGCGGCGATGCGAACCGGGCAAGCAGGGCAGGAGGAGCGACGTCATGGCCTCGACCGCACCGGCCCGCAAGGGGGCCAATCGCCCGGCGGACGTCCCCGCCGACATCCTCGCCGAGTTGCAGGCCGGGCGACTGGAGACCGCCACCCTGGCCGAAGGGCTCGCCATCGATTTCGTCGCGCTGATGCGAGTGGTCGCGCCCGAGGCGGCGAACGAGATGGCCGCCCGGCTGGGGCCGACCGCCGGGATCACCAGGCGCATGGCGGCCGCCGGGGATCTGCTGCTAGAGCGGTTGGGGCCGGCGGGTTTCGACCGGCTCGCCGCGCACCGCTCCGACACGGTGCGCGGCTGGGCCGCCTACCTGCTCGCCGGCACACCGGGGCTCGCTCTGCATGAGCGGTTGCGCCTGATTTGCCCGCTGGCCGATGACGGGCATTTCGGCGTGCGGGAATGGGCCTGGCTGGCGTTGCGCCCCCACATCGCGGCCGACCTGGACGGCGCGATCGCGGCGCTGGCAGGCTGGGTCCGCGAACCATCGCCCAACCTGCGGCGTTTCGCGATCGAGAGCACCCGCCCGCGCGGGGTCTGGTGCGCCCACATCGCCGCACTCAAGCGGGAGCCGGCGCTCGGGCTGCCGCTGCTGGAGCCGGTCCGGGCGGACCCCGCCCGCTACGTGCAGGACTCCGCCGCCAACTGGCTCAACGACGCGGCCAAGTCGCGGCCGGACTGGGTGCGCGCGACCTGCGCGCGCTGGCGATCGGAAAGCGACAGCCCCGCGACCGCCCGGATCTGCGCCCGGGGGTTGCGGGGCCTGAAGGAGTGAGCGAAGCGCCGCGCGCCGCTCAGTCGAGGCTGCCGCGCAGCGCGGCGATCAGCGGGTGGTCGCGGAGCTGGGTGAGCGCGCGGGCCTCGAGCTGGCGCGTGCGCTCGCCGGAGATGCCGAGGGCCGCGCCGACCTGCTGCAGGGTGCGCGGCGCCCCGCCATCCAGCCCGTGCCGCAGCACCAGCAGCGCCCGCTCACGCGGCGGCAGGGTGGCGAGCAGGCTGCCGAGCTGATCGCAGGCGATGCGGTGGCCGACGACCTCCGGCAGCGGGGCCTCGCGCGCGTCGAGGGTGTCGCCGAGGCTGCCCTCGTCTTCGGCGCCGGACGCGACCGGCGCGTCGAGCGAGGCGGGCGCGGTGGCGGCGGCGCGCAGCGCGTCGAAGCGCCAGGCGGCGACCCCGCAGGCGGCGGCCAGCTCGGCGACGGTCGGCTCGCGCCCCAGCGCCTCGGGCAGGGCCTGCTCGGCCCGGCGCAACTCGCGCAGGGACTGCCAGCTATTGGCCGGCAGGCGCACCAGCCGCCCGCGGTCGTCGATCGCGCGGGTGATCGCCTTGCGGATCGGCCAGCGCGCGAAGGTGCTGAAGCGGTGGCCGCGCTCGCGCTCGAAGCGGTCCACGGCGGCGATCAGCCCCAGGTTGCCCTCGGCGATCAGCTCGGGCAGGGAGAGCCCCAGCCCGATGTAGTGCCGCGCGACGCTGACCACCAGCCGCAGGTTCGAGGCGATCAGGGTCGCGCGGGCCTCGCGCCGCTCCTCCTCGCCCCCCTCGGCCAGCACGCGGAACAGCTCCGCCTCGGCGGCGGGCGTCAGCAGCGGCACCTGCCCGGCCTCTTGCAGATAGCGCGCCAGGAGATCCTGCTCGCTGAACGTGTTGGTCGCGAATGGCGCCGGCGCGGGGCGCCCTCCGGCCCGCGCCGCGTCCCGTCGTCGCGATCGTCGTGTGCGTGCTGTTCGTGCGGCGCGGGGGGACGCCGGCGCGGGGCGCTCGTCCTCGACCGCGCGATACTCGTGCATATCCATCTCTCCTGTCCCCCGGCGGTCCCGGGAGCGGGCGCTTGCCCATTCCTGAACCCTTGGGGATAGTGTAGGAGGTCGATGGCGCGCGGACAGTCAGGGAGGGGATGATTCTCTTGCGGGGAAGAGTCCGCCCGTTCCTGTGGGGGAATCCCCTACAGGATGTCAATAGGGCGCGCACAGGGAAGGTATGCTTCCAAGTTCTTGGGGTCGCCGGCGATCACCCGGCGTCGCTATCGGGCGATTGCAGCAGGCCGCTGCGCAGGGCGTAGTGGACGAGGTCGGCGCGACGGCGCAGGCCGAGCTTCTGCATCGCGCGTTCGCGGTAGGTTTCCACCGTCTTCGGGCTGAGGATCAGGCGCTCCCCGACCTCCTGCGCGCTGTAGCCCTCGGCGGTCAGCGCCAGCACCTGCCGCTCGCGCTCGGAGAGCCCCCGCCCGCGGTCGCGCCCGTCCCCCTCGCGGCCCAGATAATCGGAGAGGAGCAGGCGGGTCGCGCCGGGGTAGAGGAAGACGTCACCGCGCGCCACGGTGCGGATCGCGTCGAGCAGGTCGGTGTCCGCCCCGCTCTTCTGCACGTAGCCGGCCCCCCCGGCGCGCAGCACCGGCAAGAGGTAGCGTTCCTCGGCGTGGACGGTCAGGATCAGCACCTTGCAGCGGAGGCCGCGGTCGCGGATGCGGCGGGTCACCTCCAGGCCGTCGAGGCGCGGCATCGCGATGTCGAGGACGACGACGTCCGGGTCGAGCGCCTCGGCCCGCTCCAGCGCCTCCTCGCCGTCGGCCGCCTCGCCGACGACCGCGATGTCGGGCTCGTTCGCCAGCAGTGCCCGCAGCCCCGCCCGCAGGATCCCGTGATCGTCGGCCAGCAGCACCCGGATCGGGCGCGGCCCCTCAGCGCGGCTCATGGTCGCTCCAGTCGGGAGTCGGGAGTCGAGAGTCGAGAGTCGGGAGCGCCGCGACGCTCGTCACTCGTCAGGGGCACCCTGGCGCGGACGCGCGTCCCGCGATCGAGCGGCGCGTCGATCTCCAGGTCGCCGCCGACCAGCGCCAGCCGCTCGCGCATCCCGAGCAGGCCGAGGCCGCGGCCGGTCGGCGCGACGTCGATCGCGGTCGCCAGGTCGAAGCCGCGCCCGTCGTCGACCACGGTCGCCACGACATCGCCCCCGGCGCGGTCGAGCGTGACCCGCACGTTGCGGGCGTCGGCGTGCTTGGCGACGTTGCTGAGTGCCTCCTGCACCACGCGGTAGAGGACCAGTTCGCGGGTCGGGTGCAGCCTCCCGTCGAGGCCGTGCGCGCGCACGTCGACCTGGAGCCCCTCGCGGGTCGCCACGTCCTGCGCGCAGGCGCGCACCGCCTCGACCAGCCCGAGATCGTCGAGGATCGTCGGGCGCAGCTCGCGCGCCAGGCGGCGGACGCCGTCGAGCGTGCGGGCGGTCGCCACGCGCAACTCGGCCAGGCGCTCGCGGGTGGCGGGCTCGCGGCTGCCGTTCGCCGCCAGACGGATGCGCAGCAAGAGTGCGGTCAGTTCCTGCGCCGTCTCGTCGTGCAGCTCGCGCGCGATGCGGCGGCGCTCCTCCTCCTGCGCGTCGAGCGTGCGCGAGGAGAAGGCGGCCAGTTCATCGCGCTGGCGTTCCTGCGCTTCCAGCATCGCGTTGAAGGTGTCGATCAGCCGGGCGACCGTCGGGTCGCTGAGGACCGAGTGGGGCGCGCGCCGGCCGGCATCGCCATGGCGCACCGCGTCGGCGGTCTCCTCCAGCCGCTGGAGGGGCGAGAAGGCGGCGCGCAGCACCAGCGCGTTGATCAGCAGGCTGAGGACGGCCACGCCCGCCGCGAAGCCGGCTAGTTGCAGGCCGTGCAGGGAGGAGTCGGCGCGGCCGGCCCAGCCGGTCAGCGCCATCCCCGTCGCTGTCGCCGCCAGGACGAGGGCGCCGTTGGCGAGCAGCACCTTGTAGAAGAGCGAGACCGCCCCGAGCTGCGCGAGGAGTCGTTGGAGGAGCGTGGGCCGTGGGCCGTGGGCGGTGAGGGCATCATTGATCAGCATGGTATCCACCACGATTCCTGTTGGTCCCCTCCCCGCCCGCCGCGCCACCGGGCAGCAGCAGGCGGCGTGGAACACGGCCTTACCGCCGTTTGTTTCAATCCCCACCCAGCCCGAGGACCAAGTGCTCCATTAATGGTAGCATCCATTAATGGTAGCATACACCGGGGACACCAGGCTCTCCCACAAAGCCGCCATCGCCCGGAAGGTGGGGCCAGCGGACCCCGATTGTCGCGTACGTCCGGGCCCTGAAGCACCAACTTTGCATGCGGCAGTGCCGCGACAGCGAAAGGGCGTTGCCATGCATACACGAGGCAGACGCGGACAGTCTCAGTGCTCGTTCTGCGGCAAGGGCCAGGACGAGGTCCAGCGGCTGATCGCCGGGCCGGAGAACGTGTCTATCTGCAACGAGTGCGTCGCGCTGTGCAACGAGATCATCGGCGAGGAAGCGGCGGCGCCCGCCGGGGTGCAGACCGCGGCGGGGCAGGCACGGCAAGTCACGGACGGGCGACGACGCGTCTCGTCCGGCACCGTCTGGGAGGACCGGGTCGGCTACTCGCGCGCCGTCCGCGCCGGCAACCAAATCTTCGTCTCCGGCACGACCGCGACGGATGGGGCGGGCGAGCTGGTCGGCGGCGATGACCCCGAGGCGCAGGCGACCTTCATCATCGAGAAGATCGGGGGGGCGCTGGAGGCGCTCGGATCGTCGCTGGCCGACGTCGTCCGCACGCGGGTCTACGTCACCCGCGCCGCCGACTGGGAGGCGGTCGGGCGGGCACACGCGCGGGCCTTCGGCGCGACCCGCCCGGCCAACACCCTGGTCGAGGTCGGCGCGCTGGTCGGCCCCGGCTACCTGGTCGAGATCGACGTCGACGCGGTGGTGGCGGACGGGGACCAGCGGTGAAGGGGCGTTGATGGCGACGGACGACCTCGCCGCCGCACAAGCCGCCGAACTGCTCCGCCGCCAGGGCGCGTTGCAGGCCGAAGCGGCGCAAGTCATCGGCGAACTCGAGCTGCCGGCCGCGCTCGGGCGCGCCGGCCGCGCCGTCCAGATCGGCAGCTCCGTCTCGGGGCTGATGGTCTGGCGCGATCTCGATTTCAGCATCCTCTGTCCGGGCGCGGGCCGGGACCGGATCGCCGAGATCCTGCGGTCGTTCATCGCCCACCCGCGCCTGCGCGAACTGCACTATCGGGATGAACTGGGGCCGCGCAGCCCCCTCGCGGCGGCCGGAGAACGAGCGCCACTACGCTGTGATGCGCTACGAGGCGGCGACGGGGGCGGTCTGGAAGATCGACCTCTCGTTCTGGGTGTCGGACGCGCCCCGCGGCGAACTCTCGCACCCTCACCGCCTCACCCGGCAACTGACCGACGAGACGCGGCTGGCGATCCTCCGGCTGAAGGACATTTGGCACCGGCTGCCGGTCTACCCCGACCGGGTGGGCGGAATGGAGGTCTACGACGCCGTCCTCGCCCACGGCGTGCGCACCCCGGACGAGTTCGATGCCTACCTCCGCGAGCGCGGCCTGCCGACCCGCTGACGAGCGCGGCAAAGGAGTTGGACATGGCGCCGCTGTGGACCGTTGTCAATTCGCGATCCGCGATCCGCGATCCGCGATGAAGTTCAGCTTACGGCTCAACAACGACCTGCCGGTGCGCGAGTACGTCGCCCTGGCGCGGGCGGCGGAGGCGGCCGGCTTCGACCAGTTCTGGGTCAGCCACGACCTCTTCCTGCGCAGCTCGGCGGTGATCCTGACGGCGGTGGCGGGTGCGACCGAGCGCATCGAGATCGGCACCTGCATCCTCAACCCCTACACGATTCACCCGGCGGAGATCGCGATGTTCGCCGCCACGCTCGACGAGTGGAGCGGCGGGCGGTTCAACCTCGGGCTGGCGGCGGGCGCGGCGGAGTTCCTCAAGTGGGTCGGCCTGCCGCAGACCGCGCCGGTCGAGACGACCCGACGGGCGGTCGCGGCGATCGGGGCGACCTTGAACGGCGAGCGGGGCGGCGACCCGGCCTGGACCGGCGACGCCTATCTGCGCTTCCCGGCCCGGCGGCGCGTGCCGATCTACCTGGGCGCGCTGAGCCCGCGGATGCTGCGCCTCACCGGCGAAGTCGCCGACGGCGCGCTGCCGCTCCTCTTCCCACCCGAGCACTACGAGACGGTCCTGCCGCTGATCCGCGCGGGGGCCGCGGCGGCGGGGCGCTCGCCCGACGCGATCGACATCGCGGCCTGCGTCTGGTGCTCGGTCGCGCCGGATCGCGCGGCGGCGGAGGCGCCCCTCAAGGACAAGATCGCCTACTACGGCCACGCGCTCAGCCCGCTGATCTGGGACCGCCTCGGCGTGACGCGGGCGGACTTCGCGCCGATCGAGCGCGCGATCATGACCGAGCGCGACCCGGCGAAGGCGCGCGGCCTGGTCACCGACGCGATGCTGGCGATCGGCATCGCCGGCACGCCGCGCGACCTGACCGCGCAGCTGGAGGGGCTGCGGGCGCGCGGCGTGCGCCACCTCAGCCTCGGCCCGCCGCTCGGCCCCGACCCGCTGGCGGCGGTCGAGGCGATCGGGCGCGAGGTGATCCCGCACTTCCGTTAGCATCGGGGCAGCCGGCAGGGGCGAGGGGGAGGAGACACCGGAGGAGGAGGGGGGCGACGATGGACGAGCGACCACCGATTGCGAGGGCGGAGACGGAGGCGGCCGCAGCCAGCTACGGCCCGCCGGTCGACCGCCTGCTCGCGCTCGGCGACCCGCGCCAGCAGCCTGACCCGTTCGACTATCCCGCGCTCGGCCTCGGGCCGGAGCAGGTTCCCGAGCTGATCCGCCTGGCGGCCGACCCCGTGCTGAACTGGAGCGACCCGGAGAGCCGCGAGGTCTGGGCGCCGCTCCACGCCTGGCGCGCGCTCGGCCAGCTCGGGGCGGTGGAGGCGGTCGGGCCGCTGCTCGGGCTCTTCGAGGAGTTGGACGATTCGGAGTGGTTCAACGAGGACATGCCGGAGGTCTTCGGGCGGATCGG
>JAUJMV010000022.1:46686-78082 GCA_030446685.1 Thermomicrobiales bacterium | reverse complement strand
GCCAAGAGCAAGGCCAAGATGGCGAAGCAATCGCGCCGCAAGAACCGGAAGCGCAAGTAGGGCGTTCGGTCCCGCCGGGGGCGCCGCGACATTGAGGGGCGGCGGGCGGCGCGGTACAATGATCGCGGCGCGGCGGGTTGCGGGCGGCCCCGCGCCCCCCGCGCGCGTATCGGGCGGGAGCGGACGACGGCGAGAGCGGCGTGGCCCGGTGGGAGCGGAGGATGGGGGGCAGGTGAGCATCGAGGCGATGGTCGAGGTGATCGAGCGGGTGACGAGCGACGAGGAGTTCCGCGAGGCGATGCGGACGAACCCCGACGCGGTGCTGCTCAACTATGACCTGACCGACCCGGAGATGGCCGCGCTCAAGGCCGGCAACCGGCAGAAGCTGCTCGCCCTCGGCCTGCCCGCGGCCCTCGCCGGCCGGCCGCTCAGCCTCTGGCGGGGCAAGGACGAGGCGGGCTATCCGGGCAACGCGCTCAACCCGCAGCGCGTCCACCGCCCCTCCACCACCGCGGCCGGCGTCGCGCCACGCAACCGCCGGGGCTGATGCCCTCGCAACCCGCCGCGGGGCCGGGAAGACCGCAGAGGCCGGACCCGGCGCGGCAGCCCCCCATCCTAGAGGCCGGGGCCGAGTGGCGACTCGCCGCGCGCGGCGGCGCGAATCGCCCCGACCACCCCGCTGAACGGGGTGTCCTTGAGCAGATAGCCGTTCGCCCCCGCGGCGACGGCGCGCCGCACGAACTCCTCCTCGGCGAACATCGTCAGCATGATGATGCCCATCCGCGGGTGGGCGCGGCGCAGCTCGCGCGCGGCGTCGAGGCCGTCGACGGAGGGCATGTTGATGTCGAGCAGCGCGACGTCGGGGGCCAGCTCGCGCGCCAGTGCCTGCACCTCCAGGCCGTCGCGGGCCTCGCCGACGACGCGGATATCCTCCTCGACCTCGAGCATGTTGCGCAGGCCCTTGCGGAAGAGGGAATGGTCGTCGGCCAGCAGTACGTGAATCATGGCCCGGTCGCCCCCTCCCATCAGACGCAGCCCGCACGGCGGGGCGCTCGGCGGCCACGCGCACATTCACCGATCCCGTCGGTCCATCCTAGCAGCCTTTCCGCCCGGCGGCTATCCCACAAAAGTACCAGGCCCTCCGACGCAGCCCGGAGGGAGGGCGCGGCTCGATGGCGCGTTTGTACGCGGAAGTACAGGGCCATATCCACCGAATGGCCGATGTCGCCGGCCGTCGCCCTCGGGTAGAATGCAAGAGGATTCCAAGCACGGGGCGAGACGTGCTGATGATCCATCCTCCGGGGCGGGCGGTGTGGCTGGCACCACCCGCCTTTTCTTGTGTCGCAGGTCAGGGAGTGGACGCAAATCCGCCTGAGCGCCGAGCGCGGGGCGCAAGCGGAGGGGCGCGGGCAGGGGACCCTCGGGGGGCGGTGCGCCAGGAGGGATTCGAACCCTCACGCCTTGCGGCACATGCTCCTAAGGCATGCGCGTCTGCCGTTCCGCCACTGGCGCGCGACCGTCACCAGGGATTATACACGCTTCCGGGCGCCGCGGGCGCCTGGCGAATGTCAACAATGGCGCGAATCGTGCTTGACGGGGCGGGCGAGTGTGGCTATAGTGCCCGTTCAGCGGGGCGAGGGGCGGAGAGAGCGAGCAGGATGATCGCGGACGGCAACGCGGACAGGACGACGGCGGGCGGGCCGCGGCGCGGGCCGATCATGCCGGTCGGCGGGGCGGAGGACAAGCGGCGCGAGCGGGCGATCCTGGCGCGCTTCGTCGAGCTGGCCGGTGGCGGGCGGGCGCGCATCGCGATCGTGCCGACCGCGTCGAGCATCGAGGGCGCGGGGCAGTATTACAAGAGCATCTTCTACGATCTCGGGGCGGCGTCGGCCGAGGTCGCCTACATCCCCGGCCGGGCCGCGGCGAACAACGCGGAGGCGGTCGGGCAGATCGAGGCGGCGACCGGCGTCTACATCACCGGCGGCAACCAGATGCGGCTGGCGACGATCCTCGGGGGCAGCCGGGTCGAGGCGGCGATCCGCGCGCGCAACGCGGCCGGGGCGGTCATCGCCGGGACCAGCGCGGGCGCGTCGATCCTCTCCGCGCACATGGTCGCCCAGGGCGCGGGCGGCAACACCCCGAAGCAGCGGATGGCGCAGATGGCCGCGGGGTTCGGGCTGATCGACGGGGTCGTGATCGACCAGCACTTCCGCGAGCGCGACCGGATCGGCCGCCTGCTGGCGCTGGTGGCGCTGAACCCGGCCCTGCTCGGCCTCGGCATCGACGAGGATACCGCCGCGATCATCGACGCCGACGGCGTCCTCGAAGTGCTGGGGCGCGGCACGGTGATGATCGTCGACGGCGCGCGGATGCAGAGCGACGTGGCGCACCAGCGCGTCCACCGCCCGCTGAGCATCACCAACGTCCTCCTCCACGCGCTCGCCAGCGGTTACCGCTACGATCTGCGCGACCGCCGCCCGCTCCCGGCCCCGCCGCCGGCGCTCTCCAAGTCCGACCGCCGCAAGCTGGAACGCGCCGGGCTGCGCGTCGATCCGCTGGCCTACGGCGAGCGCGCGGCGGACGACGACGACGTGCGTGGGGCGTAGAGCGTGGGGCGTGGAGCGTTGGCATGGGGTTTGGAGCGCGCGTAGGGTGGAGGATGCGGTAAAGTGGGGGCACGAAGCGGTCATTCGCTCCACGCCCCACGCTCCACGCCCCACGCGAACGTGGGAGGCCGGCGATGAGCATGCGCATCCTCGAGACCCAGGTCTACCGCGGGGCGAACTACTGGGCACCGATGCCGGTGATCCGCTTCCTGCTCGACATCGGCGAACTGGAGGAGCGGCCGACCAATCTCATCCCGGGCTTCTACGAGAAGCTGACCACGACCCTCCCCGCCATGTACGAGCACCGCTGCTCGGTCGGCAAGCCGGGCGGCTTCTTCCAGCGCGTGCGCGAGGGCACCTGGATGGGGCACGTCCTGGAGCACACCACGCTCGCGCTGCAGGGCCTGGCCGGGCAAGAGGTGGGTTACGGCAAGGCGCGCTCGGCGAAGGGGCCGGGCGGCGCGCCGCGCCAAGGCGTCTACCACGTCGTCTTCGAGTACGAGCAGGAGGACGTGGGGATCGCCGCCGGGCTGCTCGGCAAGCGGCTGCTGGAATCGTTCATCTGGCCGGAGCGCGACCCGGAGTTCGACTTCGAGCGGGAGCTGGAGGAGCTGATCCGCCTCGCCGAGCGCCTGGCCTACGGGCCGAGCACGCGGGCGCTGGTGGAGGAGGCCGAGCGGCGCGACATCCCGGTGCAGCGGCTCGATGAGCGCCGCTCGCTGGTGCAACTGGGGCACGGCGTCTACCAGCAGCGCATCTGGGCCACGCTGACCTCGCGGGGGTCGAACATCGCCGTCGAGATCGCTTCCAACAAGGAGCTGACGAGCCGGCTGCTGCGCAATGTCGGCATCCCGGTGCCGCGCGGCGTCAACGTGACGGACGAGGCGGCGGCGGTCGCCGCGGCGGGGCGGATCGGCTACCCGGTCGTCCTCAAGCCGCTCGACGGCAACCACGGGCGCGGTGTCGGGATCGACCTGCGCGACGAGGCGGCGGTGCGCGCGCACTTCCCGTCTGCCCGCCGCGAGAGCCGCGCCGGGGTCGTGATCGTCGAGTCCTTCATCACCGGGCGCGACTACCGCATCCTGGTCGTCGGCGGGCGGGTGATCGCGGCGGCCGAGCGGGTGCCGGCGCACGTCATCGGCGACGGCCGGCACACGGTCCGCGAGCTGGTGGCGATCACCAACGCCGACCCGCGGCGCGGCATCGGCCACGAGAAGATCCTCACGCGGATCACCCTCGACGGGGCGGCGATCGCGCTGGCCGAGGGGCAGGGCTTCGGCCCGGACGACGTGCCGCCCGAGGGGCGGCGGGTCCAGTTGGCCCTGACCGGGAACATGAGCACCGGCGGCATCGCGATCGACCGCACCGACGACATCCACCCCGACAACGAGGCGATCGCGGCGCAGGCGGCGCAGGTGGTCGGGCTGGACGTGGCCGGGATCGACCTGATCTGCCCCGACATCGCGCAGTCGGTCAAGGAGGCGGGCGGGGCGATCTGCGAGGTCAACGCCGGCCCCGGCTTCCGCATGCACACCCATCCGACCGAGGGCCACCCGCGCGACGTGGCCCGCCCGGTGATCGAGCTGCTCTTCCCGCGCGGCGCCCCCAGCCGCGTCCCGATCGTCGCCGTCACCGGCACCAACGGCAAGACGACGACAAGCCGGATGATCGCGCACATTCTGCGGATGGCCGGGCGGCGGGTCGGGCTGACGACGACCGACGGCATCTACATCAACGGGACGCAGATCGCCGCGGGGGACATGAGCGGCCCCGGCTCCGCGCGGATGGTGCTGCAGAACCCGGCGATCGACACGGCGGTGCTGGAGACCGCCCGCGGCGGCATCATCCGCTCCGGCCTCGGCTTCGACCGCTCCGACGTGGCGGTGGTCACCAACGTCAGCGGCGACCACCTGGGGCTGCACGGGATCGAGACCCTGGAGGATCTGGCGCGCGTGAAGGCGGTCGTCGCCGGCTCGACCGTGCGGCGCGGCGCGACCGTGCTGAACGCCGACGACGACCTCTGCGTGCGGATGGCGTCGCGGGCGCGCGGGCGGGTGATCTACTTCGCGCTGACGCCGGAGAACCCGGTCGTGGAGCGGCACCGGCGCGGGCGCGGCGTGGCGGTGGCGCTGCGGCCGGGGCCGCACGGCGAGCTGCTCTGCCTGCTCGACCGCCGCGAGACAAGCCTCCTGCACGTCAACGACATCCCCGCGACCTTCGACGGGCGTGCGCGGGTCAACGTCGCCAACGCGCTCGCCGCGATCGCCGCCTGCGTCGGGCTGGAGATCGACCCCGAGCACATCCGCGAGGGGCTGCGGACCTTCAGCGCCTCGTTCTTCCAGACGCCGGGGCGGCTCAACCTGATCGAGGGGCGGGCCGGGCGGGTGCTGATCGACTACTGCCACAACCTGGCCGGCCTGACCGCGCTGGCCGACTTCATCGGCCGCCTGGGGGCGGGGCGCACGGTGGCGATGATCGCGATGCCGGGCGACCGCCGCGACGAGGACATCGCCGCGTTCGGCGCGCTCGCGGGGCGCCTGTTCGACGAGGTGATCGTCCGCGAGGATCGCCACCTGCGCGGGCGCGCGCCCGGCGCGGTCGCCGGGCTGCTGCGCGACGCGCTCCTCGCCGCCGGGCTGTCCGCGGAGCGGGTCACGCTCGAGCCGGACGAGGGGGTCGCCGTCCGCGCCACGCTCGACCGTGTCCGCCCCGGCGAGCTCGCCGTGCTGCTGGCCGACGATCCCGGCGCCGCCTGGGCCGCCGCCGCCGCGCACGGCGCCCTCGCCGGGGCCACCGGCTGAGCGCGCGCCGGGCTGCCGCGCGCAGCCCCCGCCGGATGCCGGGGTATCTGTGCGGTAGGTAGACATCGAGCGCGAGACCGCACATGCTGGCACGCCTTCTGCGAATCGGGTGGCGGAGTGCCGGCAAGGCGCCGGGCTTGACCGCGGAAGGCAGGAGCGAGGAGGGAGCGATGAGCGGATCTTCCCAGGGCGTTGGTTCGCCGATCAGCAACGAGGCCTACAATGTGATCGCGGCCCTGCACAGCAAGCTGGAGGGTCTCGAGGCCTACCGCAAGTACCAGCAGAACGGCGGCGGCGAGGTCTGGCAGCAGCTCAGCCAGCAGGACAACCAGGCGGTGGAACTGCTCGTCCAGCAGTTGGAGCAGATGGTCCAGCAGGGCAAGTTCCGCATGAAGCAGCCGGGCCAGGCGGGCTAAGCGCCCCCGCGACGGCACGGACGCCCCGACGCGCGTGGGATGGCGAGGGCGGGCCAACTGGCCCGCCCTCGCGCTGCCTGGCGGGACGGGCCGACCACCCCACGATCGACGCCAGTGCCCCCTACGCCTGGCGTCGCCGGAGTGCCGTCCCTATCCGCCGCCCCGCCCATCGCGGACCAGCAACGAGGCCCACCAGCCGAAGAGGGCACACTGCGCGGCGGCGTTGACCAGGCCGAGCGCGCCCGCGATGCCGTTGAAACCGGGGCCGAGGAGATCGCGCAGCGGCGGGTCGTGGAGCGCGAGGTTGAACAGGAAGGTGAGTGAGAGCGCGGCGTAGAGCGCCCGGTAGCCGGCGCGCGGGCGCAGCGCGGCGACGGCGACGAGCGGCGCGAAGGCGGCGAAGGGCCAGTTCTCGTGGGCCTCGGTCGTCAGGATGAAGAAGGCGTAGCCGAGGAACGCGCCGGTGTCGAGGATGGCGGCTCGGTCGCCCGGCCGCCGCCAGAGGGCGAGGAGGGCGGCCGCCGCGCAGAGGGCGAAGAGCAGCAGCCCGACCCGGCGGTAGTCGAGGCCGGGCGCGATGGGGGTCGTGTCCGGACGCCAGCCGTCTCCCAGGGTGACCAGCCACCAGAGGTTGTGCGCGTTGGCCGAGGCGACCGGCATGTTCCCGAGATTGCGGAACATGGCGTCCACCAGCGCGCCGAACTCCCCGCGCAGCAGGACCGGCGCGGCCAGCAGCAGTCCCACCCCGGCCGCCGCGAGCGCGGCCGGCGGAACCCGCCGAAGCGCGCGCCCGCGCAGGGCCGGCGGCACGGTCGCCAGCGCGCCGGGGAGCGCCAGCAGCTTGGCGCCGACCGCCAGCGTCGCCAGTGGCCAGGCCAGCGCCGGGCGGCGCTCGGTGGCGGCGCAGAGCGCGGCGGTGAGGAAGAGCGCGTGGAAGGCGTCGATCCCGCCCCAGTAGGCGGTATTCCAGGCGATCGCCGGGTTGAACAGGTAGGCCGCCGCGGCGCCGAGCGCCAGCCGCGCCGTCCGGTGCCGGCTGACGAAGCGGTAGAGGAGCAGGCCCAACGCGAGCTCCGCCGCGACCGGCCCGGCCTTCAGCAGCGCGGCCAGGAGTTGGTCATCCCAGGCCCCGTCCGGGCGGAGCGCGTGGTAGACCAGCCCGGTCGCGCGCAGCGCGTAGAGGTAGAGCGGCGGATAGTTGAACCAGGAGACCGGCGGCGGATAGGTCGCGCCGTACGCGCCGCCGACGCCGGTTTCGCTGACGATCCGTGCCCAGACCCGGTAGTCGTGAACGTCGTAGCCGGGCGTCAGCAGCAGGGGCAGCCGGACGAGCGCCGCGACCAGCAGGAGCAGCGCCAACGCGGGGCGCGGGGTGGCGACGAGTCCCCATGCCAGGGTTCGCGGACCGTGCCAGGACAGCGCGCGAGGCGGGCCGGGCGGGATTACTCGTTCGCCCGCCACGCCCTCGCCCCCGCCACCACACGCAACCGCCGACCCTCGCCTGGTGACAGTATAGCAGGCGCGCCGCGGGCCGCCCCCGGACCGTAGCAGTTCGAAGTGGCCTGAGTGTTTGCCCGCTGGCGGCAGGGCGCGGGAACACCCCGGCCGCCGGTCATTGCCCCTGCACGCTGAACGGTCGCGTGTCGCCCTCACCCTCCCCCCGGCCCCGCCACCACGCCCAGGGGGCACCCGGCACCCGGCTCCCAATCCCGGGGAGGGAGGGGGAGCAGGGGCCGATGAGTGGGGCCTCGGCGGGGCGGCGCGCACCAGGACGCAATGCGTTCGGGCGGGCGGCGCGGGAGGGGGGTGAAATAGGGGGATTTGGGGGTCATGCCGGCCATCCTCCCGGCCCATCGTCGGGGCCGTTTTCCCTGCTGGGACGCCGCAATCGCGCCGGTCGGGGACGGTTCGTTTCGCGAAAACGCCGTTCTCGCGGCCGGGCGCGTCCGCGCGATCGTCGGGGCGTGCGCGCCCGGATACCGATCGGACCCGGCGGCGGGGGCGGGCGGTGCCGCCGGGCGGGGGAGAGTTCGGAGGCGGGTAGGCGGGCAGGTGGGCAGGCGGCGGGGGGCCCGGCCGCGCGCCCGGCCGGGCGGCGCGCCGGGGGCCGGCGCGCCGAGGACCCGACCCTGAACTGTTGCCCCAGACCTTTCCCCCAGGTGGGGGACGGGCGGATCGCTCCTGCCCTACCGCCCGATCAGCTCGGCCACCACGGGGGTCAGCCGGACCTCGCCCTCCGGCCCGAGCTCGAAGCGCGCCCGCTCGAAGTACTGCGCGACCCGGCCGTCGAGGGCGAACTCCTCGCTGATCGGGGCGCCGAACCGGTCGGCGCCCCCCTGTTCGGACCAGTAGGCGAGGAAGCGGCCGCGCAGCGTGTGCCGCGTCTCCGGGAAGAGGCGGGCCTCCGCCGGGCAGCGGGGGCGGGCGTCGCCGGCCTGCCTCCCGACGGTCGGATCGGCGGGCGCGGCGCC
Organism: Thermomicrobiales bacterium; assembly: GCA_030446685.1. Lineage (GTDB taxonomy): Bacteria > Chloroflexota > Chloroflexia > Thermomicrobiales > CADCWN01 > JAUJMV01. The sequence goes on along the minus strand of JAUJMV010000022.1, from coordinate 69,788 downwards.
GGCGCGGCAGGCGTAGGGCGCGAGGGCGGCCCGGACTGCCGGGTCGGTCTGGCGCACCGCGTGCTCGGCGCCGACCGGCGCCAGCGATGGTGTCCCATCGGCCGCCCAGACGATCCGCCCGCGCTCGAAGAGCTGCGCCGCCGCGCCATCGAGGGGGTATTCCTCCGAGAGCGGCAGGCCGAGCCCGTCGGCGCCGCCGAACCGCGCCCACGCTTCCGCCGCGCGCGGGGTGAGGGTGTGGCGGGCCTGCGCGATGTAGCGCCGGGCCGGGTCGTGGCCGACCGGGCTGGCCGGCCAGAGGGGCCACTCGGCCCGCCGCGCCTCCATCGCCTCCGCGCCGGTGCGCCCGATGGTGATCGCGCCGGTGTCGCGGTGGTACTCCAGCCGCGCCCGCTCGAAGAGTTGGAGGCGGAGGCCGCTGCCGGCGTCGTCGAACTCCTCGGAGAGGGGCAGGCCGAACCGGCGCAGGCCGCCGCGCGCCTCCCAGAAGGCGAGCATCCCGTTGGCGACGAGGTGCCCGGTCTCGGGGAAGTAGCGCGCCGCGGGGCCGTCGGCGGGGCAGGGCGGCAGCGGCGCGTACCCCTCCTCGCCCCGCGGCAGGCGCGGCGGCCCGGGCCAGCGCGTGCAGCGGAGCGGGGCGCGCGGCGCCGCCGGGTAGCGCGCCGCGATCTCGGCCCCGGTCAGGCCCCAGCGCATCGCGCCGTCGAACTCCAGCCGCCCGCGCTCGAAGAACTGGATCCAGGTGTTGCCGCGCTCCTCGATCGGCTCGGAGAGGGGCAGGCCGAGCGCCGCCAGGCCCCCGGCGGCGGTCCACTCGTCGAGGAAGGCGCCGGACAGCGTGTGGCCGCTCTCCGCGATGAAGCGGGCCCCGTCCGGCGCGGGCCGGTAGGTCAGGTAGAGCGGGCGCGCCCCGACGGCGACGACCGCCTGGCCGAGCGCGGGGGCGGCCTCCGAGCGCGCGCCGAAGAGGTCGGCGACCTGGACCGCGCCGACCGGCTCGACCGCGATCCGCCGCGCCGCGCCGTCGGTCCAGGCGACCTCGGTCACCAGGCCGTCGCCCCGCTCGAAGCGGTAGCGCGTGACCGCCGCGTCCTCGACCGGCAGCCGTCGGGCGGCGCGCAGGCTGCCCAACTCCCGCGCGAGCGTCTGGAGCGCGCCGAACGCCGGCTTCGGCGTGCGCCCGTCGTGGCGGAAGAGCCCGGCGTGCTCGCTGTGCTGGGGGCCCTGGCCGTCGTCGGCGGCGTCGTAGACAACCATCGCGCGCACGTCGAGGCCGGAGGCGGCGGTCTCGACGATCTGGCGCACCAGGCCGACGGCCTGCGCCGCCTCGCCCGCCGCGCCACCCCCCTCGATCAGCGACGAGAAGCCGAACTCGGTGATCCAGAACGGGCGGCCGAAGCGCGCCTGGAAGGCGCGCAGCCGCTCGATGTCGCGCTCGCGGTAGGCCCCGCCGAGCAGCGCGCGATAGTCGAGGTAGGGGTGGAGGCCGATGCCGTCGAGCGCCTGGAGCCCCCCCGCCGCGCCGATCTCTTCGAGGAAGGGCATGCCGCCGCCGATGTCGCCGACGCCGCCGGAGATGACGATCGCGTCGGGGTCGGCCCGCCGGATCAGCACGGCGGTCTGGTGCAGCAGCCCGGCGTAGAGCCGCGCGTTGCCGCGCCAGTACTGCTCGGTGTCGGGCTCGTTCCAGATCTCCCAGACCGCCACGCTGTCGCGGTAGCGGCCGACCGTCGCGGTGACGTAGCCGGCCCACTCCTCCCAGGGGGGCGGGTTCGGCGACGAGCCGAGGGGGTCCTGGACCGCCCAGCCGGCGCTGTAGGTCAGCAGCCCGATGATCGCGAAGCCGTGTTCGCGGTAGGCCGCGAGCGCGCCGTCGTGCGCGGCCCAGGCGAAACGCCCGCGCTCCGGCTCGACGAGATCCCAGCGGAACTCCTCGCGCACCCAGCGCGCGCCGCTGCCGGCCAGCAGATCGGGGTAGATCGGCGCGTGGGGCGCGATGTGTCGGCGGCTCACCGCGTTGGTGACCACGCCGAGCTGCAGGCCAGCCCCGATCGTCGTCGCGCCGGCCGCTGTCGCGCCCCACGCGCCCGCCGGCGCGGCGCCAGTCCCGGCACAGAGGAACGCGAGGAGGAGGGCGACGTGGAGCAGCAAGCCTGGGGCGGGCGGGCGCCGGCGATACCCGTGTGCCATCTCCCCCTCGTCAGGCGGGGTCACGAGGCCCGGTGCGGATGCCTGGGCGCGGATGCAGGGCCGGCGGCGCGGGCGTATCGCGGCCGGGGGGTCCGGGGACGGCACCATCCCCCCACCCCGCCGTCAACGCCGCGACTGCATGCCGCGCCCATACTGGCGCGCGAATAGACGCCCCCGCGCGGAACCGTCCCCGCATAGCCCCCGCGAGCGAGGCGCCTGGTGACAGCGCGGGCTGGCGGTTGTACTATGCCCCCCGCAAGCTCGCCGCTGGCGGACGGGGACGGCACCAAGGGGGGGACGGCGATGGAGCAGCCCTTTCGCGTGGGGATCACGCGCGATTTCCTCAAACCGGACGGGACGATCGGCTTCGGCGACATCAACCTGGGGCTGCTGGACCGCGACCCGCGCATCCGGTGGGAGTTCCTGGCCGACGAGGTGCCCGAGCTGCGCGCCGACCAGGCGCGCGACTACGACGCGCTCCTCGTCCTGACGCCGAGCGTGACCGCCGCGACCTTCGCGGATGGCGGGGCGGACCGGCTGGCGCTGATCGCCCGCTTCGGGGTCGGCTACGACCGCGTCGACGTGGACGCCTGCACCGACAACGGCGTGCTGCTGACGATCGCGCCGGAGGGGGTGCGCCGCCCGGTGGCCTCGGCGGAGCTGGCCCTCCTGCTGGCGCTCGGCCACAAGCTGCTCCTCAAGGACCGGCTGACCCGCGCGGGGCGCTGGGGGGACAAGCTCGACTACATGGGCGTCGGGCTGACCGGGCGGACGCTCGGCTCGCTCGGGCTCGGCAACATCGCGCGCGAGCTCTTCGCGCTGGCGGCGCCGTTCGGGATGCGGCACCTGGCCTACGACCCCTACGTGACGCCCGAGGGCGCCGCCGCGACCGGGGTGGAACTGGTCGATCTGGAGACGCTGCTGCGCGCCGCCGACTTCGTCTGCGTCAACTGCGCGCTGACGCCGGAGACGCGCCACCTGCTCGACGCCGACCGGCTGGCGCTGCTGAAGCCGACCGCCTTCCTGATCAACACCGCGCGCGGGCCGATTGTCGACGAGGCGGCGCTGACCGCGGCGCTCCAGGAGGGGCGCATCGCGGGGGCCGGGCTCGACGTCTTCGAGCAGGAGCCGGTCGATCCGGCCAACCCCCTCCTGACACTTGACAACGTGATCGTCGCGCCCCACGCGCTCGCCTGGACCGACGAGCTGGCGCTGGGCAACGGCCGCAACGCCTGCGAGAGCATTCTCGCCGTCGCCGCCGGCGAGATCCCTCAATACGTGGTCAACCGCGCGGTGATCGAGAGCCCGCGGCTGCGGGAGAAGCTCGGACGATACGGGTCGAAGGTCTGAAGGTCGAAGGTCGAAGGTCGATCACGCCACGATTTGGGCCTACCTCGCGACACTTTTGTAGGCAAGGCTGCCGGGGCGAGAGACCTTCGACATTCAGATCTGCGACCTGCGACCCCAGGGAGGGAATGATGCGGGAGAATCCGGTCAAGCGGGCGCTCGCCGGGGGCGGGACGGCGCTCGGCACGATGGTCTTCGAGTTCGCCACCACCGGGATCGGGCGGATCGCCGCGGTGGCCGGGGCGGAGTTCATCATCTTCGACATGGAGCACACCGGCTGGAGCATCGAGACGGTGCGGATGCTCCTGGCGACGACGCGCGCCGCCGACATCGTGCCGATGGTGCGCGTGCCGGCGACCCAATACCACCTGCTGTCGCGCCCGCTCGACGTGGGGGCGCTGGGGCTGATGGTCCCGATGGTGGAGAGTGCGGCGCAGGCGCGGGAGATCGTGCGCTCGGCCAAGTATCCGCCGCGGGGCGGGCGCGGCGCGGCCTTCGGCTTCGCGCACGACGATTACCTGCCGGGCGACGCGACCGAGAAGATGCGGGCCGCCAACGATGAGGGGCTGCTGATCGCGCAGATCGAGACGGCGCGGGGGATCGAGGAGGTCGACGGGATCGCGGCGGTCGAGGGGATCGACGTGCTGTGGATCGGGCACAACGACCTGACCAACTCGATGGGCATCCCCGGCCAGTTCACCCACCCCGAGTACCTGGCCGCGATCGACCGTTTCCTCGACGCCTGCCGCCGGCACGGCAAGGCGCCGGGGATTATGGCGACGAGCCTTGATGGGGCGCGCGAATTGCTCGACCAGGGCTTCCGCTGCGTCTCCTACGGCGGGGACACGGTGCTCTACGGCCAGGCGCTGCGCGGGGGCCTCGACGCGCTGCGGGCGCACGCGGGGGGGGCGGACGGGGGGGCCGACGACTGAAGTCGTCGCTGGGGGCTCGCAAGCTCGCCACGAAACCCGCCTACGCGGGTTGGGACGACGTCCGACGGAGAGACTGCCCGGTACGCCGGGGCGTGGCGACCGCCCCGGTCCGGGGAGACGGATGTATGCCCCGCATGGTGCTTCGTGGCCACAGGCCCTTTACCGACGGGTTTCGACCCATCGGTCCTCCCCCGTCCGCCCCGCCGACCACCACCTCTGTTCCGCCGGGAAGGAGCCTATGACGAGGCATCAGGACGAGCGCGTTCCGGGCGACACGCGGCCGATCATCACCGTCTTCGGCAGTTCGCTGCCGCGAGAGGGGGAGCCGGCGTACCGGGAGGCGTATGAGGTCGGGCGGCGGCTGGCGGAGGCGGGCTACGTCCTCTGCAACGGCGGCACCGGCGGGACGATGCACGCGGCGGCGCGGGGGGCGCGCGAGGCGGGCGGGCGGACGATCGGGATCACGATGGACATCTACATCGGCGACGCGCCGAACACCTGGCTCGACGAGGAGGTGCGCGTCGCCGATCTCTTCGCGCGCCTGCAACGGCTGATCCTGCCGGCCTCGGGCTTCATCTGCCTGCGCGGCGGCTCCGGGACGCTGGCGGAGTGGGCGCTGACCTGGACGTTGCTGGCCTCCGGCCTGATCCCGCCGGTCCCGTTGATCTTGCTCGGCGACGAGTGGGGCGCGCTGCTAGACCTGGTCCGGGCGAAGATGATCAACCGCGAGCGCGACTGGCAGTTCGTGCGGGTCGCGCGCGACGTGGACGAGGCCCTGGCCCTCCTGCGCGCCGGCGTCCCGGCGGATCAGCCGCCCGCGCCGGGCAGCCAGCCGCTCGGATGAGCGGGGCGCGGGGCGCGGGGCGCGGGCGGTGGGCCGTGGGCCGTATCCGGCTAGGCGAACGGGCATTCGCGCGAAGGAGACAGAGCGACGCCACGCCCCAGGCCCTACGGCCCACGGCCCGCCGTCCGGGACAGGGGCTGTTGGTCGGCAGCGCGGCGCTCGGCGCGGGGGTGCTGGCCGACTTCCTGCGGCTGCCGGCCGCCTGGCTGCTCGGCCCGATGCTCAGCACGCTCGTCCTGGCGTTGCGCTGGCGGCTGGGGCCGACCCTGCCGCGCGTGGCGCCCTTCGCGGCGCAGGCGATCATCGGCATGGCCCTGAGCGCGTCGTTCGAGCGCTCCTCGTTCGCCGTCCTCGCCGACGAGTGGCTCCCGGTCCTGATCGTCGTCGCCCTGACGCTGCTCCTCAGCCTCGCCAGCGGCGTCCTCCTGTCGCGCTACAGCGCGCTCGACGCGCCGACCGCCGCCCTTGGCACGATCCCCGGCGGCGCGTCGGGCATGGTGGCGATGAGCGACGCGCTTGACGCCGACGCGCGGATGGTCGCCTTCATGCAGTACGTCCGGCTGGTGGTCGTCGTCCTGTCGGTCTCGCTGCTGACGCCGATCGTGGTGAGCGCCAGCCTGGCAGGCGGCGGGGCGGCGCCACCGGCCGGGGTCGCCGGCGCCGCCCGCGTTGCCACCGCGCACCCGTGGCCGGAATATCTGCTGACCGCGGCCGTGGCGGCGCTCGGGGCGTGGGGCGGCCTGCGGCTCGGGCTGCCGGCCGGCGCGATCATCGGTCCGGCGATCCTCGGCGCGGGGCTGGGGATCGTCGGGGCGCCGCACGGGACCTGGCCGCCGGGCGTGCTGCCCGCCGCGTTCGCCCTGCTCGGCGTGCAGGTCGGCTCGCGCTTCGACCCGGCGTCGGTGCGGCGGATCGGCCGGCTGGCGCTGCCGGTCCTCGGCTTCGTGCTCGCCCTGATCGCCGGGTGCGCGGCCCTCGCCTGGGGCCTGACGCTGGTGACCGATCTCGATCTGCTCAGCGCCTACCTCGCCACGACGCCGGGCGGATCGACGCGGCGACGATCGCCGCGCTCGACACCGGCGCGAACACGCCGCTGGTCCTGGCGGTGCAACTGCTGCGCCTGCTGGCGGCGGTGCTGGTGGGGCCGCCGCTGGTGCGCTGGTTGCTCCGGCGGCAGCAGGCGTGATTGGTGGAGGGCGGAGGGATCAGGATCGGCCAGGCGGAGGGCGGAGGGCGGAGGGCGGAGGAGGGCGGAGGGCGGAGGGCGGAGGGCGGAGGGCGGTCTGACGAGGGCGGAGGGCGGAGGAGGAAGGCCGGCGGTTGAAGCGGTCTGCTGCTCGTGACCGCCGCCCTCTTTTGACGCCTTCTCCGCCCTCCGTCCGGACGTGCTCGGGGAGGGCGGGCGGCAGCATCAGGACGCTGAGGGTGAGGCCGCTCAGCGCGGCCATGATGACGGCACCGAGCCAGAGTTCGGGGGGCCAGGTGACGCCGGCGACCAGCGCCGCGACGAGGAAGTGCAGGCCCCAGAGGATCAGCGGCAGGGCCGTGGCGAAGAGGCGGAAGGCGGCGGGACGGGCGGGGCAGGGCCGGAAGCGGGCGATCGCCGCGTCGGCGAGCAGGCCGGCCGGGACGATGGCGGCGAGTTGCTCCGGGTGCCGCAGGCCGACGACCAGGCTCATCAGCGCGCCGACCGCCGCGAAGATGAGGGTGACGCTGCCGAACGGCGGCTGCCAGCGCCGCAGGACCAGCAGGACCGGCGCCAGCAGCAGCAGGTTGGTGATCAGGATCATCGCCAGGCCGAGGTCCTGCCGCAGGTCCACCGGCGGGCCGGCGGCGCCGAACTGCGGCTGGATGGCGGCGGCAACGCCCGGCAGGTGGCCGATGTTGACGAAGGCCCAGAGCCAGACCGTCATCGCCGCCGCGACGCCGAGCGTCGCGGTGAGGGAGAGGAGGGCCGGCAGGAACGCGACGAATGACGGCGCGTCCTCCGCCGGGTCGTCCGAGGCCCAGGCCGAGCGGAAGGGGCAGGTGACGATCAGCGCGATCCCGGCGAAGAGGAGCAGATGGGTGGGGCTGAGCGACGCCTTGCGATTCTGCTCGATGCCGATGGTGGCGTGCCAGAGCATGTCGCCGAAGCCAGCCGCGCCGAAGAGGAGCGCGCCCGCCAGCCCGAGCCCGTAGCCGCGCGGGATGGCATCACGCCCGATCCGGCCCGCGCGACGCCCGCGCCAGACGAGCCAGCAGAGCCAGAGGGCGCTGGCGGCGTAGCCGGAGTAGAGCAGGGCGTGCCAGGGGGTGAAGAACTCTTCCAGTTGCGCGCGCGTGTGGTGCGCCCAGCCGTCGATCGCCAGCCCGATCAGCATCCACAGCCCGAGCGTGATCGTGATCAGTTCCTCGCGCCAGCGCAGCCGCCCGCCACGCGCGTCGCCCTCTTGCCGTGTCGCGCGGAGTGCGCCGCGCGGCGTCGCCCTGATCGCCATGCGGAGATCCCGTCCCTGGTCGCGCGCCCAAATCGCAGGCCGGCGTGCCCGGTCGCCTGGGGATGGAGTGTAGCAGCCGGGTTCCGTGCTCAACAAACGGGGGTATCCAATGGGACGCGTGCCGGGGAGGGGCCGCCGGTTGAAACCGGCGTCGTCCAGCACCAGCGCGCCGCCGCGGGCTGAGAGCGCCGGGCTGTAAGCTGCCGGTCGGTTCCGGCCCGCGCAGGCGGGCTTATGCCCATGGCACGCGGCCGGCAGGCCCGCGAGCGATGGGCTTCAACCCAGCGAACCTTCCGGCGGAACCCCGCCGCCACTTCGCCCCCCGCCGCGCCACTTGTGCCGCCGGCGCCGCGCCGTGCATAATGTGACTCGTTCGTGAGCCAGCCCAATCAAGCGCGTAACCGCGGGTGTTGATAGGAGGACCATGTACGCCAAGCTGCTGCGCTTCGATGTCGGCTTCGGCCGCCCGCAACTGGCCGAGCAGATCGCCGCCGAGACCCGGGCGGCGATGACGCGCTATCCGGGGTTCGACTCGATGCAACTGCTGGCCGACTACCTCGGCGGGCGCTACATGCTGATCACCTACTGGACGAGCGAGCGGCACCTCTACGACTTCAGTTACTCCGCCGAGGCACGCCAACTGGAGCAGACGATCGAGACCTGGCTGGAGGGCGTGCCATTCGTGGGCACCTACCAAGTCATGGCGCTTGCGGAGTGACGATTGCGGAGTGCGGAATGAGCAGTATTGGGGAAAGCCCGAGGTGTCGGGGCGGGAGCGTTGCCCCGCGCCGCCAATCCGCACTCCGCGATCGTCAATCCGCAATCGAGCGGGGTTGAGCATGGCGACACGGCCGTTGCCGGTGGCCGAGCCGGCGTTCGACCTCGGCGCACGGATGCCGACGCTGCAACTCGTCTGGCTCAACCTGTACTGGTTCGCCAACAGTGTCCACTGGGGGGCGCTGCTGTCGATCGTCATCCCGAGCCAGGTCGATAAGCTCTTCGGCAACAAGGAGGTGAACTTCCCGCTCGTCGTCGTCGGCGGCACACTGGCGGCGGTGATTGTCCACCCGCTGGCCGGCGCGCTCAGCGACCGCACGGTCGCGCGCCTCGGGCGGCGGCGGCCGTGGCTCCTCTGGGGGACGCTGCCAAACCTCGCCGGGCTGGGGCTGCTGGCGATCGCGCCGTCGGTCGGCCTGATGGCACTGGCCTACCTAGTCGTGCAGATCGCCAACAACGCGGCCAACTCCCCGTGGGGGGCGATCATCGCCGACCCGGTGCCGCGGGGGCAGCGCGGCGCGGCCTCGGGGTGGTGCGGGCTGCTGAACGTCCTCGGCACCGTCGTCGGCGCGCTGATCGCCGGGCTGATCCTCAACAAGGAGAGCCCGTTGGGGGTGTATCGCGGGCAGTTGCTGGCGATCTACGGGCTGATCGCGGTGGTCCAGCTCGCGGCCGTGCTGCTGACGGTGCGGCTGGTGCCCGAGGCGCCGCTGCGCGAGGCGCGGCCGTTCACTCGGCGGGACCTGCCCCGCACCTACTGGATCAGCCCCGCCGCGGGGCGCGACTTCTTCTGGGTCTGCCTGACCCGCCTGCTGATGCAACTGGGCATCTTCGGCATCTTCTTCTACCTGCAGTACTACTTCGAGGACGTGCTGGGGCTGCCGGGCGAGCGGACGGTCGGCGTCTACTTCCTGCCGATCGTGATGCTGGCCGCGTCGCTGACCGTCTACGTCGCCGGCGCGCTCTCCGACCGTCACGGGCGCAAGCCGCTGGTCTACCTGAGCGGCGGGCTGATGAGCGTTGTCTGCCTGGCCTTCATCCTGATCCAGCGCCCGCTGGCGGTGCCGATCTGTGCCCTCTTCTTCGGGATCGGCTACGGCGCCTACACCAGTGTCGACTGGGCGCTCGCCTGCGACGTGCTGCCGGACGACGAGGAGTACGGGCGGGACATGGGCATCTGGGCGACGGTCGGCATCCTGCCCCAGGTGCTGGGGATCGTCTTCGGCGGGCTGACCCTCTCCCTCTTCAGGGGCTTCCCCAACAACCTCGGCTACACCCTTCTCTTCTGCCTCACCCTGGTCTACTTCGTCCTCGGCACGGTCCTGGTGCGCCAGGTGAAGGGGGCGCGGTAGGCCGCGGGGCGTGGGTTGGAGGGCCGAAGGCAGGGGGCAAAAGGCGGAAGGAAGGCGCGTAGCCTGACGCTGGCTGGGCGGTCAATCGCCCTCCGCCCTCTGCCTTCGGCCCTCCGCCGCCGTTTTCGACACCCCACCGGGCATCGGCTATACTTCCTGCTGGCGGGCGGCGCGGGCGCCGCCCTCGTGGTTCGCGACGCCGGCGCCGGGGGCGCCGCCGGGCTGACGAGTGAAACGGGTGGTGGGTGGCGAAGCGTGTCAGGATGGTCAGCGGGATTCTGCTGACCATCTTCTTCCTCTGGCTGGCCCTCCGCAACGTCGACATCGGCGCGGTCCGCGAGGCGTTGCGGCACGCGAACTACCTCTACCTGATCCCCGCGATGCTCTGCGGCGCGATCGGGTACTGCCTGCGGACGCTGCGCTGGGAGTTGATCCTGGCGCCGACGAAGCGCGTCCCCTTCACCCGCCTCTTCCCGGTCCTGATGACTGGCTTCGCGACGAACAACTTGCTGCCCGCGCGGATCGGCGAGTTCGTCCGCGCCTTCTTGCTCGGCAGCCGCGAGGGGGTCAGCCGCAGTCTGGCGCTGGCGACGATTGTCGTCGAGCGCGTCTGCGACGGGCTGACGCTGATCGCGCTGATGACCGTGACGCTCCTCCTCTTCCCGATCCCGGTGAACGACCCGAAGCTGGAGCTGGTCGAACTGACCGCCATGGTCATCTTCGGGGGCGCGACGGTCGCGCTGATCGCGCTGCTGCTCGTTCCGGCGCCCTTCCTGGCGCTGGCGCGTTTCTTCCTGCGCCCGGCGCCCCGCGCGCTCGCGGCGAAAATCGAAGGATTGCTGGAGTCGTTCATCGAGGGGCTGCACGCGCTGCGCAGCCCGGCGGCGCTGGCGCGGATCGCCGGCCTCTCGATCCTCGTCTGGCTGGCGGAGGGCGGCACCTTCGCGCTGGTCATGCTGGCCTTCCCGCTCGACCTGACGCGGTCGGAGTGGCTCGCCGCGGCGGCCTTCCTGCTCGTCTTCGTCAACCTGGGGATCATGATCCCCTCCGCGCCGGGTTACATCGGCACCTACCAGTTCTTCGCCACGCTGGCGCTCGGGGCCTTCCAGGTGCAGCCCGCGCTGGCGGTCGGGCTGTCGCTGGTCGCGCACGCGCTGCAGTACAGCTTCATCACCGGGGTCGGGCTGCTCTGCATCTGGCGGCTCGGGTTGACACCGGGCAAGCTCGGCAGCCTGGCCGCTGTCGGCGGGCGGGGGGCCGCGCCGCGGCCGGTGGTCCGCGAAGCCGAAGCGGCCGACTGATCATGCGCCCCCCTCGCCGCCCCCGCCGGGGTGCGTCATGCTGAGGAACTGGCGCTTCTGGCTCGGCCTGCTGATCAGCATTGCGTTCATCGCGCTGGCGCTGCGCGGGCAGGATCTCCGCCAGGTGGGGCGGGCGCTCCGCGGGGCCGACTACCGCTTCCTCCCCCTCGCGCTGCTCCTCTACTTCGCCGGGGTCTGGGTGCGGGCGCTGCGTTGGCGGCGCCTGCTGGCCCCGATCCGCGCGCTCCCCGCCCGCCTGCTCTTCCCGATCGTGGTGATCGGCTACGGGGCGAACAACGTGCTGCCCTGGCGGCTCGGCGAGTTCGTGCGCGGCTACGCGCTGCGCGAGCGGGCGGGGGTGCCGACGAGCGCCTCGCTGGCGACGATCGCGGTCGAGCGCATCTTCGACGGGCTGACGATGCTCGGCTTCCTGCTGGTCGCGTCGCTCTTCATCCCGCTCGACGACCAGTTGCGCCGCCTGGCGACCGTCGCGACTGCCACCTTCGCCGCGCTGATCGCCGCGCTGGCGGTCGTGGTGGGTTCCGACCGCATCCGGGCGCGGCTGCTCGGCCTCGCCGCGCGCGCCCTGCCGGCGGGGCTCGGCGCGCGCCTGGCGGCGGTCGTCGAGAGCTTCGTCCACGGGCTGCAGATCCTCCGCTCGAAGGGGGATCTGGCCGCGGTGGCGGGGCTGTCGCTGCTGACCTGGGGGTTGGAGTCGGCGATGTACCTCGCGCTGGCGCCGGCCTTCGGGCTGCCGCTCGGGCCGGCGGGCGCGCTGCTGACGACCGCCGTCGCCAACCTGGCGACGCTGATCCCCTCGACGCCCGGCTACATCGGCGTCTTCGAGACGGGCGTGGTGCTGGTGGTGAACGGCCTGCTCGGCGTCGAGCGCGAGCTGGCGCTGAGCTACGCGATCGCCCTCCACGCGGCGCTCTACTTCCCGGTGACGCTCTTGGGCCTCTCCTACTGGGCGCGGGCGCACCTCTCCCTGCGCGCGGTGCGCCGGCTCGGCGAGGGCGGGCGCGCCCCCCAGCCGGCCCCCGAGCCCGAACCGGCGATCAAGTAGCCCGGCTGGCGATCCCCCCGCGCTCCCCGCCATCCTGAGCCGCAGCGATGGATCGCATTCCCATGCACCCGCGTGGCAAACAGCCTCATCCGGTGCCACAGGAGCCGATCCTTCGCTGCGGCTCAGGATGACAGGGAGCGCGCGCAGCCGCCACCCAACGCCGTCGGCCCCGGCGGCACACAGCCGGTCGCAAGGTCGCAGGAGTGTGCGATAGCCGCATCGCGCCGCGCCCGCATGGCCCGATACTTGCACAGGTGTTGGTGAGACGAGCGCCGCGTAGCGGTGCGCAATGCGGCCACGAGTAATGCAGAGGCGAGGAGAGAGCACGATGAGCGGACAGAACGACCACTTGCGCGGCAAGGATGGCCGCAGCGCCGAGGACGCCGGCCACGGGGACCCGCGGCCGGACGAGGACCAGCAGGCGGCCGACCGGCCGACGGCGATCCAGGCGACTCATGGCGGCAGGCCGGTGAATTCGCCGCTGACCGAGCGGCACGAGGATACCGGCGCCGGCCGCGATAGCGATCTCACCGGCGCGGGGGGTGGGGGCCGGTCCCGCTACAGCGGCAGCGGTCGCGAGACCGAGGGGGCGTTCGGCGAGGAGGAGCCCGAGTAAGCCCGGCCCGGTCGCCAGCACCACCGCAGCCTGTCGAGGCCGGCGTCCTGCTAGACGCCGGCCTCTTGCGGCACGCACCACGGATGACGATACTGCGGCCGCGACGCGGCGGATGGCGCGGTGAACGGAGGGGATGGGGCATGGCCGAGCGTGCGTCGGCATTTGACGCGGAGGCCGCCCAGTTCGAGGCGAGCCTGTCCGAGCCGTGGAACCGGCTGAAGTACGACCTGGCGCTGGCAAACCTGCTCGATCACCTGCCCGCGCCAGCGGAGGGCGGGGGGCAGAGGGCGGAAGGTGGCACGGGCGTAACGACCGATGCGGCCCAGCCCGCACCCTCACGCTCCAGCCTTCCACCCCCCGCATCGCTGGCCGTGCTGGATGCCGGCGGCGGGACCGGCGAATTGGGGCTGCGGCTGGTCGGGCGCGGGGGCGGCTGACCCTGCTCGATCCATCGGGGGCGGTGCTCGCCATCGCGCGCGAGAAGGCGGCGGGGCTGGGGGTGGCCGGGCGGTGCCGCTTCGTGCAGGGGCCGGTAGAGGCGCTGCCGTCAACGGTGGCGGACGAGGGGTATGACGTCGTCCTTTGCCACAACGTCCTCGAATACGTCGCGGACGCGGCGGCGACGGTCCGCGCTCTGGGGGCCTGCTCCGTCCGGGCGGCGTCCTATCGCTGCTGGTGATGAACAGCGACGCGCTACCCCTGCAGGAACTCCTGCTACGCGGCGACCCGGAGGCGGCGCTGGCGGCGTTCGGCCGGCGCGAATTCGTGAACCGCTTCGGGATCGTCGCGCGCACCTTCCCACCCGCCGAGGCGCGCGCGCTGGCGACCGGGGCCGGCCTCGCCGTGCGGGCCTGGTACGGCGTGCGCCAGTTCTACGACTACACCAGCGATCCGCGCAAGACGGAACCCGCCTTCCGTGACGCGGTCGGGCGCCTCGAACTGGCGACGCGAGCCACCGACCCCTACCGACTGATCGGCCGGGACGTGCAGATCATCGCCGCCAGGGACTGAAGGGCGAGGGGTGAGGAGTAGTGGGGCAGGTGGCCGCCAAGCCCCGGCGACGTTTCGCGGCGGTTACAGCGGCATGACGAAATACTTGCCCGCGTCGGTCATGCCCTCCCGCTGGTAGAAGCGATGGGCGCGCTGGCGGGGTAGCCCGATTCCAGCACTAATCGATGGCAGCCGCGCGCGCGGGCCAGTTCGACGGCGCGGGCGAAGAGGGCGCGCGCCGCGCCGCCGCCCCACTCGCGCTCGGTCACGATCAGGTCGGGGATCCAGGCGTCGGGCGTGGGGTGGTTCAGCCGCTCGCGGAAGTGCAGCGACAGGAAGCCGACCGGCACGCCATCGCGCTCGGCGAGGAGGCTGGCGGTGTCGTGCGCGGCGACGTGCCGGCGGAAGACCGCCTGTGCGGCCTCCTCTTTGTCCACCGTGACAGCCGGCCGCCCCAACTCGGCCAGCAGCGCCGACACCGCCGCGAAGTCGGCCTCCGCAATCGGCCGCACCGTCAGCCCCACGCCCATCCACTGCCCTCACATTCGTCGTCCGCCCCGCGTCACCCGCCGCGTGACGGGCCACCGCCCGGCCTGGGCGGTGGCCTCATTATGCCCCCGAGACGGCCGAGTTGTGTACCCCCGGCGACCGCCGGGGGTACTGTTGGGCGCAGGCCGGCCGCTTACAGGTCTGGCCAGATCTCCTCGCGGCCGTCTGCCGGGCGCCGCTCCCAGCGCAATTGCTCCTCGCGCGCCAGCCGCGTCTCGCGCGCCCGCTCCTGCCACTCGCGGCTGAGGACGCCGGCCGCGTGTGACGCCAGCCCGATGCCCCAGCCGAGCAGCGGCCAGACGAACCAGAGGTAGGCCGGCGAGGTGAGCAGGTTGATCGCCAGCAGCAAGGTCATCACCGCGCCGAACTTCCCGGCGTGGATGTACAGGCCGAGCCGTGCCGCCGCCCGCTCCCTGATCTGTTGCCCGCGCTCCTCATCGAGCCGCTCAAACATGGCTTCCATCGGCGTGCTCCTCCTTATCATCCGTGCGCCCCGGTCCGCATGTCGGGCGGTCAGGCAATCACGTTCTCCTCGTACATCACGCGCATCCAGGTCTCGACTGATGGCCCTCCCTCCCAAGCTGTGCTACACTCTTGTCTACCTTACGATCGTAAGGTGGTCTCATACTAACACCCGTAAGGGACTTTGTCAAGCGGGCCGCCGCGATGTTTCCACGGCAATGGAGGAGAGGGCGCGATGACCGGGATCGAGCGCGGCGCCCGCCGCCGGCCCCGCAGCCCGCAGGGCGAGGGCGGGCGGCTGCGCGCGGAATTGATCGCGGCGGCCGACCGCATTCTGGAGCGGACGGGCGACGAGGAGGGGCTGTCGCTGCGGGCGGTGGCGCGCGAGGCCGGCGTCGCCGCGCCCTCGATCTACCTGCACTTCGCCGACAAGCGCGCGCTGGTGTGGGCGGTGCTGGAGGCGCGCTTCGCGGAACTCGCCGCGGCAGTCACCGACGCCGTCGCCGCGGCGCCCGACCCGGCCGGCGAGCTGCGCGCCGGCTGCCTGGCCTACTGCCGCTTCGCGCTCGATCATCCGGGCGCCTACCGCGTGCTCTTCGGCAACCGCACCGCGCTGACCGACGACACGGCGTTCGAGCAGTCGCCCGGCGGGAACGCCTTCTTCATCCTCGTGGACGGCATCCGGGCCTGCATGGACGCCGGTGTCGCGCGGCCCGGCGACCCGCTGCGCGCGGCCACCAACGTCTGGACCGCCCTCCACGGGATCGTCTCCCTCCGGAGCGCCGCCCCGTCCTTCCCCTGGCCGCCGCTGCCCGAGCAGATCGAAGACATCCTCGCCGGCCTGGTCGGCCTACGGAGCGGGACCGCGGCGGATGGCGACGTACCCGCCGCCGGATAACCGTGGACGCCGGCGGTATTGTACGAGTTCGGAGGCGGGTAGTCGGGTAGATGGACGCGGGCGAGCCACTCGGCTGGTCGCGATGCCTCCGTCCTCTACTCGCCTACCCGCCTACCCGCCTACCCGCCTCCGAACTGTTGCGCCGTATTTCCCCCGATCGGGGCCGTGTACTATAGTTGCGGCAACCGACACGGCCGGCGGAGGATTCACGGGGGAAGGTGACGGGAACGATGGAAGAGCCGCAGTCTGATGACGCCCTGCCGATCGCGCCCTTGGCGCGGCCGGTGCGCGCGACGGTGCGGGTGCCGGGGTCGAAGAGCCTGACCAACCGCGCCCTGCTGATCGCCGCGCTGGCCGACGGGCGCTCGACGCTGACCGGCGCGCTGCGCAGCGACGACACGCGCTACATGGCCGGCGCCCTGCGCGCACTAGGGATCGCGATCGATGAGGCCGACGACGCGGACGGCGCGCGCTTCACCGTCCACGGGCGGGGGGCCAGCTCCCGGCCGCCATCGCCGACCTCGACATCGGGGCCTCCGGCACCGCGGCACGCTTTCTCACCGCCGCGCTGACGCTCGGGCACGGCCGCTACACCCTGGACGGCACCCCGCGGATGCGCGAGCGCCCAATCGCGCCGCTGCTCGACGCACTCGCGCAGCTCGGGGCGCGGGCCTACAGCCGCGACGGCAATGGCTGCCCGCCGGTGATCGTCGAGGCCGCCGGTCTGCCGGGCGAGTCCTGCACCGTGCGCGGCGACCTCAGCAGCCAATTCCTCAGCGCGCTGCTGATGATCGGCCCCTACGCCGCGGGCGGGCTGACGGTGCGGGTGGAGGGGGAGCTGGTGTCGCGCCCCTTCATCGGCGTGACGATGGCGATCATGCGCGACTTCGGGGCGCCGGTGGTGGAGGCGGTCGAGGGCGACCGCTTCCTGATCCCGCCCGGCGGCTACCGGGCGCGCGAGTACGCGATCGAGCCCGACGCCACCGCCGCCTCCTACTTCTTCGCCGCCGCCGCGCTGACCGGCGGGGCGGTGCGCGTGGAGGGCCTGGGGCGCGGGTCGGTGCAGGGCGACCTGGCGTTCGTGGACGTGCTCGAGGGGATGGGCTGCCGGGTCGAGCGCGGGGCGGACTACACGGTCGTCCACGGCCCGGAGCGCCTATCCGGGACGGACGTGGACATGGGGCCGCTCTCCGACACCGCGCAGACGCTGGCGGCGATCGCGCCCTTCGCCGGCGGCCCGGTGACGATGCGCGGGCTGCCACACATGCGCCTGAAGGAGACCGACCGCCTGGCGGCGGTGACGACCGAACTGCGCCGCCTCGGCTGCCGCGTGGACGAGCGCCCGGACGGCCTGACCGTCCATCCTTCGGCGCCGCACGGCGGCACGGTCGCCACCTACGACGACCACCGGATGGCGATGAGTTTCGCCCTGATCGGCCTGCGCATCCCCGGCATCCGCATCGCCGACCCCGGCTGCGTCGCCAAGACCTTCCCCGACTTCTTCGCCCGCTTCGAGGCGATGGCGCGGGCGGGAGGCTGACCGGGCGATGGGAGATATCTGCGCATCGCCGGTGATCCCAGCCAGCGTAGGGGCGTATTGCATACGCCCAGGCTCCTCCACGGTCGGGCGTATGCAATACGCCCCTACGCTAGAGACAGCAAAGCCGCCGGGAGACAACCCTCTGGACGATAGGCACCATCGTCGTTCAACTCGGCTACGCGGTTACGACTACGCGCAGGGCGGTGCGTACTTCATCACCATCTGCACGCATAACCGAGAACCGCGCTTCGGCGATGTAGTGGATGATCAGATGATCCTCAACCACGCCGGGCAGATCGTAGAAGCTGCATGGTTGAGTACGCCGCACCTTCGTCGCAACGTCGAGTTGGATGCGTTCGTGGTCATGCCCAACCACTTTCATGCGGTCCTGGTGATCACCGATCGGATCGATGCTACCAGCACGGACAAGTCTGCCCCAACGCCGAGCACTCTACGCTCACCTTCGCAGACCCTTGGCGCTGTGGTCCGTGGGTTTAAAGCCACAGCCACCAAGCAGATCGGGGAGTTTCTCGGCGTCGGGCGCGCGCCCTTATGGCAACGGAATTACTACGAGCGTATCATCCGCAACGAAGCCGAATTACAGCGGGTACGGCAGTACATCGAGGATAATCCCGCCCGGTGGTCCAGCGACAGCGAGAACCCATCGTTCACGAAGCACAGAGTACCACCCCGGTAGTAAACCGCGCACTGTAGGGGCGTATTGCATACGCCCAGCCGTGGCCCAGGCACGGGCATACCGCATAGCCACAGTCGTGGGGAAACTCGAGCGTAGGCAATGCGCCCCTACGTGCCGGCGAACGCACTATGCCACTGGCGCCCGCCGCCCCTTCCAGTCGGCCCCCCGACCGGTGAGGTAGAGGCGCAGCGCGTCGAGGACGAGGACGCCCAGGGCGGCCCAACCGAGCGGCGCGGTGAGCGACCAGGCGGGCGGCAGGCCGAACTCGCGGTCGAGGACGGCGCGGGCGTCGATCTGCAGGGCGACAACCGCCGCGGCGAGGAGCACGCCCGGCCGGTGCCGCGCGGCGGCCAGGCGGAGCGCGGCGGCAAGCGGCAGGGCGCCGTAGCCGATCAGTGCCAGCCCGCCACCGAGCGCGGCGAGCGGTTGCCGCACGACCGTGCCGTAGGCGCTCTTGCGCCAGCCGCGCCAGACGCTGTCCCAGGTCGCCCACTGCTCGTTGGTGACGAGGTCGCGCCCGCCGACGACGTCGAGCCGCCCGCCCGCCCTCTTGACCAGTTCGGCCAGGAAGACGTCGTCGGCGAAGGTCTCGCGCATCCCCGGCGCGGCGTAGCCGCCGGAGGCGACGTAGGCCGCGCGCTGGATCAGGATGTATTGGCCGTTGGCGAACGCGCGAGGTATCCCCGGGTCGCGGACCTCGCCCGGCGTCGCGCCCGCGATCAGCGTCAGCGCACCGATCGGCGTCAGCAGCCGGTGTCCGGCCCCGGTGAACAGCAGGCGCGTGAACATCGAGAGCAGATCGAGCCGCCCCCGATCGGCGTGCGCGACCATCCGGCGCAGGGTGTCGGGCGCGTGGCGGGTGTCGGCGTCGGTGAAGAGGAGCCACTCGCCGGTCGTCAGGCCGACGCCGGTGTGCAGCGCGTGCGCCTTCCCCGCCCACCCGGCGGGCAGTTCGGCGACGCGACCGACCCGCACCCGCGGGTCGCGCGCCGCCCAGGCGGCCAACAGGCGCGGCGTCGCGTCGGTCGAGCCGTCGTCGATGACGGTGATGTCGAACGCCGGGTAGTCCTGCGCCAGCAGCGAGGCGAGGATGCCGGCGATGTTGGCCTCCTCGTCGCGCACCGGCAGGACGATCGAGACAGGGGGAGGCGGCGTGGGGAGCGGCCCCGGCGCCGGCGGCGCCGTCTCGGCGGCCGCCCGGCGCGCGCGGTAGCTCAGACGGACGGCGACGAGGCCGTAGAGCGCCAGTGGGACAGTTTGGACGATCGCGCGCCAGGCGCCGCGGACCACGGTTTCCTCCACCGGCGCCGCCACCGTTCCGGGGTGGGCGGGCATGAACGAGGGGAGCGCCGCCCGGGACGCCCCCCTCGCGCGGCAACCGGCCGTCGCGCGTCCGCCCTCGGTGCGTCGTCGGCTCTTACCCCGAGGTCTCGGACGCCTCCCACTGCGGCTCGTCGAGCGCCACCGGGCGGAGGTCCCACTGGCGGTTGCCGACGGCGTCCTTGTGGGCGTTGAGGTAGACCCCCCGCTCGTCCAGGTCCATGATTTCGCTGAACGGGACGTAGAGGTTCGTGCCGATGCCCGCGACACCCCCGTCGACCTCCAGGAAGCCGGTGCCGAACCGCGGCTCCCCGCGATAGGTCACGCTGTGCTCGCTGCTCTCCGGCCGCTCGCGGTAGATCCGCGCGACCGTGCCGACCTTCTCGCCCTCCCGGTCGAGGACGGTCATGCCCGCCGTGATCGTGTCTCGCTGGTCCACGGTACACCTCCTCGCCGGCCATTGCGCAGGGCGCGTGCCAATGTGTACGGGCGCGCCCCGCACGCTACAGGTGCCGCTCGAACCAGCGCGTGATGTGGCGCAGGCGCTCGACGCGGTGGGCCGGCTTGCCGTTGCGCGAGAGGTTGTGGTCCTCGTCGGGGAAGCGGACGAACTCGGTCTCGCGCCCGAGCTTCTTGAGCGCGATGAAGAGCTGCTCCCCCTGCTCGATCGGGCAGCGGTAGTCCTCCTCCGAGTGCAGGATCAGCAGCGGCGTGACCATGTTCTTGACGTAGGAGATCGGCGAGTAGTGGAGGAGCTTCCCGACGTCGTCCCAGGGCTCGGTCTCGAACTGCATCTCGACGAAGGTGAACCCGATGTCGCTGGTGCCGAAGAACGACAGGAGGTTGGAGACGCAGCGCATCGTGACCGCCGCCTTGAAGCGGTCGGTGTGGCCGACGATCCAGGCGGTCATGAAGCCGCCGAACGAGCCGCCCGCGACCCCCAGCCGCGCCGGGTCGACCCAGCCGCGCGCGAGCGCCGCGTCCACGCCGGCCATCAGGTCGCCGTAGTCCTCCTCGCCCCAGCGCGAGCGGTTCGACACGGTGAACGCGGCGCCCTTGCCGGTGCTGCCGCGCGGGTTGGTGAAGAGGACGCCGTAGCCGCGCGCCGCCAGCAGCTGGAACTCGTGGAAGAAGGCCCAGCCGTACTGCGAGGCCGGGCCGCCGTGGATCTCCAGCACCAGCGGATACTGGCGCCCCTCCTCGAAGTCGACCGGCTTCATCAGCCAGCCGTCGATCTCCCACCCGCCCACTCCCGTGTAGACGAAGTGCTCCGGCACGCTCAGCCGCAGTTCACCGAGCAACTCGGCGTTGACGCGCGTCAGCCGCCGCTCGTCCGAGCCGTCGGCGTTACATGCGAAGAGGTCATTCGGACCCAGCGCGTCGGTCGCGGCGAAGACGAGCCGCCGCCCGTCGGCGGTGAGGGCGAAGTTCAGCACGCCGCGCTCCCCCCCGACGACGCGCGTCACGGCGCCGTCCGCGACGCCGACCCGGTAGATGTGCGCCGCGCCGCGCTCGATCGCCGGGACGAAGACCGCCGCGCCGTCGGGCGTCCACTGGGGGTACTGCGCCGCCGCCCCCGCGCGCAGGTCGCTGCCGACGCCGGCGGTGAGGGAGCGGTCGAAGCCGCCCGTCAGGTTGCGGGGCGGGGCCGAGCCGTCGGCCGGCACGGCCCAGAGGTTGGTGTTGGCGTAGCGCCGGTAGGGCTCGGGGTTGGTGTGGCCGAAGAAGGCGATCGTCGCGCCGTCCGGCGAGAAGGCCGGGGCGGAGGATGGGCCGCGTCCCTCGGTCAGCTTGCGCGGCTCGCCGCCCTCGGCCGGCACCGTCCAGATGTCGGTGTAGTTGTTGAAGTCACGGTCTGGCAGCGGCGTGCGGTTGGCGGCGAAGGCCAGCGTCCGGCCATCCGGCGACCAGGCCGGCGTGCCGTGGTCGAACTCCCCGGAGGTGATCTGCCGCGCCTCGACCGGCTCGTCCCACTCCTCGGGGACCTCGACGACGAAGAGGTGGCGGTGGCCCTCGTCGACCAGCAGGCGGTGGATGCCGTCGGCCTTGTAGCGAATGCGCGTGATGACCTTCACGTCGCTCTTCCTGGCCTTGCCCCGCTGGTCATCCCCCTCGCCCGCGCCGCCGTCCTCCCGCGCGGCGACGGCGGGCGCCGCCTCGTCCTCGCGGTCGTCCGCGCCGCCGACCCGCGCGATGCAGGCGAGGCGCGCGCTGTCCGGCGACCAGACCGGGTCGGACGCGCCGTTCTTCAGCTTCGTCACCTGGCGGGCCTCGCCGCCGGCCGTGTCGAGGACCCAGACCTGCGGCTTGGCCTCTTTCTCGCCCCCCTCCGTGCCGTCGCCGCGCTTGGAGACGAAGGCCAGCCGGCGACCGTCCGGCGACCAGCGCGGCGCCGAGTCGTTGCGCCCGCCGGTGTAGCGGATCGGCTCGTCCTCCCCGTCGCCCCCGGCCGGCACGAGCCAGATCTGCGAGCGGTAGGCGTCCTCCTCGGTGTCCATCGCGGTCACGACGTAGGCGACGCGCGTGCCGTCCGGCGACGGTCGCGGGTCGCTGATGAGCTTGATGCGGGTCAAATCCTCGATCGTGATCGGCCGCGTCGTCGTCGCAACAGTCATCGCTTCCTATCCCCCCTCACATCGCAATCCCGCCCCGTCTGACGCGGGCCGGACGGCTTGGTCTCTCCTCGCCCCGCACCCTTCGTCCCCGCGCCCCTCCCCTCGGCCTTGCCGCCCGGTTGACCTTTCGCCCGTTGCACTCTATCATACGCTACGTCGTGTACGTACACGCGGAGCCAGGGGGCGGTGTCGCGTGGGGGCGCGACTCGTTGCTCGGGGTGAACGGTCCACAGCGGTAGTGGGGCAAGGAGACAGGAGGAGCAACGGATGGTGTGGCTGGAGCGGTGGCGACGGATGCGGCGGTTCGCGGTGGCCGGGGGGCTGGCGTTCGCGCTCACCGCGCGGGAGCCGAGCCCGACGGTGGCGGCGGGCGCGCACCTCGTCCGGCCGGGGGAGACGCTCAGCGAGATCGCGGAGCTGTACGGCGTCTCGTCGGGCGAACTGGCCGCCGTGAACGGGATCGACGACCGGGATCTGATCTTCGTCGGCGACACGCTCGCCATCCCCGGCGGGGCGGCGGCATCGGCGTCGCCGGCCAGCGCGATCCCGAGCGTCACCACCGCCTACCGGGTGCGCGAGGGCGACACGCTGGAGGGCATCGCGGCGGAGTTCGGCACCAGCTACGGGCGGATCCTCGCGGCCAACCCCGAGATCGCCGACGCCGACCTGATCTTCGCCGGCCAGGTGCTGCGGATCCCCGACGCCACCGGCGCGGCGGGCGGGATGCGCGTGGCGGTGCGCCCGCCGAACCGCCAGGTCGCCGTGCTGCTGGCGGACTACGCCCGCGCCTACGGCCTCGACCCCTACCTCGTCCAGGCGCTCGCCTGGCAGGAGAGCGGCTGGCAGCAGAACGTGGTCAGCCCGGCGGGGGCGGTCGGGGTGATGCAGGTCCTGCCGGAGACGGGCGCCTGGATCGCGGCGGACATCGTCGGCGAGCCGCTCGACGTCGCCGGCAGCACCGCCGACAACATCGAGGCCGGCGTCGCCCTGTTGAGCTGGCTGGCCGACCGCAGCAGCACCACCGAGATGATGCTGATCAACTACGTCCAGGGGCAGGGCAGCGTCGCGCGCAACGGCGTCTTCCCCGAGACCCGCGCCTACGTCGCCAATGTCCTGGCCCTGCGCG
>JAUJMV010000022.1:40129-46586 GCA_030446685.1 Thermomicrobiales bacterium | reverse complement strand
CCGCGGAGGATGGTGCGGACGACCTGGCCGCGGACCTGGCGGCCGTCGAAGGGGGTCCACTTGTGCTTGGTGAGGAGGTCGGCGGCGCGGACGGTCCAGGGGCGGTCGAGGTCGTAGAGGGCGAGGTCGGCGTCGCTGCCGGGGAGGATCGTACCCTTGCGCGGGTAGAGGTCGAAGATGCGCGCGGCGGCCGTGGCGGTGATCGCCGCGCAGTGGTCGAGCGGGAAGCCCCAGGTGTGGATCGCCTCGTCCAGCACGGCGGGGAACATCGTCTGGATGACGTTGAGGCCGAGCGGCGCCTGCCAGATCGAGTCGCGCCCGGCCTCCTTCTCGGCGGTGGTGTAGGGGGCGTGGTCGGAGCAGACGAAGTCGAGCGTGCCGTCGGCCAGGCCGCGCCAGAGGGCGTCGACGTGGTCGCGCCCGCGGAGCGCCGGGGCGCAGCGCGCCCAGGGGCCGAGCCGCGCGACATCGTCCTCGGTCAGCAGCAGGTACTGCGGGCAGGTCTCGGCGGTGACCCAGTGGCCGGCGGCGTGGGCCTCGGCGATCGCCAGGAGTGACTGGGCCGCGCTGACGTGCGCGATGTGGAGGTGCGCGTTGGCCTCGCCGGCCAGGTAGATGGCGCGGCGCACCGCCTCGGCCTCGACCAGGGGCGGGCGCGACTCGCAGTGGGCCAGCGGGTCGTGCCGCCCGGCGGCCTGGAGGCGGCGCAGGTTCGCCGCCAGGAGCGCGTCGTTCTCGGCGTGGACGGTCAGCAGCGAGCCGACCTCCGCGACGAACCGCAGGGCGTCGTAGAGCTGCGCGTCGTCAACCATGGGATAGGCGGGGCTGGAGGCGGCCATGAACGCCTTGAAGGCCACCGCGCCGGCCGCGTGCTGCTCCTCCAACCGCGCGCGATCCTGGCCGATCGCGCCGCCGTAGAGGGCCACGTCGATCAGCGCGTGGGCCTCGGCCGCGGCGCGCTTGCGGGCGAAGGAGGCGCCGTCGGTCGCGGGCGGGTCGGCCTGCGGCATCTCGACGATCGTGGTGATGCCTCCGGCCGCGGCGGCGGCGGTGCCGCTGTGGAATCCCTCGCGGTCGAGGTCCGACGGCTCGCGCAGGTGGGTGTGCGGGTCAATCCCGCCGGGGAGGATCGTCAGGCCGGTGGCGTCGATCGTCTCGTCCGCCCCGGCCGCCAAGTCGCCGGCGTCGGTCGTCAGCGCCGCGATCAGGCCGTCCCGGATCACCACATCGGCCTTGAAGACGCCGTAGTCGGTCGCCACCGTCCCGCCGCGCACAATCGTCGTCGCCATCCAGATCCTCCTCCCGCGCGATCGGCACTCCGCCACTGATCGCCGGCCTCGCGCCGGCTCAACCAGGGTTATACCAGCCGCCGGGCCGGAACGGTAGCAGGTCGCGGGCTGGGCGGTGTCCACGCGCAGCCGCCGCCGAGGCGGGGCGGGCGGTGTCGCCGGCTGGGGGTAAAACGGGGGGATTTGGGGGGGTCGCAGCGGCGCCGGAGAGCGGGATTTCCCTGCTGTGGCAAGGGAAAGGGCGGCGCTGAGGCGGGCTCGTTTGGTTTTTTTCATGTTTCTCGCCCCTCGTCTGCTGCCGGCGGCCGCGCGCGGCGCGCACGCCGGTTCGTAGTTTCCGGACCCGCGGGGAGGGGGGGATGCGTGCCACAGTGGCGCTAACAGCCTCATGGACCATCCGGGCGAGGCGTGCTGCCGCGCAGGGGTGGCCAGCGCGGTCAACGGCAGGCGGCGTCAGGGCCGACCGCCGGGGCGGTGATGGATAGGCGGCGCGCGAGGCGCGCGATCTGGGCGACCTTGGTCGCTCACCTTGCCTGGACCCCGCATGCTCTTGGTAGAGGGGGTCTTGCCGCGCGCCGATCGCTCCAGATCGCTTTTTTCGGCCGCTCGCCGCTGCTGGCGGTCTTGCGGAGGCACGCGCGATCCGCCGTTCCTGCCCCATCGCAGAGGGCTGCGTCTCGCCGAGCGCGCCGTCATCGAGGAGGGAGTCGCCCCGCCGACTCGTCGTCGCCCGCCGGACCGCGCGCCGTCTCGACCAGCGTCGCGCCCATCGCAGCCACGGTCGCGACCAACGCACCGTCGCCGGCCTCCCGTGCGGCGGCACGACGGTCAGGCGCCGGGCGCGGGCGCGCCGGTTCGTCTGCCGGGTCGCGGCCTCGATCAGCGCAGCGGCGCCGAGCGACAGGCGCGCGCGTCGATCCACGACGCGTCCGACCCACCGGCCGTGCGACGCGCCGCACCCGCTCGGGCTGGCGCTCGGCGATCGCCGGCGCCCGGCTGGCGACGGTCCATCGCGCTGCGAGCCGGCCGGACGACGCCCCGGCCTCCTCCGCCGCATGTTGCCGCAAGACCACGCGGCTATCCCGGCCGGTAGACAAGCGCGAGGGTGGCAATCGCCTTGCTCTCGACCAGCCGCAGCTTCGTCGGGCGTCCCGTCCGGGAAGAACCAGCCGCCCCGGCCCATGACGAAGGGCTGGACTAAGAGCCGATACTCGTCGATCAGGTCCGTGCCCAGCAGCGATTGGACCAGGGTCGCGCTGCCATCGATGATGATGTCTTTGCCCGGCTGCCGCTTTAGTGCGGCGATCTCCTCCACCACATTGCCCGGATGATGGTGGACTCGTTCCAGGGCGCTGCCGAGAGCGTGGTCGAGACCACATACTTGTGCATCCGGGAGGAGCGGCCTGGGCCATCGCCGGTCGTCTGTGTGGACCAGCCCGGCCAGAGCATCTCATAGGTGACCGTCCCAGGAGGTACGCATCGCCGTTCGCGTACTCCTCCGTAATGTAGCGCATTCGCTCGGCGCTATTGGTGTTCTGCCACCAGTGCTCCATCGTATCGGCGTCGCACTATCCAGGGTGGTCCACGCCTTCACCCAGAGCTTCCGCATCGCTATTCTCCTTCCAGGAATACGATCTCTTGCGCCAGCGCGTGCTTGCCGCGCGAGGGGGGACATCGAATGGCGGCCCGAGCCGACCTCCTGTACAGATATTGCTCGCGACGCCGACAGCCACAGGCGGGCGCGGGGCGCGGCGATGCGGAAGTCGGAGCGCCGTACGGCCGCCTAGCTCGCTCCCTCGGGGGCGAGCCGCTCGGCAAACTCGACGATCAGCCCTTCAGGACCGCGGACATAGCAGAGCCGATAGCTGTCCTCGTAATCCCGGACCTCGCCGACCGTGTCGAAGCCCTGGTCCCGCAGGCCGGCGACGATCGCGTTGTCGCCGTCGACCTCGAGCGCGATGTGCCGGCGCCCAGCCGGTTCACCGGCATGGGGTGCGCGCCCTGGTCGTCGGCCGGCGCATGGTACTTGACGAGTTCGAGCCTGCCGCTGCCGTCCGGCGTCCGCACAAACACCAGCTCCGCGCGGACGCCGTCGAGCCCGTTGATCTTGTCCACCACCTCGCCCGCGCATCATCCGGCCCTCCTGCTCGAAGCCCAGGCCGAGGAAGAACGCGGCCACGGCGTCCAGGTCATCGACCACAACACCCACATGCTCGAAACGCAGCATGCCCATAGCAGTCACTCCTTCGATATTGCGGCCAGGTGGGACGGAAGCCCACCGTGTTAGGAAGCAGCGGCCTGGCGGACCTCACCAGCGGACCGCGACGAGCGCGTCGAGTGCGGACTCCCAACCGGGCAGCGACGCTCCGCGATGTGCGGGGACCGGTCGCGCAGGCCGTCGAGTCGATCGTGGGTGAGGTCGAGCCGCGTGCCGTCCGGTGGCGGCGGTGAACGTGACAGTCAGCCGGGTCGCCATCGCCGGGTCGGTGGCCCGGTCGGGGCCGACGAACTGCCAGTGCAGCACGATGCGTTGGCCGGGGATGAGCTCGACGATCTCCCGCCCCGCGCCGCCGACATCGTTGCCGCGCCGTCCGCGTGCCAGATGCGCACGCGGCCGCCGACGCGTTCGTCCACCTCCGCCTTCCGCACCGTGAAGCCGGTCGGCGCGAACCACCCGGCCATGAGCGGCGGGTCGAGCCAGGCGCGGTAGACGCGTTCCGGCGGCGCGGCGATCGTGCGTTGCACATGGACAGCGATCGTGGGCCGATCCGTCATCGGTCACCGCTCCGTGTCATCATTGGCGAAGAACCGATCGAGCGCGTCGAGCTGCTCGTGCCAGTAGCGATGATGAACCGCAGCCACTCGTCCGCGCTCGCCAGCGGCCCCGGCTCGAGCCGGCAGACGTGCCGCCGGCCCACCACGGTGCGCCGGACCAGGCCCGCGCGCTCGAGGACCCGCAGGTGCTTGGAGGCCGCCGAGAGGGACATCGCCAGCGGCGCGGCCAGCTCGCCGACGGTCAACACCCGCTCGGCCAGCCGGCGCAGCATCGCCGCGCGTCGTGGGCGAGCGCGTGGAACACCGTATCCAGGTGAGCCGATCGTTCAACCATATGGTTAACATTACCATCGTCCGAGCGTACTGTCAACCAGTCGGTTCTGTATTGGCTGCGCCACGGTCCGCTGTGGAAATGGGGCAACCCCAGCCAGGGCTACGAGCGGTTGTGTACAGAAGGTGCTGAGGAGGCGGAAATAAACCACCACAGACCTAGAACGCGAGTCCAGCGCCAAATTCCAGGCTCGGAATTGCCATTCTAGGGGCGCGCGGGCTTCGACCTCTTGCGCCGGCGCGTGCTTGCCGCGTGAGGGGATCATCGAATGGCGGCAAGGGCCGGGGGCTGGCGGCTGGGCTCGCGCCGTGGCGCCTCCTACCAGGCCCCGCGTGAGGAGCGGGAGGCGCCTTCCGTTCCCATGGCGAGGGGCCGGGAGGGAACCCATGATATGGGCGCCCCCGGCCCCTCGCCGTGCCGTACTCGTGATGTGCGACCTACCGATCCGCGCCGCGCGCTCGCTAGAATGCGTGGGCGATGATGAGGATGCCGCTGGGGATCGTCAGCAGGATGGTCAGCGCGAACATCGCGTAGAAGAGCGGACGCTCGTAGCGCGTGCCGCCCACCCGCCAGAAGTCGATCAGGATGATGCGGATGCCGTTCAGCGCGTGGTAGATCACCGCGCCGACCAGCGCGATCTCCATCGGGATCAGGAACGGCGTGGCGTAGAACTCGACCGTCTCGTTGTAGATGTCGCGCCCCAGGCCGATCAGCGCGATGTCGACGATGTGGACCAGCAGGAAGAAGACCACGCCGATCCCGGTGGCGCGGTGCAGCACCCAGGCGTACTGCCCGGCGTCGCCCCAGTAGATCGGCGTCCCGCCGCGCAGGAGCGTCGAGGCAACCCAAACCAGGAAGAGCAGCGCCGAGACGTAGGTCACGATCGCGACCAGCACCAGCGAGCCGTCGATCACCTTGGCGATCCACATCTGGTCGTTGAGCGGGCCGGGATCGTCCGAATCGACGTTGAGGGTGAAGATCGTGATCGAGCCGAGCGCGAAGAAGACCAGCGCCGTCGACCAGACGACCGTTTGGGCCGCCGTGCGCAGGCCGGCGCGGTGCAGATAATCGTCGACCGACAGTTGCAGGCCCTGCAGGCCGTGGGTCAGCGCGAGGATCAGCAGCAGCCAGTCGAAGGTCCGCCAGAGCGGGTTGCGCCAGCGCTCCAGGACGAAGTCCGACGTCGTCTCCGCCGGCACGTTGAGGTAGTGGGTGATGAAGATGTGGCCCAATGCCAGCACCACCAGCGCGAGCCCCGAGATGCGGAGGTAGTACCAGTTGAAGAGATTCAGGATGCCCGCGCGGTGGGGCTGGGGCCGCAGGGTCGAGACCGCCATCAATCCTCCTCCATCGGCACACCGGCCGAACAACAACCTCGCCGCCCCCGGCCGCCCGCGCCGTCGGCCCCTGCCGGCGATGCCACCCCGCCGCCGCCCGAGGCGGCGAACCGGCGGGGACGCGATCGGGCGCGGGAAACACGACCCTGGCGCGGGCGCATGGCCCGCCAGCGTGCCGAATGTGGCGCGACGGGGCCAGTATATCACGGTGGCGGCCGGCCGGACGCGGCAATCGGGCCGCGCGGCGGGCTACTTGACGATCAGCTTGGCGACCATCCCCGACTCCCGGTGACCGGGCAGGGTGCAGACAATTTGGTACTGGCCGGGCGCGAGCCCCTTGAGCGTATAGGTCTGCGTGCCGGTCCCGAACGCCGGGCTGTAGGCGTTCACCCCGTTGCCCTCGACCACGAAGTTATGCCGGGACGGGCTGGGGTTCTGGACGACGAAAGTCACATCGCCCGCCGTCGCCTCGTACTGCTGCTGCGTCCACCGCAGCAGCCCCTTGGGGTCGGCGACCACCTCGACCCGCTGCTCCACCGGTTCGGCGACGAAACCGCCGCCCCCGGCCTGGCTGCCGCGCGCCGTCCCGCAGGCGACGACGGCGAGGCCCAGGGTCAGCAGCAGCGCGACGATCGGCAGCACGCGGAGACCCTTTCGCACCATTGCGAACTCCTCCCGATATCCGGCGCTCCCCGTTGAACGCCACTGGCCCTGTGTACCGTGTC
>JAUJMV010000022.1:36943-40029 GCA_030446685.1 Thermomicrobiales bacterium | reverse complement strand
TGGAGGAAGACGATCACGAACGCGCCGAGGAGATACGTGCCGCCGACCACCCACATGATCAGCCCGCCGAGCTGCTGGTCGACTTCGGGGGTCAGCCACGACCAGACGCGGGGGGCGCCGGCGTAGTTCGGGTAGAGGACCTGGCCGGTGAAGGTGAGCAGCGCGCCGAGGGCCTGCGATGGCAGGGTCTGGAGGAAGAGATAGCCCATCCGCAGCGGCGGCGCCAGCGCGGGCAGCTCGGGGAGCGGGCTGATGACCGGCCACCAGGTGATCACCCCCGCCACCATGAAGAGCAGGTGGCTGGCGATGTGCAACGCCTCCGACCGCTGCACCGTCTCGTAGAGCGCCGGGACGTGGTAGCCGATGAAGATGACGTTGAAGAGCGCGAAGGCCGGGAGCGGGGCGGTCAGCGCGCGCCCGACCGCCAGCAGCGCCGGCCAGCGCGCGAAGACCGGCCGGAGCAGCCAGTCCGGGATGCTGGAGAGGAGCAGGGGCGGCATCACCAGCGTCAGCAGCAGGTGCTGCACCATGTGGACGCTGAAGAGATAGCCGTCGCTGAGTAGGTCGACCGGCGTGTGCAGTGCCAGGAAGATGCTGCCCATCGCGTAGAGGAACGCGAGCGGGCGGGCCGCGCCGACCGGCCGCGAGCCGGGGAAGCGCGAGCGGCCGACGGTGATCGCCGCGAAATAGCCAGCCGTCAGCAGCAGCAGCCCGATCAGCACGCTGGGGATGAAAGGCCAACTCAGGGGGACTTGGGCGCCGAACATCGCGATTTGAACCTGCGAACGAGTGGTGAGTCGGCTAGTCGGGTAGTCGGATAGAGGACGAGGGGTCCGCCAGCAGCCATGCGGCCGCCACTATCAATTTCCCAACTAACCGACTTGCCGACTTGCCGACTCCCTGACTTACGAGCGGATGGCGAGGATGATGAACAGCAGCAGCAGCATCGCCCCGACGATCAGCACGAACTGGCCGATCAGGTAGCCCGCCCCGAGGTCGAGCGAGCGGACCGGCACCCGCGGCTGGACCGGCCCCGGCATCCGCACCGGCGGCAGCTTGGAGGCCCGCCAGGAGAGATAGATCCCGATGACGCCGAAGAGGACCGTGTAGACGAGCGCCGCGAGGACCGGCATCAGCACGTTCTCGGTGGCGAACCGGACCAGCAGCAGCGTCTCGCCGATCACGACGATCCCGGTGAGGGTGATGGCGATGCAGATCAGCAGCATGACGTAGGGGAACGACCGCGACATGCCGGGTTCTCCTCCTCCCGATAATGCGCCGGCGGCCGGCGCCGGCTAGTCGACGCGCCACTCGGCGCGGATCAGCGCGGCGCGCTTGCGCCGCACCCGCCACAGGCGCAGCCAGTAGAGCGCCGGCCCGACGATCATGATCAGCGCCAGCGCGATCCAGGACCAGTTCAGCAGCACCACCACCTGCAGCGTGCGCCGGAAGGGCGGCAGCATGGCCCAGCCGACGAAGGCGAGCACGATCATGATGATCAGCTTGCCGACCGCCAGCATCCAGAAGGTCGTCCAGGCCGCGCGCCGGAACTGCTCCTCGTCGGAGCGGGCCGGGGGAACGGGGCGGCGCTTCTTCGGCGCCCGCGGGTACTGCGGGGCCTGCGCGGAGCCATCGAGTTGCATCGCTCGGACCTCGGATCTTCCCAGGCCGTCGGCGGCCCGCCCGTGTGCGCCGCGCCATCGCGGCACGAGGTCGGCGTCGACCCGGTCGCGCGGCCCCTCCGTTTCCCCCGGCGCTCCGCCCGGAGGGGACCAGCCGCGACCCATGCACGGGTAGCGTACCACCTCGTCAGAGAGAAATCCCGTGGAAGAGCGCGATGACGGCCGTCGCGATCGTCAGCGCGATCAGCAGGGCGAAGCCGAAGACGCGCAGGAAGAATGAGTCGTCGAACTTCAGGTGCATGTAGTACCCGACGACGATCACGAACTTGATCGCCGCCAGGATCAGGAAGGCCGGGATCAGGACGGGCTGGAACCAGGTCAAGCCGAAGCCTTCCGTCTCACTCGGGATGTAGAGCACCACGACCTCGGCGATCGTGATGATCAGCAGGATCACCGCGATCTTGATGTAGGTCGCGGGCGTGGGGTGCGCGTGGGCATCGTGCGCCGTGGACCCATGCCGCGCCTCGGCGTCCGCCCCCGGATAATCCCTGCTCATGCTCCTCCTCCCTCGACCAGCTAATGCCCGCCGCCCTCGATTCGCGAGTAGGGGATCAGGTAGACGACGGCGAAGATGACGATCCAGACCACGTCGACGAAGTGCCAGTACAGACCGGAGATCTCCACCAGCAGGCTCTTCTCCGGCGCGATGCCGTAGCGCAGCGAGTAGAGCCAGAGGGCCAGGAGCCAGATCACCCCGACGGTGACGTGCGCGCCGTGGAAGCCGGTCAGCAGGAAGAACGACGACCCCAGGAAGTTCTTATCGAGCCAGAACTCCTCGAAGTAGAACGTGCTGAACTCGTAGTACTGCCCGCCGAGGAAGACCAGCCCGAGCGCGGCGGTGACGAAGAGCCAGATCCGCAACTGGCGCTGGTCGCCCGCCTGGAGCCCGGCCAGCGCCAGCACCATCGAGAGGCTGCTGAAGAGGAGGACGAACGCGCTGACCGACGTATAGGGGATGTCGAAGAGCTCGGGGCCGGGCGTGTTCGGGATCGTCCGCCCCTCGACCGCCAGGTAGGTCGAGATCAGGCTGCCGAAGAGGAGGCACTCCGAGGCGATGAAGGTCCACATCAGCACCTTGACGTTGTTCAGCCCCGTCGAGGTGGGATGTTCGCCCCCGTGGTCGTCGTGGCCGTGATCGTGGATATCGCTATCCCCGTGACCGGCCTGGGGCAGCAGCCGCCCCTGCTCGTCGTGTGCGATCGCCCTTGCCACGCTTGTCCTCCGTGAATAGTCGGGAGTCGGGGGGGGGGGGGGGGGGGGGGGGGGCGGAGGGGGGGGCGGGGGGGCCGGCCCCACCCCCCCCCCCCCCCAAAAAAAAACCCCCACACACCCCCCCAGACAGCACCGGATTGGTGAGGCCCACACCGAGCGCGGGGGGGGGCCGGGGTGTTTGGGGGGGACCCC
>JAUJMV010000022.1:11825-36933 GCA_030446685.1 Thermomicrobiales bacterium | reverse complement strand
TCGAACGCTGCTACTCGCTACTCCCGACTCCCGACTCTCTACTCTCTCTAGCCTGCCGGCTCGAACGACCAGGATGTGATGCCGACCATCAGGACGGGGATGCCGAGCAGGGTGATG
Organism: Thermomicrobiales bacterium; assembly: GCA_030446685.1. Classification (GTDB taxonomy): domain Bacteria; phylum Chloroflexota; class Chloroflexia; order Thermomicrobiales; family CADCWN01; genus JAUJMV01. Next base: position 36,816 of record JAUJMV010000022.1, on the reverse strand, counting down.
AGCGGGAACGCCCCGAGGTACCACGGCATCAGGAACCCGGCGAAGATCATCGACAGGCCCACCGCCGCGACCAGCGGCCAGAAGGACGGGTTCGGCATGTGGACCCGCGCCTCCACCGGGTCGGCGACGACCGCCACCGCGCGGCGGGGCGCGAAGCCGAGCTCCACCGCGGTCTCCTCCGAGCGCTTCTCGACCCAGAGCGGGTCGCGCGAACTGACGGTTGGGATGCGCGCGAAGTTGTAGACCGGCGGCGGCGAGGCGATCGCCCACTCCAGCGTCGCGCCGTCCCAGGGGTCGTTGCCGGCCGGCTCGCCGCGCCGCAGGGAGATGAAGGCGTTCATCACGAAGAGCCAGACCGACGCCGCCAGGGCGAACGCGCCGACCGTCGCGACCAGGTTCCAGAAGTCCCAGCCGGTGCCGGTCGGGTAGATCGACATGCGCCGCGGCATCCCGGCGGTGCCGAGGAAGTGCATCGGGAAGAAGGTGACGTGGAAGGCGACCAGCATCGTCCAGAAGGTGGCCTGCCCGAGCTTGTCGTTGAGCATCGTGCCGGTGAACTTCGGCCACCAGTAGTGGATGCCGGCGAAGAGGGCGAACATCGTCCCGCCGAAGAGGACGTAGTGGATGTGCGCGACGATCCAGTAGGAGTCGCTCTGCTGCCAGTCGACCGGCACCGTGCCGTGCATCACCCCGCTGAGGCCGCCGATGACGAAGGTGCCGATGAAGCCGACCGCGAAGAGCATGGGCGGGCGCAGGTTGATCGAGCCGCCGTAGAGCGTGCCGAGCCAGTTGAAGATCTTCACGCCGGTCGGCACGGCGATCAGCATCGTCGAGAGGGCGAAGAAGGTGTAGGCGACCGGGCCGGCGCCGGTGGTGAACATGTGGTGCGCCCAGACGCCGAAGCCGAGGAAAGCGATCGCCATCGAGGCGAGGACCATCGCGGCGTAGCCGAAGAGCGGCTTGCGCGAGAAGACCGGGATGATCTCCGAGATGATGCCGAAGGCGGGCATGATCAGGATGTAGACCTCGGGGTGGCCGAAGATCCAGAAGAGGTGCTGCCAGAGGAGCGGGTCGGCGCCCCTGGTGCTGTCGAAGAAGGTGGTGCCGAAGTGGCGGTCGAAGAGGAGTTCGGTCAGGGCGATCGTGAAGACGGGGAAGGCCAGCAGGATCAGCACCGTGGTGATCAGCGTCATCCAGCAGAAGAGGGGCATGCGCATCAGCGACATGCCGGGGGCGCGCATGTTGATGATCGTCACGAAGAAGTTGATCGCCCCGGCGATCGTCGCCACGCCGAGGATTTGGAGGCCGACGATCCAGAAGTCGACGTTCAGGCCGGGGCTGTACTCGCGGATCGTCAGCGGGGCGTAGCCGTACCAGCCCTGGTTGGGGATCGCGTCGACCAGGTAGCTGCTGCTCATGATCAGGCCGCCGAGGAGGAAGACCCAGAAGCTGAAGGCGTTGAGGCGCGGGAAGGCGACATCGCGCGCGCCGATCTGCAGCGGCACGATGTAGTTGAAGAAGGCCACGCTCATCGGCATCAGCGCCATGAAGATCATCGTCGTGGCGTGCATCGTCACGAAGCCGTTGTAGTGGTCCGGGCTGAAGAGCTCGTTCATCGGCTTGCCGAGCTGGAGGCGGATCAGCAGCGCGTCGATCCCGCCGGCCAGGAAGAAGAGGAACGAGGAGACGCCGTAGAGGACGCCGATCCGCTTGTGATCGACCGTGGTCAGCCAGCTCCACAGCCCCGACGGCGCCTCGACCGGCCGGCGCAGGACTCGTGGCGGTGCTTGGGTCGTCGTCGCCATGTTCGCCTCCGTACTGCCTCAATGCGGCTGAAGGTTGAAGGTGCCAGGTTGCACGTTCAAGCCTCGTGTGACTACCGGCGACCGCGCCTCGAGGGCCGCGACGCCGACCGGGCGGCCCTCTACCCGCTTCCCGCCTACTTCTGGCTGGTCAGATAGTAGGCGAGCGCCTCAAGGTCTTCCTGGCTGAGATTCTCGAACGCGATCATCTTGTTGCCCGGCTTGATCGCGTCCGGGTTGCGGATCCAGCGGACGAGGTTGGCCGGGGTGTTGTCGAGCCAGCCGGCGGCGATCGTCGTACGGCTGCCGATGCGCGTCAGGTTCGGGCCGATCTTGCCGGCCGGCTGGTTCGCCGCGGGGTTCGGGTGGCCGTAGAGGACGTGGCAGGCGACGCACTGGTTGAAGAGCAGTTGGCCCCGCTCGAAGCGCGCCCGATCGTCGAACAGCGGCGTCGTCGGCACGTTCTGCTCGGCCGCCCAGCGGTCGAAGGCGGCCGGCTCGTCGACCATCAGGCGCAGCTTCATGAAGGCATGCGACTCGCCGCACAACTCGGAACACTGGCCGTAGTAGACGCCGGTCTCGAAGGGGTTGAAATGCATCTGGTTGACGCGGTTCGGGTAGAGATCCTTCTTGCCGCCCATCTTCGGGATCCAGAAGGCGTGCTGCACGTCCGCCGAGGTCAGCGAGAACGCGGCGGTCCGGCCGACCGGGATGTGGATCTCGTTCGCCGTGACGACCCCCAGGTCGGGGTAGCGCACCTCCCACCAGAACTGGTGGCCGATGATCTCGACCCGCAGCGAGTCGGGCGGCGGCGGGCTCTCCTGGCGGATGATCAGTTGGACGGTCGGGATGGCGACGACCACCAGCAGCAGGGCCGGGGCGAGCGTCCAGCCGATCTCAACGAGGTTGTTGCCGTGGATCTGGCGGGGCAGGCGATCGCCGGGACGCCGCCGGAAGCGGAAGACCGAGTAGAGCAGCGCGGTCTCGACGATGATGAAGACCACGCCGGCCAGCAGGAAGACCAGCGTGTAGAGATTGAAGATGTCCTGATTCCAGTCGGACTTGACGTCGATCGTCGAGGCGTCGAGCGGCTCGCCGGACGGGCCGCCGATCGCCTCGTTGGCGCAGGCGGAGAGGAAGGCGAGCGCGATCAGCGGGAGGAGGGCCGCGGCCAGCCGCAACCAGCGCTGCCGCGCCGCCGTCTGCCGTCGCGCCGCCCGCCCGGCGGGAGACGTCCGCCCCGGCTCCTTGTCGTCCCTGCCCGCAGGCTGCTGCGTCTCTGGCATCTCGCCTACCGCCTCCTCATCACCGGCACAAGGTGGGGGCGCAATCCCAGCCCTCCGGCAGTATTATACGGCCACTCAGTATTTGCTCCAATGGCGCCGCGGGGCGCGTCGGAGGCCGAAAATCGGCCGTCACACGCCCGTCGCGCGGGGCGGCGCGGACCCACGCTCAGGTTACCCTAAGTGACAACTGGCCGCACGCCGTCCCCCATCCCGACCGGCGTCGGCGTGCGGTGAGGATACCGAGCGCCGGGCCGCCCTGTCAATAGATTCCCGACGTTGGTTTTCCGCTGGCGTCGGACGGTCGGCGAAGCGGTCCAGGCGGCGCCCCCCCGGCGGCGCGGGCGATGGTACAATCGCCGCGGGAGACGGGGCGGCCCGTTGCGGGCCAGGCCCGACCGTTGGGATAGTGGAGAGGGCGCGACGGCGCGGGGTGCGCGGCACGAGGGAGGCGAGGCGGCGATGAGCGGCAACCAATCGACGGACCCGGACAGGAACCTGAGCGGCCCCAGCATGGGCCTCTCCCCGGAGCGTCTGGCGGGCCAGGATTCGGCGGCGGCGGGCGGCGACCCGACCCGCGGGATCGCCGGACTCGATCCCCGGCGCCTGAGCGGCGACAAGCGGGACACGCTCGGGGGGATGGTCGAGACCCAGATCGACGGCGCGCAGGTGCTGGTTGGAGTCTACGCCAGCGAGCAGGAGGCGCGGCGCGCGGCCGGCGAATTGGAAGGGTTCGGGTTCGACCGCGAGGAGATCCGCATCCGCGCCAAGGACCTCGACGAGGCCAAGCGGATCACCGATCAGGCGACGCAGCAGAATAGCGAGTTGGGCGCCGAGCCGGAGGCCGAGCGGATGGCGGGCGAGGTCGAGGTCGGCCAGGTCAGCAAGATCAACCTCGGCACGGGCGTGGGGCTGCTGGCGGGCGCCGCCGCCGGCGCGGTCCTCGGGCTGGCGGCGCTACAGATGCCGGGGCTGAGCGGCCTGCTGGGCGGCAATGGCCTGGCGGCGATGGCGGCGGGCGGGGTGATCCTGGCCGGGGCGGGCGCCTGGGCGGGCTCGCTGGCCGGCTACGGGCTCGGCAACGAGGAGAGCGGGGACTACACCGACGAGCTGCAGAACGGCGCGTGGCTGGTGGCTGTCCGCACCAACCGGATCGACCAGGCGCTGGACGTGCTGCGCGACACCGGCGCCCGCAACCTGGAGGAGCACGCCGGGGCGCACTGATCGCCGCCGCCCCCGCACCCCGCCGCCACGCCCCAGGGGGCACCCGGCGGCCTCCCCCCTCTCCCAGTCCTGGGAGAGGGGAGGGCTGGTGCCAGGAGGGTGACACACAGGCCTTATGGGTAAGGGTGCGCTCCTGCTTCCGTGGGCGGTGAGGGTGGAGGCGAGACTGCGGCAATTTGGGGTGTTTTGCCCCCGCTTTGCCGATGTCGACAGCCGCTCCTCGCGCTGTATTTTGGCGCTGTAGCTCACTTCCTCTGTCCTCCGTGGCCCGTTCGTTTCGTTTTTCCGCGATCCGCGCTCGCGGCGCGGCCGACCGGCGGTGGCGCGGCCGGCGGGTGGAAAGGGCGCGCATCGATCGAACCTGGCGAGGGGGCGGGGGTGCGGCTGGCATTGCCCGTCGCCGCGAGAGGGCGCGCGGCCTCGGCTAACCCTCCCGGTCGCGGCTATACCACTCGTTGAGCAGGCGCTGTGCTTCGGCGAGCGTCGTTGCCGCGATCACCTGTTCCGCGAGATGCCGGTCTTCCCGCAGGCGCCGGGCGAGGAAATCGGGCAAGGGGTGTGCCGGTTCGGGCGCCGGCGGAGACGTCGTATTCGACCGGCGCGCCGTCGAGCCCCGCCAGAACTCCCCTCGTCGAGGAGTCGCAGTTGCCGCCGCCAGATCCGTGGCCAGAGTGACGGCGGGACGGTCTCGGTCTCGGCCCGACCGAACGAGATCTTTGTCCCGGCCGTGCTCCCGTCGGGCAACACCCGGTCGTAGAAGTGGTGAGCGGTGGTGGAAGGGCGAAACCCTTGCCGCTCACAGAAGCGGCGCAGTTGTGCCCAGGTCGGTCGCCGCCCCGGCACGTTACGCCCCGCTGGGTCGAAGAGGAGCCGCGCCAATTCGTCGTCGTCGCGGGCGACGGCGAGGCGCAACACTTGCGGCATCAGCCGCGCGCGGTCGGGCCACGCGAGGTAGACCGGCAACTCCCAGGAAGTTCGCGACGTAGGCCCGGACCTCGCGCACCAGGTTCTGCCGCGCCTCCACGACCGTCGCACCGTGGGCGCCGATCTCGAGGCCGTTCACCCAGAGCCCGATCCCCTCCTCGTCTGGGAGGTAATCGACCTCGACACGCGCGGCGCCGACCACCGCATCGAGGACTTCGCGCGGCAGCAGATACATGATCTCGTTCCTGCCCCGCTCGCGACGGATCGCCTTCGGGCGCTCCCGATGCACCACATCGTCCATGACCTCAGGAGAGGCGTGACTTGGCCTGCGAGAATTGGATTTCCTCCATCACCGGCATCGTCGTCATGCTACCCCTTCCTCGGTATTGGTCTATTAGCTCTATCCGTCCAAAAGGTAGCACGGGAGAGGAAGGGGCACAACCGCGATCGGGGAGCAAGAGGCCGCCCGATCGCCGGCCCGATCTCGTCCACGACCGGGCATGACACGCCATACTCGGTCAATGCCGTTCTGTCTCCTATAAGGGCTATCGCCAATGACCACCGTCCTCCAGGGTCGGGGGTCAGGGAGCCCTGGTGCCAGGGGGGCCGATCCCACACCTCGCCAAGGGGGAGGGAAACAGCCCGATCGCATCGCTGGCCGACCTGCACGGCGCTTGACGTGTCCTGAAATCGGGGTACAGATTGCTCACGGCATGGATCTGCTCGCGGGGCGGGGGCGTTGGCGGGGTGCGACGCTCCGATAGAGTGGTCCGGCGCGTTCCCGGCGTTCCCCTCCGCGCGTCGCTGGCGGATCTCGGCGGCGTTGACCGCGGACGACGGGGCGGGTAGATTGGCGCCATGATCGAGCGGAAGTTCACCGAGGACCGACTCGCCGCGTTGTATGACGCGTTCTGCCCGCCGCCGGCGCGGCGGGACGACTTCGCCTTCTATCTGCCCCTGGTGCTGTCCGTGCGGGCCGTGCTCGACGTGGGGTGCGGGACGGGCGCGCTGCTGCACCTGGGCGCGGGAGCGCGGCCATACGGGGCGGTTGTGGGGCCCGATCCCGCCCCTGGGATGCTGGCCCAGGCGCGCAAGCGGTCGGACATCGAGTGGGTGCTCGGCGACCTCGCGTCGGTCGGTTGGGTGCGGAGTTCGATCTGGTCGTCATGACCGGGCACGCGTTCCAGGAGTTGGTCGAGGACGACGAGATCCGCACGGCGCTCGCGGCGACCCAGGCGGCCCTCGTCGAGGGCGGCCGCTTCGCGTTCGAGACGCGCAACCCCGCAGGTGCGCGATTGGGAGCGCTGGCCGACGCAGTACAGCGGCGAGGTGACCGATGCCACCGATGCGGTCGTGCGGTGCGAGTACCTGGTGGAGACGCCGGTCGAGGGGGGCGTCGTGCGCAGCATCAGCAGGTTCACCAGCCCTGGGTGGGACGGGCCGGCGGTGAGCCGGGGGCGCTCCGGTTCCTCGACCCGGAGGCGCTGTCCTCGTTCCTGTCCGGCGCGGGCTTGACGATCGAGGAGCAGTTCGGGGACTGGACCCGGCGCCCGCTCACCGACACCAGCCCCGAGATCATCACCATCGCCCGCAGGGACCTCGCCGAGGGATAGGGAAACACCTCCTGACCGCGTCGTTGCCGACGTACCCGGTCGTTGGGTCAGGCTTGTCGGGCAACGAGGAGACTGATCACCGGCCCGCGCATCGGCTCAGAGGTCGGCGCTCCCGCTGGCGGCTTCCCGCAGCCGTGCCACGTCGCGCAGCGGCGGCGCGCCGAAGAGCCGCTTGTACTCCCGGTTGAAGTGCGAGGCGTCGTCGTACCCCACGCGGTAGGCCGCGCTCGCGGCGTCGAGGTGTCCGCCGAGCATGAGGCGGCGGGCCTCCTGGAGCCGCAGCCGCTTCTGGAATTGCAAGGGGCTCATCGCGGTGACCGCCTTGAACTGGTGGTGGAAGCCCGAGACGCTCATGCCAAGATCGCGCGCGAGGCTCTCGATCCGCAGCGGCCGGTCGAAGTCGGCGCGGAGCCGCTCGACGGCCCTGGCGATGCGGTGGCTGTGGCCGCCGAGGACCGCGAGGTGGCGGAGCCGGTCACCCTGCGCCCCCGTCAGGAGGCGGTGGACGATCTCCCGCGTGACCAGCGGCGCGGGGAAGGCGCGTCGGCCGGGGAGTCCAGGAGCCTGACGAGCCGCACCACGGCGTCCAGCAGGCCCGCGTCCAGCGGGCTCACGTCGATGGCCTTCACGCCGGTCTGGCGGCGCGGCGCGGGGTGATCGGCCTCGACCATGACCGCGCCGACGAGGGCGGGGTCGAGCGCGAGGCGCAGGCTGAGGTACGGCCGCTCCGCGACGCTTCGATGACCTGGCTCACGACGGGCAGCTCGATCGTGGCGAGCAGGTAATGCGCGGGGTCGTATTGGTAGCGATCCTCGCCCAGGAAGACCTCCTTGCTGCCCTGAGCAATGACGCAAAAAGCAGGGTTGTACACCACATGCGCCAGCTCCGTGGGCGAGGAGGAGCGGTGGAGGCGCAGGCCTGGCAGCGGCTCTTTCGCCCCGTCGTCGCGGACGGCCCGCGCGATCCGCTCGATCAGCTCATCCCGGTCGGCCCGCGCCCGGCGCGCCTCGCGCTCCGACTGCTGGTCGTTCATCACCTGCATCGTATCCCCTCACGCGTTCCTGATTCCATTATCCCCTTAATCGCTCTAGTTTCCGCTAACTCAGGCCGCTACGTCCAGGGAGATCGCCTGGTCAGGTGCGCTCGGCGTAGCCGACGCGGGCGACTGGCGTCGGCGTTGGCCCCAGAAGCCTCGGCAGGTGGGCGGTGAGGGGCGCTTTTTCGCGAAGCCGGGCGGGGAGCGGGAAGTCGTGCGGAAACGGGGTGCGCGCCAGGAGGCGCCGCAGCCGGCCGGGGGTCGGCTGGGGCCGGCGGTCCCAGAAGCCGGTGGGGGACGGCGGGCGCGGTCGCCGCCGCGTAGGACAGCACCGCCCCGGCGAGCAGCGCCAGTTCCGGGAGGCGCTGGCAGGTCTCGGGGGCGTGGACGAACTGGCGCGGCGCGGCCCCGAGCATCTGCTTCGCCGCCAGCGGCAGTTGTTCGACGGGCCAGCGGTCGCGATAGAGGGCGCGCAGCGCGCGCGGCGGCACGGGCAGGGAGGTCGCGAGCACCAACGGCTCGCGGTGGCGGGGGTCGTGGAGGGCGACGATGGTGAAGGTGGGACTGGCGGCGGCCGCCTCCGGCCGCACCAGGTCGGTCCACCGCTCGGCGCGCAGGAGGGCGCCGTCCTCGCGCCACGTCTCGACCCGGTCGGGCACGGTGGCGGGGATGGCGCGGCCGCGGTAGGTGCGGGGCAAGGGGCGGACGATCCGCCCGCGGGTGGCGGGGCGCCCGCGCCCGTCGTACGGCGGCGGGGTGGCCCGCCGGGCGGTGCAGTTCTTGGCGAGCCGCACCACGTACCGGGTCGCCCCTGCCTCCTGGAGCAGCGCCACCCCGAACCCGCCGTCCAGCACCAGCGCGTCGTCGGCGCGCACCGCCGCACCGCCTCGCCCACGAGCAGGCGCGCGTGCGTGCTGGCGCGCGGGTCCCCGGCGTCCGCCCGCACGCACGCCGGCGGGCAGGCCAGGCGCTGGCCCCCGACGCTGCCCACGCGGGCGATGAGGCCCAGCGGGATGGCGGGGAGGGCTTTCCCCGCGGCGCCGTGGTAATGGGTGGTCGGACAGCCCCGGAGCCGCGGGCGCCAGAAGCCGGTGACGTCGACCGCCACCGGGCGGTAGCCCCCATGCGCGTGCGCCTGCCAGCGCCCTTCCCCTCCAGCACCGCGGCCCAGCGGGCCAGCAACGCCGCGCTGCTCCAGCCGCCCTGCCCCAGCGCCGCCCAGGCCCGCCGCGTCGCCGCGCGGCCAAGCCGCACTCGCTCAGCCCCGGCACCACCGCGCCGCGCGCGGCGAGCAGCCGCCCGCTCACCAGCATCCACAGCAGGTGCAGCAAGCCCAGGTTCGTCCCGATCGGGCACGCCACCACCAGCAGGCATAGGAGGGTCAGGATGCGATAGACTGCTTCCGGCATCGGGGGAACTCCTGCGGTAGAGCACGGCGTCAGCACCCGCACTCTACCAATGGGTACCCCCTGATGCCACCCAGTTAGCGGAAACTAGAGTTATCGTGCAGGATAGTACAACTATCCTGCACGATCATCCTACTCACTCTCCCCCGAACACAACTACCATTAGTGAATGTCGGATAGCGGTGGTTGACGGCGATTTGTCACGAGTTTACAGGCAAGCTGGACTATCGTACAAGAGAAGATCCGGCTTGGTCTGGCACGAGACCTGCCCGCTGACCACACGACGAAGAGAACAGGAGGGGAACCCCGATGACGAAAGAACCGTCCGTCGCCCAGCGCATGGTCGGCGATGTCGCGCCCAAGTTGGCCGAACTCACCGACGACGTGCTCTTCGGCGACATCTGGGAGCGGCCCGGCCTCGCCAAGCGCGACCGCAGCCTGATCACCGTGGCGGCCCTCGTCGCGCTGTATCGGACGAACGAATTACCGGGCCACTTGCGCCGCGCGCTGGACAACGGCGTCAGCAGGGACGAGCTGGTCGAACTGATCACCCACCTCGCCTTCTACGCCGGCTGGCCGACCGCGATGTCGGCGATGAGGGCGGCCAAGGAGGTGTTCGCCGCGGCGGAAGCGGAGGGCGCGGCGACGCGGGAGCGGGGCATGACCGACAAGACCGGAACTCGGAGGTAAAGCACTATGCGCGCCACCGTCATGTTCGGCGCCGGCGACGTGCGGATCGAGACCGTTCCCGATGCCGGGCTGGTCGAGCCGACCGACGCTCTCGTCGCGGTCACCCGCGCCGCGATCTGCGGCAGCGACCTCTGGCCCTACCAGGCGATGGCGCCCAGCGAGACGGGGCGGCGGATGGGCCACGAGTTCATCGGCGTCGTCGAGGCCGTCGGGTCCGAGGTGCGCGCCGTCAAGCCTGGCGACGTCGTCGTCGCGCCATTCCTCTGTTCGGACGGGACCTGCGTCTTCTGCCGGGAAGGGCTGCACAGCTCCTGCCTCCACGGCGGCCGGTATGGCTCCAACGGCGTCGACGGCGGGCAGGGCGAGGCGGTGCGCGTCCCGCAGGCAGACGGCACGCTCGTCGTCCTGCCGGTCGGCCGCGACGACGCGCTGATGCCGTCGCTGCTCACGCTGACCGACGTGATGGCGACCGGCCACCACGCCGCCCGCGGCGCCAGGGTCGGCCCCGGCAAGACCGCCGCGGTCGTCGGGGACGGGGCGGTTGGCCTCTGCGGCGTGATCGCCGCGAAGCGCCTGGGCGCCGAGCGGATCATCCTCCTCGGCCGCCACCCCGACCGGATCGCCCTGGCGAAGGAGTTCGGCGCGACGGACATCGTCAGCGAGCGCGGCGAGGAGGCGGTCGAGCGCGTGCGCGCGCTGACCGGCGGCCTCGGCGCCCACGCCGTGCTCGAGTGCGTCGGGCACGAGGAGGCGACGGTCACGGCGCTGCGCATCGCCCGACCGGGCGGCGCCGTCGGCCGCGTCGGGTTTGCCCCAGGCGGCCTCGATCCCGGAGGCCGTGCCGACGCTGATGAACAATATCACCATCGGCGGCGGCGGCGCCCCGCCCGCGCGTACATCGAGGAGCTGTTGCCGGACGTCCTCGACAGGCGGATCGAGCCGGGGCGTCTCCGACCGGGTCATCGGCCTGGGCGAGGTGCCCGACGGCTACCGGGCGATGAACGACCGCGAGGCGATCAAAGTCCTGGTCGCGTTCTGAGGCGCCCGCCGGACGGGCGCCGCGGCGCAAAGGTCTGCGCTCACGACAGGAGGAGGGGCAGCATGCAACGGCGGCAGCTCGGTCGCACCGGCCTGGAAGTCTCGCCGATCGCGATCGGCGGCGCGGCCTTCAGCTACGTGCATCGCTCGATGGGCTGGGATCCCCTGTCCGACGACGGCCGCAAGGTGGTCTAAGCGACGCTCAACGCCGCGCTGGACCGTGGCATCAACTATGTCGACACCGCGCCCGCGTACGGCAACGGCTACAGCGAGACGCTCGTCGGCGAGGTGATGAAGACCCGCCGGCGGGACTGCGTGCTGGCCAGCAAGGTCTGGTACGAACTGGACCATCAGGGCGTCATCGACAGTGTCCACGCGAGCCTCAAACGGCTGCAGACCGATTACATCGACATCATGCAAGTGCATGGGCGGATGTACACGCCGACGGCGGTCGAGCACGTCCTCCACGGGGGTCCGCTCGACGCGCTCCTCGCGCTGCGCGAGGCGGGCACGATCGGCCACATCGGGATCACGAGCGAAGAGCCGTGGACCGTGATCCCCTTCCTGGAGCGCGAGGCGATCGAGGTCTATCAGATCGCCTACAACATCGTCTATCAGGCCGCCGCCCGGCATTTCCTCATCGAGGCGGGGAAGGCGAACGCGGGCGTGGTCACGATGCGCACGATGACGTCCGGCATCTTCCAGCGCGAGATCAGCCTCCTGGCGCCGGAATGGCCGGCCGCGCACGATCCGTACGACGTCGCCTTGAAGTTCGTGCTGTCCGATTCGCGGGTGCATGCGGGCATCGTCGGCATGCGCTGGCCGCACGAGGTGGAGCAGAACGTCCGGCTGCTGGACGGGTGGGAGCCGCCCGTCGATTTCGCCACCATGCCGCGCCTGACCTTCGAGGTCTACAACGCCGAAGACGCCGAGCAACAGCCGTGAAGCAGTGGACCGGCCTGTGCGGGCGGGCGCGTGCGCGCTGAGCGGGGGCCATGGCGCAGTCCGGCCCGCCCGCATTGCGAAGGAGGCAGGCCGATGACCGCGTGGACGAGCGACGAACGGACGAGGATCGGCACGGCGGAGGTGCTGGACACCACCGCACTCCGGCGCGACGGCGAACCGACCACGCTGGGGCGACGCTCGCTCCTGCGTGGCGCCCTTGCGGGGATAGCAGGCGTGGCCATCGGCGCCCAGCTGAGTGGCTGCTCCGACTCTTCACCACGCCGCGTGGACGACGAGCCCGAGCAGGCACCCGCCCGGCCCACCTCGACCGGCAGCACGGTCTTGTTGGCCTACTTCTCGCGGGCCGGTGAGAACTACTCCTACGGCGGGCGAACGCGCCTCGAGGTCGGGAACACCGAAGTCGTGGCGGGCATGATCGGCCGGCTCATCGGGTGCGACGTCCACCGCATCGAGCCCGCCGATCCCTATCCCGACGACTACGCCGAGACCGTCGCGCGGAACGTCCGGGAACAAGACGCCGATGCCCGCCCGGCCATCGCCAACCCGCTCACCGCGATCGCGGGCTACGACATCGTGCTGCTGGGCAGCCCGATCTGGAACGTCAGGCCGCCGATGATTATGGCGACGTTCGCCGGGCGCTTCGATTTCGCCGGCAAGACGATCTTCCCGTTCGCGACGTACGCGGTGAGCGGGCTGGGCACGGCGGCGCGCGACTATGCCGCGACGTGCCCCGGCGCGACCATCGGGGAAGGCCTCGCGGTGCGCGGCGAGGAGGCGGGGGAGGCCGGTGCAGCGGTCGAGGCGTGGCTACGGCGCATCGGCCTGCTCAAGAATTGACGCCGCAACGGGACAATGAGGGCGATACGCTCGGAAGGAGCACAACCAATGCCAAATACACCGTCGGTCACGCTGAATAATGGGGTCGCGATGCCCCTGCTCGGCTTCGGGGTCTTCCAGGTCCCGGACCCGGAAGAATGCGAGCGGGCCGTCCGCGACGCGATCGGCGTCGGCTACCGCCTGATCGACACGGCGGCGGCGTACGGCAACGAGGAGGCCGTCGGCCGGGCCATCAAGGGCGCCGGGATGCCGCGCGAGGAGCTGTTCGTCACCACCAAGCTATGGCTCACCGACGCCGGGGAGGGGCCGACCCGGGCGGCGTTCGAGCGGTCGCTGGCGCGGCTGGGGCTGGACTACCTCGACCTCTACCTGATCCACCAGCCCTTCGGGGATGTCTACGGCGCCTGGCGCGACATGGAGGCGCTGCTCCGTGAGGGTCGGGTCCGCGCCATCGGCGTCAGCAACTTCCCGCCCGACCGGTTGATGGATCTCATGGTGCATCACGAGGTCGTGCCGGCGGTGAACCAAATCGAAGTCCACCCCTTCCACCAGCAGGTCGAGACCCAGCGATTCTTGCAGGACAACGGGGTGCAAATCGAAGCCTGGGCGCCATTCGCCGAGGGCCAGCACAACATCTTCCAAAACGAGGTGCTGCTTGCGCTGGCCGAGAAGTACCAGAAGAGTGCGGCGCAGATCATCCTGCGCTGGCTGACCCAGCGCGGCGTGGTGGCCATCCCGAAGTCGGTCCGCAAGGAGCGCATGGCGGAGAACTTCGACGTCTTCGATATCGAGCTGAGCGCCGACGACATGGCGGCCATCGCCACGCTGGACCGGAAGGAGAGCAGCTTCTTCGACCACCGCGACCCGGCGGTCGTGAAGCGGCTCGGCGGGGCGCGGCGCCCGACCTGAGCGTGATGGCGACCCATTGTGGCCCTGTCGCGGTCGGCCTGGCCGCGGCCGACAGGCGCCTCACGGCGCCCGCTGAAGCGGAGGGGCGCGAATAGCCCATCGAACGGTGAATACGCCACCGTAATGACGACGCCAGAGCACGGTCACCTCATGGACGGATTGGACGCCGGTGATGGAACGCGAGGAGGATCAGATGGACTACGCGAAGCTGGGCAACACCGGGCTGGAGGTCTCCCGCATCTGCCTCGGCTGTATGGGGTTCGGGGACGCGGAACGGTGGATCCACAAATGGGTGCTCGACGAGGAGAACAGCCGGCCGATCATCAAGAAAGCCCTCGATCTGGGGATCAATTTCTTCGATACCGCCAACGTCTACTCCATCGGGAGGAGTGAGGAGATCCTCGGACGCGCGTTGAAGGACTTCGCGAATCGGGACGAGGTCGTCATCGCCACCAAGGTGCATGGCAGGATGCGCGACGGCCCGAATGGCGCCGGGCTATCGCGCAAGGCGATCCTGAGCGAGATCGACAAGAGTTTGGAGCGGCTCGGGACGGAGTACGTGGATCTCTACCAGATCCACCGCTGGGATTACCAGACCCCGATCGCGGAGACGATGGAGGCGCTGCACGACGTGGTGCGGGCCGGCAAGGCCCGCTACATCGGCGCCTCCGCCATGTTCGCGTGGCAGTTCCAGCGGGCGCTCCACGCGTCGCCGAGCGGCACGGCTGGACCCTGCTTCGTCTCGATGCAGAATCACCTGAACCTGATCTACCGCGAAGAGGAGCGGGAGATGCTGCTCTGCCGCGAGGAGGGGATCGGGGCCATCCCGTATAGCCTGCTCGCCGCCGGGAGATTGACGCGCGACTGGTCCTCGAAAGCACGCTGCGCCTGAGACCGATCAGATCGCGAGGGGCAAGTACGACGCGACGGCCGAGGCCGATCGACGGGTCGTGGAGCGGGTCACGGAGATCGCGGACAAGCAGGGGTTCCGCGCGCGCATATCGCGCTGGCCTGGCTGTTGCAGAAGCCGCCGGTGACGCCGATCGTCGGGGCGACGACGACCGCGCACCTGGAAGCGGCTGTCGGCGCGCTGTCCGTCCAACTGACCCGGGACGAGGTCGCCTACCTGGAAGAGCCGTATGTACCGCATCCCGTCGTCGGTCCTCAGTAACGCCGATGTCAGCCGTCGAGGTCGCCGCCGTGCGGATCGTGGCGCACGGGGTCCGGCGCCCCGAGCACCTGGCGACTGACCGGCCGCTGAGTGGGCGAGCAGGTGTTCCCTCACGTTCTTGGCGCCTCGCCCACCGGTGCGGCGCCCGCACTCGGCGCCACTTGGGCGATGCCGCATCACAGGCGAGACCGTGACAGGTGTGCGATGCGTCGACGGAGGTGATATGCCGCAAGGCGGCGACGCGGGTCGTGGGGGACGCCTTCCGCGGGAAGGCCCGGTTCGGGGTCGGCGGCGGCCGACGCCCCGGCGTGGGCGCCTGCGGCGGCGCGCCTTCCGCTGGCTGTGGCTCGGGGTGCTGATCAGCAGCATCGGGACCTGGATGCAAACCGTCGGCGCGCAGTGGCTGCTCATCGACGCGCCCAACGCGGCCGCGATCGTCGCCCTGGTGCCGACGGCCAACACGCTGCCGGTGATGCTGCTGGCGCTGCCGGGGGCGTCCTGGCCGACGCCTTCGATCGGCGCTGGCTGCTGTTCACCGTCCAGGTCTACTTCTTCATCGTCGGCCTCCTGGTCGCCGCGCTCACCGCCGCCGGGCAGATGCCGCCGGCCCTGCTGCTCGCCTGCACCTTCGCGCTGGGCGCCGGCGTCGCGGTGCAGCTGCCCGGCTGGGGGCGACCATCCCCGAATTGGTCCGAGGGCGCAACTGCGGGCGGCCTCCCGGCTGGATCTGGTCAACGTCAACCTGTCCCGCGCGGTCGGGCCGGCGCTGGCCGGGCTGGTCATCGCCCACCTGGGCGGCGTCCCGGTCGTCTTCGCCCTCAACGCGGCCTCCGTGACCTTCCTCGCGGTCGCCCTGCTCCTCTGGCGCCGGCCGCAGCCCGACGCCGCGAGCCCCAGGGAGCGCTTCGTGCCGGCGCTCCGCGCCGGGGACCCTACGTCTGGCACGAGCCGGTGGCGCGGCGCCTCCTGCTGCGGGTGATTCTCTTCGTCGCGCCGGCGATGGCGCTCTGGGCGCTGCTGCCGCTGATCGCCAGGCAGCGCCTGGGCCTGGCGGTCGACGGTTACGGCGCCCTGTTCGGCGCGCTGGGGGTCGGCGCGATCATCGGCGCCTTGGTGCTCGGACGGGTCCAGACCCGCCTGTCCACCAACGGGACGCTCGCGCTGGGCGGCGCCCTGTACGCGGCGGCGCAGGCGGTGGTCGTCGTCGTTCCCAGCTTCCCGGCCGCCCTGGCGGCCCTCGTCTGCGCCGGGCTGGCCTGGATGGCCGTGACGTCGACCCTGACGGCCGAGATGCAGCTCGCCCTGCCGGCCTGGGTCCGCGCCCGCGGCCTCGCCATCTTCACGGTCACCTTCATGGGCGCGCAGACCGCCGGGGCTTGCCTGGGGCCTCGCCGCGAACCGCGCCGGCCTGCTGCCGGCGGTCTCCTCGCGGCCGCGGCGACCCTGGCCAGGTCGTCGCCGGCCTGTTTTGGCGGGTGCCGGAGACCGGCCACCTCGACCCCCAGCCGGCCGTCTACTGGCCCGAGGCGCGGCTGGCCTACGACCCCGAGCCCGACACCGGACCCGTCCTGATCAGCGTCGACCTCACCGTCGCGCCGGAGCGGCAGGCGGCCTTCCTGGAGGCGATGGGGCAACTTCGCCGGTCGCGCCTGCGGACCGGGGCGACGCGCTGGGAGCTGTACCGGGACGGCGAGCGCCTGAACCGCTTCGTCGAGCTCTTCAGCGTGCCGTCGTGGGAGGAGCACCTGCGCCAGCACGCCGGCCGCTTGACCGCGACGGACCGGGTGGTCGAGGAGGCGGCGCTGGCCTTCTCGACCCGCCAGCGCGAGCGGATCACCTGCTGCCGCCGTAGCGGCGAGCGGCGGCTGCGGACCCTTCAGATCACAATCGAATGCCTGAAGGACTTCAGGAAACGGGGGGGTTCGTGAAGACGGTCGTTCGCAGGCGCCGCACATGCGACGCCCAGAACGTGAAAGTGGCGACATGCCCACCACGACGTTCGGCAAGACCGGCATTCTGCGGAAACGCAATCAGGAGGACGACATGCAGATCACCAGGAACTCTATCGCGACCATGGCCGGGCCGGGCGCGTGGTTCACGGGCGCGGTCTTCGTTGATACGGTCGCGACGCCGTCGGGGCAGTCGCGACTGTCGGCGAGCAGCGTCCACTTCGCGCCGGCGCGCCCGCACGGCGTGGGCACACCCCCAACGGCCAGGACGATCTGGGTGACGAGGGCATCGGCCTGTGCCAGCGTCGCGGCGGGCCGATCGAGGTCATCCGCCCGGTGACCGCGTTCTTCGAGCCCGGCGAGGACCACCGGCACGGCGCCGCCCCCGACCGCTTCATGACCCATCTCGCGATGCTTCAGGTCGACGACGGCAACACCGTGACCTGGGGCGAGCACGTCACCGACGAAGAGTACAGCCAGCAACCTGGGTGACCACCTCTGCCACAGGGCTGTGCTGCCGGGCTGTCGCCTGTTCAGCGTCCAGTCTCCGCCCAGGCGAACATGGCCTTGAGGCGAGCGGCGCGAGAGCACCACCCCAGGGCACGTCGCTGCAACATCCTCGTCCTCCGGCGTGGCGACGGAAAGCCGGAGTCGCTGCCGGTCACAGTCGGCTCGCGCCGGAGCCGCTTGGCCGCGGCATCGCGCTTCTTCATTCCCGGTAGCGGCGCACGACGTGTACGGACACTTGTGCCGCTGGGCTCGGGGCGTGTCGAGCGCGCGCACGCCGGCCAGCGATGTGACCAGGAGGTGTGCCCCTATCCGGCTCTGACGCCGATGCGCTGTCGGGGCGATCGCACCCCAGCGGCGGCTATCCGCATGGGAGCGGCGGGCGCTGGCCCAGAGGGATCCCTCCGCCGACGCCGCCGGAATCGGTCGGCCCCTTCTATCCGAGGCGGTCCTCGATCTCCCACAGGTGATCGACGGTGTGCCAGGCGACGCGGCGCACGAAGTAGCGCGGCGTCCAGATCTTGCCGCCGCGCGGCCTTGCGCCGATCGCCCCGCGCGCGCGTACAGCCAGCGCCACGCGAATCGCCTCGCGCGTCCGCGCCAATTCGTCGGCCAGCGGCGCGTCGTCGTCCTGGCTGAACTTCCGCGCGAGGCTGCGCAGATAGCTCGCGTCGGCCCCGAGGACGTGGCGCACGATCCGGTCGCAGTCGCGGCCGCCACCACGCGGCCCTTGCGGAGCTCTTTCCCCTCCGCCGCCTCGGCGCGGTCGAAGGCGCACGAGATCGCCGTTACACCTCGGTCGCGCTCGGCCTCGTCGGGCAATCGCGCGCGGGCGCGACGTCCGCGGCCGCCGAAGTCTGTGGAGCCGTTGCCGCGGCGAGCCGTTCGGCGACCCCGCGAGGGCGGCGGGATCGTCAGGGCGTAGAACGCGATCTCCGTCCGCGAGACGATTGCGGCGTAGCGCGCGCATATTCCACGAGCGCCGCGAGCGCCGCCGCCTCGTCGGGCGCGCCACGGCACCAGGCGCCGGGCCAGTCGAGCGCCCCCGGCGAACGTCTTCTTCTGCCCCACCTCGTAGACCGGCAGATCGGGGATTGTTGGCGCGCCATTGTCGCTCTCCAACTCCTCGACAAGAGGCCAGTTTGCTCGCGGGTAACGCTTGTGGATGGGTGGTTCCGTGATGGTCGGTTCCTTGACCGACCCGCGGGGTCTACGCGAAGTCGCTCGGCGGGTTGCGACCGCCCTGGAACGGGGCCGGGCAGGTGGCAGAGCGGCGCGTGGCGGCGATGTTGGGCGCGCCGAGTGGCCGGAGCAGGCCGAGATGCTTGGCGAGGTCATGGGCCAACCCCGCTATACTTCCTGAAACGCCGAAGCCGGTCGCCGCATGCCCCGGCCGGGAAGGCGATGCAGATCTCGCGCGCAAGTGGCTGCGTTGCCTCACGCCTCCCGAGTCCATGGTGACGGGATGCTCATACAGTTCCTGGGCAGCAACCTGGCGCTCGGCCTGGCGCTGATCGGGGTCGTGGCGGCGCTGGCCTACCGGGCGCGGGGGCCGCTGCGGGACATGCTGCGCGCCCGGCGGCCGGCGTGGCGCGCTGGCGGGCGCGTTCTGCGGCGCGACGCTGGCGCTGCTGCTGTGGGGGACGCTGGCCGACAACTGGCGCAAGATGGTCGGCGAGGCGCTCGACTTCCGGGGCGGTTCGCCAGCCAGCAGATCGTCGTCGAGCCGGTCGCGGGGGACGTGCGCGCGGTGACGCTGGTCCTGCTGGCGGTCTCGCTCCTGGCGCCGCGCCATCTTCGCCCGCTACGTCGGCGGCTACGGGCTGCAGATCGCCCTGATCATCACCGGCTTCACCGCCTTCGTCCCGCTCTATCTGATCCGCCGGCTCGACACCGGGCTGGCGGGCATCCTGAGCTGCCGCCCCTCTTCTCGCTGGCGATGCTGGCGACGATCGTCTTCCTGCTGACGGCCTACCTCACCAACGTCGCGCTGCTGCTCGCCATCTACCTCGAGCTGCTCGGCCTGGTCGCCGTCCCGGTCGCGATCGCGCTCGATCTGCTCGGCCGCCGCGACCCGCCGCCCGACCCGGCCCCGGCGACCTTCTACGCCTCCCTCGACCATATCCCCCGGGCGCGGAACGCCCGAACACGGAACGGCGAACGCGGAACAGAGGGACGAGCGGCCGGCAGACTGATCCGCCCGACGTCTCGCCACCTGCTCCTTCCGCGTTCCGCCACCGTTCCGCGTTTGGCTCGGCTTTCTCGGGGCGCGCCGAGGCGTAGTAGCCGCGGAGGCGGCGGGCAGGGCGGCGGTAGACCTTCTCCAGCCGCAGGTTGCGGAGCGCGGGGACGGGCCGGAGGTTGCGCGCGGCCAGCGCGGCGAGGATCGCGGGATCCGGATCGAGGAGCCGCAGGCTGACGTGGTCGAGGTCGCCGGCCAGGAGCGCGTCCGCCGCCAGCACGTCGTCGATCAGCGCGAGGAAGCCGTCGAGGGTCGGCGCGGCGACCAGGCCGAGCCGGCCCGCCGCCCGCTCGACCAGGCAGGTACCCCGGCCGGCCGGCCGCACGACGCGCAGCAGCCGCGCCAGGTCCGGGTCCCTCGGTGAAGCCAGTAGAGCAGATCCTGGTCGCGCCAGCCGCCGTAGTACTCGGCGTCGAGCGCGTAGAGAAACTGGAAGTCGGCCCAGGCGAGGGGCACGACCGCGTGGCCTCCGGCGGCGCGGGGCGAAACGAGGATCGGCCCCGCGCCGCGCGGCATGCCGCAGAGGACGCCCTCGCCGGTGACGACGAAGCCGAGCCGGCTGTAGAGGCGAGCGCGGGGGCGTTGTCGTGGCGCGCTTCGAGGATCGCCGCGTCGCAGAGCGAGGTCGGCGCGCAGGGCGGCGTCGGCGGCCGCGACGAGGGCCGTGCCGACCCCCTGCCGCCGGTGGGCCAGGGCGACGGCGACCACGCCGATCCAGCCGACCGGCTCGCGCAGGCCGGCGAAGGCCAAGCCGGCGACCTCCCCGGCGCGCTCGGCGACCAGGCCCCGCGTCCCACACGTCTTCGAGCAGGTACTGGAAGCGATCCGGGGCGTGCGACCAGCCGACGGCGCGGTCGATCGCCAGCACGCGCGGCAGGTCGTCCGGCCGCATCGGCCGCACGCCCGGCGCCGCGCCCCGGTCGCCGCTCGCGCTCACGCCCCCCGGCCGGCGCGCGGCGCCTCGGCGTCGGCGCCGACGGTCGAGCCGCGAGCGGGAGGGCGTCTTCCGCCAGGCGCAGTTGCGAGCGACGAGCCGGGAGCCGGCCGACTCGTAGAGCACGTTCGCGGCGGCCTCGGCGCCGTGGCTGTTGACGTAGGCCGCGCGCGCGCCAGCCGCTGGAGGCGGCGCGGCCACCATCGAGCAGCGCCCGCGCCAGGCCGCGGCGGCGGTGCGCAGAGTGGCGGCCGACCGGCTCGGAACAGCCGATCCGGTTCGCCTCATCGAACCAGACGATGCAGAAGGCGGCGAAGGTCCGGTCGGGCGCGACCGGGGCCAGGTCGAGATCGAGGCGGTAGGTCGAGGCGCGCAGCACCGCCCGATGCTTCGCGGTGGTCATCCAGGAGGGCGCGAGCGTCCCGATGGACCGCCACGCGCCGCTCGATATCGCCTGCCGCGGACGTGGCGCAGGGTGTAGCCGGGCGGCAGGCGCAGTTCCGGCAGCGGCCCGTCCAGCGACCGGTCGCGATAGTTGAGGGCGTAGTCCGCGCGCGCGTACCCGCGGTCGCACAGGGCGCCCTGGCGCCCGGTGTCGCTCCCGTCGAAGGCTTGAGGGCGACCGGCGACGCCGCGCCGTCGAGCCGCCGCCGCTCGGCCCAGGCGAGCATCGCCCCTTCGAGCGCGCGGTGGCGCGGGTGGGCGATGAGATCGACCTGCTCCCCGCCCGGCCAGGCGAGGCCGACGACGGCGCGCCGGTATCGTCGGTCCACAGGCGGGTCCGGGCCACCGCCGCGGGGTCGTCGTCGGTCGCTCGCCACCAGTCGAGATCGCCGACGGTGCAGTAGACGGCGGGGCCGGCGAGCCGGTAGAGGTCGTTCAGCAAAGCCCACATCCGGGCGTAATCTCCCTCGTCGCGGTAGGGCCGTGAGGTAATCGGCATGGAGGAAAGCGCGCTCCTCTCACTCATATTATGTCGCGCCGCCGGTTCGGGACGCCCCGCAATCCCTTCGCCCTTCATCCGTCCTTCATCCGCCCTTCATTGGGTGGAGCGGCATTCAGATTGTTCTTGTCGGGCGATCCGCCGTACCAGATCGTCCATCATCTGGAGGAACGCCCGCTCGAGATCGACGCCGTACAGCTCCGACAGGACCAGGACGCACCAGAGACAATCGGCGAGTTCGTGCGCCAGCTTCGGCCCGGCGTCCGGGATGTCCCGGACGCCGCCGCGGGCCAGCACCAGCTTCAGGAGGTCGCCGACATCGCCGACGAACCCGATCGCGACCTCCTCGTTCGTCCAGGCCCGCCCGAAGCGCCGCGTCTCGAGCGCGGCGTAGGCGCGCCTGATCGCCATCGCCCGC
This sequence comes from Thermomicrobiales bacterium, assembly GCA_030446685.1. Taxonomy (GTDB): domain Bacteria; phylum Chloroflexota; class Chloroflexia; order Thermomicrobiales; family CADCWN01; genus JAUJMV01. Next base: position 14,924 of record JAUJMV010000022.1, on the reverse strand, counting down.
TCGGTCAGGTCGCGCAACTCCATCGGTGCCCTCCGTCGCATCCGACAATGGCCGGCGGGGTCTACCCGGCCGCCCCCGCCGGCGAGGCGGCCAGGGGCAGATGGAGGGTGAAGGTGGCGCCGCGGCCGGGGCCGGGGCTCTCGACCTCGATCCGCCCGTTGTGCCGGCCGACGATCTCCTGGCAGAGGTAGAGGCCGAGGCCGAGGCCGCTGTAGCCGCCCCGGCCGCCGTGCGCCCGGTAGTAGCGCGCGAAGAGCTGCCGCGCCTGGTCCTCGGTCAGGCCGAGCCCGTCGTCGCGCACCGCGATGACGGCGTGGTCCGCGGCGCGGCGGCACTCGACCGCGATCGTCCCGCCGTCGGGCGAATACTTGATCGCGTTGTCGAGGAGGTTGGTCAGCACGCGCGCCAGTTGGACCGCGTTGCCCTGCACCACCGGCCCCGGCCCGGCCCCGTCCTCCGGCAGCCGGAGGGCGATGTCGTGGCGGTCGGTCGTCGCCCGCGCCTGCTCGACGGCGCGCGCCAGCAGATCGCCGAGGTCCACCGGCGCGAAGTCGTCGGCCGGGGCGCCGCGCCCGAGCCGGACCATGTCGAGGAACTGGGCCACCATCGCCGCCATCGCCGCGCTCTGCTCGACGATGACGCCGGCGCTCCGCAGGGGCTCGTCCCCCCCGTCCGCGCGCGCCGCCAGCAGGTGCCGGAGGACATGCGCGTGGGAGCGGATCACCGAGAGCGGCGTGCGCAGCTCGTGCGCGGCGATCGCCAGGAAGTCGTCGCGGACCCGCTCGAGGCGGCGCAGCTCGGTGATGTCCCGGTAGATGTCGACGCGCCCGATCGCCGCGCCCGCCTCGTCGCAGGCGGGGTAGACCCCGTGGAAGAGCAGGCGCGGCTCGGGGCCGCGCAGCTCGAGCTCCTCGCTGAGCGTCGCCGCGGGGTCGAGCGCATCGAGGCCCGCGAGGAAGGCAGCCGGATCGGCGGTGCGCGCCGCGAGCCCGCGCTCGACGACCGGGCGCAACGGCCGGCCGATCAACGCCGCCGGCTCACACCCGACGAGATCGGCGAACGCGCGGTTGGCGTAGCGGATGTCGCCGGCGCGGTCGGTCAGGCAGATGCCGGTCTCCTGGCTCTCCAGCACGGCGCGCAGCTCGCTTTCGGAGCGGCGCAGCGAACTGTAGAGCTCGGCGTTGCGGATCGCCACGGCGGCCTGCGCCGCCAGCGCGCCGAGGAGTTCGCCCTCGCGCGGGGTGAAGGCGTGGGGCGCGGCGAAGTTGGCGTAGAGCAGGCCGACCGCCTGGCCCTGCGCGATCATCGGCAGGGTCGCCACCGCGCGCACGCCCAGGCCCAGCATAGTCGGGTTGGCGTCGGGGTCCTCGGCCAGGTCGCCGACGAAGTGGGGCTGGCGGCCCTCGAGGACGCGCCGCGAGGTGCCGCCCGGGCGGAGTTGGGAGGTCGATTCGTACCACCGCGCCTGGCCGGTCTGCAGGGTGCTGAAGTGCCGCGCGACGAAGCCGGTGTGCTCGCCGACCAGCGCGATCGACGCCCAGTCGGCCCCGACGAGCGCCTGGACCGCGGCCAGCACGCGCGCCAGCACCGCCTCGAGATCGAGCGTGCCGGTCAGGGCCAGCGCCACCTGCCGCAGCTCCTCGCCCTCCAGCCGCGTGCGGCGCTCGGCGTCGCGCAGCGCCAGTTGCTCCAGCGCCAGCGCCGCGACGCCGCCCCAGCTCCGCAACGCGGCACGGTCCTCGTCGGGCAGATCGGGCGCGGGGCAGTCGAAGAGGGCCAGGACACTGGCCGCCCGCTCCGCGGTGCCGTCGAGCGGCAGGACGGCGAGCCGATCGTCCGGCTCCACCCCCACCAGATCGGCGAACGGCGCCGGCGTGTGGGCGAGGGCGAAGCGGGGGGGGGTGACGAACGAGGGCAGTTCCGCGCCGGCGCCCGGCTTCAGCAACTGGAGCAGCAGGCGCCATTCGGCCTCGGTCAGGGCCGGCAGCGGCGGGTCGGGGCCGTAGATGGTCAGGGTCAGCGCGCCGATCGACAGCCCGCCGGGGGCTTCGGCTCCGGCCTCCGCGAGCAGGTCGGCCGGCACCAGTTCCAGCAGGAAGACGCGGGGGGTCCGGGCGAGCGCGCTGGCGCCCGCGATGATCGTGTCCAGGATCTCCGGGCGGTCGGCCCCGCGGCGCACCTGGTCGGTCAGGGCGCCGACGAAGTGGGGCAGGTCGGGCGCGCGGCCGGGGGACGCATCCGCGCGACCGCCGGCCCCGGCGGGCGCGCGCGGCTCGATCATGCGGACCTCATCCTCGCGGCGCCGCGCACGCTGTTCCCGCGGGGCGACGGCCGCGACCGCTGTGATATGCCGGGAATAGGCCGGTTCCCACCGCGCACCGTAGCAGCGGCCGGACAGCCTGTCAAGCGTCGCGCGGGCGATCCGCGCAATCGTCACCGCCGGCCGCGATTCGGTCGCCGCGGGCGGGGCGCTCAGAGGACCGGCCCGCCCTCCAGGTGATCCTTCGTGGTGGGGAGGCGGTCGCCGAGGCGCGGGTCGCGGGCGGTGGCGGCGTCGAGGGCGCGCCCGAAGGCTTTGAAGATGGCCTCGACCTCGTGGTGGGTGTTGCGCCCGTAGTGCAGCAGGACGTGGATGTTCAGCCGCGCCTCGCGCGAGAGGGCGTCGAAGAAGTGTTCGATCAGCTCCACGCTGAGCGCGCCGACCGCCCGCCCGGTGAAGGTCCCGGTGAGGACGCAGGCGCCGCGCCCGCCGATGTCGATCGCCACGGTCGCCAGCGCCTCATCCATCGGCACCACGGCGTGCGCGGTGCGGCGGATGCCCCGCCGGTCGCCGACCGCCTGGGCGAGGGCCTGCCCGAGGCAGATCGCCACGTCCTCGACGGTGTGGTGCTCGTCGATCTGCAGGTCGCCGGTCGCGCGCACGGTCAGGTCGAAGAGCCCGTGGCGCGCGAAGAGCGTCAGGAAGTGGTCGAGCGCGCCGACGCCGGTGGCGACCTCGGCCGCGCCCCCGCCGTCCACCGTCAGGCGGACCTCCACCTGCGTCTCGCTCGTCCGCCGCTCGATCGCGCCGCGCCGCGGCTGCCGCAAGGGTACTTCCAA
>JAUJMV010000022.1:0-11725 GCA_030446685.1 Thermomicrobiales bacterium | reverse complement strand
GCGCCGACCGCGATCAGTTCGGGGTCGGTGTCGACCTGGATCAGGGCGGGGCGGCGGAGGGCCAAGGCGCGCTCCAGGGCGGGCGCGAAGTCGCGGTTGTTGGCGACCCGCTCGCCCCATGCCCCGAGGGACTGGGCGAAGAGGGCGAAGTCGACCGGGCCGAGCGCGGTGGCGCTGACCCGGCCCGGATAGGCGCGCTCCTGCCACATGCGGATCGTGCCGTAGGAGCGGTTGTCGAAGACGAGCGCGATGACCGGCAACTGGTGGCGCACGGCGGTCTCCAGTTCCTGGCCGGTCATCAGGAAGCCGCCGTCCCCCGCCACCGCCAGGACCGGCACGCCAGGCCGGGCCAGCGCCGCGCCGACGGCGGCGGGCATGGCGTAGCCCATCGCGCCGCTGGTCGGCCCGAGGTAGCGGCCGGGCGGGCGGAAGCGGTGGTGGCGCGCGAACCAGCCCCAGTGGTTGCCGGCGTCGCCGGTGACGATCGCCTCGGGCGGCAGGAGGCGGGCCAGGTCGGCGACCACGCCGAGGGGATCGACCGGCTCGCGGTCGGGCACGCGGCGGGCCGCCGTCGCCGCCTCGAAGTGGTCGCGGTCGCGCCGGGCCGCGGCCTGGCGGGAAGCGAGGCCGGGATCGGGGCGGATGGCGGCCGCGGCGCGCAGGGCGCGCAATGCCTCCCCGGCGTCCGCGACGATGCCGAGCGCCGGATCGCAGTTCACGCCGACGACGTCCGGGTCGATGTCGATGTGGATCGTCCGCGTGCCCGGCGCCGGCGCCTCGTACCCCCCGGTCGTCATCTCGGAGAAGCGAGTGCCGAGGGCCAGCAGCGCGTCGGCCTCGCGCAGCCGGGCGGCGACGACCGGCGACGAGCCGACGCCGGTCCCGCCGAGGTAGAGCGGGTGGTCGTTCGGGAAGACGTCGTAGCGCCGGAACGCGGCGACGACCGGGATCGCGGTCGCCTCGGCGAGGGCGACCAGCGCGCCGGTCGCCCCGGCGCGCAGGACGCCGCCACCGGCCAGGATCAGCGGGCGCTCGGCGGCCAGCAGCAGGTCGATCGCGCGGGCGGCGTCCTCGGCGGAGGGGGCGGGGCGGGGGGCGGTCGCGGGGGCGCGGAAATGCCCCGGCGCGAAGTCGTACTCGGCGTCGAGCAGGTCGGCGGGCGCGGCGATCAGCACCGGCCCCGGCCGGCCGGAGAGCGCCCGGCGGGTCGCCTCGTGGGCGATCTCGGGGAGGCGCTCGCCCCGCCCGACCTCGACCGCCCACTTGACGATCTGCCCGTAGAAGGGCGCGAGGTCGATCTCCTGGAACGCCTCGCGCCCGCGGTGGGGCGTCTCGACCTGCCCGATCAGGGCGATCAGCGGCGTCGAGTCCTGGTGGGCGGTGTGCAGGGCGATCGCCATGTTCGCCGAGCCGACCCCGCGCGTCGCCAGGCAGAGGGCGGGGCGGGGATCGAGCTTGCCGACCGCCTCGGCCATGAAGGCCGCCCCCGCCTCGTGCCGCGCGGCGACGAGCCCGATCGCCCCGTCGTCGTAGAGCGCGTCGAGGACCGACAGGAAGCTCTCCCCCGGCACCGTGAAGGCGTGGCGCACCCCCTCCACTGCGAGTTGCCGCACCAGCGCCCGCGCCCCGGTCATCCGCGCCATCGCTCGTCCCCCATCACGATAGCCACAGCCACGAACTTTCACCACAGAGGCACGGAGTTACGAGAGAGAGTTCACGGAGTTCTTTTTTCGCTGCTCTGTGTTCTCTCCCTCGCCCTCTGCGTCTCTGTGGTGAAAACCGTTCCACTATTTCTCCAAGCCCCGCAGTTCGAGGGTTGCCACGTCGCCGGTCGCCAGGGTGACGACGCGGATGGCGTGGTTGTTGGTGTCGGCGACGTAGAGGTTGCCCCCGGCGACCGCCAGGCCGCTCGGCTCGCGGAACCGCGCCGCGGCGGCGGGGCCGTCGGCGTGGCCGGGCGTCGAGCCGCAGAAGGTGGTCACGGCGCGAGTGCGCGGGTCGAGGCGCTTGATCTTGTCGTTGTAGGTGTCGGCGATGTAGAGCGCGCCCGCGTGGGCGAGGACGCCGAGGGGTGCTGCAGGCGCACCTCGTCGCCGACGCCGTCCTCGTCGCCGAAGTCGAAGAGGCCGGTCCCGACGAGGGTCCGCACCGCGCCGCCGGCCGGGTCGAGGTCGATCGCGCGGACGGCGCTCGTCTCGCTGTCGGCGATATAGAGGAAGGCGCCGTCGCTGGTGATGCCGCTCGGCTGCGCCAGGTGCGCCGCGCGGAGCGGCCCGTCGAGGATGTTCTCGCGGGCGCTGCCGGCGTAGGGGGCGACCTCACCGGTGGCGAGGTCGAGCGCCCAGACCTGGTGGAAGCCGGCCATCGCGATGAACAGCGTCCCGCCGACGAGGGTCAGGTCCCAGGGCGAGTTGAGGGCGATCGCGCGGCCCGGCCCGCCGAAGCGGGGGTCGCGCCCCTGCTCGCCGGTCCCGGCGATCGTCTCCACCGTCCCGGCCGCCAGATCGACGCGGCGGATCGCGTGGTTCTCGGTGTCGGCCGCGTAGAGCACCGCGCCGCCCGGCGCGACCGCCACGCCCTGCGGCGCGTTGAAGGCCGCCGTCGCCAGCGGCCCGTCGGCGAAGCCCGGCGCGCCGCCGCCGACGATCTGCTGAACTTCGCCGTCGAGCCCGGCGACGATCAGGCGGTGGTGGTTGGTGTCGCTGACGATCAGGCGGCCGCCGGCCGGGTCCACGGTCGCGGCGACCTTGCCGGGGAAGCGGAGGGTGTCGGCCCCTCGTCGCGCCGGAAGGCGAGCGGCCGACGGTCGAGCAGGTCGAGCGCGTCGAACTCGCGCACCATCTGGCCGATGATCCGGTCGATCGGCTCGCCGGGGAGTCGCCCTCGTGCTTGCCGATGATGTTGCCGCGCGGGTCGATGAAGAAGAAGGTCGGCCAGGCGCGCACCCATAGGCACCAGACGGCGAAATCGGCGTCGTTGATCACCGGGTGGGCGATGTCGTAGCGCAGGATCGCCTCGCGCAGGTTCTCGGTCGCCTTCTCGGCCATGAACTTGGCCGAGTGGACGCCGATGACGACCAGCGCGTCGCCGTACTTGCGCTCGAGCCGCCGCAACTGCGGCAGCACATGCAGGCAGTTAATTCAACAGTAGGTCCAGAAGTCGAGGATGACGATCTTGCCGGCCAGCTCCGCCAACGTCAGCGGGCGCTCGGTGTTGAGCCAGGCCAGCCCCGCGGGGAACTCCGGCGCCGGCACGCTCCCCACGTACGATGTCGCGCCGCCCGTCTGATCCGTCCGATTGTCCGCCATCGTCGCACCTGCCTTTACACTGTCAGCCCCCGGTGTTGCGCGCCCTAGTGTAGCAAAGCGCCCGGCGGGCCGCTGTCGCGCGGGCGCGGTAGTCGCCGCGCGCGCGCAGGGGCTATACTATGGCCGTGGGAGCTTTGCTTGTCCGGCGCGGGCGCCTTCGGGGCCGGCCGGGGAGATAGCGACCGGGACAGCCCGGAGGCGAGGACGGTTCAGGATGGAACAGCGCGCGACGATCCAGGAAATCCCCCTCTTCCCGCTCGACATGGTCCTCTTCCCGGGGATGCCGCAGGCCCTGCACATCTTCGAGCCGCGCTACCGGCGGATGGTCGCGCGCTGCTTGCAGGAGGAGATCGCGTTCGGGATCGTCGCGGTCAAGAACGGCCTGGCGGAGGGCGTGGCGGCGGTGCCGTACGACATCGGCACGGTCGCGCGGATCGTCAACCACGCGCGGATGGCCGACGGGCGCTACAACCTGATCACGATCGGCGCCGCGCGCGCAGATCCTGGAGCGCCACCAGCACCGCGGGGGCTACCTGATGGGGCGGGTGGAACTGCTCGACGAGGAGGAGCACGATGTCCACCGCCTGGCGGAGCTGCGGGCGGCGGTGGAGCGGCGGTTCGAGCGGTATATCGGCCAGTACGCCGAGATCGTCGGCGGCGAGGTGAAGCCGATCACCTTCCCGACCGATCCGACCGCGGCGTCCTATTTCGTCGCCGCCAACCTGAACCTCGACACCTGGGAGCGGCAGCGCCTCCTCGAAGCGACCTCGACCGACGTGCGCCTGCTGGAGGAGCGCCGCATCCTGGGGCGCGAGCGCGACATCCTGCGCCTCTACGCGAAGGCCCGCGCGCCCTATGAGGACATCGTCGGGCTCGACGGCGACCCGGACAACCTGCGGACGCCGCTCTCCCCGAACTGACGGGCCGGGACGCGGGCGCGGACGGCGGGCGAGAGGGCGTGCCATGGGCGAGGGGCGACGGGTTGAGGCCCGGCGGGTTGAAACCCCGCCGCTCGCGGGCCTGCGGCCACGAAGCCCGCCGTCGCGGGCTGGAGCCGCAGGACGTTGTAGCCTTTCCGTATCGATCCAGATCAGGCAGCGGTCCAGCCCAGGCGGGCAGGTGTATGCACCGCAGGGCACTTCGTGGCGCGGCAGCGCCCGTGAGCGATGGGCTTCGATCCATCGGCTCCCTCCTGCCAGCGGAGGCACAAGTGCGGCGGCTGATCCTCGTCAAGCATTCGCTGCCGGAGATCGAGCCGGCGGTCCTGTCGCACCACTGGCGGCTGGGCGAGGAGGACGGCGGCGGTGCGCGGCGTTGGCCGAGCGGCTGACCCAGTACGCGCCGGTCGCGGTCGTCGCCAGCACGGAGCCGAAGGCGGCGGAGACGGGTGAGATCGTCGCGGGGCGGCTCGGGCTGCCCTTCGAGGCGGTCGCGGGGTTGCGGGAGAACGACCGCACCGGCCTCGGTTATTTGGGCGACGCCGAGTACGAGGCGCGCTTCGCCCGGTTCTTCGCGGAGCCGACGGCGCTGGTGGTCGGGCGGGAGACGGCGGCGGAGGCGGGGGCGCGGTTCGCCGACGCCGTCGAGGGGGCTATGGCGCGCTACGCCTCGCGGGAGGCGGACCCCGGCGCGATGGCAGCCTCGTCGTCGTGGCGCACGGCACGGTGATCAGCCTCTTCGTCGCGCGCCACGCGGCCGTCGAGCCCTTCCCGCTGTGGCGGCGGCTCGGCCTGCCGTCGTTCGTCGTCCTCGCCGTGCCGGCTCTGGCGCTACTGGAAGTGATCGAGCGGGTCGAGGCCGACGACACGCGGGGTTGAGGGGGTGGAGATGCGCCTCGATGTGGGGCCGCGCGCCGCCCTGGCGCGGGACCTGCTGGCGGCGCTCGAAGCGGCCGAACCGAGCTCGCGGGCGCTCCCGCTGCGGCCGGGGCGATCCGCGCAGCGCATCGATCTGCTCTGGGAGGTGCCGGACAGGGCATTCGCGCGCGGGCCGGGGCGATCGGCGGTGGAGTCGCTGCGACATCGATCTCCGCGCTCCGCCAAGCGCCGCCTCGGTCCGCTTCGCCGGCCTGCGGACGGCTGGATCATTCGCGCGCTCGGTCGGGCGCGACGAGGGGTACGACCGCGACCCCGCCGCGCGCGACACTGGTCGGGACCGAGAGCGCGCTGGCGAACGCCTTGCGGCGGTCAAGGCCCACCTGCGCCGCGACGACGGATCCCGATTTGGTCCGCGCTTACCAGCGCATCGTCTCGCCTTCGTCCAGCCATTGCGCCGATCCTGCCTGCACAGCGCATGGATCCGGCGGCTGGATCTCGACATCGCGCGGTCGCGCGTTCTGAGCAGGCGGCGGTGCGACCGATCCAGGCTCTAGGCGACCGGCGACAGAGACGATCAGGCGGCGCGACCTGGACGACTGGTCGGGGACCAGGCGCGTCGGCTGGCGACTGCGCCGTTGCGGCGGTCAGTGCCGCGCGGGTCGAGGGCGCGGGCAGGGGCGACGGAGCGCCAGGATTCCGGCCGGTGGCAGGCCGCGCGGCACGAGCGCATCGCGCTCCAGGCCCACTCCTGCCCGGTCGGCCAGGCGCCGAGCAGATCTGAGCCTGGCGGTGGGTTGGCGAGGAAGCGACAGCGCATGGATCCGTCGGTGGCAGCTTGCGGCCTCGCATCCAGCGGTTGGTCCGCCGGCGAGGCGTTCTGAGCGGGCGACGGCGCGGCGCGACCGGTGATTCCGCGCGGCAGCCGCCACCTATAAATACCGCGACGATTGCTAGTTGCTGCCCCGCGTGCCTCCGACGCGAGCCTGGGGTTGCTTGAAGCGACGCGCATTCGCCGTTGCGAGGCCAGCACAGAACGACGACGCTCGGCGGGTTGTACCGGTCTACGGCGTGATTGACGAGACGATGCGGGCGGTCGGCCACCGCCCGCCACGGCGCCGGCCAGATCAGTGACGCCGAGGGTGTTGACCGTGGCGCGGGTGGCGGCCAAGTACCCCGACCAGAACCACCCTGCGCGGGCCTTGCGCCGTCATGCGCCGCAGGGCTCGGCCATGCGGCGCGATCGCCGCGTGGACGCGCGATCGTCGAGGCGCACGGCGGGACGACCTGCCGCCGGCGGCGTTTCTATCGCGGCGACAAGTCGGGCGCCACCTTCACCGTCGAGCAGGTCATGCTGGGCCACGCCGCCGATCGCGCGCGCCATCGCCGCACGGCGGGCGACGCCGCCGGCGGCACGCCGTCCGCGCCACCTTCACCGTCGAGTCGGCCGCGGCGCGCCTGGGCCGGCGGGCGGGCGCCACCCGCGCCGCTCGTCGGCCGCGGCGCGACTGAACCGCGCGGCCGCCTCACTCGCGCATCGCATGTAGCCGACGCCCCGCACCGTGCGGATGAGCGGCCGCGGGGCGCCGCGGTCGATCTTGCGCCGCAGGTAGCTGATGTAGATCTCGGCGACGTTCGAGGTCGCGGCGGAGTCGTAGCCCCAGACGTGGTCGGTGATCTGCGCCTTGGTCAGCACCCGGCCCTGGTGCCGCATCAGATAGCGCAAGAGATCGAACTCCCTGGCGGTCAGCGCGATCGGCCGGTCGCCGCGCCGCACCTCGCGCGTGGCGAGGTCGAGCGTCAGGTCGCCGACGCGCAGCCGCTCGCCGTCGCCGGCCCGCCGGCCGAGCGCCCGCACCCGCGCCAGGAGTTCGTCCAGGTCGAACGGCTTGACCAGGTAGTCGTCCGCCCCGGCGTCGAGGCCGCGCACCCGGTCGGGGACGGCGTCGCGGGCCGTCAGCAGCAGGATCGGCGCCCGCGAGCGCCGCCGCCGCAACTCCCGGCTCACCTCGATCCCGCCCAACTCCGGGAGCAGGGCATCGAGGACGACGACGTCGTAGTCGCCACGCTCCGCCCGCGTCAGGCCGGCGGCCCCGTCGTGGGCCAGGTCCACGCGGTGGCCGGCCGCGGTCAGCGCGCGGGCGACCAGCCGGGCCAGCCGTCGATCGTCTTCGTCCATCGGTCCCCTCCTACCGGCATAACGCCCGCCCGGCGCGCCGGGAAACCGGCCCCGACCGATTCTCAGCAAACTCTCAGCCCCTTCCAAGCCTCCTCCAAGATCGCGTCGCTACCGTCGGTAGCGGCCCGGGCGCCCTGTGCGCCCCGCGCGACAGTCGATGAGGAGGAACATGCTGATTCCACGCTCGCGGCCGCCGCCCGCACGATCCCGGCGATGCCCCCTGGACCGGCCTGCCGCGCCCGTGCGGTGGGGTGCCCCAGCGAGAAGACACACGGAGGAGAACCCGCGATGGATCAGCCAGCAGCGCCAACGCCGCGGGCGTGGCGCCCGGGGAGGCGACCCGCCCCCGGCGCCATCGCCGCCCGGCTGCTCGCCGCTCGCGACCCGCGCCCGGATCGCGACGCGCCCCGGCCAGGAATGGGACCGGGGGCGCCCGCCGCCCCGACCCCGGACCCCGGCGCGGCCATGGCCGTCCCGCCCACCGCCGACCCCACGGCGCCCGCAGGTACGGGCGAGCTCGACGTCGACGCCGGCCACGGCGGCCGACAACCGGGGCCTGACGGCCGAGCGGATCGACGACTGGATCGCCCGCGCCGCGCCCAACTCGCCCTCCGGGGCCTGGGCGCGTTCATCCTGGCGGAGGCGAACCGGCGCGACCTCAGCGTGCCGCTCTTCCTCGGCATCGCCCGCAAGGAGAGCGCGCTGGGCCTGACGGCGGGGCCGGGCAAGGCCCTGACCCGCATCACCGATCCGGCCCGCGATGGCGGCCTCGGCCAGCAGCGCGCCTACCGGAGCTCGCCACCTGGCAGGACGCCATCCTGGCGACGTTCGACCTGCTCGGCGCCGACCCCTACCGCGGGCGAGGCCTCGCGGAGCAGATCGGCGCCTGGTACGTCGGGCCGGCGGAGTTCGCGCGGGCGGCCTCGACGCGACCGACCGCGCCGGGAACGGCACCGTCCGCGACTACCTCGGCGTCGTGGCGGCGGTCTACCGCGGGTTCGGGCAGACGCCCGGCGCCGCCGCACCGATCGTCGGCACGGGCCTGACCGCGATCTGGGGGCGGCGACGCGCCAATCCTCCAGGAATTCGGGAACACCGCCTTCGCGCGGGGCAACTTCATCTACGACTACGGGCGGCAGTTCGGCGTGACCGGGCACACCGGCCTCGACATCGGCCTGGCACCCCCTGCGCCGGCCCCGCCACCGGCGCGGTGAGCGCCAGCGGGTCCGCGCTGGTCAACGCGGCGCTCGGCTACCCTCGGCGCGCCCTACGTCTGGGGCGGCAACACGCCGGCCGGCTGGGACACGCCGGCTTCGTCGTCTACGTCTACCGCGAGGTCACGGGCCGGACGCTGCCGCGTACGACGCAGGCGCAGGCGTCGGCACCCCGGTCGCCCGCGAGGCGATCCGGGCCGGTGACCTCGTCTTTCCAGAACACCTACGCGGCGGGCATCACCCACGTCGGCATCGCGCTCGGCGACGGGCGCTTCGTCCACGCCCGCGGCCCCGGCTGGGCGCACCGTCATCAGCAGCCTGACTGACCCCTACTACGCCGCCCACCACGCCGGGGCGCGGTGCCCCTGACGCCGGCGGGGCGGGGGCGACCGCCCCCGCCCCTGTCCGGCGACCACCCCACCCACCCCACCGTGGCTGGCCCACACCCCGGACGCCGCCGCGCGCGACGCGCCGGGCCGCGCGAGCGGGTCCCCTCCGTCCGCGGCGACGGCCGCGGCGACCTGGCGCGGGGGGCGCCGCACCCCGGCCCGGCCCCGCCGCCCGCACCCCGCCCCGTGCGGTCGGGCCGTCGCATCTTCACCGACGCTTCACGCGGCCACGGCCAACCCTTCAGCCACGCCCCCTAGACTGGGAAGTGTCGCGAGGCCTCGCGCAAGGGCCGCGCGGCCGACCAGCAACGGGCGCTCGGGCACGCCGGGCGCTGCGCGGAAGGAGGTGAACACCGCGATGGACAGCGGCTAGCGAGCGGGGGCCGCGGCGCGGGCCGGCGGCCCCGATGACGACCGGCGAGCACGACGAGACATTGGAGGTGGACGACCATGACCCTGCGAACGAGGCTACTCACCCTGGTGGGGGCGCTCGCCCTCACGCTGACCATCGCCGTCGCCGCGATCGCGGCGGGCGGCCCCGCGGGCGCCCTCGCGGCGTCGGGGACGGACCCCGCGACCGCCACCGGGCAGCACCCGATGGCGGACTTCCTGGCCAGGCTGGCGGCCAACCTCGGCATCAGCCAGGACCAGCTGACGTCGGCCGTCAAGCAGACCGACCTGCAATTGATCGACGAGGCCGAGGCCGCGGGCCGGCTCACCGCGGACCAGGCCGCCGCCGCCCGCGACCGCGTCAACAGCAGCCCGGGCGGCGTCCCGCCCTTCGGGATCGGCGGCGGGCACGGGGGCGCCGGCCACGGCCACGGGGCGGACGGCGCGTCGCTCGACGCGGCCGCCAGCTACTTCGGGGTGAGCGCCGACCAGTTGCGGCAGGACCTGGCCGCCGCCGGCTCCTGGCAGGCCCTCGCCGCCCAGTACGGTAAGGTCACCGACGCCGGCAAGGCCGGGCTCAAGGCGGCGCTGGCCGGCGAGCTGCGGCAGGCGCTGACCGACAAGGGGCTCGACGCGGCGCAGGTCGACCGGCGGGTGGCCCAGTTCGAGCAGCAGTTCGACCGGTTCTACACCGCCCCGGCCGGCCCGCGCGGGCCGCGCGGCGGGCTGGCGCCGGCCACCCCGGCCACCCCGGCGACGAGCCAGTAAGTAGGACGCGCGGCACGACCAAGCGGGGGGTGGCCAAGCTGCTTGGCCGCCTCCGTCGGCGCCCACGCCCGCCCGGTTGCCGATGGCGCCTTCACCGAAAGTTCATCCCGGGCCGGCCAAGCCTTCAGGCGCCCGCCCTACACTCGGGACGAGCGAGGACGCCGCGACACACCCGTCGCGGCCGACCTCCCGGTAGGGGGTAGACACAAGGAGTGCCACATGGGCGCGTATGCCGAGCAGTCGACTGCGGGGGACGCCTCGGGCGGCCGGCGTGGGGTCGGTTGCCCCGCGTCGACCCCGGCGGCGATCGGGTGTCGTGGCCGACGCCGCGTCGGCGCAGCCGCATCCCAGCCAGGCCACGCCTGCACCGGCGAGAGGGGCGGCGGGCGCGCCCCCCCGCACCGCGATCGGCCACGAGCCGCCGGGATGGACGCGGCCCCACGCCAGCGCCCGCCTGCTCCTGGCGGCCGGGCTCAGCGCCCTCTTGGCGGCGTGCGGCGCGCAGGGCGGCACGCCGCTCCCGCCGGAGTTGGGCACGGCGACCGCCCCCGCAGTCGACGCCACCGCCGCCGGGCGTCCGACCCCGACGGGCCTCCCGGCGCCGGACACGGGGACCGCGGCGCCGACCGCGCCCGTGGACCCGCTGGCGCGGCGCCTCGACGAGCTGCTCGCGGGCCGGCCGGGACGCTACCACGTCGTCGTGGCGCGGCCGGGCGAGGTGCCGCTGTACAGCCGGGGCGCGGCGGAGCCGGTCGAGGCGGCCAGCCTTTACAAGCTGGCGATCATGGTGGAGCTCTACCGCCGGCGCGAGGCGGGGACGCTCGCCTTCGCCGAGGAGCTCGTCCTCGACCCGGCCTTCTTCCTGGAGGACGCCGGGGAGGGGTTCGCGGTCGGCGAGCGCGCGCCGGTCGGCGACCTCCTGGCGCGGATGATCGCCGACTCCAGCAACGTCGCCGCGGCCGCGCTGCTCGACCGGGTCGGCAACGGCGCCGGCAACGCCGCGATGGCGGAGCTCGGCCTGGCCAGCACGGCAGTCTGCTGTCTGCCGCGCGGGGCGGCAGACCCGAGTGGGGCGTGCGCGGCGGTGGCCACCCAGGACGCGGGCGTCTACAACGTCACCAGCGCGGCCGATATGGCGCGGCTGTTCGACCTCCTGCTGGCCGGCGGGGTCGTCAGCGCCGACGCCAGCGCGGCGATGCTCGCGCTGCTCGCGCGCCAGACGATCGACGACCGGCTCCCGGCGCGCCTCCCCGCCGGCGGCGCCGTCGCCCACAAGACCGGCAACCTCCCCGGCCTGGTCCACGACGTCGGGGTCATCTACGCGCCCGACGGGCCGGTGATCGTCGCGGCGCTCGCGACCGGCGTCGATGAGACGGCGGCGGTCGAGGTCCTCGCCCGGCTCGGGGCGCTCCTCTACCTGGGGTAGGCCGCCGGCGCCCCCCGCGGCCGCGGGGCCGGTCGCCCTACGCGGTCGCCCCCGGGTCGGCCGTCGCGTCCGCGTCCGCCGCGGCGTCGCGATCCGGCCGCCGCAGGAGGAGCCGGAGCAGCAGGGCCGTGCACGCCACACTCCCTACCAGAGGTTCCTTGACGCCTGCGTGAACTGTGCAGTGGCAGAGAGTTGAGGCACTCCTGCCCAGGGGTTCGGCGTTAGCACTCGTTTCTT
>JAUJMV010000053.1 GCA_030446685.1 Thermomicrobiales bacterium | reverse complement strand
TCCGCGGCGTCCGCGGACGCGACGGACCGCCAGGACCGTGGACGGCGACTCCGCCAGCTTTTCCGGAGCGCCAATGCTGCGACCGGGGCGACGAATGGTCGCGGGTCGTGCTGGCCAGGGGATAGGGACCACAGAAGCTCCGTTTTGTTGCCCTGGTCGGCGTTGGGCGACACGGATCCGGTCCTCACTCCAGCGTGTTGGACCGGGCCCGGCCAGACCTGCAGCGGGCGGTGCCGGGCGGGGTGCCAAAGTCCGGATCCCGCTCGGATTAGCCGCACACAGGTGGTCCGTAGCTGCACATAGGCGCACAACAGGCGCACAAAACGGCCCAGCGCCGCACAAATGGCGCCGAAATGTGGGCCGCTGTGCGCCCAGGGCTGGAAAGGCCTATGGCGTCCCCAAGCCCTAAACCGGTCGTCGACCCCTCTCAACACTATGCGCACGCGCGCGCAATCGCACGCGACCGGGCGCAGGCCAGGCCGGAGCGCTCACCCGTTGTCGCCAGAGTCCACCACGGTGCGGATGGAGCGCGCCTGGTCGAAGGGGGCGAAGGACACCAAGAGTGCGCGCGGCAGTGGGTGCCACGGAAGCGATCCTGCCCCGGTCCTCCGGTGGTCAGCGTAGCGTGCGTAGTCCATGGTTCGCTGCCTTGACGGACATTGCGGACGGGGACTCCCTGAGACGGTCGTGCCGATGGTGTCAACGGTGCCGGGGGAGGCCCCGTCGGCGCGCGCGCGATGACGTTGTTGCACGGGCGCTATAGAGTTCTCTCTAGCAGCACTGCAACAACGGGACCGGAAGTCGCAGCGAGGGACGGCAGCGAGTCAGCGTACGGTGCCGCCTGGCGCCCGACGGCCTTCCGTCAAACAGTCGCGCGTTCCCGTGCCGCCGTTGGTGGCAGGGCGGCGGAGGCACCATCGAGGCGGCAATGGTCGGGGGAGCAAACAGGCGCCAGCGGCGTGAACGACGAGCGACCGACCTTTGGCGAGGACGGGGTCGGCCTTGCCTGTCGGTGCGCCTCGTCCAGGCCGTTCGCACCCTTGTCCCCGTTGTTGCAGGTCCGCTAGAGGAGACTTTCTAGCACGTCTGCAACGATGCGGGTTTGGTCCCTCACCCGTCCTGACGGGCGGGAAAGGGCCGGACAGCGATCTCGCCGCCGCGCGCCGCTTGGCCGGAGGGCAGCCGCTATCGCTCGACAATGTTCCCGATCGGCGCGAGGGACTCGCCTGGTACCGGGACGCAGTCGTCGGTGTGCGCCCCTGTCCCGTGCCACCTTCGCCCGCGTGGCGCGGCCCGCGCCAGCGACGAGGGGCGTCAAGGCACCGGCGAGAGCCGACCGGTGCGACCAAGCTTGCAGGCACGCACACTGCCCGCCGACAAGCGTCATTCAGGGCAGATCGGCGAGCGGCAGCACAGACGCTCGCTCGAATCGCTCCGTCGCAGCCGAGGGGCCGCCTGCAGCTGCGCGCCGGCCCATCCCTCCCACGAGAGCGACTGGAAACGCGGGTCGCGGAAGGTGCCGATGTCAACCGTTCGCTCGCCGGGCACCTCTTCGCCACGCGCGAGGGCGAGCGCGGCGGGCCCGATTGGCCAGGGTCGGGACGCTTGGGGGAAGTGGTGTTGCACGCGCGCGCCGCCTCGCGGTACCCTCGCCGCGCGATCGGGGTGGGCCGGGCCCGGCTGGGCGAGACCGACCCGCTGCCCGCAGCGCCGCGACCGCACGGCGGCCGAAGAGACCGCCGCTCGCCCCTTGGGGTATGCACGTGGGAGGGGCGGTGGCGGTGATCGTGCCCGGGGCGGCGCGCGCCGGGTGCGGCCCGACTGGAGGATCGATGACGCCCCCGCGCGACCGCTTCCGCCCCGCCGCCTTCCCCGCCGAGCGGCTCGCCGCCTGTATCGGCCTGCTCGGCGACACCCACCTGCCCGACCGCGCCCGCGCCCTGCCGCCGGCGCTCTTCGCGGCCCTCGCGGGCGTCGATCTCCTCCTGCACACCGGCGACCTCAGCGCGCTCGGGGTGCTCGACGCGCTCGGCCGCCTCGCCCCGGTCCTGGCGGTGCAGGGCAACGACGAGGCCGCGGAGGCGCGCCAGGCCCTGCCCCTCCAGCAGCTCGTCACCGTCGCCGGGCGGCGCCTCCTCCTGACCCACGGCCACGCCCCCGATCGCCGGGAGGAGCTGGCCGCGCGCCTGGACGACCGCTGGGGGCCGAAGCTGGCCGCCCGCGCCGCGGCGGGCCGCCGGGCGGGGGCGACGGTCGTCGTCTTCGGGCACACCCACATCCCGCTGGCCCGGGACGAGGGCGGGGTGCTGCTGCTCAACCCCGGCGCGCTCGCCGCGGCGAGCGGCGCGACCCGGCAGCGGCGGCGGACCGTGGCGCTCCTCTACGTGCGCGACGACGGCGCGGTCGCGCCCGTCCACCTCGACCTGGACGACCTGGCGCGGCCCTACGCGCCGCGGATCGCCTGGGCCGCCGGCTTCCGCGCCGCGCACCGGCGGTACAACCCCTCGATCCTGGCGCCGGCGCTCGCCGCCGACTTCGCGTACCTGCAGGCGCAGCCGTGGTGGCACCTCCCGGACGAGGGCCGCCCCCTCTGGGCCGCCTGGTACCGCGCCGCCCGGCGCTGCTGGGCGGGCGAGCTGCCGCGCCTCACCCGCGCCGACGTGCTGGCCGAGGTGCGCGACGACGCGGCGATCCCGCCCCTGGCGCGCGCCCGCTTCGAGGCCGCCCTGGCCGAAGACCGGGCCTGAGGCGGCGCGGCGCCGACGGGTGGGCGCCCGCCGCCCGGTCACGCCGAAGTGGCCTGTGAGCGACGCTGAGGCCAACGATCTCGGCGCCATTGTTCTCGTGCTCCGCCAGGCGCTCGGTGCGCCTCGAAGTGACCACGGGCTCACCACCGCGGCCAGCGGGCCGCAGCCCTGACCAGCATAATGGCCTCAGTGACGGTGCGGCGTGGATTGTCATCGGCGCGAACGCCGACGGCCCCTTCCGGCGCCTGATGGCCGCGATCGGCCGCCCCGACCTCGCCGCCGACCCGCGCCTCGCCGACAACCCCGGCCGCGCCCGCGCCGCCGACGAGCTCGACGCCGCGATCGCCGCCTGGACCGCGGGGTGCACCCTCGACGAGGCGACCGCCGCGCTCGTCGCCGCCGGGGTCCCCGCCGGCCCGATCGACGACGCGGCCGCCCTGGTCGGCGACCCCCACCTCGCGGCACGCGGCATGCTCGCGGCGCACCCGGTCGCCCTCGGCCCTGGCGAGACGCGCGCGGTCCGCTTCCCCGGGGTGGTCCCCAAGCTCAGCGCGACCCCCGGCGGCAGCGCCTGGCCCGGCCCGGCCCTCGGCGCGCACAACGAGGAGGTCTACCGCGACCTGCTGGGGCTGTCGGACGAGCGCCGCGCGCAGGGCGGCGCGGCGCTCGTCATCTGACGGGGCGCCGGAGACCGCCGCGGCCCGGTCGGGGCCGGGAGGGCCCGGCGTGTGGCGAGGCCGACGCGACACGAGCCTGGACGACGAGCGCCTCGCCGGGCCCAACGGCGTTGACCGGACGCTGCCCCCCGTGCTACCGTCCTCCCGGCTCAGTCTCGGTCCCTGGCCAGTTCGCCGTGCCATGAACAGGAGTCCCGGTGGCCTTCCTCGCGCTGCTGCGGCGCAACCGGGCGCTGCGGCGCATCGTGCTCTTCCAGTTTCTGGCCGGCCTCCAGCTGGGGGCCTTCACCCTCGTCTTCAACCTCTACCTGCTGGCCCTCGGGCGAGGCGAGGATCTCGCCGGAGTCGCCGCCGGTGCGATGACCCTCGCGCTCTCGGTGGCCGCCCTGGCCGCCGGGCCGCTCGCCAGCTGGTGGGGCAGCGGGCGGGTGCTGGCCGGCGGCCTGGCGCTCGCCTCCGCCGCCGGGGCCGCCCAGGCGCTGGCGGTGCGGCCGGTCCCGATCGTCGCCTGCGCCCTCCTGGTGGGGTGCGGCAGCGCGATGCTCCAGGCACTGCAGATACCGCTGATCACCGAGTGCGCGGCGCCGGTCGACCGCGCCCGGTCGCCTCGGCGGTGCAGACGCTGTCGCTGACCGGCGGCACGCTGCTCGGCGGGCTGCTCCCCGACCGCTGCTGGCGCGGGCCGGCATCGACCCGGTGGCGCGCGCGCCGCGCCGCGCTCCTGGCGGCGGTCGGGCTCGGCGCCCTCGGCGTCCTGCCCCTGCTCGGCCTCGACCGCGGCCCGGACGGGCGCGCCCCGCGGCGGGCGGGCCCACCCCGGGGGGCGCCGCACGACCCGACGCCGCGCGCGGCGCGGAGGCTGATCGGGCGCTACGCGGGGGCGACAGCGCTGATCGCCGTCGGGGCGGGGGCGCTCCTGCGCTTCGTCAACGTCTACCTCGCGCGGCTCGGCGCCAGCCCCGGGCGGATCGGCCTGTGGCTGGGGCTGACCGGCCTGCTGGGGGCGCTCCTCGGCCTGGCCGGGCCGGCGCTGGCGCGGCGCGTGGGGCGCGAGCGGCTGGCGGTGGCCCTGCGGCTCGCCCCGGTCCTGCCGGGGCTGGCGCTGCTAGCCGCGCCGGCAGCCCCGCTGGTGGTCCTGACCTACGCCGCGCGGCAGGTCGGGGCGGGGATGACCTGGCCGATCGAGGCGACACTGCTGGCGGAGCGGGTGCCGGCGGGCGCGCGCGCCGGGGCGTTCGGGCTGCGGATCGCCGCCTGGAACCTGGCCTGGGCGGCGAGCAGCGCTGCCGCGGGGCAGCTGATCGTGCGCGGCGGCTACCGCTACCCGGTGCTGCTGCTGGTCGGCTCGACCGCGCTGGGCGCGCTGGCCCTCTGGGCCGTCTTCCGCCCGACGCCGAGAGGAGTGCCCGCCCGTGCGCCCGATGCCGCCGTCAGCGAACCGACCGTCGAGTGATCGCCGGGCGTCCGGACCGGGGCGCGCCGGCGCGGGGAGCCCCATCCTAAAGGACGAGGCGCTCTCGCGGTCGTGGCGACCTCGCTCATCCGTTGACTCATACTGGCAGTGAGCCATCACGCTGGCGAGGCACTTGCGCCTGATGAGCAAGATAACCACCACACGTCCGGACCACCCTGGTCATAGCGCTGACACTGACCGGGCGCGACGGGAACCCTCCCCAGGATCGCCCGGGCACTACACGCCCAACAGGAGCGCGTCATGGACGTGGCACGTGTGAGGGTGCACGCACCGGGAAGTTCGCCGTGACAATCCGAGCGGTTTGGCCCGCGCGCGCTCCCTTGCCCAGGGCGGTACCCCCGTCCGCCTCGCCGCCGCACAGACGCAAGCGCGATCAGCCCTGAGCGGCGCGCTGCACAGCGTGTCGCACCGGCTCTGCGCGTCCGCAGGATCCGCGGACGCGATGGAACGACAAGGCCGTAAACGGCGGCTCCGCCGGTTTCGCAGCAGCGTCACTGTCGCGGCCGGGGCGGCGTTCGAGCTTGTGACGTACTGGTGGAGGATGAGGCAACCGAACGCGCGTACAGTGGTCCAGTCCGCACCCTGGCGACGCTCCCCTCGCTGCCAACTGTTGATTGGGCCTTGTGGACGCGAGCACCAGGCCGGACAGTGGAGACGGGCGCAGTACGAATGGGCCTTTCCGTGTAGTGGGTGGCCGCGGCGGCGGGGGATGCAGCCGGGAGTGCGACGATAATCCGAAGCGGCGCGCGAACGAGACGCGCCCATCGGCGGCGTCAGGGTGCTGCCATCGCCCTGACCGCCGCTCGCGTTCGCCCCGGCGCGGCATCGGTCGTTGTCATGCCGTTCGGGGTGCTACTCCTCGCGCCCGGGCAGTAACGCCCCCTCCCCCTGCGGGGTCTCGGCGACCAGGGAGGGGCGGACGGCGACCACGAGCATCCTGGTCGTCGCCCCCGTCGGCACGCGGCGCGTCTCCGTAGCGTACCCGGTGCGCTCCAAAATTGCCTTCCAGTGCCGGGTGACCTGCGACCGCTGGACGCCGGCGGCCCGGGCGACATCGGCCTGGGCAGCGTACCCCTTCACCTCCACCACCGCGACCAGCGCGGCGGCGAGCGTCTCGGTGGTCGCGACGCCGCGCGAGCTCCCGGTCGTGTCCGGTACCAGCACGGTCGGTGGGAGTGGCGGGACCGGCTGCGCGGTGGCCAGGATCAACTGGACTCGCCGACGCCCGTTCGGG
Organism: Thermomicrobiales bacterium; assembly: GCA_030446685.1. GTDB lineage: Bacteria > Chloroflexota > Chloroflexia > Thermomicrobiales > CADCWN01 > JAUJMV01. The sequence goes on along the minus strand of JAUJMV010000053.1, from coordinate 3,397 downwards.
CGGTACAAACGCAGCCGGTGCGCCGCCTGGAGCAGCACCCCCTCGCACCGCTCCGCGTGCAGCGCCCGGAGGAGCGGGTCGCGGAACCGGATGACGTCGATGGCGCGCCCCTGACCCTGATCGTCGCGGTAGCCGGCGTAGGCAGCCGGTTGGTAGTCCCAGGTGAGATCGAGCGGTGCCCGGCTCGCATTGATCGCGCACGCCTGCTCGACGATGGTGTCGAGCGGCAGGTTGTAGGTGCCGAGGACGATCAACTGCTCGAGATCCTGGAAGGCGTTCGTGCCGGTCTCCGCGCCGTAGTGCGCAGTGTGCCCCTCGGGGATGCCGAGCGCCGTGGCGGCCGTCTGCTCGATGTCCTGGAACGTGATGAGGCCGGTCGACAGCGCCGGATCCAACACCGACCGGACCCGGTCGAGGGCGCGGTCGACGGTCCGCCGTCCGGGCGCCCCCGCAGGCCCGCGCGCCCTCCCGCCGACCAGCGTCGTCTTGCCGTATCGCACGTCCGTCAACTGGATAATCGTCGCTTCCGCCGGCAGATCAACCGGCGGATCGTACACGTCGAGCGTGTCGCGGTCGCGCCCCAGCAGATCAGTCAGGAGCGCCGGGTCGGCCGTGGCGTTGAGGATGATCAGCGGCTTCTCCGCCAGCCACTCGGGGAGCGCCCGCCGCCGCAGGACGCGGTACTCCTTCCGGACGGGATCGAGCGTGACGACGCCCCCGCCCTTGCCGGCGTCATGCCATTCCAGTTCGTCCTTGAGCGCGGACGCGAGCCGGTAAATCGCCGTGTCGGGGAGCTCTTCGGCGGCCCGGGGCGTCAGGTCGGCCAGCGTGGTATCCGGCCCTGATGGGATAGAGAGCACCGCCAGGACGCGCCGCTCCAGTTCCCCGTTGGCGGCCTGCTCCAGCGCCGCGAGCAGCGCGGGTCCGCGTAGCGCCGCGGGCGGCTCCGCCTGGTTGGACTGCAGCTCGGGGGCGCTCGCGCCTCCAGGCGTCGCCCCCCTGCGCCTGGCGAAGCGCCGGTGGAGCGCGTCCCGCAGGACCTTCGCGAAGAGTTCGAGCGGCCGCCCGCTCTCGAGGTCGCCCGACAAGCGGCTCAGCTCGGCGTAGGGGACCGTTGTCGCCTCGAGCAGATGGCTCGGGGTCACCTCGTCCAGCACGACCACCGCCGCGCCCTGCGGATAGCTGGTGAAGAACTGCTGCAGCGCGGCGAACCGGTGCCCCGAGTCGCGGAACTGGTCGTAGTAGCCGCACCGCCGCTCGAGCTCACAGCGACGGCAGAGCTCCCGGTCGATCGGGTAGCCCTTCCTCCCCAGCGGTGCAGCGATTGGCGCGTACCGGCAGTTGGCCTTACCGCGGGGCTCGATCCGGACGAAGCCCGCATCCGTGTGGCCGGGGGTGAAGAGCTCGTGGCGCGGGCCAAGGTGCCAGACCGTGCCACTCGCCCGGGCGGCCTCCGCCAGGATCGCGGACGTCTTGCCCGCGCCTGGCGGCGCGGTGATGATGAGCGTCTCCCCCAGCCGGGGATCTTGGAACACCCGCCGGACGCGGGTGCGGATCTCGCGCTCCACGTCATCGATCTCGACCGGAGCGGCATCCGGGACGCCACCGGGGATTACCGGAAGCGCACGCTTCCGTGGCCGCGCCCGCGACTCGGAGTTGCTCCGCCCGCCAGGGGCCGAGTGGGGCACGTTCTCGCATTCAATCCTGGCACGCACCCGGCTCGTACCCCGCTCGCCGGCCGCAGCCGCCCCCTCACAGGCAGCGCCGCCGGTCAGGCCGAGGTAACGCGCCAACCAGGCGGGCAGAGGGGCGACCGACCGCTCGTCAGGGCCGCAGCCAGCGAGCCATTCCAGGCCCTCCGCCGCGTCCGACGCAACGGGCGGGACGGGGAGTTGGTCGTCGATCCCATGGAGGAGCAGGCCCCCATCAAGGTGTCGACCCGCGACCGCCGCCGCTGCTGGGAGCTCGAAGAGGTGGAAAGTCCGGCCCTCGCCGCGGACGCCGATCGTCCCGAGTTCACCGGTGTCACTCGCGTGATCGCTGAGATCCACCACCGCTCCCGCTGCGATGTCCGGAACCTCGAGCGCGACCAAATGCGCGCCGCCGAGGTCGAGCAGGAGGTCGGCGTCTGGGCACGCCTCGAACCAGGCGTTGAGCGTCGCAAGGTCGGCGCTGGGGCGTGGGTCGAGCCAATGCTGCCCCGCCTTATGGCAGTCGCGGTCGCCACACGCGCAACGCCCGTCGGGGAGGCGGGGATGGCGGAAGCGGAGCGGCCAGCCGTGCTCGGCCAGCTGCTGGATAGCCTCCCAGCGGTCGGACCGCAGCAGGATTGCCGCGGCGGTGGCCTCGCGGAGGAGAGACATGAGGCTCCTTCTAGCGGTGAGGGGAGAACGGCCAGGGGCGGTGCTTGGCGGATACAAGCGCGCGTCCGGCGCGCGTCGGTCAGCTGAATCCGGCGAGAATGCTTCGCCCGCAGCAAGTGTGGCGGTCTGCAGGCGGTGCGCTGCCCGGAGCCCCCGTCCGGCGCCGGCGATCTGTGCCCGCCAAGCCTCCAACACCGTGGCGTTGCGGCACACGGGCGCGCTCCGACCCTACCCGCCCTCGTACGACGGGCCGATACGCGATTGTGGAGGCCGAGGTTGAAATCGCTTCAGTGGCGCCCGGAGGCGGCAGACGGTTGTCGCGTGGACCCCGCCTGCCACCCTCCAGGTCTTGCCATTAGGGGCAGGGCGTGGCGGCAGGTTAGAGCGTCAGCGCCGCCTGCCCGTTCAGCAGCCGCTCCAGGGCGGCCATGGGGATGAGGATGCGGGCGCCGATGCGGACGTGGCTGAGCTCGCCGCGCGCGACGGCGCGGTAGGCAGAGGTGCGCCCGATGCCGAGGATGCGCGCGGCCTCCTCGACACTCAAGGTCTGACGTTCGACCGGACGGCAAAGGGAGGCCGCAAGGTCAGAGCTGGAATCCCTGTACGTGGCGGGAGAGCGCTTGGGAGTGGTCACAGGTGCAAACAAGCGATGGGCTCCTTCCTGGTATCATTCTAGCCAGCCCGTGCCGACCTATACCAAGAAGGGTAGGGGAATATAATCGCGCGTGGACACGTTAACCGGCTCCCCTCAGAGTGAGTTTTTGTGTGACTTGCGCCTAGCCGTGCGCGCCGACGAGGGCTTCCCGCGTGCCGGCAGCAGACGAATGCCAAGCTGTTCCTCGGCCAAACGACGCAAGATCTCTCGGCCGGCGCCCACACTTTTCGCGCCCTGGGCGATCTGCCCAGCGCTCCGTTCTCCCAGGAAGAGATACCGGTACAACTTCTCGGTCTGCTCCAACCATTTCGGGAGTGACGAGGGTCTGCGCCACGCGACATCTTGCCCACTCGCGGCAGTGGAGTAGATCTCCGTTTGG
>JAUJMV010000052.1 GCA_030446685.1 Thermomicrobiales bacterium | reverse complement strand
CCGCAGCCGCGAGGGTCGCCGATACTCGAACAGCTGTACTTTTTGGCCAGGACAGCCCTTGCCGCCCCGCCGAGCGCAGTGATCCCGCGTGGTAGGCTGATAGGCCGGCGATGCGACGAGGGGCGGCCCGGACGGAGGGCGGGGGCCACCGGCGCCGGGCGGCTCTGTGCTGGGGAGTCCAGAGGGGCGCGCCCCGCTGGTGGGGGTGTGGGGGCGAGGCCCCCGGCACTATCCGCGGCGTTGCCGCTCCACCGGCGCGTGCTGCCGGAGTGAGGAGGCCGGGGGGCGCGGCGGGAGGGACGACCAGAGCGAACCACGGTCCGACGGGCGACGGTATGACGCGCCTTCACCGGCGCTGGGGCGGCACCAGCCCGCGACGCGCGCCGCCGCAGCGGGCGCGTGGCGGGCGATCGTCTTCGGTCGGCTCATCGGTGCGGGGAAGACCCCAGGGGGATGCTCAGGGGGGCCGCAGCCCCTCTCGGCACGCCGCCGCGGCGGCAAGGTCCCCTAACCTCCGGCCCCGTCGGCGGCCCCCCTCTCATCAGTGACACCGCCGACCGCGTTCCACCCGAGCGCCAGGTACGCCAGGTCGAGCCCGCGCCGGAGCAAGGCCCCGGCTCGTGGGGGTGCGGCCATCAGCGCTCCTCCCTGTGTGGTTGCCAGGACAGCATCAACGCTCATCGCTCTTGCCCTCGCCCTGCTCTTCCGTGGGCGCCAACCCCGCCGCGGTGTAGACGGCCCGCGTGAACACGTCGAGCACCCGCTGGCATTCGGCGAGCGCCCGCTCGGCCGCCTCGGCCGGCGCCCCGGCGAAGAAGTCGCGCGCCCGGATGCGCCGCAACCAGCCGGCGAGCTTCTGGAAGTCCTGCTCGTTCTCGTCGAGCTCGGCGAAGGTGAAGTTGTCGCCGGCCGTCTCCCGCGCGATCTCCGCCAGCACCTCCCTCCTTCAGCACGCCCTCGTTCCCCAACGGTCCTGCCAGCTTGCCTTTACTTGACAGTACCCTGGTGCGTGCGAAAGGGGTTATGCGGGCCCCGGATCGCGGCGACGGACGATCTCGACGGCGGAACCGGCGAGGACACCGCCATCGAGGCGCACGTTCGGCTTGGCCACGCGTACGCGCACGGCCTCTACCGGGGGGTGCCGCTCTAGGATCGCCGCGGCGATCCGTTCCGCCACCACTTCGGTCAGTCCCGCGGGCGGCCCCTCGACGATCGCGCGCACCTGCCGATACACCGCCCCGTAATCGACGGTCTGGGCGAGGTCATCGGTCGAACCGGCGGCGCGCAGGTCGCAGCGCAGCTCGACATCCACGGCGAAGCGCTGCCCCAGTTCGCGTTCCGCGGGCAGTGTGCCGTGATGGCCGGAGAAGAGCATCCCCTCGAGCAGAATCCGATCCTCGGTCATCCCTCCCCCCGTCGTCCCAAGCGCCCTCTTGTCGCTGGTCCTGCCGGCAGTATACCAGCCGCCGGAGCGGAGACAGTCTGCACGCCGTGCTACAATCCCCGCCATGAAGGATCGCGAGCTGACGGCCAGCCCCTCGTCCACCGCCCGGCCGGTCGTGACGGTGAGCTACGCGCAGACGCTCGACGGGCGTCTGGCGACCTCCACCGGCAATTCGCGCTGGATCAGCGGCCCCGAGTCGCTGCGCTTCGCCCACGAGTTGCGCGCGAGCCACGACGCGATCATGGTCGGTGTCGGGACGGTGTGCCAGGATGATCCGCGCCTGACGGTGCGCCTCGTCGGGGTACCCTCCGGGTCGCGCGATCCCCTGCGGGTCGTCGTCGATAGCACCCTGCGCACGCCGCTGACGGCCGCCGTGCTCGCCGATGGGGCCGCGGCCGGCACCCTGCTCGCCGTGACCGAGCGCGCACCCGTCGCACGCCGCGCCGCCGCACGCGCGCTCGGCGCGACAGTACTGCGCTTGCCCGGCGATGCCGGCGGGCGCGTCGAGCTGGTCGCGCTGCTGGCCACCTTGCACGAGCGCGGCGTCGGCTCGGTGATGGTGGAGGGCGGTGCGGGGCTGATCACCGCGCTCCTGCGCGCGCGACTGGTCGACCGGCTGGCGGTCTGTATCGCCCCCAAGGTGCTCGGCGCCGGCATCGAGGCGATCGGCGACCTCGGCATCGGCGACCTCGCCCGCGCCCTGCTCCTGTGCGATCCGCGTGTTACCTCCTATGGGGCCGACCTGGTGATCGAGGGCCGGATCGCGTACCCGGAGGATGCCGATGACCGCTGAGCCGGGGGCCGTCGAGGCCCACGCCCTCTGGCTGACCGCGCCGCGCACGACCACGTTCCGCCGCGAGGCGGTGCCGCCGCCGCGGTGCGGGGAGGTGCGGGTGCGCACGATCGCGTCGGCGCTGAGCCAGGGGACCGAACTGCTGGTCTACCACGGCCAGGTGCCGGCCGATCTGCCCCTCGACCTGCCGACGCTGGCCGGCAGTTTTGCCTTCCCGATCAAGTATGGCTATGCGACGGTCGGGCGGGTCGTTGACAGCGGCGCCGAGGTCGAGGGGTACGCCCCGGGCGACCTGGTCTTCGTCCATCATCCGCACCAGAGTGCCTACGTCGTCCCGGCGACGTTGCCGGTGCGCCTCCCCGCCGGGCTCGACCCCCACCTCGGACTCTTCACCGCCAACCTCGAAACGGCGGTCAACGTCCTGCTGGACACCCCGCTCCGCCTGGGCGAGACGGCGCTCGTCTTCGGGCAGGGGACGGTCGGACTGTTGATCGCCCAGTTGCTCAAGCGGGCCGGCGCGGGATACGTGCTGGTGGTCGAGCCGCTGCCGCGGCGGCGGGAACTCGCGCTCCGTGTCGCGGCGGATGCGGGGCTCGCGCCCGGCGACGACCTGCCGGGGCGCGTCCGCGCGTTGACCGCCGGGCGGGGCGCCGATGTGGCGATCGAGGTGAGCGGCGCGGGCGCGGCGCTCCAGGCCGCGATCGACAGCGTCGCGGTCGAAGGTACCGTCGTCGCCGTCTCCTGGTACGGCGCGAAGCCGGTCGCCCTCTCGCTCGGGGGGCACTTCCACCGTGGCCGGATACGCGTGCGCTCCTCACAGGTCGGGCGGCTCGACCCGGCCCTGTCCCCACGCTGGGATCACGCCCGGCGCCTGGCGCTCGCCATCGACTTGCTCCCCCAGTTGCGCCTGGCCGAGCTCATCTCACACCGGTTCCCCTTCAGCGAGGCCCCGGCCGCCTATCGTCTGCTCGACGAACGCCCGGAGGAAGCCGCGCAGGTGGTGCTGACGTACGGCGACGAGACGTAGGGAGGTCGGGGGCGGGATGTACGAAATCGGCGTTGCGGCGCAGTTCGAGGCGGCCCATCGGTTGGTCGGCGACTTCGGGCCGGCCACGCGCCTGCACGGCCACACCTACCGGCTGGAAGTCAGCGTTCGCGGCGAACGCCTGAATGAGGACGGGGCGCTCTGCGACCTCGGCCGACTGCGCGGAGCGGTCGACGAACTGGCGGCGGCGCTCCATTACCGCGACCTCGGCGAGGTGCCGGGACTGGCCGGCGTGAACACGACGGCGGAGGCGCTGACGCGCTACTGCTGGGACACACTCGCACCCGACTTGCGGGGACAGGGCTTGACGTCGCTGCTGGTGCGCGTCTGGGAGTCGCCGCAGGTCTACGCCGCGCGCGATGACCCGCTCGCATCTCCGCTCGACCGAGGTGCGTGAGGACGAACGTGGTGAGAACGTGCGCGTCCTGATCGTCCGCCCCGACCATTTCGGCGATGTGCTGCTGACCTTGCCGGCGGTCACCGCGCTGCGTGGCGTAGCGCCCGGCGCACGGATCACCTTCCTCGTGCCGGCCGGGCTGGAGGCCATCCCCCGGCGCTGCCCCGATGTCGACCGGACCGCTACCGCGTCCTTTCCGTCGCTGCTCGCGCCGTTGGACGCGGCGGGCTGGCGCGGTACCGTCGCGCGCGCGGCCGGCGCCTTGCGTGGGCAGTTCGACCTCGCCCTCTTGCCACGCCCCGACGATCCCTGGTCGGTCGCGCTCGTGCGGGCCGCGGCTATTCCCATCCGTCTCGGCTATGCCGCGCCCCGGACGCGCCCCTACCTGACCGCCGCGCTCCCCGCGCCCGCATGCCGGCACGTTGTCCGCATCGCGCTCGACTTGGCCGCCGCCGCCGCCGCCTTCCTCGGCGTGCCGGGTGCGGTCGCAGCCGAGGCGCGGCCGCCGGTACGCTTCGTGCCGACCCCGGACGACGAGGCCGAGGCGGCGGCCGTGCTCGCGGCCACGCCCGCCGGCAGCGGGCCGATCGCGCTCCACCCCGGCTCTGGCTGGCCGCTCAAGAACTGGCCGCCACGCCGCTGGGGACAACTGGCGACCGAACTCCACCGCCGCTATCGCGCCGTCCCGCTCGTCATCGGCAGCCCGGGCGAGCGAGAACTCATCGAGGCGGTCGTAGGGGCGAGTGATGGACGTGCCTGTGGACTGGCCGGGCGGCTCTCGCTCGGTGGACTCGCGGCACTCCAGCGCCGCGCTCGCCTGGTGATCGCCACCGACAGCGGCGCGCTCCACCTGGCGGCCGCCGTCGGCACGCCGGTCGTCGGCCTCTACGGGCCGGCCGACCCGGTGGAGTTCGGCCCCTGGTGTCCGCCGGGGCGTCGGCGGATCGTCCGCGTGCAGCTGCCGTGCAGCCCATGCCGCACCCTCGTCGATCCGCCTTGTGGCGCGACGCGCGGGCCGGCCTGCGTCACCGACATCACGGTTGCCGCCGTGCTCGCCGCCGCCGCCGATCTGCTCGGTGCCGACCCGGCACGGGTCCGGCACTCAACTTGCCCTGGATGAGCCTCGTTCGCCTGACGGAGGAACCGATGGGAGAGCACGACGGAGTCCCGGTGCCTGGCGCGCTCGTTCAGGCCGATCAGCCGTGGGGCGACGCGGCGCTAGCGCGCCTCTACGACGCGTTTCCGTTCGCGGCCGACCTGCCGCTCTACCTGGAACTGGCGGCGGCCGAGGGCGACCGGGTCCTGGAACTGGCCTGCGGCAGCGGGCGTGTGCTCGTCCCGCTCGCGCGGGCGGGACACCACGTGGCCGGGCTGGACGCCTCGCCGCATATGCTGGCGCTCGCGCGAGACAAGCTGGCGGCCGCGGGGCCGGAGGTGGCGGCTCGTGCCCGGCTGGTGCGGGGTGACATGCGCGCTTTCGCGCTTGACGGACCGTTCGACTTGGCGGTGATCGCCGTCAAGAGCTTCGCCTATCTGGTCGACCGGCCAGACCAACTCCGTGCGCTCCGCGCCGTCGCCGCACACCTGCGCCTGGGCGGCGTGCTGGCGCTCGATTTGCTGCACCCAGCCCCGGCGTGGCTCCTCGAGCCGCCGGGCAGCCTCCGCCAGGACCTCGTACAGCAGGTACCCGCACAGGGCGTGACCGTGGCACGCACCGAGGCGGTGGTGAGCATCGACCTGGCCGCCCAGGTCCGCGTGATTCGCTCCGCCTATGAGGTCGTCGCGGACGATGGCACGGTGACGAAGCGCTTCGTGGAGTGGCCCTTCCGCTACACCTACCGTTTTGAGGCCGAGCATCTGCTGGAACGAGCCGGTTTCGAGATCGAGGCGGTCTATGGCGGCTACCGACGCGAGCCGTTTGCTTCCGAGTCGAGGACCATGCTCTTCCTCGCGCGCCGCCGCGAGTAAGCGGTCATCTCTCTTCCACCGCTTCCCGGATGGCCGCGAAGAACAGGGCCGCTGATTCCCCCCAGGTCGGCCGCGCCAGCGCCCGGCGGCGGGCCGCCTCCCCGAGTTGGCGCCGTAATGCCGCGTCGTCCGCCAGCCGTCCCAGCGCCGCGGCCAGCCCGGCCAGGTCGCCCGGCGCCAGCAGCAACCCCTCGCGCCCGTCGTCGGCCAGGTAGGGCAGGTTGCCCGCCCGCCACCCGACCACCGGCAACCCGGCGGCCATCGCCTCGCCATAGACGGTGCCATAGGGCTCCTTGACGCTCGGCAGCACGAAGGCGTCCGCCGCTTCATACAACGCCGCCACGCGCTCCCGCGGCAGTGGGCCGTGCACGACCACCCGCCCGGCCAGGTCCGGCCGGGCCAGTCACGCCCGCAGTCGCCCGGCGTAGCGGGGGTCGGCGCGATCGTCGCCGGCCAGGTGCAGCGTCGCGGCGTCGGGGGGCAGCCGGGCGAACGCCGCGAGCAGGCTGTGGAGCCCCTTCCGCTCGACCCAGTTGCCGACACACAGGAACGCCGCCCGGCGTCCCTGGCGCAGGTCGCCCGGCGGCGGGCCGGGCACGGCGGCCACGTCGCGCCCAGGCGGCACCACCCGGATCCGGTCGCGCGGCATGCCTTCTGCGACAAGCTGCTCTGCCAGCGACGCACTGGCCACCAGCAGGCGACGCGCCCGGCGGTATGCCAGTTGGTCCAGGCGCGCCTGCACAGCAGTCCGCAGCGCGCCGTGATCGATCCCCCCGGGCGGCTGGTGCAGCATCCCGATCAGCGGCGGGTCGGGCGCCCCGGCGAGCAGCCAGGGGCCGAGGAATGTCGCGGCGATGCTATCGAGCACGAGCGCCCGTGCGCCCAGGCGGCGGGCGCGCCGGAGCACCGCCGGCGCATCCAGCGTTGCGAGCGGAAAGGGGCGCTCCGGGAACGAGACGAAGTCGATCCGGGCATCGTGCGCCGACGCCAGCTCGGCCAGCCGCCGGTGGTAGAGATAGCCGCCGGTCAGCGTGCCCGGATCACCGAGCGTGAGTAAGGCGATTGCCAGCATGCGCGTTATCCACGTCGCTCCAACACCATTCGGGCCGGACGGCCTGCTCGGCGGCGGCGAGCGCTACCCGCTCGAACTGGCCCGCGCCCTGGCCACGGAAGTCGACTGCGAGCTCATCACGTTCGGCCCCCGTCGACAGCGGTGGCGCGAGCCGGGCGGGCTGCGACGGCGCACGCTGCGGGCGCTCGCCTTCCTCCAGGACCACCCCGCCCACCCGCTGGCGGCCGCCCTGCCGGCGGCCCTGGCCGGCGCCGACCTGGTCCACACCCATCATATGCGCAGCGTGCCCGGTCGGGTAGCGGCGCTGACGGCCCGCGCGCGCCGCCGGCCTGCCGTCGTGACCGACCACGGGCTCCAGGGCGGCGACTGGGTCGGCCTCCTGCCCCGGCTGTTCGCGCGCTTCCTGACCGTCTCGGCCTACTCCGCGCGCGAACTCGGCGCGTCGCCCGCGCGGACCCGCGTGATCTACGGCGGCGCCGACCCACGCCGCTTCGCGCCCGACCCGGCCGCCAGCCGCGACGGGGTCCTCTTTGTTGGCCGGCTGACGCCGCACAAGGGCGTGGACCGCCTGATCGCCGCCCTGCCGCCCGGCGCCCGTCTGCGGGTGGCCGGCTCCACGGGGCACGACCCCGCCCCGCCCGAGCGTGACTATCCGTTGCTGCTGGGTCAACTCGCCACCGGTCGGGACGTCGCCTTTCTGGGCCCGGTGCCCGAGCCGGCCCTGCCGGCCCTCTACCACCAGGCGGCGGTGCTGGCGCTCCCCTCGGTGCAGCGCACCTGCTATGGTCGCGAGGTGCGGGTGTCGGAGTTGCTGGGGTTGGTGGTGCTGGAGGCGATGGCGAGCGGCACGCCGGTGGTCTGCAGCCGTCTGGGCGGCCTGCCCGAAATCGTCCAGCACGGCGTCACGGGCTTCCTGGCCGAGCCGGGCGACGTGGCCGAACTGCGCGAGCGGCTGGCGGAACTGCTGGGGGATCCGGCGCGCGCCGCCCGCCTCGGCCGGAACGCGCGCGAGTTGGTGCTGGAGCGCTTCACCTGGCGCGCCTGCGCCGAACGCTGCCTGGCCGTCTACGCGGAACTCCTGGGGCCGGGCAACCGCGGGCCGGGCGGCGCCATGGGCCGGGCCGCGGACGGTTAGGCGTCTGCCTCGCCAGGCAGGGCGAGGGGTGGGAGAAGGTGCCCCATCCTCTCGCGCTTCGTCTGGAGATACCGCAGATTCGCGGGGTTCGGCGGGACCTGCATCGGCAGGCGCTCCACGACCGCGATGCCGTGGCGCGTCAGCCCCTCGATTTTGGCCGGGTTATTGGTGAGCAGGCGCACCCGCGGCGCGCCGAGGTCGCGCAGGATCTCGGCGGCATCGCGGTAGTCGCGCCGGTCCGCCGGCAAACCGAGCGCAAGATTCGCTTCGACCGTATCGTAGCCCTGATCCTGCAGCACATAGGCGCGGATCTTGTTCGTCAGGCCGATGCCGCGCCCTTCCTGGCGCAGGTAGAGGAGAATGCCGCGGCCTTGCTCCTGCAAGAAGGACAGACTGTCCGCGAGTTGCTCGCCGCAGTCGCAGCGGGACGACCCGAAGACATCGCCGGTGAGGCACTCCGAGTGCAACCGGGCCACGACCGGGTCCCCGTCGTCAATGGCGCCGACGGTGAGCGCCACATGTTCCTGGCCGTGGGGGGCGCGATACACCACCAAGCGAAAATCGCCGTAGCGGGTCGGCAACCGGGCGTCCGCAACGCGATGGAGAGTTCGCATACCGATAACCGGCCTCTCTGTGCTACATCACCATGTCACCACCATGGCCTCGCTATGCACTGCCTCCTTCGCCTTGGCTACACCGCGTGCCAGGGGCTATCTGCGAGCAGACGGGAACCCGGAGCGAATTGAGGGGGATCACCGGTCGTACCCTTGGGGCCGTGGATGTCTGGTGCGACTACTGACTCGGCTACGTGGTCTACCCCGTCGGGCAGTTGTTCCCAGCATGGGCGGCACCGCCACACGTTGCGGGCATGACCTCCTCGCGGACCCACCGTGTCCCACCCCCACCAGTACTCGACGACGTGGCGGCCGCCGCCAGCGCCTTCACGGTGTCGCCGACGAGTGCCACTTCGAACTGGCAGCGCGGGCGCTCGCCGCGGTCGCAGCACTCCCGGACCGGCATGCCCACCACCTCGGTCAACAGGGCCTCCGCCAGCTTGCAGACCGCCGGGTGGCCTGGCACCGCCGCGGCCAACGGGCAGCTATAGCCACGGATCACGAAGACACCCTCGCGCTCCTCCAACTCCGCCAGGCCGCCCAGTTCGTTGAGCACGGTGACCGCTACCTCGAGGCGCGCCTGGAGAGCACCGAGCGGTCCGGTCCGGCCGGTCGCCAGGCGGTGCCCTACCGTGCGCAGCAGCACCTCCAACTCCTCGGGCCGCATTTGCTCGGCCAGTACGTCGAGGAGTTGGTGCAGCACCGGGCCGTACGCCTGGGGGAACAGGCGCTCGGCCTCGGGTGTGAGGTCGTAGGCGTAGGCGGGCTTGAACGCGCCGCGCCGCAGCCCTTGCTGGCGCACCAGCCCGTCGCGCTCCAGCACGGCCAAGTGCGCACGCACCGCGTTGTCGGTCAGGCCAAGCGCCTGGGCGAGTTCGGCGACGGTGCGGCTGGCGCGGCGCAGGAGCGCGACGACCTGCCCCCGCGTGCTGGCGAAGAACCGCTGATCCCACCGTGTGGCCGGCATGCCGCCCTCCCCGCCCGTCACCCCCCGGCGCCGTCGGACGTCTCGGGCGGCTGCTCCCCCGCCAGCGTCCCCCCGCCCTGCGCACCGAGACCGGTGGGCGACGATCCCGGCCGTACCCGCCTCACGCCCAGGCAGACCCCCGGCCTGACGGCGGGGGCGCGTCCGCTCCCAGGATAGCACCACCTGTTCGTTAGTCAATAAAGTCGAGT
>JAUJMV010000021.1:102546-129467 GCA_030446685.1 Thermomicrobiales bacterium | reverse complement strand
ACACGCGGCTCGCCCTGCGGGAGTTGGTCCGCAAGCGCCGGGCAGAGGTCGATCGCATCCCCGGCGAGACTGCGGGGCGGGTCGGCGGCCACCGTGGCGAGCGCGCGGCGGAGGAGCGCCAACTCCTCGCCGTTTTCTGGCCAGACCAGGGCCTCCAACCAGCGTCGGTCGTCGCTATCGCGCGCATCCAGCGGATTGAGATCGATACCCGTCGCACTGGCGAGCGGCGGGAGCGCATCGAGGTCGGGGACTGCGCCGGTGCCGCGCCATTCGGCCCCGATTTGCACGGGCGAACGCGGATCGCCGGCGCGGCGGCCGCCGAGCGTGTAGCCGTAGCGGTCGAAGCGGAGGAGGAGCCCGGCGCTCGCGCCGATCGCGATCAAGTGCATCGGTCGGTGACCTGGCGACCGATCGCAGCGAGTCCCAGTCGCAGCGCCATCGCCCGCTTGACAACGTTCGTCTGCACCAGGCGTGTCTCGATGATGGCGGCGAGCGCGTGTGCGAACGTGGTGCAGAAGTCGAGGAGCGCTGGGCCGGCCTCCTCCGGCGGGAGCGCGGCATCGTCTGCGATCGACGGATAGTAACGGGCCAGCGGATGGTCCGCCCCCCCGAGTAGGAGGGCATGGACCGCCCCGAAGAGGCGGAACGTCGGGTCTTGACCGGGACGGCCACGCGCGGCGAGCCGCAACAGGGCCGGGGTGCGCGCCGCCGTCCGCGCGAGCGACTGATAGAGTGGCGAGGAGGCGAACTCGGGAGTGTCCGCGAAGCGCCGAGCAAGAGCCGCGAGATCCATCGGAATGTCAGCGCGCACCACCCGCCTCTGCCAGGCAGCCGGTCAACCCGCGCTCCAGCGAGGTCCGACCGTAGGGCGCACTTTGGAGATGTCCCGGGGGTTGCCCATCGTGCCCTGGCGCAGCCCACACCCTCACTGCTGCTCGCCTGAGACAGCGACGTAGAGGCCGAGGCCGACCAGTGCGCCGCCGGAGGCGAAGCGCTGGCCGGTGCGCAGGCGTGGACTTTGCCGGAGTTTCGCGCCAATCGGGCCGGCGAGGAGCGAGACGACGACGTCGGCGCTCGTGTTCAGCGCGACCGAGATCTTGCCGAGCAGGAGGAATTGCGGGATCGCCGCTGCCTCCCGATTGATGAACTGCGGCAGGAAGGAGAGGAAGAAGAGCGCGGTCTTGGGGTTGAAGGCTTCGGTGGTGATCCCCTGGCGAAAGGCGGTCCAGGGGGCACCGCTCGCGCCGGGCGATTCCTCCGTGGCCTCCTTGCCCGCGATCAGCGTGCGGATGCCGAGATAGACCAGGTAGGCCGCGCCCGCGTACTTGACGACGGTGAAGGCGGTCGCGGAGGTGGCGAGGATGACAGACAGGCCGAACGCCGCTGCGATGACATGGCCGAAACCGCCGACCGCCGTGCCGAGCGAGGAGGCCAGCCCCTCGCGTCGCCCCCCGCGCACGCTACGCGCGAGGACGTAGAGCATGCCGGGCCCCGGCGACACCGCTAGCACGATGGCGGCGGTCAGGAAAATACCGAAACTGGTCCCGCTGGGCATCCGCTGCTCCCTCGATACTGATATGGACTGGCAGGCGATCTTCGGTTACTTCGGCGGACCCGTGCGACTGGCGGTGCTGGCGATGAGGTCGGCCATCGCAACCGCTTCGGGTTCGCCGGTCGTGCGCAGGCCATCGACTGCACCAGCACGGTCGACGGGGAGGCGGTTCTGGCTCACCTTCCACTTGCCAACGAGACGGGTGACTGCGATCTCGATCCCCACGATGTTGCCGAGCATCTGCTGCAAATAGTCGCGCGGCGCATCGCCCATCTTCCAGGGTTTCGGCTGCGGCGTTTCCATCCGCTTGGTGAGGTGGCCGAGGAAGCCGCGCAGCCACTTCTCGTCGTCGTGAATGACGAGGCGACCGTAGGCATGCACCACCGCGTAGTTGTAGGTCGGCACCTGGCGGTGCGTCTCCACCTTGGTCGGGTACCAGTTCGGGGAGACGTAGGCGCTCGGCCCCTGGAAGATCACCAGGGCCTCATGGTCGGCGGAGCAATCGTGCCAGACCCGGTTCCCCCGGGCGACGTGCGTGAGCAGCGCCCCGTGCTCGCCCGTGTCGGCGGCCAGCAGGAACGGGAGGTGGTTCGCGCTCAGCCCGTCTGCGCCGAGGGTCACCAGGGTGCCGAGGGGATGCTCGGCGATGAGGCCATGCAGGGCCGTGGGATCGTGCTCGGCGAAATACTCGGGAAGATACATCGAAGACTCCTCGGTACGTCGGCCGCACTGTGGCCGCAGCCATCGCGGCGGCACGCTGCCAACCACCCAGAATTGCCGCAATGCCACGCAAGGACGCAGCAACCGCGCAGTCGCGTTGGCATTGTACCTGCTGTCGGCATCGCGCTCGGGTGAGCACCACGCCGAACAGCGGGCAGGCCTCCACGCGCGGCAGAGAGGGGCAGCGCTGATGACGAGCGCCATCACCACGCCACGCCATGATCGTATCGCGAAATTGGACTGTTGTGGAGTGCCAATTTCCTCCGTTATTGGCGTACCACATCGCCATGCGCGCGGACCTGAGGGTGTGTCTCCCCCGCATCCGAGTTGTGCGGCGTCGATGGGGCATTGCTCGCCCGTCATGGCCTGGGCAGGACTTGGTGGGGGAGCATAACGCCGGCCTCTCCGTCCAGCAAATCAGCCCTGACAGACCGCTATATCGACGCGTGCAGTGAGCACGGGATGACCCTGGCGGTCCGGCCGGCATGCCGCGTCAGCGCTCGTGCGCGGTCCGGCGATTGCCGAGACGATCATTTGCCGCGCTCCCCGGCGGTGGCGAGGTGGGTGAGCGCGCCGGACAGGTCGCGGAGGTCGAGCTGCCCCCGCCTTCGAGGGACAGCCAGTAGAGCGGCCCCGCCCCGGCCAAGGGTGGCGGCTCGCGGCGTCGAACGCGTCGCGCCGGTCGCGGGGCACACGCAGACGGATGACGGCGTGGAAGGCGCCGGCCCTCGCGGTTCGCCGTCGCCATGTCCACGTCCAATCCCGCCTCCTCGGTCCGCGTTGCCCGCCCATTATACGTAAGCAATTGCTTACCTGTCAATGGGTTTCCGATAATCCGTTCTGTGCGGATACGACGCGCGACGGGAGCGGGAAATCGCCGCGCGCGGTCGTGATGGCGCGGGGCCAGGGCAGTTTTGCTATACTTCGGTTAGCAAGCGGGACAATAGAGGGAGCGCCGATGAGCGGGCAGCCGATCTTCACGGTGGGGCATTCCAACGCCGGCAGCGAGGCGTTCATTGACCTCCTGCGCCGGCACGCGGTCACGGCGGTGGCCGATGTGCGCTCCCAGCCATACAGCCGCTTCCTCCCGCACTTCAACCGCGATCAGCTCAAGGCGGGGCTGCGTGGCGCGGGGATCGGCTACGTCTTCCTCGGGCGCGAGCTCGGCGCCCGCCCGGACGATCCCTCCTGCTACGTGGATGGCGTCGCCCGTTACGAGCGGATCGCCGCGACGCTGCCGTTCCGTGAGGGGATCGCGCGGCTGTTGCAGGGGCGGCGCACCGCGCGGATCGCGCTGCTGTGCGCGGAGAAGGACCCGCTGGCCTGCCACCGCACGATCCTGGTCTGCCGCCACCTGCGCCGGCCGGGGCTCGCCATCCGGCACATCCTGGGCGACGGGACGCTCGAATCGCACGAGGAGGCCGAGCAGCGGCTAATCCGGCTGCATGGCCTGCACCAGGCCAGTTTCCTCGAGCCGCGCACGCCCGCCGAGACGCTCGAAGAGGCCTACGACCGCCAGGCGGCGCGGATCGCCTACAGCCGATCGGAGCAGCACGACGATGAGCACCCCGCCGCGACCGACTGAGGCCGCGCCGCCGATCTGCCTGTTCACCATGGGCTTCACCCGGAAGGGCGCCCGCGAGTTCTTCACCACGCTCGGCGATGCCGGGGTGCGGCGCGTGGTGGACGTGCGCCTCAACAACGTGTCCCAGTTGGCCGGCTTCACCAAGCGCCACGACCTCGAATACTTCCTCGGCCGGATCGGCGGCATCGGCTATCTCCACCTGCCCGAACTCGCGCCGACCCAAGACATCCTCGACGCCTACAAGAAGCGCGGCGGCGACTGGGGCGTCTACGAGGACCGTTTCCTCCGCCTGCTGGCCGAGCGGCGGGTCGAGGCACACCTGGCGCCGGACCTCCTGGATGGCGGCTGCCTGCTCTGTAGCGAGCCGACCCCGGAGCGGTGCCACCGGCGGCTGGTCGCGGAGTACCTGCGCGACCGGTGGGGGCGGGTGGAGATCGCCCATTTGTGAGGGAGTGCTGAGTGCTGAGTGCTGAGTGCTGAGTGGGGCGGCCGGTGGGTGGGGAGGCCGCCGGTTGCAACCCGCCGGTCCCCGCCCGCTACCGCGCAACCCCAGCCATGCACTCAGCACTCAGCACTCAGCACTCGAACGGGGAGGCAGTCATGACGCGGATCGTGTGCCTGGCCAACTCGTGGAAGCACAAGGAGCGCTGCATCGCGGGGATCGACCTGGCGACCGGGCGGTGGGTCCGGCCGGTCACGGACCTCGAGGATGGCCGGGTGCCGCGCCAGGTCCGGCTGATCGGCGGGCGGGAGCCGGCGCTGCTGGACATCCTCGACATCCCCCTGGCGGCGACCGGCCCGCACGCGGACTTCGAGCGGGAGAACCGGCTGATCCTGCGCGGCGCCTGGCGTTGTCTCGGGCGCGCGGCGGTGGCGGACGTGCTCCGCTACTGCGACCCGAGCGCGCGCATCCTGCACAACACCCTGGATTTCGTCACCGTGCCGCTCCTGAAGTCGCTGCCGGCCGGCCGGCGGCGCACCCTCCAATTGATCCGCACCGACAGCTTCGCCGTCCAGATCAAGGGGCGGCGGGAGTGGGGCGGCAACGCCTGAGAGGGGGTCCTCGGCACGCCGCACGGGGGGCGGCTGCGCGCGGCGATCACCGACCCGGTCTTCGTCACCCGCCTTGAGATGGGGTACCGGCCGGGGCCGGACTGCCTCGTCACCGTCAGCGTCGGGATGCCTTACCCGCCCGGCGGCGACAGGTGCTGGAAGCTGATCGCCGGGGTCATCGATCTCGCCAACGAGCGGGTTACCGCCGGGACGCCGCTCGGCGACGAACTCGAGGAGATCCCGTTCTAACGCCCGCTTTGCGCGTTGGCGCGAGTGGCGCTACGGCGTAGGGAAGCGGCCACTACTCTAGAGCGCTTCGAGGATGTCCGCGATGAAGTGCTCCTTCCAGCGGTAGTAGTCGCGCTTGGCGTGGCAGTGCCGGTACTTCTGCTCTTCGTAGGTGGCCCGCGCGTCCGGGTGCTCGCGCCAATAGCGCATGATCGCTCCGTTGCGCTCGGCCGTGCCGCGGCGCATCACGATGATCTCGATCGGGTGGCCCGTGCGTATCCTCGAACAGCACGAACTCGTCGGACATGGTGTAGACGCCCTTGAAGTGGTTGACGAGCGCGATCAGGGTCGGGTACCACTGCTCCTCGGACGGGTAGACCGCGAACTCCCACTCGCCCTTGCCGGCGATCTCCAGGGCTACCGAGCCGAAAAGCTCCGCCGCGACGCCGGTGGGTTGCAGCAGGTCGTTCAACCGGGCGCCGTAGGCGAGGGCTGCCCGCTTGCTTTCCGGGTCGAACGGGCGAATCGCTACCGGCGTTACGGGAAGGTTGTCGAAAGCGTCCGCGGGCCTGCGCTCGACGTGCATAACTCATCCTCGTTGGGCCAGTAGGGAACGCTGGAACAAGACCGCGCTTCAGCCACCCCGGCGCAGCGTGCCGGCGAGGAGCGCGACGGGGAGGGCGAACGCGCGCGCGGGGGGCGGGGCGATGCGGAAGGCCGCGACCGCCGCGGGCGGGGCGGCGTCGAAGAGGGCCGCCAGGCGCGCGATGTCGTCCGGCGGCGTGCCGACGCGCGCGACCCAGGCGGCGAAATCGAGCGGCAGATCCCAGCGCGCCAGCAGTTCGTAGCGCAGCCCGAAGCCGGCCAGCGCCGCCGCCCATTCGGAGAGGCGGTAGTCGTGCGCGTGGGTGGGGTCGCGCAGGGTCTCGACCTCGTTGATGAACGCGTCGAGCGCCGGGTCCTCGGGGGCGATCGTGTCGACGACCAGCAGCCGGCCGCCGGGCCGCAGGACGCGCGCGATCTCCCAGAGCGCGCCGGGCAGATCGGGGAAATGGTGCGCGGCGTAGCGGCAGGCGACGAGGTCGAGCGAGGCGTCGCGGAAGGGCAGCGGATCGGCGGCGCCGGCGACGGGCGCGACGTTGGCCGCGCCGCGCTCGCCGGCCAGCCGCCGGGCCTCGCGGAGCATCGCCCGCGCCGGGTCGAGCCCCGCCACCAGCGCGGCCCCCGGCGCGAGCGCCAGCGCGACGTGCCCGGCCGCGGTCCCGAGGTCGAGGACGCGCTCCGTGCCGGTCAGCGCGGCGGCCTGGACCAGCAGTTCGAGGTCTTCGCCGGCGGCGAAGAGCGGCGCCTCCGCGTAGGCCGCGGCGACCTCGGGGCGGTCGAAGCCGCCCGTCGCGGATACGGGATCGCCGCGCTGGGAACGGTCACTCATCGTACACCTTCAACACTCCAGGCCGGTCTCCCGCCTCACGGACCTTTCCCGCACCTGGCGATCAGGACGGCCGGCACCTCGCGCCAGACGGGCCTCCGGGCGGCCAGGCTGGGGGTTGCCGGCGGCTCGGCCAGTCGCTCCAGGATCAGCCCCGCGTCGGTGAGCGCGTTCACGTAGGTACTCAGCGTCCGGTGGTAAGCGCCGACCTTGCCGGGCGGCCCCGGACGGGTGTCCGAGCGCCAGAACCCCTCGGTGAAATAGCCGCTGACCGTGCGGTGGATTGAGCCATCGGCGGCGGTGATCTCCCCGCTCGGCGGCGGGTGGTAGCACGGGTGGAGGATCGCGAAGACGAACCACCCGCCCGGGCGGAGGACGCGACCGACGCTGCGGATGGTGGCGGCGAGGTCGGGGATGTCCATCAGCGCCATGTGGCAGATGACGCCATCGAAGGCCGCGTCCCGGACGGCGCCGAGGACGTGCGCGTCATCCTGGAGATACGCCACGCCGCGCGGCGCGGCCCGCTCGTAGCGGCGAGCGATGGCGAGCAGCTTGCCGGAGAGGTCGATCCCGACGACCCGCGCGTCGCGCTCGGCGAGATGGCGGGCACCCGGCCCTGGCCGCAGGCGAGGTCGCAGAGCCGCAGTCCCGCGATCTCACCGAGGAGCGATTGCACCGCCGGGAAGAACGGGTCATCGAGCAGCGAGCCGGCGCCGGTGTACTCGTCGTACCAGGCGGCGATGTCGTCGTAGGCGCTGACCGCCATTGCCTGCCCTCCTGATTGGGTAGCCGCTCGGCCGCGTCGTCGATCGGCCCGGCAGGCACCGATCCCCCTCCCGGCCACTTGGATCAGCGCCGGCCCGGCCCGCGCCCGCCCCCCCGCGCCTGCCCGCCGGGCGGCCGGTCGATCAGCGACAGGAGGTAACGCCGGGCGTACTCTAGGAGGAGGCCGGTCTGGTCCATGTCGGCGGGGAGGGCGGCGAAGAAGTCGTCGAGGAGGGCGCGGCGCTCCGGGTCGGCCAGCGCCGCCGCGAGGGTCGCGGCGGGGCGGGCCTCGTCCACGCCGGCGTTGAGCAGGAGGTCGATCCGGCTCTCCCAGGCGTCCTGCATCCCCTCGACCTGCTCGACCAGCAGTTCCGCGTTGGCCGCGATGGCGCGCGGGTCGTCGTCGCCGCTGAAGGCGCCGAGCCATTCCTCGGCTGCGGTGATCAGGGCGCGGCTCTCGAACTGGAAGTCGAGCAGCAGATCGCGCAGCGCCAGCACCGCGTCGTCGTCCCGCGCGCCGTCCAGCAATGCGGCGCAGCGGGCGAGCGGCGCCGCGAGCGCGTCGCGGGCGTCGGCGAGGGCGCGGGGGTCGGCGGGCATCGGTCCTCCGTGGCGGCTGGCGGCCGGCGGTCGGCATCGGGCGGTCGGCGCCGGCCGGCGACCGGCGGATTGTAGCACGGGGCCGGCCGGGCGGGACGATGGGGCGGCACGCCGCGGCCGGGGGTGGTGGGGCGGCCGATCATTCGGCGGGGTCCGCGCCGGGCGCGCCGGGAGCGGCGGGGGCGTGCGCCGCCCCGGCGTAGCGCGCGACGAGGGCGGGCAGGTCCTCGACCAGCTTGGAGTTGGCGACGACCCGGTCGGCGCCGGCCGCCTTCGCCGCCTCGCGCGCGGCGTGGTCGAGGTGCGAGCCGAACGCGAGGATCGGCACGGCGCGGGTCGCGGGGGCGGCCTTGAGCGCGGCGATCTGCCGGGGCGGGTCGATCCCTCGGAAGTTGAGATCGACGACGATCAGCGCGGGCGGGTCGACGCGGGTCGCCGCCTGCAAGGCCCCTTCCGCGTCGACCCGTTGGACCTGATACCCCAGCGGGCGCAGCGTGTTGCCGATCCGCAGCGCGAAGAAGAGATCCTTGACCACCACGATGATTCGCGGCCCCGCGCTCCCCGTCATGCTCGCCTCCGTCGCCCCACGCCGCCTGCCGTCGTGCTGGCGCCACCCCGCGAGCGGGGATACCCGGCCACGCCGCACAGTCGGCGGTTCCCCCTCTTGTGGGAACAGTATAGCCGCTCACGCTGCCTTCTCCGTAACCTCGCCCCTCCCCGGGGTGTACTATACTTAGGGGAGTATTGGCCGCGCCGGGAGAATCAGTGCGCGGACCGTTGCCAACTGGAGGATTCCCATCGCTGCTACAGCCCCCGCTCCCGATCTCGACGACAGCGATCTGCGCTGTGCCTACCACCCGAACACCCCGACCCGGCTGCGTTGCGGGCGCTGCGGCAAGCCGGTCTGCGCCAAGTGCGTCGCCACGACCTCGGTCGGCCAGCGCTGCCGCGACTGCGCGCGCGCCCGGCCGACTGTCACCTACCAGACCGACACCGGCATCATCCTGCGCGCCGCCGCCGCCGCGCTGGTGGCGGGGCTGGTCATCGGCGCCCTCTGGGGGCTGCTGAATACCGCCGGGCTCGGCCCGCGCTCGGGCTACGACTGGGGCTTCTGGTGGTCGCTGGTGGCCGGCTTCGGCGTGGCCGAGAGCGTGAGCTGGGCGGCGAACCGCAAGCGCGGCGTCAACCTGCAACTGATCGGCATCGGCGGCGTCTTGCTAACCTTCGTCGTCAGCCGCGTCCTGATCAACGCGCGGTTCCCGCGGCCGGTCAGCTTGCAGACCTTCCTGGATCAGCCGCTCCCGGTCGCGCAGGCCCTGGGGATCGGCCTGGTCCCGCTCCTCTTCGTCGCCCTCGCCTGCGCCATCGCCTACGTCCGCTTCCGCTGACGCGAGTTACGAGTGCTGAGTGCTGAGTGCTGAGTAGTATCTCTTGGCGAGACCGAACCTGCCGTTCCGCAACGGTCCTACTCAGCACTCAGCACTCAAGAGGAGCGACGCGATGGGCTGGGTCGTCGGGCGGGAGGCGCTGCTGCGGCGCGGGGAGGAGGCGCGGGGCGCGGGGGAGACGATCGTCTTCACCAACGGCCACTTCGACCTGCTGCACGTCGGCCATTTGCGCTACCTGTGGGCGGCGCGGGCGCTCGGCGATCTGCTGGTCGTGGCGCTGAATGACGATGCCGGCGCCGCGCGCCTGAAGGGGCCGCGCCGCCCGCTGGTGCCGCAGGACGAGCGGGCTGAGTTGCTGGCCGCGCTCGAGCCGGTTGATTACGTCGTCCTCTTCGGCGAGGATACCCCGAGCGCGCTGATCGCGGAACTGCGGCCCGAGGTGTACGTGAAGGGCGGGGACTACGCGGCCGCGCCGGGGCTGCCCGGGACGCCGCTGCCCGAGGCGGCGATCGTGCGCGGGTATGGCGGCACGGTGCGCGTGCTGCCGTTCACGGCGGAGCGCTCGACGAGCGGCCTGATCGCGCGGATCGTCGAGCGGTATGGCTCGACCGTCCCGCCCTCGCGATTCGGCAAAAGCGCGTAGCGTCGCCGGCGGCGTCTGGCGGGGTGGCCGCGCCGCCGGTTGAAACCGGCGTCTCACGGGCCTACCGGCCACGAAGCCTCCCTACGGAGGCTGGGACCGGGGCCATGCCCGGGCTGCATGATACGCCTCTCGCTTCGGATCGGCCCCAGTCCGCGGCGGCGGATGTATGCCCTTCAGGGTGCTTCGTGGCCCGCAGGCCCGTGAGACGCCGGTTTCAACCGGCGGCGCCCGCGCCGTGGATCGGGGGCAGGCGGATCGGAACAGGAGCTGATGAGCACGCGCGTCGCCGATCCGCCGCCGCCACAACCGCCGACGGGGAAGCGGCCGTAGGCGCGCCGGGCACGGACGCGGCCGGTGGGGCGACCGCGACGCAGCGGGGGATCGCCTCGGCGGCGCTGATCATCACGGTCGGCAACCTCCTCGCGCGCCTCTTCGGGCTGGGGCGGGAGACCCTGGCGGCGGGATTCTTCGGGACCGGCCCGGCGATCGCGCCCTTCGTCCTGGCCGACAGCATGCTGACCATCCTCTACGATCTGCTGATCAGCGGGATGGTCGCCGCCGCGCTGGTGCCGGTCCTCAGCGACTTCGGCGCGCCGGAGCGCCGGGGCGAGTTGCGCCGCGTTGTCGGCACGCTGCTGACGCTGGCCCTGATCGTCATGGGAGCGGTGACAGCGCTGCTGATCTGGGCCGCCCCGACGCTGGTCCCGCTCTGGCTGGCGATCGGCCAGGGGCTGACCCGGCGCTGGTCGCGGAGACGGTGCGCAACGTGCGCCTGATCCTCCCCGCGGTGCTGCTCCTCGGCGTCTCGGCGATCCTCACGGCGGCGAACTACGCGCGCGGGCGCTTCGTCTGGCCGACGGTGGCGCAGGCGGCGCGCAACCTGGCGATCATCGTCGCGATCCTCGCGCTGGCCCCCTGGCTCGGGGTGACCAGCATGGTCGTCGGCGTCCTGGCCGGCGGGGTGCTGCTGGTCGCGCTGCAACTGCCGGGGCTGCGCGACGCGCTGCCGCGCCGCCCTCGACCTCCGCCACCCGGCGATCGGGCGCATCTTCCTGCTCTACGCCCCGATCTTCATCGGCCTCTTCGCCAACACCTTCGGGCAGATCATCGACCGCAGCCTCGCCGCGCAGGCCGGCCCCGACGCGCTCGGCGCGATGCGCTACGCCACCCAGGTCCAGCAACTGGTGCTGGGGCTGGTCGCGACCGGGATCGCGCTGGGCGCGCTGCCGGCCCTCTCGCGGCAGGCCGGGGCGGGGGACGAGGAGGGTTTCCGCGCGACCCTGGCGGCGGCGCTGCGGCTGACGACCGTGCTGATCGTCCCGGCGACGGTGGGGCTGGTGGCGCTCGCCTGGCCGCTGGTCCGCGTCCTCTTCCTGCGCGGGGCGACCGGGCCGGAGGAGGCGCGGCTGATCACGCTGGCGCTCCTCTGGTACGTGCCGGGGACCTTCTTCCAGGCCTACGACCAGTTGCTGATCAACGTCTTCTACGCGCGGCGGAACACGCTGACGCCGCAACTGGTCGGGGTCGCGGCGGTCGTCCTCTACATCGGCATCGAGCTCGCGCTGGTCGGGCGGTTCGGGATGGTGGCGCTGGTCGGGGCGATCTCGGCGCGCAGTGGACCTTCCACGCGCTGGTGATGTTCGCGCTGGCGCGCGGGCTGATCGGCGCGGAGGGGCGTCGGGCGTTCGGGCGGGTGCTGGCGATCTGCGCCGGGGTCAGCGCGGCGATGGGCCTGCTCGCCTTCGGACTGGCGACCGGCATCGAGGCGTTCCTGCCCGGCCCGGCCCTCCTGCGCGACGGCCTGGCGCTGCTCCTCCCCGCCGCGGCCGGCGCCGCCTTCTACGCCTGGGGCGTCACCCGCCTCGGCGTCGGCGAGTTCGCGGCGATCGCGCGCGCTGCTCCGCAAGGTCGGGCTGGGCGCGACGGCGCGGCGCCGGGGTGCCTGAACGGGACCGCCGGCCTCACGGCAGCGCCGGCTTGGCGCGGCGGGGCGGTTCAGAGGCGCAGGACGTTGAGGATGGCGATCGCGAGGAAGATGACGCCGGCGGCGATCACGCCGGCCCGCAGCCGGCGCGCCACGCGCTCGCTCCAGTCGAGCCCCCACTCGGCGTTGCTGTAGGCGACCCACGAGCGGGCGAGCGCGCCGCTCGCCCTGAGCAGCGCCGCCGCGAGCGCGAAGGCGAGGATGGCGTTGACCAGGTAATCGAGGTTGCCGATCCGCGGCATCGCCCCTGACCCCCCCAATATCTGCCGCCCAGGCGCGGCGCCCGCTGTCCCGCCGGTGGGAAGCCCGCGCGCCGGATGGCCCCGCCACCACGACACGTCGGCGGCTCCCACCCTCGCAGCATAGGGAGACGTACGTACGCCGTCAAGGGACAATTTGTCAAGGCCGGCGCGCTGGCGGGAGTTCGGAGTCGGGTCGTCGGGGAGCGGGATTGGCGGGCCGTTCGGCCGGTCGCGATGCCGGCGGACCCTACCCGACTACTGCCCGGCGCGGCGCGGGGGAGTGGCCGATCGGGTAAGATAGGGGCCACCGCCGATTCAGTCCGGTGGGGAAAGGGGAGCGCGATGGCCCTGGCAACCGAGTCCCGGCCCGCGACGGTCGAGGAGCGCGCGGCGCAACTCCGCCTGATCGACACCGACGTCCACAACGACCTGCCGAGCCTGGGCGAGCTGCGGCCGTTCCTGGCCGCCGAGTGGCACCCCTGGCTGGAGCGCGGCGGCCCCGGCTTCGCCGGCCGCTACTACACCAACAGCGGCTCGGGGCGGATGGACGACGTGGTGCGCGAGGAGGACGGGCTCTGCGCCGGCGACCCCGACTGGGTGGTGCAGCAGCTCCTGACCCGGTACAAGATCGACCTCGGGGTCCTCACCGGCACCATGAGCGGCATCACCAGCATCCAGCACAACGCCCGCTTCCTGGGCGCCCTCGCCAGCGCCTACAACGACTGGACCCTGGCGAAGTGGGTCCGCCCCTACGCCTGCTTCAAGGGCTCGATCCTCGTCCCCGCCCAGGACCCGGAGGCGGCGGCGCGGAGATCGGGCGCCTCGGCGCCGACCCCGGCATGGTGCAGGTGCTGCTGGCGAGCGCCGCGCGCATGCCCTACGGCCAGCGCTTCTACTGGCCGATCTACCGCGCGGCGGTCGAGCACGACCTGCCGGTGGCGATCCACGTCGGCGCGGAGGGGACCGGCGTCGCCAACCCGCCGACCGGGGTCGGCTATCCCGCGACCTATCTCGAATTCCACACCGACCACTCGCAGACGATGATGGCCCACTGCGTCAGCCTGGTGACCGAGGGGACGTTCGAGGAGTTCCCGACCCTCAAGTTCGCCTTCATCGAGGGGGCGTCTGCTGGGCGCCCTACGTGATGGGCCGCCTCGACCGCCTCTACCCCGCCCTCAAGGCCGAGACGCCCTACCTGAAGCGCCGCCCCCAGCGAGTACATCCTGGGCAACTGCTACTTCAGCACCCAGCCGATCGAGGAGCCGGACAACCACGAACACCTCCTCCAACTGCTCGCCATGCTCCGCGCCGAGCGCACGGTCGTCTTCGCCAGCGACTACCCCCACTGGGACTTCGACAACCCGCTCCTGGCCTTCGCCCACTTCCCGCCCGATCTCAAGCGCCGCATCTTCGTCGACAACGCGCTGGCGCTGTACGGCCCGCGGCTGCTGGCGCCGCACGGGGGGGCCTGATGGCGACCACCGCCCTGCACGGCCGGCCGCGAGGCGCGACCCGGCGAACTTCCGCGCGATCGACGTCGACCTCCACCCGCGGATCGCCGACTGGGCCGCGGTCGCGCCCTACGCGCCGGCGGGGCTGCGCCACCGGCTGACGCGCAAGGGTGGCCGCCCTGGCCCGGCACGGCTTCAAGCTCGTCGGCGACCCGTTCGGGGACGCGCCGGCGCCGCCCGGCGGGCACCCGGCCGACGACCCGCGCTGGGTCAAGGCGGAGTACCTCGACCGGCGCGGCGTGGACCGCGCCATCCTGACCACCGACGTCACCAGCCTCGGCGTGCAGCCGAACCCGGACATGGCCGCGGCGCTCGCCACCGGCGTGAACGACTGGACCCTCGACCGCTGGGTCCGGCCGTTCGTGCTTCAAGGGCTCGATCCTGGTCGCGCCGCAGGACCCCGCCGCGGCGGTGGCCGAGATCGACCGGCTCGCCGGCGAGCCGGGGATGGTCCAGGTGCTCATGGGCAGCGCCAGCGCGGCGCCGCTGGGCCGCCGCGATTTCCACCCGATCTACGCGGCCTGCGCGCGCCACGGCCTGCCGCTGGCCCTCCACCTCGGCGGGGAGGGCGCGGGGATGGCGCCCCCGGCGACCGCGGTCGGCCACCCGAGCACCTACTTCGAGTGGTACGGCGCGCTGCCGCAGGGTTACATGGCCCACATCGTGAGCATGGTGACCGAGGGGGTCTTCGCGCGGTACCCGACGCTCAAGGTCGTCCTCTACGAGGGCGGGGTCTTCTGGCTGCCCCACCTGATGTGGCGCTTCGACAAGAACTGGAAGGCGCAGCGCGCCGAGACGCCGTGGGTCACGCGCCCGCCCAGCGCCTACATCCTGGAGCACTTCTACCACGCGACCTACCCGCTGGAGGCGGCCGATCCGGCCCACGCGGAACAGGTCTTCGCGATGATCGACGCCGGCCGGACGCTGCTCTTCTCCGGCAACTACCCGCACTGGGCGGTGGGCGACCCCTTCGCCCAGATCGACGAGGCCGTGCCGGAGGGGCTGCGGCGGCGGGTGCTGGTCGAGAACGCCCTGCTGGCGGACCTGTACGGCGAGCGGCCGTCAGGAGCTGCTGACGAGTGGGAGGGGGACGATGGGGCGGCACGTCGTGGCGCGGGTGGAGGAGATCCCGCCGGGCGGGCGGAAGATCGTGCGGATCGAGGGGCGCGAGGTCGGCGTCTTCAACCTGGACGGGGCGTTCTACGCGCTGAAGAACGTCTGCGCGCACCAGGGCGCGCGCGTCTGCCTCGGGAAGATCGGCGGCACCACGCTGCCGTCGGCGGTCTACGAGTTCCGGTACGGTCTGGAGGGGCGCATCCTGCGCTGCCCCTGGCACGAGTGGGAGTACGACATCACCACCGGCCGGTCGGTCTTCGACCCGGAGGTGCGGGTGGTGACCTACCCGGTCGAGGTGGCGGGCGGGGAGATCGCCGTCACGATCCCGGCGCGCGGCGATGGGGCGGCTTGACCTGACGATCCGCTACGATCCGGCGCGCGGCTTCGAGGACGAGGCGCTGGCGCTGGCCCGGCGGCTCTTCGCCCAGTTCGACGAGGCGATCGACTCGCTGGCCCTGACGCCGGGCGCGGGCGCGGGGTTCGCCCTCTACCTGAACGGCCGCCTGCTCTGCGCGCAAGACGAGGCGGGGCGCGCGCCGCTGGTCGCCGACGTGCGCGCCGCGCTGGACGGGCGGGCGGCGGGCGGCACGGGCGCGCCCCGCGGGGCCGCCGGGACGATCCGAACAGGTGCCCGAGTAGCGAGGGACGGGGGGCCGGCGGGGCGTCGATCCTAAGCGTGTGTGAACGCTGCCTCTCCGTGCGCCCCGCGCCGCGACCGGGCAGCGCCTCCCGCGGCTACTCCACGTCGAGCTGTTCGGCGATGTCGCGGGCGGCCTCCAGCCACTCCTCGGGGGTCTCGTCGGGGGACGGAGCAGCCGTTGGCGAGGATGAACTTGCGCCCGCCGGTCTGCTTGATCGCGTCCTCCGCCTCGGCCTGGATCTGCTCGACCGGGCCATTGAGAGCGGCGCCGAACTCGTGCCAGCCACCCATCAGGCATTTGCTGGTCTTGCCGCGCACCTCGCGCAGGCTCAGCCCGGTCAGCCGGTCGCTCCAGTTGAGCACGTCGACCGGGTAGTCGAGCACCGCGTCCATCAGGAGATTGGCGTCGCCGTGGACGTGCAGCACGTTGAGCCAGCCGTCGCGCGGGCCGCCCAGGGCGATCAGGTCGTAGGGGCGGCCGAACTCGCGGTAGCGATCCTCGCCCAGCCCCTTCTCGTCGCTCGTCGCGCCCTGGATCGAGTAGAAGACGCCGTCGGCCCCGTGCGCGATGTACAGTTCCATCGCGTCGCGCAGGTTCTGGGCGAGGATCGCCAGCGCGCCGTGGACCGCGACGGGGTCGCGCCGGGCCTGGTCCAGGAAGGCGTCGCGCCCGCCGCAGAAGTACAGCGCCTCGGTCAGCGGGCTGAAGACGGTCATGATGATCGGGGTCTCGTCGCCCAACTCGTCGCGCAGGATCTCGATCGTGCGCAGGCGGCCCTGGACGAAGTGCGAGCGTTCGAGGTTCAGCGGCTCGATCATCCGCCAGCCGTTCCCGTCGGTGATCGCGCGATGCGGGAAGGGGTAGGGCAGATCGGGCATGACCTTGCAGATGTCGAGGTCGAATTGCTCGTCGAAAAAGCGCAGGGTCGCCTCGGCCAGCCGGCGCGCCGAGCCCTCCGGGCGGAAGTGGTGCCAGAAGGCGACCGGGACGCGGTCGACCTCGTCGCCGCGCACGGCGGCGCGCACGCGCTCGGTGCGGGTCATCTCCTCGTAGGCCACGGCGCTCGTCCCCATGGTGCTGCTCCCTCCATCTGTGGCTGCGCGGCCGGTCACCGCGCCGGCAGGGTGCGGTATGCTACCGCGGGCGGCGGCGGTGCGGCGGTTCCCCGGCCCCGGCCGCATCATAGCGCCGCGCGCGGAGGGGCGCAACGAAGGGCGGCCCCGGCCCCCCAACGTTGGGGGGAGAGGACCGGGGCCAGCCGGCTGCGCCTATCCGAGAGGCTGGGACGCTGAAGCGGCCCTCCCCCGAAAGTTGGGGGCCGGGAGGCGTCCCGTTCCCGCATGTCTGGAGGCTCGGATGCGCGCGCCGTCGGACCTCGCGGACCTGATCCGCCGGCATTTCCCGGCCCTCGACCCGCGGCGGGTGGAGGCGCTGCCCCACGTCGGCTGGGGCGGCGACAGCGACGCGGTCCTGGTGGACGGGGCGCTGGTCTTCCGCTTCCCGCGCTCCGAGGAGGTCGCGCGCGGCCTGGCGGTCGAGGTCTGCCTGCTGCCGGACCTGGCCGAGCGGGCGCCGCTGCCGATCCCCGCTTCCGGTACGTCGCGCGCGACGGGGCGACCGGCGCGCCGCTCTTCGTCGGCTACCCCCTGATCCCCGGCGCGCCGCTGACCGCCGCGCGGTTCGCGGCGCTCGCCGGCGATCCGGCGGCGGTCGCGCGGGCGGCGGCGGGGCTGGGCGGCTTCCTCGCGGCGCTGCACCGCTTCCCGGTCGCGCGGGCGCGGGCCTGCGGCGTCCCCGCGCCGGGCCAGCCCTGCCGCGGGAGGAGGTCGCCGCGCGCCACGCGGCGCTCCGGGAGGGCGTCTACCCGGTCCTGGCGCCCGACGAGCGGGCCTACCTCGACCGCCTCTTCGCGGCCTACCTCGGCGACCCGGCGCACTTCGGCTGGCCGCCCGCCGTCTGCCACGGCGACCTGACCTCGGATCACATCCTGGCCGCGGACGAGTCGGCGCTGACCGGCATCATCGACTTCGGCGATCTGCGCATCGGCGACCCGGCCGGCGATTTCGTCTGGCGCTTCGAGTACGGCGACGCCTTCTTCCGCCGCGTCCTGGCGCACTACGCCGCGCCGGTCGGCGACCTCGACGCGTTCGCGCGCGTCGTCGGTTTCCGCTGGCGGCTGATGGGCGTCAGCCAGCTCGGCTACGGGCTGGCGATCGGCAGCGCCGCGGACGTGGAGGAGGGGCGGGCGGCTCTGCGCGCCCGCATGCGCGACTACCCGGTGTAGCCCGCACGGGAGATTGGGGGGAGTGCATGTCCGCGATCCAGACCGAGCGGTTGACGATTGTTCCGTTCACGCACGATCTGGCGCTGGCGGCGCTGCGCGACCGGTCCGAGATGGCGCGCCTGCTCGCCGCCACCGTGCCGGACGAGTGGCCCGGCCCCGAGATGGCGAGCTACCTGCCGACCTACGCGCGGCAGGTGGAGCGCGAGCCGGAGCGCGGCGACTGGGTCCGGCTGGCGCTCCGCAGCGCCGACCGCGCGCTGATCGGCGACATGGGCTTCCACGGCCCGCCCGACGCCGCCGGGACCGTGGAGATCGGCTATCGCACCGCCCCGGCCTACCGGCGGCAGGGCTACACCTCCGAGGGCGTGCGGGGGCTAATCGCCTGGGCCTTCGGGCGGCCCGAGGTGCGGCGGATCGTCGCCGAGTGCGCGCCGGACAACGCCGGCTCGATCCGCATCCTCGAAGGGGCCGGCCTGCGGCGGGTGGGGACCCGTGGCAGGATGCTGCGCTGGGAGCTGCGGCGGCCGGGCGAGTGAGGTCGCCGGCCCGCCGGGTTACGGCGCCTCGCGCAGCCAGACCTGCATCTCGCCGCGCGCCCGATTGCCCCAGGCGTAGAAGGGGACGGCCTTGAATGCCTGGGGCGCGCCGTTCCCGCCATCCCGGCGCAGGGCCTGGCCGGCGAGCGTCACGACGCCATCGAGCAGGTCGGGCTCGAAGGTGGCGGTCAGTTCCGCGTCGCGCGGCAGGGCGAGGGCGTCCAGTCGCATCCCGCCGGCCTCCGCAGTCTCGGGGAGCGGGTTGTCCGCCTCCTCGAGGCAGTAGACGACCGGCCCGCGCCGCAGGGCGACCCGCCCGCGATCCGCCGCGACCGCCGGGTGCGCGCGGACCCGCTCGACCGGCAGCGGCAGATCGAGGGTGAGCCGGTCGCCCGCCGCCCAGGCGCGCTCGACGCGCGCGTAGCCGTGCTCCACCGCGAGCGGCCGTTCCTCGCCGTTGACCGCCAGCCGCGCCCCGCGGCACCAGCCGGGGATGCGCAGATACAGGGCGAAGGTCGCGGGCCGCTCCGGCTCGACCGTCAGCTCGACCCGCCCCTCCCAGGGGTAGGCGGTCTCCTGGCGCAGCGTCACCGTCTGGTCGCCGGCGCGCAGCCGGGCGCTCCCCTGGATGTAGAGGTGGACGTAGAGATCGTTCGTGTCAGCGCCCTCCCCGTAGGCGTAGCCGCCGAGCGAGGCGAGGAGGCGCGCGATGTTTGGGGGGCAGCAGGCGCAGGCGAACCAGGGCTGGCGCAGGGTCGGGTAGCGCTCGCCGGCCTTGTCCGCGTCGCGCGGCACGGCCAGCGGGTTCTTGTAGGAGAAGTGCGCGCCGTCGAGCGCGAGGCCGCTGAGGATGCCGTTGTAGAGGCTGCGCTCCATCACGTCGGCGTAGCGCCCGTCGCCGGCGAAGCGCAGCATCCGGCTCTGCCAGAGGAAGAGGCCGATCGCGGCGCAGGTCTCGGCGTAGGCGGTCTCGTTCGGCAGATCGTAGTCGGCGGTGAACCCCTCGTTGTGGGCGGAGGAGCCGAGCCCGCCGGTGACGTACATCCGGCGCTCGACGACGCTGGGGTAGAGCCGCTCGCAGGCGGCCAGCAGGGCGGCGTCGCCGGTCTCGTGCGCCAGGTCGGCCATCGCGCAGAGCTGGTACATCAGGCGGACGGCGTGGCCGACGGCGGTGTCCTGCTCGCGCACCGGGCGGTGCGACTGGTTGTACTCGTAGGTGCCGTGGGCGAAGTCGCGCGGGTCCTCGCCGCGCGCCCGCGCCTCCAGGTCGAAGTAGTGCGGCTGCCGCCCGCGCTCGTCGAGGAAGAAGCGCGCCAGGCGCAGGTAGCGGTCCTCGCCGGTCGCGCCGTGGAGGCGCACCAGGGCCAACTCGAGCTCCTGGTGGCCGCAGTAGCCGCGCCGCTGCCCCGGCCCCGGCCCGAAGACCTGGGCGATGTAGTCGGCGTAGCGGCGCGCGATGTCGAGGAGCGCACCTTTGCCGGTCGCGGCGTGGTGCGCGACGGCCGCCTCGATCAGGTGGCCGGCGCAGTAGAGCTCGTGCTTGTCGCGCAGGTTGGTCCAGCGGCCCTCCGGCTCCACCACGGTGAAGTGGGCGTTGAGGTAGCCGTCCGGCCGCTGCGCCCCGGCCAGCAGGTCGATCACCCCGTCGAGCGTCGCGTCGAGCGCCGGGTCGGGCGCGGTCGCCAGGCTGTAGCTCGCCGCCTCGATCCACTTGGCGAGGTCCGATTCCCAGAAGACGTGCGGCGGGTTGGGATCGCCCGGCCGCCAGGCCAGCCGCAGCGCGTCGAGGTGCCCGGCCTCCCGGAGGCGCCGGTGGATCGTCGGGATGGTGGTCGCGCGGTTGGCCTCTTGCCGCGGCCCCCAGAAGCCGCCCGCGATCGTCACGCGGTCGTGCGGCACCGCGGCGAGGCGGTAGCGGGCGGCGGGGGGGGCGGTCATGGCGCGCTGCTCCTTTGGCTGGCGGGGGACCATTGGCGAGGCGGGCTCGACGAGGGCAAGATAGATCAGCCGCGCGGGGCGGTCAACCGGCGACGGGCGGGCGACGAGGTGCCGCCGGTGGAGGCCGGCGGGGTGGCCGCCGGTTGAAACCGGCGTCTCACGGGCGCCGCCGCGCCACGAAGCCGCCGTCGCGGACTGGGACGTATCCCGCGCGCTGCCCGATAAGCCGAGACGTGGCGAGCACCCCAGCCCGCGCAGGCGGGCTTCCCCAGGACCGCGAGACGCCGGTTTCAACCGGCGGCCACCCCGCCGGCCTCTACCCCCATCGGCCTGCCACACCACCCACCGGCTATAATCACCGGAGTTGTCGTGGTCCTGGCGAGAGGGAGGAGCAATCATGCCGGCCATCCGCACCGACCTGGAATATGCCGTCGAGTTGGACCGGGCCGATCCGCTCGCGCGGTTCCGGGAGCGGTTCTACCTGCCGCCGGACCGGCTCTACTTCGACGGCAACTCGCTCGGGCTGCTCTCGCGCGATGCCGAGGCGGCGGTGCTGCGCGCGATGGAGGAGTGGAAGACGCTGGGGATCGATGGGTGGCTGGGCGCGCCGACCCCCTGGTTCGGGCTGGGCGAGGAGCTGGGTCGGCTGACCGCGCCGCTGATCGGCGCGGCCCCCGACGAGGTGGTCGTCACCGGCACGACGACGGTCAACCTGCACAACCTCGTCGCCACCTTCTACCGGCCGGCGGGCGCGCGCCGGAAGATCGTCGCCACCGCGCTCGACTTCCCCTCCGATCTCTACGCGCTGCGCAGCCAACTGGCGCTGCGCGGGGCCGACCCGGAGGCCGACCTGGTCCTGGTCGGCAGCCGCGACGGGCGCACGGTCGAGGAGGCGGACCTGATCGCCGCGATCGGCGACGATGTGGCGATCCTGCTGCTGCCGTCGGTCCTCTACCGCAGCGGACAGCTCTTCGACCTCGCCGCGCTGACGGCGGCGGCGCGGCGCGCGGCGCGCTGATCGGCCTCGACTGCTGCCACTCGATCGGGGCGATCCCGCACCACTTCGACGAGTGGGGCGTCGACTTCGCCTTCTGGTGCAACTACAAGTACCTCAACAATGGGCCGGGCGGGACGGCCGGGCTCTACGTCAACCGCCGCCACTTCGGGCGCGCGCCGGGGCTGGCCGGCTGGTGGGGCGGCCACAAGGCGCGACAGTTCGACATGGCCCCCTCTTCGACCCCGCGCCGGACGCCGGGGCCTGGCAGATCAGCACGGTCCAGGTCCTCAGCAGCGCGCCGCTGCACGGCTCGCTCCGCCTCTTCGCCGAGGCCGGGATCGGGCCGGTGCGCCGCAAGTCGCTGGCGCTGACCCGCTACCTGATCGAGCTGCTCGACGCGGAGGGGCTGACCGCGCCGCCCTACGGCTACGCGGTCGGGACGCCGCGCGCCGACGCGCGCCGGGGCGGGCACGTCGCGATCGAGCATCCGGACGGCGCGCGGATCGCCAAGGCGCTCAAGGCGCGCGGCGTGGTCCCCGACTTCCGCCCGCCGAACGTGGTGCGCCTGGCCCCGGTGGCGCTCTACACCTCGTTCGCCGAGGTCTGGCAAGTCGTCCAGCACCTGCGCGCCGTGGTGGACGGGCGCGAGCACGAGGCGTACGGGGTCGGGCGGGAGCTGGTGGCGTAGGGGCGGGGCGCGGGCGTGGCGTGGGGCGCGCAGGGTGAGGGGCGAAGGCGCCAATCTTGGTGGGTGCTGTCATCTTCAGCGCTCGCTGACCCTCTCTCGGCTCGCGCAGGCACATGCCCAATTGCCTCTGCCCACGGCGCCACGTCGGCGCCGGAACTGTCCCTCGCGGCGCCCGGCAACGGCCCCACCGTCACGTAGATTGGGGCGCAGTGACGGGCGTCGCAGGGTTGGCGGCGGCGACGCGGGAGGCGCGGGCTGGGCCACACCGTCGTGGCGCGCCAGGGCCGGGAGATCTTCCGGCCCGCCCGGCGCAGAAGCGGCGGGCGGGGTGCCCGACGGTCGGCGGGTCGGGCGGGAACGCGTGAGTGGGGGTGTCGTGGCGATGCGGAATCGCACCTTGTACGGCCTGATCGCCCTGGCGGCGCTCCTGTCGCTGGGCCACCACCTCGACCACGCGATCCGGGGCAACCACGTCGGCTGGCCGCTCACCACGGAGGTCACGCCCTTCACCTACAGCCTCGGGGTCTACCCGCTCATCCTGCTGGGGCTCGCCCTGTCCCGGTCGCGCCGGGTGGGGCCGGGCTACTGGGCGCTCCTGGCGGGGGCGGGCGCCCTCTTCGTGACGGCGATCCATTTCGGCCCCGCCGCCATCGAGCCCCCGGCCGACATCATCACCCTGTATGAGCCGCGGCTCATCGGGTGGTTCGCCTTCGCGTGGCTGGTGGCCTTCGTCGCGGTGCTCACCGGCCTGTGCCTGTACGAGGCGTATTGGTGGTCCCGGCAGCGTCGAGCGCGCACCCGACGGTGAGGGTGCCGGGGGCCGATCCGTGCGGGGGCGCCGGCCCCGACCAGGCCCCGCAGGCCGGTCGCGCCCGCGCCCACGCGCTGGCCGCCGCGCGTGCCGCGTGGGGTCCCGATCGACGCCGACAAGCGATCGGGTCGGGGCAGGGGCGTTATCCGACGTGTTCACCGATGCACACCCCCTTGCGCGCCGGATAATCCGGCCCTCCCGGCCCTCCCCCAGCCACGCCAGCGGATCGGATAAGGGGCAGCGCGGGCGACTGGTGCCAGATAGCGCTGAAGAAAGGCGGCTCTCCCGCAAAGTTGGTGCTTCAGGTGCCGAAGGAGGGACGACACCCCCGGAAACGGCCCCATGTCGGCCCTTCGGCGCTGATCTGCGGCGATTCCCGGTCCGCTGGCCCCACCTTCCGGGCGATGTTCAGCCGAAGCACCAACTTTGCGGGAGAGCCAGAAAGGCGGCCACCTCCCGATGAACGTGACAGGGAGCGCGCCAGTGCGGAGATTCGCCCCATGGGTGTCTTGCAAGAAAGACGAGTATCCTGTAAGATAGGATCGAAAGGACGCTGCCGTGGGTGACGAAGACAATCGCTTTACCGCCTGGCTGAACATGATGATGCAGCAGCGCGGGTTCTCGCAGGCCGAGTTGGCGCGCGCGGTCGGCGTCGGGGACGCCCAGGTCTCGCGCTGGCGGCGCGGGCAGGTCGTCCCGACGGTCCACTCGCTCCAGCGGCTCGCCGACACCTTCGGGGTGCCGCGCGCCGGCCTGGACCGCCTGGCCGGCTACCCGCCGTCGGCCCCGGAGGGCGCGGGGTTGGAGGACGCGGCCGATCTCGCGCGCCAGGTCGAGCGGGAGAGCTATCAAGCCTGGTACGGGCAACTGCTGGAGCGGCAAGTGCCGCGCGACCTCTGGCGGGTTTACGCCGAGGCGTGCGCGAATCTCGCCGAGGCAATGGGCGCGTCCTGGCAGGAGGCGCTGGGCCGGGCGCAGCGGGAGTTGGCGGAGCGCGCGGCCGCGCTGGAGGACGCGCCGCCGGAGGAGCGGCGGGAGCCGCGCAACGTCGGCTTCCGGCCGGAGTGAGCGCCGCGCTCCCGCCCACCGCCGGTACCATCGAGACGACGAATCGAAACGGTCTGAAACGGCGCCGGACAATGATCGAGCCCCGAAGTGCCGGCCTCCCCGCGTGGGGAGGTGGGAGAGGTATCGCTACGCCGCTGAACCGCACGCACCGGCACGAAGTCCGCGCCGGCGACAGGATGAGGCCGAGCCGATCGGGGAGATCGGGAAAGGATGGCAGGCATGACCGACCGCTTCCGGCCGCACGGGCCGCTCGCCGCGCACAGCGCCGCGACCCGCCCGCAACTGGTGGTCCCCTACGTCGCCCGCCGAGACGACGAATCGGGGGAGCGGACCTCCGACGTCTCGCTCGCGGCTGCTGCGCGACCGGATCGTCTTCCTCGGGACGCCGATCGACGACCAGATCGCCAACGTGATCGTCGCGCAACTGATCTACCTGGACGGCGAGGACCCCGGCCGCGAGATCAACCTCTACATCAACAGCCCCGGCGGCGTGGTCTCGGCGGGGCTGGCGATCTACGACACGATGCAGTACCTGCGGGCGGAGGTGAACACCTTCTGCGTCGGGCTGGCCGCGGCCTCGATGGCGGCGGTGTTGCTGATGGCCGGGACGCCGGGCAAGCGGGTCGCCCTGCCGCACGCGCGGATCATGATCCACCAGGGCTCGGTCGGCCTGCCGGAGAGCGCGATCCCCGATATCGAGGTCTTCGCGCGCGAGCAGTTGCGCCTGACCACCACGATGACCGAGCTGATGGCCCGGCATGCCGGCCAGCCGTTCGAGCGCGTGCGGCGCGACACCGAGCGCGACTACTACATGACCGCCGAGGAGGCCCGGGACTACGGCATCGTCGACCACGTCATCAAGCCGGCCGCGCTCGCCATCCTGGAGCGCTGAGCGGCGGGCGCGCGGGCCCCGGACGCGCGACGCGCGCCGCGCGGGATGGGCGCAACCCACGGCACCTGCGCGCCGTCGCTCTCGCCCGCCCGCCGGTCTAGCCGAAGTCGCTGCCCCCGCCGCCGCCATCGCCGCCGCCGCCCCAGCCGCCGCCGCCCCAGCCGCCGCCCGAATCGCCGCCCCCGCCGCCGAAGACGCCGGAGGCCGAATCGAGCATGCCCATCAGTCCGTCGCTCATGGACTGCATCCCGCCACCGCCCCGGTCGCTCAGGTCCTGCAGGGTGGGGATGGGCCAGCCGCCCCCGCCCCCGCCGCCGAAGTCGCCGGTCGGCGGGGCGGGCTGGCCGCCGCCGACCGGGCCGCCGCCTCCGACGTAGCCGCCACCCCCGCCGTAGTAGCCGCCGCCCCCGTAGTAGCCGCCGCCGAAGCCGCCCCCGCCGTCGCCGACGATGACGATCGGTCCGCCGCCGAAGCCGCCCCCGCCGCCGTACCAGGCCGGCACCGGCGCGTTGACGCGGGCGAACTTCTCCACCCAACTCCGCTCCAGCCCAAAGGCGGTGGCGTAGGGGAGGTAGCGCGCGAAGATCGCCTTGGCGTCCTCGAGGTTGTCGTACCGCTCCAGGTTCGCCAGGTAGCGGCGGAAGGCGGTCCACTTCGCCGCCTCCTCCGCCCCCCGCAGCGTCTTGGCGGGCATCGCGCGCGCCAGCGAGCGCAGCGCCAGCCCGATGATCACCAGCGCGATCGCCGGGATGATCTGCCAGCTCAGGGCGCTGCCGAAGAGGAAGAAGAGGGCGATCGAGCCGGCGATCGCGCCGAAGATGAGGAAGGAGCCGAGGCCGCGGTACCGCTGGCGGGTCTGCTCCGGGTGGGCGTTGAAGTAGCCGTGCCGCATCACCTCGTCGTAGAGCCCCGCCTGGAAGCGCGGGATCATCGCGGTGAAGCGCCGCTTGACCTCGCTCAGTTGGACCTCGGTCTCGCCGTTGGGGAAGAGGGTCTGGAGGAGGAGTTGCTCGACCGGCGACAGCGGCGCGTCCGACGCCAGCCGCTCGACCGTGAAGTCGGTCCCCGCACCGAGGCCGGTGCCGAGGACGCCGGGCGTCCGGGTCTCGGTGATCCGCAGCACGCCGCGCCGCCCCAGGTCGGTGAACATCGCCAGCACGTCGTGGAAGTCGGCGTGCTCGTCGAGCAGCGTGCCGACCGCGCCGGGGTGGAGGTCGCTCGGCGGCTCGCGCAGGTACTCGGCGACGAGGCCGGTGTGGCGGTCGCGCCCGCGCAGGTACCAGAGGAGGTAGAGGCTGAGCGCGCCGCCGACCAGGATCAGCAGGCCGAGCGCGCCGAGCACCAGGTTGATCAGGTCGCGCCAGCCCTGCGCGACCCGCTCCGCCTCCTGCCGCTGCTCGAACTGGCCCTGCCAGGGGGGCGGGGCGGCGCTGACCAGGCCGTGCGGGAAGGCGACCTTGACGCCGAGGCCGCGCCCCTTCGGCACCGCCCCGGCGAGGAAGCGGACGGTGCGCCCGTCGACGATCTCGGTGCGCGCCGACGCGCCGCGGGTGTCGGTGGCGATCCGCGCGGGGTCCACGGCGGAGGGCAGGGTCACGGTCACGGTCGAGGCGCCGACATCGGCGGCGAGGTCGGGGCGCAGCGCGGTCCAGTCGAGGACGTCGACGTCGGGGTTGATCCGCAGCCCGCCGACGACGGTGTAGTCGAGTTGGAAGGTCCGGCGCGCGTTGCGGGTCGCCGGGAAGTACCATTCGACGGTGAGCGCATCGCCGGAGCGCCGGACGGTGTAGGTGCCGGGCTGCCCCGGCTCCTGCGCCCGCGTGTAGACGGGGCCGCCCGGCTCGCGGACGGTGATGTCTTGCACGTCTTCGACGTTGTCCAGGCTGATGGTGCGCGAGGCGCGCTGGAAGGGGCCGCCGGTGAAGGCGACCTCCTGGGTCTCGCTGACCCGGAAGTTGCCGCTCGGGTCGATGGCGATCCCGACGTCGAAGCGGTTGTAGCGCGCCTGCCGCCCCGCCGGCGTCGGCGCGGCCAGCGCCTCGGCCGCGCCGGCCGGCGCGGGCATAGTGAGGCCGACCGCCGCCAGGCAGGCGACGACGATCAGCACCAAATACGGCAGCCCCCCCCGCGGCCGCTGCCTCCCCCCGACCTTCCGCACGCTCCGCTCCTCACCGGCCACCGGCGCCCCACCGGGCGCCGGCGTAGACCATCCTATTGCGCCCACGATTGTCGTTGCGCCCACGATTGTCG
>JAUJMV010000021.1:92151-102446 GCA_030446685.1 Thermomicrobiales bacterium | reverse complement strand
ATAGGGATCGCCGCGCGGCGGGCGGGACCCGAGTGGCCCGCGCCCGGCACCCGATCCGCAAGTTGCAATCCGCGAGTGGCCGGCCGTCGCATTGACGGGGTGAGACCCGACGACCATAATCGCCCGGAGGTCGGGCCGGCGCGAGGCGAACC
Source organism: Thermomicrobiales bacterium (assembly GCA_030446685.1). GTDB lineage: Bacteria > Chloroflexota > Chloroflexia > Thermomicrobiales > CADCWN01 > JAUJMV01. The sequence goes on along the minus strand of JAUJMV010000021.1, from coordinate 102,294 downwards.
GGGTCGCAACCGGGAGGATCTACGCTCGTTTCGGCCCGCGTGTTTCAGCGCGCGCCCCGCGTGGCGGTCCTGCCGCCTGTCGCCGGGCGCGGCCGCAAGGAGGGGGCAACGTGGCTACTGAGCCGGACGACAGCGCCGCCGGCCAGGCGACGGGCGAGCGGGCGGCGGCCGTGCCGGAGGCGCCGCCGGGGAGCCCGCGCTTCGACGCGGCGCGGCTGACGCGCTTCACGGCGGCGGTGCTGGCGACGACCGGCCTGGCGCCGGAGCGCGCGGCGATCGCGGCGGAGATCCTGGTGGCGTCCGACCTGCGCGGCGTCGACTCGCACGGCGTCCCGCGGCTGAGCTGGTACCTGGCGCGGATCGCCCAGGGGGTGATCGACATGCGGGCGACGCCGACGGTCGAGCGCGAGACGCCGACGACGGCGGCGATCGACGCGCGCAACGGCTTCGGCCCGCCGGCGGCGCACTGGGCGATGGCGCGCTGCATCGAGAAGGCGGCCGACCTGGGCGTGGCCTTCGTCACCGTCCGCAACAGCAACCACTTCGGGATTGCCGCCTACTACGCGATGATGGCGCTGGAGCGCGGGCTGGCCGGGCTGGCGATGACCAACGCCTCGCCGCTGGTGGTGCCGACCTTCGCGCGCGAGGCGCTGCTCGGCACCAACCCGCTCGCGGTCGCGGTCCCCAGCGGGCGCGAGCGGCCCTTCGTCCTCGACATGGCGACTAGCGCGGTCGCCTGGGGCAAGATCGAGATCGCGCGGCGCAAGGGCGCCCCCCTCGCCCCCAGTTGGGCGCTCGACGCGGCGGGGCGGGAGACGACCGACCCCGAGGCGGCGCTCCATCTGCAGCCGCTCGGCGGCCACAAGGGCTACGGCCTGGCCGCGTTCGTCGACATCCTCTGCGGCCCGCTGGCCGGCGCGGCGATCAGCGCCAACATCGCCGGGTCGCGCGCCGCGCCGCGGCCGGCGAACATCGGCCACTTCTTCGCCGCCTGGCGCCCGGACGCCTTCCGCCCGATGGAGGAGTTCCGGGCCGACGTCGACGCCCTCCTGGCGACGCTCCGCGGGGCGGAGCCGCTGCCGGGCCACGACCGCGTCTACGTCCCCGGCGAGCTCGAAGCCCTGGCCGAGGAGGACCGCCGGCGCCACGGCATCCCGTCTCCACCCGGCGGTCGTCGCCGACCTGGAGGCGGTCGCCGCCGCGACCGGCGTGCCGTTCGACGACGCGCGCCTCTGACGCTGAGGGGCGAGGGGCGAGGGGGCCGTAGCCGGCGATCGGTTGCAACCGGCGACCCGTGCGCCGGCAACAAGGAGGGTGGGGATGCCGCGCAAAGAATTGCACGAGGAGAACCGGGTCGCCTGGAACGCGGCGACCGTGGCGCACAACAGCCACAAGGCCGACCAGGCGCGGTTCCTGCGCGAGGGCGGCAGCACGCTCTTCCCGGAGGAGGTCGCACTGCTCGGCGACATTCGCGGCCTGGCGCTGGTCCACCTGCAGTGCAACGCCGGGCAGGACACGCTCGGCCTGGCGCGGCTCGGCGCGACGGTGACCGGCGTGGACATCAGCGACGAGGCGATCGCCTTCGCGCGCCAACTCTCCGCCGACAGCGGCATCCCGGCGACGTTCGCGCGCGCGGACGTCTACGACTGGCTGGCGGAGGCGGCGCGGGGCGGCGCGCGTTACGATGTCGTCTTCTCCTCCTACGGCGCGATCATCTGGCTCTCCGACCTCGGCGCCTGGGCGCGGGGGATCGCCGCCATCCTCAAACCGGGCGGGCGCTTCGTGCTGGTCGAGTTCCACCCCTTCGCGAACACGTTTGAATGGGACTGGTCGCGCAGGTATCCCTACTTCGCGGAGGGGCGAGTCCAGACATTCGAGCAGGGGATCGGCGATTACGTCGCGCTGTCGGGCGGGGCGCTGTCCCCCTCCGGCTACGTCGAGGGCGTGCAGGGGTTCGTCAACCCGCACCGCGGCCACGAGTTCCAGTGGGGCCTCGGCGAGGTGGCGACGGCGCTGCTCGACGCCGGCCTCGTCATCACCGCGCTGCGGGAATACCCCTACAGTAACGGCGGCAAGTTGTTCGACCGGATGCGCGAGCTGCCGGGGCGGCGGATGGTCCCGCCGGAGGACGTGCCGAACCTGCCGCTGATGTACGGGCTGGCGGCGCGGAAGGGGTGAGGCGCGGGGAGCGCTCCTCGGCCCCCAATGCTGGCCAAGTCCATCTCCCACAACCGCCCGCCCCGATGGGCGCTCCACTACCCAATTACGTCGGCCATCGTGTATAGCCCCGCTGGCTGGCCGGCCAGCCACCGGGCGGCGCGGAGGGCGCCGGCGGCGTAGGTCTGGCGGCTGGTGGCGCGGTGGAGGACTTCGATCGTCTCGCCCTCGCTGGCGAGGATGACGCGGTGCTCGCCGGGGACACCGCCCGCGCGCACGGCGTGGATGCCGATCTCGCCCGGCGCGCGGGGGGCGTGCCCCTCCCGCCCGAAGAAGACGGCGCGGCCGTCGAGGGGCCGGTCCCCGGCCCCGGCGAGGGCGCGGGCGAGCGCCAGGGCGGTGCCGGAGGGCGCGTCGGCCTTGTGCCGGTGGTGGGTCTCGACGATCTCGAGGTCGTAGTCGGCGCCGAGGGCGCGCGCGAGCGCCGGCAGGAGGTGCAGGAGCGCGGTGACGCCGACGCTGGTGTTCGGAGGCGATCAGGACCGGCACGCGCGCCGACGCGGCCCCGACCGCCGCCAGTTGGTCCGCCGTCAGCCCGGTCGTCCCGGTCAGGAAGGCGCAGCCCCGGTCGGCGGCCGCCCGCGCGTAGCCGGGCGTAGCGGTTGGCCGCGAGAAGTCGACCAGGACCCGCGCCCCGGCCAGGACCGCCCCGGCCTCGCCCTCCTCGACGGCGGCGAGGCCGCGCGGACCGGCCCCGGCCAGCGCGCCCAGGTCCTGCCCGGCGGCGGGGCTGCCCGCGCGCACGATCCCGCCGACGATCTCGATCGCCGGGTCGGCCAGGGCGGCGGCGAGGATCTGCCGGCCCATCCGCCCGGCCGCGCCGCTGATCGCGATCGGGGTCGCGCTCATGCGCCCGCCCCCGCCGCGACCGGGGCGCGCAGCCCCGCCTCGGCCAGCGCGCCGGCGATGCGCTCGCGCGTCCCCGCGCCGACCGGGGCCAGCGGCAGGCGCAGTTCGCCGGAGCAGAGCCCCAGCATTTCCGCCGCGGCCTTGACCGGGCCGGGGTTGGTCTCCAGGAACATCGCCCGCGCCAGGCCGAAGAGTTGCCCGTGCAGCCGCTGCGCCTCGGCGATCGCGCCCGCGCGCCAGGCGTCCACCAGCGCCGCCGTGTGGGCCGGCGCGATGTTGGCGACGACCGAGATCACGCCCGCGCCGCCGACCGCCAGGATCGGCAGGGTCAGCGAGTCGTCGCCGGAGAGGATCACGAAATCGGGGCCGCAGAGGCGGCGGATCTCGCTCGACTGATCGATATTGCCGCTGGCCTCCTTGATCCCGACGATCGTCGGCAGTTCGGCCAGCCGCGCGACCGTCTCCGGCAGCAGGTTGACGCCGGTGCGCCCCGGCACGTTGTAGAGGACGATCGGCAGGGCGGTCGCCGCCGCCACCGCCGCGAAGTGGCGGTAGAGCCCTTCCTGGGTCGGCTTGTTGTAGTAGGGGGTGATCTGGAGCAGGGCGTCCGCGCCGTCGCGCGCGGCGGCCCGCGAGTACCCGATCGCCTCGGCGGTGCTGTTCGAGCCGGCCCCGGCGATCACCGGCACCGGCCGCGCGCGCGCCGCTCCGCCCAGCGCCGCGCCGCCCGCACGGTCAGCGCCACCACCCGCTCGTGCTCCTCCGGCGTCAGCGTCGGCGACTCGCCGGTCGTGCCGCAGGGGACCAGGCCGCCGGTGCCGTTGGCGCACTGGAACTCGACCAGCCGTTCCAGGGCTTCTTCATCCACCGCGCCGTCGCGGAACGGGGTGATCAGGGCCACGATCGATCCGCCGAACATGCCATCCTCCTTCTGCTGGGCCACAACTACACCAACCACGAACGCTCGACCACAAAGGCACCAAGACCACAAAGAACACCAAGACGTACGAAGGTTTGCGGGTCGAGCTCCGCCGCTCACGCGCCCCATCAAACCCGCGACTCCTCTTTGTGTTCTTTGTGTTCTTTGTGATCTTGGCGCCTTTGTGGTCGAGCCGATGTGTCCCGCTCGGCGACGGGGACGAAGTCGCGCGCGAAGGCGTCGTGGAGGCGCGCGACCGCCGCCGCGACCTGCTCGCGCGGGATCACGCAGGTCACCGAGATCTCCGAGGTCGAGACCATCAGGCAGGCCACGCCGGCGTCGGCCAGCGTGGCGAAGAGGCGCGCGGCGTAGCCGGGGCGGTTGAGCATCCCCGTGCCGACGAGCGAGACCTTCGCCAGCCCCGCCTGCGCCGCCACCCGGACGCCGCCGGCCGCCCCGACCGCGCGCTCGACGATCGGCAGCGCGGTCGCCAGCTCGCCCTCGCTCAGGGTGAAGCCGAGTTCGATCGCGCCGCCCGGCCCAGTGCTCTCGGCGATCACGTCGACGCTGACCTCCGCCTCCGCCAGCGGCGTGAAGATGCGCGCGAGCGTCGCCGGACCGGCCGGCAGCCCGGTCACCGTCACCCGCGCCACGTCGAGGTCGTGCGTCACGCCGCTCAGCGTGCCGATCCGCTCCATCGTTCCTCCCTCCATGCCGGCGGGCGCCGTCCCGCCGTCCGCGGCCCCCGCCGGGCCGATGATCGTGCCGGGGCCGTCGTGCAGGCTGGAGCGCACGACGACCTCCACGCCGTAGAGGGCGGCCAGCTCGATCGCGCGCGGGTGCAGCACCCGCGCCCCGCGCCAGGCCATCTCCGCCATCGGGCCGTAGGCGATCCGGTCGAGCTTGCGCGCCCCGGCACCAGGCGCGGGTCGGCGGTGTAGACGCCGTCCACGTCGGTGAAGATGTCGCAGCGGGCCGCGCCGAGCGCCGCCGCCAGCGCCACGGCGGTGGTGTCGGAGCCGCCCCGCCCGAGCGTCTGCACGTCGCGCCGGCCGTTGACCCCCTGGAAGCCCGCCACGATCGCCACCGTCCCGGCGGCGAGCGTCGCGGTGACCCGGCGCGGCGCGATCCGGCCGATCCGCGCCTTGCCGTGGCGCCCGACGGTGCGGATGCCGGCCTGGCCGCCGCTGAGCGACCGCGCCGGGACGCCGAGGTCGCCGAGCGCGAGCGCCAGCAGGACCATGCTCTGGGCCTCGCCGGTCGCCAGCAACTGGTCGAGCTCGCGCCGGTCGGGGTCGCGGGCGAGTTGCCCGGCCAGCGCCAGCAGCTCGTCGGTCGTGTCGCCGCGCGCCGAGACGACGACCGCCACCCGGTTGCCCGCCCGCACCTCCCCCGCGATCCGCCGGGCGACGGCCCGCAGCCGCTCGACCGTCCCGACCGAGGTGCCGCCGTACTTCTGCACCACCACCGCCATGCTCCCGCCTCTCCCCTTCCCGTCGCGCGACCCCGTTCTCCAGGCAACAAAAAACCCGCGGACCTGGCATGGCCCACGGGGTATTACCGTCATTGTAGAGGTTCGCGAGTCAGGCGCGCGTCAGTCTCCCCTACCTTCTCCCGGTGGGCGCAGTATGGTCCTGGCATTTTTTCGACTGGGCCAGAACACTCACCGCGTCCACACACTCCCGGTCAGCGACCGCACTGAAGAAGAGGCTGATCGCCCGCGCACCGACACCATAGCACTCGCCGGGGCATCCGTCAAGGCGCCGTCGGCGCGGTTTCACCGGTTACGGCGCGAACATCTCGGCGAGCAGCGCGGAACGTCATCCCGCGCCCGCGCGTGTCCACCCGGCCCAGACGCCTGATGAGCCGGACCTTGTCGACGGTGCGGAGCTGATCCAGCACAATCTGCCCGTCCCTGCCCTGGAAATGGACCGGCACGCGGGTGGGATAGGGCCGGCCGCGCATCGTCAGGGGCGCCACGATGACGGTGGCGATGTACCGGTTCATCTCGTCGGGAGAAACGATCAGGCAGGGCGGTGTCTTGCGAATCTCGCTGCCGATCGTCGGATCGAGGTTGACCAGGTACACGTCGAAACGCTCGACTACCACTCCCACTCGTCCGCGTCCCAGCCGCGCAGCGGGTGTGCCTCGCCATCGAGCAAGCGGTCGTCGCACCGCTCCGCCATCCGGGCGAACTGTTCATCCCAGCCCTGGCGTGGCCGTTGGGCGGCCTGGATCACGATCCGGTCCTGCTGCACGTCCAGCTCGACCGCACCGTTCACCCAATCGAGGCCGATCTGCTCCAGGAGCGGCTTGGGGATGCGCACGCCCTGCGAGTTGCCGATCCTGATAATCCGTGTTCGCATCCTGCTCACCTCGATCCGCAGCCGACGCGCCGTAATGCCGTAATAACAATGTACCCACGGCAATCGATCGCGTCAGGGCCGGGAGAGAAGTTCGGAGGCAGGGGCGCGAAATCTGGCCGGACAGCTTTGCCCGCCGTTATCAGGCACAGTCACGCGCGCCCGGCCGCGCCCGAGCCCAGGGTTGACTGTGCGACGGGCAGGACCGTTACGCGGCGGCGCCCTCCGCCCGGCGCTCCCCCTCTTCGACCCGCGGCCGGCGCCCCTCGTCCCGCGCCCCGCGCCTCGCGGCCGTTGTGCCTCCTCCGCGGCCTCGCGCGCCAGCCGGCCGTGCAGCAGCCCCATCACCGCCGCCTCCTCCGGCGCGAGGTCGCGCAACGACTCGGACAGCTCCTGCTCGGTGCGCTGTTGCAGGGTGTGCAGCATCGTCCCGTCGAGGTAGGAGTCGAGGACCGCGGGGTGGATGTAGGACTTGCGGCAGACCGCCGGGGTGTTGCCGAGCCGCTCCGACACGCGCTTGATCGCCTCGACGACGTTCTTCTTCGCCTGGGTGTCGGAGTCGAACGCCTCGAACTCCTGCAAGGCCAGCGAGCAGAGGACCGTGCCGGCCCAGGTGCGGAAGTCCTTGGCGGTGAAGTCCTGCCCGGTGATCTCCCGGAGGTACTCGTTGACATCGCCCGAGTCGATCGCCCGATGCTCCCCGTCGTCGTCGAGGTACTGGAAGAGTTCGTAGCCGGGGATCTCCTTGCTGCGCCGGACGATCCGCGCGAGGCGCCGGTCCTTGATGCCGATCTCCCACTCCTTGCCGCTCTTGCCGCGGAACTTGAAGCGCAGCTTGGAGTCCTCGATGGCGACGTGGTCGTCGCGCATCGTCGTCAGGCCGAACGAGTGGTTCTCCCGGGCGTACTCCTCGTTGCCGACGCGGATCAGCGTCTTCTCCAAGAGCTTGACGACCGTCGCCAGGACCTTCTCGCGCGGCAGGCCGGGCCGCGCCAGGTCGCGGTCAGTGCGCTCGCGGATGCGGGGCAGCGCCTGCCCGAAGGCGAGCATCCGCTCGTACTTCGTCTCGTCGCGCACCTCGCGCCAGCGCGGGTGGTAGCGGTACTGCTTGCGCCCCTTGGCGTCACGCCCGGTCGCCTGGAGGTGGCCCAGCGGATCGGGGCAGATCCAGACGTCGGTGTAGGCCGGCGGGATGCCGAGCGCCTTGATCCGCGCCAACTCCCGCGGGTCGCGGATCGGCCGGCCGTCGAGGCCGATGTAACTGAAGCCCTTGCCCGCGCGCTTGCGGCGGATGCCGGGCGCGGTGTCGGTGACGTAGTGCAAGCCGGCGGCGCGCGCCGACTGGACCGGATCGACGACCGGCTCGGGCGGCGCCGGCGTGGCGGTGGCGGACACTGCTTCCCTCCGAAGGTGACGAGACTGACAGCATCGCGGACGGTCGTCGGCGCGGACAGTTGACGCCCGTGCCGACCTCCGGAGGGGGCAAGGCAAATCTCGTGCCAGGGAGTGGGGCGCGGGCCGAAGGGTTTACACCACCAGCAGGAGCGCCGCGTAGGCCGTCGCGCCGGCGGCGAACGCCCAGAAGCGGCTCTGCCGCTCCTCCGGCAGCTCCTCCTTCAGCACGTTGAGGATGATCCCGCCGGCCAGCAGCGCGATCAGGATGGCGATGGCGACCTCGGGGATCTCCACCAGCAGGCCGAGCAGCCAGCCGAGCAGCACGGCGGCGGCGAGGATCCAGCGCCCGATCCGCTCGTACATGTGCTGGTGGTGCTCGTGCAGGCCGTAGTCGTTCACCACGAAGTGCAGGGCCATCGCGATGGCGAAGACGGCGAGCGTGCCCAAGCCCCGCTCCTCGCGGTGCAGGAGCAAGTAGCCGATCAGGAGGTTGTAGATGGCGAACGAGATGGTACTCACCCAGAAGGCTTCCGGGCTGGTCACGTCCTCCTTGCCCTGCCGCCGCCGCTGCTGGCGCGACCGGACACTGCTGCTCTCCAGCCCGTAGAAGACGGCCAGCCCCAGGAGCGCGAGGAGGTAGATGTGCCGCTCCAGGAAGGCAAGGGTTCCGCCCAGCGCTTCGGCGAGCGTCTCCTGGCCCTCGGCCAGTTCGGGCAGGAGGTGGACGAAGACATAGGCGACCGAGACGCCGCCCGCGAGCGAGAGCCAGCGGCTGCGCGGGGCCCCCTCCAGGAAGCGCAGCTTACCGGCGAAGAGGTGGACCAGCGCCAGCACGGCCGCGGCCACGAATGCGAGTATGCCGATCATGCGACCCTCCTCCGCCGCCGCGCCCTTGTCCACGAGAACTCGGGGCGGGCTCCGCTCGCCCCCGGCGCACGCGTCCGTCCTTGCCCGGTAGCTCCCTCTCGCCGCCCGACCGCCTCGATCCGGGGGCCGCAAGAACCAATCCATCAGGCCGCCGGTCGGCGTCAGGGGCGCGTCCCCGCGTCCCTCCCGTGCCGAGCCCCGCGCCTTGCTCCCTCGCCGGGGAGCCGGCGCAGATGTCGTGCCAGAATAGGTCAATAGAGGTCAATATCTCTATCAGAATGGTCTACGGATCATCGCCGGGGGAGCGTGTTGGCCTTCGTGGTCGTAGTGGCATAAGTCCTGCGGTCACGACCGACCGGGCAAGGCATGTCCGTCTCGCCGCCATTTGTCCCGATTGTTCGTCGGGATCGTGCCCAGGCCGCCCGACCCGGCTTCGGTGCCCCCGGCCATGTCAGAGCAATTGGTAGAGGCGAACCGGGGTTGACCGGGGAACGGAGCGGAACGCGCATGGCAGAAGAGGCGGCGGGCGAGTACGAGGTGCTGGTGGTCGGTGGCGGCCCGGCGGGGCTGTCGGCGGCGCTCTACCTGGCGCGCTACGACCGGCGCGTGGCCCTGTTCGACACCGGGCAGGGGCGCTCGACCTGGCACCAAATCAACCACAACTACCTCGGCTTCCCGGGGGGGGTGCCGGCCCGCCGGCTGCGCGAGTTGGGCCACGAGCAACTGGCGGACTACCCGCAGGTGACGACGCTGGCGCACAAGGTCGAGGAGGTCGGGCGGGAGGACGCGGGCTTCGTGGCGCGGGGCCAGGCCGGCGCCTGGCGGGGCCGGGCGGTGATCCTCTGCACCGGGGTAATCGACCACTACCCGCACTTCGACGGCTGGGAGGAGTACGTCGGGCGCAGCATGTTCTGGTGCATCACCTGCGACGGTTACACCTGCAAGGGCGAGCGCGTCGTCGTGGCCGGCAACATCAACGACACGGCGGCGGAGGCGCTCCAGCTCCAGCGCTTCACCCGGCAACTGACGGTGCTGACGAATAGCCAGGAGTGCCACATCGACGAGAAGTTCGAGCGGCGGCTGGCGGCGGCCGGCATCCCGCTGATCCGGGACAAGATCGACGCGGTGACCGGCCGGGACGGGCAGTTCGAGGCGCTCCACACGCGGGACGGGCGGCGGATCGCGCTCGATCAGCTCTTCTGCGTCCACGGGGCCACCCCGCAGACCGCGCTCGCCGCCGATCTCGGCGTGGCGCTCACCGACGCCGGGTATATCGTGGTGGATAGCGAGCAGAAGACGAACCAGCCGGGCGTCTACGCGGCGGGCGACGCGACCCGGCTCCATTCGCACCAGATCGCCACGGCGGTCCACGAGGGCGGGCAGGCCGCCTCCGCCGCGAACTATTACCTGTACCCGCCGGAGATGCGGGACGACTAGCGGAGGCGGGGAGGCGGATTGGCGGGGAGGCTGGTAGTGGGCGCGGACGAGCCGTTCCGTCGTTCGTCATCCATCCGCCTGCCCGCCTGCCCGCCT
>JAUJMV010000021.1:76282-92051 GCA_030446685.1 Thermomicrobiales bacterium | reverse complement strand
CCGCCTGCCCGCCTGCCCGCCTTCATCAATGGGAGATCACCATGGCATCGCCTCGCGTTGTGCTGCTGGATATTGACGGGACGCTGGTCGATAGCAACGACGCCCACGCGCACGCCTGGGTCGCCGCCTTCGCGGAGGCGGGGCATGAGGTCCCGTTCGAGCGGGTCCGCCCGCTGATCGGGATGGGGAGCGATCAGCTCCTCCCGCGGGTGCTCGGCGTCGAGAAGGACAGCCCGGAAGGGGAGCGGCTCGGCGACCGCTGGGCCGAGATCTTCAAGGAGCGTTTCCTGCCCTCCCTGCGGCCCTTCCCCGACGCTCGGGAGTTGCTGCTGCGGATGCGCGCGGACGGCCTGCGGCTGGTCGCGGCCAGTTCCGCGCGGGAGGACCAGTTGGGCGCGCTGCTCGACCTCGCCGGGGTGGCGGACCTGATCGAAGAGCAGACCTCGTCCAGCGACGCGGAGCGGTCGAAGCCGGAGCCGGACATCGTGCGGGCCGCGCTCGACCGCGTCGGCCTCCCGGCCGCCGAGGCGGTGATGATCGGCGACACGCCGTACGACGCCGAGGCGGCGGGCAAGGCGGGCGTGGGGCTGATCGCGCTGCGCTGCGGCGGCTGGGGCGACGCCGACTTCGACGGCGTGCTCGCGGTCTACGACGCCCCGGCCGATCTGCTGGCCCACTACGACGAATCGCCGCTGGGCGGCGCCGCGCGCGCTTGACCCGGCCCCGCCCCCGCCGCGAGCTGTTCCCCCAGGGGGGACGCGCGACGAGCAGCGACGGCCCGCCGGTGGGCGGGCGGCGCGACGGGGCGCCAACGATACTCGACGATACAGGGAAGGGAGCGATGCCCGCGAAGAACGAGGACCTCCACGGGAGCGCACCGGATCGCTCGCCGGTGGCGCTGCTCCTGATCGATGTGATCAACGCCATGGAGTTCGAGGGCAGCGCGGCCCTGGTGCGGCAGGCCCTGCCGATGGCGCGGCGGATCAGGGAGCTGAAGGGTCGCGCCAGGGCCGCCGGCATCCCGGCGATCTATGTCAACGACAACTTCGGGCGCTGGCAGTCCGATTTCACCCGCGTGATCGCGCATTGCCGGGAGGCGACCGAGGCCGGCCGGACGATGGTGGAACTGCTGCACCCGGACGAGGACGACTACTTCATCCTCAAGCCGAAGCACTCCGGCTTCTTCTCCACCACGCTCGATACCTTGCTGGAGTATCTCGGCGTCAAGACCCTGATCCTCACCGGCCTGGCGGGCAACATCTGCGTGCTCTTCACCGCCAACGACGCCTACATGCGCGACTTCCACCTCGTCATCCCCGAGGATTGCACCGCCTCGAATACGGCCGAGGAGAACGAGTACGCCCTGCGGCAGGCGCGGACCATCTTCAAGGCCGATACGACCCCCTCGGCCGACCTGGACCTGGCGGCATTGCAGCGCGGGGGGGCGGCGCGGGAAACGGCCCGCCCGTAGCCGGCCGGGGGCGGGGCCGGCGGGAGACCGCCGGGGCCGGGACGCCACGGCCTCCCGTCGCCCGGCGGCGCACGCCCTTGACCCGGTCCCGCCCGCCCTCTAGGATGCCTGCTACGGAGCGCGAGGGTGGAGGAAGGCGCGGGAGCCGGAGGGAGGGCGGACGATGCGGATCACGGCGGTGCGCTGCTTCGAAGTCACCGGCCGGGGCCGGCAGGAGCCGGTCGAGGAACGCCAGGTCGGGATGCTCGACAGCTACCCGGAGTTCGCCGCGCGCCCGGTGGCGGCGCGATCCGCGGAGGGGCCGCTGACGGCGCGCTACGTCCGGGTCGAGACCGACGAGGGGCCGCACGGGCTCTTCGGGCCGATCTTCGAGGAGACGGCCCTGCTGATCCGCCGCAAGCTCGCGCCCTACCTGCTCGGCCGGGACCCGCTGGCGGGGGAGTTCCTCTGGGACCTGCTCTACCGCCAGGACCGCCACGCGCGCAAGGGCTACGAGATGCTGGCGATCAGCGCGGTGGATTGCGCGCTGTGGGACCTGCGCGGCAAGGCGCTCGGCCTGCCGGTCTACCGCCTGCTCGGCGGGCCGACGCGCGAGCGGGTCGCCTGCTACGCCTCGATGCTCGGCTACTCGCTCGACCCCGGCCTGGTGCGCGAGCGGGCGCGGTGGGCGGTGGCGCAGGGTTTCGGGGCGCAGAAGTGGTTCTTCCGCCACGGCCCGAGCGACGGGCCGGCGGGGATGGCGCGCAACGTCGCGCTGGTGCGGACGGTGCGCGAGGCGGTCGGCCCCGACATCGAGATCATGTTCGACTGCTGGATGGGCTGGGACGCCACCTACGCGATCCGGATGCTGGAGCGGATCGCCGAGTACCGCCCGCGCTGGCTGGAGGAGCCGGTGCCGCCCGACCGGATCGGCGACCTGGCGGCGATCCGCCGGGCGAGCCGCGTGCCGGTCGCCACCGGCGAGCACGAGTACACCCGCTGGGGCTTCCTGCAGCTCCTGCAGGCCGAGGCGGTGGACGTGATCCAGGCCGACCCGGACTGGTGCGGCGGGATCAGCGAACTGGTCAAGATCTGCGCGCTGGCCTCGGCCTACGGCCGCCCCGTCGTCCCGCACGGCCACTCGATCCACGCCGCGCTGAACGTGATCGCCGCGCAGCCGCCCTCGGTCTGCCCGCTGGCCGAGTTCCTGATCCTCAACCAGCCGGGCAAGCAGCACTTCCACCAGACCTACCTGGCGCCGGAGGGGGGCGCGATCGCCCTCCCGACGACGCCGGGCCTGGGGGTGGCGATCGACGACGCGAAGGTCGAGCGGCGGGTCGAGCTGGACTAGGGCGGGGGACGCCGGCGGTCGCCTCTGGCCGGCTCCGGGCGGGTCGCGCGCCCCTATCGTGCTGGTGGTACAATGGAACCCTGCGGGTTTGGGCCACGTCTACAAGCGGTAGGCCCCCGTACCCGGCAGCGCGAGCCGGCGCGGGCGCAACTGTCACCAATAGAAGGAGTGTTGGCCGTGAACGACGAACGTTACTCCCCGCTTGCGAACCGCCTGAGCCGGCGCAGCCTGCTGAAGGGGCTGGCGGCTTCCACCGGTGTCGTTCTGCTGGCCGCCTGCGGCCGGGAGATGTCGGGCGAGACCTCGGGGTCCACCGGCGGCGCGGCGACCACGGCGGGCGCCGGCACGGCCCCGACCGCGGCGACCGGCGCGGCGGTAACGACGACGGCGGGCGGTGCGGCCCCGACCGCGGCGGGCGGCACGTCCCCGACCCAGGCCGCGGGCGGCGCCGTCACCACCGTGACCTGGTACGCGGGGCGCGACACCACCGGCTGGTCGGTGAAGCAGGTCGAGGCCTTCAACGCGCAGAGCCAGAACATCAAGATCGACTACCAGGAGCAGGGCGCGACGACCGACGACCTGCGCAACAAGTTCGTCACCGTCGCCACCGCCAAGGACCCTTCGGCGGACATCGTCTCGATGGACGTGCCGTTCGTGCCGGAGTTCGCCGCCGCGGGCTGGACGATCCCGATGGAGGACTACCTGCCGCAGAGCGAGCGGGCGGCCTTCTTCAAGGGGACGATCGACGGCGCGACCTACAAGAATAAGCTCTACGCGATCCCCTGGTTCAACAACGGCCCGGCCCTCTTCTACCGCAAGGACCTGTTGGAGGGGGCGGGGCTCCCGCCGCCGAAGAGCTACGACCAGCTCGTCGAGGCGGCCCGGAAGCTGCAGACGCCGGAGGTCAACGGCTACATCCTGCAGACCGTCCAGAACGAGGGCGGGATGATCAGCTGGCTGGAGATGCTCTGGGCCTTCGGCGGCGCGCTCGTCGACGACAACCTGAACACAGTGGTCGACAAGGGGACCGCCGGGGTCCAGTCGATGCAGCGGCTGGTCGACTGGCTCTACAAGGACAAGATCGTGCCGGAGTCGACGCTGACGATGCGCACCAGCGGCGACGCGGCCAACGCCTTCGCGGCGGGGCGCGGCGTCTTCCTGCGGATGTGGATGAGCCAGCTCAGCGTGATGGACGCCCAGAACTCACAGATCAGGGGCAAGTGGGACCTCACCACGCTGCCGTCCCTGGACGGCACGAAGCCCGGCCCCGGCTGCCTCGGCACCTGGAACCTCGGCATCTCGATGTTCTCCAAGAAGCAGAAGGAGGCCGCCGAGGCGATCAAGTTCCTGACCTCGCAGGAGCAGCAGAAGCGGAGCTACTTGGACGGCGGCCGGCTGCCCGCCCGCTCGGCCGTCTTCGACGACCCCGACATCAAGGCGAAGTACCCCTTCTCCGACAAGCTGAAGCCCTCCTTCGAGGCGCTCAAGCCGCGCCCGGTCACGCCGTACTACGGCCAGATGTCGCTCGACGCGATCCAGCCGAACTTCGGCTCGGCGGTCTCGCGGCAGAAGTCGCCGGAGCAGGCGATCAAGGACATGGCCGCCCGGATGAAGGAGATCAGCGGGCAATAACCAGTTCCGAGTGCTGAGTGCTGAGTGCTGAGTAGGGCAGGCGATTACTGGCGTTTGCCGGGCCATCCGGACTACTCAGCACTCAGCACTCAGCACTCAGCACTTGGAGGGAGCATGGCGACGACGCAAGGGACCGCCGCGCCGGTGGCGGCGGGGGTGGTCACGGCCGGACGGCGGCGACGCTGGTCGGCGCAAGGGCGGGCGGAGGCGCGCTTCGGCCTGCTGCTGATCGCGCCGGCGATGATCACCATCTTCGCCGTGGCGTTCCTGCCGCTGGCCCGCACCTTCTGGCTGAGCCTGTGGAGCATCAATCTGCGCTTCGCCGACACGCCGCGCCGCTTCGTCTGGTTCGAGAACTTCGCGCAGATCCTGCAGACCGAGCGTTTCCACAACGCGCTGTGGGTGACGACGCGGGTGGCGATCGTCTCGCTGGCGGCGGAGCTGGTCCTGGGGATGCTGATCGCGCTGGTGATCAACCGCCAGTTCCGGGCGCGCGGCCTCGTGCGCGCCTCGGTGCTGGTGCCGTGGGCGCTGACGACGGTCGTGGCGGCGCGGATGTGGCAACTGATCTACCAGGCCGACTACGGCGTCTTCAACCGCATCCTCTACGACCTGTTCATCATCGACAGCTACAAGCCGTGGGTGATCAGCCCGCAGTTCACCCTCTGGGCGATGATCGGGGCGGACATCTGGAAGACCACGCCGTTCGTGGCGCTGCTGCTGCTGGCCGGGCTGCAGCTGATCCCCGGCGACCTCTACGAGGCGGCGGCGATCGACGGCGCGAGCGCCTGGCAGAGCTTCTGGCGGATCACCCTGCCGCTGCTGCGCCCGACGATCCTCGTCGCCTCGCTCTTCCGGCTGATCGACGTGGCCCGCATGTTCGACCTGCCCCTGGTGCTGACCGGCGGCGGCCCCGGCTTCGCGACGGAGACGCTGACGCTCTACACCTACCGCGTGCTCTTCCAGAACCTCCAGTTCGGGCTCGGCTCGGCGGTGGCGGTGCTCGCCTTCCTGCTGGTCGTCCTGGTCAGCTTCATCTTCATCAAGGTGCTCGGCGCCCCGGCGGGGCGCGACGCGCGGGGGGTCTAGTCATGGCAATGTCCCAACCGCGCGCCCGGAGCGGCGCGCAGAGCGGCGGGATCCTGAGGAACAAGACCGCGCGCCTGGTGCTGGACCGGGGGCTGTTCTACCTCTTCCTGGCCTTCTTCGTCCTCTTCTGCCTGGGGCCGTTCATCTGGACGCTGATCACCTCGCTGAAGAGCGAGGGGACGCTCTACCTGCGGCCGACGCTCTACTGGCCCGACCCGATCAGCCTGGAGAGCTGGCGGAAGGTGCTGACGCTGGAGCGCTTCACCCGCTCGATCCTCAACAGCGCGATCGTCGCCTCCAGCGCGACCCTGATCTCCCTGACGGTCGGCGCGCTCTGCGCCTACGCCATCGCCCGCGTGCGCTTCCCCGGCAAGAACCTCGTCCTGGCCCTGGTCCTGGGGGTGGCGATGTTCCCCGGTATCGCGATCATCAGCCCGCTCTACCTCCAGTTCAGCGACTGGGGGCTAATCAACAACTACTGGGCGCTGATCCTGCCGAACGTGACCTTCACCCTGCCGGTCTGCATCTGGACGCTCAACGCCTTCTTCCGCGAGATCCCGCTCGAACTGGAGGAGGCGGCGAAGGTGGACGGGGCGACGCGGCTGCAGACGCTGGTGCGGATCGTCGCGCCGCTGGCCGCGCCGGGGGTCTTCACCACGGCGATCCTGCTCTTCATCGCCGCCTGGAACGAGTTCCTCTTCGCGCGCACCTTCATGAGCCGGCCGGAGATGCTGACCGCGACGGTGGCGATCGCCGGCTTCGAGGGGGCCGACGTCGCCACCGGGACGCCGTGGGGCGAGATCACCGCCGCGTCGGTGATCATCACCCTGCCGCTGGTGATCCTGGTGCTGGTCTTCCAGCGCCGCATCGTCGCCGGGCTGACGGCGGGCGCGGTGAAAGGCTGAGCCGAAGTACGAACGACGAAGTACGAAGTACGAATAGGGGGCGGCGGACGGCGGCGGGCGGTTGCCGGGAGCGGAGTGCGCGTACTGCGTCCTTCACCCCGGCGTCGGCCTTTTCGGGGCGGCAGAGGCCCAGCGGCATCCTCTGTGCTCTGTGGTAAATACGTCCTCGTAGAGGGACCGGACGCGGTCGCGCGGCACGGTCGGACGGGTGTGCGCGGCAGGAGGGGGGAACGATGCAGCTTGCGGGCAGGGTGGCGCTGGTGACCGGCGCGGGGTCGGGGATCGGGCGGGCGTCGGCGGTGCTGCTGGCGCGGGAGGGGGCGCGGGTCGCGGCCCTCGGGCGCACGCGGGAGCAGTTGGACGGGGCGGTCGCGGAGATCGCCGGGGCCGGGGGCGAGGGGCTGGCCCTCGTCGCGGACGTGTCGCGGCCGGAGGAGCTGGAGGCGGCCGTCCGGCAGACGGTCGGGCGCTGGGGCCGGCTCGACGTCGTCTTCGCCAACGCCGGGATCAACGGCGTCTGGGCGCCGCTGGAGGAGATCACGCCGGAGGAGTGGGACCGCACCCTCGGCATCAACCTGAAAGGGACCTTCCTGACGGTCAAGTACGCGCTGCCGCACCTGAAGGAGCGCGGCGGGGCGGTGGTGGTCGTCTCCTCGGTCAACGGCACGCGCAACTTCAGCAACACCGGCGCGACCGCCTACTCCTGCTCGAAGGCGGCGCAACTGGCCTTCACCAAGATGGTCGCGCTGGAGCTGGCGCCGAGCCGCGTCCGGGTCAACTGCATCTGCCCGGGCGCGATCGACACCGAGATCGACGAGAACACCGAGCGGCGCAACACCGACCGGGTCAAGCTGCCGGTCGAGTTCCCGCGCGGCAGCCACCCCCTGCGCGACGCCCCCGGCACGCCGGAGCAGGTCGCGCGCCTCGTCCTCTTCCTCGCCTCCGACGCCGCCGACCACATCACCGGCACGGAAATGTGGATCGACGGCGGGGAGTCGCTGCTGCGGGGGTAGTCGGGTCGAAGGTCCGAAAGTCGAAGGTCGAACGTCAGGTGCGTCACGGCGGCATCAGGGGCGGTTGCCCGGTCTGGAAGACGTTCGACGTTCGGACGTTCGACGTTCGACCCTCACTCCCCGGTCAGCAGCATCACGCCGCTGTTGTCGAGCGCGCGGCGGGCCAGGCGCAGGGTGGGCAGCCGCTGAATCGAGATTTCGGCCAGGGTGAGGATTTCGCAGCCGTCCTCCAGGTGCGCGCCGTGGAAGCGCTTGTCGCGGTCCCACAGCGCGATGTGGACGTGCGGCTCGTGGCCGGCAATGATGCCGCCGAAGTGGACCACTTCGAGCGGCCCGTCGAGGTCGATGTACTCGTTCTCCGGCGGGTACTCGTTGGTGACGACGGTGTGGATGCGCGCCCGCGAGAGGCTGCCGATGCCGCTCAGGACGACGCCCGTGTGGATGTCGGCCTGCCGCGCGACCTCGCGCAGGCTCTCCAGCAGCAGCTCCCCGTGCCGCAGCGCCACGACCACGACGCCCGCCTGCCGGTCCTCCAGCACTTCCACGGTCCCCCTCCTTCCAGCTCCCATCGCTGCTATCACGGTCGGGCCACTGTAGCACCGGACGGGCGCCGGGACAACGGGGGGCAACGGAGCATTACAGGGATTCTCGTGATGGATGGGCTGGCGCCACGGCAAGGCGCTGGGCGTTCAACCGGACGCCCCTACACCGCGCCGCACTATCGTGTTCGGCGCAACCATTCTCGCGATCCGCTCTGGCGCGCGGGGGGATCCGTCCCGTTCTTCAGTGCATCGGCAGTGTGGCGGAAGCGGAAGGCCGACTGGACGCCTGCTGGACGATCGCGGTGGACACCGGCGAGCATATACCGCCGAGACAGCGCAAGAAACAGGGGAGGCGCCGAAGGACAATCCTTCGGCGCCGCCCTGCTGTACGGTAAGGGGAATCGGTTGGTTGTCGGGTGCTTAGCGTGGACGTTGCCGGTCTGCCGGTCCACTTCAAGCTCGCGCCGCGTGCCCATCATGCCGCCGAGCCAGCTCGCCAGCGTGCCCAGGCCCAGGGCGAGGAGCGTGCTCCAGGCGCCGTTGCGTGCGTTCTCAGCCGCACGGCCGATCTGCTCCGGGGTGGCCTGCTGCGCCGCGCCCTGCGCCTGCTGCGCCGCGCCCTGCGCCTGCTGCTGCGCCTGCGCCGGGTCGATGTTCAGGCCGCTGGCGTAGTTACCGAGCGCCCCCACAAGGCCACCGACGCCCGCCGTCGCCAGGAAGAGGGTCAGGGGAACGGCCAGCAGGAAGACCAGCATCCCGTTCAGCCCGCCCCACTTGCGATCGAAGACCGCCGCCGTCCGCCCGGCCACCAGGCCGCCGAGGAAGAAGGCCAGGAGGGTCGACAGGGCGCCCCAGAGCGCCGGGAGGATGCCGCTCTCTAGTGGGACGCCGCCCTCGCGCGCCGCCCGCTCCGCGTCGACCGCGGTGAGCCCGATCGCCAGCCCGAGGATGGTGAGGGCCAGCAGCGTCGTCAGCGCGGTGACGAGGCCGGCGATGATCGGCCCCCAGCGCACCCGGTCGCGGTCGAGGTTGTAGGCCTCGGGGATCTCCACGTCGTTGGTCCGGTCAACGTTCGGCCGCTGCCGCACCGTCTCCTGGCGCACGGTGGTGGTGGCCGGGGCCGGGGCGGCGGTGTAGCTGTCGGTCACCGTGCCGCGCGTTTGTTGCGAGCCGCTGTCGCGCATCTCGGACGAGGTCACGACCTCGTCGCGCTCGCGTCTGCCGCGATCACTGGACATTGCGTTGCTCCTTTCGTCTGACGCCGTGGATGGCCTGATCTCGGGCCGGGGGCGTACCGTTCACTACTAGCGCCAAACTGCGCTTGCTCTGCCGTCAAGTAACGACCGTCGACTGCCCCCGAGCCAGTCCGCGTCCGCTTGCCGCTTGACCGTCCGCTCGCTCCACTCGCCGCGCCTACAGCCGGGTACTCGGCCATGGGCCGCATGACCCGTCGTACCCGCCGACCACCACCCCCGCGCTTGCTCCCTTCCACACCGTACGATTCGTTGTGCCCAGGCTGCGCTGACGATGGTCAAGCGGCGAAGCTCACCAGCGCACCCTGCGTCTGTCGGTCGGGGCGACCCGTGGCCCCAGAGTCATTACGCAACCCGTGTGCCACCGGCGGCTGGTTTTCCCACGGCATCGATTCCGAAAAGGGCGGCGGGATAACCGGGCGATGCGACAGTGCCTGACGGACTGGCGTACGTCCGAGCATGGTGAACGAACGCCGCTCGCGCCGCCCGCCGCCTATCCCCACCAGGCGCGGCGCCGGGGCTGCTCGTCGGGGTTGGCCCAGGGGCGGGGTCGAACTGGCCGAGGCCGAGCTGGGCGTAGGCCTCGGCGAAGTGGCGCAGCCCGACCCGCAGGTCGTCGGCGGCCTCGATCCGCCCGCTGGCGATCGCCTCGCGGATCGCCAGCATCGTCGCCTGCCGGCAGAGCCCGGCGATGTCCGCGCCGCTGTGGCCGTCGGTCTCGCGCGCGAGGATGCGGTAGTCGACGTCATTC
The DNA here is from genome assembly GCA_030446685.1 of Thermomicrobiales bacterium. Taxonomy (GTDB): domain Bacteria; phylum Chloroflexota; class Chloroflexia; order Thermomicrobiales; family CADCWN01; genus JAUJMV01. Next base: position 82,065 of record JAUJMV010000021.1, on the reverse strand, counting down.
GCCAGCGGCCGGTCGTGCAGGTGGACCGCGACGATCGCCTCGCGCGCGGCGAAGTCGGGCAGCGGCAGCGTGATCGTCAGGTCGAAGCGCCCCGGCCGCAGCAGCGCCGGGTCGAGCATGTCGGCGCGGTTGGTCGCTCCCAGCACCACCACGCCGTGCAACTCCTCCAGCCCGTCCAGCTCGGTCAGGAACTGCCCGACCAGCCGCTCGCTGACCCCGCCGTCCAGCCCCGAGCCGCGCGCCGGGACCAGCGCGTCGATCTCGTCGAAGAAGACCACGCAGGGGGCGGACGACCGCGCCTTCTTGAAGATCTCGCGCAGGCTCCCCTCCGACTCGCCGACCCACTTCGAGAGGAGTTCCGGCCCCTTGACGGTGATGAAGTTGGCCTCGCTCTCGTGCGCCACCGCCTTCGCCAGCAGCGTCTTGCCGGTGCCGGGCGGGCCGTCGAGCAGGATGCCCTTCGGCGGCGCGGCCCCCAGGCGGTCGAAGAGCTCGCCGTAGCGCAGCGGCCACTCGACCGCCTCGATCAGCGCCGCCTTCGCCTCCTCCAGCCCGCCGATGTCGTCCCAGCCGACGTCGGGGGTCTCGGTGAAGACCTCGCGCAGGGCCGAGGGCGCCACCTCGCGCAGGGCGTCGAGGAAGTCCTGCTGCCCGACCTCCAGCGCCGCCAGTTGCTCGTAGGGGACGGTCTCCAGCCCGAAGTCGATCGCCGGCAGCAGGCGGCGCAGCGCCACCATCGCCGCCTCGCGGCAGAGCGCGGCCAGGTCGGCGCCGACGAAGCCGTGGGTCAGCGCGGCGAGCCGGTCGAGGTCGAGGTCGGGGCCGAGCGGCATGCCGCGGGTGTGGATCTCGAGGATCTCGAGCCGGCCGGGGCGGTCGGGGACGGCGATCGTCAGCTCGCGGTCGAAGCGGCCGGGGCGCCGCAGCGCCGGGTCGAGCGCGTCGGGGATGTTGGTCGCGCCGATCACGATCACCTGGCCGCGCGCCTGCAGGCCGTCCATCAGGCCGAGCAGTTGGGCGACGACGCGCTTCTCCACCTCGCCGAAGACGTCGGTGCGCTTCGGCGCGACCGCGTCGATCTCGTCGAGGAAGATCACGCTCGGGGCCTGGCGCTGCGCCGCCTCGAAGACGGCGCGCAGGTTGGCCTCGCTCTCGCCGTAGAACTTGTTGATGATCTCCGGCCCGTTGATGTGGAAGAAGTGCGCCGCCGTCTCATAGGCGACCGCGCGGGCGATCAGCGTCTTGCCGGTGCCGGGGGGGCCGTGCAGCAGCACCCCTTTCGGCGGCTCGATCCCCAGCCGCTCGAAGAGGACCGGGTAGCGCAGCGGCAGCTCGATCATCTCGCGGATGCGCCGCACCTCGCGCCCCAGCCCGCCGATGTCCTCGTAGGTGATCGCCGGCGCCCCGTCGGCCGCGCGGTTGCCGGCCAGGCGCACCGAGGTCTCCGCGTCGATCAGCACCGGCCCGTCCGGCCGGGTCTCCAGCACCTGGAAGTCCTGCGGGCGCGGGCCGAAGAGGCTGACCCGCACGCGGTCCCCCGCGAGCACCGCCATCCCCTCCAGCAGGTGGCCGATGTAGCGCGCGTCCTGGCCGGTCAGCGCCGCGGTCCCGCCGATCGGCTGGAGGACCAGGCGCGTCGCCGGGCGGCCCGCCACCGGGCGCACGGTCACCCGCTCGCCGAGCGGGGTGCGCGCGTTGTCGCGCGCGATCCCGCTCAGGAGGATCAGGCCCTGCCCGCGGTCCGGCACGAAGGCCGGCAGCGCCTTGGCGACGGTGCTGCGCCCGCCGGAGATCAGCAGCAGATCGCCGGTGCGCGCCCCGAGCGCCGCCAGATCGGCGGGGTCGAGGCGCGCGATCCCGCGGTCGGCGTCGCGCGCCTGCGCCTCGGCGACCCGCAGCGTCCCCTCAGCGAGCGGGGCCGTCCCCGCTGCCGTCTCGATCGTGGTCGTCTCGATCATCGTCCTGGTCCTCTCGTCGCTCCGATTCGGGGTGCGCGCCGTTCGCCAGCAGCGGCGCCGTAATGTCCTGCGTCGTCCCCACCGCCCCGTCGTGCGGCGGCCCGACCGGTTCGATCGTCGCGGCCGGCGGCGGGACCGGCGTCTCGCGCACGGCGGGCAGCAGCACCTCCATGATGCCGTTGACGAACGTCGGGGCGATCTCCTCGGCGTGGACGGCGGCCGGCAGGATCACCGTGCGCTCGTAGCGGCGGGCCGGACCGGCGGCGGCGAGCAGCAGCCGGCGCCCCACGCCCTCGATCCGCAGCGTCTCGGGGTCGGCGCCCGGCATGTCGGCCACCACCCGGATCAGCGCCCCCTCGTCGAAGACGTCGACCAGCGGCTCGCGCGCCCCGGCGCTGTTCGACGCCAGCGGGCGGGGCTGGCGGCGCGGCGGGCGGCGCCCCGGCCCGCTGACCGGGCGCGGGCGGGCCGGGGCGGCGGGGTCGGCGATCTGCGACATGATGCCGCGCAGCCCCTCGATCCCGCGCGCGATCCCGCGCAGCCCCGCGTCGATGATGTTGTCCGGGTCGTCCCGCCGCTCGTCCCGCCTGTCGAAGCCCATCGCCCTTCCCCCGCCAAAACCGCCCGCGCCACCCACTCATATACGCGCCTAGAGCGATTCCCGTGCCACGCCTGGCGAGACAGTCTCACCCCCGGCCGCCGCGCCCGCGAGTCTTCGCGCCCACCACGACGAGTCGTGAAAGGCTCGACGGAAAGGGCGCACGCCACCCGTCCCGACCGCCCGGAGAGGAGGCCGCCCGGACCGCGAATCGGTCCGGGCGGCATTGCGGTACAGCGGCGGAGACGAGAGCGCATCAGGGCGACCGCGGCGTTATGTCCCGGTCAGCTCCTCCCAGGCGGCGCGCAGCGTCGCCGCGTCGATCGGCCCCTCGCGCAGGACGGTCGGGCCGGCGGCGGTGAGCGCGATCACGGTGGAGGGGCGGCCGCCCGGCGTCTCGCCGCTGTCGAGGATCAATTCGAGCTCGCCCCCCAGCGCCGCCTCGACCGCGGCCGGGTCGCTCAGGCTCGGCGCGCCGGAGCGGTTGGCGCTGGTCACCGCGAGCGCGCCGCCGCAGGCTTCGAGCAACCCGAGCGCGACCGGGTGCGCCGGCATCCGCAGGCCGACGGTGTCGCCGCCGCCGGTCACCAGATCGGGGATCGCCGGGCCGCGCGGCAGGACGATCGTCAGCGGCCCCGGCCAGAAGCGCGCCGCGAACTCCTCGGCGCCGGGGGCAGGTCGCGCGCCAGGTGGTCGAGGAGGTCGGCGTCCGAGACGAGGACCGGGATCGCCTTCTCCTCGGGGCGCCCCTTGGCCTCATACAGCCGCCGCAGCGCCCCCTGGCGGTCGAGCCGCGCCGCGATGCCGTAGACGGTGTCGGTCGGGATCGCCACCAGCGCGCCGCGCTCCAGCGCCTCCGCCGCCCACGGGAGGGCCTGGGGATCGTTCGCCGCGATCCGCGTCGTCACGTCGCTCTCCCCCGCGCCCGTTCAGCGCGCAGCATGCGGCCCCTCGTGTTCAGGCTGTTCGTCGGTCTGCCCCGATTCGGCTTGGCGGTCCTGAGGCAGAAGCTGTACCTTGGCGTTCACTGCCGCCGCCTCGCTTTGGAAGAACGCCCGCACTTCCGCGGGTGTCTTGCCTTGAAGTTGTATGGCATGGTGGTCGCGGATACGGCGGACCAGTTGAACGGCGTTGATGACCGTTTCTTCCCCTACAGGATCGCCGTCAGTCATAACCAGAACCGCTCCTCCTTGTACAGCCTCAGCCCCGCCAAGCCAAGCTGCGCGCCGGTCAGCAGGAGGATCACCAGCCCGATGCTGAAGAACGCCGCGATGCCGCACCACAGCGACAGCGCCGCCGCCGCGAAGAACAGCTTCCACGACCGGAACAGCACGCCGACGAGCGTGCAGACAACGGAACCACCCAGACTGATCCAGAAGAGCATCGTCACCAGGTGCGGCTCCATGCTACCCTCCTCTCGGCCCGTTCACTCTGCGGCCCGCGACCGCTCTACAGCCCGGCCCGGATCTTCTCCGCCAGCCCCTGGGAGATGCCCTCGACCGCCATCAGCTCCTCCACGCTCGCCTCGCGGATGCGCTGGGCGAGCCGAAGTGCTTGAGGAGGGCCTTCTTGCGTTTCGGGCCGACGCCGGGCAGATCGTCGAGCGACGACTTGAGCGCGCTCTTGCCGCGCTTCTGGCGGTGGAAGGTGATCGCGAAGCGGTGCGTCTCGTCGCGGATGCGCTGCACCAGGAAGAGCGCCTGCGAGTCGCGCGGCAGGACGACCGGCGCCGGGGTCTCCGGCAGGAAGATCTCCTCGTTCTCCTTCGCCAGCCCCACCGTCGGCAGGTTGACATCCAGCTCGCGCAGCGCCTCCAGCGACGCGCTGAGCTGCCCCTTGCCGCCGTCGATGATGATCAGGTCGGGGAGCCTGGCCCACGACTCGGCCTTGCCGTCGGGGGCCGCGCCGGTCGCCACCAACTCCTCGGTCGCGGTGTCGAGCGGGTCGAGCGGCACGAGCGCGTCGACGCCCTCCGCCGCCTGGACCGCGGCGAGCTGCTCCTTCGCGCGCTTGAAGCGGCGGCGCAGCACCTCCTGCAAGGAGGCGAAGTCGTTGTTGCCCGTCACCGTCTTGATCGCGAACTTGCGGTAGTCGCTCTTCTTCGGCTTGCCTCCCTCGAAGACGACCATCGCCGCGACCTGGTTGGTCCCCTGCGAATGCGAGATGTCGTAGCACTCGATGCGCAGCGGCAGCTCGGGGAGGTCGAGCGCCGCGGCCAGCTCGGTCAGCGCCATCGTCGTCTTCTGCTCGTCGTTGAGCCACTTCAGCCGCTCTTGCTCGAGGTTCTCCGCCGCGCTCTTCGCCGCCAGGTCGACCAGCCCCTTCTTGTCACCGCGCCGCGGCACGGCCAGCCGGACCGCGCCGCCGCGCCGCCCGCGCAGCACCTCGGCCACCGCCTCGGCGTCGGGGAGGGGGTGCTGGAGGAGGAACTGCGGCGGGATGGTCGTCGCAGGCGCGTCGCCGTAGTGCTGCGTGACGAACTGCTGGAGGATCTCGGCCGGCGCGTCCTCGATGTGCACCTCCATCAGGTAGTGCCGCGCGCCGAGCAGCCGGCCGCCGCGCAGCTCGTTGACCTGCACGGCGGCGTCGCCCCCCGCCCCTTGCGCCACCGCCAGGATGTCGGCGTCGTCCAGGCCGGGCGAGACGATCTTCTGGCGCTCGATCACCCGCTCCAGGTCGCGGATCTCGTCGCGCAGCCGCGCGGCCTCCTCGAAATTGAACGCCTCGGCCGCCGCCTCCATCCGCGCCCGCCGCTCGGCGATCAGCTCCTCGCTGCGCCCGCCGAGGAAGCGCGCCGCGCGGTCGAGCACCGCGGCGTAGTCCTCGCGCGTTGTCGCGCCGATGCACGGCCCGAGGCACTGGCCGATGTGGTAGTACATGCAGGCGCGCGGCCAGTCGCCCTTCAGCGTCTTGTCGCGGCAGGGCGCGCTCGGCTTGCGGTAGGGCAGGGCGCGCTGCAACACCCGCAGCGTGCCGTAGGCCGCGCCGGGGTCGGCGAACGGTCCGAAGTAGCGCGCCCCCCGCTTGGCGTCGTCGAGCACCCGGCGCGTGCTGACGATCGTCGGCCACTCGTCGTTGGTGATCTTGAGGAAGGGGTAGGTCTTGTCATCCTTCAGCAGGATGTTGTACTTCGGCTGGTGCCGCTTGATCAGCTCGTTCTCGAGGATCAGCGCCTCGGCCTCGGTGTCGGTGCGGACGACCTCGAAGTCGGCGATGTGCGCGACCAG
>JAUJMV010000021.1:52226-76182 GCA_030446685.1 Thermomicrobiales bacterium | reverse complement strand
CCAACGCCCGTCCGGATGCTTGAGCACGACATGGCTGCCGCTCTGTCGAATCGGCACGAAGCCATGACGCCGCAACCCCGCCAACACTCGATCGGCGGTGAGTGACGGCAGCGGACCACTCACACCGTGACGCGGACACGCTCGGAGGCAACCTCCCGTGGAATCGGCTCCCCGATGGCTAAGCGCGCCTCAATGTGGAGCCGGATAGCATCCTTGATCATCTCGCGCGCCTCCTCCTCGGTGTCGCCCGCGCTGTGGCAGCCGGGCAGCGCCGGGCAGAGCACGATGTACGCGCCGTCCTCGTCCTGCTCGATCACGACGGTGAACTCGTACTCGGTCCGCGCCCGATCGTCCTCCACTTGCAGGGTCATCGCCCCCTCCACGCACTACTCCGCGACCTGCCTGCGCCATCCGCGCCGATCCGCGCCACCAGCCCCAACCTCAGCGGGGGAGGGCTGACGGCGGCGGCGCCGAACCGCGAGCCGGGGAGGTATCACCTTTCCCCCGAATCCTCTCCCCCCAACGTTGGGGGGCCGGGGGGGCCGTCCTGGCTCGTCGCTCGCGCGGGGGGGGGCTCCAGCTCCTCTACGCGCGCGGCGATCTCGCCGAAGACGCGCCCGGCGGCGGAGTCGGCGGCGTGCAGCGCGATCGGCTCCCCCTCGTCGCCGGCCCGGCGCACAGCCGCTTCGAGCGGGACGCGGCCGAGCAGCGGCACGCCGAGTTCCGCCGCCAGTTCCGCGCCGCCGCCGCTGCCGAAGATTTCGACCGGCTCGCCGTGCGGGCAGATGAAGTAACTCATGTTCTCGATCACGCCGATCGGGCGCAGATCGCCGGTCGCGGCCATCTTCGCCGCGCGGATCGCCACCTTCGACGCCACCATCTGCGGCGTCGTCACCACGATCATCGCGCTGCCCGGCACCGTCTGCGCCACGGTGATCGCCACGTCGCCGGTGCCGGGCGGCAGATCGATCAGCAGGTAGTCGGGCCGGCCCCAGGCGACCTCCTGCAAGAGTTGCCGCACCGTGGCGTCCATGATCGGCCCGCGCACCACCAGCGGGGCGTCCTCGTCGAAGAAGAGGCCGAGCGACATCAGCTTCACGCCGTGCCGCTCCACCGGCACCAGCCGCGACCCGAACGTCAGCGGCTTCTCGAAGGCGTTGAGCATCCGCGGCACGCTGAAGCCGTAGATGTCCGCGTCCACGATCGCCACCGCGCGCCCGCGCGCCGCCAGCGCCGCCGCCAGGTTCACGCAGACCGTCGACTTGCCGACGCCCCCCTTGCCGGACGCGATCAGGATCGTCCGCAGCCGCGTCCGCGCGACCTTCTCGCCCAGATCCGGCGAGAGGGTGATCCGGGTGCGGCGCGGCGGATCGCCGCCGGCCGGCGCGGGGGGCGGGTCGGGGCCGGGGGGCATGGCATTCCTCGCGATCGGACGGGTGGGGGTCTGCCGCCGGTTGCTTGTCCCGAGCGGTCCCTGTCGCTACCCGAAAGTATACATGCCCCCGGTGTCCGCGTCTCAGCGTCCGGTTGTGCCGTCCCCCCTGCCCCATTGTGCAACTAGCAATGGATCACGCGACGGCGGCACGCTATTTGCGGCTTTGCCGGTTTGCTGGGGGCGCTGCGATCGGGCGTGGATCGAGGCGATTACGGGCGTGGGCGGGGGCGCCGCAGGTGCGCGCCAACTCGGGTCGCCGCATCCCGATCGCGGGTTCGGTGGCCCACGCGGGCGCTCGTTTGCTGACGCGGTTTGCTAGCGCGGATCGGTTCGCGAGAGCGGATGGGGCGGTTTGGCCGGCGGCGTTGGGGGGCGCGGCCGGTGGACGGCGATCGGCACAGTAGCATTCGAGGAGGTCAAAGGAGTGACAGACCAGCAGCGCGAACGCCAGGAGCAACAGCCGGCGTCGCAGTCCGAACAGCTCTACCGCGCGCTCAAGGACGGGCGCATCTCCCGGCGGGCCTTCATGGTGCGGGCCGCCGCGCTCGGCTTCTCCGCCACGGCGATCAACGCCTTCCTGATCGCCTGCGGCGCCGGCAACCCGACCGCGACGACCGGGACCAGCGGCGCGACCACCACGACCGCCGCCGGGGGCATGACCACCACGGCCGCGGGCGGCGCCAGGACCACGACCGCCGCGGGCGGCGCGACCACCACGGCGGCCGGTGGCGCGACGACGCGGACGACCACCGGCGGCGCGGCGGTCCCCGGCGGCGCCACCGCGACGCGGCCGGCCGGCGCCGCGGCGACGGCGACACGCGGCGGCAGCCCGACGGCCACGCGGGTCGCCGGGGGCGCGACCTACACCCGTGATAACCCGCCCGCGGTCGCGGCCGCCGCCCAGGCGAGGCAGTACAGCGGGCAGCGGGTCACCTACGTCGGCGGCCAGGTCGGCTCCGACGCGGATTTCGATCAGATCCTGACCCGCAAGTTCCAGCAGGACACCGGCATCCAGATCAACCTCGTGCCGGGGCCGCCGAGCGCGACCGAGCGCTACGCGCAGTATCAGCGCTTCTTCCAGGGGCAGTCGGCCGACCTGGATGCGATGATGCTCGACGTCATCTGGCCGGGCGCCTTCGCGGAGTTCCTGGTCGACCTCAATCCGAAGCTCGGCAGCCTGGCCCAGCAGTGCTATCCCAGCATCGTCGAGAACAACACGATCGATGGCAAGCTGGTTGGCATGCCCTGGTTCGGCGATTTCGGCATCCTCTACTACCGCACCGACCTGCTGCAGAAGTACAACATCAGCGCGCCACCCAGGACCTGGCAGGAACTGCAACAGCAGGCGCAGCAGATCCAGGCCGGCGAGCAGGGCGCTAACCCGAATTTCGCCGGGTTCGTCTTCCAGGGCAACGCCTACGAGGGGCTGACCTGCAACGCGCTCGAATGGTTCGCCTCCAACGGCGCCGGGACGTTCATCAATGCCGGTCAGCAGAACGCGAACCCCCAGGTGACGATCAACAACCCGCAGGGGGTCGCGGCGCTCAACCTGATCAAGGGCTTCGTCGGCACGATCTCGCCGCGCGGCGTCACCACCTTCCAGGAGGATCAGACCGCGCAGGCCTTCACCGGCGGCAACGCCGCCTTCGCGCGCAACTGGCCGTACATGTACGCCATCGCCGGCGGCGCCGAGTCCGCGGTGCGGGGCAAGTTCGACGTGACGGCGCTGCCGGCGGCCCAGGGGCAGAAGAACGTCGGCACGCTCGGCGGCTGGCAGCTCGGCGTGTCGCGGTTCTCGCGGGCGCAGGACGCGGCGATCGAGTTCGTGCGCTACATGTGCAGCCCGGAGGTCGTGACCTGGCGTGCCGTCGTCGGCTCGTACGTGCCGCTCTATCCCAGCGTGAGCGACAGCCCCGAGGTGCAGCGGAGCCAGCCGTACCTCCAGAAGCTGGCGAGCGTCGAGCGGGTGACGCGGCCCTCGCGGTCCCTCGGCGAGCAATACAACGAGGGCTCGACCAGGATTTACCAGGCGGTCAACCAGGTTCTCACCGGCGGGGACCCGGCGCAGCTCCTCCAGCAGGCCGACAGCCAGCTCCAGCGTCTCGTGCGGCGGCGCTAAGCCGCCGGCTTGCCGGGTACAGGACGGTGTCCACGCCGGGGCGCGCCGCGCTCGCGGCGCGCCCCGGCTATCGGCACAATCGCCGGGAGCACGCCGGGCGGACGGGTGGAGGGACCAGGTATGAGGGGTGAACGCCCCTCGTGCACGTCCCAGTGGAGGGGACCATGAGCCAACAGATCGTCGAGCCGAAGCGATCGACACTGCTGCGCACCCGGAGCGGCGGCAAACGCACCACAACCCAGGAACAAGCGAAGACGCGGCTGGCCTGGCTCTTCCTGCTGCCGACCCTGGCCATCGTGGCCTTCGTCGCGATCTGGCCCCTCGTGCAGACGGTTTATCAGAGCTTCACCGATGCGCGGCTGGCGAGCGGCGACGAGCCGAGGTTCATTGGGCTGGAGAATTACCGCCTCCTGCTCCAGGATCGCGACTTCCTCAACTCGATCCTGGTCACGGTTCAGTTCACCCTGATCACCGTCGTCTTCGAGTTCGCGCTCGGGTTGTTGATCGCGCTAGTGATCAACTCGAACTTCAAGGGTCGCGGCCTGATGCGCACGGCGATGCTGGTGCCCTGGGCCATCCCCACCGTTGTCTCCGCCCAGATGTGGAAGTGGATGTACAACGACACCTTCGGGGTGATCAACGATTTCCTCGTCGACAAGGTCGGCATCCTCTCCCGCCCGATCGCCTTCATCGCCGAGCGCAATACTTCGATCCCGGCGATCGCCGCGGTGGACATCTGGAAGACGACCCCATTCGTGGCCCTGCTCCTGCTCGCCGGGCTGCAGGTCATCCCCGGCGATGTGTACGAGGCGGCGACGATCGACGGCGCCAACAAGCTGCAGCAGTTCCTGCGCATCACCCTGCCGCTCTTGCGGCCGGCGATCCTGGTGACCCTGATCTTCCGCACCCTCGACTCGCTCCGCGTCTTCGACGTCTTCTACGTCATGTTCGGCAACCGGCAGAACACGCAGACGATGGCGATCTACAACCAGCAGAATATCGTAGAGTTCTCCGACCTGGGCTACGGCTCGGCGATCAGTGTTGCGATCTTCCTGATCATCGGCATCTTCGTCGTCGCCTATGTCACCTTCCTGAAGGTGGAGGAGGTCTAAGATGGCACGGGTGGCGACGGCGCCGCGCGCGACCACGCGCGGCGCCGCGGCGACGGGTTCGCGGAGCTTCATGCAGATCCTCTCCCGGCTCCTGTTCTATCTGCTCGTACTGCTCATCCTGCTCTACACGCTGATCCCGTTCTACTGGGCAGTGCGCTCGTCCTTCACCCCGAGCGCCGAGCTCTTCCGGACCCCGGTGAGTTACTTCCCGGCCAACCCGACCCTGGAGCACTACCGCCAGGTCCTGGGCAGCGGCCTCTTCCGGCGGGCGCTGCTGAACTCGACGTTCGTCTCCCTCACGGTGACCTTGCTGTCGCTGCTGGTCGGCGCGATCGGCTCGTACGCGCTGGGCCGGTTCAAGTTCCGCGGGCGCACGCCGGTGCTCTACCTGGTGCTCTCGATGACGATGTTCCCGCAGATCGCGGTCCTCGGCGCGCTCTTCACCATGGTCAACCGGTTCAACCTCTACAACCGGCTCGGCGCGCTGGTCCTGACCTACATGATCTTTACGCTCCCTTTCACCGTCTGGGTGCTGACAAGTTTCTTCAGTCAGATGCCCGGCGCGCTGGAGGAGGCGGCCTACGTCGACGGCGCGACGCCGTTCCAGACCTTCTACAAGGTGCTGCTGCCGCTGGTCGGCCCCGGTCTGGTGACGACCGGCCTGCTGGCCTTCATCGCCGCCTGGAACGAGTTCCTGTTCGCGCTGTCGTTCACGCAGACGCCGGACAAGCGCACGGTCAACCTGGCGATCTTCTACTTCAGTGGCACCAGCGGCAGCCAATTCGAGGTCCCGTGGGGCCAGATCATGGCCGCCACGGTCGTCGTCACCGTCCCGATCGTCGTCCTGGTGCTGATCTTCCAGCGGCGCATCCTGGCCGGGCTGACCGCCGGCGCCGTGAAGGGCTAGCGGGGTCGAAGGCGAAGGTCGAAAGTCGGCGGCGCGGCGGCACGGGTACACTACCCGCGCCGCCGCACGGCGTGCCGGCGGGCGCGCCGCCGTGCGGGCCGTCCGTCCGGCGGCACCCATCCTGCGGGGATGAGGGCGGATGATGTCTTCGCCCCGATGTGCTGGGGGGATGCGGCGAGAGGGGGAGCGGTGGATGTGAACGAGGCACGGCTGGCGCGCGAGTACCTGGCCTATCGGGAGCGGCGCGGGGGTGTGCGTGTCTACTTCTGCTGCTGCCCGCTGACCCTGTTCCTGGCCCTGCCGCTGCTGCTCGCGCGCCTCTGCCAGTACGCGATCGGGCGGATTCTCGGGCGAGCGACCCTGCGGGTATGACCCGGCAAGCGGCCCCTGCCTGCCCGCCGCTCAGTCGAGGGCGCGCTCCTTCGCGTGCGAGGGGTGCCGCCGGCCGTCGAGCGACCGGCGCAGGATGATCTCGCGGCGGTCCTCGTCGAAGCCGAGGCCGGTGTAGAGCCGGCGGGCGCCGGCGTTGTCCTCGTCGACGCTCAGGCTCGAGGAAGGCGCAGCCGGCCCGCCGTGCCTCCTCCTCGGCCGCCGCCAGCAGGCGGTGCCCGATCCCCCGCCCCCGCCAGGCCGGGTGGACCACGAAGCGCCGGATCAGGCCGAAGCGCCCGCTGCTCGACTTCCACCCGAGGAAGAGTTCGAGCTTGCCGACCAGTTCCCCCCCGACCTCCGCCCCCAGCACCGTCTCCGGCTCGAACGCGTCGTCGTAATACTCGGCGACGACCGCCGCCTCGTCGTAGCACCAGCCGGCCTCCCGGTGCAGCGCGGCGAGCCCCTCCGCGTCCTCGCGCCGCCCGCGCCGAATGGTGACGGTGGGTTCAGACGCCATCTGCTCCTCCTGCAAGATCCCCACACTATCCGGAGGGCGCCGCGGTCTGCGTTGTGGCGCATCGTCCGGTGTTGCCCCAGTTGCCGCCTCAGCAGCGCGCCGCGGCCCGTGCCTTGTGACCGTCGGGATGGGCGTGCTATCCTTGCCGGGCCACGGGGAACCTGCAGCCCGCGGGTTCGCGCGCCCACACTACCACACAGATCGCACACGATATGCCGCACACGGATCGACAGGAGCGAGTGATCGATGACTGAAGCGCTGCTCTTCGAGTTGAGCAAGCCCGGGCGCCGCGGCGTGCCGCTGCCGGAGGCGGACGTGCCGGCCGTGCCCATCCCCGCCGAACTCTGCCGCGACACGCTCGATCTGCCGGAGGTCGCCGAGCGCGACGTGGTCAAGCACTTCACGCGACTGTCGCACCTCAACTACGCGATCGACCTCGGGCTCTACCCGCTCGGCTCCTGCACGATGAAGTACAACCCGCGGATCAACGAGGACGCGGCGCGGCAGCCCGGTTTTGCCAGCCTGCACCCTTACCAGCCGGCCGAGACGGCCCAGGGCGCGCTCGAACTCCTCCACGAGTTGCAGGGGATGCTGGCCGAGATCAGCGGCTTCGACGCGGTGACGCTGCAGCCGGCGGCGGGCGCGCACGGCGAGCTGACCGGCATCCTGATCGCCCGCGCCTACCACCAGAGCCGCGGCGACACCGCGCGCACCAAGGTGATCGTCCCCGACTCGGCGCATGGCACCAACCCGGCGACCGCCGCGATGGCCGGCTTCCAGGTCGTCACGGTGCCGTCGGACGAGCGCGGCAACGTCGACCTGGCGCGGCTGCGCGAGCTGGCCGGGCCGGACACCGCCGCGATGATGATCACCAACCCCAATACCCTCGGCCTCTACGACGAGGGCGCGTCGGAGATCTGCGCGATCATCCACGCGGCGGGCGGGCTGGTCTACAACGACGGCGCCAACTTCAACGCGATCCTCGGCGTCGTCAAGCCGGGCGCGATCGGCTTCGACATCATGCACTACAACGTCCACAAGACCTTCTCCACCCCGCACGGCGGGGGCGGGCCGGGGGCGGGGCCGGTCGGGGTCAAGGCGTTCCTCGCCCCCTTCCTGCCGACGCCGGTCGTCGCCCGCGAGGACGGGCCGGACGGGCCGGTCTACCGCCTGGAGCCGGCGCCGGAGACGATCGGCAAGCTGCACGCCTTCTGGGGCAACTTCGGGGTGCTGGTGCGCGCCTACACCTACATCCTCTCGAACGGCACCGGGCTGCGGAGCGTCAGCGAGCACGCGGTCCTTAACGCCAACTACCTGCGCGCCCGCCTCACCGACCTCTACGAGGATCCGCTGCGCGACCGCCGCAACATGCACGAGTTCGTCCTCTCGGGCGTGCGCCAGAAGCGGCGCGGCGTGCGCACGCTCGACATCGCCAAGCGGCTGATCGACCTCGGCTTCTACCCGCCGACGATCTACTTCCCGCTGATCGTCGAGGAGGCGCTGCTGATCGAGCCGACCGAGACGGAGAGCCTGGAGACGCTCGACGAGTTCGTCGCCGCCATGCGCCAGATCGCGCGGGAGGCGGAGGAGGACCCGGAGCTGGTCAAGCGCGCCCCGCAGCACGCGCCGGTCAAGCGCCTCGACGAGGCGACCGCCGCGCGCCGGCCGAACCTGCGCTGGCAGCCCGCCGGCCAGGCCGAGGCGGTCGCGGCGGGGGACTGACGGGGGAAATGGAGGGCGGAAGGCCGAGGGGCGAGAGGGGGCGGTTACTCCCCCACCCCCGCCAGGCGTTGCCCCTTTGCGCCGCCACCCTCAGTCCGCCGCCTGCCGCCCCTCGCCCGCGGCCCGCAGCGCCGCCATGTCGCGCACGATCAGCAGGCCCTCGCGGCGCGCCACCCAGCCCGCCCGGCCGAACTCCGCCAGCAGCCGGCTGACCGTCTCGCGCGAGACGCCGATCATGCGCGCGAGATCGGCCTGCGTCAGCCGGAAGCGGATGCGCCGGCCCGCCCCGTCCTCGGCTGGCTCGCCGAACTCGGCGCTCAACTCCAGCAGCAACCCCGCCAGGCGCGCGCGGGGCGATGCCGCGGCCCGCCGCTCGATCCAGGTCTCGGCGTGGAAGACCTGCTCCGCCAGCGTGCCCACGAGCTGGAGCATGACCCGCGGATGGTGGGCGAAGACCTCCAGCAGCTTGCCCCAGGTCGCGAAGCAGACGTAGGAAGGCTCCAGGGTGGCCGCGCCGAGCGCCGGGCTCGCGTCGCCGACGGTGGTGGAGAGCCCGAAGAGCCGCCCCGGGCCGAGGAGCGCCAGCGTCACCTCCCCCGGCCCCTCCCCCGCGTAGAGCCGCACCGCGCCCGCCTTGATGATGTAGACGCGCTCGCGCCGCCGGTCGCGCAGCAGCTCCGCCCCCGCCGGGAGGTGGTGATCGTCGAGCAGCCGGGCGATCTCCTCGACCTCCGCCTTCGACATGCCGGCGAAGAGATCGATGCGCCGGAGATACCAGACCTTCCGCCGCTCGCCCGCCCCGTTCATGGGGGCGGCCCCAGGCGCTCCGCGCCCGCCGGCGCCACCCCGACCACATGCCCCCGCTCCAGGCGCACTAGGCCCCGCGCCGCCAGGGTCCGCAGGCAGCGGGTCACGGTCGCGCGATCCGCGCCGGTGAGCCGCGCCAGGTCGGCGTGCGAGAGCCGGATCGCCACCGGCCGCGCCGTGTCCGCGCCACCGTCCGCGCCCGCTGAGATGAGATGGCGCAGGACCGCGAGCAGGCGGGCCGCCACCCCCGCCCCGGCCCCCGCCGCCAACTCCGCGTAGGCGCGGTCGAGGTGCGCGATCAGGTCGCGCGCGAGCGGGGCGAGGAGGTGGGGCGCGCGTTGCCCGAGCGCGAACAGCGCCGGCAGGGGCAGCTCGATCGTCCGCACGCGCCCGAGCGCCTCGGCGTGCCGGTCGCAGGCCGTCGCGCCGCGCAGGGGGGCCAGGCTTGCCAGCCCGCCGGGGCGGACGATCCCGGTGGTGATCGTGAGGCCGTCCGGCGAGAGCCGGAAGCGGCGGACGAACCCTTCCAGGACCACGATCGCGTCGGGGCAGGGGTCGCCCGCCCGGAACAGGCAGGCGCCGTGCGGGTACTGGCCGATGCGCGCCGCCCGCGCCACGACGGTCAGGTCGCGCGGCGGCAGGGCCGCGAACGCCGCGACGCGGGTCAGATCGAGCGCCTGCATCATCCCGGCCCCCTTCTCTCGCGCGGCTGTACCGTTGCCTCGCACCCCGCCGCGACTGCACGGGGCGTGCCACGGCGGTCGGCGCGCACATCTCGCCCCGGTGGATTGTGCGCGAGACCACATTTTCCGCGCGGGTGGCACCCCGCATGCCATGTTCCTCCGCGGAAGCCCCCTCACCGGCCCGGCGGCGCGGGCGCCGGGCCGGCGGTAGAGGGCGGCGGAAGATCGGTTCTCGATGCGGAAGGAGGTCGTGCATGGCAACGATGGAGACGCGGCAACGGGCCGACACCGGCTGGTGGGCGAAGCAGGGGGCGATCGGCGGGATCATCGCCGGCCTCGTCTTCGCCATGTTCGAGATGGTGATGGCGGCGCTGCTGAACGGCGCCTTCTTCGGGCCGTTGCGCATGATCGGCGCGATCGTGCTCGGCCGGGAGGCGCTGCAACCGTCCTACCCGCTCCTGACGGCGATCGTCGTCGGCCTCGTCGTCCACATGATGCTGTCGGCCATCTACGGGATCGTCTTCGCGCTGATCGTGGCCGCTGTCCCGGCGCTGGCGAGTTCCCCGGCGGCGCTGATCGCGGCCGCGAGTGTCTACGGGCTGGTCCTCTGGCTGGTCAACTTCTACGTCGTCGCGCCGCTGGCGGACTGGGTCTGGTTCACGCAGAGCAACCCGGTAGTGCAGTTCATCGCGCACACCGTCATGTTCGGCGCGGTCCTCGGCGTCTATCTCGAGCGCGTTTGGAAGCGGCGCCACGCGTCGGCCCTGTAGTCGACGCGGACCCGCCGCACGGCCCGTGGCGCTCGGGTACGTCTGCCGCGCGAATGGCGGTATCGGAGTTGCGCTTCCCGTGGGCGCCGGGGCCTGCTCCCGGGAGGTGCTGGTAGAGACGGAGCATGACGATGGCGATCGACGTCGGCCGTGTGATCCGCGGCGCCCTGGTGGCCTGGGTCGGCATGACCGGGATGATGGTGGCCGGGCGCCGCGCCGGGCTGACCCGGATGGACATCGCCGCGATCGAGGGCGGGCTCGTCGCCCCACCCCACACCACCACCGCCAAGGGCGCCGGCTTCGCCATGCACCTGCTGCTGAGCCTGGCGATCGGCTTCGCCTACGCGCTCGGCTTCGCGCGGGCCGGGCTGCGGCCGGGCTGGCGGACGGGGCTCCTCGGAGGCGCCGTCCACTGGCTCCTCGCCACCCCGGCCACCGGCCTGCTGAGCCGGTGGCACCCCCGGCGGGGGCAGCTCGCCATGCCCGGCTTCGGGGGCACGGCGCTCGGCCCGGCGGACGCCGCCGGCTTCCTGGGCGGCCACCTCCTCTTCGGCGCGCTGTTCGGCTGGCAGTACGGGAGGGACGGGCGATGAGACCGATCGGCGAGCAGATCGTCGTCATCACCGGCGCGTCGTCCGGCATCGGGCGCGAGACGGCGCACCAGTTCGGGGAGCGCGGCGCGGCGGTGGTCCTCGCCGCGCGCAACGAGGCGGCGCTGCGGGAGGTCGCCAGGGAGGTCGAGCGGCTCGGCGGCCGGGCCGCGGTCGTCGCGACCGACGTGGCCGAGTGGCCGCAGGTCGAGCGGCTGGCCGCGGCGGCGGTCGCGCGCTTCGGGCGGATCGACACCTGGGTCAACAACGCCGCCGCCAGCGCCTACGGGACGGTGGAGGTCCTGACCGTCGAGGAGATCGAGCGCGTGATCCAGGTCATCCTGCTGGGCCAAATCTACGGGATGAAGGCGGCGCTGCCGCACCTGAAGCGCCAGGGTAGCGGCACGATCGTCAACGTCGCCTCGGCGCTGGCGGTCCGCGCCGTCCCCCTCCAGTCGGCCTACTGCGCCGCCAAGCACGGGATCAAGGGCTTCACCGAGGCGCTGCGGCTCGAGCTGGCCCACGAGCGCAGCGGCGTCGCCGTCACCCTGATCCTGCCCTCCTCGGTCAACACCCCCCTCTTCGGCCACGCGCGCTCGAAGCTGGGGGGCAAGCCGCACCCGGTGCCGCCGGTCTACGAGCCGCGCGTGGTGGCCGAGGCGATCCTCTTCGCCGCCGAGCACCCCCGGCGCGACATCGTCGTCGGGGGCGGCGGCAAGCTGCTGACGGCGCTGGAGGCGCTCAGCCCCGCCCTGCTCGACCGGTACATGCTGCGCGACGGCAGGCTGTTCAAGCAGCAGCGGACCGACCAGCCGGACGACGGCGAGGACAACCTCTTCGCGCCGCTGGGCGGGACCGGCGCGACGACCGGCGCGTTCGGCCAGCGGTCCAAATCCACCAGCCCCTACACCCGCTACCTGGAGCAGCACCCGCACCGCAAGCGCGCCCTGCTCGGCGCGGCGGCGGCCGGCGCGGTCGCGCTCGCGCGGCGCGTCGGGAGGTAGGCCGTGACGCATCGGATCGCGCTCCGCTCCCGCGAGGACCAGCACATCGCCTACAGCGGCCGGTCGCTCCTGATCGCCGATCTCGCCGGCGCGGTGACCGGGCGGCGGGACGAGGGCTTCTACGTCGAGGACACGCGACTCCTCTCGCGCGCCGAGCTGACCGTCGACGGCCGGCCGCTGAAGCCGGTCGCGGTCAGCCCGGTCGGCGGCGCGGCCCTCCTCGCCTACCTGGAGGCGCCGGCCGGGCCGGGGGTGCCGGAGGAGAAGGTCTACGCCGCGGTCGCCTGCTTCGTCGGCGAGGGGTTGTGGACGGAATTGCGCTTCGAGAACTACGCGGTCGACGCGGTGGCGCGCTTCGAGCTGGCGCTCCACCTCGCGGCCGACTTCGCCGATCTCAACGAGGCCAAGGAAGGCCGGCGCGGGCAGACCGCCCCGGTGGAGACGACCTGGGACGCCGCGCGGCAGGAGGTCTGCTTCCTGTACCGCCACCCCCAGCTCGACCGCGCGGTCGCCGTCCGCGTCGCGGGGTCGCCCGCGCCCGCGCGCTTCGCGGACGGCGCGCTGCTGTTCGCGCTGGAGCTCGCCCCCCACCGGCCGGTCGAGATCCACCTCGCGGTCGAGCCGGTCTTCGACGGCGCCCGGCGGCCCGCGGCGCACCGCCGATTCGACGAGGGCGACACGCCGCTCGGGCGGCTGCGGCGGCGGCTGCGCGAGGAAGCCCCCGCCCTGACGACCACGAACCCCACCGTGGCGCGCGCCTGGCGCACCGCGACGGCGGATCTCGCCTCGCTGCCGCTCGGCCTAGACGACACCCCGGCCGCGCCGAGCGCCGGCATCCCGATCTACCAGCGCTTCTTCGGGCGCGACATGCTGACGATCGCCTGGCAGGCGCTGCTGGCGCTGCCGGGGCTGATGCGCGACACGCTCCGGCTCAACGCCGCCTGGCAGGGCACGACGATCGACGACTGGCGGGACGAGGAACCGGGCAAGATGATCCACCAGGCCCGCTGGGGGCCGCTCTCCCTCCTCGGCGTCGACCCGGTCGCGCGCTACTACGGCGACTACGCCACGCCGCCCGACTTCCTGATCATGCTCGGCCAGTACCTCGCCTGGACCGGCGACCTGGCCACGGTGCGCGAGCTGCTGCCCGCCGCCCGCAAGGCGCTCGACTGGCTCGACCGCTACGGCGACCTCGACGGCGACGGCTTCATCGAATACGTGACGCGCTCGGAGCAGGGGGTCAAGAACCAGGGCTGGAAGGACAGCCCCGACGCGATCGTCGACGCGTCGGGGCGCCAGGTGCCCAACCCGATCGCCACCTGCGAGCTGCAGGCGTACTGGTACGCCGGGCTGCAGATGGCGGCGGCGGCCTTCTTCGCGGCCGGCGACCGCGCCTACGCGCTCGACCTGCTCCGCCGGCAGCGCGACCTCAAGCGCCGCTTCGACGAGGCGTTCTGGCTGGCGGACGAGGGGTTCTACGCGCTGGGGCTGGGGCCGGACAAGGCGCCGATCCGCTCGATCGCCTCGAACGCCGGCCACCTCCTCGCCACCGGGATCGTCCCGCGCGAGAAAGGCCCGCTGGTCGCGCGGCGGCTGCTGGCCCCCGACCTCTTCAGCGGCTGGGGGGTGCGCACCCTGTCGAGCGACCACCCGGCCTACAACCCCTTCAGCTACCACCTGGGGAGCGTCTGGCCGGTGGAGAACGGCACCTTCGCGCTCGGCTTCGCGCGCTACGGCTGCTGGGACGAGCTGCACCGCCTGGCCGAGGCCCTCTTCGCGGCGACCGACCTCTTCAGCGGCAACCGGCTGCCCGAGGCGCTCGGCGGGCTCCCGCGCGACGCGCGCCACCCGCACCCCGGCATCTACCCGGAGAGCAACGAGCCGCAGGGCTGGTCGGCCAGCGCCATCGTCCTGCTGGTCCAGGCGCTCCTCGGGCTGCGCCCCGTCGCGCCGCTCGGCCTCCTCCTGGTCGATCCGCACCTGCCGCCCTGGCTCCCCGACCTGCGGCTCGAGGGCGTCCGGGTCGGGCGCGCGCGCCTCGACCTGGAGTTCCGGCGGGGGCCGGGCGGGCAGACCACCTACCGGGTCGCGCGGCGGGCGGGGCGGGTCCGCGTCCTGCGGCAGCCGACGCCCGAGGCGCCGGAGGCGTCCCTCGGCGGGCGGGCGTCGGCCGCGCTCGCCTCGCTCTTCCATTCGTGACGCCGGGCGCGGCCCGGGGCCGAGGGAGGGCCGGCCGCGCCGGGACGGGCGTTCCCGAACCAGCCGGCGGCGCGACCCGGCGCTCGCCCGGTTGGGGCGGGGCCGGACGTCGCCGCCGCCGGCGCCGTCGCGCGGCGGCTCGCCGTGACCCCGGACTGTTGACCCGAGAGGCGGAGGGGATGATGGGTGCGGTGGCGCTCGAATCGGCAGGTCGTGCGACCGCGGCGGGCGGTCTGGCCGAGAGCCCGTTGGGCGCGGTGGCGAAGGGGGCGCTGGCGGGCTTCGCCGGGACGCTGGCCCTGAGCGTCGCGCTGAAGGGCGCGCAGTGGCTGGCCCGGCGCGGCGGCGCGGCCGGGACGCGACAGCCCGGCGGGGCGGACGAGGGGGCCGGCATCGGCGCGGGCGAGGCCCTGGCCGGCGGGCAGGTGCGGCCGCCCTTCCTCGATCAGTCCACCGAGCTCTTCGCGCAGAAGGTGGCGACGGGGCTTTTCGGCGTCTCCCTCGCCGGCGACACGCGCCGGGCGACCGGCGTGGCCCTGCACTTCGTCTACGGCGGCTGCTGGGGCGCGGTCTACGGGCTGATCCAGGCGAGCCTCCACCTGCCGCCCGCGCCGCACGGCCTGCTGTACGGCCTCGTCGTCTGGTTGGTCGGGCCGGTGACGCTGGTGCCGGCGATGGGGATCATGCCGCCGCCCCAGCGCCAGGGCGCGCGCGAGGCGCTGCTGGTCGCCGGGTTCCACGTTGCCTACGGCTTCGCGCTCGGCCTGACCTTCGACGCCTTCACTCGCCCGGGGAGGCGGCGATGACCGCGCGCGCCGCCCTCGCGCGGGAACTGCGCGGGCGGGAGTTCCTCTTCGCGACCGGCATCGAGTGCAGCTACCCCACCATCGCCGGCCCCGACGGCCGGCCCCGGCGCGTCGACGAGCTGGAACTGACGTTCCACTACCGCCGCTGGCGCGAGGATCTCCGGCTGGTGCGCGCGCTCGGCCTCCGCTATCTGCGCTACGGGCCGCCCTACTACCGGATGCACCTCGGCCCCGGCCGGTACGACTGGGCGTTCGCCGACGAGGTCTTCGCCGAGTTGCGCCGCCTGGGGATCGCGCCGATCGCCGACCTCTGCCACTTCGGCCTGCCCGACTGGCTCGGCGACTTCCAGAACCCCGACTGGCCCGCGCTCTTCGCCGAGTATGCCGGCGCCTTCGCCCGGCGCTACCCCTGGGTGCGCCTCTACACCCCCGTGAACGAGATCTTCGTCTGCGCCAAGCAGTCGGCGCTCGACGGCGTCTGGAACGAGCGGCTGCGGGGCGAGCGCCCCTTCGTCACCGCGCTCACGCACCTCTGCCGGGCCAACCTGCTCGCCACGCGGGCCATCCTGGCGGCGCGGCCGGACGCGATCGTGATCCAGAGCGAGAGCGCGGAGTACTTCCACGCCGCCTGCCGCGACGAGGTGGGGCGGCGCAAGGCGGACTTCGAGAACCAGCGCCGCTTCCTCTCGTTCGATCTGCTCTACGCGCGCCCGGTGCGCGACGACGTGCGGGCGTACCTGCGCGAGCACGGCCTGCCCGACGCGGAGTACGACTGGTTCATGCGCCAGGATCTGGCCGCGCGCAGCGTGATGGGCAACGACTATTACCAGCGCAACGAGCAGATGGTGCTGCCCGGGGGGGCGATCCAGCCCGCCGGGGAGGTCTTCGGCTGGCTGGAGATCACCCGCCAGTACTACGCGCGCTACCGCCGGCCGGTGATGCACACCGAGACGAACAACATCGGCCGCGGCGCGGAAGCCGGGCCGCGCTGGCTCTGGAAGGAGTTCCTCAACGTGCTCCACCTGCGCGAGGGGGGCGTGCCGGTGATCGGCTTCACCTGGTTCAGCCTGCAGGACCAGGTGGACTGGGACATCGCGCTGGCGAGCGTGCGGCGTCTCGTCAACCCGGTCGGCCTCTACGATCTGGACCGCCGGCCCCGCCCCGCGGCCGACGCCTACCGGCAGGTCCTGCGCGAGTTCGCGGACCTGCCGGCCTTCCCCGGGGGCGGCGAGGAGGGCATGGGCGCCGGACAGAGAGGGCGGGAGGAAGGGCGGTAGGAGGACGAGGCCAGGCGAGAGCCGCGGGGCGCGGCCTGTGGCGCTCCATGCGCGTTCACTCCGCGCCCCACGCCCCCGCGCCGCGCGCCGCCTAGCGCCCGTTCCCGGCGACGGCGTAGCGTTCGTGCGGGATCAGGCCGAGGTCGGCGAGCGGCCAGTAGGTGACGACCGCCTTGCCGATGACGTTGTCCAGCGGCACCGCCCCGAAGACGTGGGAGTCCCGGCTGTTGTTGCGGTTGTCGCCGAGGACGAAGACGGAGCCGGGCGGCACGGTGAACTCGGCGTCGCCGCTGGCCGGGGGATACTCATAGGTCGGCGGCGCGGCGATGTAGCCCTCATCGAGCGGCACGCCGTCGACGTAGACCCGGCCCTCGCGGATCGACACCGTCTCGCCGGGCAGCGCGATCACCCGCTTCACCAGCGGCTCGGTCGAGGGGACCGGCGGGTCGAGGATGACGATGTCGCCGCGCTCGGGCGGGTGGAAGAGGTAGACGACGTCCTCGCCGGGGGCGTCCTCCCCGGGGAGCGCGTTCTTCAGCGCGTTCAGGTCGAAGTGGAAGTAGACCGCCTTGTTGACGAAGAGGTACTGCCCGTTCTCCAGGCTCGGCAGCATGCTGCTGCCATCGACCCGGTAGTTGACGACCAGCGTGCGCACGGCGAAAAAGATAACCAGCGTGAGCAGCACCGTCTCGAGCAGCTCGCGCGCGAAGCCGAACCGGCGCTCCTGGCGCGGCGCGACCTCGTCCGTCTCGGCCTCGGGCGTCGCGACGCCCATCACGAATCGCGGGGGGTGCGCGCGCTCCTGCTGCCGATCGTCGCCGCTCATCTCTGCTCCGCTCGCCCTTAGCCCTGCCGGCCGACCGCCCAACGGTCGGCCTCCTCGCGGGTCGCGCCGACGATCAGGGCCTGGCCCTCGCGGTCCACGCCGCGCACCGCGTCGAACGGCACCAGCAGCGGCCTGGGGCCGAAGAACGGCAGGGGGCCGCGCCGGACCTTGAAGCACCCGAAGCCCGTCCCCGCCGCCCCGGACAGGAAGCGGGCCGGCGCCGGGTAGACCCGCGTGACGACGCCGATGTACCGTTCGCGCTCGTCGTAGACATCCATCCCGGCCGCGATCTCACCGGCCGGGGGCATCGCCCCGCCCATCTGCCGCTCCCCACCCGTCACTGGAACCGCGGACCACCCGCCGGCGCGGGGCCGGGCTCCCGCCCGGTAGCGCAGGTTGGGTTCCACCACTGACGATACCACACCCGGCGGCCCGCTGCCGAGCCCCGGCGCGGGCGGCGGCCATGGCGCTCCGCGCGCGCTCGCCGCCGGCCCCGCGCCCGCCCGCCTCCCGTATACTTGGGACCGGCGGCGCGGTGGTGATAGGTGAAGCGCGCCACTCGTATAACGCGTATAAGGGGTGAGAGGGAACAGCGCCGGGCGGCCCGGTCGCCCCCGACCCGACGAGGAGCTGACCGATGGCGGAGGACAGGATGGCACGGCGGGCGGCCCCGCAGGGCGGGCGCGGGCGCTTCGAGGGGCTGGTCGAGGAGGCGCTGGACGATCTGCCGGAGGCGATCCTGGCGATGCTCGACAACGTTGCGGTCGTCGTGGCCGACGCGCCGACCCCCGCGCAACTGCGCGAGGCCGGCGGGCTGGGTCCGGGCGAGCTGCTCCTCGGGCTGTACGAGGGCATCCCGCTGACCGAGCGCGGCGGCGCCTACAACATGATTCTGCCGGACAAAATCACCCTCTTCCAGCGGTCGCTGGAGGCGGTCTGCCCGGACGACGAGACCCTGCGCCGCGAGGTGCAGGTGACGGTCGTCCACGAGATCGCGCACCATTTCGGCATCTCCGACCGCCGCCTCGCCGAGTTGGGGTGGGCGTGAACGAGTCGGGAGTAGAGAGTCGGGAGTAGGGAGTCGGGAGTAGAGAGTAGAGAGTAAGCGGTTAATAACGATGTTACTCTCTACTCCCGACTCTCTACTCCCGACTACGGGAAAGCGGATGAGTGACGCGCCGGAGCCGACAGGGACGAGCGAGCGGGAGCGGCAGCGCGCCGGGATCGCCTGGGCGCTGGCCGACCTCGACGGGTTGCGCGCGCGCGGCATGATCGACGCGCGCGCGCACGATCGGCTGCGGCGCGACTACGAGGAGCGGCTGCGCTGGCTCGATGCCGCGGCGGTGCAGGCAGGGGCCGCGCCGATGCCGGCGGCGGGCCGGCGCCTGCCGCCCCATATCCCCCCCCCGCCCGCCGCGCCGCCGGCTGCCCTCGGCGCGGCGGTTGGGCGCGGGGTGGCGGCGGTGGCGCTCGGGCGACCGGGCGCGGCAAACGGGGTTTCGGCCGTGGTGGACGAATCGGCGCCTGCCGGGGCGGCGCCGGACGCGCCGCCTTTCCCCGGTCCTCCCGGCCGGGGCGGGGAGGCGGATGGCGGGCCGCCTGGCGACGGCCCGACCGCGGCGCTCCCTCCCGCCGCGCGCGATGGCGGCTTCGCCGATCTCTGGATCAACGCGACCCTCTGCCTGGGGGCGTTCTTCGTCGTCATCGCCGCGCTGATCTTCGTCCGCTTCTCCGGCCTGGCCCTCAGCCGGGCCGCGACGGCGGGCGTCATGCTCGGCTTCACCGCGGCCTTCGTCCTCGGCGGCCTGGTCTGCCTCCGCCTGCCGAAGGTGCGCCCGGCGGGCCACGCCTTCCTCGCCCTCGGCGCGATCCTCACGCCGCTCGACATCGTCGGCCTCTATAACTTCGTCCTGGCCGACCGCGGCCTCCTGTCGGCCGCGGCCACCTGGGCGCTCGGCTCGGCCTACTGCGCCGCCTTCTACGGCGCGCTGGCGCTCCGCCGCCTCGGGCCGCTCTACGCGGGCGCGGCCGTCATCGCGGCCGTCGGCGCCTGGGGCGGGCTGATCGCCACCCTCGACCCGCCTGCGGGCTGGCTGGCGCCGCTGGCGCTCGCGCTGCCGTTGCTCCTGCTCGGCGCCGATCGCCTGCTGGCGCGCAGCGCCCTCGGGCGCGCGGCGTTCGGGGCGCTGCCGGCGCTCGCCGCCCACCTCCTGACGCCGTTCGGCGTCCTGGCGGCCCTCGGCGCGGCGGCCCTCCTGCCGGATCGCTGGGGGGCGGTCGTCGCGCTGGCCCTGGCGACGCTCTTCTACGTCGCGGCGGCCCAGGCCCGTCCGGCGCGCGATCGGGCGGCGCGCGCGGCGCTGATCGCCGCGGCGCTCGGGACCGGCAGCCTGCTGGTCCTGCTGGCCGGCTACGCCGCGCGGATCCCCCCCCGCGGCTACCCCGCGCTGGCGCTGGCGAACGCCTGGGCGCTCCTGGCGCTTGCTGCGGCGCGGCGCCCGCGCCTGGTCCGCCTGCGCCGCTGGCGCGCGGCGCGGCCTCGCGGGCGCTCCGGCGCGGCGGCGCGCCGCCGCCTGGTCCGGCGTGCCGCTCGCCGCCGGCATGGCGCAGGCGGGGGCGCTGCTGCTGCCGTGGGGCTTCCTGGTCGCCGACCAGCCGGCGGCCTACTGGGCCGGGCTCTTCGCCCTGCTGCTCCTCTACACCGCGACCCTCCTCTGGGGCCTGCGGCGGGCCTGGCTCCTCTACCCGGCCGCGCTCGCCGCCGCCCTGACCCTCTTCCACGCGCTGCGGATCGGGGTGGCGATCGCGCCGGCCCCCTACGCCTGGGCCTTCGCCGCCCTGGCGCTCCCGCCGGTCGCGGCGCTCCGGCCGCTGCGCGCGGGCGGGGTGTCGCGCGCCTGGGACGCCCAACTGATCGTTATCGCCCAGGCGCTCGCGATCGCGGCGGCGGCCCTGGCGCTGGCCGGCGGGGATCGGGCGCAACTGGCGACCCTCCTCTGGCTCTTCGCCGCCGCGGGCGGGGTGGTCGTCTTGCTGGAGCGGCGGGAGGAGTTGCTGGCGCTGCCGAACGCCTGGGCGCTGGTCGCGGTCGCCGCGACGCTGGACCTCGCCGGGGTCGAGCGACGCTGGGCGGAGGTCGTCTACGCGGCGCTCGGGGTGGCGCTCGCGCTCGGGCTGCAGTTCTGGCGGAACGTCCCGAGCGCGCGGCGGCCGGGCTGGTACATGGCCCACCGCTGGACCGCGGGGGTCTGGGCGGTCGCGGGGCCGGTCCTCGCGGCGATCAACCTCTCCGGGCCGTTCGAGCGGTTCCTGGCCGGCCGCGAACTGCGCGAGCTGGTCCTCGACTACGCCTACGGCCCGGCGATGCTCTCGGTGGCGCTCTGCGGGGTCGCGCTGGCCGCCGACGCGATCTTCACGCTGCGCCGGCCGACCGGCTACGGCGCTTCGGCGGTCCTCGCCGCCGCCGCGCTGATGGCGATCGCGCGGATCACCCCGAACAACCCGCAGGCCTACGCCGTCCCGCTCGGCGTCTACCTGCTGGCGCTGTCGGTCTACGTCGCCTACGAGCGCGACCTCGGGCTGGTGCGGATGCCGGCGGCGAACGCGCTGCTGGCGGCGGCGATCGTCGTCATCCTGGGGACGACCTTCGCGCAGTCGCTGGCCTATCCCTGGCGCTACACCTTCCTCGGCCTGGCGGAGGGCCTGGCGCTGCTGGCGGCGACCCTCTTCCTGCGGCGGCGCTACGGTGTGGCGCTGACCCTGCTCGGGCTGGGGCTGATCGCCACCCGCGCGGCGTTCGACGCGGCGCGCGCGCTGCCGAACTGGGCGATCATCGGCCTGCTCGGCCTGCTCCTCCTCGGCGGCGGCTTCTTCATCCTGCTGCGCCGCGACCGCATCGAGCGCTGGGGCACGTCCGCCGCCGCTCGTTGGTCGCGGTTGATGTAGGGGCCGGCCGGCTCGCCGCCCGACCCTGACCGAGAATGGTTATCATTTTGTCCCGCCTCGCCGCGGGGCGCCGTGCGCCTCGCACGGCCCGCTGCCACCCGGAGTCGGCAAGACTCGACGCGCCCAACTCTTTACAAACTCCCTGTCAAGAGGTACAATTCTTTCTTGCGCGCTGGTGCAGCAACCGTGCTGGACTGGCCCTTTTTGTCTGAGGTCACCGCCGTGGAGGTGGCCGTACGTCGTCCCCCCGGTAGGACCGGCTAGGGGATGGCCGTGGAGGTAATCATACGATCAGATGCAGATGCAGCACCTCGTAGTCGATGCTTTCGTTGCCGACGGCCGGCGTCTCGGTGACGTGGCCGCCATCTTCGACCTGCTCGATACGTTGCCCGAGCGTATCGGCATGACGAAAATCGCTCCCCCCTACGTCTTTCGCTATAGCGGCGTAAAACCGGAAGACTGGGGAGTGACGGGCGTCGTGATCATCGCCGAGAGTCACATCAGCATCCATACCTTCGCGGAACATAAACGCTTCCACCTCGACGTCTTCAGTTGCAAGCCCTTCGACGTGGACATGGTGCGCGAGCGGATCGGGGAACTCTTCGGGGTTACCGAGTTGACGGCCGCCGTCGTCCACCGCATCGCCGAACCCGAGCGCGACGAGTGGCATGTGGAGCGCCTGGGCGCGCCCGCGCTGGCCGGCGCCGCGAAGTAGTCGGGAGTCGGGAGTCGGGAGTCGGGAGTAGGCTTCGCGGTGGCGGATACCTCTACTCCCGACTCCCGACTCCCGACTCCCAACTGAGGACGTGCGTCGTGTTCGGCCCGCCGCGCAACTTCCTGGGCTTGCCCCCCGACCTGAGCGACTACGCGACGGCACGAGCGGCGATCCTCCCCGTCCCCTACGATGCCACGACATCGTACCGGGGCGGGGCGCGGGACGGGGCGCGCGCGATCGTCGACGCCTCGCTGCAGCTCGAACTCTACGACGCCGACCTCGACCGCGAGCCGGCCGGGGTCGGCATCCACACCCTCGATGAACTCGAGCCGGACTATCGCTCGCCCGAGTTGATGGTGGCGCGCGTGCGCGAGGCGACGGGCACGTTGCTGGACGACGGCAAGTTCCCGCTCCTGCTCGGCGGCGAGCACTCACTGACGGTCGGCGCGGTCGCGGCCTGCCGGGCGCGCTGGCCCGCGCTCGGCGTGCTGCAACTCGACGCCCACGCCGACCTGCGCGACGAGTACCACGGCACGCCCTACAGCCACGCCTGCGCCATGCGTCGCGTCGTCGCCCTCGGCTGCCCGCTGACCGCGGTCGGCATCCGCAGCCTCTCCGCCGAAGAAGCCGCGTTCCGGCGCGGCGCGGCCGGCATCACGACGATCGCGGCGGCGGAGGTCGCGCGCGTGCGCTACAATGTGGAGGCGCGCGATGCGCTCTGGGATCGCGTCGTCGCCGGGCTGCCGGACGTGATCTACATCACGGTCGATCTCGACGTCTTCGACCCGTCGCTGATGGCGGCGACCGGCACGCCCGAGCCGGGCGGGCTCGACTGGTGGGAGGTGACCGGACTGCTGCGCCGCGCCTGCGCCGGGCGCCGCGTCGTCGGGGCCGACATCGTCGAACTGGCGCCGGGCGAGGGGCCGGAAGCCTGCGCCTTCGCGGCCGCGAAGCTGGCCTACACGCTCCTCGGCTACGCGATCCCGGCGACCCCGCCGGTGGGGGCGACAGGCGAGTAGCGAGGGGGCGGGGCGTCACCCGACGCGCGACAGCCCGGGAGCGGGAGCGTCGTGGCTCAGATCACCGCGATCATCGAACTGGTCGGGCAACTGCGCGCCGAACTCGCCGCGCAGGAGCAGGAGGGCGGCCTGCGGCCGGGCGAGGCGCCCGAGCCGGTGGCGCCGGCGGCCGTCCAGGAGTTGGCGCGGCGCTACACCCTCCCGCCAACCTACCAGGCCCTGCTGCTGACGCTCGGGCAGCGCGGCTTCAGTATCGCCCCCGGCCCCTTCCAGCGGATCGCGGTCTACGCCGCGCCGGAGCTGGAGGCGGCGCAGGTCGGCTACCGCGGCGCGCGGCCGGGCGACGATTCGTTCGTGGTGCCGCACGGCTGGCGCAAGAGCTGGGTCGTGATCGCCGCCGACGCGGGCGACCCCTACTTCCTCGACATCGCCAGGGCGACCCCCGAGGGGGAGTGCCCGGTCTACGCCGCCGAGCAGGGCACCGGCACCTGGGAACCGCACCTGGCCGCCTCCAGCATCGCCCAGTTCCTGCGCATCCTCAAGGTCTGGCTGAAGATCGTCGTGCCGCACCAGGACCACCAGAACCCCGCCGAGCCGCTCGACGACGCCCACGCCCGCCGCCTGCGCGCCGAGATCGCCGCGATCGATCCGGCCGCGGCGGACCACTGGAGCGTCTGACCGCGGCATGGCGGACGGGGCAGGGCGGCCACTGGCTCGGAATGGAGCATGGCGCCGAAGGTGCGCGACGTGATCCGGCGGTTGGAGCGCGAGGGCTGGCGTCTGGTCGGCCAGGAAGGCTCGCATCGTCATTTCAAACACCCCGATCGTCCGGGGCGTGTGACCGTCGCCGGGCCGCGCAATGAGGAACTGAAGGAGGGCACATGGCAGAGCATCAAGCGGCAGGCGGGGTGGCGGCAGTAGCCCCGCCGTTGGCCTACGCCGTCGTCATCGAAGCGGGACCGCCGAACTACTCAGCCTACGTGCCCGACTTGCCCGGTTGCATCGCCACGGGGAAGACGGTTGAGGAAGTCACCCGCCGCATGCGGAAAGCCATTGCCATGCACTTGGCGGGCATGCGCGAGGATGGCGAGCCCATCCCCGAGCCGCGCACGCGCGTGGCGTTGGTGACGG
>JAUJMV010000021.1:37039-52126 GCA_030446685.1 Thermomicrobiales bacterium | reverse complement strand
GGCACGACCGAAGGGAGCACGGGACAAGGGTGGGCACGGACAGCAACCATCACGAGAGCGGCTATCTGCGGGGCCGGCGGATCCTGCCGGCGCCGATCGCCAGGGACACGTCGGCCGTCGAGCTGATCGAGGGCGCGTTCCTCGCCTATAACGCGCGGCGGCTGCGCGAGGCTTGCCGCCTCTTCGCGCGCAAGATGCTCGAGCCGGACGTGACGGTCGGCGTGACGCTGGCCGGCGCGCTGACCCCGGCGGGGCTGGGGCTGGCGGCGCTCGTGCCGCTGATCGAGGCCGGTTTCATCGACTGGATCGTCTCGACCGGGGCGAACCTCTACCACGACACCCACTTCGGCCTGGGGATGGACCTGCGCGAGGGCTCGTCCGAGACCAGCGACGTGGCGCTGCGCGAGGAGAGCGTCATCCGCATCTACGACATCTTCTTCCACTACGACGTCCTCCTCTCCACCGACGCCTTCTACCGCGAGCTGATCGCCTCGCCCGAGTTCGACCGCCCGATGAGCACCGCCGAGTTCCACCACCTCGCCGGCAAGTACCTCGCCGAGCGCGAGCGCCTGCTGGGCGACGGGACGGCCGGCTCGCTGCTGGCGACCGCCTACCGCTGCGGCGTGCCGATCTACACCTCCTCGCCCGGCGACAGCTCGATCGGCATGAACGTCGCGGCGATGGCGCTGGAGGGGAGCAAGCTGCGCTTCGATCCGAGCGCCGACGTCAACGAGACGGCGGCGCTCGTCCTCGACGCCAAGCGGCGGGGCGGGCGCAGCGGCGTCTTCATCCTCGGCGGCGGCTCGCCGAAGAACTTCATCCTGCAGACCGAGCCGCAGATCCAGGAGGTCCTCGGCATCGACGAGCGCGGCCACGACTTCTTCCTGCAGGTCACCGACGCCCGCCCCGATACCGGGGGGCTCTCCGGGGCCACGCCGAGCGAGGCGGTCAGTTGGGGCAAGATCGACCCCGACCAGCTCGCCGACTCGGTCGTCGCCTACGTCGACGCGACCGTCGCGCTGCCGCTGATCACCGCCTACGCGCTCGGCACGCGCGCGCCGCGCCCCCTCAAGCGCCTCTACGACCGGCGCGAGGAGCTACTGGCGAACTTGCAGTCGGAGTACGCGCGCGCCCGCGCCTTCCGCGACGAGCGCGCGGGCGCGGCCGGCGCGCACAAGCCGCACGCGGCGGAAAGCCGCGGGTAGGGCGGGATCGGGCCGGCGCCGCGGGGCGGGCCTGTCCGCCCTCCGGCGCCGGCCGCGCCGGAGGGGCAGGGGGGCGATGGCCGGGACGCCCGCCGCGGGACAGCGGGCGCGTTGTTGGACCGTCGAGCGGCGCGTCGGGCTCCTCGGCCGGGTGCCGCCGTTCGCGCGGCTGCCGCCCGCGGCGATCCGCGGGGTGGCCGCGCTCTTCCGGCCCAGGGGCGTGCCCCGCGGCGGCTTCGTGTTCCACGAGGGCGAGCCGGCGAGCGCCGGGAACGTGGCGGCGGAGGGCCGCATCAAGATCGTGCGCGAGACCGGCGCCGGTCGCCAGGTGATCCTGCGCCTGATCAACCCGGGCGAGCCCTTCGGCCTCTCGGGTGGCTGGGGCGCGGCCACCTACCCGGCGAGCGCCCGCGCCCTGGACGACGCGGTCGTGCTGCAACTGCCGGCGCGGGAGTTCACGCGGCTGCTGGCGATCCACCCGGAACTGGCGCTCGCCGTGATCGAGGACCTGGGCGCGCGGCTGCGGGAGGCGGAGTCCGCGGATCCTCGATCTCGAGACCGAGGGGGCGGAGGCGCGGCTGGCCCGCGCCCTGCTGCGACTCGCCGGTCGCGCACCCGCGGGCGCCGCGCCCGCGAGCATCGCCCTCACGCGCCAGGATTTCGCCGATCTGACCGGCACCACGCTGAGCACCGCCAGCCGCACCCTCGCCGCCTGGCACCGGCGGGGGATCGTCGCCGCCCCGCGGGAACGAGTGACGATCCTGGATCGCGCCGCCCTGGCGGCGATCGCCGCGGGCCGTAGCCGATGCTCCGATCGGTCAATCCCGCCCGAACTTGCGCTGGCGCAACGACCGGGGCGCCGATCGCCGCGATACTTTGGCGAGTGTCGCGAGCGCGAGCAAGTGAGGTGCGACGATGACCTACATCATCACCGAGCCGTGCAAGGGGTGAAGGACGCCTCCTGCGTGGAGGTCTGCCCGGTCGACTGCATCCACTCGGACGACGCGCAGGAGATGTACTTCATCGACCCGGACGAGTGCATCGACTGCGGCGCCTGCGAGTCGGTCTGCCCGGTCAACGCGATCTACTACGAGGAGGACACCCCCGAGGAGTGGCAGGAGTACCTGGCGCTCAACGCCGCCTACTTCAAGAAGTAGCCGGCGGCCCGCGGGGCGCTGCCGCGCCGGGGCCGCTCTCCGAACGGCCGTGCAATGAGCGCGCGGGGAGGGCGGGGAGCACGCGTTTCATGGTGCTCCCCGCCCTCCTCCGCGCCTCCGCGGTCACGACGCCCGAGTGCCGCTTGCCCCGGCGCTACCCCTCCAACTCGGCCAGTTCCCCCTCGACCAGCGCGACCAGCTCGCCCATCGTCGCGGCGTCGAAGGCGAGGCGCGCGCCCGCCGCCTCGAACAGCGCCGTCAGCGGGCGGGTGCCGCCGAGGGCCAGCGCCCGGCGGTAGTCGGCCAGCGCCCGCTCGGGGTCGCGCAGGCTGTTGCGCCAGACCTGGAGCGCCCCGATCTGCGCGATCCCGTACTCGATGTAGTAGAACGGGTAGAGGAAGATGTGCAGTTGGGAGTACCACCGCGACACCCGCTCCGCCCGCAGCCCGCTCCAGTCGATCCCCCGCTCGAAGCGCTCGCGGATGCGCAGCCAGGCGGCGTCGCGCGCGTCCCGGTCGTGCCCCTCGCCGCCGGTGTAGATCCAGTGCTGGAAGGCGTCCACCGAGGCGATGTGCGGCAGCAGGCCCAGGATGCCCTCCAGGTGCTCGGCGCGGGCGCGGCGCGCGTCGGCGTCGGCGTAGTAGCCCCCCTCGTCCCGGCCCAGGAACGGCGCGGAGAGGAGTTCCATCGTCATCGAGGCGACCTCGGCCATCTCCGAGCCGGGGTGGCGCTGCCAGATGAAGGGCAGTTCAAATGCCTCGAAGCCGTGGAAGGCGTGTCCGGCCTCGTGCAGCAGCGTCCGCACGTCGCCCGCCACCCCGGCGGCGTTCATGAAGATGAAGGGGCGCCGGCGGTAGGGTAGTGAGGTGCAGTAGCCGCCCGGCGCCTTCCCCTTGCGGCTGTCCAGGTCGAGCAGCCCCTCCTCGGCCATCGTCCGGAAGTAGCCGCCGAGCGCCGGGTCGACGCGCTCGAAGATCGTCTCGGCGCGGCCGATCAACTCGTCGACCGCCCCGTAGGGCTTCAGGGGCGGGCGCCCCTCGGGATCGGGGCCGGTGTCCCAGGGCCGCAGCGTGTCGAGGCCCATCCGCTGGCGGCGGCGCTCGTGGAGCCGCGCCACCGCCGGGACGACGGTCTGCTCGACCGCCTCGTGGAACCGCTCGCAGTCGGCGACGGTGTAGTCGAAGCGGCCCTTGTCCTGATGGGTGTAGTCGCGGTAGTCGGCGAACCCCGCGTTGCGCGCGATCTCCTGCCGGATCGCGTACTGCCGGTCGAAGATGCCGGCCAGTTCGTCGCGCGCCTCGATGTAGGGCCGGGCGCCGAGGCGGAAGGCGCGCTCCCGCTCGGCGCGGTCCTGGCCGAGCAGGTAGGGGCGGATCTGGGGGATCGTCTTCTCCTCGCCGTCCCACTCGACCGTGAAGCCGCCGGTGATCTTCTGGTAGCGCGCGTTCAGGCTCTGCGCCTCGGTCAGCAGCGGCAGGTTCTCCTCGCGGAAGAGGTCGCGCTGGTTGCGGAACTTACGCAGGGTCACCGCCAGGTCGGGCCGCTCGTAGCCGAGGTCGAGCAGGCGCCCGGCGAGGCGCACCCGCTGCTCCTGGGTGCGCGGCGCGATCTGGCTGGAGAAGCGGAGGTGCGCCTCCTCCTTGGCCGGGTCGGCCGTGTCGGTCGAGTAGGCGATGGCGGCGAGCGAACTCGCCTCGGCCAGCAGCGTCTCCAGGGTCGACCAGTCGCGCAGCCACGCCTCGGTCCCCGCGCGATCGTCGCGGTCGAGCGGGCGGTTCGCCAGCTCCTCGAAGTAGGGCAGGATGTCGTCCCAGGTCGCCGCGGCGAACGCCTGGGGCGAGTCCGGCAGGTGGGTGGCGGTCATCGTGTCTCCCTCCGTGCGGGGACGGGAACCACAGAGGCACAAAGACCACAAAGATCACAAAAGAATAGACTGAACAACCTTTGTGATCTTTGTGGTCTTTGTGCCTCTGTGGTTCCCGTCCTTACGTCATGCCTCCAAGGCGGCGAGTTGGTCCTCGATCAGTGTCACCAGCTCGCCCATCGTCGCCGCGTCGAAGGCGAGGCGGCCGCCGGCGGTCGCGAAGAGTTCCGGCAGCGGGCGGGTGCCGCCGAGCGCCAGCGCCCGGCGGTAGCTGGTCAGCGCGGCGGCGGGGTCGCGCAGGCTGTTGCGCCAGACCTGCAGCGCGCCGAGCTGGGCGATCCCGTACTCGATGTAGTAGAACGGGATGAGGAAGATGTGCAACTGGCGGTACCAGCGGGCGATCCGCTCGGCCTCCAGCCCGCTCCAGTCGACCGACGGCTCGAACCGCGCGCGGACGCGCAGCCAGGCGGCGTCGCGCGCCGCCGCGTCGTGCCCCTCGCCGCCCGTGTAGATCCAGTGCTGGAAGGCATCCACCGAGGCGATGTGCGGCAGGATCGTCAGGATGCCCTCCAGGTGGTCGACCCGCGCGCGCCGCGCGTCGGCGTCGCTGTAGTAGCCGCCCTGCTCCTCGGCCAGGAAGGGGGCCGCCAGCAGCTCCATCGCCATCGAGGCGACCTCGGCGATCTCCGCGCCGTACTGCCGCTGCCAGACCAGCGGCTGGGCGTCGGACTCGAAGGCGTGGAAGGCGTGCCCCGCCTCGTGCAGGAGCGTGTTCACGTCGTCGTGGACCCCGGCGGCGTTCATGAAGATGAAGGGCCGCCCCCGGTGTTCGAGGGTGGTGCAGTAGCCGCCGGGCGCCTTGCCCTTGCGGCTGTCGAGGTCGAGGAGTTTTTCGTCTTCCATCGTCTTGAAGTAGTCGCCCAGCGCCGGGTCGACCCGCGCGAAGAGCGCGGTCGTGCGGCCGATCCAGGGCTGGACCTCGGTGAAGGGCCGCAGCGGCTCGCGCCCCTCCGGGTCCGGCTCGGTGTCCCACGGGCGCAGCGTGTCAAGGCCCATCCGCCGCCGGCGGCGCTCGTGGAGCCGCGCCACCGCCGGGACGACGGTCTGCTCGACCGCCTCATGGAACCGCTCGCAGTCGGCGGGGGTGTAGTCGAAGCGCATGTAGTCGCGGAAGACGTAGTCGCGGAAGTTGTCGAAGCCGGCGTTGCGCGCGATCTGCTGGCGGATCGCGTACTGCTTGCCGAAGAGGTCGGCCAGCTCGTCGTGCCGCTCGACATAGTTCTTCGCCCCCAGGCGGAACGCGCGCTCGCGGGTCGCGCGGTCCGGGCTGAGCAGGAAGGGCGCCAGCCGCGGCAGCGGGATCTCCTCGCCGTCCCACTCGACCGTGAACGAGCCGGTGATCTTGTTGTATTGGGTGTTGAGCCCCTCCAACTGCTCCAGCAGCGGCAGGTTCTCCTCGCGGAAGAGCTCGATTTGCGTGCGCCAGCGCTTCAGCACCTGGTCGAGATCGGGCCGGGAGTAGCCGAGGTCGAGCAGGCGCCGCGCCAGCCGCACCTGCTGCTCCTGGCGGACCGGGCCGATCTCGGCCGACCAGCGGACCTGCGCCGCCTCCTTGGCCGGGTCGGTGGTGTCCACGGTGTAGGCGATCTCCGCCAGGTTGCGCGCCTCGTCCAGCAATTCTTCCAGCGTCGACCACTCGCCCAGCCAGGCGTCGGCCCCCTCGCGGTCGAGCGGCCGGGTCGCCAGGTCGTCGTAATAGGGCAGGATGTCGGCCCAGGTCGCCTCGGCGAAGGCGTCCGGGGAGCCGGGCAGCGTGCGTGCCGTCATCGGACCTCCTCGTAGCGGCGTGCGGCATTCGCGGTTCGCGGGCCGCCGCTGCGGGCAGGCCCGCCCGACCCCAGTCTACCCGCCGGCCCGCGAACCTTCAAATCGGGGCCGCGCCGTCACTCCCCCGCCCCGCGGAAGAGGGTCCAGACCGCCAGCGCCGCCAGGACGTAGGCCGCGGCGCCGGCGGCGAAGGCGGGGCCGAAGCCGTAGCGGACCTGCAGGGCGCCGCTGAAGAGCGGCCCGAGCGAGAAGCCGGTGGCGTAGGTCACGTTGTAGAGGCCGCCGAGGGTGCCGCGCTGGTGCGGCGCCACGCGCGTCATCGCGTAGGGGGCGTAGATCGGGTCGATCATCCCGCGCAAGGCCGCGCGCGCCCCCTCACCCCCGATCGCGATCAGCGCCGTCGGGGCGGCGGCGGTGGCCGCCATCGCCCCGGCGATCGCCACCATCAGGCCGGCGATCGCGCGGGCGTTGCCGGCGCGCGCCACCAGGGCCGGCGAGGCGAGCGAGGCGACGCCGCCGAGCGCGCCGGTCAGGGTGAAGATCAGCCCGAGTTGCCCGGTCGGGACGCCGAAGCGGAGGGCGAAGAAGAGGGGCAGGAAGCCGATAATCGCCCCGGCGCCGAGCGCCTGCAGGGCGTCGGGGACGAGCAGGCGCGCGAAGAGGACGAGATCGGCGCGGCCCGGCCGCGCCCGGCCCTCCGCCCCGGCGCTCGCCCCCTCGACCCGGCGGATGCGCCAGAGGGGCAGCCCGCCGAGGAGCATTAGCCCGGCGTTGACCAGCAGTGCCGCGCGCAGCGGCCCGGTCGCCTCCGGGGAGACGCCGAGGAGGCGCGCGGCCAGCGCCGCGATCGCGCCGCCGAGGACGGCGCCGAGCGCGCCGACCCCGAGGATGAAGAAGGAGTTGATCGAGAAGGCGCGCGCCCGGCGCTCCGGCGCGACCGCGCCGACGAGGAGCGGGGTCGTCGTGCTCCAGTAGATCGTGGCCGCGGCGTTCTGGGCGACGATGAAGACGGCCAGCGCCGCGAAGGAGCGCGAGAGGGCGATGCCGGCCAGGAGCGGCGGCACGATCAGGGCGCTGAGCGCCAGGAGGCGCCCGCGCCCGACCCGGTCGGCGAGGA
This sequence comes from Thermomicrobiales bacterium, assembly GCA_030446685.1. GTDB lineage: Bacteria > Chloroflexota > Chloroflexia > Thermomicrobiales > CADCWN01 > JAUJMV01. The sequence goes on along the minus strand of JAUJMV010000021.1, from coordinate 44,956 downwards.
CGCCGAACGGCACGCTGACGACGAAGACGGTGATCGCGCCGAGCGCGTTGAGCTGGCCGATCGCCGCCTGGTCGAAGCCGAGGCTGTAGGCGTAGAGGGGGAAGATCAGGTTGTAGAGGGCCAGTTGCAGCCCCTTGACGAGGGTGTAGGCCAGCAGCGTGTTGGCGGTCGGCCCGAAGCCGAAGCGCGGCCCGCGCCCGGCGTCCGGGGCGGCCACACCCGCCTCCGCCGTCCCCGGCGCCTCGTCCGGCGCGATCGGTTCCGCCCCGCGGATCGGCCGGCGGGCGGTCACGGCGCGGCCGCCCCGTCGCCGGCCAGCCAGGCGCTCGCGCCGTCGGCGGCGCGCGCTGCGTACCCCGTGCTCCGCGCTTCCTCCCCCGCACCGTCCTCGGCGAAGGCGCGGGTGTAGAGGCGGTGGTAGAGGCCGCGGCGCGCCAGCAGCTCCTCGTGCCGGCCCTGCTCGACGATCCGCCCGCGGTCGAGGACGACGATGCGGTCGGCGCGCTCCACCGTCGTCAGCCGGTGCGCGATCACCAGCGTAGTGCGCCCGCGCATCAGCCGCTCCAGCGCGCCGCGGATCGCCGCCTCCGACTCGTTGTCGAGCGAGGAGGTCGCCTCGTCGAGGAGCAGCACGCGCGGGTCCTTGAGGAGCGCGCGGGCGATCGCGATCCGCTGGCGCTGCCCGCCCGACAGCCTGACGCCGCGCTCGCCGACGACGGTCCCGTAGCCGTCGGGCAGGTCGGCGATGAAGCCGTGCGCGTTGGCCGCCCGCGCCGCCGCCGCGATCTCCTCCGCCGTCGCGCCGAGCTTGCCGTAGGCGATGTTCTCCGCGACCGTCCCGCCGAAGAGGACCGGGTCCTGCGGCACCACCCCCAGCGCTTCGCGCAGCGAGCGCAGCGTCACCCCCGGTGTCGTGGCCGTCGAGGGTGATCCGTCCCGCGACCGGGTCGTAGAAGCGCAGCAGCAGGTTGACCAGCGTCGACTTGCCGGCGCCGCTCGGCCCGACCAGCGCCACCGTCTCCCCCGGCGCGATGGCGAGCGAGAGGTCGCGCAGCACCCAGGGGCCTCCGCCGAGCCGCCGTAGCGGAACTGGATCCCCTCGAACGCCACCGCGCCGGCGACCGGGCGGGGAGGGGGCGGGCATCGGGCGCGTCGACGACCTCGGGGGCGGTGTCGAGCAGCTCGAACAGCCGCTCCGCCGCGCCGCTCGCCTCGCGGAGCTGCGCGTAGACGCCGGTCAGCGCGCCCATCGGCCCGGCGACCATCAGCAGGTAGATCAGCGAGGAGATCAGCTCGCCCGGCGTGATCCGCCCCTGCCCGACCTCGCGCGCCCCGAAGACCAGCACGCCGGTCAGCCCCAGGAAGACGAAGAGGCTAATCAGGGGCGAGAAGACCGCGCGCAGCCGGGTGCGGCGCATCGCGGTGGCGAAGGTGCGGCCCACGCTCGCGTCGTAGCGCGCGACCTCGTAGTCCTCGCGCGCGAAGCTCTTGACCGTCCGCGCGCCGGCGATCGTCTCCTCCAGCACCGTCGTCGCCGCGCCGAGCTCGGCCTGCTGCTCGTTCGCCAGCGCCTGCAGCCGCTTGCCGAAGAAGGCCCCCGCCGCGATGATCGGCGGCAGGACCGCCAGCGCGACCGCCGCCAGCCGCCAGTCGGTGATCAGCACGAGGGTCGCCGCGCCGAGCAGGAAGACGAGTTGCTGGAAGAAGGTCAGCAGATTGGTGGTGATGCTGGTCTGGATCGCGGTCACGTCGTTGGTCAGCCGCGACATCAGCTCGCCCACCCGGCGGCCGTCGAAGAAGCCGACCGACAGCCCCTGCAGGTGGCGGTAGAGCCGCCGGCGCAGATCGGCCACCAGCCGCTCGCCGGCGTAGGCCAGCAGATAGCCCTGCCCGAAATTGAAGACCGCCTGCACCGCCAGGACCGCCACCAGCCCGATCACCACCCGGCGCAGCAACTCGCCGTCGCGCGCGATCAGGATGCCGTCGACCAGGGTGCGGATCAGCCAGGGCAGCACCAGCCCGAGGGCGCTGGAGATCAGCAGGCAGACGCCCCCCACCGCCAGCAGCGGCCAGTAGGGGCGGGCCAGCCCCAGCAGTCGCCGCAGGATGCGCCGGTCGATCGCCGCCCCGGCCGGCTGCCCCGGCCCCGCGCTCAGCCGGCCGGTCGGCGGCGCCCTCGCCCCGGTCCCGCGCGCCCCGCCGCCCCCCGGCGCGGGCCGGTCCCCGCCGCCGCCGTAGTGTCGCCTGCATCGCCTCTCGCACTTTCGCTCGCGCCGCGCCCCCAGTGGATCGGGGCGGCGGGTCATGGCGCACCTCATCCCGGCCTCGCAAGGGCCGCCGGAAGGATCCATCCCCGGCGGGCGGCAGCGACCGGGTCGTTCCCGGTCGGCAGGGCCTCGATCCGCCCGCCCATCTCCGGCGGGCGACGGCACTGGTGGAACCAGTTATGGATCGGGGCGGCGCTGGGTTGCGCCGCCCGCGTGGCGAACTCCTCTGCTACAGCGCCCGCGCCGCTGGGCCTATTCCCCGTCAGGGGCGCTGACATGTCGCAACTCCCCTGCCATGAACGAACCCTCTGGCGCGTGAAATGGCGGGGCGCTAGCTGACAGAACCCCGCCACACCGGGCGGGACCCGGTCGGGTGGCGGATTTGTGGGATTGTCGGGGCAAGCCGGCTGGTGCATGGGCGGGGTGGCGGGCGCGCGCGAGCCTATGCCGGGGGCGCCGACGCGCCGCCCATCTCGGCCAGCAGCGCCCGCAGTCCATGGAGTCCGAGGCGCATGCGCCCCCTGACGGCGCTCAGCGGCGCCCCGGTTTCGCGTCTGCGGCCGGCGATTTCCGTCTGCGTGCAGCCATCGAAATAGGCCAGCGCGATCGTCCGGCGTTGCTCCTCCGGCAGTATCGCCAGGCCCCGCTCGAGCGCCTCGCGCAGCACCGCCGTCTCGACCTCGCGCCAGGGGTCGTCAAGCGCCGGCGCCTCGTCCCACTCCCCGCGCCGGTCATGCTCCGCGGTCCCGCGCGAGTGGCCGAGCGCCCGTTGATGCACGAGCGCGAGGAGCCGTGTCCGCACGCTGCCACGCCCCACGCCGAAGCGGGATGCGCGCCGCCAGACGCTCAGGAACGCGCCCTGGACGACATCTTCGGCGGCGCCGCGATCCCCAAGAACGCGGTAGGCCAGCCCGTAAGCCAGCCCACCATAGCGGTCGTAGAGGACCGCGAGGGCCGGCTGATCGCCCCGCCCGATCGCGGTCAGTAGCGCTTCATCGCTCGCGCCCGAGAGCCTGTTGGTCGTGGGGTTCGGCGGATCCTTGCCCTCGTCCTGCCGCGCACCCTCGCGCGATGGTAGGTCCCGGCTCATGGACGGATCCTCCTCCCGCGCGGCGCCGACCGGCTCCCGCGTCCCGCTCGGTCGGGCATTACCGCATCGGCGACGAAGTCCACCGCCGTGCGGCCGGCAGGCGCCCCCCGCGCCCGCCCGGCGGCTACTTGTCGGCGGACAGCTCCAGCGCGGGGTCGGCCGCGGGCGGGTCCGGCTGCACGGCCAGGACGAACTCGCCGGTGCGGCTGAAGGTGACCTGCTCCGGGCCGAGGCCGGGCGGCAGCTTCTTCGACTCCTGCACCGCCCGCTCCAGCGCCCGCTTGTTCTGGAAGCCGAGCGCGTCGAGGATCGGGTTGTTCACCGCGCGCCCCTGCTTCAGCGGCGTGTGCAGCAGCGTGCGCTGCATCGCCTCCGCCAGCGCCGAGGCGTTGGGGAGCAGGTAGAGCGCCGGCATGGTGAAGCCGTTGAAGACCTTGAGCAGCGTGTCGAGCGTCGCGTGCGGCGTGTACTTCATGTGGATGCGGACCAGCTCGAGGAAGATGCCGTTGGTGGGCGATCTCGTCGTTGGCGACGATCTTGAACGCGCCCGCCGCGCCGACCTGCGTGCCGCGCCGCCGCTCCTCCGCGGTCGGCCGCTCCGGCAGGCCGTACTCGGCGCGGATGCGCTTGCGCATCTCGTCGTAGTTGAAGTAGGTCGCGCGCTCCTGCACCATCGCGTAGCAGGCGACGCCGAGGGGCGTGTCCAGGCCGGGGTGGTCGTCGCGCATCCGCCACTTGTGCGCCAGCACCGCCTCGCGGTAGTCCGCCAGCTCCGCCGCGGTCAGCCGCCCGGAGTGCAGCAGGACCAGCTCCCACGCCTCGGCGTGCTTCAGCTCCTCCATCCCCCAGGCCAGCTGGAGGTTGCGGCGCTCGCGCCGGTTGTGCAGCAGGTTCAGCCCGTCCTCGACGTAGTCGCCGACGTAGTCCTCGACGCCGAGGTAGGCGGTGATGATCGTGACGGTGTCGGCGCTGAGGCGGTCGCCCAGCGCCGCCATCTCGCCGAGCGGGAGGTCGTCCCAGGGGGTCCAGTTGCGCACCTTCATCGCCTTGCGGAAGTAGCGGATGAAGGCCTGGTGGGTCTCCGCCGCCGCCGCCCGCTCGCGCGCCTCCCGCGTCCAGGGGCCCGGCAGCACCAGCGGCATCCCCACCGCGGTGTCGCGCGCCGCGGCCAGCCTCGTTTCTTCCATCCCTGCCTCCATACTTTCTCTCTCCGGTCGTGCTTTGCCATCGCGCTGCGCGGGCGGGCGGATACGAGCGTCGCCCCGTTACCGGTCCCGCGCGCTCGGATCGCCGGGGATCCGCCGGCCGGCTACACGAATGCCCTCGCCGCCCCAGCCCTCGGCCGTCCCGAGCGCCTGCCCGTCCGGCCTGTAGACCCGCAGCCTCTCGCGGATGGTCCCCGCGCGCTGCTCGCCGCTCATAGCGTTGCCGTCGCGGCGTGGACGGCCTCGACATGCCCCGCCCGGCTCCCGCCGGCGCTGTTCGCCCGCCCTGACCCTGTTCCTCACGCCGCGTGCTTGCCTGACCGTGTACAGTAAAGTACACTATGTCGACGCAGAAGCGCAACTTCCTTGCCATCGGTGGCTATTCAGGCACGGCTTTGGTGCAGTAAAGTACAGAAAGCGTGTATGGGGGCGGGATGGGCGATGCAAGCCGGGTGATGGCCGCGCGCGGCGGTATAGCGGCGAAAGAAGATACGACAGCGATGACGAAGGAGTTGCTGACGGTCGAGGAGGTCGCGGCCCTGCTCGATCTACGCCCGGTCACGATCTACCGCTGGTGCCGGGCGGGGCGCCTGGCGGGGGTCAAGATCGGCAAAGCGTGGCGGATTCCGCGCGTGGCGCTCGCCGCCCTGCTGCGCCCGGACGCGCGGCGGCCGATCGAGGTCGGCGCCTATGAGGACTTGCCGATGGACGAGATTTCCCCGGCGACGCTGGCGCTGGCGCGGCGGCTGCTCCTGCACGAGGCCGGCGGGCGCCGGGTGCCGGAGGCGCTGGCCGCGGCCGCGGCCAGCGCCCACGAGCGGTTGCGCGGGCCGCTGGCGCGCGCGAGTGGGGCGACCGGGTTCGCGTTGCTCTCCGCGCGCGCCCTCAGCCTGGCGCGCGCCGAGTATCCCGCGCTGCGGCACCTCACCTTCGTGGGGCGTGCGGCGGACGATCCGACGGGCCGCGACGCGTTCGCCGCGGCGAGCGCGCCCGATCCGGCGCGGGCGGAGGCGGCCCTGACCACCGTCCTCGCCAACCTCCTCGGCCTGCTGAGTGCCTTCATCGGGGAGGCGCTGGTGCTGCGCCTGGCTCGTGACGCCTGGCCGGAGATCGCGGATCGGGCGCCCGACGGCGCCGGCGCCGGGGAGGACAGGTGAGCGAGCGGCCGCGCGTCCCCCTCACGCTCCTGCCCACGGGCGTCCCCGGCCTCGACGAGGTGCTCGGGGGCGGCCTGCCCGAGTATTCGTTCAACCTGATCGCGGGCACGCCCGGGGCCGGGAAGACGACACTGGCCCACCAGATCATGTTCGCGCTGGCTGCCGCCGCGCGCCCCGCCCTCTACTGCACCGTCCTCGGCGAGCCGCCGCTGAAGATGCTGCGCTACCAGCAACAGTTCGACTTCTTCGATCCCGCCGCGGTGGACGCCGGCGTCCGCTTCGTCGATCTGGCCGACACGGTCCTGGAGCAGGACCTGGACGCGGTGCTGGCGCGGATCGTCGAGGAGGTGGAGGCGGCCGCCCCCGACATGGTGTTCGTCGACTCGTTCCACACCATCGCGCGGGCGGCGGGGCGTGACCCGCGCGCGCTGACGCTGGAGGCCTTCGTGCAGCGCCTGGCGCTGCACCTGGCGACCTGGCAGGCGACGACCTTCCTGATCGGCGAGTACGCCGACGACCAGTTGCGTGGCAACCCGGTTTTCACCATCGCCGACGGCATCATCCACCTGGCCCAGGTCACGGCGCGCAACTCCAGCGTGCGCAAGCTCCAGGTGGTCAAGTCGCGCGGGCAGGCGCCGCTGCCCGGCCTGCACACCTTCCGCATCGACCGGGCGGGCCTCCGGGTCTTCCCGCGCATCAGCATCCCGGCGGCGCCCGCGCCGCGCGCGCTGCCGCCGGGCCGGCTGGCGACCGGCGTGGCGGGCCTGGACGACCTGCTGGGCGGGGGCATCCCGGCCGGGGACGCGGTGCTGGTGAGCGGCCCCTCCGGGACGGGCAAGTCGGCGCTGGCCACGCAGTTCATCGCGACGGGGGCGCGGGCGGGCGAGCCGGGGGTGATCGCCGTCTTCGAGGAACATCCCGAGGAGTACCTGCGGCGTGCCGGCGCGCTCGGCCTCGATCTGACCGGGCTGGAGCGCGCGGGCGCCGTGCGGATCATCTACCTCCGGCCGCTGGACCTCTCGCCGGACGAGGCGCTCCACGAGATTCGGGAGGAGGCGGGGCGGCTCGGCGCGCGGCGGGTGGTGATCGATTCGGTGTCCGGCTTCGAGCTGGCGCTGGCCCCCGACTTCCGCGAGGACTTCCGCGAGTCGTTCTACCGCCTGGTGGGGGCGCTGACCGGGACCGGCATCACGGTGCTCCTGACGATGGAGATCGCGCCGGGCGCCGACCTCCTGCGCTTCAGCCCGTACGTCGTCTCGTTCCTGGCCGACGACATCCTCCTCCTGCGCTACACCGAGGGCGCGGAGGGGCAGGGCAAGAGCCTCGCGGTGATCAAGATGCGCAACAGCGATCACAGCAAGGAGCGGTGGCGCTACGAGATCACCGGGCAGGGCCTGATCGTGCGCGAGAGCGCGGCGGCGCGGGGGGCGGACGTGGTCCGGATGCCCGCGCCCGGGCTGACCGACCGGGAGACAACCGTGCTGCGGGCGCTGATCGAGCTGGGGGAGGCGCCCGTCGCGGCGCTGGCGCGGCGCACCGGGCTGGCGGAGGCCGAGCTGGCCACCGCGCTCGACCGCCTCGTCGGCCTCGCCTACAGCGTCGAGGTGGCGGGCGGCGGCGAGGGGATCTACCGCGCGGTGGCCCGCCCACTGGCGCGCGAGGGGGAGCGGCGATGAGCGGGTCCGCGCGCCGGACAACCCTGACCGGCCACACGCTGACGCCAGGTAGACGGTGTTGCCGAACCGGTGATCTGAGCCTGGCGTCGCCCGCGGAGCGGGACACGCGCGGGGAGGCGTATACCACCATGGACACGCGGACGATCCTGGTCCTCGACGACGATGTGGCGCTGCGGGCGATGTTGGATGAGGCGCTGAGCGAGGAGGGCTACCGTGTGGTGGGCGCGGCGGACCTCCCCGCGGCGGCCGCCGCGCTCGCCAACGATTCGGTCGACCTGGTGCTGGCCGACGCGCTGCGGATGACGGCGGCCGGCGGGTGGGGGGACCCCTGGGTAGAGCTCGACCGGCTGCGCGCCCTGGCGGCCGGCACGCCGGTAGTCGTCGTGACCGGGCAGCGGCCGGCCGACTACGTCGACTGGTCGGCGCGCGGCTTCGCCGGCCTGCTGCCCAAGCCCTTCGACCTCACCACCCTGTTCACGCTGATCCGCGATGCCCTCCCCGCGCGCCAGATCCCCCACCGAG
>JAUJMV010000021.1:18029-36939 GCA_030446685.1 Thermomicrobiales bacterium | reverse complement strand
ACGCCCGCTGCACGCCCGGCCGCCCGTCCTCGACGACGAACGAGGCCAGGGTGCTGACCGGGGCCGCCGGGTCGCGCACGGTCGGCACCACGCGGAAGTCGGTCCGCCACAGCCGGCGGTCGAGCGTGCAGCGGACGTAGCCGCGGTTGTTGTTGAAGAAGCGCTCGTGGGGGTTGTCGGGGGAGCCGTCGAACCGCGTGGTGTAGCCGGCCCGCGGGTCGCCGCCCGAGCTGATCGAGGTGCCGATGAACTCGGCGCCGACCGTCGGGGAGGCCGGATCGTCGAAGTCCTGCTTCAGGTCGTAGACCCAGTTGGTGTGGATGTCGCCGGTGATCACGACCGGGTTGGACGGCCGGCGGGCCGCCAGGAAGTCGAGGATCTGCTGGCGCTCGGCGACGTAGCCGTCCCAGTTGTCGCCGCCGCCGAAGTCCCGGATGGTCGGGTCGGGGTTCCGATCTTGCCGGGCGAAGCGGACCTGTTGGGCCAGCACGTTCCAGGTGGCCTGCGAGCGGTCGAGGCCGGCGTAGAGCCAGCCCTCCTGCGCCGCCCCGAGCATCGTCCGGTCGGGGTCGTCCGCCTCGGGGCAGAAGCCGCCGGCCGCCTGCCGCTGGGCGGCGGTGCAGCCCGCGGGCTGGTCCGAGCGGTACTGGCGCGTGTCGAGGACGTTGAACTCGGCGATCGTGCCGAAGGTGTAGCGGCGGTAGAGCTGCATGTCCGGCCCGGTCGGCATCGCGGAGCGGCGCAGCGGCTGGTGCTCGTAGTAGGCCTGGTAGGCGGCGGCGCGGCGGAGCAGGAACTCGTCGCGCGGGTCGTTGGCCTGCGCGATCTCGTCGGCGTAGTTGTTCTCCACCTCGTGGTCGTCCCAGGTGACGAGCCAGGGGAAGGCGGCGTGCGCGGCCTGCAGGTCGGGATCGAGCTTGTAGAGCGCGTAGCGGGTGCGGTAGTTGTCCAGCGTGTAGATCTCCGCCGCCGGGGCGTGCGCGCGGACGCCGGCGGCGTTCCCCGGCCCCTCGTAGATGTAGTCGCCGGGGTGGACGACGAGATCGAGATCCTCGCACGCCATGTTGCGGTAGGCGGGGTAGAAGCTCTCGGTGTAGTTCTGGCAGGAGGCGAAGGCGAAGCGCAGGCCGTCGGCGCGGTTGCCGGGGGGCGGCGCGGTGCGCGTGCGCCCGACCGGGCTGAGCGCGTCGCCGGCCCGGAACTGGTACCAGTACCAGCGCTCCGGGGCGAGGCCCTGCACCTCGACGTGGACCGCGTGGGCCAGCTCCGGCGTCGCCAGAGTCGTGCCGCGGCGGACGACGTGGCGCAACTGGTCGTCGGTGGCGACCAGCCACTCGACCGGCACCTGCTGCGGCGGCATCCCGCCGCCGTTGAGCGGGTCGGGCGCCAGCCGCGTCCAGAGGACGACGCCGTTGTTGCGCGGGTCGCCCGAGGCGACCCCGAGGCTGAAGGGGTCGGCCGCGAAGGTCGGCGCGGCCAGGACGCGCGGCAGCGGCGCGGCCAGGGCCAGCCCGGCCAGCGCGCCGGTGCCGATGATGAACTGGCGCCGGTTGACCCTGCGCGCGAGCAGGCGTTCCAGGTGGTCAGGGCTCATCGTTGGCCCTCCCCTGCGTGCATCGTGCGTCCGCGCCGCGGCCGCCCACGATCATGCGGCGCCCGGACGGGGCGAAGGCCGCCGCGATCCGGCGGCCTCCTCACCTTCACGTTCCCCTCTGTCCCGCGCTCAGTCCTGCCGTCCGACGCCGATCGTCGTGCCGGGGATGATCACGTCCGCGACGAGCGGCAGGTGGTCCGAGGCCAGCGTCCGCGGCACCGCCGCGCGCGCGACCTTGATGTTGCGCGAGACGAAGATATAGTCGATCCGCGCGTAGGGGTTGCGCGGGGAGATCGTGAAGCCGTCGCCGCCGTCGCCCCCCTCGACCCAGGCGTCCTTGAACCGATGGTAGACCGGCGCGATCTCGGCCGTGTCCGGGCGGGCGTTGAAATCGCCCATCAGGAGCACCCGCTCGACCGGCGTGCCGATGTAGTCGAGGATCGTCTCGACCTGCGCGATCCGGTCGTTCACATTGTTGTGCTGCAGGTGGGTGTTGTAGACCCGCACCCGCGCGCCGCGTACGTCCAGCACCGCCTCCAGCAGGCCGCGCTGCTCGTTCGTCGCTACCGTCTTCGGGAGGGGGATGTTGCGGCTCTCGACGATCGGGAAGCGGCTGAGGATCGCCGTGCCGTACTGCCGCCGGGGCTGCCCCGGCTCAAGCGGGTCGAGATCGAGGTTGGCGCCGTAGACGACGTACATATCGAGCAACTCGGCGAGGACCGCCGGCTCGTCCTGGAAGCCGCTCCGCGCTGACCAGTGGCGGTCGACCTCCTGCAACCCGACGATGTCCGCCCCGCTCTCGCGGATCACCGCCGCGGTCCGCTCCAGGTCGACCGCGCCGGTATCGCTGGCCCGCCCGTGCTGGATGTTGTAGGTCATCACGGTGATCGCGCGCTCCGGCCCGTCGGGCTGGCGTCCGGGATCGGGCGCGGCGAACGCACCCCCCGCGAACCCACCGAGCGCCAGCATCGCCACGCACGCGGCAAGCAGGACCGGCCACGGCCGGCGCCGGGATCGGTGTTGGCTGACCATGAGCGCTCCCCCTTCATCCTGGATTGAAGCCCCTACCGGCGCCGCCAGCGTAGCATATACCCGCACGCGCCGGCGCGGTCGCCGGCCGCGCAGAGGGGCTCGCCCGGCGGCCCTCCCCGCCGCCCACGTCCGCCGTGCCAGGACGGCAGCGACGCGCGGGTCGGGCCACCGGATGAGCGCGCGATGCGGACGGATTGCGGAGCGGGCGCCGCCCGCCGCCATACCCCTTACAGCGCCCCCCGCTCCCATGGCCCCCAGATCGCGAAGGTGTAGCCGGGGCTCTGGATGTTGACGAAGAGGAACCGGCCGTCCGCACTGAAGCAGGCGCCGGCGAGTTCGCTGGCGTCGTCCGCGTTGACGAGGTTCTGCGCGAGGTCGAAGATGTCGCCCCGCTGGGTCAGCCCGCGAAGGTACTGCGTGCCGTCGCCGTCCTCGCAGATCACGATCCCGTCGCGCGGGCTGACGGTGACGTTATCCGGCGCGTCGAGCACCTCGGCGCTCTCCGACTCGAATAGCAGGATCAACTGGCCGCCCGAATTGCCGCGCGGCCGGTACTGCCAGACCTGGCCCAGGCGGGCATCGCCGCCGTTGGTGGAGTGGAAGAAGATGCTGCCGTCGGCGTACCAGGCCCCCTCCAGCCGGGCGAAGCGCGCCGCGCCCTGGTCGTAGCCCTGCTTGTAGACGGCCAGGCCGTCGCCCGCCGCGTAGCCGTCCGGGTTCTCCGGGTCGGGGTTGGCGATGTCGACCCAGGTGACCGGCAGGGGCTTGCCCATCCGCTGGCCGGTGACCGTGTCGTAGTTCGGCCGGTCCTTGATCGCCAACATCTGCAGCCTGCCGCCGGCCGCCAGGTTGCCCGGGACCGCCGGGATGAAGCGGTAGAAGCCCGCGCCGCGCCGGGGGTCCGCGCTGCTGATGTTGCGGTCCTCGGTCTCGTAGACGATCCCGGTGTCCGGGTCGAGGGCGACCGCCTCGTGGACGAAGCGCCCCATCGCCTTCAGCGGCACCGCCGGCGTCTCGCTGTCCGCCAGCGCGGCCACCTCGAAGTTGTAGCCGTGCTTGATCCCGTTGCGGACGGCGACCGACTCCTCGCAGGTGATCCAGGTGTTCCAGGGGGTCGGGCCGCCGGCGCAGTTGACGATCGTGCCGCTGACGCTGACGAACTCCTTGACCACCGACGGCGTCCCGTCGGGGCCGACCGCGACCTCGAGCGTCGTCGTGCCGCCGCTGCCGCCGAGGGGGTTGTAGGCCCTGGCCGGGTCACCGAACGCCGGCCCGGCGGTGCGCACCTCGTGGTTGCGCACCAGGCGGATGTTGCCGTTCGGCGCCGTGAACGCGGCCATGCCGTCGAACGCGCCCGGCGTCAGCTTGCCGGCCGGCTGGCCGACCATCTGCTGGCCGCTCCGGCTCAGCACCACGTATTTGAAGCCCGGCGGCAGCGCCAGCTCCGGCCCGGCGACCACCAGATCGCCGTAGCCCCCCTCGACCTTCCCCGACCCGCCGCGCGGCGACGGGTTGGCGGCGCGGGCGACCAGCCCCGGCATCGCGACCGCGCCGAGCGCGGCGGCCGCGGACCCCTTGAGCAGACTGCGACGCGTGATCGTAGACATGCGGAAAACGCCTCCTTGCACCATCCTCCAGCACTCGGTTGTGCCACTCGGCAACCGGCAGCAGTGTAGCGGCGCCCCTTTAAAGCGACATTAAAGGAAGGTTAATCGGAGGTTAAAACATGCCAGTTCCTTCCTGGCTTGTTTTCGCGCCAAGGGATGTTCATCGGCGGCCAGCGGCCGAACGTGGAGAGGCCGGGGCGTTGCCACCCCGGCCCGAAACCCCTTCGCCGCGGTCTACCGGCCCACCGGTAGATCGCCCTACGCCAGCGGCACGCCGTGGCGCGCGTAGGCGGCGGCGGTCAGCGGGCTGATGCCGTACCGCTCCGCCGCTTCCAGCAGTTCGCCCGACATGGTCGGGGCGAGGTGGGCCGGCGGTGCGGCGAAGGCCATCGCACGCCGCGCCGCGGCGCTGGGCGCCGGGAACGGCCCGGTGATCGCGAAGGTGACGCCCGGCTCCTGGATGTTGACGAAGAAGGTGCGGCCGTCCGGGGAGAAGGTGGGGCCGGCGAACTCGCCGGTGTCGCCCTCCTTGTTCTCCAGGTGATGCACCCCGAACTTGTAGACCTGCCCGCCCGGCGTGATCCCCATGATCCGGTTCTCGCCCTCGCCGTCCTCGGCGAAGATCAGATCGCCCCACGGCGCGACGACGATGTTGTCCGGGCTCTCCATGTCGTTCTCGTCGGTCCCCTCGTAGAAGAGCTCGAGGGTATTGGTCGCCGGGAGGTAGCGGTAGACCTGCCCGAGGCGCTTCTCGCCGCCGGCGGTGTCGTCGAAGCAGAAGGCGCCGCCGGCGAAGTCGGCCCTCTCCAGGCGGTTGAAGGCGATCCCGCCCTTCGCCAGGGCGTCGCCGTGCGCGTCGTCCGGGTTGACGTCGACCCAGCGGACGGCGAACCGATCGCCCGGCTCGGCCAGATCGGCGTTGTAGAGCGGCCGCTCGTCGAGCTTCGCCACCTGCAGCTTGCCGCCCTGCTGGAGCGCGCCCGGCCGCCTGCTGGTGTCGTTGGGGACGAAGCGGTAGAGGAAGCTGGCGCGCGAGATCTGGTTGTAGTCGGGGTTCTCCGGGTTGAGGATCTGCGGGTTCTCCTGCGTGGGGCTCTCCGGGATCTTGCCTCGGAAGTCGTCCTCGGTCAGGTAGACGATCCCGGTCTGCGGGTCGATCGCCGCCGCCTCGTGCGAGAAGAAGCCCATCGCGCGGATCGGCGTCTTCGACAGGTCGTTCTCCGGATCGGCTGGGTCAACCTCGAAGACGTAGCCGTGGTTAGTCGAGCGGTCCTCCTCGCAGGTCAGCCAGGTGTTCCACGGCGTCGGGCCGCCGGCGCAGTTGTTGACCGTCCCGGCGTTGGTGACGTACTCGCGGACCTTCTTCCCGTCCGGCCCCAGGAGGATGCCGGTGGTGCCGCCGATCGCCCCGCGCATGTAGGGGTTGCGGCCCTCGACCGGGGGCGCGATCTTGTCGCCGCTCGATTCGGCGCGCAACTCGTGGTTGCGCACCAGGTAGACCGACCCGCCCGGCCCGGGGAACGCCGCCATCCCGTCGAAGTCGGAGGGGACCGGCGCGCCGTTGGAGAGCTTCAGCCCCTCGGCGGAGATGATCCGGTACTTGAAGCCCGGCGGCAGATCGAGGACTCGGGTCGGGTCGGCGACCAGGTTGCCGAAGCGCGCCGTGGTGGCCGCCCCCACCGGCAGCACCAGTCCGCCGCTCGCGGCCAGTGCCAGCGCCGCCGCGCCGCCGCCGGCGCCCTTGAGGAATGTGCGCCGGCTGAAACGCCGGCCGGTCCAACTGATTCGCGTGATCATGCGCTGCTCCTCCTGCTGCCGCGCCCCGTCCGGGGCGCGGGCCACCCTCGCACGCGGCGCGGGCACGCCCGCGCCCTCCTCGCCTACCGCCCCGCCCCGGTCGCCCGGCGGCGCCGCGCCGCGCCGGCCGCGCCGGCGAGGGCGACGACCGCGCCGAGCCCGGCGAGCGCGGGCGCGCCGGGCGCGCCCGCGCTCCCACCACCGGCGCCGGTGTTCGGCATGCGCGGCATCGCGCCGGTGACGGTGAACGTCGCCTCCGCGATGGTGTTGAACGTCGCCACCGGGGCGACGACGACCCGGTACTGGCCGGGGGCGAAGTTACGGGATTCGAGCTCGAACGTGAAGCCGCCGTCCGCGCCGATCTCCGGCTGGAAATAGGCCGCGACGCTCTTGTCGCTCGTCGCCTCGACGATCACCACCGGCCGCTCCTTCGCGTCGAGGCCGGCGCCCTTGATCGTGAAGGTCATCCCCGCGGCCCCCGTCTGGGGGTGATGGTGATCGCCGGGGCCGCCAGCGCCGCCGCCGGCAGCGCCAGCAGCGCCAGGAGGAACGCGAAGCCCGCCGCAAGTGCCCTGAATCTCTGCATGCTCCCCTTCCATACTCCTACGATCCTGCTTCTATCCGGGTGGCGCCCATCGCCGCGCCGCGGTGTCCGTCTGGCGCGCGACTCGCCGGCGGCGCTCGGCATCCCATCTCCCCTCCAGACCGCGAGCGACCGGCGTCGTGACGGGCGGAACAGCGGGCGGGCGTGTCGCCGGGTCGCGCCCGCCGCCTGCCCCTGATTGCCGGTGCTTCGACGGCCGCCGGCGCGGAGCGCGCCCCTGGCGCGGGCGGGTCACGCGCCGACGACGGAGACGGTCGGCAAGCGGGCCGGCGACTGGTTGCGCGGGGCTGGATCGTGGGGGCAGGCAAGGGTACAACCAGGCGGTGGGGGGCTCATGCCGGGCGGGGATGCTTGCGCCATGTCGGCCACTCTCCCCGCTATGCCGCGCGGCTCCACCGCCACCTTGCGCCAAGCCTAGCACCCCATTCGGCCGCGAACGAGGGGGCAGAAGGGTTGTTTTTGTGTGATATGCTGCCGGAAATGGGTGAAGGCGCGCGACCGTGGGCGGACGGAGACGCCGGGCGATGACGCTCTTTTCTCTTCCCGATAGGGGTTTCCCCCCTTGCGGACGATCGCCCGCCGGCCCTAATCTGAAAGCGGGACCAGCCGGCGACGCGCGCGCCGCCTACCGATTGCCATCCGTCGGCCCGCCCCCGCTGGCCAACCCGGGGGGCCGAGCACCCTGGGAGGAAACCACCGTGGCACGGACGACCCGGACTGCCCGATGAGCGGGACTGCAACCCTCGGTATCGGCGTGATCGGCTGCGGCACGATCGCCTTCTCGGCGCACCTCCCGGCGATCCGCCGCCTGCGCGACCGGCTGCGGCTCGTCGCGACCGCCGACGTGCGCGCGGAGTTGGCCGCGCGCGCCGCGCGCGAGTTCGGGGCCGAGGCCCACTACGCCGACTACCGCCAACTCCTGGCGCGGCCGGACATCGCGATCGTCGTCATCTGCACCCCGGAGTTGCTGCACGCCGAGCAGGTCGGGGCGGCGGCGGCGGCCGGCAAGCACATCCTCTGCGAGAAGCCGCTGGCGGACACGCTCGACGCCGCCGACGCGCTGCTCGGCGCGGCGGCGCGCGCGGGCGTGAAGTTCATGGTCGGGCACAGCCGCCGCTTCACCCCGCGCTACCGGGCGGTGCGCGCGGCGATCGACCGCGGCGCGATCGGCGCCCCCCGGCTGATCCGCGAGAACGAGCGCCGCCCGCGCGCCATGTACGGCGCGCTGGACCTGCCGGTCGGCCCCTGGGCGCCGGGCGGCAAGCCCTGGACCGGCGCGGCGGCCTACACCCGCGGCGCGGCGCTGACCAACGCCGTCCACGAGACCGACCTGCTGCGCTGGTTCGCCGGCGCCGAGGCGGAGAGCGTCTACGCCGAGAGCCGGATCACCGACCCCGACGGGGAGGTGCCCGACTTCATCACCCTGACCGTCCGCTTCCGCAACGGCGCGATCGGCGCGACCGAGGTCGTCAACCGCCTGCCGCCCGGCTATCCCTACTATCACCACCTGGAGGTCTTCGGCGAGACCGGCCTGATCCGCGCCGCCGATCCGGGGATGGTGACGCTGACCGACTTCCGCGCCGGCGCCGGGCTCGGCCAGCCGCTCAACTTCGGCGCCCTGCTGCACATCGAGGAAGCCTACGTCGCGGAGCTGCGCGCCCTGGTCGACGCCGTCCGCGACGACACCCCCGTGCCGCTCCCCCCCACCGAGGCGCGCGCCGCGCTCGCCCTCGCCCTCGCCGCCGTCCGCTCGTCGGAGGAGGGGCGCGAGGTAGGGGTCGAAGGTCGAACGTCTGAAGATCGAAGGTCGGGGAGCTGGGCCACAGCGTCGGCCCCAGCCGCACCGGCTGTGCCCCCCCCCACGCTCAACCTTCGACCTTCGACCTTCGGACCTTCGACCCCGCCGTCCGCGCCGCTCCGCTGCGGCCTCCTCGGCTCGGGGCCGCGCGCGGGCGTGCTGGCCGCGGCGGTCACCGAGCACCCCGGCGCGGTGCTGGCCGCGACCGTGCAGGACGCCGGGGGCGGCACCTGGTACGGCTACGCCACGCCGGCGGAACTGCTCGCCGCGCCCGACATCGACCTGGTCCTGATCGCCGGCGAGGAGCCCGGCGCGGTTGCTGGCGACGGGGCCGATGGCGGCGCGGGGTGGGCGGGCGCGGCCCTGACGCGCGGCAAGGCGGTCCTCTGCCTCACCCCGCCCGCCGACCTGGCCCAGTTCGACGCGCTGGCCGCGCTCGCCGCCCGGCACGGCGCCCCGCTCGGCCTGCCGAACGAGTTGCGCTTCCTCCCCGCCACCCGCGCGCTCCGCGACACCGTCGCGCGCGGCGAGACCGGGCCGCTCCTCAGCGCCTTCGCCGCCTGGCGCACCCGCCGCGCCCCCGGCGACCTGCTGCGGGACCTCGGCGCCCCGCTCCTCGATCTGCTCCGCTGGTGCCTGCCCGCCGCGGGCGCGATCGTCCGCGCCCAGGCGACCGTCGCGCCGCCCTTCGGCCACGACCGGTCGGCGGCGCTGCTGACCCTGCGGACGGCGAGCGGGCTCGTCTGCACGGTCGAACTCGCCGCCGCGCTGCCGCCGGCCCACGAGCAGGAGGACGAGGTGCTGATCGAGATCCTGGGGGAAGAGGCGGCGCTGCGGGCCGAGCCGTACAACCAGGCGATCGCGATCAGCGGGCCGGGCGAGCGCCGCCGCCTGCCCTGGCACCGCGACGCGCTCTACCCGCTCCTCGACGCCTTCGTCGCCGCCCTGCGCGAGGGGCGCGAGCCGCCCGGCGCCCCGGCGGAAGTGCGCCCGACGCTGGCGCTGATCGAGGAACTCCGTGGAGCGGAGAGTGTGGAGCGTGGAGCGTAGGGACCGAGCCCGCGCGTCGGAAGACGGGCGGTGCCGCGCCCCGCGCCCCGCGCCCCACGTCAGCGCGGGCGCAGCGCGATCATCGTCGGTTCGAGCGCGGCCATCGAGAGGGCCAGGACGGCCGCCAGGCCGAAGTAGACCGCCGCGACGAGCAGGCGCTGGCGGCCGGTCACCTCGTAGTAGGCGCGATCCACGTCGCGGCTGCGCCAGCGGTTGAAGACCTCCATCCCCCCGACCAGCAGGATGAAGCCGAGGAAGAGGCTCTGCAGGCGCAGGAAGAGCGCGACGAGCACCACCAGGCCGAGGATCCAGCCCCACGGCGAGATCGCGCCCATCGCCCGCCCGCCGTCGAGCGGGCTGACCGGGATCAGGTTGAAGAGGTTCAACCAGAGGCCCATGTAGGCGAGCGCCACGAACAGGGGCGAGCCGGTGACCTGCCAGAGGATCAGGCAGGCCAGCGCCCCCAGGCTGCCGACGATCGGCCCGCCGAGCGCCATCTGCGCCTCGGCGTAGACGTTCTTCGGCATCTCCCGCATCCCGATCACCGCCCCCATGAAGGGGATGAAGAGCGGCGCGGTCGCCCGGACGCCCTGCCGCTTCAGGATGATCGCGTGCCCCATCTCGTGGATGAAGAGGAGCGCGACGAACCCGATCGCGAAGGGCAGGCCGAAGAAGAGGGCGTATGCCCCGATGCTGACCAGCATGGTGGCGAAGGTGCTGAACGCCTTGAGCTTGAAGATCGCCAGGAGCCACTTCGACTTCGTCAGCGCCAGGAGCAGCAGCGGCCAGGAGTTGCGCAGGATCCGGCCGATCCCGCCGCCGCGCCGGGGGGCGTCGGAACGATCGCGGTCCCAGCCGCGACCTGCCGGGATGGCCCCGCCCTCCGGGGACCCGGCGTCCGGGGCAGGGCCGCCCGGGACTGCATACTCGCCATACGGCGCGGCGCTGTAGGCCGGCGTGTGGCCGTTCCCGTTCGCCGTCGCGGGGCCGGGCCACGCTCCTGCCGGGGCCTGTTCCACGGCGGCGGGCGGACGCTCCGGCGCGGCCGGCGCTTCGACGGGGTCCGGCGGGGCCGGGCCGGGCCCATCCGCGCCGGCCGGCGCGCTGGGCCGCACCGGCACGTAGGGGGTATAGGAGGTGTAGCGGTAGGGTCTCGGGGTGCGCCGGTCGTCGGTCTGGTCGCGAGGTTCGTCTGTCATCCGATCATGCTTTCTCTGATGCGAGGCCGCCGCCGTGGTGTTTACATAGTATACGGGATCGCCCCCGCCCGCGCTTCATCTTCGGCAACCTGGGACGGCGGCCCTCCCGGCGGGGACGCCACCCCCCGCCCGGTCGCCCGGCGTTGCACCTCCTCTGCGTACGTACTACAATGGAGCGGGGACTATCCGCAGGGGCGCCGGGGACCGGCAGGACCGTATCGGAGCGCGCGTTGCCGTTCGACTTCTCCCGCATCGCCGCCCAGATCGACGACCTGGCGCGCGAGGTGCCGCGCGGCGGGCCGGACGAGTTCGCGCCGCTGCGCGAGGCCTACGCCACGGTCGACACCGGCGAACTGGTCGCGCGGCTGACCGACCCCCGCAACAAGCACTCCTGGATGCCGGCGCGGCCGGACGTCAGCTTCAACCGCGCCTACCCGGCGCCGGCCGCGCCCCCCGACTTCGGCGTGATCGCCACCGACGGGTCGTTCATCCTGCCCGACCGCCACAGCCCGGCGCGCTTCTACCTGATCAACATCGGCCGGGTGCATCTCCATTACGGGTCGCGCCCCGACGCGCACCTCTCCTCCACCGCGGAGCTGCGCTACCGCGAGCAGGAATTGCAAGTCGACGGGCGCATTCCGGTCAACGCCACGCTGCTGGGGATGCGCCGCGCCGCCGACGAGCTGGCGGCGCTAGCCGCGGCGGCGGAGGGCGTGCCGCGCCCCGCCGTGGCCCTCCAGGACGGCACCCTGATCCTCTGGTCGCTGAGCGGCCAGGATGAGGCGGTGAAGGGTTGGGTGCTGGCCGATTTCCTCGACGCGCTGGAGCGGCTGCGGGAGCGCGGCATCCCGGTCGCCAGCTACATCAGCTTTCCGGGCGGCAAGGACGCGACCGATGCGTTGCGGATCGCGGCCTGCGACTATCCGGGGCGCGGCCTGCCGATCAACTGCGACGCCTGCCGGGCCGAGCGCGATCTGCCGGCCTGCCACGTCATCCCGAACGTGCCGGACCGCCACCTCTTCGCGCACATCGCGCGGCTCGGTCCCGGCGAGCGATCGGACGTCTTCGCCAGCGCCTCGAAGATCCTGCGCGAGTACGGGGAGCACGCGATCCACTTCTTCTACCTGCAGACCGGCACGGAGATCGCGCGCGTGGAGATCCCCGCCTGGGTCGCGAGCCACCGGCCGCACCTCGATCTGGTCCACGCGCTCGTCTACGATCAGTGCCGCCGCGGGCGCGGCTACCCCTCGGTCCTCCAGGAGGCCCACGAGCAGGCGGTGATCGGCGCCGACGAGCGGCGCGTCGTCGAGCAACTGGTCGAGGAGGCGCTGGCCCGCCTCGGCCTGGTGATGCTGCGCAGCGGCAAGGACGCCAGCAAGCGGGGCCGGTTTGTGTGACGAGTCGGGGAGGCGGGGAGGCGGGGAGGCGGTAGGAGTACCTGGCGTGCCGCCGGCCTCTATCAACTACCCGCCTACCCGCCTCCCCGACTGAGCGAGCGGAGCGAGCGCCCATGCGGATCGGCGAGGTGATCGAGACGAGCACGGTCGGGTTCTGGGCCGAGAGCGAACGGCTGCACCAGTTGCCGCCGCTCGGGGCGCTGGTGGCGGTGGCGCTGCCGGACGGGGCGACCCTGTACGGGGTGGTGGCGTTCGGGCAGACGGCGGGCGTGGATGCCGGGCGGCGCGCGGTGCGGCGTGGCACCGATCAGGTCTTCGACGGCGCGATCTACGATCAGCACCCGGAGTTGCTGCGCATCCTGCGGACGACCTTCCAGGCGATCACGGTCGGCTACGCCGGGCCGGACGGGCGGGCGCGGCACCACCTGCCACCCTGGCCCCCGCCGTTGCACTACTCGGTGCAGGAGTGCGACCGGGCAACGGTGGCGGCGTTCACCGAGGCGCCGGGCTACTTCGCGATCCTGGCGGCGAGCGAGGGGGAGGTGGCGGCGGAGCAACTCCTGGCGGCGCACATCCGCTGCGTCTACGACCGGCGCGGCCGGGACACGGCCTGGCTGAACGCGGCGGGGCAGCAGGTGGCCCGCCTCCTGAAGCGCGATTACGACCGCCTGCTGACGGTGCTGGAGGCGATCGACCCCGGCGTCGAGAAGTACGAAGTACAAAGTACGAAGTACGAACTGGGTGGGGCGGCGAACGGGTCCGGTGGCGAGAACGGGCGGGCGGGGAAGAACGGGTACGGGGACGTGCCGTTCTGATAGCGTCGGGGGCGGGGCTGGCGGGGTCGAGTCCCGCGGATCACGAGCGAAGGAGCGTTGACCATGCTCTACGAATTGCGCACCTACACCGCCGCGCCGGGCAAGCTCGATCGGTTGCAGGCGCGGTTCCGCGACACGACGATGCGCCTCTTCGCGAAGCACGGGATCGGGGTCGTCGGCTTCTGGCAGGCGCTCGACGCGGACGGCCAGGAGGGCGATCTGGTCTACCTGTGCGTCTATCCCGACCGGGAGGCGCAGGAGCGCGCCTGGACCGCCTTCCGCGCCGACGACGAGTGGGTGTGGGCGAAGGCGGAGAGCGAGCGCGACGGCGTCCTGGCGGCGCGGGTGACGAGCCGGCTGCTCGCGCCGACCGACTATTCACCCATGAAGTGAGCGCCGCATGACGAGCGACGAGCGACGGATGCGGCCGGAGGGAGAGTGGTCGGGATGAACGGTGAGAGCGGCTCCCCCCACCGTTGGGGGGCGGGGGGGGGGGCTCCTCAGCTCGGCGTCGTCATCGGGGGGAGCTTCAAGAACGGGCTGACGGTGCGGCTCGACACGGCGCGTTCGGTCGAGGCGATCCAGGTCGGCAACTTCGTGGTGGTCGAGGGGGACGAGAACCGCTACTTCAGCACGATCGCCGACCTCGAGCTGCAACTGACCGACTCCGCGCTGGCCGCCGACCCGCCGCCGATCAGCTCGTCCTTCCTGCGCGCGGCGCTGGCCGGGACGCACACCTACGCGACGGCGGAGGTCAGGCCGAGCCTGATGCTGGAGGGCACGGACGATCTGGTCGCGGGGGGCGGGCCGAAGCCGGTGCGGACGATCCCGATGCACTTCGCGATCCTGCGCGAGGCGGCGGGGGAGGATTTCGACGTCGTCTTCGGGGCGGAGGGGGACGGCAAGTTCGCGCTCGGGTCGCCGCTGACGATGGACCATCCGATCCCGCTCGACCTGGCGCGCTTCGTCGAGCGCAGCAACGGCGTCTTCGGCCAGTCCGGCACCGGCAAGAGCGTGCTGACGCGCCTGCTGCTCTGCGGGGTGATCAAGAGCGAGCGGGCCTCGGCGCTCGTCTTCGACATGCACAGCGAGTACGCCTGGCAGAAGGAAGGCGAGGGCGGGTCGCGGCTGCGCGGCCTGCGCGAGCTCTTCGGCTCGCGGGTCGCGGTCTACTCGCTCGACGCGCGCGACCAGGGGCGGCAGGCCCTCGACGGGACGCTGCAAATCGGCCTCAACCAGATCGAGCCGGGCGACGTCGAGCTGCTGGCCGACGAGTTGAACCTGACGCCGACCTTCGCCGCGACCAGCTTCAGCCTCCAACAGCGATTTCAGGAACGCTGGATCGAGCGGCTGCTGGCGATGGACGGCGACGCGGTCAAGGATTTCTGCGCCCAGAGCGGCGCGAACCAAGGGGCGGTCGACGCGCTGAAGCAGAAGCTCAACCTGCTGACGAACCTGCCCTACATCGTCCCCAACCAGGGGACCAGCGTGATCGACGAGATCGTGCTGCGGCTCCAGCGGAAGGGGCACGTCGTCCTGCAATTCGGGCGGCACAGCCGGCTGCTCGACTACATGCTCGTCGCCAACATCCTGACCCGGCGCATCCACCGCGCCTACACCGACCAGGTGCTCAAGTACGACCAGAGCGGCGACGCCGCCGACCGGCCCCACCCGCTGACGATCGTGCTGGAGGAGGCGCACAAGTTCCTCTCGCCGGCGGTGGCGCGGCAGACGATCTTCGGCACGATCGCGCGCGAGATGCGCAAGTACAGCGTCACGCTGCTGGTGGTGGACCAGCGACCGAGCGGGATCGACGCCGAGGTGATGTCGCAGCTCGGGACGAAGATCACCGGCCTGCTGACGGAGGAGCACGACATCGACGCGGTGCTGACCGGGGTCGCCGGGCGCTCGCACCTGCGCGGCGTCCTCGCCAGCCTGGAGACCAAGCAGCAGTGCCTCGTCCTGGGCCACGCGATCCCGATGCCGATGGTGCTGCGGACCCGCGCCTACGACGAGGCGTTCTTCGCCGCGATGGGCGGGCGCGCGAAGCCGGCCACCCCGGCGGAGCGGGACGCGCAGAAGCGCGCGGCGCTGGCCGATATTTACGGCGAGGAGTGACCCGGAGATTGGTGGCGCCGACGGGTTGAGACCCGTCGCCAGGGGGCTGCGGGCCGCGAAACCCGCCTGCGCGGGTTGGGCCGTGCCGCCTATCCCGATACGCTCTGGCATAGCGACGGCCCCAGTCCGCGCAGGCGGACTTCGTGGCGAGCTTGCGAGCCCCTAGCGACGACTTTAGTCGTCGGCACCCGGCAAGCCAGCGCGATTTCCTGGCACACAAAGCGATTCCCGCCCTCGAACAACCTCACCTCCGCGCCAAGAGGCGCGTACGTACGCGCATCCCCTCCCGCAGCCGCCCTTGACACACTCTAGCGCCATCGCTATACTCTACTGAACGCACGGGAGGCACGCTGAAAAGCGCGTGCCTCTCAGTGTGAGCGGGGGTTCCCGCGCGTGACGGGTAGAGGCGCTGGCGGGAGCAGCGATGTCGGGACCAGGGGCAGACAACCGAGGGAACGCCGCGCTGCTGAAGCCTTTGGGTTTACGGACCCGAAGGCTTTTTTCTTGCGGGCCATCGGGGAGGGCGGACGATGCCCGCTGACTTTCTGCTGCGCGGCGGCCGGATCATCGATCCGGGGGGCGGGCGCGACGAAATCGGCGACCTGCTGCTGCGCGACGGCGTCGTCGCAGCGGTCGGCGGTCGGCTCGCCGCGCCGGACGGGGCGACGATCCGCGACGTGGCCGGGCGGGTGGTGACGCCGGGCTGGATCGACCTGCACGCGCACCTGCGCGAGCCGGGCTTCGAATACAAGGAGACGATCCGGGGCGGGGCGCTGGCGGCGGCGCAGGGGGGCTTCACGACGGTCTGCTGCATGCCGAACACCGACCCGCCGCCCGACTCGCCCGACCTGATCCGCCGGGTCTACGAGCGGGCGCGCGAGGCGGCGGTGCGCGTCCTCCCGATCGCGACGATCACGCGCGGGCGGCGGCTGATCGAGCCGGTCGACTTCGCGGCGCTGGCGGCGGCCGGGGCGGTCGGCTTCTCGGACGACGGGGAGTCGACGCGCTCGACCGCGGCGCTGCGCGCCGCACTGGAGGCGAGCCGCGCGCTGGACCGTCCGGTGATGGTCCACTGCGAGGATCCGGACCTGGTCGCGGGGGGCGGCATCAACGAGGGCGCGGTGGCGGCGGCCCTGGGGCTGCCGGCCAGCCCCGCGGTGGCCGAGGAGGTCATCCTGGCGCGCGACCTGGCGCTGGCGGCGGCGACCGGCGGCTGGCTCTACGCCTGCCACACCACGACCGCGCGCGGGGTGGCGCTGATCCGCGAGGCCAAGGCGCGCGGCGTGCGCGTGACCGGCGAGGTGACGCCGCACCACCTGGCGCTGACCGAGGCGTGGGTGCGCGGCGATCGCCGGCTGTACTGGAACGCGGGACGGGGACCGAGGGGCGCGGAACACGGTGTTAGCGGGCCGGTCCCCGACCCGAACGCGAAGGTCAATCCGCCGCTGCGCACGGGGGCGGACATCGAGGCGCTGGTCGAGGGGCTGCGCGACGGCACGCTCGACGTGATCGGGACCGACCACGCGCCGCACGCGCCGGGGGACAAGCCCGCGGATGACTTCGGGCGGGCGGCGTCGGGGATGCTCGGGTTCGAGGTGGCGCTGCCGACGCTGCTGACGCTGGTGCGCGCCGGGGCGCTCGACCTGCCGACCGTGATCGCGAAGCTGACGGTCGCGCCGGCGCGGGTGCTGGGGGGGCTGCTGCCGGCGGGGGCCGGGACGCTCGCGGTCGGGGCGCCGGCCGACCTGACGGTCTTCGACCCGGAGCGGCGCTGGACCCCGTCCCCGGAGACGCTGCGCTCGACGAGCAAGAACACCCCCCTGTTGGGGGTCGAACTGCAGGGCATGGTGACGCTGACGGTGGTGGGGGGCGAGGTTCGGTACGAGGCGGGTAGATGAAGGAGCGCCGGTTGGACGCGCCAGCCCTGTCTGCCTATTCGCTTGCCCGCCTGGGAATGAGGGGCGATGGCCGCGATAGCGCCGAGCCGTGACTTCCGGCTCAACATCAACGAGGCGTTCAACTTCATCGCGCGCGACCCGGCCTGGCCGCGCAAGCTCGGGCTTGGCGCGGTCTTCAGCCTGCTGTCGCTCGTCCTCGTCGGGGCGGTGCTGGTGCAGGGCTACCTGCTGGTCTTCATGGAGCGGGTGGCGCGCGCCGAGCCGGAGCCGCTGCCGGAATGGGACGACTTCGGGGAGTTGCTGCGCAAGGGGCTGATCGGCTGGGTGGTGAGCCTGATCTACTACATCCCCTACGTGGCGCTGCTGGCCTTGATCTACTTCGGCTATATCGGACTGGCGATCGGGCTGCCCCTCTCCGGCTCCAATAATCCGTCATCGCCGGCGATCCTGCTGCCGGTCGCCTTCTTCGCCGCCGGGAGCGGGCTGGCGCTGGTGGTCGGCCTGGCGACGGCGGCGCTCGTCCCGGCGGCGCACGCGCAGTTGGTGCTGCACGACACGAGCCTGGTGGCGGCGTTCGATCCGCGCCTGGTACTCGGCTTCATCGGGCGCTATCGGGGGCAGTACGCGCTTGCGATCGCGCTCTACCTCGCCGCGAACTACCTGTTCAGCCTGGTCGGCCAACTGGCCTGCTGCATCGGGCTCTACGCGACGAGCGCGTTCTGCCAGCTCATCCTGGCGCACCTGATCGGGCAGTTCTGCTGGCGCGAGCGGATGGGTCGAATAGGCGGGTAGTCGCGAGTTGGTAGTCGGCTAGTCGGCTAGTCGGCTAGAGGAAGACGGGGGCGTCGCTCGTGCTCGTCTACCCGCCTACCCGCCTACCCGACTACCCGACGAGTAAGGGGAGATAATGATGCACGGGAACGCGGTGTTGGCATTGGAAGATGGGCGGCTCTTCGGGGGGGAGCCGTTCGGGGCGATACATGAGGCGGGCGGCGAGATCGTCTTCACGACGAGCATGACCGGGTATCAGGAGGTCGCGACCGACCCCTCGTTCAACGGGCAGATCGTCACCTTCACCTACCCGCTGATCGGCAACTACGGGGTGACGCCGGGCGACGACGAGTCCTGGCAGCCGTGGGTCGCCGGGGTGATCGTGCGCGAGTACTGCGACGAGCCGAGCAACTGGCGCGCGGACGGCACCTTCGACGCCTACCTGAAGCGGCACGGCATCCCCGGCATCATGGAGGTGGACACGCGGGCGCTGACGCGGCACCTGCGCGACAAGGGCCTGCTGCGCGGGGTGCTCGTGCCGGATCGCCGCGGCCTGAGCGACGCGGAGCTGGTCGCGCGCGCCCGCCGCGCGCCGCTGCCCTCCGAGCGCAACGTCGTGGCGGAGACCTCGATCCCGGCGATCGCGACGACCGGCGACCCGGCGGGGCGGCACGTCGTGGTCCTCGACTGCGGCCACAAGCGCAACATCGTCCGCTCGCTGGAGCGGCGCGGGTTGAAGGTGACGGTGGTGCCGTGGGACACCGGCTACGACCAGATCGCCGCGCTCGCCCCGGACGGCGTGACGACCTCGCCCGGCCCCGGCGACCCGGAGAATGTCGAGTCGGCGGCGCGGACGGTGCGGCGGATCGTGGACGCGGGCATCCCCTTCATGGGCATCTGCCTCGGGCATCAGCTCCTGGCGCTCGGCATCGGCGCGGGGACCAGCCGGCTGCACTACGGCCACCGCGGCGGCAACCAGCCGGTCAAGGATCTGCGCACCGGCGAGGTCCACATCACGTCGCAGAACCACGGCTTCAAGGTGGACCCCGAACACGTCCCGACCGCCGCGGGCTGGCGCGTCGGCAAGATCAACCTCAACGACGGCTCGGTCGAGGGGCTCGACCACGAGTCGCGCCCCGCCTTCTCGGTGCAGTACCACCCGGAGGGCGCCCCCGGCCCGCAGGACAACCAGTACCTGTTCGACCGCTTCGTGGATCTGATCGAGGGGCG
>JAUJMV010000021.1:0-17929 GCA_030446685.1 Thermomicrobiales bacterium | reverse complement strand
GGGTGGCGAACGACATCAAGAAAGTGCTGGTGATCGGCTCGGGGCCGATCGTGATCGGGCAGGCGGCGGAGTTCGACTACGCCGGCACCCAGGCCTGCCGCGCGCTGCGCGAGGAGGGCATCCAGTCGGTCCTGGTCAACTCCAACCCGGCGACGATCATGACCGACGAGGGCGTCGCCGACGTGGTCTACGTCGAGCCGCTGACCGTGGACGTGCTGCGCCGCGTGATCCAGCGGGAGCGGCCCGATGCGCTGCTGCCGAACCTCGGCGGGCAGACCGGTCTCAACCTGGCGGTGGCGCTGCACGAGGCGGGTGTCCTCGACCGCTACGGCGTGCGGCTGCTCGGCGCGTCGGTCGAGACGATCCGCCTGGCCGAGGACCGCGAGGCGTTCAAGGATCTGCTGGTGCGGATCGGCGAGCCGGTGGTGGAGAGTGCGATCGTCCACACGGTCGAGGAGGCCCGCGCCTTCGCCGAGCGGGTGCCGACGCCGCTGGTGATCCGCCCGGCCTACACCCTCGGCGGGACCGGCGGCGGCATCGCCTTCACCCCGGACGAGCTGGACGAGAAGGTGCAGGCGGGGATCGACGCCAGCCCGATCGGGCAGATCCTGCTCGACCGCTACCTGCGCGGCTGGAAGGAGATCGAGTACGAGGTGATGCGCGACGGCGCGGACACCTGCATCACCATCTGCAACATGGAGAACCTCGACCCGATGGGGGTCCACACCGGCGACTCGATCGTCGTCGCGCCGAGCCAGACCCTCTCCGACCGCGAGTACCAGATGCTGCGCTCGTCGGCGCTGAAGATCATCCGCGCGCTGGGGATCGAGGGGGGCTGCAACGTGCAGTACGCGCTCGACCCCCATTCCTTCCAGTACTACGTGATCGAGGTCAACCCGCGCGTCAGCCGCTCCTCCGCGCTGGCGTCGAAGGCGACCGGCTACCCGATCGCGCGGATCACCGCCAAGATCGCGGTCGGGCGGCGGCTGGACGAGCTGCCGAACGCGGTCACCGAGCGGACGGTGGCGGCGTTCGAGCCGGCGCTCGACTACTGCGTGGTGAAGATCCCGCGCTGGCCGTTCGACAAGTTCACCCGCGCCGAGCGGACGCTGGGGACGCAGATGAAGGCGACCGGCGAGGTGATGGCGATCGACCGCTCGTTCGAGGCCGCCCTGCAGAAGGCGGTGCGCTCGCTCGAGAGCGGCGTCTCCGACCTGGCCTGGGAGGCGCCGGAGTGGGGGCGGCCGGGCGGCGACGCCGCCATCCTCGACCTGGTCGCGCGCCCGAACGACCTGCGCCTCTGGGCGCTGATGGCCGCCCTCCGCCGCGACTGCGCCCCGGAGGACCTCTCCGCCCGCAGCGGCATCGACCCCTGGTTCACCCGCAAGCTCGCCCGCCTCGTCGCGACCGCGCGCGCCCTGGCCGCGGCCGGCGGCGACCTCGACGACGCGGCCCTCTGGCGGGCCAAGCGCCAGGGCTTCTCCGACCGCCAGATCGCCGCGCTGACCGGCGCGACCCCGGAGGCGATCGCCGAGCGCCGCCGCGCGCGCGGCCTCCTCCCCGTCTACAAGATGGTCGACACCTGCGCGGCGGAGTTCACCGCGGCGACGCCCTACTTCTACTCGACCTACGAGGAGGAGGACGAGGCGGCGCCGCTGCCCGGCCCGAAGGCGGTCGTCCTCGGCTCCGGCCCGATCCGCATCGGGCAGGGGATCGAGTTCGACTACTGCTCGGTGCAGGCCGCGCGCGCCCTCGAAGGGGCCGGCGTCGCCTCGATCATGATCAACTCCAACCCCGAGACCGTCTCGACCGACTTCGACACCAGCGACCGGCTCTACTTCGAGCCGCTGGACGACGAGAGCGTGCTGGATGTGCTGTACCACGAAGGCGGGTCGCAGGTCGCAGGTCCGAAGGCCGAAAGTTGGGTTTCGAGCGCCGCTGTGGCGGTAGCCGATCGAGACGGGGCCACCGGCGGCCCCGAACAGCCGCTCGACCTCCGACCTGCGACCTTCGGGCCTTCGACCCCGGCGACCCCGCCGGTGATCGTCCAGTTCGGCGGCCAGACGGCGATCAACCTGGCGGCGGCGCTGCACGGGGCCGGGGTGCCGATCCTCGGGTCGGGCGTGGAGGTGATCGACGCGGCGGAGGACCGGCGACAGTTTGAAGCGTTCCTGCGGCGGATCGGCATCCCCCAGCCGCTGGGGGCGGCGGTGAACAGCCTCGGGGACGCGATGGAGACCGCCGACCGGATCGGCTACCCGGTGCTGGTGCGGCCGTCGTACGTGCTCGGCGGCCGGGCGATGGAGGTGGTCCACACCCCCGACTACCTGCGGCGCTACCTGACGACGGCGGTGCAGTTCTCCGGCCACCCGGTGCTGATCGACAAGTACCTGGTCGGCAAGGAGCTGGAGGTCGACGCGGTCTGCGACGGCGAGCGGGTGCTGGTCCCGGGGATCATGGAGCACATCGAGCGCGCGGGCGTCCACTCGGGCGACTCCTTCGCGGTCTACCCGCCGCGCAACCTCTACCCGATCGAGCGCGACCTGATCGTGGAGTACACCACGCGGATCGGGCTGGCGCTGGGGGTGCGCGGGCTGATGAACGTGCAGTACGTCATCCACGAGGGGCGCATCTACGTGATCGAGGTCAACCCGCGCTCCAGCCGCACCGTGCCGTTCATCTCGAAGGTGACCGGGGTGCCGCTGATCGACCTGGCGACCGGGGTGATGCTCGGCCGGACGCTCGCGGAGCAGGGGTATGAGGGGGGGCTGTGGCCCGCGCCGCCGCTGGTGGCGGTGAAGGCGCCGGTCTTCTCGCACGGCAAGCTGCGCGGCGTGGAGGTCGGGCTGGGGCCGGAGATGAAGTCGACCGGCGAGGTGATGGGGGTGGACCGGGCGTTCGCCCCGGCCTTCTACAAGGCGCTGCTGGCGGCGAACATGAGCCTGCCCCCGCGCGGCGGGATCCTGCTGAGCCTGGCCGACGACGACAAGAACGAGGCGACCGCCGCGATGATCGACACGCTGGTGCGGCTCGGCTACCGCCTCTACGCGACCGAGGGGACGGCGGCGTTCATCGCGCGCGCGGGGATGCCGGTGCAACTGACCACGAAGCGGATCGGCCAGGGCCGCCCGGACGTGCTCGATGTGGTCCACGACGGCACGGTCAGCGCGGTGATCAACACCCCCGGCCCGGCCTACAAGGAGTTGCAGCAGGGTTTCCAGATCCGCCGCGCGGCGGTGGAGCGGGGCATCCCCTGCATCACCTCGATCGACACCGCGCTGGCGATGGTCGAGGCGCTGGCGAGCGCGGGCGGCGCCTACAACGTCCAGCCGCTCCCGAGCTACCGGCAGCCGGCGGCGGGGTACTGAGGAAGCACTGCGTACAAGCGACGACGCACGGGCTGGGGAAGACGGACGTTGTCCCGTTCGGCCTGTCGGTATAACGTCCGGCCCCATCGTTAGACTTGAGTATCACGCCCGGACGGCATCGGGGGAGGTGGACGATGAGCGTCAAGGAAGAGCTGCACGAACTGGTGGACCGGCTCGGTGACGAGCGGGCCAGCGAAGCGCTGGCGTACCTTCGGTGCCTCTTGTGGGAGGGAGCGGAGGACGAGGGGCCTGCGGCGGCCCGGCTGGCCGCGCGAATGGGACCGTTGGCGATGTCGAGACGAGAGTTCTTCGCGCAACCGAAGAAGGATTTGGCGACCCTTGCGGCGGAGCAGGGCGTGCGCCCGGTCACAAACTTCGACGATTTGCTTGGTGACTTCTGGCCGGAGGATGAAACGGCCGATGAGTTCGCCGCCGCCGTACGCCAATGGCGCCGTGAAGGCGGCGATGCCTGACGGTCGTGTTATCGATACCGACATCATCTCGTACCTCTTTCGCCGCGACACGCGCGCCGAGATCTACCGACCATACCTGGCCGGCACCGATGTAGCGGTTTCCTTCATGACCGTTGCGGAGCTGAATCGCTGGGCCTTGCAACGAGGCTGGGGCTGGCTCGCCAGCGACGGCTGGCGGATCTCCTCGATCAGTTCACCATTGTTCTCGCCGATCGCGATCTTTGGCGTGTCTGGGCCGAGATGAGCGATCGGGCGCGGCGGCGTGGGCGACCGATCCAGATTGCCGATGCATGGATCGCGGCGACCGTACTCGCGCTCGGCGTGCCGCCGGTGACGAACAACCATGCGGCGGACGGCCTGCTCCTCCCGCGGCAAAGTACTCCCATGCCGTGCTTAGTAAAGTTTCGTGGTAGAATCTTTACTAAGGCGAATCCTGAGTAAAGCAGGCTTTACTCGACGTATCGGGGAAGGCAAGATGCCTGTTGCGAATCGTTCGGGCTACTACGCAACGCGCTCCACCTCGACGGAAGCGTTTAAAACCTTCATCCCGCACCCCCTGCCCCCCGATCCACCGCTGCAGCTCGACGCCGACCATTACGATTTGCTCGAGAAGGCCAATCGCGCGTTAGGACGCCTGGATGGCGTTACCATCCTACTACCCGACACCTCGCTCTTCCTCTATTTCTACGTTCGCAAAGAAGCACTCTTATCCTCGCAGATCGAGGGCACGCAATCTTCTTTCTCCGATCTTCTGCTCCACGAGAGCGAGGAGGTTCCGGGGGTGCCGCTCGATGATGTGGAAGAGGTGTCGAGCTACGTCGCGGCGATGAATTACGGTCTGGAACGCTTGCGGGGAGGATTCCCCCTATCTTCGCGGCTCATACGCGAGATTCACGGCATCTTATTGGCGACAGGGCGCGGAAGTGACAAGACGCCGGGTGAGTTCCGCCGGAGTCAGAATTGGATCGGGGGGAGCCGGCCTGGCAACGCGGAGTTCGTCCCTCCACCTCCGGACGAGGTACAAAATTGCATCGGCACGCTCGAGAAGTTCCTGCATAACGATCCCGTGCGCACGCCGACGCTCATCAAAGCCGCGCTGGCCCATGTCCAGTTCGAGACGATCCATCCGTTCCTCGACGGCAATGGCCGTTTAGGGCGGCTGCTGATTACCTTCTTGCTCTGCGCGGAAGGCGCCTTGTCCGAACCGCTGCTGTACCTGAGCTTGTACTTCAAAACGAACCGTTTCGAATACTATGACCAGTTACAGCGGGTACGGGTGGAGGGCGATTGGGAAGGCTGGCTGCGGTTCTTCCTCACAGGAGTGTACGAGACAGCGGAACAAGCAGCATCGGCGGCTAAACGCATTCTCCAGCTCTTCGATCGCGACCGGCGACGTATCGAGGGGCTTGGTCGTGTCGCCGTCTCAATACTACGCGTTCACCAACTGCTGCAAGGCCGACCGATACTTGCCATTGCTGATGCCGTCGAGCGCCTCGGTCTTTCCAAGCCAACGATCGCCTCGTGCATGGCTCACCTCGGTGAGCTTGGAATTGTGCATGAACTGACAGGCCGCAGACGAGGCCGCTTGTTTGTATATGACGAGTACCTCTCGATCCTGAGCGAGGGAACAGAGCCGCTGCGATAGTTGCCTTGATGGTATTCCCGCTGCAGAGCAGATTCGTCGTCGCGACCAGGGGCGGGAGTCCGTCAAGCAAGGAACAGGGGTAATGCCGCAGCAATTCACCGCGACGTTCATCGAGCGCGAGGAGGCGCTGCCACGGAACGCGATCGTGCGGCTGGCGGCGCCGCGCGCGGTCGTGGACGCGGCGGCGCCGGGGCAGTTCGTGATGCTGCACCAGGGGCTGGCGGCCGGGCGCGATCCGCTCCTGCCGCGCCCCTTCAGCATCATGCGGGCGACGCGGGCGCGGGGCGCGGGCGAGCCGGACAGCCTCGAACTGCTCGTCTTCACCGGCGGGCGCGGGGCGGGGCGGCTGGTCGAGGCGCGGCCGGGTGAGCCGTTCGCGGCGCTCGGGCCGCTGGGCAGCGGCTACCAGCTCGGGGGGCGGGTCAGCCGGGCGCTGCTGCTGGCGGTCGGGCACGGGATCGCGCCGATCGTCGCGCTGGCGGAGGCGGCGCTGGCGCGCGGCGTGGCGGTGACGATGCTGGTCGGCGCGAACAGTGCCGATCAACTGCTGCCCCTGCCCTACCTGCCGACCGACGCCGAGATCGCCGTGGCGACCGCCGACGGCTCGCGCGGCCACCACGGCGCGGTGACCGATCTGGTCCCCGAGTACCTCGAATGGGCGGACGGCATCTACGCCTACGCGCCGGAGCCGGTCTACGTCGCCTTGCGCGAGGCGCTGCGGGCCTATCGCGGGGCGCGGACGCTGCCGCCGGTGCAGGTGGCGATCGAGCGCGGGATGGCCTGCGGGGTCGGCGTCTGCCTCGGCTGCGTCGTCCAGACCAAGGGCGGGCTGAAGACGGTCTGCCGCGACGGGCCGGTCTTCCCGCTGGAACAGGTCGTGCTCGATTAGCGGAGCGGGGGTCCGATGCGCCACAATATGCACATCCGACGAGCCGGTGCTACGCAAGGTCGATTGCGTGCGTCTCCCGGTGCCCGACCTCGAGGCGGGGCTGGCCTTCTACCGCGATCGGTTGGGGCACGAGTTGTTCTGGCGCACGGCGACCGCCGCCGGGCTGCGCCTGCCCGACAGCGACGCGGAGATCGTGATCCAGACCGAGCGCGAGGGGGCGGAGGTCGACTTCCTGGTGGCCTCGGCCGAGGGGGGCGGCTGCGACGATCGCCGCGGCCGGCGGCACCGTCGTCGAGCCGCCGTTCGACATCGCGATCGGCCGTTGCGCGGTCGTCCGGGATCCCTGGGGGAACGATCTCGTGCTCCTCGACATCAGCAAAGGCGCGCTCGTTACTGACGAGCGGGGGAACATCATCGGTAACGCCCGGCCCTGACCGGGGCGCGGAAGGAGTCGCCATGTCCACTATCGATCGCGCGGCCGATCGCGTGTCCGCGACGCAACCCGACTCCCGCCCCGTCGATCTGCGCGTCGACCTCGCGCCGCACAACCCGCGCGAGCTGGTGCTGCGCAACCCGGTGATCGCGGCGTCGGGGTGCTTCGGGTACGGCGTCGAGTACGCCGGGCTGATCGACATCCAACGGCTCGGCGCGATCGTCTCCAAGGGGTGACCTACCGGTCGCGGAAGGGCGCGCGGATGCCGCGGCTGGCGGAGACGCCGGCGGGGCTGCTCAACGCGATCGGGCTGCAGAACCCCGGCGTCAAGGGGTGATCGCCAAGTACCCGCCGATCTGGGCGCGCTGGGACGTGCCGGTGATCGTCAACCTCGCCGGGGACACGGTCGGCGAGTTCGCCGAGATGGCCGCCATGCTCGACGAGGTGCAGGGGGTGGCGGGGGTCGAGCTGAATGTCTCCTGCCCGAACGTCGAGGCGGGCGGCATGTTCTTCGGCTGCGATCCGGGGCTGGCGGCGGAGGTGACGGCGGCGGTGCGCGCGGCGACGACGCTGCCGGTGATCGTGAAGCTGACGCCGAACGTGACCGACGTTGCCGCCGTGGCCCGCGCGGTGGCCGACGCCGGGGCCGACGCGCTCTCGCTGATCAACACGCTCCTGGGGCTGGCGATCGACGTGCGGCGCCGGCGCCCGGTGCTGGGCAATGTTACCGGCGGGCTCTCCGGCCCGGCGGTCAAGCCGGTGGCGCTGCGGATGGTCTACCAGGTGGCCGCGGCCGTGGACGTGCCGATCATCGGCCTCGGCGGCATCACCGGGCTGGACGACGCGCTGGAGTTCCTGATGGCGGGGGCGTCGGCGGTGCAGGTCGGCACGGCCACCTTCGCCGACCTCGGCATGGTGACGCGGATCATCGACGATCTGGCGGCCTGGCTGGCGCGCGAGGGGCTCACGTCGGTGCGCGAGATCGTCGGGGTGGCGAACGCGGGGCGCGGGGCGCGGGGCGCGGAATAGGGGGACGAGTTGCACCGCGGAGGCCACGGAGATCGCGGAGACGAACCGGCGAAGATCAACGATGCCCGCGATCTCCGTGTCCTCCGTGGTGCATTCGCC
This sequence comes from Thermomicrobiales bacterium, assembly GCA_030446685.1. Taxonomy (GTDB): domain Bacteria; phylum Chloroflexota; class Chloroflexia; order Thermomicrobiales; family CADCWN01; genus JAUJMV01. The sequence continues at coordinate 9,993 of JAUJMV010000021.1, read as the reverse complement.
TCCTCGTCCCGTCTCGGCGTAGTCTCAAGGGATGGAGGGGTGGGGATTGAGCGGGGATGGTGGCGGGATCGAGGCGATCCTGCGCGAGGTGGGGGCGCTGAAGGAGGGGCATTTCCTGCTGTCGTCCGGGCGGCACAGCGACCGCTACATCGAGAAATTTGAACTGTTCTGGCGGCCGCGCGCGGCCGAGGCGGTCTGCCGCGACTTCGCGGCGCGCTTCGCCGGGGCGGACGTGGAGGCGGTCGCGGGGCCGACGACGGGCGGCATCCTGCTGGCATTCGAGGTGGCGCGGCAGCTCGGCGCGCGCGCCGCCTACGCCGAGCGCGCCGACGGCGGCACGGGGCGCGCGTTCCGCCGCGGCGCGACCTTCCGGCGCGGCGAGCGGGTGCTGGTCATTGATGACATCCTCACCACCGGCGGCTCGATCCGCGAGACGCTGGCCGCGCTGGAACCGTGGGGCGTCGAGGTCGTGGCGGTGGCGGCGCTGCTGGTCGATCGCAGCGGCGGGCGGGTCGACTTCGGGGTGCCGCTGGCCCCACTGCTGCAGGTCGACATCGCCATCTACGCGCCGGAGGACTGCCCGCTCTGCCGCGCCGGCGTCCCGCTGGTCAAGCCGGGGACGACAGCGTTGCCCGGCGCGGCATGACCACCTCTCCACACCGTCAAGCGATGAGCGAGCGTGCCACTGGAGAGGTGGTCTGTAACGTCGTCAAATGACCATCAAATGAGAATCGCGCGAAAGTACGCCTCTATTGCGTTGTCTTTACGCTCTGCGGATTCGTCGTATCAAATAGCGGCCGATCATATTTCTACATCCCCCCGGCACCTCGGCCATATAGCCTGTCGGAGTGCTGTGGCAGCTATCGGGAAGGGTGGTAGTAGGGATCGAAAGTTTGCCTGCAATGTAAAGTTACCCATCTCCACTACTCATTGGGACGTTCCAGTGCGCTATGATACCGCCGTTGGGCTGAATGATAACGGGAGGAGCGGGCAGGGATGGCGCTGCGGGTGGCGGTGATCGGGGCGGGGCGGCGCGGCGGGGCGCACGCGGAGGCGGTCGCGGACCTGGAGGAGCAGGCGCGGGTCGTGGGGATCGCCGATACGGATGAGGGGCGCGTCCGGGCGCTGGTGGGGCGGAGCGCGCCGCACGCCACGCCGTACACCGACGCGCTGGCGATGCTCCGCGAGGCCGCGCCCGAGGTCGTCCACATCACCACGCCGCCGCCGCTGCACCGCGAGCACGCGCTGGCGGCGTTCGCGGCGGGCGCGCACGTCGTGATCGAGAAGCCGATCGCGCTGACGGTCGAGGACGCGGAGGCGATCGGCGAGGCGGCGGCGCGGGCGGGGCGCCTGGTCCACGTCTGCCACCAGATCCGCTACGCACCGGGGATGGTCGAACTGAAGGAGCGGCTGGCGGGGCAGCCGGTCGCGCTGACCCACATCTGGAACTACCGCAAGGGGCCGGACATCCCCGGCAACTGGGACCGCGCCTGGGGCGGCGGGCACGTCGTGGAGTGGGGCATCCACTTCCTCGACCTCTGCCGTTACCTGCTCGACACCGAGGCGACCGAGGTCTACGCCCGCTACACCGACCAGGTGCTGCGCGGCCAGCCGGGGTGGGACAACTGGGACGGCTACAGCCTGACGGTGCAGTGGGCCAACGGCGCGGTCGGCGGCTACGCCAGCACCTACGCGCTGAAGCCCGGCATCGCCGGCGACAGCGGCCTGGCGATCATCGCGGCGGCGGGCAAGGCGACCTGCGGCTTCGCCGGCGGGAGCTGGACGACGCCGGAGGGGACCGAGTCCTGGGGCGGCAAGGGGGGCGACGGCGAGCGCGAGCTGTCCCGCGCCTTCTACCGCGCGGTCGCCGATGGCGACAGGAGCGGCATCCGCCAGTCGTTCGAGGACGCGCTGCGGACGCACCGGCTGGTGCTGGCCGCGAACGCGTCGGCGATCGAGGGGCGGCCGGTGCGGCTGTAGGACGCGTGACACTGATGACGATGAAGGTGCTCAGCTACAACATCCGGATGGGCGGGGGGGGCCGGCTGCCGGAGATCGCGACCATCGTTCGGCGGCAGCGGCCGGATGCTGTGGCGCTGCTGGAAGCCACCAGTCGGGCCAACGCGGAGACCCTGGCGGGCGAGCTGGGGATGCATCTCGCGTTCGGCGAAGCCAGCAATGAAATTCACGTTGCCTGGCTGAGCCGCCTGCCGATCCGACGGCGGGAGAATCACCGCCGCGCCGCCCTCGCCAAGACCCTGCTGGAGGTCGAGGTTGCCTGGGAAGGAATGCCGCTGCGCCTGTTCGCCACACACCTGGCGTCCCGCCACGATGTACCCCTGCCCGAGGAGGAGGTTCCGGTCATTCTCGACGTACTCTACCCCATCGCCAACGAGCCCCATCTGCTGGTGGGCGACCTCAATGCCCTTCGCCCGGGCGATCCTGTCGGTCCCCCACCTCCCGGCGTGACGAAGTGGGGGGACGCGGCGGATGATGCCCCGCGCCGGGCCATCCAGCTCCTCGTGGAAGCTGGCTATGTGGACTGTTACCGGATGCTCCACCCTCAGGAGCCTGGATACACGTATCCGGCAGACGCCCCCTGGATGCGGCTGGACTATGTCTTCGCCTCGCCGCAGATGGCCGCGCGCCTGTGTGCGTGTGATCTCGTAGCGGGAGAAGAAGCGAGGCGAGCATCGGATCACTTCCCGCTCTGGGCGGAGTTCCGCTAATACTGGCCGCGGGTAAGGTCCGGCGCTGGCATGGTAGGGCGACGCACCGCGTTGCCGGTGCGGCTATAGGGCGCGCGAGCAGACCGCGGACGGGCCGGGCGAGCGATACGAGGGCATTCCTCACGCACCGCGTGAGGAATGCCTCCGCGCTAGACCCTGCCGACCGCCGCCGGGCGCAGCCGCCCGGTCGCGCGGTGCGCCGCCTCGCGGCCCTTCTCGGTCAGGAGCACTTCGCCCTCGCGCGGCCGGTCGATCCAGCCGCCGTGCCGTGCGTGCTGAAGGGCGCGGTCGAGGCGGGCGCCTTCCCAGCCGAGGCCCGCGGCGAGCGCCTGCGGGGTCGCGTGGCCGCCGAGGCCGGCGAGGCGCGCGAGAAGGAGGTCGCGGGCGAAGTCGTGGCCGTTGCGGCGCTGCCGGGCGAGGTGGGCGAGCAGGCCGTGGCTCGGCGAGCAGAGCAGGGCGAGCAGGAAGAGCAGGCCCGCGACGACCGCCATCGCGCCGGCGATGGTGACGTTGAGGCTGTAGGCCAGCGCGTAGCCGCCGACAGCGGACCCGACGCCGGCCGCGACCGCCAGCAGGAGCATCCGCGAGAGGCGCTCGGTCAGCAGGTAGGCGGTGGCCGGCGGGACGATCAGGAAGGCGACGACGAGGATCGCGCCGACCGAGTCGAACGCGCCGACCGTGGTGAATGAGACCGCGCCCATCAGCAGGTAGTGGACGGTGGCGGGGGCGAAGCCGAGCGCGGCGGCGAGGCCGGGGTCGAAGGTGGTCAGCTTCAACTCCTTGTAGAGCAGCCCGACCAGGACCAGGACGAGGGCGGTGACGATCCCCAGCGTCCAGAGGGAGCGCGGCCCGAGGTCGAAGTCGCCGACCAGCAGCGGGTTGAGCGGGGCGTAAGCGATCTCGCCGTAGAGGACGTGCTGCAGGTCGAGGTGGACGTCGCGGGCGAACTTCGAGACGAGGAAGACGCCGAGGGCGAAGAGCGCGGTGAAGACGATGCCGATCGCGGAGTCCTCCTTGACCCGCCTGGTGTCGCTGAGCGCCTGCACCAGCACGGTCGTCAGCAGGCCGAAGACGGTCGCGCCGAGCAGCGAGGCGAGCGGCCCCAGGCTCTCGGAGAGGAAGAAGGCGATCACGATGCCCGGCAGGACCGCGTGGCTGATCGCGTCGCCCATCATCGCCATCTGCCGCAGGACCAGGAAGGATCCCAGGAGGGCGCAGGGGACGGCGACGAGGATCGCGGTCAGGATGATGACGAGGTCGGCGCTCACTTGTCGCCTCCTTGCTGCGCCGCGTGGGCGCCCCCCCCGCCCCCCAACTTTGGGGAGAGCCACCCGGTCTACCCGTCCTAGCTCCCCCCAGAGTTGGGGGGCGGGGGGGGGACCGCGGCCAGTGCCGCGCGCCGGCTGCGACGGTCGCGGATCCGGCTCCAGACGACGCCGCGGCTGGTCCCGAAGAGGAGCGAGAGGAGGAGGATCGCGGTCGCGACGAGGATGATCAGCGGGCCGGTCGGCAGGTTGGCGCCGGTCGCGCTGAGGAGCGCGCCGGCGACGCCGCTGGCCGCGCCGAAGAGGGCCGCCAGCCCGATCATCGCGGCGAAGCGGTCGGTCCACTGCCGCGCCGCCGCCGCCGGGGTGATCAGCAGCGCCGCCATCAGCACCACCCCGACCGCCTGCAGGCCGATCACCACCGCCACGACGATCAGCGTGGTGAGGAGCACGTTCAGCGCGCCGACCGGGTAGCCGAGGGTGGCGGCGAACGCGGGGTCGAACGTCAGGAGCTTCAACTCCTTGAAGAGGAGCGCGACCACGCCGAGCGCGGCCAGCGCCAGCAGGCCCATCGTCGCCACGTCGCGCCAGATCAGGGTGGCGGCCTGGCCGAAGATGAAGGCGTCGAGCCCGCTCTGCCCGGCGTTGCCCGAGCGCGCGATCGCGGTCAGCAGGACGACGCCCGCGCCGAAGAAGGTCGAGAGGACGATGCCGAGCGCGGCGTCCTGCTTGATGCGCGTGCCGCGCACGATCGCCAGGATCAGCAGCGCCCCGAGCCAGGCCGACACCGCCGCGCCGAGCAGCAGGACCGCCGGCGTCTTCGCGCCGGTCAGGATGAAGGCGACGCAGACGCCGGGCAGCGCGGCGTGGGCCAGCGCGTCGCCCAGCAGCCCCTGCCGGCGCAGGATCGCGAACGAGCCGAGGACGCCGCCAGTGACGCCGAGGATCGCGCAGCCGAGCGCGACGTTGCGCAGGGTGTAGTCGAAGAGCAGGTCGCGGAGGAGGCCGCCCATCGTTCAGCCCCCGTTCGCCGCGGCGCGCTCGGACCGCGCGGCCCCGTCCATGTCGGCGACGACCACGCCCCACATGCCCTCGTCGGAGAGGAAGGCGACGCTGCCGCCGTAGGCCGCGGCGACGTTCTCGCGCGTGAAGACCTCCCCCACCGGCCCCTCGGCCACCAGCCGGCCGTTGAGCAGGACGACGCGGTCGAAGTAGTCGCCGACCGTCTCGAGGTCGTGATGGACGACGATCACCGTGCGCCCCGCCGCGCGCAACTCGCGCAGCAGGGCGAGGATCGCCTGCTCGGTCTTGAAATCGACCCCGGCGAAGGGCTCGTCCATCAGGTAGAGGCGCGCGTCCTGGGCCAGCGCGCGCGCCAGGAAGACGCGCTGCTGCTGCCCGCCGGAGAGCTGGCTGATCTGCCGCCCGGCCAGGTGGGCGATGCCGAGCTGCTCCAGGCAGGCCAGCGCCCGCCGGCGCTCTTCGGCGCCCGGCCGGCGGAACCAGCCGAGCCGCCCGTAGCGGCCCATCTGCACCACGTCGAGCGCGTCGGTGGGGAAGTCCCAGTCGACGCTGCCGCGCTGCGGGACGTAGCCGACCCACCGGCGGGCCTGCGCGAAGGGCTGGCCGTAGATGAGGGCCTGCCCCGCCGCGGGCCGCATGAGGCCCATCACGATCTTCAAGAGCGTGGTCTTGCCCGCGCCGTTCGGCCCGACGATGCCGACGAGCTGCCCCGGCGGGACGGTGAAGCTGACATCCCAGAGGACCGGCTGGTCGCGGTAGGCGGCGGTGACGCCGCGGACATCGAGCGGGGCGGCGTCGGGGGGCGCCGGCGTGTCACGGAAGGATCGGCGCTCCGTCAGGGTTGCTTCGGTAGTCGTCACTTGAGTGCCTCCACGATCAGGTCGACGTTGGCGCGGACGGTCCCGGTGTAGGTGCCGGCGGGCGTGCCGGGCTCGCCGAGGGCGTCGGAGTAGAGTTCGCCGCCGATCGCGACCTCCCAGCCGCGCGCCCGGCTGGCGGCCTGCACCGCCTCGATGTTGCGGCGCGGCACGCTCGACTCGACGAAGATCGCCTTGATCCGGCGCTCGGCCAGGAAGGCGGTGATCTCCTGCACGTCGCGGGAGCCGGCCTCGACCTCGGTGCTGATCCCCTGGAGGCCGCGCACCTCCAGGCCGTACCGGCGGCCGAAGTAGTTGAAGGCGTCGTGCGCGGTGACCAGCGCGCGCTGTCCGGGCGGCACCTCGGCGATCCGGCGCTCGACGTAGGCGTCCAGCTCGTCGAGCTGGCGCTGGTAGTCGTCGCCCCGCCCCCGGTAGTAGCTCGCGCCTTCCGGGTCGAGCCTGGACAACTGCTCGACGACCGGATCGATCGTGTACCGCCAGAGGCTGACGTCGAACCAGACGTGGGGGTCGAACTGGTCCGCGTAGTCCTCCGAGGCGAGCAACCGGTCCTGGGGGATCGCCGCAGTGACCTGGACGACCGGCTTGGTCTTGCCGACCTTCTCCAGCACGTCGCCGATCTTCCCCTCGAGGAAGAGGCCGTTGTAGAAGATCACGTCGGCACCGTCCAGGGTGGACACGTCGCGCTGGCTGGCCTTGTAGAGGTGGGGGTCGACCCCGGCGCCCATCAGCCCGGTGACCTGGACGCGCTCGCCGCCGATCTGCTGGACCAGGTCGGTGATCATCGTGGTGGTGGCGACCGCCTTAAGCGGGCCGTTGCCCCCCTGGCTCTGCCCGCCCGCCACCCGGCCGCAGCCGGCGAGGAGCGGGAGGAGCAGGAGGATGGCCCCGACCAGTGGGAGCGTTGCGCCGCGTCTCCGTCTGGAGTGGTCATGGTGCAATTGGGTGCGCTGTCGCATCTGTTGCCCTCCGTTATCATCGCTGTCATGTTGCTGACAACAGCTAAATTAGCCTCGCCTAAATCATATCGGTAGAGCGCCGTGGTTGTCAAGAGGGCCACCGGCCAAGTATCAGTGGAGGCGCGCGGGTGACGCGGCACTAGCGGCCTCGATCTGGCGCGGGCCGTCCTCGGCGGTCCGCCGCCCGTCGCGGCGCCTGTCAGCGGCGGGTGCGCCCCCCTCCCCCTCCCCGTGAGGGACGGCGGGGCCGGCGACTGAAGTCGCGCCTGTCGGCCTGCGGCCACGAAGTCCCCCGCCGGGGACTGGGACCGATGCGATCAGCGTGCCTATCGGGACAGCTTGGGGCGTCACCACGGTCCCAGTCCGGCTTGGCCGGACTTCGTGGCCGCAGGCCGACAGGCGCGACTTCAGTCGCCAGCGCATCAGCATCCCCGCCCTCCGCCCCCGGCCGCCGCATCGTGTATCCTTTGCCCATTGGTTTGTGCCGCTTGTGCAGGGTCGGCGACCGCTCGGCGGTCAACGGCGGCGGTGATGGAGACGGACAGGGGCGATGGAGTACGCGATCCTCGGGGGCGGGGCGCTGGGGCTGACGGCGGGGCTGCGGCTGGCGCAGCGCGGCGAGCGGGTGACGGTCTACGAGCGCGAACCGGTGGCGGGCGGCCTGGCGGCGGGGTTTCAAATCGACGACGCCTGGCTGGAGAAGTTCTACCACCACCTCTTCCGCTCCGACCGGGCGATGCAGCGGCTGATCGCCGAGCTGGGGCTGGCCGACCGGCTGCGCTGGCCGCGCCCGCGCACCGTCACGCTGTGGCAGGGGGACACCTACCTGCTCGACTCGCCGCTGGCCTTCCTGCGCTTCCCGCCGCTGCGCCCGCCGGCGCGGGTGCGGCAGGCGGCGGTGATGGGCGCGCTGCGCTACGGCCCGCCCCGCCTCTTCGAGGGGAAGCTGGCCGCGCCGTGGGTGCGGCGCTGGATGGGCGAGGAGCCGTACCGGATCATCTGGGAACCGCTGCTGCGCAACAAGTTCGGCGCGGCCAGCGAGGAGATCGCGCTGCCCTGGCTTTGGGCGCGGCTGCACGACCGCTCGACCGAACTCGGCTACCTGCGCGGCGGCTTCCAGGCGGTCTACGACCGGCTGGTCGAGCGGATCCGCGCGCTCGGCGGCGAGGTCTGCCTCGGGACGACGGTCGAGCGGATCGCGGCCGCCCCGGACGGCGACGGCCGGCTGACCGTGGCGACCGACCGGGGCGCGCGCCCGTTCGACCGCGTGATCTCCACGCTGCCGCCGCGCCTGCTCTGCCGGCTCGCCCCGGAACTGCCGGACGCCTACCGCGAGCGGTACGACTGGGGCCGGGCCTACGGCGCGCACTGCCTGATCCTGGCGCTCGACCGCCCGCTGACCGACGCCTACTGGATCAACGTCAACGACCCCGGCTACCCCTTCCTGGCGCTGGTCGAGCACACCAACTACATGCCCCCCGGCGATTACGGCGGGCGGCGCCTGATCTATCTCGGCAACTACCGGCCGATGGACGACCCGCTCTTCCGGCAGAGCAAGGAGGAGGTGCTGGCGGAGTTCCTGCCGCACCTGGCGCGGATCAACCCGGCCTTCAGCCCCGCGTGGGTGACCGAGAGCTGGATGTTCGCCGCGCCCTACGCCCAGCCGATCGTGACGCTCGATTATAAGGAACACATCCCGCCGTTCGAGACGCCGATCGCCAACCTCTACGAGGCGAGCATGTTCCAGGTCTACCCGCACGACCGCGGGCAGAACTACTCGGTGCTGCTGGCGGAGGAGCTGGTCGAGCGGCTGACCGGGGCGGCGTGACGGGGCGGCGGTGGCACCGCCCCTACCCGCCCACCCGCCCACCCGCCCACCCGCCTACGAACCGGTGCCCTCAGTCCCGGATCGCCGCGGCCTCCAGCACGCCCGCCGTCAGCGCCTGCCGGAGATCGGCGATCAGGTCGTCGACGTGCTCGATGCCGACCGAGAGGCGGATCAGGCCCGGATCGATCTCGAAGCCGGAGCCGGCCAGCGAGGCGTGCGTCATCAGGCCCGGATGCTCGATCAGCGACTCGACCCCGCCGAGGCTCTCCGCCAGGAAGAAGAGCTTGGTGCTGGCGACGACGCGCTTGGCCGCCTCCAGCCCGCCGCGCGCCGTGAACGAGACCATGCCGGCGAAGTCGCGCATCTGGCGCGCGGCGACCGCGTGGCCGGGGTCGTCGGGGAGGCCGGGGTAGTAGACCCGCTCGACCGCGTCCTGGCCGCGCAGGAACTCGGCGACCGCGCGGCCGTTGGCCGAGTGCCGCTCCATCCGCACCGCCAGCGTCTTCAGGCCACGCAGGAGCAGGAAGCAGTCCTGCGGCCCCGGCACCGCGCCGACCGCGTTCTGGTGGAAGGCCAGGATCTCGCGCACCGCCGGGTCGTTGCCGACCAGCGCGCCGCCGACGACGTCGCTGTGGCCGCCGATGTACTTCGTCGTGGAGTGCAGCACGATGTCCGCCCCGTGCGCCAGCGGCTGCTGCAGGTAGGGCGAGGCGAAGGTGTTGTCGACGACCAGCCGCGCGCCGCCGCCGTGGGCGACCTCGGCCAGCTCGGCGATCGGCGCGATCTTCAGGTAGGGGTTGGTCGGCGTCTCGACCCAGACCAGCTTCGTCTCCGGTTTGAGCGCCTCGCGCACCCGCGCCGGGTCGGTCAGATCGACCTGGGTATAGGTCAGCCCCCACGGTTGCAGCACCTTGTCCACCAGCCGGTAGGTGCCGCCGTAGGCGTCGTCGGAGAGGAGGACGTGGTCGCCGGGGCGCAGCAGGTACATCACGTTGGCGGTCGCCGCCAGGCCGCTGGCGTAGGCGAGGCCCCAGGCGCCGCCCTCCAGCGACGCCAGCGCCGTCTCCAGCGCGGCGCGCGTCGGGTTGCCGGTGCGCGAGTACTCGTAGCCCTTGTGGACGCCGACCGCCTCCTGGCGATAGGTCGAGGTCTGGTAGATCGGCACGATCACCGCGCCGGTCTCCGGGTCCGGCTCCTGGCCGGCGTGGATCGCGCGCGTCTCGAACTGGTACTGCGGCTCGCGGTCGTCGTGCATGGCGGTTGCCCCTCCTCACGCCCCGCGGCGTGCTGGTCGAAGGTCCGAAGATCGAA
>JAUJMV010000020.1:109508-138347 GCA_030446685.1 Thermomicrobiales bacterium | reverse complement strand
TCGCATTCCCCCTGGAACTTCGGCTCCCACGAGCATACCGAGAGAAGCGTGTAGGTGGACCAGATGGCAGTATCGTCCTTTCCGTTGCAGACGCGCCGCCGGGACTGGCCGACGGCGGAGGATGTCGCCCGGCTGCGGGCGCGGGTGACGGGCGGCGACCCGGCCCGGAGCGTGACGCGCAAGCTGAACAGCGAGACGGTGATCCTGCTGGGGTGGGCGCCGGCGATCCTGATGCAGTTCGCGCACCCGCTGGTGGCGGCGGGGGTGGCGGGGCACAGCAGTTTCCTGCCGCGGCCGGAGCTGCGGCTGCACCGGCTGCACCAGACGATCGGGGCGATGCTGGCGCTGACCTTCGGCGACGACGCGGCGGTGGCGCGGACGGCGCGGGGGATCAACGGGCTGCACGACCGGGTCAACGGGCGGATCGACGAGGCGGCCGGCCCCTTCCCCGCCGGGACGACGTATACGGCGCACGATCCGGCGCTGCTCTGCTGGGTCTACGCGACGCTGCTGGACGTGCTGCCGCGCGCTTACCAGCGGTACGTCGGGCCGCTGACGGCGGAGGAGCTGGACCGGTACTGCGCCGAGGCGAGCCTGACCGGGCCGCTGCTCGGCATCCCGGATGGTGTGCTGCCGGCGGGCCGGGCGGGGCTGGAGCGGTACATGGCGGAGATGTACGCCGGCGGGACCCTGACGGTGACGCCGACGGCGCGGCTGCTGGCGCGCGAGATTGTCTGGCCGTCGGCGCCGCGCCGGCTGCGCCCGCTGCGCCCGCTCCTCTACCTGCCGACGGTCGGGCTGCTGCCGCCGCCGATCCGCGCGGCCTACGGCTTCCGCTGGACGGCGCGGCACGAGCGGTTGCTGCGGCGGACGAGCGGGCTGGTGCGGCGCCTGCTGCCGGTGCTGCCGGCGCCGCTGCACCAGTGGCCGGCGGCGCGGGCGGTGGGGGCGAGTCGTCAGTAGGGACGAGGGCTGGGGGGCGTCCGAGCGAGGAGGGGCGCCGACGACTGGCGCTCCCGCCTATGCCTTTATTTCTCCACCGATCGCGAAGTGGCTCTTGTGGCGTGGGTCGTGGTCGGCGCGGAAGAGCCGCGCCGCAGGCGATCGTGCGCGACAGTCGGCCGCGGCCGCTCCCATGATGATGCAGCGGCGTTCCGCCAGCCGAGTTGGGCCTGTCCTCAGCAAGGCTGCCATCGTGCTATGATCACCCTGCCCGCCGGTGCTCACACCACCGTGGGCGCTATGCGCCGCCTGGCTCGCTCAGGCGGCGTCTTTTCCCTCGATGATCGCCGGTCCCTCGCCCTCCCCGAAGAGCAGCCAGCCGGGCGCGACGTCGAGCGCCTGCGCGAGTTTTCGCACAGTAGACGGCCTCGGCATCTCGAAGCGGTCGTTCTCTGCCCGTGAGATCGTCACCACAGGCACGCCCGACCGGGTCGCCAAATCCTCCTGGCTCAGCGCCAAGCGCAACCGCGCCGACCGGAGCCTTTCGCCGATAGTGCTCATGCCGCGCCCCTTTCCTTCGTGCGCATCATATCGCCAACTCATCACTCTTGACAAGTAATCGCCGAGCTTGTAGGATGAACTTGTCACGAGTGATAAGCAGGGTGACGGGGGAAGTCTCCGTGCGGCCGCTCTGGAAAGCAACGTTGGGCGGCGCGCGCTTCGAACCCGTGCGGCGACGAACCGCGGTCGGCCATGTCACCTTCGCTTGTGCTTCAGTTTTGCTTCCGGGTCGGGGCGGGCGCCGTGTCCGTTTCCGCCCCACCTCGTTCCGAGGAGCATCGGTCACGGCAACGCGAGAGGCACCGCATCGCCTGAAGGTAGGGGTTCGGAGCCGGGTAGTCGGGTAGATGGGTAGAGGAGGCCGGAGGCATCACGCTCAGCCGAGCGACTCGCCCAGGTCCCCCTCCCCGACTGCCCGACTCCGAGCGTTAACTCGACGGCGGGGTATAGTACAATCCACGAGTACGTACGGGAGGTGAGTGAGGGCCATGAGCGGTCGTGAGCTGGCGACAACGGAGCCGGTGGTGGCAATCCCGCTCGACAGGACAGCCCCCCGCGGACCGGCCGGCGCGACCCAACGCCTGCGGGGAGCCTATTACACGCCGCACTCGGCGGCGGAGTTCATGGCCGACTGGGTCGTGCGCCACGATGGGGAGCATATCCTCGAGCCGAGCTTCGGCGACGGCATCTTCCTCCGGGCCGTCGCGGCGAGCGCCGAGCGTCGGGGCAATGCGGGGGTGCGCCTCTCGGGGATCGAGCTCGACGAAGAGGCGCGGGCGCGGGCGCTCGGGGCGGGGCTTATCGCGGACACGGACGCGCGCCTGGCCGATTTCCTGGCCGTCAATCCGTTCCCGGTCCAGGCGGTAATCGGCAATCCGCCCTACGTCCGCCTGCGGCACCTCACGGCGGAGCAACGGGACCGCGCGCTCGCGGCGGCGGCGACGGTACTGGGGCAGGGGATGGACCCGAGCGGTAGCCTGTGGCTGCCCTTCGTCCTGCACGCGCTGCAATTCCTCGACGTCGGCGGACGCCTGGCCTTCGTCCTCCCGTACGAATTCACCTACGTGCGCTATGCCCGGCCGCTCTGGGAAGCGTTGGGCGAGCGTTTTGGGTCGCTCCGGGTACTGCGGACGCACGAGCGCCTCTTCCCCGATCTGATGCAGGACGTAGTGATCCTGCTCGCCGACGGCTATGGTTCACACACCGACTTCGTCCGCTACCAGGCGTTTGGGCGGGTCGCGGACCTGCTCGAGGCACGCCCCGTGGTCGACGAGTCTATCCCCATCGCCGATTTGCTGCGCGGCGAGCGGGCCTTCATCGGTGCGTTACTCGGTGACGAACTGCGGGGCCTGCTGAAGACCCGCATCGCGGCGGCGACAGTCCCGGCTCGAGAGCTGGTTACCTTCAACATCGGCTACGTGACCGGCGACAAGACGTTCTTTCACCCGACCGACATGGTGGTAGATGCCTACCAACTGCCGGCCAGCAGCCTCCGGTCGGCGGTGACTGCGACACGATCGATCCGGGGTGGTGGGCTCTGCACGTCGTCCCTCGACGCGGACCAGCGGAGCAACGTGTTCCTGCCCGACGCGAAAGCCTTGAGTGCCGGAGAACAGCGATACATCCGCTGGGGCGAGAAGAATGGGGTCGCAAACCGCTATAAGTGTCGCGTTCGCAAGCCGTGGTATATCACCCCAGACACGCGCATCCCCGATGTCATCCTCAGCGTGTTCAGCGAGCGCCCGCTGCTGATGGTCAACGACGCGCGATTCCTCGCGTCCAACAGCCTGCTCTGCGGATTCCTGCGCGCCGAGGTTGTGGGCGAGGCTCTCGCGGCCGGGTGGTACACGTCCCTAACGCTTCTCCAGTGCGAGATGGAAGTCCACGCGCTGGGCGGTGGAGTCATGGTGCTGGTTCCGAGAGGCGGGGAACGTCCGTCTTCCAGGGCGTGTCCGCCCGCGCGCGGATCACCTCTCACATCTCGATCGCCTGCTGCGGGGTGGCTTGGTGGCGGAAGCGTACCGGGCCGGCGATGGCCGGGTGCTCAACGAGCAACTCGGGATCGACGAGCGCGAAGTGGACCTCATCCGCCACGGCGTCGAGGTCCTGGCCTACTGGCGAACCTCCGGGCGATCGCCGCTGGGGTGACGGCTACTCGAAGACATCCCAGAAGAGGGTCCGCGCATTGAAGGTGGCGATCATGCGCTCGACGAAAGTGTCGATTGACAGGTCGGGAGCGGGCACTGTGGCTCGCACCACGTCATCGCGCAGTCGCGGGGGCGTCTCCTCGAAGTCCACCACCATGTAGGCGAACTGGTCGAAGATCCCCCGCGCGCTCTTGTAGCCGGGGCCGGAGCGGCCTGTGACGGCCGCGTACATCCGCGCGTACCGCCCGTGGGTGATGGACTCGCGCTCCTCCCCTGCTTGATGGAGGTCAGCGGATGCAGGTAGACGTAACCGTGGGTGCTCATCGGGAAGCGGTCCTGGAGGCTGATGCACTCGCCGACGATCCCCTCATAGTAGGTGAGGACGTTCTTGCCAACGGAACTCATCTGGCTCCGGACCCCGATGAGCATGAGCGGCCCGTTGTACGGATCGAGGACAGCCACGTCAACGTCCTTCGGCTTGGTCGAGCCGAGGATGTCCGCCTCGTACTTGATCGTGATTCCACGCCGAACCGCGAATCGCGTCAGGCGCGCTTCAAGTTGGGTTCCGATGTAGTTGTGCAGGTACTTGATGAATCCCTGGCCACGGACGGCGACGGTCGGATCCGAGCGATACAGGACGCCCATCTGCCGCAGCACATCGGACAGGCCGACGGCATCGGCCGGCGACCCGGCGCGCTCCGACTCGACGATCTCGTCGGCGTTGTTGTCGGCTTCGGGTGCCCGTTCATCATCCAGCATGCCGGGTAGTATCGCTCGATGGGAGGCTCGATGCCAGGTCGCCTCGTCACACCTCAGGGCGATGGCATCTAATTCCAGCACCCTTGTCGCTGTGCCGGACCCTTTACTGGCGCGGGAGCAGATAACTGGCGCCGGAAACAACGAATGAGCCGGCCCCCCCGGTCTCGAGGGCGAGCCGTCCGGCGCATCAAGGCGGCGGGCGGTCGAGCAGCTCCTTGTCAGCTATCGGCGCCACTGCTTGGCTGCTACGCGAACAATTGACGAGATTAAGATGCGATTGCCCTGCGTCACACCTGTTGTCGGCGTCGCTGGCTGCCCGCTGCACCGCACCGGCAATTCCGCCGCGCGGACGGACGCGGAAGCCTCTGTGGGTGTAACCCCGAAGTCATGATTCGTCCAGCACCGCCGCGCGACCTCAGTCATCCCCGCGCGCGCGGCCAAGCGTAACGCTTTCTGTCCGAACTTCCACCGCATTGAAGATGTTTTTGACGGCGTTGAGGTAGCGCTCGTCGGCCACGGCGAGGGCGGTGGCGGCGCCGTTGTGGTGGTGGCCGTTGGCGGAGGCCTCGACCCGCCCGTTGGGGGCGCCGGCGGCCGGGCGCGGGCGCGGTTCCTCGCGCTGGGTCGGGGTGGCGGGCGGCGGGGCGGGCGGCGGCGGGATCGCCGGGGCCGGCTCGTCGTCTTCCCAGGGACGCCGGGGTACTCGTCCGCGGCCGTTTCGCGGGCGGCCGCGGGGAGCGGCGCGGGGGTGGGCGCGGCCTGCGCGACAGGGGCTGATTGCGGGGCGTCCGGTTCCGGCGCGGGGCGCGGGGCCGGGGCGGGGGCGGCTTCGTCGCGCCCGCCGATGCAGGTGACGCGGAAGGGGGCGCCGAGCACCTGGGCGATCACCTCTTCGACGACCTGGCGCCCGTCGTCCCTGTTGAGCTGGTTGCGGTGGAAGTCGTAGGTGGCGATCAGGATCAGTTCGCCGGCCGCGACGGCGTGCGGGTCGACCGAGGCGAGGACCGCCTCCAGGCGCCGGTTGACCGCCTTGACGCCCCGGCGGATCCGCCCCCAGGCGTCCTGCACCTGTTCGAGCGTGACCGGGGGGGGGGCCGTGACGACGACGGGCGGGGGCGCGGACTCGGCGGCGGGCGGCGGGGTGGCGACGGCGGCCGGCTCGATGCCCGGTTCGGGCGCGGCGATCGGGGCGGGGGCCGGATGCGGGCGCGGCGAGGGGTCCGGCGCGGGCGCGGCGACCGGGCGGGCGCGCTCGACCGGCGGCGCGGCGGGCTCGGGCGCGCGGGGCGCGGGGGCCTCGGCGCGGATCGGGGTGGGGACGCGCGCGGGGCGCGCGCGGCGGCTCGGGGGTGGACGGGCGGGCGGCGGCGCGCTCCGGCAGCGGGCGGGGGGCGGGCTGCGGGTCGCCGGTGGGGGCGGCGCCGGCGCCGGGGGCGCGGGCGAGGATCGCCTCGACGAAGCAGAGTTCGAGCGGCAGGTGGCCGTAGGCGCTGTTCTTGAGGCCGTAGTCGACCTGGCTGAAGCGGGTGACCAGCGCCGCGACCTCGGCGAGGCCCAGGGCGTCGCGGTGTTCCGGCGCGACCGCGGCGTCGGCGCCGGCGGCGCGGGGCTGACGCGCGGGGGCGGGGCCGGCGGCGGCGTGCAGCAGGGCGCGCAGGTACTCGACCAGTTGCGCGGCGAACTGGCGGGCGTCGGCGCCCCCTCGACGGCGGCGTTGATGACGCGCAGCCCGGCGGCGACGTCGCCGGCGATGAGGGCGTCCACGAGGGCGAGCACCTGCTCGCCGCTGCCGGCGCCGAGGACCTGGCGCACCGTCTCGGCGGTGATGCCCTCCTCGCCGAACGAGGCCAACTGGTCGAGGAGGCCGAGGGCGTCGCGCAGGCTGCCGGTGGCGGCGCGGGCGATGGCGGCGAGGGCTTCGTCGTCGGCGCGCAGGCCCTCGGCGGCGCAGACGCGGCGCAGCCGCTCGATTGTGCGCTCGACGGGGATGCGGTGGAAGATGAAGGTCTGGCAGCGCGAGCTGATCGTCTCCAGCACCCGCTCGGGGTCGGTGGTCGCCAGGATGAAGGCGACGTGCGGGGGCTCCTCCAGGGTCTTGAGGAGGGCGTTGGAGGCGTCCTTGGTGAGCTGGTGGACCTCGTCGATGATGTAGAACTTGGTGCGCAGTTGGGCGGGGGCGAAGCGGACCTTCTCGCGCAGGTCGCGGATGTCGTCGACGCCGCGGTTGGAGGCGGCGTCGATCTCGATGATGTCGACCGCGCGGCCGGCGTTGATCGTCAGGCAGGCGGGGCAGGCGTTGCAGGGGCGCTGGGCGGGGTCCGGATCTTCGCAGTTGACCGCCTTGGCGAGGACGCGGGCGGTGGTGGTCTTGCCGCAGCCGCGCGGGCCGCAGAAGAGGTAGGCGGGCGACGCGCCCGTGGCGCACGGCGTTGCGCAGGGTGCGCGAGACGTGCTCCTGCCCGACCAGCTCGTCCTCGGCGAAGCTGCCCGGCCGGTACTTGCGGTAGAGCGACTGCGACCGCCCCCCCAGTGTCTCGCCCGCCCCGATCCCCGACGCTGCCATCTTCTCTCCCCATCCACCCGGCGCTGTACGGACGCTGAGGGCATTATAGCGTAGAAGGGCGGGGGGAACAGGGGGGGAGCGGGAACGGGGTGCGCTCAGCGGGCGCTCGTGGGCGAGGGCCGATCGAGGATGAACGCCGAAGGCGAGCCGAGGCCCATCGGCACGCCTCCAGCACCCAGCGGCGCGGCGGCGCCACGAAGTACCCCAACGGGTATAAACACCCTAATGGGTATGAACACTCTGAAGGGCATAAACCCGCCTACGCGGGCTGGCGGCGAGGTGATGCTACGCCGAGGGCGAGGAAGGGGGGCCGACGACGATCAGCGCCCAGTCGTCGCTGGGGGCTTGCCTCGGCTCGCCACGAAGTCCGCCTGACGCGGACTACGGGCCGGGGTCTCGCATCCTTCGTTCGGGGGGATGGCCGCCGCCGGCGGGGGTCGCCCCTTGCCGGCCCGGCTTGGCCGGGCTGCGTGGTGACACTGACCGGAGGGGGACTTGGCGCTGCGGCGACAAGCAGCGGTCGTCGGGTCCGTAGGTCAAGACGCGGTCGCCCACGCGCAGGTAGCGCTGCGCCCCGCGCTACGGCGCGATCACGGTCGGATTCGGAACCCGTGCCTGGAGGCGGGCGCGCAGCGGTGTGGGTGGGGCTTGATCTTGCTGGCGCTCCACCGCGGCGAGGCGGCGCGCGATGTCCCGATCGAGCTTGTCCCGGTGGTCCCAGTAGTACGCGAGGGCCGAATGGATCTGGCCGAGCGTGAGGTGCGGGAACTGGAACCGCAGTTCCTCGGGGCTCCAGCCGTAGGCGGCCTGGGCGGTGACGAGTTCGACCACCTTCATCGTCGTGCCGGCGATCCGGGACGCCGCCCTCGTCCAGGACGAATGTGCTCGTATCGGGTGTTCGCGAACGACATCGCTCCGCTCCCGCGCGAACGCGCTCCGGGGACGCGCCGACGCGCCGCCTCGGCGCTCCCGGTCCCGCGAACAGCATAGCAGATCCGCGCGCGGCCCTTCGGCCACGCGGACAGGGGTCGGTCGTTCCGCGGTGTGACGCCATGCCGCGCGGGCGCCGTGGTGGGTGGCTATTCGCCCGGCCGGGGGCGGAGGGCGTCGAGATCGAGGGTGAAGGCGGCGTAGGCGAGCGCGAGGCCCACCGGCACGATCAGCAGCAGGAGCGGGAGCCAGGTGGTGAGGCGCGTGGCCGGGCGCCGCTCCAGGCCCCAGGCGACGACCAGTTGGAAGTAGACGAAGACGAGGGCGGCCAGGCCGATGCCGCCCGCGACCAGGACGGCGGGGGCGAACGCGCCGATGATCTCGCTCGGGCTGATGCCGTAGTTGGATGCGCGGGAGATGTCGCGGGAGACGGCGCAGATTGCCCCGAGGCCGAGGAGCAGCAGGGCGCCGAGGGTCAGCAGGGCGATCAGCGCCCAGCGCGACGAGCGGTTCGCCACCTTGCCCCTCCTGTCGCACCGGCCGGCTTCGCCGCGACCGGGCCGATCGTTGCCGCCGCTTGCTCTACCTTCCAGACGCGGCAACGCGCCCGGCGGTCACGGGCTGGCGAAGCGGTCGGGGCGGAAGGGGGCGAGTTGTGCGGCGGGCGCGCCGCCGAGCAGTTCTTCGGCGAGGAGGCGGCCGAGGAGGGGGCCGAGGGTGACGCCGCTGTGGGTGACGGCGACGTGGAGGTTGGCGAAGCCGGGCAGGGGGCCGGCGATCGTCACGCCGTCGAGGGGAGGGGGCGGACGCCGATGCGGGCGGCGGCGAGGCCGGCGCGGGTGAGGTCGGGGCGGAAGGGCGGCGCGCGCGAGGAGTTCGGCGCAGGCGGGCGGCGGGGGTCGGCCGGGGTGTCGGCGGCGACGGTGCGGTCGAGGTCGGCGGCGTGGGCGAGGACGAGGCCGCCGCCGGGGTCGGGGCGGAAGGTGATCGCGGCGGTGTGGCAGACGAGGCGCGGGGGCGGGGCGACGGGGCGCGAGACGGCCAGCAGGCCGGGCTCGCGCCCGAGCGGCAGGGCGACGCCGGCGAGCGCGGCGACCTCGGCGGCGCGCGGGCCGGCGCAGTTGACGACGGCGTCGGCGGCGAGGGCGGTCCCGTCCGCGAGGCGCAGGCCGGTGACGCGGCCTGCTTGGTGCTCGATGGCGGCGACGGCGGCGTGGGGACGCACGGTCGCGCCCCGCTCGCCCGCCCGGTCGAGGAGGCGGCGGATCAGGAGGGGACGTCGGCCCAGCCCTCGCCGGGGGTGTGCCAGACCGCGGGGACGGCGCGCGGGTCGAGGCGCAGGCCCGGTTCGAGCTCGCGGGTGGCGCGCTCGACCGTGACCGCCTCGACCGGGTAGTCGCGGGCGCGGAGGCGCGCGGCGTGGGCGCGGAGGGCGTCGTTCTCGTCCGGGGTGGTCGCCCACCGAGCGCGCCGTCGAGGTGGAGCCAGGGGGCGACGGCGAACTCGGCGGCGAGCGCGGCGTGCGCGGCGATACCGGCGACGTTGAGGTCGTGGTAGGGGCGCGGCTCCTTGTGGTGGGAGTTGAGCCAGGCGAAGCTGGCCGCGCTGGCGCCGCGCCCCGGCTCGCCGGCGTCGAGCAGCGTGACCCGCGCGCCGCCCCGGGCCAGCCGGTAGGTCAGGGCCGCGCCGACGACGCCCCCGCCGATGACGATGATCTCGGTCCCGGTCGCCATGCCTATCCCCTCCCGCCGCTCGTCACTGGCCCGGCGACCGGAGCGCGCCGAGGATCGCGTCGACAGGTGCAGTCATTGGTCTTCGCCTCGCACTGGCCGGCGATACATGATCCGGTTACCGGCGCTCCCATCATACCAGCCGGCCGTGGGCTTGCCGAATGCGGGCGCTGTCGTCCCGTATCAGCGCCGTGGCAGCCAGCCAACGAACGCATCCGCCGCGTGACGTTCCGCTGCCCCCACAACACCGGAGGCGGCACCCGCGGGACGATCACACCGGCGATCCGGTGTAATGGCATCCGGGTGGGCCATTCGAACGGTCCATCACTCCCCCGTCTCGGCCAGGATGCGGGCGAGGACGGCGGTGGCGACGTTGCCGCCGCTGACGATCAGGACGACCGGTTCGGGTGGGGCGGGGCGCAGGCCGCCGCGGAGGGCGGCGAGGCCGACCGCGCCGGAGCCTTCGACGACGAGGTGGTGGGAGTCGAGGAAAGCGCGCATCGCCGCGGCGATCGCCGCCTCGTCGACGAGGGCGATCCCGTCGAGCGCGGACTGGACGAGGGGGAAGGTGACCGAGCCGGCCTCGATGTTGCCGGCGAGGCCGTCGGCGAGGGTGGGGCGGTCGGCGACCGGGACGAGGCGGCCGGCGGCGAGCGCGGCGTGCATCGCGGGGGAGGCGGCGGGCTGCGCGCCGACGACGCGGAGGGCGGGGTTGACGGCCCGCGCGACCAGGCCGACGCCGGACGCGAGCCCGCCGCCGCCGACCGGCACGACGACCGTGCCGGCCCCCGGCAGGTCCTGCAGGATCTCCAGCATGACCGTGCCGGCGCCGGCGATCACCGCCGGGTCGTTGTAGGGGGAGACGAAGGGCAGGCCGCGCTCGGCTGCGAGCGCCCGCGCCCGCGCCTCGGCGGCGTCGTAGTCGCGCCCGGTGACGATGAGTTCGACGCCGGAGCGGCGCAGGCCGGCGAGCTTGGCGGGGGAGGCGTTCTCCGGGACGACGATCGTCGCGGCGATGCCGGTCAGGCGGGCGGCCTCGGCCATGCCGAGGCCGTGGTTGCCGGCCGAGCAGGTGAGGATGCCGCGCCGACGCGCCTCGGGCGGCAGGGTGAGCAGGCGGTTGAGCGCGCCGCGCAGCTTGTAGGAGCCGGTGTGCTGGAGGGGTTCCAGCTTCAGCCAGACCTCCAGGCCGAGTTCGGCCGAGAGCGCCGCCGAGCGTTCGAGCGGCGTGCGCCGGACGTGCGGCCCGACGCGCGCGGCGGCGAGGAAGACGTCGTGGAGCGTGACGCCCCCTGAGGGGGATGAAAGCGACGAGCGACGAGCGACGGGCGAGCGGTCGCGCGGTTCTGGCTGGCTATCACTCATCCCCGTTTCCTGTTCGTCGCCCGTCGCTCGTCGCTACGCGAAGAGGAGGTGCTGCTTGAGGAAGGCGTCGACCGCGCCGTAGAAGGCGCGGATCGTCTCGGCCTTGCGCCAGCCGTGGCCCTCCCCCTCGTAGACGTGGTACTCGTGCGGGATGCCGCGCCGCTGGAGGGCCTGCACGATGGCGTCGGACTGGGCGCGCGGGACGACCGGGTCGTCGGCGCCCTGGAAGATGGCGACCGGGTCCTGGATGCGGTCGGCGTGGAAGAGGGGGGAGCGGTCGCGGTAGCGGTCGCGCGCGGCGGGGAGGGGGCCGAGCAGGGAGTCGAGGTAACGGGCCTCGAACTTGTGGGTGTCGGCGGCGAGGGTGAAGAGGTTGGCGATGCCATAGAGGCAGAGCGCCGCCCGGAAGACGCCGGGGTGGGTGGCGAGGGTCTGCAGGACGGTGTAGCCGCCGGCGCTGCCGCCCATGATGGCGATCCGCGCGGGGTCGGCCAGGCCGGCATCGGCGAGCCAGCGCGCGCCGCTGACCGCGTCGGCCACGTCGTAGACCCCCCAGTTGCCGCGCAGGGCCTGGAGGTAGGCGCGGCCGTAGCCGCTGCTGCCGCGGTGGTTGACCTGGAGGACGGCGTAGCCGCGGGTGGTGAAGAACTGCACGCGCCCGTCGTAGGCGGCGGTCGCCTGCCCGGTCGGGCCGCCGTGGATCAGGACGATGGCGGGGGGGAGGCCGTCGCCGGCGTAGCGGGCACTGGACGGCGGGTAGTAGAGGCCGTGGACGGTCGCGCCGTCGTCGCCGGCCCAGGAGCGGGGCTGCGGGGTGGCGAGGTCGCCGGGCGGGACCGTCTCGTCGGCGCTGCGGGCGCGGACGCGCGGGGTGTTGCCGTGCCCGTCGAGGGTGACGACGCGCGGGGGGATCGTCGCGGCGGAGGCGACGCAGGCGAATTGGCCGGTGCCTGGGGCGACGGCTGGCTGTTCGAGCCAGTCGTATTCGGGCAGGGGGCGCAGCTCGTACTCGGCGCCGCGCTGCAGGTCGTAGCCCCGGAGGCGGCGGAAGCCGCCCTCGTTGCGGAGGAAGTAGAGGGCCTGCCCGTCGGGGCCGAAGGCGTAGGTGCGCGCCCCCTGCGCCCAGGCGGGCTGGCCGAGGTCGCTTTGCCCGGCGGTCAGCGCGCGGTGCGTGCCGGCCGCCAGGTCGTAGAGATAAAGGTTGTCCCAGCCCGACTCGTTGGAGATGTAGGCGAGGTGGCGGCCGTCGGGGGAGAACTCCGGCTGGAAGATCGCCACGTCGTCGCCGCCGGCGATCGGGCGGGCGTCGGTCAGGGTCGGGAGCGCGCGGTCGTCGCCCCGGCGCGGCGTGCCGAGGTAGAGGCGCGTGCCGTCCCAGGGCATGTTGGGAACGTCCCAGGCGACCCAGGCGAGCATCGCGCCGTGCGGGTGCCAGCGGGGCTGCATGTAGAAGTCGGCGCCGCTGACGAGCTGCTGTGGCCAGCGCGTGCCGGCGGTGTCGACGGTCGCCAGGCGGTCGACGCCCTCGTAGGAATGGACGAAGAGGAGCCAGCGGCCGTCGGGCGAGACGGCGGGGGCGGCGGCGTGGCCGAAGGCGGGGGTGATCGGGCGGGTCGCGCCGGCGGCCAGCGGCTGCCGATAGAGGCGGCCCGACCGCTCGGCGAAGTAGGCGTGGCCGCCGGCGACGGTGAAGTCGCCGCCGCCGTAGCCGACGCCGGCGCGGACATTGAGGTCGCCGGTGAGGTCGCGCGGGGCGTCGCCGTCGGGGGAGGCGCGGACGAGGACGCCCTGGCCGGAGCGCCCCTCCAGCCAGACGAGGGTGCGCCCGTCGCTGTCCCAGGCGAGGTCGGAGAGGCGGATGCCCCGCGCCAGGCTCTCGGGGGTGATCGGGCTGGGCCAGAGGCCGTAGGGGCGGGTTTCTTTGGCGGCGGTCATGGTCTGCTCCTCGAATCGTTTGCTCCGCACTGTCGCGCCGGTCAGGCCGGCGCGGCGGGGGGCGGATGGACGGGCCTGGTCCGGCCGGGCGCGTCGACCGTCGCGACGGCGGCGCAGTGCGCGCAGCCGGGGCGGTCGCAGAGGAGGGCGAGGGGGTCGGCGGCGACGAGCGCCCGCGCGCGTTCGAGGAGGGGCCGGAGGGGCAGGCGGCGGGCGCGGGCCGCGCCGATGCGCGCCTCGCGGGTGAGGTCGGCGACGCGCGGCTCGATCGCGCCGAAGCCGTCGCTGCAGCCGCCGCCGTTGCGCGTCGCCACGATGCCGGCCGGGGTGAGGGCGTGGCGGACGGTGGTGTGGCGGCCGGCCTCCAGTTCGGCGAGGTGGAGGGCGGTGTTGGCGCGGTGGTCGACGCCGAGGAGGAGCACATCGCCGCCGAGGTCGCGCAGGGCGGCGAGCGGCCCCTGCGGCCGGTCGGGCCGCTGGGTGGCGAGAATCGCCGCGGCGTCCGGGCCGGCGGCGAGGAAGGAGAGGGTCGGGTGGTCGCCGCGGAGGGCGCCGAAGTCGCGGCGGAAGGTCTCGGGGATGGCGCCGATGTCGGGGTGGACCGGCTCGGCGGGGGTGAAGGGGACGGGGGCGTAGCCGGGCCAGGGCGCGGGCGGGTAGGCGTTGCCGGGGAAGACGCCCGCGGGCGACCAGGCGCCGCACTGGTAGGTGAAGGCGGGCATGACGACGGTGCGGCAGGTGTCGAGCAGGGCGCGGACGACGGTCGCCGCGCCGCCCTCGACCCGCCCGAACGACGAGAGGGAGGAGTGGACGACGACGCGGCTCGCGCCGTCGAGGCCCAGCGCGCGCAGGCCGGCGACGAGGTCGCGACCGGTGACGGTGGGGGCACGGGGGGCGTGACGGTCATGGCGTCCTCGTGCGGGTGGGGGTGGAGGCGACGGGGGGGGCGGGAGGCCGGCGGGGAGCCGCCGGTTGAAACCGGCGTCTCACGGGCCTGCGGCCACGAAGCCCGCCGTCGCGGGCTGGGACCGGGGGAGGAGTTCTCGGGGATGGTTGCGTCTGTGTCGGGGTGAGGCTGGGGCGTTCAGTTGAACGCCCCTACGGAGGGCGTCGCTACCCAGGGCGACCATCCGCTCAGTTGCTGACGACGCAGATCCGCAATCCGCAGTCTACAATCCGCAATCGCGCTAGGCCAGGCCGAACTCGCGCTCGGCGATGGTGAGGCTGTCGTCGAGGATGGCGACGATGCGGTCGATCTCCTCGCGCCGGCGACGAGCGGGGGGCGACGTGGAGGATGTCCCAGACGCGGGCGAGGAGGCGGCGCTCGACGACCAGTTCGCCGACGCGCTTGGTGAAGGGGCTGTCCTTGCCCCACTTCTCCTTGGTCGCCTTGTCCTTGACGAGTTCGAGCGCGCAGAGGAGGCCGAGGCCGCGCGCGTCGCCGGCGGAGGGGTGGCGGTCCACGAGGGACTGGAGGCCGGCGAGGAGGTAGGGGCCGAGTTCGGCGGCGCGCTCGACCAGCCCCTCGCGCCCCATGATCGCGATGTTCTTGAGGGCGGCGGCGCAGGCGACCGCCTGCCCGCCGAAGGTCAGCAGGTGGCTGAGGGTGTTCTCGCCCTCCTTGAAGATCTCGTAGACGCCGGGGCGGACGACGGTGGCGGCGATCGGGGCGTAGCCGCTGGAGAGGCCCTTGGCCATCGTCATGATGTCGGGCGTGACGCCGAAGTGCTCGGTGGCGAACCACTTGCCGGTGCGCCCGAAGCCGTTGATCACCTCGTCCATGATCAGCAGCACGCCGTGGCGGTCGCAGATCTCGCGCAGGAGCTTGCCAGTACTTCGGGGAGGGGACGTGGACGCCGTTGGAGGAGGAGATCGGCTCGCCGATCACCGCCGCGACCGTCTCCGGCCCCTGGAAGAGGATCTCCTGCTCGACCCACTTGGCGCACATGATGTCGCCCGCCTCGCCCGCCAGCTCGAAGTCGTTGCGGTAGTGGTTGGGGGAGGGGACGTGGTGGACGCCGGCCATCAGCGGGCCGAAGAAGCGCTCGACCTGCGGGCGGTTGCCGGTGGTGAGGCTGAGGGCGCCGAAGGTGGCGCCGTGGTAGGAGCCGCGGCGGGCGATGATCTTGTAGCGCTTGGGGAAGCCGCGGAGGGCCTGGACCTGCTTGGCGACCTTGAGGGCGGTCTCGACCGCCTCCGAGCCGCCGGAGGAGAAGATGACGCGGTCGAGGTCGCCGGGGGTGAGGGCGGCGATCGTCTCGGCGAGCTGGACGGCGGGGACGGTGGTGTAGGAGGCGGCGGAGACGTAGGCGAGCCGCTCGGCCATGGCGTCGCCGATCTCGCGGCGGCGTGCCCGGCGTTGACGACCCAGCCGGCGATGCCGTCGATCCATTCGTTGCCCTGCACATCGTAGAGGTGGCAGCCGCCGCGCTCGAAGACGCGCAAACCCCGCTGCTCGGCCAGTTCGACCCAGTTGCCGGCGTGGATCCAGACGTGCTCCAGGGCCGCCCGCTCGAGCGGGGTGTCGTAGGCCGCGGCGTGGGCGGCGGCGACGTCCTGCTCCTCCGACCGCGTCGACTCGACCACCATGTCGCCCCCTCCTCCGCGCGCGGTGTGCCGCTTCGGCGTCGAAGCCGACCCCCCCAATCGGCGTCCGTGCCCCGCGCCGGGGGCCGGGCCATTGACGCCCTACCCAGAGGGGCCGGCGGCGGCGCCGGGGGCGGGGGGGTGCCGGGGCGTCGGGCGCGGGAGGTTCGTCCAGCGGGGCGGGGCCTGGGGGCGGCGGTTGGGGCGGAAGAAGAGGGTCGTCGCGGCGTCGCCGACGAAGGGGTCGGTCGAGCAGGCGCTGGCGCGCTCCCGGCAGAGGGCGAGGACGGCGGCCTTGAGGGTGCCCTCGCGCGAGGGCGCTGGCCGCCGGTCGAGCGATGCGCAGGCGCGCCGTTGTCGTGGGCCTCGCGGATCTTGGCGCGGGCGACGCTGCTCTCGTAGCGGTAGCCGTGCAGGTCGAGTTCGAGTTCGTCTGGTCGCGAGGGGAAGAGCGCCAGCCAGGCCATCGGCTGCCCGTTCGCACAATCGCGTAGTAAGGGCGGGTGCATCCCAGCATGACCGACAGTGCTCCAGGCCGCGAACAGTGGCACACCGTTCCTCGAGCGGGTTTGAAACGTAGGCCGTGGCGTGGGCGGCGGCGACGTCCTGCTCCTCCGGCCGGGCGTCGATGACCACCATGGGCGAGCCCCGGACTCCTCCGCGCGCGGCGCGCCGGCTTCGGCGTCGAAGTCCGGCGCCGCGCCGATTATCCCGCACCGCGCCAGGGTTCGAGCGCCAGTCCGGTCGCCGCCATCGCCCAGCCGACGACGCGGCGCGAGCGCATCCAGCACCGCCGGCGAGGTGGAGCGGGGCGCCTTCCCCGTCGGCAAATACGCGCCGGGGGCCGGGCCGATCCCGCGCGACCGGCCGCGCCGGGGCGACGGCCGCCGGGGGCGGCTGGCAGCTACGTGCCCGGCGGCCGGCGACGCGGGGCGGTACAAGGGGGGTTCGCCGGCGCGGCGGTCCGTGGTCTGTGTGGACGGCGGCGAACCGCAGCGCGGGCGGCTGGCGCGCCGAGGCGGCGGCGGTTGGGCGCGGAAGAGGAGACGCCGGGTCGTCCTGGCGGATGGCGCGATCGGCGAAGTAGGCCGCCGCTTTTCGCCGCCTCTCCCGCTCCTGCTGGAGGTCGCGCGCGCCTCCCGCTCGTCTGGAAGGCGCGCCCGGCTGTTGCCGGCAGAGGGCGCAGGACGATCCCCCGGCGGCGCCACAGCCTCGCGCGAGGGTCGCCCTCGGACGGGTGAGGTCGTTGGGGGCGAGGGCGTCGGTGGCCGCCGGTGGAGCGCCCGCAGGCCGACCGGGACCACCCGCCGCCGCCGCGCCCCGGCCCCCTGGATGCGCGACGCTGGACGGCAAGGAGGCGGCGGTGGCCCGGCTGGCGGCGCGCGGCCCAGCAGCGGCGTCCGCCAGCGGGTCGCCCTGACCGACGGGGCGGAGCCGCTGTGCTGGCCCACCTCCGGACGCCACGCTGGTGCTGGACGTCATCCACGCCGCCGAGCACCTGTGGGAGGCGGCCAACGGCTGGGCGAGCGCCACCCCGCCGCAGCCTGGGTCCGGGACCGCCTGGAGCGCCTTGGCCGGGCCGCGGCGGTCGCCGCCGTAGCGGTAGCCGTGCGCCGGTCGAGTTCGAGGCGCAACCTGCCCTCGTCCGGGCGCGAGGGGAAGAGCGCCAGCAGGCGGGCATGCCATCGGCTACTCGCGTTCGCACAATCGCGTAGTAAAGGTGGAGGCGCAACTCAGCAGCCCTGGCGGCGACGAACGTAACCGACCGCGGGTTTGAAACCCGCCCCTACCGGACCCTGACCGAGAGCGCCCGCAATTCCTGCTCGCGCTGCTCCCATTCGGGCAGGTACGCGTACAGGAAGCTCTTGAAGACCTTGCCGTGATTCGGCACGAGCAGGTGGACGAGTTCGTGGACGATGACATACTCGCCCAGCGTCTTGGGCAGATCGAGCAGCTCGGTGTTGAGCGTGAGCCGGCCCGATCGGGACATAGAAGCCCATTTCGTCGTCATGCCTCGCAGGTGGATCTCCGCCACGCGCACGCCGATCCGCGTTGCCCAATGGCGCGCGGCCCACTTGAAGTCGTCGGCATCATGCCATCTGGCGTTGCCGGCGGCCGTGGCCGTGGTGCTGGTGCCGGTCGTCATACGCGCTGCAACTTTAAGAGCTCGTTGGTCACGGCGATCATTTTCGCCGGTCCGACCAGGGGGCGCAGCGCCTTGTAGAGTTCCGCGCGCAGTTTGCTCTTCTGCTGCTCGTTCCAGACGAAATCGGGGAAACGCGCGAAGAGCGCGTCGATGGCCCGCGCCTCCTCCGGGGTCTGACCGTTGGTGATCGGGTACAGGACCCGGTAGATGGCGAAGGTGTTCTCATCCACCCCCAGTTGCCGGCGTTGCGTGTCGGCCTCGACGTACTCCCGGGCCAACCGCTCGAACTCGTCCAGCACCTGTTGCGTCGTGATCTGCCGGTCCTCGTATGCCTCCGCCAAGCCCGCCGCCCGCTCGCCGATCGAGAGCAGGAACGGCTTCGCCGCCCCTTCCTTTTCGACGACAGCGGTCAGGATCTTCCGCAGGTTCAGCACCTTCGTCGTGTCGGAGGAGGTCGCCTGCTTGAGCGCGGCCAATTCGCGCGGCCCCAACTGATGGATCGCACCCGGCAGTTCCAGGCGCTCGCTGGTCGTGCGCTGGCGTAGCAGTTCCTTGGTCTTGGCCGTCAACTCGCGATCGACGTAGACCTGGTCGCCATAGGCATTGCGAATCAGCCCGAAGAGTTCCGCCAGGGCGTGATAGTCGTCCATGAACGGGCGCAAGAAGGCGTCGGGCGAGAGGATGTCATAGAGGTTCTGCAACTGGCCGAAGAACTTGAAGAATTCCTCCCGCTTCGCCTTGTCGGCGAAGTGTTCGATGGCCCGTTCCTTGGCCTTGTCGTCCCAGCCGCCCGCCAGCGCCAGGTACCGCGGCGCCGTCTCGCGCATCATCGTGGCGAAGAGATCTTTGAGCACATCGATATTCTGGATGACCGAGGCCACGACGTCGGAGTCGAAGGCCAGCGCCCGCTCCAGTTTCTCGAAGATGCCGACGAAGTCCAGCACGAAACCGTAGGGCTTCACCTGCCCGTCATCGTCCTCATACGGGCGGTTGACGCGGGCGATCGCCTGCAGCAGTACATGGTCGCGCATCGGCTTGTCGAGGTAGAGGCAGTAGAGGATCGGCGCGTCGTAGCCGGTGAGCAGCTTTTCGGTGACGATCAGGATCTTCGGCTGCTGGTCCTTCTTGATGAAGGCTTTGCGCACCCGCTGCTCCTCGTCGGGGCTCAGGTAATACTCTTTGAGGGTCGGTCCGTCGTTGTGGGACGGGGAATAGACCACCCGCGACCACTCCGGCGGCAGATGCTTGTCCAGCGCCGTCTTGTAGAACGCGCAGGCTTCCCGGTCCACTGCGACCAGGAACGCCTTGAAGCCCATCGGCTCGACATTCTCCCGGAAGTGTCGGGCGACGGTCGCGGCGATCCGGTCGATCCGGTCGGGCGCTTTCATCAACTCTTTCAGTTCGACCGCCCGGTCCAGGATGGCGTTCAGTTCTTCCAGGTCGCTGACCCCCTCCGCGTCGGCCAGGCTGAGGAACTGCCGTTCCAGCGTCTCCCGGTCCACCCGCAGGTCCGAGGGGGCGAGCGCGTAGTTGAGCGGGACGGTCGTGCCGTCCGCGATCGACTCGGCGATCGAGTACTTGTCCAGGTAACCGCGCTCGTCGTCCGTGCCGAAGACCTTGAAGGTGCCTTGCCCCTTGAAGAGCCGGTCGATTGGCGTGCCGGTGAAGCCGACGAAGGTGGCGTTCGGCAGCGCCGCCAGGAGGTAGGTGCCGAGGTCGCCGGTGGTGGAGCGGTGCGCCTCGTCCACCAGCACGACGATGCTCGCGCGATCGTTCATGTTCGCGGGGATGTCGTCGAACTTGTGGATCATCGAGACGACCAGCCCCCGGTAGTCGGACGCCAGGATGCGGCGCAGATCGTGCTTGCTCGCCGCGACCTCCACCCCGGCGATGCCGTAGCCGGTGATGTTCTTGAAAAGCTGCGCCTCCAGTTCGTTGCGGTCCACGATCAGCAGCACGGTCGGCTTCTCGGCCCCGCGCGCCTCGCGCAGCACCTTCGCGGCGATCGTGATCATCGTCAGCGTCTTGCCGCTGCCCTGCGTGTGCCAGACCAGCCCGCGCCGCTTGGCCGGCTCGTAGATCCGCGCGATCACCCGCTCGACCGCGCGGGTCTGGTGCTGGCGCAGGACAATCTTGCTCAGCTCGTCGTCGCGCGTCAGGAAGACGATGTAGTCGCGCAGGGTGCGCAGGAAACGCTCGCGGTCGAAGAAGCGCTTCACCTTGCGCTCGTAGGTGGCCGGCTCGTCGTCGGCCAGCTCGTCCTTCCAGTTGAAGACGCTCTTGCGGCTGGTGCTCCAGGTCACCCCGTAGTAGAAATCGAGCAGTTGGGTGACGCCGAAGATCTGCGTGGCGACGAACAACTCCGGTGTCTCGCGGTGGTAGCGGCGGATCTGCTCGACCCCCTCGGCCAGGCCGTCGCGCTTGCCCGCCGCCTTGGTCTCGGCGACGCCGACCGGGATGCCGTTGATCAGGAAGACGACATCGGCGCGGTTGCGGAAGGCGGGGCCGCGCTGCACCCACTCGTCAGTGACCTGGAAGATGTTGTTGTCGGGGCGCTCGAAGTCGACCAGCCGGACGTTGCGCTCGCGCCCCTCCTCGGTCACGAAGACCGACCCCTCGCCGCGCAGCCAGTCCAGCGCGTCGCGGTTGCCCTCGATCGTCGGCGTGAGCAGGCCCAGCCGCCGGATGACGTCGGCCGCCCGGCCCGCGTCCACCACGCCCGGATTGAGCCGCAGCAGTTGCGCCTCCAGGACCGGCGCGAAGTACAGCCCCGCCTCACCACCGCGCAGGCCCAGGGCCTCGCCGGGCCTGACGTACTCCCAGCCGATCTCCCCGGCGTAGTCGAGCATCGGGTTCTGCACCGCCAACCGCTCGCTCATCGACACCCGTCCATTTCTGCTAGCAGCAACGCCGACAGCCGCCCGGTCATCAACTCTTCAAGCATGGCACGGAAGAGTTCGTCGAGTGCTGCCGCCTCTTGATCGAGCGCAACGATTTTGGCATCACTTACCCGCATAATTTCGACAATAGCACCCTGTTCGAGAATGGAAGGAGGCGGAATGCATAGCTGGCAATCAGGCGTGAGTTGATGCTGTGGACCAAGGACTTGGCTCTACCGAGAAGCTGAGCACGACCAGCATCACCATTGATGTGGCAGCCCATTAGCCACTCAGGGAGAACCACTTTTTGATTGGGACGAGCACGGATCAAGTGATTTTGATGGAGGGCAAATGGCGGTTCATCATTCCAAACTGCCGCCGAACCAAGCAGTTTTGGATTCCCGTTGCCCTCTATTAGGAGCACATCACCTTTCTTCACGCGGTATCGTTCTGAATCGCCTTCCATCATCCCGATCTGCTTTACCTCATCAAGACGCAATGCACCACGAGTAACATTAGCCACTGTTAAATAGGGCGCAAGCCGTATCTCTTTGCGCCTGCTCGCATTTACGGTTAACCCATAGGCAACCTGGGCGATTTCGTCATCTCGCAGGTTGCCAACTCTGCGGCATCTCCCCGATCGCGGTTTGCTTGCGCGGCTCACCGCGAGTGCCGTAGGTGAATCATCAGCGCGGCCTTGCGCTCGCTGCGTCAGCGTCACCTCGCGGCGCCTGGCCTGTTCCTGCACCGCTCGCAGCGTTCGCGCGATTGTTCGGGGGGGCGGAGGAGGATGGGGAAGTCTAATGTTGCCTTCTGTCGATTGGAAGGTCGTCCCTGATCCTTGTGCCTCGATCCGATCCTTGCTGTGAAGAAGCTGGTAGAAGAGATAGAGGTTATCGCCTTGCCTGAGGCTGATCGAGGCCAAGCCGCGTCCAATGATGTAATCTCTATCGGCCATGTTGGTATCGCCGACCGGTGCCCTCACTGATATGAGGACGCTCCTTTCGGCCCTTCAGCAGCTTGGTACACCGGTCTGAAACAGATGCGTGAATTCAGCCTTCCCCAGAAGGGCAGCCCTTCATAGACGCCAACGTGTCCGACGGTGGCGACTGTCCCATCCTAATGTCGCTCACGTTCCCCACCGCACCATCTTCCAGTGCGGCGGCAGCCAGGAATCTTTACAGCCGTTCTGACCTGACCCCTGGAATCAGGCCGCTTGGGATGAGAGGTCCGCGCTGCCGCAAGCCGTTGCGCGAAGACCGCCGGTGCGACCTGGCCGAGCGCGCTGTGCGGCCAGGTCGTATGGTCATCGTCCCGCCAGGCCTCGATGAGCCGCCGCGCGCGGCGAGGCTGAGGAACCGGTGCTGGTTGAGGCACTCGTCGCGGAACTTGCCGTTGAAGCGCTCCAGGTGGCCGTTCTGCATCGGCCTCCCCGGCTCGACGAAGTCCAGTCGCACCCGTGCTGGTAGGCCCAGGCGTCGAGCACCTGCCCAGCGAACTCGGGGCCGTTATCGACCCGGATCGTCGTCGGCCGCCCGTGCCGCTCGCAGAGCCGGTCGAGCACCCGCGCCACCCGCGCACCGGGGAGCGAGGTGTCGACCTCGATCGCCAGGCATTCGCGGGTGCACAAGTCTACGATATGCAGCGTGCGGAAGGCGCGCCCGTTGGCCAGCACATCCTGCGTGAAGTCCATCGCCCACTGCTCACCAGCGCGCTGGGGCGCAGCTGACACCGGCCGCGCGGCCAGGCGATCCGCTTGCTGTCGCCGCCGCACCGCCAGCCCTTCCTGCCGGTACAGGCGATAGACCCGCTTATGGTTGACCGCGCCGAGTTCGCGCCGCAGCAGCACGGCCAGCCGGCGGTAGCCGAAGCGCGGCCGCTCCGCAGCCAAGGCGCGCAGGCGCTCGCGCACGCCATCCTGCGCGGCGGGGCGCGCGTGGTAGCGGATCGTGGCGCGGTGGCGCTGGACCAGGCGACAGGCCCGCCGCTGCGAGAACCGGTGGTGCTCCTGGAATGCGCCACCGTCTCCCGCTGCGCGGCGGGCGTCAGCCTTTTCCCCGCAGCACATCCTTGCGCGCGGTATTGTCCAGCGTCGGGTCGGCCACGATCTGCTTCAGGCGGCGGTCCTCATCTTCCAGTTGGCGGAGCCGCTGGATCTGGCTGACCTCCACCCCCCGTATTGCGCCTTCCAGCGGTAGAACGTCGCCTCGCTGATCCCCTGGCTGCGGCAGGCTCAACCACCGTCTGGCCCGCCTCCGCCCGCTTGAGCACGCCGATGATCTGCTCCTCCGTGAACCGCGTCTTCTTCATGAGCCTCCTCCGTAACCCTCCGTTACGCGGGAGTCTCTCACACCAGACGGCCTAACTCACGGGGGTCAGGTCAGTTCGAACTCATCGGCGTCCAACCCTGCCTGACGCAGAATGCTCCTCAGCGTGCCGGTGGCGACCTCGCGGTGGCGCGGCACGGTCGTCGTGCGGGTGCCTTCTGTCGTGTCCCTGGCGAACTTGACGTGGCTCCCCCTCTGGCTGACCTCGGTGAACCCTGCCGCCTCCAGCTTGCGCTTGACCTCGCGGAAGGGCAGCGGCCTAAGCGGCACCGGCCGCGACCTCGACCTCGATCGCGCGGATATGGGGCGTGGCGGTGGCGCGCGGCTCCTCACCACGGTGGGGCGTGGCGGTGGCGCGCGGCTGCGAAATGCAGTTCCAGCGCCTCGCGCAGGTTGCCCAGTGCTTCGTCCTCGCTCTCGCCCTGGCTGGCAACGTCAACTTCCAGGCACTGCGCCACGAACCAGTCGCCTTCACGCCAGATGCTCGCGGTGAACCGTCGCTTCATGCGCTGCTCCTCCTCTTCCAGGGCTGCGGGCGCGCGATCACGCTGAACAGTCAGGCCCAGCTTCGCCAGCACCGCGTTCAGGTCGGCGTCGGCGGCCTCGCGCGCGGCACGGGCGACGGCGAGATCGCCGAGGATGTCGGGCAGCAGGCGGTGCCGGACCCTATCGTTGACTTCAACGAACTGCGACGGGCTGAGGTTGTAGTCGGCCGCACGCGCCTCTGCGAGGGTGATTACCCGGCTCAGCTTCTCCCGCGTCTCCCAGGCACGGTAGACCCCGGCGACGGCGGCGATGCCCGCGTCGGTCAGCACGTTCTTCGGCTTCTTCTTGGCGAAGTAGGCGGAGGCGTTCACCAGCAGGATCTGCCCCCGGCGTGCGGCGGGCTTGTCGCGATTGAGCAGCAGGATGATCCCCGGCGCGGCGGTGTTGTAGAAGAGTTTTCCGGCAGCAGGACGACGCCCTCGATCAGGTCGCGCTCCACGAACGCCCGGCGGATCTCCCGCTCCTTGTTGGACGACTTGCCACCGGAACCGCGCGACACCGCGCCGGTGTCCAGCACGATCGCCGCACGTCCGATATCATTCAACGACGCCAGGATGTGCTGCGCCCAACCCCAGTCGGCGGAGGACCTGGGTGGCGTCCCGAACCCGAAGCGCCCCCAGCGGTCGTGTTCGTAGAAGGCGTCATCGTAGTTGTCCTGGTTCCACATCGGGTTCGCCACGACGTAATCGAAGCGCTTCAGCCCCGCGCCCGCCGCGGCAAAGCCAGGACTGCGGAAGGTATCGCCAATCTGGAAGCGCGAATCGGCGAAGTCATGCAGGAAGGCGTTCATCTTCGCCATCGCGAACGTGACCGCATTGAGTTCCTGCCCAAAAAGCTTTGGCGCTTTGCCCCCCTCTGCCGGATGATGGTTCTCGAAGATGAGGCGGGTCTTGATGAGTAGACCCGCCGAGCCGCAGGTAGGGTCATAAATCTCCTTCATGCCGGGCGCCGGATCGATCAGTTCGGCCATCAGCCAGCCGACTTCCATCGGTGTGTAAAACTCGCCTGCACTTTGGCCCTGACCCTCCGCGAACTTCCGCAGCAGGTACTCGTAGGCGTGGCCCAGTACGTCCGGACTGGCGTTGCGCAGTCCCAGCCGATGGCGCGATCACCTCAATGAGTGTCGCCAGGCGGTCGTCATCGAGCGTGCGCTGCCCGCTGTAACGCTCGTTGAAATCCTTGATGTCGAGCACACCGTGCAGATCGGGATTCAACCTGGCCGCCTCCCGCAGCGCATCGGTCACGAACTCGCCCAGTGTGCCGTCAGCGGGGTGGTTACGGAGCGCCACCCAACGATACCGGTGGGGGATACAGAAGCGGATGATCGGCGGACGGTAGTTCATCAGCGCGTCGGCGTGATCAAGTTCAACGTTCTCACGCGCCACTTGTTCATCACCGTACAAATCGACGAGTTTAGCAAACTCATTGTCGAAGACGTCCGAGAGCCGCTTGTAGAAGACGAGCGGTAACTCTAGTTTCCGCTAACTGGGTGGCATCAGGGGGTACCCATTGGTAGAGTGCGGGTGCTGACGCCGTGCTCTACCGCAGGAGTTCCCCCGATGCCGGAAGCAGTCTATCGCATCCTGACCCTCCTATGCCTGCTGGTGGTGGCGTGCCCGATCGGGACGAACCTGGGCTTGCTGCACCTGCTGTGGATGCTGGTGAGCGGGCGGCTGCTCGCCGCGCGCGCCAGCGCGGTGGTGCCGGGGCTGAGCGAGTGCGGCTTGGCCGCGCCGGCGACGCGGCGGGCCTGGGCGGCGCTGGGGCAGGGCGGCTGGAGCAGCGCGGCGTTGCTGGCCCGCTGGGCCGCGGTGCTGGAGGGGAAGGGCGCGCTGGCAGGCGCACGCGCATGGGGGCTACCGCCCGGTGGCGGTCGACGTCACCGGCTTCTGGCGCCCGCGGCTCCGGGGCTGTCCGACCACCCATTACCACGGCGCCGCGGGGAAAGCCCTCCCCGCCATCCCGCTGGGCCTCATCGCCCGCGTGGGCAGCGTCGGGGGCCAGCGCCTCCTGCCCGCCGGCGTTCGTGCGGGCGGACGCCGGGGACCCGCGCGCCAGCACGCACGCGCGCCTGCTCGTGGGCGAGGCGGTGCGGCGGTGCGCGCCCGACGACGCGCTGGTGCTGGACGGCGGGTTCGGGGTGGCGCTGCTCCAGGAGGCAGGGGCGACCCGCCGGCTCGCCAAGAACTGCACCGCCCGGCGGGCCACCCCGCCGCCGTACGACGGGCGCGGGCGCCCCGCCACCCGCGGGCGGATCGTCCGCCCCTTGCCCCGCACCTACCGCGGCCGCGCCATCCCCGCCACCGTGCCCGACCGGGTCGAGACGTGGCGCGAGGACGGCGCCCTCCTGCGCGCCGAGCGGTGGACCGACCTGGTGCTGCCGGAGGCGGCCGCCGCCAGTCCCACCTTCACCATCGTCGCCCTCCACGACCCCCGCCACCGCGAGCCGTTGGTGCTCGCGACCTCCCTGCCCGTGCCGCCGCGCGCGCTGCGCGCCCTCTATCGCGACCGCTGGCCCGTCGAACAACTCCGCTGGCGGCGAAGCAGATGCTCGGGGCCAGCCGCCAGTTCGTCCACGCCCCGAGACCTGCCAGCGCCTCCCGGAACTGGCGCTCGCCGGGGCGGTGCTGTCCTACGCGGCGGCGACCGCGCCCGCCGTCCCCACCGGCTTCTGGGACCGCCGGCCCCAGCCGACCCCCGGCCGGCTACCCCGTTTCCGCACGACTTCCGCTCCCCGCCCGGCTTCGCGAAAAAGCGCCCCTCACCGCCCACCTGCCGAAGGGCTTCTGGGGCCAACGCCGACGCCAGTCGCCCGCGTCGGCTACGCCGAGCGCACCTGACCAGGCGATCTCCCTGGACGTAGCGGCCTGAGTTAGCGGAAACTAGAGGGTAAGATGAAGTCCTTGAACTTCGGCGCGTCGGTCGCGCCACGGATCGCGCAGGCGGCGTCCCACAGCCACCCTTCAAGCGCCGAGATCGTCAGGTGCTCGTCGACCGCGGACACGAGCGGCAGGGCGTGCTGCTCGCCAGCCGTCCGCGGGGCCTGGGCGCGGTTCACCCTGGTTACGCTCGCCAACGTTCCCCCATCCACGCTCGACCCGGCTCCGAAGGTCACAGAGGCGGGGCGTGTATCAGCGCGGACACTCCTCCATTGTGGCCTGATCGTGAGTGCCATAGCCGCCCGAGGTATGGCCGGCGGAGTATGGCACGGAAGCACGGATCGCGCAACGATGGCGCAACCGCTGGCGGGCAGAAGCCCGTCCCCCTCCCCGTGGCACCACTGCCCCCCTGCCCACGGGTCCGTTCTCTCGGGGGCCACGCGCGCCTGATCGCCAATGATCCCAGCGGCAAGGGCGCGATCGTGGAAGCGGGAAATAACGAAACGAACCGCTTGCAATCGTGGCATTCCCCTAGTCATGGCAAGGAAAACACTGCGGTTGTGGGCGATCGAGAGGCCCCCCAATGCCCCCGAAAGACCCCCACCGCGCTCTTCCGGCGCCCACAGTTCACCTGTCCGACGTCTACCGGGGCGGGGAGGAGGTTAGGAGGGCCGATACATCGGTAAGCACTGGTTCGCCGCCCCCGGCTAACGGCGCAGGCGGCGCGCGGTCGGCCCGGTGGAGAGGGCGTGGATGAGGGGGGGGATCTCGGCGAGGAGTTCGCGGGCGAGGAAGCCGAGCGGGCCGACGCGGCGGGCGAGGCGCTCCCCGGCGCGGCCGTGGACGTGGACGCCCCAGGCGGTCGCCTGGAGGGGGGTGGCCCCGCGCGCGAGCAGACCGGCGATCAGGCCGGAGAGGGCGTCGCCCGAGCCGGAGGTCGCCAGG
This sequence comes from Thermomicrobiales bacterium, assembly GCA_030446685.1. Lineage (GTDB taxonomy): Bacteria > Chloroflexota > Chloroflexia > Thermomicrobiales > CADCWN01 > JAUJMV01. The sequence continues at coordinate 111,107 of JAUJMV010000020.1, read as the reverse complement.
CCGACGTTGCCGCCGCGGTCGTGGTAGAGCGGGCCGTCGGGCGCGGCGACGAAGGTGTCGGCCCCCTTGAGGGCGACGACCGCGCCGAGCTCGCCCGCGGCCCGCCCGGCGGTCGCCGCCGGCTCGGCGGTCACCGCCCTCCGCTCCAGGCCGAGCAGCAGCGCCATCTCGGTCGCGTGCGGGGTCAGGACGGCCGGCAGGGGGTGGCGGCGCAGGAGGGCGTGGTCGGCGGAGAGGCCGGCGAAGGCCGCGGCGTCGATGACCAGCGCCGGGCCGTCGAGCCGGGGGATGAGATCGGCCACAAGCCGGGCGGCCGTCTCCGCGTCGACCAGGCCGGGGCCGAGCACCACCGCGCTGGCCTTGCCGGCGCTCTCGGCGAGTTGGCCGGCGGCGGCGGGGTCGATCGCGCCGCTGGCGGTCTCGGGGAGGGCGTGGACGTAGGATTCGGGGACGGCGGCGGCGACGAGGGGGGCGATGCTGGCGCCGGTGGCGATCTGCAGCTTGCCGGCCCCGGCGCGCAGCGCGGCGGTCGCGGCGAGGATCGCGGCGCCGGGCATGGCGGGGGCGCCCCCGACGATCAGGACCTGGCCGCGCGTCTCCTTGTCCCCGGCGGCGTCCGGCCGCGGGAGCGGCCAGCGGCGCAGCAGGCGCGGGGTGATCAGGGTCGGGCGGTCGCCGCCGAGCGGACCGCGCGGGGCGGCGGGGTCGAGGGTTGAAGGGTGCAAGCTACTCTCCATCTACAGTATCGATACAGTATCGGGCGTTCGACGTTCGGGGCGCGCCCTCCGGCCGCCCTAGCGCGGGGCGATGCTGGCGTCGGGCTCGCGCGTGACGGGGGCGCCGGCGGCTTCGAGCGGCGCGACGAAGTTGAAGAGCCGCGGGGCCAGGTCGCCGTGCTTGCCGAGGGCGGGGTCGAACTCGTAGGAGGTGACCGCGCAGTTGGCGACCTCCTCGGCGCGGTCGATGGCGAGGATTTCCTCCTCGGTCAGCCGCTCGAAGAGGTAGCGGAAGCAGAGGACGACGACGCTGTGGCAGACGATCAGGACGCGCTCGCCGCGGTAGTCGCGCGAGAGGGTGTCCTGCACGCTGCGCAGGCGCAGGATCACGTCGGCCCAGCTCTCGCCGCCGGGCGGGCGGTGGTAGAACTTGCCGAGCCAGCGGCGGAACTCCGCCTGCTCGGGGTACCGGGCGGCGATGCCGTAGCGGGTCAGCCGGTCGAGGACGCCGAACTCCTTCTCGCGCAGCCGCTCGTCGAGCAGCGGGCGCTCCTCCAGGGCGATCCCGGCCTCGCGGCAGAGGATCGCGGCGGTCTCGCGCGCCCGGACGTAGGGGGAGCTGAGCACGACCGTGGGGCGCCGGTCGGGCGGCAACTGCCCGAACCAGCGCCCGAGGGCGGCGGACTGGCGCTCGCCGAGCGGGGAGAGTGGCACGTCGACGTCGCGCTGGTGGATCTCGATCTGGTGGAGCCGCGCCGCCATCGCGGCCTCGCGCGCCACGTTCCCGGCGCTCTCCCCGTGCCGGACGATCCAGAGCGCCTCCGGCCACCGCTGCTCCTCGCCCACCTGCCGCTCCCCGCACTATGCTCGCGCGCGCCGGCGG
>JAUJMV010000020.1:82391-109408 GCA_030446685.1 Thermomicrobiales bacterium | reverse complement strand
CCGCGGCTAGCCCTGTGCCGCGCCGAGGGGCAGGGGCGTTGCCCACGGCTTCTCTCCCCAGGCTTGGGGGCCGGGGGGCGCCCCCCTGGGACCGCGGTGGCGCCGACCCGGGGATGCACCCGCCCTGCCCCGCGCCGGCGCTCCTTGACGGACGGGGGCGGTGGGAGGATGATGGGGCTCGATGGTCGCGCCGCACTGTCGCCCGCAGACACCGGCCCCGTTGGCCGATGGGGTGGCGCTCAGCGGCGCGCGGGAGGGTTGAGCGGGTCGGGGAGGGGGTGAACGGGGCGACCGGCGAGGACGTGACGTTGGGGTCTACGCAAGGAGGACGGCAATGGCGATCAAGTGCTCCTTCAAGGCAATCCTGACTGTGCTCGCGGCCTGCGCGCTGCTCCTCGGGTCGGCGGGCGGGGCGGCTGCCGGGGCGGCGGCGACCGTCACTTGGGACTTCGCGGCGTCGAACGCCTACAGGGTGGCGAACGACGGGACGCAGTCGCCCACCGTGACCTTCAACCCCTGCCTGCGGACGAACACCTCGTACACGATCAACTTCGCGGTGACGGTCAACAGCCCGACCGCCTACAACGCCCGCTTCGCCACCGTCGGGGAGGACACCCAGCTCCTGACGATCACCTTCGCGCCGACCAGTGTCAGCGGCTCCGGCACCAGGACGTTCACGGGGGCGGTGACGTTCCGCACGCCGGCCAGGGAGACGGGCCGCCTGGCCTTCCCGATCCTGCTGGAGGAGAACGAGACGCCGCTCGACACGCCCTTCCCGGCGATCGTGATCCCCTGCGTCACCGCGACCGGCACGCCGACCCCCGGCCTGCCGAACACCGGCGGCGGCGGGATGGCGCCCGAGGGCTTCCCCGGCGCCCCCGCCGCGCTGCTAGTCGTGCTGCTGGCCGGCGCGACGTACGGGGCGCGTCGTCGTCGCCACTGCTAGGGGCCGGTCGTCGGGTCGCGCCCGGCGGCAGTTGCCCCACGGTCCCCCGCGGGGGACCGTGGAGGGGCGCGGGGCGGGGAGCGGCTCCCCGCCCCGCCTTTGCGCGCCGGGTTACTTGACGATCAGCCTCGCCCGCATGCCGACCTGCTCGTGGAACTGGCAGAGGATCTCGTATTCGCCGGGGAGCAGGTTCCGCAGGGTGTACTCGCCGGTGAAGCCCGAGTTGAACTGGCCGCTCTGCGCGTGGACGCCGTTGCCGCGGATGGTGAACTGGTGCTGGGTCGTCCCGCTGTTGTTCGTCACCTCGAAGGTGACGTCGCCGGCGTTGGCGGTGTAGACCGCCTGATCGAAGGCCAGCGGCGCGCTCTCCGTGCCGGCGATGATCTCCACCTCCTGGTCCGCGGTCCCGACGTCGAACCCGCGGGCGGGCGGCAAGCCGGCCGGCCCTGCCGCGCCGACGATTCCGGGGGTCTCCACCACGCGCGGCCCCTCGGCGTTGCCTTCGTCGTCGGCGGAACCGCAGGCGACGATCCCGGCGCCGAGCAGGAGCGTCAGGAGCAGCGCCGGGAGGAACCGCGGTAGGGGTCGCAATAGTCGTTTCCTCATGCACACCTCGCCTATTGTGCCGCGAAAGGGCCGAATGCGGCCGCGAGGGGCGGCCGCCCAGGCGTCCGACCCTGCATGCGCTGTGCCACGGTGGAACACCTGTTACACCGACACGCTTGCCGCGTGCCAGGAGCGCCGCGGTTGTGCGGGTGGCGGGCGTATCCGTCGCGGGATAGCAACGGCGAGGGGGGGCGGCGCCCGGCGCGGGAAGATCCGCCGTGCCGGGCGCCGCTCGCTTGGGCGTCGTTTCGTGCCGGCGCTACCGCCCGGCGTCCTCCAGGTAGCGCAGGAGGGCGCGGACCATCACGCCGGTGCCGCCCTTGGGGGTGTAGGGGCCGTCCTGGTCGGTGGCGGCGGAGCCGGCGATGTCGAGGTGGAGCCAGGGCTTGCCCTCGACGAACTCGCCGATGAAGAGGCCGGCGGTGATCGCGCCGGCGCCGCGCCCGCCGGTGCTCTTGAGGTCGGCGATGTCGCTCTTGAGCTGGTCCTTGTACTCGTCCCAGGTGGGGAGCGGCCAGACGCGCTCGCCGGCGGCGGCGGCGGCGGCGAGGAAGCGGTCGGTGAGGGCCTGGTCGTTGCCGACCGCCGCCACGGCGGTGGCGCCGAGGGCGACCATCTTGGCCCCGGTGAGGGTCGCCAGGTCGATGATCTCGTCGGCCCCGGCGCGGGCGGCGTGGGTCACCGCGTCGGCGAGGACCATCCGGCCCTCGGCGTCGGTGTTGCCGATCTCGAAGGTCTTGCCGTTGAGGGCGGTCACCACGTCGCTCGGGCGCATCGCCGTGCCGCTCGGCATGTTCTCCGCGGCGGTCAGGATGCCGATGACCTTGACGCCCGGCCGGAGCGCGGCGACCGCCTGCATCGCCCCGAGGACCGAGGCGCCGCCGCCCATGTCGGTCTTCATCGTGTACATCCCCTCGGCGGTCTTCAGGTCGAGGCCGCCCGAGTCGAAGGTGATCGTCTTGCCGACGAGCGCGACGGTCTTGGCGGCGGCCGCGCCGTCGGGGGGCGTGTAGGTCAGCTCGACCAGGCGGGGCTCGGCGGCGCTCCCCTTGCCGACGGTCAGGATCGCGTTGTAGCCGCCGGCGGCCAGTTGGGCGCGGTCGAGGACGCGGCAGGCCAGGCCCGCCTCGTCGGCCACGCGCCTGGCCCACTCGGCGATCTGGGGCGGCGTCTTGTCGTCGCTGATCGTGTTGACGAGGTCGCGCGCCAGCGCCACGCCCCCGGCGACCGCCCGCCCGCGCTCGATGGCGTCTTGCGGGACCTCGGCGGCGCCCCACAGCTCGATCGCCGCAACCGCCTTCGCGGGGGTCGCGGCCTCGCCGGTCTTGTAGCGGGTGAAGCGGTAGAGGGCCAGCGACAGCCCCTCGACGATCGCCCGGACCGCGTCCGCGCCGGCGTCCGCAGGCAGTTGGGCCGCGACGGTGCGCGCCCCGCCGTCGCGCGCGCGCTTGACCGCCGCGCCATAGGCCCGGCGCAGCGCCTCGCCGTCGACCCCCTCGCGCGCGCCGAGCCCGGCCAGCACGAGCCAGCGGGCCGGCAGCCGCCCGAAGGTGGGGACCGCCGTGGCCTCGCCGCGCTTGCCGGCGAAGCCGGCCGCCGCCAGGGTCGGGGCGAGCTGCCCGTCGAAGCGGCCATCGAGGCCGCCGGCCGGGTCCTCGCCCGCGTGGACCGGCACGATCAGCGCGTCGGCGGTCGCGCCGGTCGCGTCGCCAGTTCTCGTGCTCAACGTCAGCGCCATGATCCTCGCTCCCCTTCACCCACGCCCTCTCGGCACAGACCGCGCGTGCCGGCGGGCGGGCCGGCAGCCGGGGGCGCCGGTCGCCCGCCGCGCATTGTAGCGCCCGCCCGGCGATCTGTCGCGCGCGGGGCGGCGCTATACTGCCGGCGGGCGGCGGCCGGGGCGCACGCGGGCGAGGAGGGGCCATGAAGATCGCGCGGCTGGAGATCCTGAAAGTCCCGCCGAGCTGGGTGTGGCTGAAGATCCACACCGATGAGGGGGTGACCGGGCTGGGGGAGCCGTACCTGGAGGACCACCCCGAGAGCGTGATCGCGGAGGTGCGGCGGCTGGAGCCGCTGCTGATCGGCCGGGACCCGCGGCGGATCGAGGCGCTGTGGAAGGCGATGTACGAGGGAGGCAACGGCTACCGGGGCGGGCCGGTGACGATGAGCGCGATCAGCGGGATCGACATCGCCCTGTGGGACATCGCCGGGAAGGCGGCCGGGCTGCCGATCCACCGCCTGCTCGGCGGCGCCTGCCGCGACCGCGTCCGGATGTACCGGGCGACGGGCGGCGAGCGCCCCCACTGCGTCGCGCCGGGCCGGCCGTACCGCGCGGGCCGCGACCCCAACGCGCGGCCCGACGAGCCGGAGGGGTGGGCGGAGTGCGCCCGCGTGCTGGTGGAGGAGTGGGGCTTCCGCTGCCTGAAGGTCCACTTCGCGCCCGGCGAGGGGCTGGAAGTGACGGCGCGGGTGGACCGCTTCGCGGAGCGGTTCGCGGCGGTGCGGGCGGGCGCGGGGCCGGGGGTCGATGTGGCGGTGGACATCCACAACCCGCATCCGCGGATCGCGCGGCAACTGATCGAGGCGCTGGCGCCGCACCGGCCGCTCTTCGTGGAGGAGCCGATGCCGGTGGAGCGGGTGGAGGTGCTGCGGCAGATCGCCGAGGGGACGAGCGTGCCGCTCGCCGCCGGGGAGCGCTGGATGGGGAAGTGGGCCTTCTTCGACGCGGTGCGCGAGGGGGCGCTGGCGGTCCTGCAGCCGGACATCGCCCACGCCGGCGGGATCACCGAGTGCCGGAAGATCGCGGCGATCGGCGAGGCGGCCTACGCCAAGGTGGCGCCGCACTGCCCGCTCAGCCCGATCGCGCTGGCCGCCTCGCTGCAGCTCGACGCCTGCCTGCCGAACTTCCTGGTGCAGGAGCACAACGAGGTGAACGACTGGCGCGAGGGCGGGCGCACCGCCATCGGCAAGGGCTACTTGCGGGAGCCGTTCGTCCTCGACGAGGAGGCTGCGCCGGGGTGCCGCAGGGGCCGGGGCTCGGCATCGAGCTTGACGACGACGGACTGCGGGAGATCATGGCCCACCCGTGGAGCGCGCAGCGGGGCTAGCGCCGACCGGCCGGATCGTCGCCGCTCCCGGCGGTGGGCCGCCGTGGGGGCGGGCCGCTACACGCCCGCGTTTGCCTGCTCCCGCGCCAGGGCGTCGTCGCCGAGCAGCAGCAGTTGCCATGGGCCAGCGCGTCCGCGGCCTCGGCGGCGGGCGCGTCGGTGAGGCGCAGCGCCGCGAGCCAGGTCTCGTGGAGGGCGGGTTCCGCGCGCAGCGCGGCCTGGAAATCGGGGATCGTGATGCGGCCCGCCGCGCCGTCCGCGCGCAGCAGCAGGACCTTGCCGACGTTGAGGCGGATCGGGACGAGGAGCAGCCCGTCGAGATAGTAGAGCAGCGCCGGGGCGCGGCCCAGGCGCGTGAAGGTGTCCACCTTGTGGCGATCTCGATCTCCTCGTAGGTCTGCGCGCCGTAGGTGAACGCCGCCCAGGCGCGGTCCTCGTGCGACAGGCGCCCGCCGACGGCCGGGTCCGCCACCCAGCCCCGCAGCGCGTCGGCGAACGCGCGGTAGGCGCCCGAGGCTCCGCCCACCTGGCGCTCCGGGGCGGTGTCGAGCCCGAGCGCGCGGAGAAACGGCGGCCAGATCCGCCCCGCCGAGGCGGGCCAGCCCGCCCCACGCTCTCCACGAAGTGCGTCAGGGAGGCGGTCGTCGTTCAGTCCGAGCAGGGCGCCGGCGGCCTCGTCCAGCGCCAGGCGGGCGTGGAGGGCCGCCAGCGCGGGATCGGCGGCGCGGGACTGCCGCAGCGCCGCCCGGTGCGCCGCCGCCCACTCGCGCTTCACGCGATAGCGCGCCGCCCGCGCCGCCGGGTCGAAATAGGCGGCGTGGACCCGGTCGCGGATGCCGGCGAAGAACCGGTCGGTGTCTCGCAGCACGACGGAGTGGACGACCCGCTGCGCCCCGCCGCCGGCGGCGGTGATCTCGGCGAAGGCGGCGGCGGAGTAGCAGTCGAAGTCGGCGAACGCCGGGCCGTCCGGCAGCGGGCGGGCGAGGAGGTCGGCCACGCGGACGCGGGTCACCTCGCGGAAGCCGGCCGGGCGGTCGAGCAGCAGCATGATGTCGAGGTCGCTGCCGGCGTCGGCGTCGCCCCAGGCCGCCGAGCCGAAGAGGAAGGCGGCGCGGAGGTCCGGGTCCGCGACCCGCTCGATGACCTGCCGCGCGACGTCGATCAGGTGCGCGCACCAGGGGTTGGCGCTCACCGGATCCAGCCCCGCTCGCGCAGGAGGCGGTTGCCGAGGAGGCCGAGGAGGACTTCGTACGGGGTGCCGGCGTGCTCGGGGTGGAGTTCGTAGCGGGCGCGCTCGAAGTACTGGACGCGGTAGGGCTGGCCGTCGTCGGGGCTGATCTCGATCAGTTCTTCGGAGATCGGCAGGCCGCTGACGAAGAGGCCGCCGTGGGCGAGCCAGTAATCGCGGAAGGGGCCGCCGAGGTTGTGCCCGGTCTGCGGGAAGTAGTCGGCGTCCGGCAGGGGCGGGGCGGGCGGGTCGATGGGGTGGAAGTCGCGCCCGAGGAGGCCGAGGAGGACCTCGTATTCGGTGCCGGCGTGCTCGGGGTGGTACTCGAAGCGGGCGCGCTCGAAGTACTGCACCTGGTAGGGCCGGCCGTCGTAGGGGCTGCGCTCCTCGAAGACCTCGGTGCGGGGCAGGCCGAACTGCTCCAGGCCGCCGTAGCGCGCCCAGTAGCGCAGGAACGGGCCGGAGACGGTGTGGCCGGTCTGGGCGAAGTAGGCGCGGTCGGCGGTGTCGGGCACGGGGGGGACGCGGGTGGCGGGGGTGTCGAGCCGGCGGATCGCCGCCCAGGCCCCCTCGTCCTCGTGGCCGAGCCGCCAGGTGGCGAAGCCGGCCAGGCCGAGGTCGGCGACGAGGGCGAGCTTGGCGGCCAGGCTGCGCTCGTCCTCGTACCAGGCCTCGTGCGCCTCGCCGTCCTCGGTCCACCGGACCCAGTTGGCCTCGTCGGCCGTGCTGTAGCCGCCGGTCGCGCCGGGCTTGCGCAGCAGCGCGGGGCCGTCGGCCATCCGCACCGACCGGGCGGGCGGTCCGGTGGTCGTGTTCCAGTCGAGGCCGTAGAAGGGCAGGCCGAGGAGGGTCTTGTCCGCGCCGAATTGGGCGGCCGCGAACGCCAGCACGCCGCGCTGCCAGGGGACGGGGGCGACCGGGCCGGGGGTCGGGCCGCTGGACCAGTGGAAGTCGTAGGCCATCACCACCGCGAGGTCGAGGGCGGGGGCGAGCGCGGCGTAGTCGTAGGCGCCGGCCCAGCCGGTGGTGACGTCGCGCGCCTTGGCGGCGACCGCCATCGTGGTCAGCTTGCCGCGCGGGCGCAGTTGCGCGTGGAGGCGGTGCATGAAGTCGGTCAGCAGGGGGCGGTCGGCCGCGTTGACCCCCTCGAAGTCGATGTGGATGCCGTCGTAGTCGCGGGTCTCGACCAGCCGGACCAGGTCGGCGACGAGCCGGTCCCGCTCCTCGGGGCTGTCGAGCAGGGCGTGGAAGGCGTCGTAGGTGGCACTGTTCTTGATCATCGGCACGATGGCGACGCCGCGCGAGCGCAGGAAGCGGGTCGTCTCCGGCTGCTCCTCTTTCAGGTCGATCGCGCCGCCGGCGCCGAGGGTGTAGTAGAAGGGGGAGACGTGGGTCAGGCTGTCGACGTGCGCCCGCAGGCTGGTCAGCGAGTCGCCGGCGTAGGTGACGTAGTAGCCCCAGCGGATCTGGCCCGCCGCCCGCGCCGGCCGCGCCGCCATTGGGGGCTGCAGCAGCCCCCCCACCAGCGCCGCGACCAGGGCCAAGCCCGCCAACCGCGACCAACGCGCGCGCATCCGGCACCTCCACGGCCCCTCGCGGGCGGGCCAGCGGCCACCGCCCGGCAATCGACTGTCCCCGCCGCCTGATGAACGTACGGACGGCGGGGATGGTTCCGCGCGGGTGGGGGTCGAGCGTCGAGCGCCCGCGCTTTTCGCGCCGACGCAGCCCCCGGCCGAGTGGGGTTGGTCGCGCGTGGAAGGGCCGGGGGTGGTGGCCGCCCCCGGCCCCGTCGACGTTCGACGTTCAGGCGTTCGACGCTCGACCCCGTCAGGCGTCGCCCCAGGTCCAGCGGGAGTTGGCGAAGAAGTTCCAGGCGGTGGCGGTGAGGATGCCGACGAGGTTGGACGGCAAGACCAGGGCCTCCGGGTCGAGGGTCGGGGCGAGCCAGCCGCCGAGCGCGACCAGCAGGTGCAGGACGGCGACGTTAATCGCCATGCCGACGAGGGAGATGGCGGCGAATTGGACCACCCGCCGGGTCATGACGCCCTGCGCGCCGAAGGTCCAGAAGTTGTTCCAGAGGAAGTTGTTGACGATCGCCAGGGTGATGGCAAGGACCGAGGAGCGGCCGAGGTTGAAGCCGAAATAGATGTGCAGCAGCCAGAGGGCGGCCATGTTGACGAGGACGCCGCTGCCGCCGACGATGGCGAAGCGGAGGAAGCGCAGGATGTCCGGGGTGAGGACGCGCGCGGCCAGGGCGGCGAGGCGGGTCTGGGGGACGGGCGGCGCCTCCACGCGATCCAGGGGGGTGATTTCCATCGGTGCGGCGTACTCCTCGTGAACAGGCGCGCCCAGGCAGTCGCGGGGCGCGGGTGGGATTGTCGCGCGGCCGGCGGCCACGAGGGCGGGCGGCGGGGAACGAAGCGGCGCGTGTCCGTGCGGCAGCCGCTGTACAGAACGCCTCGTGTCCGGGGAAGGTTCCGCCGGGGACGACAACCCGCGCAGTATACCACGCCGGGGGCCGACCTCACCCCACCCCGCGGCACCGCACGAGTTCAGAGTCGGGTAGTCGGATAGAGGGCGACGAGATCGTGAATTGGCCTGGCGGCCCGCCCGCGTCCCACTACTCCACTGCCAAGTTACCGAACTACCCGAGCCCCCTCCATCTCGCGTTTATTGTGGAGGGAGTGGGGAGCAAGCCCGGCGGGGGACCGGGGGTTAGTCACGGGTGCGGGCCAGGACGAGGACGGCGCGGTGGCGGCCGCCGGCGAAGAGGGCGTGCCGCAGCGTGCCCTCGGGCGCGAAGCCGTGGCGCCGGTAGAAGTCGACGACGCGCCTCGCCCCGCCGTCCTCCGGGGGATAGACCCAGAGGTCGAGGCGGGCCAGCCCCATCGTCTCGTCGGCCCAGCGCAGCGCCTCCGCCAGGAGCGCCGCGCCGATGCCGCGCCCGGTCAGGCCGGGATCGACAACGAAGGGGTCGAGGTGGGCGGTGTGGCGGGTGGCGGGTTCGGCGCCGGGGCTGAGGCGGGCGAGCGCGACGGTGCGCCCCTCCAGGTCGGCGCCGAGCCAGAGGTCGCCGGGCCGGGCCAGGAGCGCGGCGAGGGCGTCGTCGGCCAGGTAGCGGGCGCCGCTCGCCAGGGGGGACGCGGTGGCGGCGCCGACGCAGGCGAGGAGGGCGCGGGCGGCGGCGGCGTCGCCCGGCCTGAGGGGGCGGATGCGCAGGCCGGCGGGGGGGGTGGGGGCCGGCGTTCCCGTGATGGCGCGGTCGCCGGGGGGCGGCGTGGCGTCAGCCGCCCGGCCGCGGCCGTTGGTCGCGATCGACGGAGCGTGCTGCCCGTTCGCGGCGGGCGGCGCGAGCGGCGCCGCCGTCGCGGTGCTGGCCGGCGCGGCAACGGCCGTGACCCCTGCCGGCGGGGCGGTCGCGACATGCGCGGCGTCCGCCCGGTCGAGCGGCGACGGGGACGGCCGGCGCCACCGTGGCGGGGCGGCCGGCGCGGTTGGCCTGGAGGTAGCCGAGCATGATGATCGCCACGCCGGGGGCCATCGCGACGAAGAGGAAGTTGCTGTCGCCGAAGAGCTCGACGAGCGCGCTCCCGCTGGCGACGACGAGGGTGCCGACGGCGATCAGGATCAGGCCGAGCGCGCGGTCGCGCGGCATCCGCGGCGCAGCCCGGCGTAGACCGAGTAGAGCGCCCCGCCGACCACGATCGACGCGCCGGCGGCGTTGGTGACGGCCGCCAGCAGGCGGGTGGGCGTGCCGTCCCGCTCGAGAGCGTGCCAGCCCTCGCCGAGCCGCGCGGGGTTGACGGGGGTGCCGAAGACGAAGGCGAAGGCGAGCGCCGTCAGCGCCAGCATGATGCCCGGCCCCCAGCGGTCGAGCCGCCGCCCCAGGAGGATGTAGAGCGAGCCCAGGCCGAGGAAGCCGGTCGTCAGGATGGCGCCGGACGCGTAGAAGAGGCGCACCAGCAGCGGTGTCCAGCCGGCGAGATCACCGACGACGGCGGCCCCGGCGCCGAGCGCGAAGAAGCCGAAGGCGATGCTCCAGCACAGCTCGTGGGGGCGGCGGCGCGCCGCGTAGCGCCGCCCGGCGATCGCGGCGCAGGCAAGGCTGATCAGCGCGGCCAGCAGCGGGAAGGCGATCATCGCGGCACCACTCCAGTCGGCTACCCCGCGTCCGGCGGGTAGCGCAGGCTCATCCAATAGTATACTCAGCCTGGGGATCGGGCACAGCGGGGGACGGAGGTCGAAGGTCGAAGGTCGGAAGGTTGAAAGTCGAAGTCGCGAACCCTGGGGGCAGGTGTGCGCGACCTCGGAACCGGATCGCCGGCCTCGCGCTGCCGATCGTGACCTTCGACCTTCGACCCACAACGGGGGAGCGATGCGGATCAGGCTGCGCTACTTCGCGCTCTGGCGCGAGGTGCTGGGACGGGCGGACGAGGCGCGCGAGGTGGCGCCGGGGACGACGGTCGGGGCGCTCTTCGAGGAGCTGACGGCGGGGCGGCCGCGGCTGGCGGGGCTGCGCGAGGCGACGCTGCTGATGGTCAACCAGGAGTACGTCCCGGCGGAGACGGCGCTGCGCGAGGGGGACGAGGTCGTCTTCATCCCGCCGGTGAGCGGGGGCAGCGGGGCGGACGGGGGCGAAGGGGGTGGGCCGTTCAGGGTCGTCGAGACGCCGCTCGACGTCACCGAGGTGATCCAGGCAGTCGAGGACCCCGGCGCGGGGGCGATCGTCTCGTTCACCGGCACGGTGCGGGACCACTCGCTGGGCAAGGCGGTGACGGCGCTCGAGTATGAAGCCTACCCGGCGGCGGCGGAGAAGATGCTGGCGCGGATCGGCGCGGAGATCGCGGCGCGCTGGGGGCTGCGCCGGGTGGCGATCGTCCACCGGGTCGGGCACCTGACGGTCGGCGAGGCGAGCGTGGTGATCGCCGTGGCGGCCCCGCACCGCCAGGCGGCGTTCGAGGCCTGCGAGTACGCGATCGTGCGGCTCAAGGAGATCGTGCCGATCTGGAAGAAGGAGTCCTACAGCGACGGGGCCGTCTGGATCGGCAGCGAGGCGGACTACCCGCGCGCGTCGTCGTGAGGCGGCGCGGGCGCGCGGCGGTCCCAACCGTGGGGCGATAGCCGATGGCGCGCGCCGGGGGCGGGAAGGCGGCCGATCCGGGGGCGGGCGCGCGAATCGCATCCGCCGCGGCGTTCAAACGTTCAGAGGAGTGTGCGAGCGGCCACCCGTCCGTGGCCGGGACGTGAGGGTGCCGTTGGAAGCAGCATCGTCGCCGCCCACGTCGCGCGAGCGCCTGCGGGCGTTCTTCACCCTGGTCGCCGAGGCGGGCGCGAGCGACCCGCGCCGGCTGCACCGGCAGTTGATCCGCAACACCAGCCTCCTCACCCTGCTGGTCCTGCTGCTGGCGGCCCTGCGGCTGGCGCTGCCGCTGGCCCCGACCGTGCCGCGGCCGCTGCTGCTGGCGCTAACGCTGGCGCTGCTGGCGCTGAGCGGGCTGGTCTGGTTCCTGCCCTGGGAGCGCCTTCCGGGGACGCTGCTGCTCCCGGTGCAGGCCCTGGCGGTGGCGTTCACCGGGGCGCTGATCGCCCACGGGGGCCACGCCGCGCTGTACGGCCTCTTCTTCCTCTGGATCGGCTTCGCGGCCACCGCCTACCCCTTCGGGGTGGGCCTGCTGGCGACCGGGCTGATGGGGCTGTTCACCCTGGGCCTGGCGCTCCGGCTGGGCGACCGGGCGGCCTTCTTCGACCAGTTGGCGGTGATGCTCCCGCTCTATCTGCTCACCTACGTCCTGACCCGGCAGGTCGTGGGGCGGGCCTTCGCGCAGGTGCGGGCGACCGGGGAGGCGCGCGCCGCCGCCGCGCGCCTGGCGGCGCTCTACGACTTCTCGACGCTGCTGGGGGCCGAGCGCGACCTGGGGCGGCTGATGGCCGCGCTGGTGGGGGGGCTGGCCGAGGGTTTCGGCTACCGCTACGTCAGCGCCTTCCTGCTGAGCGACGGGCGGCTGCGGCTGATGGCCCAGGTGGGGTACACCACGCCGATCCGCGACCTGGCGCCGGGGGAGGGGATCACCGGGCTGGTCGCGCAGGAGGGCCGGCCGCTCCTCGTCCGCGACGGGCGGGAGCACCCGCGCTACCTCTTCGCGGAGGCGCACTTTGGGTCGCAGGCGTCGGTCCCGCTCCGGCACGGGGGGCGGGTGGTCGGGGTGCTGAACCTGGAGGACGGCGTGGGGGTGCTGACCGCGGAGGACTTGCGGCTGCTGGAGGCGCTGGCGGGGCCGGCGGCGGTGGCGATCGAGAACGCGGCGCTGCTGGCCCGGCTCGACGAGCAGGCGCACCGCGACGAGCTGACGGGGCTGCCGAACCGGCGGGGCGCGATCGCGGCGCTGGAGGCGGTGCTGGCGCGGCCCGGCGCGGCGGGGGCCGACAGTGGGCCGGTGACGGTCCTGCTGGTCGATTTGAACGGCTTCAAGGCGGTCAACGACGGCTACGGCCACGCGGCCGGCGACACGCTGCTGGCGGAGCTGGCGGGGCTGCTGGCGGGGTGCGCGCGCGCGGGGGACACGGTGGGGCGGCTGGGGGGGGACGAGTTCCTGATCGTCATGCCGGGGGCGGACGAGGGGGCGGCGCGGGGGGTGGTCGAGCGGCTGGCGGCGGCGCTCGCGGCCTACTCCTTCCCACGGCTGCCGCGGGACGACGCGCCGTCGGCGGGGCTCGGCTACAGCCTGGGCCTCGCCAGCGCGCCGGAGGACGGGGGCGACGCCGAGACGCTGCTGCTGGTGGCGGACCGGGCGATGTACCGCGCCAAGCGCAGCGCGGTCATGCCGATCCGCTTCCTCGCGCGCGACGCCCCCACCGAGAACGCGGTCTGAGCCGGGGGGCCGGCCCTCCCTCCGGGCCCCCGCTCCCGACGTTCCGGCGCGGGCGCGGCGTCCTGGATGGGGGCGATCCCTGCTATACTGGGGCGCAGGAAGCGCCCCGCCGTGCTCCACCCGGCGCGCGGCGGCGCGGCGCGCGGCCCCGTGGTGGAATGGCAGACACGGGGGACTTAAAATCCCCTGCCTCCGGGCGTGTGGGTTCGACTCCCACCGGGGCTACCAGCCGATTGACGAGCCGCGCCCGTCAAGCGGCCGGTCCAGGGTGTTGCTGAAGACGAGATCCCGATCCTCACCTTGCCAGCAGGCGTCGCTGGAGAAGACGGCCCGCGCCGGCCGCGGCTACCCCGGCCGCAAGTCGGCGGTGCCGGCCTTCAAGGTGCCCGACGCCCCGCCGAACAACGTCGACATCACCGAGCAGATCCTGACCGACAAGGTCGCCAAGGCGCGCTTCACCAAGACGACGACGACCTGGCAGGAGACCGAGGTGATGCTGACCCAGGAGTTCAACCCGGTCTACCTCCTCCAGCAGAGCCCCAGGGAGACGATCGCCAGGGTCAAGCCCAAGTTCGACGAGCTTCTGAAGCGGCACCAGGATCTGGTGAAGCGGTAGTGGTTAGGGGGCGGCGGCCAGTGGCCGCCGCCCCCGACAGGGGAACTCGCCATGGCACGCTCCCTCCCGACGACCCCGGCCACCGCCGGCGCCGCCCGCGCCTACGCGCGGCCGGGCTGGCTGCGCCGCGACCATGAAACGCTCAGCGCCTACCTCTTCCTGGCGCCGAACGCCATCGGCTTCCTCATCTTCAGCGCCCTCCCGGTGCTGGCCGCGCTGGTCCTCGCCTTCTACGACTGGGACCTGCTGCTCGGCGCGAAGTTCATCGGGCTCGAGAACTTCCGCCGCCTGCTGCTGGAGGACGCCAACTTCCGCGCCGCCTTCCTGAATACCTTCTACTTCGTCGCGGTCAGCGTGCCGCTCAGCGCCGGCCTCGGCCTCGCCGTGGCGCTCCTCTGCAACCAGGCGCTGCGCGGGATCACCCTCTTCCGCTCGATCTTCCTGCTGCCCTACGTCACGATCACCGTGGCCGTGGCGCTCGTCTGGCGGTGGCTCTACCACCCCGACTTGGGACTGATCAACAACCTGCTGGCGCTCGTCGGGATCGACGGCCCCTCCTGGCTGGTCAGCACGCGCTGGGCGATGCCGGCGATCATCCTGCTGACCATCTGGAAGTCGTTCGGCTACAACATGGTCCTCTTCCTGGCCGGGCTGCAGGGCATCCCCGAGCAGCTCTACGAGGCGGCGACGATCGACGGGGCGAATGCCTGGCAGCGCTTCCGGCACGTCACCCTGCCGATGCTCTCGCCGACGACCTTCTTCGTGGTGATCATCTCGATCATCGGCTCGTTCCAGGTCTTCGACCAGGCCCTGGTGATGACCAACGGCGGGCCGGGGGTCGCGACGACGACGCTGGTGCTCTTCATCTACCAGGCCGGGTTCCAGTCCTTCCAGATGGGCTACGCCGCGGCGGCCGCCTGGCTCCTCTTCGTGGTGATCATGGTCTTCACGCTGATCCAGTTCCGGGCCCAGCGGCGCTGGGTGACCTATGAATGAGCGCGTCGCGGCGCGCGGCGCCGAGGGCGCGGTGGGGAGGATGAGATGGCGAGCACAGCGCTGCGGGGCCGGGCGCGCGGCGAGGAACGCCAATTGGCCTGGCGCCGGATCGCCTGGCCGCTGATCGTCTATAGCGTGCTCACCGCGCTCGCGGTCCTGACGCTGATCCCGATCGTCTGGATGGTCCTCACCGCCTTCAAGTCAGCCCCCGAGGTCGCGGCCAGCCCGCCGACCTGGATCCCGCGGGAGTGGCACCCGGAGAACTTCCAGGCGGCCTGGGAGTTCGCGCCGTTCGGGCGGTACCTGCTCAACACCGCCTTCATGGCCGGCACGATCATGGTGCTGGAGGTGCTGACCTCGGCGCTGGCGGCCTACGCCTTCGCCCGGTTGCGCTTCAAGGGGCGCGACGTGCTCTTCCTGATCTATCTCGGCACCCTGATGATCCCGCGCCAGGTGACGCTGATCCCGTCCTTCCTCCTGATGCGCGAGCTGCACTGGATCGACACCTACCAGGGGCTGATCATCCCGCAGGCCTTCAGCGCCTTCGGCACCTTCCTGCTGCGGCAGTTCTTCCTGACCATCCCCTACGAGCTGGAGGACGCCGCGCGGATCGACGGCGCGAGCCGGTTCGGTTGCTTCTGGCGGATCATCCTGCCGCTCTCCGGGCCGGCGCTGGCGACGCTGGCGGTCTTCATCTTCCTCTTCCAGTGGAACAACTTGCTCTGGCCGCTGGTCATCTCCAACACTGACGGGACCCGGCCGATCGCGGTCGGCCTGCGCAAGTTCCTGGCGAGCACGGCACCGACTGGAACCTGCTGATGGCCGCCGCGACCCTCGCCACGCTGCCGGTCGTCGCGCTCTACCTCCTCGCCCAGCGGTGGTTCGTGCGCGGGATCACGATGTCCGGGATGGGGGGCGCTGATGGAACCGGCCCGATGTT
This sequence comes from Thermomicrobiales bacterium, assembly GCA_030446685.1. GTDB lineage: Bacteria > Chloroflexota > Chloroflexia > Thermomicrobiales > CADCWN01 > JAUJMV01. Next base: position 94,100 of record JAUJMV010000020.1, on the reverse strand, counting down.
GGATGGCGGCGCATGGCGCCGGGAGCGCGGGAGGGTACTGATGCGGGACACGCGGCCGAACCTCCTCTTCGTCATGTCCGACGACCACGCGGCCCACGCGATCGGCGGCTACGGGAGCCGGATCAACCGGACGCCCCAGCTCGACCGGCTCGCCGCCGGGGGGATGCGCCTCGACGGGTGCTTCTGCACCAACGCGATCTGCGCCCCCAGTCGCGCCACGATCCTGACCGGGACCCACAACCACATCAACGGGGTGACGACGCTCGACGCCAAGCTCGACGGGCGTCAGGTGACCTTCCCCAGTTGCTCCAGGGGGCCGGCTACCAGACCGCGCTCGTCGGCAAGTGGCACCTCGGGCACGGCGGCGTCCACGACCCCACCGGCTTCGATTTCTGGAACGTCCTGCCGGGCCAGGGCCGCTACCACGACCCCGAGTTCATCGGGCCGGGCGGGCGGCGGGTCTATCCGGGCTACGTGACCGACATCATCACCGACCTGGCCCTCGCCTGGCTGCGGGGCCGCGACGCCGCCCGCCCGTTCTGCCTGCTGGTCCACCACAAGGCGCCCCACCGCCCCTGGGAGCCCGACGACAAGCACGCCCGGCTCTACGAGGACGTGGACATCCCGGAGCCGGCGACCTTCGACGACGACTACCGGGATCGCGCCCAGGCCGCCGCCGAGGCGCGGATGCGGGTCGACCGCGACCTGACCCCGACCGATCTCAAACAACCGGTGCCGCCGGGGCTGGCGCCGCGCGCGGAGAGGGCTGGAAGTACCAGCGCTACATCAAGGACTACCTGCGCTGCGTCGCGGCGGTCGACGACAACGTGGGGCGCCTGCTCGACTTCCTGGATGAGGAGGGCTGGCCGGAGGACACGATTGTCGTCTACACCTCGGACCAGGGCTTCTTCCTCGGCGACCACGGCTGGTACGACAAGCGCTTCATGTACGAGGAGTCGCTGCGGATGCCGCTCCTGGTCCGCTACCCGCGCGAGATCGCGCCCGGCGCGACCAACGGCGACATCGTCACCAACGTCGACTTCGCGCCGACCTTCCTCGACTACGCCGGCGTCCCGGCCCCGGCCGCCTTCCAGGGCGCCAGCCTGCGCCCGCTCCTGCGCGGCCGGACCCCGGCGGACTGGCCGACCGCGATGTACTACCGCTACTGGATGCACCTGGCCCACCACCACGTCTACGCCCACTACGGGGTCAGGACGCGGCGCCACAAGCTGATCTACTACTACGCCGACGCGCTCGGCCAGCCGGGGGCGCTCGACGATCCCCGGGAGCCGGAGTGGGAACTGTTCGACCTCGAGCGGGACCCGGCCGAGCTGCGCAACGTCTACCGCGACCCGGCCTATGCGGCGGTCGCGCGGGAGTTGCGCGCCGAGCTGCGCCGCTTGCAGGAGCAGGTCGGCGACACGCCCTATCCGCGCGAGGCGTGACCCCGCCGCGGCGCCCCGGCGCCGGGTCCGCGCACCGTCAAGGAGGAGGAAGCATGGCCGCGCCGCGGCTCCGCCTGCGCCAGGTCCATCTCGATTTCCATACCGCCGGGGCGATCCCCGACGTGGGGCGGGACTTCGATCCGGAGGCGTTCGCGCGGACGGTCAAGGCCGCGCACGTCGACAGCATGACCGTCTTCGCCAAATGCCACCATGGTTACAGCTACCACCCGACCGCGGTCGGGCGCATGCACCCGTCGCTCCACTTCGACCTGCTCGGCGCGCAGATCGCGGCGCTGCACCGCGTCGACATCCGCGCGCCGATCTACATCAGCGTCGGCTGGGACGAGCTGATGGCGGACGAGCACCCGGAGTGGCGGCAGGTCGATCGCGACGGGCGCTTCGTCGGCAAGGGCCCGTTCGACGTCATGGGCTGGCGGATGATGGATCTCGCCAGCCCCTACGCCGATTACGTCTTGGAGCAGACGAAGGAGGTGCTGCGCCGCTACGCGCCGGTCGACGGCATCTTCTTCGACATCGTCCGGCAGGATGCGCACGGGTACGGCGGCAGCTGGCGGCTGCGCCGGATGCGCGAGGACCGGGTCGACCTCGCCGACCCGCGCGCGGTGGCGGACTGGGGCCAGCGGATCGAGCGCGAGTTCATGGCGCGGGCCTACGAACTCGTGCGGGAATACACCGCCGAGGGGACCGTCTACTTCAACAGCCGCCTGCGCCCCGACCGCGACCCGCGGGCCGGCTCGCGCGCCGAACTGCCCTCCTACACGCACATCGAGATCGAGTCGCTGCCGTCGGTGCAGTGGGGCTACAACCACTACCCGCTCTTCGCCGGCTACTTCCAGACGCTCGGCCTGCCGCTGATGGGGATGACCGGCATCTTCCACAAGAGTTGGGCCGACTTCGGCGGCCTGAAGCCGGAGGCGGCGTTACAGTACGAGTGCGCGCGGATGCTGGCGACCGGCGCGGCCTGCTCGGTCGGCGACCAGCTCCACCCGCGCGGCGTCCTCGACCCGGCGGCCTACGCGCGGCTCGGCGCGGTCTACGCGCGGGTGGAGGCCCTGGAGCCCTGGGCGATCGGCGCGGAGCCGGTCCCGGAGATCGGGGTGCTGCTGGCCGAGACGGGGCCGCGCGCCCAGGTCACCGGGCGCGAGAGCGACGAGGGCGCGATGCGGATGCTGCTGGAGCTGCGCCGCCCCTTCCAGTTCCTCGACAAGGCGGCCGACTTCGCGCCCTACAAGGCGCTGATCGCCCCGGACGATCTCCCTTTCGACGAGGAACTCGCCGCGAAGGTCCAGGCGTATCTCGACAGGGGCGGGGCGCTGCTCCTGACCCACCGCGCCGGACTGACCCCGGCGGGCGACCGCTTCGCGCTCGACGTCGGGGTGGAGTACACCGGCCCCGCGCCGCACAGCCCCGACTACCTCGTCGCGGGCGACGGCCTGCCCGCGTTCGCGGATTACCGGCAGGTGCTCTACGACCGCGGGAGCCGGGTGCGGGCCGCCGCTGGCACGACGGTGCTGGCGCGGGTCGGCGAGCCCTATTTCACGCGGACGTTCGATCGCTACATGTCGCACCAGCACACCCCGTTCGACCGCGCCGGCGACTCACCCGCGATCGCCCAGCGCGACCGGATCATCTACTGCCACAGCCCCCTCTTCGCGGCCTATCGCCGGCACGCGGCGCCGCGCTACCGCGAGATCGTCGGCGCGCTCCTGGACCGGCTGGCGCCGGGGCGCCTGATCGCTACACCCGGCCTGCCGACGACCGCCGAGGTCGGCGTCCTCCGCCAGCCGGGTGAGGGCGGGCGCCTGGTGGTCCACCTGATCCACTTCGTCCCGCAGCGTCGCGGCGAGGGGGTCGAGATCGTCGAGGACGTGCTGCCCCTCCACGACGTGCGAGTGGGGGTCCGGCTGGGACGCCCGGCCGTGGCGGTGACCCTCGCGCCGGGCGGCGAGACGCTGCCGCACGAGACGGCCGGGGGCGTGACCTGGGCCACCGTGCCGCGCGTCGCGGGGCATCAGGTGGTGGTGTTCAGCTAACCGATCCCCCGCGGCTCGACCGCCCGGAGGCCGGCATGGCAGAGGAGCGCGCGCCGATGACCGCCCCGCCCCAGTCCCTCCCCCGGCCGGCGCGGACGGCCGGCGACACGCGTTGGTTCACCGAGGCGCGCTTCGGCCTCTTCATCCACTGGGGCCTCCACACCCTCGCCGCCTGCCACGAGTGGGTGAAGCAGCGCGAGCGCCTCCGCGACGAGGAGTACGACCGCTACTTCCGGCACTTCGACCCGGACCTCTACGACCCGGCCCGCTGGGCGCGGGTCGCCCGGGCGGCGGGGATGGAGTACGCGGTGATCACGACCAAGCACCACGAGGGCTTCTGCCTGTGGGACTCGGCGCTGACCGACTACAAGGCGCCGAACACGCCGGCGGGGCGCGACCTGCTGCGCCCCTTCGTCGACGCCTGCCGCGCCGAGGGCCTCAAAATTGGCTTCTACCACTCGCTGATCGACTGGCGCCACCCGGAGTTCCCGGTGGACGGCCTCCACCCCCGGCGTGACGATGAGGCGTACATCGCGGCCAGCGGCGGGCGCGACGGGCGCAAGTACGCGGAATACCTGCACGGCCAGACCCGCGAATTGCTGACGGGGTACGGCCCGATCGACATCCTCTGGTTCGACTTCTCCTACCCCGGCGGCCCCCGCCCCTGCCCTGGCCGCACGTCCCGCCGCGCCTGCAAGGGGGCAAGGGGCGCGACGATTGGCGCTCGGAGGAGTTGCTGGCGCTGGTGCGCGGCCTCGCCCCGAACATCATCCTCAACGACCGGCTCGACCTGCCGGGCGCGGCCGACGTCCACACGCCGGAGCAGTACCAGCCGCGCGGCTGGGTGACGGCGGACGGTCGGCCGGTCGTCTGGGAGGCCTGCCAGACGCTCAACGGCTCCTGGGGGTACGACCGCGACAACCTCGACTGGAAGCCGCCCGCGTTGCTGGTCAGGATGCTGATCGACACGGTATCGAAGGGCGGCAACCTGCTGCTCAACGTGGGGCCGAACGGGCGCGGGGAGTTCGATCCGCGCGCCCGGCAGACCCTGGCGGCGATAGGGGAGTGGACGCGGCTGCACGGCCGGGCGATCTACGGCGCGACGGCGAGCCCCCACGCGCCGCCGCCCAACTGCCGCTACACCCAGCGCGGCGACCGCCTCTACCTGCACCTGTTCTCCTGGCCCTACGGCCACATCCACCTCGACGGGCTCGCCGGCAAGGTGGCGTACGCGCAACTGTTCAACGACGCCTCGGAGATCGCGCCGGCCGGCCCCTCGCGGGCGCAACGGCGGCTGTCGGACCTGGTCACCGACGCCCGCGCCGACACCCTGACCCTGCGACTGCCGGTGCGGCAACCGGACGTGCTCGTCCCGGTGATCGAGCTGTTCCTGCGGGACTAGCCGCTTGACTCTTGGCCTATTCGCGGCGCCCGCGGCGGCCTGCCCCGGGGAAGGAGCCATCCGTGAGGGACGTGACGGAAGCGCGGGACGAGATCGACCACGGGATCGCGGCGGGGCCGTTCACCGCGTCGTGGGACTCGCTGGGAGGCTACCGGACGCCGCCCTGGTACGAGGACGGCAAGTTCGGCATCTTCATCCACTGGGGGCCGTACGCCGTCCCCGCCTTCGGCAACGAGTGGTACCCCCGCAAGATGTACCTGCCGGACAGCCCCGAGTTCCGGCACCACGTCGCGACCTACGGCCCGCACACGGCGTTCGGCTACAAGGACTTCATCCCCCGCTTCACCGCGGAGAAGTTCGACCCCGACGGTTGGGCGGGCCTCTTCCATCGCGCCGGCGCGCAGTTCGTCGTGCCGGTCGCGGAGCACCACGACGGCTTCGCCATGTACGACTGCGGCTTCTCGGAGTGGACCGCCGCCAGGATGGGGCCGCGGCGCGACATTATCGGCGAGCTGGCCGACGCCGTCCGGCGGCAGTGGCTCGTCTTCGGCCTGTCCAGCCACCGCGCCGAGCACTGGTGGTTCTTCGACGGCGGCATGGCCTTCGCCTCGGACGTGCGCGATCCCCGCTACGCCGGGCTCTACGGCCCCGCCCAGCCGCGGGACGCCCTCCAGCCGAACGAGCAGTTCCTCGAGGACTGGCTGGTCCGCACCTGCGAGCTGGTCGACAAGTATCGGCCGCAACTGGTCTGGTTCGACTGGTGGATCGAGCAGCCCGCTTTCGTCCCCTACCTCCAGCAGTTCGCCGCCTACTACTACAACCGGGGAGTCCAGTGGCGGCGCGGCGTGGCGATCAACTACAAGCACCGCGCCTTCCCGGAGGGGACGGCGGTCTTCGACGTGGAGCGCGGGCAGTTGGGCGACATCCGCCCGCGCTTCTGGCAGACCGATACGTCCGTGGCGAAGGGGTCCTGGGGCTACGTGGCGGGGCAGGACTATAAGACCGTCGGCGACCTGGTCGGCGACCTGGTGGACATTGTCAGCAAGAACGGCGCGCTGCTGCTGAACATCGGGCCGCGGCCGGACGGCACGATCCCCGCGGAGGAGGAGGCGCTGCTGCTCGGCATCGGCCGCTGGCTGGGGGTCAACGGCGAGGCGATCTACGGCACGCGCCCCTGGCACGTCTTCGGGGAGGGGCCGACGCGGGTGGTCGAAGGGTCGTTCAACGACACCAAGCGCGCCGCCTTCACCGGCCGCGATATCCGCTTCACGACGCGCCAGGGTGTGCAGAAGGGCGAGCGGATCGAGACGCTCTACGCGACCACCCTGGCTTGGCCGGACGAGGGCCTGGTGAGGATCGCCGCGCTCGCCGCCGGCGCGGAATACTTCCCGGGCGAGATCGCCAGGGTCGAGTTGCTCGGCCACCCCGAGCCGCTCCACTGGACGCGCGACGCCGGCGGCCTGGCCATCCGGTTGCCGCCGGCGGTGACGGGCGAGCACGCCGCCGCGTTCCGGATCACCCCGGCGCGTGGCGCGTAGGCGAAAGGACGGGCGGGTAGCCGGCGCAGCGCCAGTGCGCGGCGGCCCACCGGCGACGCCGGCACACGGGAGCGCCGGCACACAAGAGTAAGGAGGGAGCCGTGACGGGAGCGGAAGGCGCCATCCGCGAATCATCCGCCCAGCGCCCGGCCGCGCGGCAGGACCCACGCCTGGCGTGGTTCCGCGAGGCGCGGTTCGGGCTATTCATCCACTGGGGGCTGTATGCCATCCCGGCGGGCGCGTGGCGTGGGGAGCGCATCCCGGGCATCGGCGAGTGGATCATGCTGCGCGCCCGCATCCCGGTCGCCGAGTACGAGCGACTCGCCGGGGGGTTCAACCCGGTCCAGTTCGACGCCGCCGCCTGGGTCGCCCTGGCCAGGGCGGCGGGGCAGCGGTATCTCGTCATCACCGCCAAGCACCACGACGGCTTCTGCCTCTTCGACTCGGCCGTGACCGACTACGACATCGTCGACGCGACGCCCTTCGGCCGCGACCCGCTGAAGGAATTGGCCGAGGAGTGCCGGAAGCAGGGGCTGCGGCTCGGGTTCTACTATTCCCAGACACAGGACTGGCACCACCCCGACGGCGACGGCAACGACTGGGACTATGACGAGGCGCGCAAGGACTTCGCCGGCTACATCGAGCGGTACGTCAAGCCGCAGGTGCGCGAGCTGCTGACGGGGTACGGCCCGATCGGCCTGATCTGGTTCGACACCCCGAAGCGCATCACCCCGGAGCAGAGCCGGGAATTGGTCGAGCTCGTCCACCAGCTCCAGCCGGACTGCCTGGTCAGCGGGCGGATCGGCAACAACCTGGGCGACTACGCGTCGGCGCGCGACAACGTCATCCCCGACGAGGCCGTCGGCATGGACTGGGAGACGCCGGCGACGATCAACGACACCTGGGGCTTCAAGGCCGACGACCACAACTGGAAGACCCCCGAAGACCTGATCCGCAAGCTGGTCGACATCGCCAGCAAGGGCGGCAACTACTTGCTCAACGTCGGGCCGACGGCGGAAGGGGCGATCCCGCAGCCGAGCGTGGACCGGCTGCGGGCGATCGGCGCCTGGCTGGGGCGCAACGGCGAGGCGGTCTACGGCACGCAGGCCGGCCCCCTGCAAGGATTGGGCTGGTGCCGCAGCACGACGAAGCCGGGCAAGGTGTATTTGCATGTGTTCGAGTGGCCCGCGGACGGCCGGCTCCACCTGCCACCGGGGCTGTCGGTGAGGCGGGCTTCGCTGCTCGCCGACCCGGCGGGGCCGGACCTGCCCGTGATGCATGAGGATGATGGCACGGTCATCGGCGGGCCGGCGCAGGCCCCGACCCGGCGGACACGGTCGTCGTCCTGGAGATGGGCGGCTGAGGCCCGGCGGTCGCGGGCCGGTCTCGTGCCACCGATGGGGTGGCGCGCGCTGGTGGAGGTGGCGATGCGGGGCCAGCAGATCCTGATCACCGGGCCGCGGCGGGCCGAACTCGCGCCCCTCGACCTGCCGACCGACGACCTGGGGCCGTCGGAGGTCGTCGTCCGCACCCGCGTCACCCTGCTGAGCGGCGGCACCGAGGGCGCCCTCTTCCAGGGGCTGCCGGTGCCGGGACGCGCGCGGCCGCCGTTCCCCTACCCGGTCGGCTACGCGAACGTCGGCGAGGTCATCGCCGCCGGCGCCGCGGCGGGGTCGCGCCGGGGGCGCTCGTCTACACGATGGGCCGCCACGCCTCGCTCGTGCGCGTCGCCGCCGCCCGGCGCCCCTGCGTCCCGGTCCCGGCGGGGCTGCCGCCGGAGGAGGCGGTCTTCGCGCGGCTGCTCACCGTGCCCCTGACGACGCTCCGCATCGCCCGCGCCCGCGCCGGCGACCGGGCGGCGGTCGTCGGCCTCGGGCTGGTCGGCACCCTCGGCGCGCAACTCCTCCGCGAGGCGGGCATGGCGGTGACCGCGGTCGATCCGGTCGCCGCGCGCCGCGCCCTGGCCGCCCGCTGCGGGCGCGCGCGCGTGATCGACCCGCGCGAGGAGGGCGCCCTGCGGCCGGAGCACCGGCTGGTGCTGGAGGCGACCGGCACCGCCGGGGCACGGTGACCGCGCTCGCCCTGGCCCGGCCCGGCGGCGAGTCTCGCTGGTCGGCACCCCTGGGTGGCCGACCCCGCGGTGCCGGCGAGCGCCATCCTCGAGCCGATCCACCTGCGCTACATCACGGTGCTCAGCGGCTGGGAGTGGCAGCTGCCGATCCACGGCGACGGGGACGAGCCGAGCGGCATCCACCAGCCCGGCACGATCGTCGGGGGCACCGCCTACGCCTTCGCGCTGCTGCGCGAGGGCCGGGTGCGGGTCCGCGACCTGATCACCCACCGCTTCGCGCCGGGCGACTGCCAGGCGGCCTACGAGGGCGCGATCGACCGCAAGGCCGAGCAACTCGGCGCCATTTTCCGGTGGGCCGACTGAGCGGGAGGTGACGGGTCGCTGGCCGTGCGGCGCCCAGGACCGGCGTCGGAGCGGCGGCAAGCCGACGCGGTGCTCGTCCATCGCCCAGCGCTCCACGGCTGCCCTGGGGCGGGCCGCCCGCACCGCGCCTACCGCGCGGCCGGGTCGGCCGCGTGGCGGGGGCGGGGCGCCTTCTCAGCATTATCGATCGGGCCACATGCCTGACTGATGAGGTTGACTGATCGCTTACTCGCCCCCTTCCCCTATCGTGCTGCGGGTGTTGTGCTACCCCAGCGTGACGTCACCTGTACCCCCGATTCGCGGACGCGCCAGCGGGCGATGAATGGGTCGTCGGCGTCGGCGGTGACGCGGCCCTCCGTCCGCAGCTTTTCCAGGTGGGCGAGGATTGTCGCGGCCGCCGCCCGCCGGAACTGGGGGAGACCTCGGGGTACAGCCCAGGGATCAGCGCCTCGATCGTCGCGGGTCCGCGCGCGACGGCCGCGTAGACCTCGCGCTCCCGTGCCGCGCGGTGCTCGATGTACCGTGCGAAGATGTCCGGCGGCTGCGTCAGGGTCGGGCCGTGGCCGGGGATGACGACCCGCGCGTCGAGGCGCCGCGCCCGCTCGAGCGAGGCGAAGTAGTCGAGCATCTTGCCGTGCGGCGGGAAGATGCCGACCGTCCCCTGTCCGGCGACCAGATCGCCCGCGATGATCGTGCGCGAGGCCGGCTCGTAGAGCGCGACGTGGCCCGGCGAGTGTCCGGGGGTGTCGAGTGTCTCCAGCCGCCCGCCGTCCACGGTCAGCGTCATGCCGCCGGTCAGCGGCAGATCGACGTCCGCCCAGTTGAGGAACTGGCGCAGGACCGGCCGTTCCCGCGGGTTGAGCATGATCGGGCAGCCGTAGAGCCGCTTCAGGTCCGGGGCGGGATCCGGGGCGGTCGCGTGGTCGGGGTGGCTATGGGTGAGGACGATCGCCTTGACCCGGACGGCCCCCGCGCGGCCAGGGCCTCGCGCACGAGCGCGACGCCGGCCCGGTCGCCGGGGTCGACGATTAGGACCTCGTCCGTGCCGACGATCGTCGCGTTCGTCGGCTGGTCGGCCATGAAGCCGTCGTTCGGCACCGCCAGCACTGCGAGGGCCGGCGCGCGCGATTCGCTCTGTTCCGCTGCCATCGGCCGCGACCGTCCATTCCTTGCTAGCCTGTTGCGGGCGCCCGGACCCCCGCCGCCGCGCCACGCCCAGGGGGGCGCCCCTGGCGGTTGGGGACGGGGCGGGGGTCAGCCGGCGCGCGGCCGCCACTTCGGCAGCGTCACCTCGTCGGTCACCGCCTCGTAGACGACCTCGACCGGCATCCCGACGGTGACCGCCGCCGGGTCCGCCGCCACGCCGATCAGGTTGGAGAGCATCCGCACGCCCTCGTCCAGCTCGATCAGCGCGACCACGTAGGGGATGTCGCCCCCAAACGCCGGGTTCGGGTGCCGATGGACGATCGTGAAGGCGTGGACCGCCCCGGTCCCCCGCGCCGGCTGCCAGGACAGGTCGTCCGACAGGCAGTGCGGGCAGATCCCGCGCGGGTAGAAGATGAACTCCCCGCAGGCGTTGCACCGCTGCAACTCCATCGCCCCGCGCTTGACGCTCTCCCAGAAGGGCCGCGTCACCGGATCGGCCACCGGTAGCGGCTTTTGCGGCGTCCCCGCCCCACTCACGCCTCTGCCCTCCTCCCTCGCCCCATTCGTCGCCCCCTTCGCCCCGCTCAGGGCAAGCTGTCGCTCGTCACGCCCGCGCCAGGATCGCCGTTCCCGCCGACGACAGCACCCCGCCGGTGCCGTGCACGACCGCCAGCTTCGCGTCCTGGACCTGGCGGATGCCCTGGTCGGCGTAGTCGTGGCGCAACTGGCGCACCGCCTCGATGATCGCGAAGATGCCGTACATCCCCGGGTGGGTGTAGGAGAGGCCGCCGCCGTTGGTGTTCATCGGGAACGGCCCGCCCGGCCCGGTGCGCCCGCCGCTGACGAACGCCCCGCCCTCGCCCTTCGCGCAGAAGCCCAGGTCCTCCAGGCTCAGCAGCACGGTGTAGGTGAAGGAGTCGTAGATCATCGCCAGGTCGATCTCGTCGTGCCGCACCCCGGCCATCTCGAACGCCAGCCGCCCCGACGTCCGCGCCGCGAACGAGGTCAGGCTCGGCATCTGCGAGATCAGCGCGTGGTCGTGGCTCTCGCCGACCCCCAGCACGGCCACCGGCGTCTGCCGGCAGTCGCGCGCGCGCGCGGCCGAGGTCAGCACGACCGCGCCGCCGGCGTCGGTGACGAGGCAGCAGTCGAGCAGGGTGAACGGGTAGGCGATCGACCTGGCGTTCAGCACATCCTCGACCGTGATCGGGTCGCGCATGGTCGCCTTCGGGTTGAGGGTCGCCCACTGGCGCGTCGCGACGGCGATCTCGGCCAGTTGCTCGTGGGTGGTGCCGTAGAGGGCCATGTGCCGCGTGCAGGCCAGCGCGTAGGCCCCGACCGGCAGGGGGATCCCGTAGGGGGCCTCGAACTGGCTCGCCAGCGCGTCGGGCGCGCTCGCCCGGCCGGGCATCCCCACGCGCGACCGCCCGCTCTCCCCGTGCGTGATCAGCGCGACGTCGCACCAGCCGTTCATGATCGCCAGGGCCGCGTGCGCGACGTGGATCACGAAGGACGACCCGCCGACTGAGGTGCTGTCGGTGTAGCGCGGCTCGATCCCCAGGTACTCGCCCAGCTCCAGTGTCGAGATCCCGGCGGTGAAGAGCCCGTCGACCTCCCGCTTCTCCAGCCCCGCCTCGGCCAGCGCCGTCCGCGCCGCCTGCGCGTGCAGCAGCAGCGCCGGCACGTCCGG
>JAUJMV010000020.1:80381-82291 GCA_030446685.1 Thermomicrobiales bacterium | reverse complement strand
GGGTTCTCCGCCAGTTCCGCCGCGAACGCGCGCGGCACCACGTCGCAGAGCTCCTCCACCGTCCAGCGATGGTCGGCGCGCAGCGTCTTGACGATCTTCGGCTGCGACAGGAGCGCGATGTCGTACCCGTAGGCGGCGAAGAGATGCCCGCTCACCCCTTGCGCCGCGTCGCTCGCCAGGTAGGCCACGATCGGCGCGACGTTCTCCGGGTCGCGCGCGGTCCCCACCGCGGCCTCGCTCGGCAGGCGCCCGCTCGCCGCCAGCGCCGCCTCCCGCGCGCGCGGGATCGAGTCGATCATCCGGGTCGCCGCCGCCGGCAGGATGGCGTTGGCCGTCACGCCGAAGCGCGCCAGCCCGTTCGCGCAGCTCAGCGTCAGCCCGATGATCCCCGCCTTGGCCGCCGCGTAGTTCGGCTGCCCCGGCGCCCCGAAGGCCGAGGACGAGGAGAAGTTGATCAGCCGTCCGCCGCCCCCCTGCTCGCGGAACCGGATCGCCGCCCAGCGGCAGGTGTTGAACGTCCCCTTCAGGTGGACGTCGATCACCGCCTGCCACTCCTCCGGGCTCATGTTGAAGACCATCCGGTCGCGCAGGATGCCCGCCACGTTGACGACGATGTCGAGGCGGCCGAACTCGTCGATCGCCTGCTGGACCATCGCCCCGGCCCCGTCGAAGTCGGCGACCGAGTGGCTGTTGAAGACCGCGCGCTCCCCGCTCGGGTCGAGCTCCCGCGCGACCTGCTCCGCGACCGACACGTCGGCCCCGGTGCCGTCGAGGGCGGTCCCGAGGTCGTTGACGACGAGCGCCGCCCCCTCGCGCGCCAGCAACCGCGCGACCCCGCGCCCGATCCCCCGCCCGGCGCCGGTCACCAGCGCGACCTTGCCGTCCAGTAGCCCCATCTGCCCCCCCTCTCCGTGGGGCGTGGGGCGCGGGGCGTGACGCCGCTTGCCCTGCGACACCTCACGGCCCACGGCCCACGCCCCGCGCCGTCACCCCTTCGCGTCGTAGTAGCCCTGCCGCGTCCAGAGGTCCACGCCGGCCGCGAACTCCCGCCAGCTCGCGGGGTCGGCCTGGAGCGCCGCCGCGCCCTTCAGCGGGCGCTCCTCGCCCGGCGGCTGGACCGGCGCGGGGGGCGTGGTTGTCTGCCCGAAGGTCTCAGGGAAGACCTCCGCGATCTCGGCGGGCTCCCAGCGGCGCTCGGCGCGCAGCACCCCGGCCAGTTCCCAGTGCGAGTAGAGCGCGATCGTGTGGCCGCGCACCCCGAAGAAGTGCCCGTTGACCCCCGCCGCGTCGTCGGTCGCCAGGTAGGCCACCATCGGCGCGACGTTCGCCGGGTCGCCCTCGGTCCCGGCGGCCAACTCGCTCGGCGGCTTGCCCTCCTGCTCGGCGATCGCCCGGCCGCGCGGCGTCGAGTCGATCATCCGCGTCGTCGCGTAGGGCAGGATCGCGTTCGCCGTGACCCCGTAGCGGTTGAGGCTGTTCGCCAGGACCGCGGTGAAGCCGAGGATGCCGTACTTCGCCGCGCCGTAGTTCGGCTGGCCCGGGCTCCCCCAGGCCGAGACGCTGGAGAAGTTGATGATCCGCCCGTGCCCCTGCTGGCGCATCACGGTCGAGGCGTGCCGGCAGGTGTTGAAGGTGCCGGTGAGGTGGACCGCGGTCACCGCGTCGAACTCGGCCTCGCTCATGTTGAAGATCATCCGGTCGCGCAGGATCCCGGCGATGTTCACCACGATGTCCAGCCGCCCGAACTCGTCGAGCGCCTGCTGGACCATCGCGCCCGCCGCCTCGTAGTCGGCGACCGAGCCGGTGTTCGCTACGACCCGCTCGCCGCTCGGGTCGATCGCCCGCGCCGCCTGGGCCGCGACCGACTCGTCCTGCCCTTCCCCGCCGAGCCCGGCCCCGAGGTCGTTGAT
>JAUJMV010000020.1:79209-80281 GCA_030446685.1 Thermomicrobiales bacterium | reverse complement strand
TACAACCCGGCGGTGGCTGCCAAACTCCGCGCTAGGTAACTCCCCTTCGCAACTCCTCCAGCACCGGCGCGAACCGCTCGATCCCCTCGAGGGTGTTCGGCTGCACCACCACCTGGATGTGCGCGATGCCCTCCGCCGCGAACGCCCGCAGGGCCGTCGCGATCTCCGCCGGCGACCCGGCGATCGGCTCCGGGGCGGAATCGGGCCGGATCAGCCGCGCCGGCAGATCGGGCGTCCCCAGGAAATCGACCAGCACCGTCATCGTCCGCCCCAGCGTCGCCGGGTCGCGCCCGACCTCCCGGCAGGCCGCGTCGACCGTCTCCCGCAGCGGCGGCGCCTCCGACGGCCGGCTCTTGTCGAAGGCCACCCAGCCGTTCCAGAGGTCGGCGTAGCGCGCGGTCAGGCGCAGCATCCGCTGCCCCTTCGTCCCGATCATGATCGGCGGCCCGTCGGGGCGAGGGCCGCGCGGGCGCAGCTCGCACTCGCGCGCCGCGTAGAACTGGCCCTGGAAATCGGCCCGGCCGGTCTTCAGCAGCGGGTGGATGATCTGGAGCGCCTCCTCGAAGCGGCTGACCCGGTGGTCGAAGGGGAAGCCGAACGCGCGGTACTCCGGCTCGTGATAGCCCGCCCCGAGCCCGAGGATCAGCCGCCCGCCGCTGATCTCCTCGATCGTGTCGGCCATCTTTGCGAGCAGCGCCGGGTTGCGGAAGCTGGTGCAGACGACCAGCGTCCCCAACTCGACCCGCCGCGTCGAGGCGGCCAGCGCCGCCAGCAGCGACAGGCACTCCCAGCCCCCGCGCGGCTCGATCCCCGCGAACCGGAAGAGGAGGTGGTCGGCGAGCCAGACCGAGTCGAACCCCACCTCCTCCGCCCGCCGCGCGATCCCCACGATATCGCCCCAGCGCGGCGTCGCTCCCTGCATCTGCCGCTCGCTGAACGGCAGATGCACCCCCACTTTCGGCGGCGCGGCTCCCGCGGACATCGGCGTCGCTCCTTGTCATATCAGGGCAATCTCGTATGGCCGCCCCGGCAACACCTCTCCCCCGGCCCCTCCCCGGCGCGGGGAGGGGAG
>JAUJMV010000020.1:72758-79109 GCA_030446685.1 Thermomicrobiales bacterium | reverse complement strand
CCCCTCCCCGCGCCGGGGAGGGGCCGGGGGAGAGGTCATCCTCTCACACCTCCCGGAACCGTACGATCCCCGCCGCCCGGTCCCACACCGCGTACTGCCCCGCCGCCAGCGCCCCCGGATTGATCAGGTACCGCCGCGCCGGGTCGAGCGTCAGGCGCCCGCGCGCCAGGTCGAGCGGCCCCCGCTCGTCGCGCGCCGCGCGGTAGTGGGTGTGGCCGGCGAAGGTGATCCGCGCGCGGTCGTCGCCGGGCGGGGCGCCCTGCCGCTCGGCGCGGCCGAAGAGCCTGGCGAAGGGTTCGTCGCGCCCCCAGCGCGCCGCCTCGTGGGTCAGGCAGACGTCCTCGACGATGATCAGCTCGCCCAGCCCCAACAGCAGCCGCACCGTGTTGGCCTCCAGCGCGCCGTGCGCTGCCGCGTCCAGCGCGATCTCCCGCTCGTGGTTGCCCCACACCCCGACGACCGGCCAGCCCGCCAGCGCCCGCGCGCAGCCGTCCGCCTGCTCGACCCGATCGAAGAGGTCGCCGAGGAGCGCGATTTGGTCCACGCCCGCCTCCCGGCACCCGGCCAGCGCCCGCTCGAGGGTCGCCCGCGCGCCATGCACGTCGGCGAAGAGCCCGATCACCCGGCCGAGGCGCGGCGCCGTCACCGGCCGCGCGCCCCGTGTCCGGCCGCCGCGCCCCCCGGCCCGTCGCCCGCGCCCCCGTCGGGGACGATCAGGCAGTCCACCACCCGCGCGCCCTGCCCGCGCGGCAGCGCCAGCAACGGGTTGATGTCGATCTCGCGCACGTCGTCGCGCAGGTCGAGGCAGAGCTGCGAGAAGCGCTCGAGGACCGCCACGATCGCGTCGAGGTCGACCGGGCCGGCGCCGCGCGACCCGCTGCCGTCGAGGATCGCGCGGCCGCGCAGCCGCCCGAGCATCTCCCACGCGTCGCGCGCGGTCAGCGGCGGCACGCCCAGCGCCACGTCCCGCAGCGCCTCCACGAAGATGCCACCGAGGCCGACCGCGATCGCCGGGCCGAAGTCGGGGTCCCGCGTCATCCCCACGATCAGCTCGCGCCCGCCCGCGACCAGCTCCTGCACCAGCACGCCGCCGATCGCCGCGTCCGGCCGGTGGGCCCGCGCGTTGGCGACGATCCGCGCGAACCCCTCGCGCGCCGCCGCGTCGTCGGCGACGCCGAGCAGGACGCCGCCCGCCTCGGTCTTGTGCGGCAGGTCGGGCGACTCGATCTTCAGCGCGACCGGATAGCCGATCGCCCGCGCCGCCGCGACCGCCTCCTCCGCCCCGGTCGCCAGCCGCTCCCGCACCGTCGGGATGTCGTAGAGCGCCAGCAGCGCCTTCGCCTCGCGCTCGACCAGCGGCCGGCCGCCGGCCGCCCGCACCATCGCCCGCGCCCGCTCGGCCAGCGGCCCCGGCGCAACCTCCGGGCGCGGCGCGTCCGCCCGCGTCCGCTGGAACTCGGCGTAGCGGATCAGCGCGGCGACCGCCTTGAGGCCGTTCTCGGTCCCTTGGAGGAAGGGGATGCCGTCGAGTTCGGTGGCCGGGTCGGCCGGCGTCAGGGTGGGGCTGGCGCTCGCCTTCATCTCGCCCGCCACCAGCGCCATGACCAGGAAGACCTTGTCCGGGTACCGCTCCGGCAGCCGCCAGAGGACCTGGCCGGCCGCGTCGGCGCGGTCCATCCGCGACGGGAAGGCCCGCCCGTAGACGATCGTGTGGACGTTGGGATCCTCGGCTAGCGCCGCCAGCGACCCTTCCAGGATCGCCGGCTGCTGCGCCGCCTGGCCGGTGTAGTCGAGCGGGTTGCCGACCGTCCCGAAGGCCGGGATGACCGCCTCCAGCCGCTCGACCGTCCGCGGGGCCAGCGCCGGGAAGTCGAGTCCGCAGTCGACGCCGAGGTCGGCGGCCAGCCCGGCCGCGCCGCCGGAGACGAAGGCCGACGCCACGCCGGTCCCGCGCGGCAGCTTGCGGGTGTGGAAGATCGCCAGCGCCTCGGCCATCTGGTCGAGGCTGGCGACGCGGGCGATCCCGTGCTGCCGCAGCACCGCGTCGGCGATGTTGTCCGACCCGACCAGCGAGCCGGTGTGCGCCAGCGCCGAGCGCCGCCCCGCCTCCGACCGCCCGATCTTCAGCATCACGATCGGCTTGCGGCGCTCCGCCGCCAGCTCCGCCGCCGCCAGGAACTTCTCCGGCGCGCGGAACTGCTCCACGAAGCAGCCGATCACCCGCGTCTCCTCGTCGTCGGCGTAATAGCGGATCAGGTCGGCCACGTCCAGGTCTGCCTCGTTGCCGAGGGTGACGATATAGGTGAAGCCGATGCCCCGGTCGTGCGCCGGCAGGACGATGCTGTAGGCGATCAGCCCGCTCTGCAAGGCCAGGCCGATCGCCCCGCGCCGCAGGATCGGGTACGGCCCGCTCGACGCGGTCATCCGCGCCGGGACGCTGATGTTGCCCAGGCAGTTCGGGCCGACGACGCGGATGCCGGTGCGCCGCGCGAAGGCGCCGATCGCCGCCTGCCGCGCCGCGCCGCCGGCGTCGTTCTGCTGCTCCCCGAAGCCGCTGGTGATGATGTTGACCGCGCCGACGCCGGCCCGCTCGCAGTCGTCCAGCACCTCCGGCACCAGCCCCTGCGGCACGACCACGATCGCCAGATCGGCCCCGGCCGGGGTCGCCGACAGCGCCGGGTAGGCCCGGCGCCCGTGTACTTCGTCGTAGCGCGGCGTGATCGGGAGGATCTCCCCCTCGTAGCCGCAGCGCGCCAGCCCGGTCAGGATGCTGGTGGCGAACCCCGGCTTGGGCGTGGCCCCGACGATGGCGATCCGGCGCGGGTGGAGCAGGCTCCGCATCGCCCGCGCGAACGCCCCCGGCGCCTCGCGCGCGTCAACCTCCCCGGCGGCCGCCGTCGTCGGCGCTGACTGCATCGCCCCTCCTCCCCCCGCACGGCGCCGGCCTTGCCGGGGCAGGCGCCCCGGCCGGCGATCGTCTAGCCCCGCGCGCTAGAAATAGGTGCGCCCCACCGTCTCGGCGATGCAGGCCGGGCGCTCCTCGCCCTCCACCTCGATCGTGCAGAGATTGGTCGTCTGCACCGCCTGCGTGCCGATCTCCTCGACCGCCAGCAGCGTGACGTGCATCCGGATCCGCTTGCCGACGCGCACCGGGGCGGTGAAGCGGACCTTGTTCAGCCCGTAGTTGACCCCCATCCGCCCGCCGAGCTGCACCTTCACGCCCCGGCGCGTGCCGCTCAGCATCGGGATCAGCGACAGCGTCAGGTAGCCGTGCGCGACGGTCCCGCCGAAGAAGGTCTGCGCCGCCCGCTCGGGGTCGACGTGGATGTACTGGTGATCGCCGGTGGCATCGGCGAAGAGGTTGACGCGTTCCTGGGTGATCTCCAGCCAGTCGGTCACGCCGAGACTGTGCCCGACCAGTTCCCGCAGCTCGGCCACGCTCGTGACCGTCCGTTCCTCGACCGTCGTCGCTTCGTCGCCCATGTCACCCTCCATACGCGCGCGGGATCAGCGGTCATCGCGGAGCGGGTCGAGGCGCGCGGCAACTCACCCTCCATACGCGCGCGGGATCAGCGGTGGTATTCAGGGTGTAGGGGCGGGTTTGAAACCCGCCCGCCGCGCCGCAGCGCGGCCCCCAGGCGGTGGGTATCCTCCAATGCTGTCGGCGGGCATCCGCGGTTAGCGGCCCTGCGGGGCCGCGGGCGGGGTTGCAACGCCCGCTCGCGGGATCGGCGGCAAACCCGCCCCTACGCGGCCGCCACCCGCCCGGCCAGCACTTCCTGCAACGCCCGCTCGCGGTGGTAGGCCGTGTCGCCGTAGAGCGGCTCCAGGTGCTTCGCGCGCTTCCAGTAGAGGTGCAGATCGTACTCCCAGGTGTAGCCGATGCCGCCGTGGACCTGGATCGCCTCGCCGGTGATCATCCGCGCCGCCTCGTTGAGCGTCGACTTCGCCACGGAGGCCGCCAGCGCCGCGTCCGGCGCCCCCGCGTCGAGCGCCCAGGCCGCGTAGTAGACCGCCGAGGTCCCGTTCTCCGCCGCCTCCAGCATCTCCGCCAGCCGGTGCTTGATCGCCTGGAAGGAGCCGATCGGCTGGCCGAACTGCTCGCGGACCTTCGCGTACTCGACGCTCATCTCCAGCGCCTTGCGCGAGGCCCCCAGCATCTCCGCCGCCGCCGCCACCTGCGCGCGCCGCAGCATCGCCTCGACCGCCGGCCAGCCCCCGCCCGCCGCGCCGATCAGGTTCTCGCCCGGCACCAGTGCCCCGTCGAAGCGCAGCGTCGCGACCCTCTCGTTCGGGTCGAGCGTCGCGTTCGGCTCGACCGTCAGCCCGGCGGTCTCGCGCGGCACCGCCAGCAGGGTGATCCCCTCCGGCCCGTCGCCGTCGTCCGTCCGCGCGACGACCAGGATCGTGTCGACCGCCCCGCCGAACGGCACCACCCGCTTGACGCCGCTCAGCCGGTAGGCGTCGCCCTCGGCGGTCGCCCGCAGCCCGATCGCGCCCGGCCCCCAGGCGATGTCGTCCTCCAGGAAGGCGACCGACGCCGTCAGCTCGCCGGAGGCGATCCCCGGCAGGTAGCGCGCCATCGCCCGCTCGTCGCCCGAGGCGGCGAGCGCCCCGCCCGCCAGCACCACGCCGGCGACGTACGGCCCCGGATAGGCCACGCGGCCCATCTCCTCCAGGACGATCGCCAGGTCGACCATCCCGAGCCCCGCCCCGCCGTAGACCTCCGGGAAGGGCAGCCCGAGGAGGCCCAGCTCGGCCAGCCGCCGGTAGATCGCCGGGTCGTAGCCGCGCGGATCGTCGAACATCTTGCGCGCGTGTTCCGGCGGGCACTGCTCGGTCAGGAACTCGCGCGCCACGTCGCGCAGCATCCCCTGCTCTTCGCTGAAATCGAAGTCCATCTCCCCCCCTGGGGAAGCACGAAGTACGATGGGTCACGCGCTATCCGTCCCACCGCCTTCCAGTGCGTACTTCGTACTTCGTACTTCGTGCTTCTACCGCGCCTGCAACGCCTGGCGGTCCGCGCGGACCTCCTTCGGCAGGCCTAGCACCCGCTCGCCGATGATGTTCTTCTGGATCTCGTTCGAGCCGGCGTAGATCGTGCCGGCGCGCGACCAGATGAACGAGTAGACCCAGCTCCCGCCCTCGCCGTCCTCGTCCCCGGCGAGCGACAGCTCGGGGGGCGCGCCCTCGAACAACTGGCCGAACGGGCCGAGGATCTCCTGCATCAGCTCCTGGGCGCGCTTGTCGAGCTCGGAGTAGTAGAGCTTGGCGATCGAGGCCTCCGGCCCCGGCCGTTGCCCCTTCTCCAGCTTCGAGAGGAGGCGGAGCGCGCCGTAGCGCAGCACCTCGGTCTCGCTGTAGATCTGGCCGAGCCGCTGGCGCACGATCGGGTCCTCGATCGCCGGGCGGCCGTTCCGCTTCAGCGTCCGCGCGACGTCCAGCAGCCGCGCGAACAGCACCTGCAGGCGCGTGACCCGGCTGAGCAGGTTGCCGCCGCGCTCGTAGGAGAGGGTGGTCTGCGCGATCTGCCAGCCCCGGTTCATCTCGCCGACGATGTTGTCCGCCGGCACGCGCACGTTGTCGAAGAAGACCTCGCAGAACTCCGAGCTGCCGCTGATCTGCTTCAGCGGGCGGACCTCGACCCCCGGCGCGCGCATGTCGAGCAGGAAGCAGGAGATCCCCTGGTGCTTCGGCGCGGCCGGATCGGTGCGGGCCAGCAGCAGGCCCCAGTCGGCGTTGTAGCCGCCGCTCGTCCAGACCTTCTGCCCGTTGACGACGAACTCATCGCCCTCGCGCTCGGCGCGCGTCCGCAGGCTGGCGAGGTCGGAGCCCGCGTTCGGCTCGGAGTAGAGCTGGCACCACAGCTCCTCCGCGGTGAGGATCTTCTGGATGAACTGCCGCTTCTGCTCCTCGGTCCCGTGGTGGATGATCGTCGGCCCGACGATCCCGATGCCGAGGCCGTTCATCGGCGCGGGCGCGTTGACGCGCGCCATCTCCGCCCCGACGATCGCCTGCTCCATCGGGCGCGCCTCCTGGCCGCCGTAGGCCTTCGGCCAGCCCATCCCGATGTAGCCGGCCTCGTACATCTTGCGGTGCCAGGCCCGGCGCTCCTCCAGCGTCTCCAGCTTCTGGCGCGGCAGATTGGCCGCGAGCCAGGCGCGCACCCGCTCGCGATAGGCGACATCCTCCGGCGTCAACTGCAGATCCATGCACCCGCCTCCTGGTGAAGTCGTCGGCCGTGCGTCCTCAGTCGGTCGTCGCCGGCGATCGGCCGTCCCGCCCCCGGTTGTGCCGCTCGCCCAGCGTCCGGCGCCTCCTTTGTGAAATCTGTCCGGTGTGTCCGGCACG
>JAUJMV010000020.1:30842-72658 GCA_030446685.1 Thermomicrobiales bacterium | reverse complement strand
GCTCGCCCAGCGTCCGGCGCCTCCTTTGTGAAATCTGTCCGGTGTGTCCGGCACGTTAGCGCACTGCGCCCGGCTTGTCAACCACCTCCGGCGGGCCACTCTGTCCCCCGGAGGGGCGGGGCGGCGAGGCTGGGCGGGCTCAGTCGGCCGCGGCGGCGCCGGCCGATTCCTTCGGCAGCCGCGCCGCGACGAGTTCCGCGAGGTCCTCGACCTGCACCCGCTCCGCGTTGCCGGTCGAGCCGATCGCGTCCTCGAACATGGTGATGCAGAAGGGGCAGCCGGCGGCGAGGGTGCCGCAGCCCGTCTCGAGGACGTCGTCGAGCCGGTTGTGGCTCATCTTCTTGCCGATCCGCTCCTCCATCAGGGCGCGCGCCCCGCCGCCGCCGCAGCAGAGCGCCTTGTTGCGCGACCGGCGCATCTCCGTGACCTCGGCGCCGAGCCCGTTGACGACCTCGCGCGGGGCGTCGTAGACGTCGTTGTAGCGCCCGAGGTAGCAGGGGTCGTGGAAGGTGATCGCCCGCTTGTCGAGTCCCCCGTCCAGCTTCAGCCGCCCCGATTTCAGCAGGTCGGCGATGAACTGGCTGTGGTGGACGACCTCGAAGTCGCCGCCGAACTGCGGGTACTCGTTCTTGATCGTGTTCATGCAGTGCGGGCAGGCGGTGACGATCTTCTTGACGCCGTAGCCCTGCAGCGTCTCGACGTTGCCCTGCGCCAGCACCTGGTAGAGGTACTCGTTGCCGGCCCGCCGCGCCGGGTCGCCGGTGCAGCCCTCCTCCACGCCGAGGATGCCGAAGTTGATCCCGGCGGCCCGCAGCACGCGCGAGAGGGCGCGCGCGACCCGCACGTTCCGCTCGTCGAACGAGCCGTAGCAGCCGACCCAGTAGAGGACGTCGACCGGCTCGTCGGGGCGCTCGCCGAGGATCGTCAGCCCGAGGCCCTTCGCCCAGTCGGCGCGGGTGCGCGCGCGCAGGCCGAAGGGGTTGCTGTTGCGCTCCAGGCTGTTGAAGACCTTGGTCAGTTCGGGCGGGAAGCGCGTCTCCTCCAGCACCAGGTTGCGGCGCATGTCGACGATCTTCGGCACATGCTCGATCGCCACCGGGCAGGCTTCGATGCAGGCCATGCAGGTGGTGCAACTCCAGAGCTCGTCATCACCGATCAGCCCGCCGATCAGCGGCGTCTCCGGGGTGATCGCGCGCGTCTCCCGGCGCCCGAGCATCCGCACGCCGGCCTGCGCGTAGGTGGCGAGGCGGGTGTCCACGATGATCTTCTTCGGGTCGAGCGGCTTGCCGGTCAGGGTCGCCGGGCAGGCCGCGGTGCAGCGCCCGCACTCGGTGCAGGCGTAGCCGTCGAGGATGTCCTTCCAGGTGAACTGCTGGACCTGGCCGACGCCGAAGTGCTCGGCCTCCTCGATGTTCTCGATCTTCGGCAGTTCCCCCTTCGGCCGCGTGCTGCGGAAGTAGACGTTGAGCGGGGAGGTGATGATGTGGAAGTGCTTGCTGAGCGGGATGTAGGTCACCAGCCCGAGGATCAGCAGCACATGGACCCACCAGAAGGCGACATAACCGATCCGCGCGCCGGTCGGGCCAAGGGCGGCGAGCGGCCCGCCGAGCGCCGCGCCGGCCAGCGACCAGTGGTAGCCCTCATTGCCGAACGCCGCCGCGGCGAAGCCCTCGGCGAGGAGGAGCGCGGTGAGGTGGGCGCCGATCGCCCCGAGGATGATCCAGGCGTCGAGCTGGGTCGTCAGGTGCCAGGGGCGGACGCGGAGGCGGCGGTAGGCGGCGTAGAGGAGGGAGACGATGACCAGGGCGGCGATGATGTCGTTGGCGGCGATGAACCAGCGCGCCCGGCCGATCGCCGGCAGGCTGAAGCCGCCGAGCAGCCCTTCGAGCATGATCTGGACGACGCTGACGGTCAGCAGGAGGAAGCCCCAGAAGATCAGGAAGTGGGCCACGCCGATCGCCGGCTTCTCGAACATCTTGCTCTGCCCGAGGACCATCGTGGCGAAGCGCCGCAGGCGCGTCCCCTCGTCGCCCCGGCGCGTCGTCGGCGCGCCCGCCATCATGATGCGGTAGAGGCGTGCGGTGCGGACGGCGAAAAGGGCCCCCGCGCCGATGATCAGCGCGAGGAGCAGCAGTTGGCCGGCGATGTTGATCGTTGGCGACATGGTGTGACCTCTCCCCCGGCCCCTCCCCGGCGCGGGGAGGGGTGACTCGCTCGGCGGTTCGCGCCCGATCCAAAGGGGTGATTCGCTCGGCGGCGCTCGCTCGATGAAAACAATTGTGGCCGACGCCCCCGCCTACGGGGGCGGCCCGGCTCGCCCGTGGGCGAGGGCCTGGAGGCGGGCGAGGACCGCCGGCAGGTTGTGCATGACCGCGTCGTTGGTGAAGCGCAGGACGGTCAGGCCGCGCCGGGCCAGGACGCGCTCCCGTTCCCGGTCGTCCGCAGTCTGATCGTCGTGGACGGGGCCGTCGATTTCCACGACCAGGCGCAGGGCCTCGCAGTAGAAGTCGACGATGAAGCCGGCGATGATCTGCTGCCGCCGGAAGCGGAGGCCGCCCAGGCGATTGGCGCGGACGTGTTGCCAGAGGCGCGCTTCGGCCGCGGTCATCTCGCGCCGCAGCCCTTTCGCCCGGTCGAGCTTGTCGCGAGGGACGCGCTGGCCGGTGATGATGCCGCTCATGGCGGTAGACCTCTCCCCCCGGCCCCCTCCCCGGCGCGGGGAGGGGGTGACTCGTTGCAACGCCGTAGCCTGGTCCCTCGGCCGATCCCCTCGAAGTGTATTACCCGCCGGCGCGGACAGGGAACGCCCGACCGAGATGTTCCCCCTTGCTGGAAAGCCGATCCCTTCGCGGCGAGTCACCCCCTCCCCGCGCCGGGGAAGGGGCCGGGGGGAGAGGTCCGTCACCCTCGCCGCACCTCGGCGATCAGTTGCGGCAGCACGGTTAGGGCGTCGCCGACGATGCCGAGGTCGGCGCTGCGGAAGATCGGGGCCTCGGGGTCCTTGTTGATGGCGATGATCGTCTTGGCCCCCTTCATCCCGGCGAGGTGCTGGATCGCGCCGGAGATGCCGCAGGCGATGTAGACGTCGGGCTTGACCGTCACCCCGGTCTGGCCGATCTGCTCGCCGTAGGGCCGCCAGCCGGCGTCGACGACCGCGCGCGAGGCCCCGACCGCGCCGCCGAGGGCGTCGGCCAACTCTTCGACCAGCCCGAAGTTGTCGGCGTTGCCCAGGCCGCGCCCGCCCGCGACGACGATCTTCGAGTCGGAGAGCAGCGGCCCCTGCGTCGTCTCCTCGACCGTCTCGACCACGCGGATCGCCGTCGTCGCCGCGTCGAGCGGGCCGGCGAACTGCTCGACCGCGCAGGCGCCGCCGCTGTTGACGGCGGTGAACGCCTTGGGGCGCACCAGCACGATCCGCGTCCCCGGCCCCGTCAGCTCGCAGACGGCGATCGTGTTCGCGCCCCAGGGCGTCAGGATCCGGAAGCCGTCGCCGTCCGCCTCGATGCCGGTCGCGTTGGTGACGACGCCGCGATCGAGGCGGGTGGCCAGTCGCGAGGCGACATCGCGGCTGTCGTAGGTCGTCGCGAAGAGGAGCAGCGCCGGTTGCCGCTCCCGCACCAGCGCCGCCAGCGTCGGGACCGCCGCGGGCGCCAGGTGCTCGTCGTAGTCCGCGCGCGCGTCCACGATCGCGCGCGCCGCGCCGTACTCCCCCGCCACACTCGCCGCGCCCGCGGCGTCGCGCCCCAGCAGGATCGCCGTCGCCTCGCCCAGCTCGGCGGCCTTGCTGATCAGCTCGAGGGCGACCGGCGCCGGCCGCCCCGCGTAGATCTCGCTGTAGACCCAGACCGCGCCCATGTTACCTCTCCCCCGCCCCCTCCCCTACAGGGGAGGGGCGCCAACCCCACACACGCTTCCGGCCCCCTCGGGCCACCCAGCCCCAGCCGACACCGCTCGCGGAACGCCCAAGCCCCCCGAACGAGGCACCCTCCCCCTCCACCGTCCGCGGACAGTAGGCCACCCTCTCTCAGCGAGTCACCCCTCCCCTGTAGGGGAGGGGCCGGGGGAGAGGTCTCAAAGCACCCCCCGCTGCCGCAGCAGTTCCGCGATGCGCGCCGCGCCGTCGCCGTTGTCCTCGACGATGACGCCCGCCTGGCGCTCCTCGACCGGCAGGAGCTCGAGCACGCGCTCGCGCGCGCCCGCCTCGCCCGCGTCGTCGGGATCGAGGTCCAGGTCGGCGAGGGTGTATTCCTCGACCTTCTTGCGCTTGGCGGCCATGATGCCCTTCAGGGCGGGGTAGCGCGCCTCGTGCGAGCCGCTGGCGATGGCGACGAGCAGCGGCAGCGGGCATTGCACGGTCTGGTAGCCGAGCGCGATGACCCGCTGGCCGGTCAGGACGCCGTCCCGCACCTCCAGGCTGCGGATGAACGAGAGGTGCGGGATGCCGAGCAGTTCGGCGACCATGCCGGGGACCATCCCGCTGTAGCCGTCGGTGCTCTCGGTGGCGCAGAAGATGATGTCGAAGCCGATCTGCCCGATCGCCGCCGCCAGCGCCTTGGCGGTGCCGAGCGCGTCGGAGCCGGCCAGCGCGTCGTCGGTGATCAGCGCGCCGTCGTGCGCCCCCATCGCCAGCGCGCGCCGGATCGCGTCCTCCGCGTCCTCCGGCCCCATCGCCACCACCGTGACCGTGCTCTCGCCGTCCCGCTCGGCCAGTTGCAGCGCCGCCTCCAGCGCGACCTCCGCGCCGGGGTCGAGCACGTTCGTCACCCCGTCGCGCACCAGGCGCTTCGTGCCGGGATCGATCTGGTAGACCACCGTGTTCGGATCGGGGACCTGCTTCACACAGACCAGGATGCGCATCGCTCCGCTCCGCTTCGCTGAGGACTGAGGACTGAGGGCTGAGGACGAAGTGGGGACGGACGTAGCACTGATTCGTGCGTCGGTTCGTGCTTCACTCACCTCAGTCCTCAGTCCTCAGTCCTCAGCACTACTCTAGCGCGCCGAGGCCGGTGATCTCCCGGCCGACGATCAGGGTGTGGATGTCGTGGGTGCCTTCGTAGGTGTCGACCGTCTCGAGGTTGAGCATGTGGCGGATGACCGGGTACTCGGTGGTGATGCCGTTGCCGCCGAGGATCTCGCGGGCGGCGCGCGCGCCGTTGAGCGCGACGCGGACGTTGTTGCGCTTCGCCATCGAGACCTGGGCGAAGGTCATCCGCCCCGCGCCCTTCAGCGTGCCGAGCTGGTGGGCCATCAGCAGGCCGAGGCTGTGGTCGGTCAGCATGCGGACCAGCTTGTCCTGCACCAACTGCCGCCCGGCGATCGGCTTGCCGAAGGTGGTGCGCGTCGCGGCGTAGTCGCGCGCGCAGGTGTAGACCGCCTCCAGCGCGCCGAGCGCCCCCCAGGCGATGCCGTAGCGCGCCTGCGTCAGGCAGCCGAGCGGCGACTTTAGCCCCCCTGACCGCGGGAGGAGCGCCTCCGGGCCGACGCGGCAGTCCTGCAGGACGATCTCGCCGGTGCAGGAGGCGCGCAAGCTCATCTTCGACTCGATCGTGGGGGCGCCGAAGCCCGGCGTGTCGGTCGGGACGACGAAGCCGCGGACGATCCCCTCGTCGTCCTTCGCCCAGACGACCGCGAGGTCGGCGATCGGGCTGTTGGTGATCCACATCTTCGCGCCGTTGAGGACCCAGCCGTCGCCGTCGCGGCGGGCGCGCGTCCGCATCGCGCCCGGGTCGCTGCCGCCCTCGCTCTCGGTCAGCCCGAAACAGCCGATCAGGCGCCCGGCCGCCAGCTCGGGGAGGTAGCGGCGGCGCTGCTCCTCCGAGCCGTAGGCGTAGATCGGGTACATCACCAGCGCGCCCTGCACCGAGGCGAAGGAGCGCAGCCCGCTATCGCCGCGCTCCAGCTCGTAGTTGATCAGGCCGTAGGCGATGTCGTCCACCCCCGCGCAGCCGTACTCCTCCGGCAGGTTCGCGCCGAAGAGCCCGAGCGCGCCGTACCGCTCCTTGATCGCGCCTGGGAACTCATGACGGTCCCACCAGCCGCGTACGTTCGGGACGATCTCCGCGTCCACGAACTCGCGGACGGTGGCGCGGATGGCGCGCTGCTCCGGCCCGAGCAGGCTGTCCACGGCGTAGAAATCGAGCATCTGGACCCTCCCCCGCCCGGTGAGCCATTCCCGCGTACGCTGTTGCCGGCGTTCCCGCCCTTCCTTGCAGAGTGTCAGGGTAAATGGAAGGGGGCAAAGGCGTCAAGCGCCACGGCCCCGCCGCGCCGGCGCTACGGGGCGGCGCGGTCGAGCAGCTCCAGCACCGGCGCGAGGGCCTCGATGCCCGCGAGCGTGCTCGGGTCGGGGATGAGCTGCAGGTGGGTCGCGCCCTCGCGCGCGTAGGCGAGCAGGCCGGCCGCGATCGCCTCGGGCGGGCCCCCGAGCGGGGGCGTGGCGGCGCCCTGGCTCCCGGCGCGCCCCAGGAGGTTGACGCGGACGGCGGCGGTGCGCTCCAGAGTGGCGGGGTCGCGCCCGGCCGCGCGGCAGGCGGCGTCCACCGCGGCGCGGCGGGTGGCGAGGACCTCGGGCGAGGTGTGGAAGGTGTTCCACCCGTCGGCGTAGCGCGCCGTCAGCCCCAGCATCCGCGGGCTGCTGCTGCCGACCAGGATCGGCGGCCCGCCGGGGCGCGGGCCGCGCGGGCGCAACTCGCACTCCCGCGCCTCGCTGAACCGGCCGGCGAAGTCGACCGCCCCGTGTTTGAGGAGGCCGTGGATGATCGTCAGCGCCTCCTCGAAGCGGCTGACCCGGTGATCGAAGGGGTAGCCGAAGGCGCGGTACTCGTACTCGTTCCAGCCGGCGCCGAGCCCGAGGATCAGCCGCCCGCCGCTGATCTCCTCGACCGTGTCGGCCGCCTTCGCCAGGAGCGCCGGGTTGCGGAAGCCGGCGCAGAGGACGAGGGTGCCGAGCTCGACGCGCGAGGTGACCGCCGCGAGCGCTGCCAGCAGCGACCAGCACTCCCAGACGCCCGCCTGCCGCTCGCGGCGCGGCATCTGGTAGAAGAAGTGGTCGACGAGCCAGAGCGAATCGAGGCCGAGCGCCTCGGCCCGCCGGGCCATCGCCAGGAGGTCGGCCCAGCGGGGCGTCTCCCGCGCCATCCCGCCCTCGATGGTCGGCAGGAGCACGCCGACCTTGAGCGCCCGCCGGCCGGGCCGATCCGCGCGATCCATCCCCTCACCCCCTCGCCCATTGCGCGGACGATCCGCCGCCCCCGGCGCCGGCGGCGATGCCGGCGCGACCGTGGCGGGAGGCTAGCCGCCGCCGCGGGGGCTGTCAACTGGCGCGGTGGGACGGCCCCCGGCGGGGCGGTTGTGCGGCACGCCCAGGCCGGGGGAGGGGGATTGGGCACACTTGACAGCGGGCCGGACCTCGATTAGTATCCTCATCCAGTACCCTCGTTCGCGCCGACAAGTGAAGAGATCCTGGCGGGGTTTGCTCCGGAGGGAAGTGCTATGGCTGTAGGCGTCCGAGCCGCAGGTTTCGTTGACCCCCTCGCGCGTCACCGGCCGACGCGGAGCCACCCGCGCGCCGCTCCGGGTGCGCCGTCCAGCCGGCGCTAGGGAGATTCCCGAGCAGCACGCGCGCCCCTCGCACCCCGCGGGGGCCACGCCGCGCGGTAGCCGTTTGCCGTCCACCTTCGGAGATGCGGTTTCGACCCTGGGAGGGATGCATGAGCACGACCCCGGCCACGCCGGCGCCGTTCCGCCTGACCCGGCGCGCGATGATCCTCGGCTCGCTGGCCGCCTTCGCGACCGCCTGCGGCGGGGCCACGGGCGCCCCGGCGACCGCGCCGCAGGCCTCCGGCGCGCCGGAGGGGCAGCCCAAGCCCGGCGGCAACCTGACGATCCGCTGGTGGACCGGCGACCCGCCCGACCTGGACCCCTACCTGAACGTGACCTTCCGCGCCCAGGAGTTCGCCGGCTTCTTCTACAGCCGCCTGCTGAAGTTCGACTCCGGGCCGGGGATCGCGCCCAACGCCTTCATCCCCGTGCCCGACCTGGCGGAGAGCTACGAGGTGGCCCCGGACGGCCTGACCTACACCTTCAAGCTGCGCGCCAACGCCAAGTGGCAGAACAAGCCGCCGCTGGACGGCCGCCCGGTGACCGCCGACGACGTCCTCTATTCGTTCGAGCGGTTCCGCAAGGTCTCCCCGCAGAAGAGCAACTTCGACATGGTCAAGGGGGTGCAGGCGCCCGACCCGCGGACGGTCGTCTTCACGCTCAACAACGCCTTCGCCCCCTTCGAGACGACGATCGCCTCGCCGATGTTCTGGATCATGCCGAAGGAGGTGATCGAGGCCGACGGCGACGCGCGCAAGCGGGTCGTCGGCAGCGGCCCGTTCATCTTCGACCGCTTCGAGAAGGGGGTGCAGGTCGTCGCCAAGCGCAACCCCGACTACTACTTCGCGGGCACGCCCTACGTGGACGAGGTGGCCCTGCTGATCGTGCCGGAGGACGCCACCGCGGTCGCCGGCCTGCGGGCCAAGTCGATCGACATCACCGGCCTGTCGCAGACCGACCGGGCCGCGGTGGCGGCGTCGAACCCCGAGCTGCAGATCCTCGACCACCCGCAGAACCTGCTCTACTTCATGTACTGGCGGGTGGACGCGCCGCCGTTCAACGACGTCCGCGTGCGGCAGGCGGTCTCCCTGGCGCTCGACCGGGACGAGATCGTCAACGTGCTCTTCGAGGGCAAGGCGCTGCTCAACAACGCGCTGCCGGGGGGCCTGCAGTCGTTCTACCTGGACCCGCGGAGCGCGGAGATGGGGCCGAACGCGCGGTTCTTCAAGCGCGACGTGGAGGGGGCGCGGAAGCTGCTGGCGGAGGCCGGGTTCGCGGGGGGGCTGAAGGTGCCGCTGATCTCCACCCTCAACGCCTACGGCAACACCTTCAACCAGAGCGTCGAGCTGGTGATCAAGCAGTTGAAGGACGCCGGCATCCAGGCCGATCTGCGCCCGCAGGACTACTCCGCCTACATCGGCAGCACCTTCCTGGGCAAGTTCGAGCCGGGGACGATGGTGTGGGGCCTGGAGACGCCGTTCCAGGAGCCGCACGACTATCTCTACAACATGTACCACCCCAAGGGGGTGCGCAACCACGCCGGGGTCAACGACCCGCAGCTCGCGGGGATGATCGAGAAGCAGGCGGCGACGCTCGACAAGGCGGAGCGCAAGAAGCAGATCGACGAGCTCCAGCGCTACCTGGGCGGGCAGCAATACTACGTCATGGGCGCGGTCGGCAACGTCACGATCGCCACCCAGCCGTGGGTCAAGGGCTTCAACTACCAGAGCGACTACGGCCGCGGCGGCGAGTACGTCCCGAAGCTCTGGCTCGACGGGAAGCGGTAGGCCGGGGCCGGCAGCCCGCGGACGGGGGGCGCGATGCAACGATACATCCTGCGCCGGCTGCTGCTGACGGTGCCGGCGCTGCTGGGAGTGACGCTGCTCGTCTCGGGGATGGTCCGGCTGCTGCCGGGCGACGCGGTCACCGCGATGCTGCAGGATTACAACTCCTACGCCCGGGACGCCGACGAGTTGCGCGCCCGGCTCGGGCTGGACAAGCCGTTCCCCGTCCAGTACCTCACCTGGCTGGGGGGGGTGGCGCGCGGCGACCTGGGGCAGTCGCTGCGCGACCGGACGCCGGTCCGCGACGAGCTCGCCACGCGGCTGCCGGTCACGCTCGAGCTCGGCCTGCTCGGGCTGCTCGTCGCGCTGCTGATCGCGATCCCGCTGGGCGTCTATTCGGCCGTCCGGCAGGACACCCCCTCCGACTACGCCGCCCGCAGCCTCGCGATCGCGATGCTGGCGATCCCCGGCTTCTGGTTCGCCACGCTGGCGATCACCCTGCCGTCGCTCTGGTTCGGGTGGACGCCGCCGCTGCGCTACACGCGCCTGACCGACGACCCGGCGAAGAACCTCGGCCAGTTGCTGCTGCCGGCGATCATCCTGGGCATCGGCCTCTCCGGCTCGCTGATGCGGCTGACGCGGGCGCAGATGCTGGAGGTGTTGCGCCAGGATTTCATCCGCACGGCCCGCGCGAAGGGGCTGAACGAGCGCGCGACGGTCTTCCGCCACGCGCTGCGCAACGCGATCGTCCCGGTGGTGACGCTGCTGGGCCTCCAGGTGACGGTGCTGATCGGCGGGGCGGTGGTGCTGGAGAGCAGTGCTGATCGGCGGGGCGGTGGTGCTGGAGAGCATCTTCGTCCTCCCCGGGATGGGGCGCTACCTGCTCGAAGCGCTCAACAACCGCGACTACCCGGTGGTCCAGGCGGTGGTGCTGATCTTCGCCACGGTGATCATCCTGGTCAACCTGTTTGTGGATCTGCTCTACGCCTGGCTGGACCCCAGGATCCGCTACAGCTAGACGGCGCCGCGCGACGGGCGGCGCGATCGGCCGCCGGGGGCGGGGAAGGCAGGAGCGACCGATGCGAACCGAGCCACGGAAGAGCGCGGCGGCGGCGGGCGCCTGGCCGCGGCGGCTGGCGCCGCAAGCCCCCATCCGGCGCCCGCGTCCGCGCCCGCTGCGGGGCCTGTGGCGGTTCGCCCGCCGCAAGCCGCTGGGCGCGATCGGCGGGCTCCTCGTCCTGCTGCTGATCGGCACCGCGATTTTCGCGGACGCCATCGCGCCCTACGCCTACGACGTGGGGCAGGGGGCGGACCGCCTCCAGGGGCCGTCGCCGCGCCACCCGCTGGGGACCGACAACCTGGGGCGCGACCTGTTCAGCCGGATCGTCTACGGCTCGCGCATCTCGATCGCCGTCGGGTTCGGCGCCGTCCTCGTCGGCACCGGCCTGGCGACGCTGATCGGCGTCCTCTCGGGCTACTTCGGCGGCGCGTTCGATCTCCTCTTCCAGCGCCTGATCGACGCCTGGGTCGCCTTCCCGGCGATCATCCTGCTCGCCTGCCTGGTGACGATCTCGACCACGCGCGACACCGACCCGGTCACCTCGATCGCCATCGTCGCGGTCGCGCTCGGCCTGGTGGTGGCGGGGGGGTCCTCGCGGGTGGTGCGGAGCGCGGTGATCGGCATCCGCGACATGCCGTACATGGAGGCGGCGCGCTGCGTCGGCTGCACCGACCTCCACATCATCCGCCGCTACGTGCTGCCGAACGTCCTGGCGCCGGTCCTGATCCTGGCCACGGTCCAGTTGGGCGGCGCGATCCTGGCGGAGTCGACCCTGAGCTTCCTCGGCTTCGGGGTGAAGCCGCCGATGCCCGCCTGGGGGAGCATGCTGGCCGGCGCCGGCCGGCAGTACTTCCTGGTCGCGCCCTGGCTGGCGATCTGGCCGGGGCTGGCGATCAGCCTGGCGGTCTTCGGCTTCAACATGCTCGGCGACGCGCTGCGCGACGTGCTCGACCCGCGCCTGCGGGGCAGCCAGAAGCGGTGACGCCGGCCGCGGCCGGCGGGGCGATCAGGGGGAGGTGCTATCCATGCCGCTGGCCGATCACCCGCTCCACCCGTTCCTCGCCCCGCGGTCGGTGGCGATCGTCGGGGTGTCGCCGAACTGGAGCTACGTCAACACGATCCTCCAGCAGATCATCGCCCTCGGGGCGCCGGCGCGCGTCTACCCGGTCAACCCCCTCTACCCGGAGGTGGCGGGGCTGCCGGCGCACGCGCGCCTGACCGATATCCCCGACGAGGTCGACCTCGCCCTGATCGCCGTGCCGAGCCGGCTGGTCCCGGAGGCGCTGGCGCAGTGCGCGGCGAAGCGGGTGCGCGCGGTCAACATCATCACCAGCGGCTTCGAGGAGGTCGGCGGCGAGGAGGGCGCGCGGCGCGGGCGGCTGCTGGCCGACTTCGTCGCCCGCAGCGGCTGCCGCATCGTCGGCCCGAACACCTTCGGCAACTTCAGCGCCGTCCACCGCTTCGGCGGGATGCCGGGGATCGCGCGCGCGATGGAGCCGGGGCCGGTCGGCCTCGCCTTCCAGAGCGGCGGCATGGCGATCTACGCGGTCGGGGCCTTCGCCGACCGCCACATCGGCCTGAGCCACTGCCTCACGCTGGGGAACGAGTGCGACCTCGACCTGGCCGAGAGCCTGCACTACTTCGCCGAGGACGACGCGACGCGGGTGATCGCCTGCTTCGTCGAGCAATTCCGCCACCCCGCGCGCTTCCTGGAGGCCGCGGCGCGCTGCGCCGACCGGCGCAAGCCGATCGTGATGCTGAAGGTCGGGCGCTCCGAGGCCGGGCAGCGGTCGGCCCGGGCGCACACCGGCTCGCTCGCCGGGGCCGACCGGGTGATCGACGCGACCCTGGCGAAGTACGGCGTGGCGCGCGTCAACAGCCTGGACGAGCTGACCGAGACGGTGGCGATCCTCCACTCGCGCGCGCTGCCGCGCGGCCGGGGGGTCGGGGCGCTGACCCTCTCGGGCGGGGCCAACGGCGCGCTGCTCGACCTGGCGGCCGATGTCGGGCTGGACTTCCCGCCCTTCGCGCCGGAGAGCGAGCGGATCATCCGCGAGGTGCTCTACGACTACGTCGCGACGACCAACCCGCTCGACATCACCGGCCCGGGCATCCAGGACGGCGCGATCCATGCGGCGGCGCTGGAGGCGCTCGGCAGCGACCCGAACATGCAGGTCATCCTGCACGCGGCGGCGGGCGGCAACGGGGCGCTCGACGCGCAGAGCCCGGCGGGCAAGCTCCTCCTCGACGCCGCCGAGCGGTACCCCGAGAAGGTCTGGGTGCGGCTGGCGACCGTCGCCGGCACCTTCCGCGACCAGCCGCTCAACCTGCCGCCGCTGGTCGAGCCGGTCACCCACCTCAACGGGATCCCCTTCCTGCAAGGGTTCGAGAATGGGCTGCGCGCCGTCGCCGCGCTGATCCGCTACGCCGAGTTCCAGGGCCGCTGGCAGGCGGAGCGCGCCGGGGGCGGCGCGTCCGCCGTCGGCGCCGACGGGGCGGACCCGGCGCGGCGGGAGCGCGCCAGGGCGATCCTGCGCGCCGCCGGGCCGGCCGGGCTGACCGAGGCCGAGGGGAAGGGGCTGCTGGCGCTCTACGGCATCCCGGCGCCGGGCGAGCGCCTGGCGACGAGCGCCGACGAGGCGGTCGCCGTCGCGCGGGCGCTCGGCTTCCCGGTGGCGCTGAAGATCGTCTCGCCGCAGATCGCGCACAAGACGGAGGTGGGCGGCGTGCTGCTGGGGCTGGCCGACGAGGCGGCGGTGGCCGCCGGCTTCGCGACGATCGTGGCGAACGCGCAACGGGCGCGGCCGGGCGCGGCGATCGACGGGGTCTCGGTGCAGGAGCAGGTCGACGGCGGCCGCGAGCTGCTCGTCGGGATGACCCGCGACCCGCAGTTCGGCCCGGCGGTCGTTGTCGGCCTCGGCGGCATCTACGTCGAGATCCTCAAGGACAGCGCGCTGCGGATCCCGCCGCTGACCCCCGCCGACGCGCGGGCGATGGTCGAGTCGCTGCAGGGCTACCCGCTCCTCTCCGGCGCGCGCGGGCTGGCCCCGCTCGACGTGGAGGCGGTCGTCCGGGTCCTCTGCGCCTTCTCCCAGCTCTGCCTCGACCTGGGCGACGAGGTGGCGGCGATCGACATCAACCCGCTGGTCGTCCTGCCGGTGGGCCAGGGGGTGCGGGCGCTTGACTGCCTGATCGTGCGGCGCGAGGACGGCGCCGGGTAGACCCCCGCGCCGGTGGGCGATGCGACCCGGCGCGAGGGCTGCCCGATGCGCGACCGGCGTGCCTGTGCTAGGGTGCGCGGGTACGGGCATCGCGGCATGACGCCGGGCGGGGGGGAGATGGCCGGGCAGGGGACGATCGCGCTGACGGGGGCGACGCTGATCGACGGGACGGGCGCGGCGCCGCTGCGCGACGCGACGGTCGTCGTCGAGGGGCGGCAGATCGCGGCGGTCGGGCCGGCGGGGTCGGTCGCGCCGCCGCCGGGGGCGACGGTCTACGACCTGGCCGGCCGGACCCTGCTGCCGGGGCTGATCGACGGCCATGTCCACCTGCGCGCCTACGCCGGGGCGGGCCAGCGCGACATCCACCTCTGGAACGTGACGACCTTCCTGGAGGAGCAGGCGCTGCACGCCGCCGCGAACGCGCGGCGGGCGCTGCTGGCCGGGGTGACGACGGTGCGCGACATGGCCGGCGGGCGGCTGGAGGTGGCGGTCAAGCACGCGATCGACGACTTCGTGCTCGACGGCGCCCGCGTGGTCGCCTCCGGCTTCGTCGGGATGACCGCCGGGCACGGCGACCTCTTCTGCCCCGCCGCGATCGACCGGCGGCTGTGGCCGACCGCCGACGGGGTGGACGAATGCCGCAAGCTAGTGCGGCAGTACGCGCGCGACGGCGTCGATCTGATCAAGCTCTGCACCAGCGGCGGCGTCCTCTCGCTGGGGGACGAGACGGGCTGGCGCAACTACACCCCGGAGGAGACGCGGGCGATCGTGGACGAGGCGCACGCGCTCGGCAAGCGGGTGGCGGCGCACGCGCACACCCGCGACGGCATCCGCCAGGCGCTGGAGGCGGGGGTGGACACGCTCGAGCACGGCTCGGACCTGGACGACGAGCTGGTCGCGCTGATGCTGCGGCGCGGCGTCCGGCTCTGCCCGACGCTGGCGATCACCGAGTACATCCTCACGCGGGGCGCGGAGCGCGGGGTGCCGGCGGCGTCGCTGGAGAAGGCGCGGGCGATGCAGGCGGTGCGGATCGCGAGCGTCCGCCGTGCCTACGAGGCCGGCGTGCCGATCTTCATGGGCACCGACTCCTGCAACACCTTCCCCTTCGGCGCGCACGCCTGGGAACTCGCCCTGCTGCACGAGCGCGTGGGCCTGAGCCCGCTGGAGGCGATCGTCGCGGCCACGCGGTCGGCGGCGGAGGCGCTCGGCCTCGGGGCGCGGACCGGCACGGTCGAGCCGGGCAAGTGGGCGGACCTGCTGATCGTGGACGGCGACCCGCTCGCCGATCTGGGCCTCCTGCGGGACGAGGGGCGGCTGGCCGGCGTCTTCCGCGACGGGCGGCTGCTGGTCGACCGGGGGCTGGCGCGGGGGGCGGTGGCCGCGGCGCGGTGAGGCCGGGCCGGTTGCCGCCGTCGAGGGGGCGCCCGCGACGGCCGGCGCGGCGCGGGGGCGGGTGGAGGGGGGCGACCGATGGTCGATCCGGCGGCAAGCACCACGGCATCCCGGCCCCCGGCGGGCCGCCGGGAGCCGCGCCCGGCCGCGGTCGAGCCGTGCCCGGAGTGCGGCGCGTTGCTCGGCCGGGGCTACCCGCGCTGCGCCATCTGCCACGCGGCGGTCGAGCGCTACTGGCGGGCCGATTGGGCGGCCCTGCTGGCGGCCGAGGGGATCGCGCCGGGGAGCGCCGACGAGCGGCTGCTGGCCGAGGTCGTGGTGGCGGAGCTGGAGCGGCACCCCTGGACCGTCGTCGACTACGCGCTGACCCTCCTGCGCTGCCCGGAGTGCGGCGCCGAGTGGGGCGGGGGGCCGCCGGCGTGCGCGGCCTGCGCCATGGCGTTCGGCAACCTGTGGGCGCCCGGCCTGGAGGCCGGGGCCACGATGAACGAGCACGCGCTGCGCGTCGGGCGCTGGGTGGCGCGCCACCCGCACCGCCACAGCGCGACGGTCGTCGCGGGCTGGCGGCTGAGCCTGCCGCTGCTGCTCGCCGGGGCGCTGCCCACCACCGCCGAGGCGCAGCGGATCAACGCCTGGCTCAAGGCCGGGGGCGACGCGGCCGACCTCGCGGGGCCTCGGACCTTCGCGGCGATCGCCGCGCACGCGCGGCGCGACGGCGCGCCGCGCTGACCGCCTCCCTGGGCCGGTGGAGCCGTTGCCCCGCCCGTTTCCCCGGTCGCCCGCCGCGAAACCTGACCTTCCCACCGGACCGGCAGACAGCCTGCTGATCGGTGGTGTTGGCACACTTTATGCAACGGCGGCGCGACGTGCGTAACCGGCGCGAGTAACGCCGGATCAAGAACCGCCGCGCGACCGCGATTCGCGCGGCTGTGGAAGGGGGAAGCATGTTCCGACGCGGCAGCCTGGGCGCGCCCGTCCTGGCGATCCTGCTGGTCACGCTCGCCGCCTGCGGCGGCAATTCGCCCACCGCCACCACCGGGCAGCAGACGACCACCGGCGCGACCACGGCCGCGACCACCGCCGCGACGGCCGGGGCGACGACCGCGGCCACCCGCCCGGCGACGGCCTCGCCCGCCCGCACCGCGACCGCGGCTACCACCACGCGGACCGCCGTCCCGGCCGCGGCCACGCCGACCCGCGCCACCGCCACCGCCACCAGGGCCGGCACCGTGGCGCCCGTGGCGACGGCGACCCGCGGCACGGCCACCGCCGCCCGCGGCACGGCCACCGTGACCAGGGCCGGGACGGCCACCGCCGCCAGGACCGGCACCGCCGCCGGCCCGTGGGGGCCGGCCCTGGCGCCGCTGACCGACGGCCAGGAGTACAGCGACCCGGAGGGCCGGTTCTCGTTCAGCGTGCCGCAGGAGTGGACCGAGGTGACGCCGGACGATCCCGACATCGAGGTCGCCTTCGCGGGCGGCGAGGACTTCCCGAACATGAACGTGGTCCTCTCGTCCGTCCCCGGCAACGTCGATCTCGAGACGTACAACCGCGCGGCGGAGACGCTGCTCCAGCGGCAGATCCCGGAATACAACCCGGTCAGCGTCGACCGCGTGACGATCGACGGCCAGCGCGCCTACAAGCGCATCTGGCAGACGACCAACGGCGACGGCCAGCGGATCCAGGTGCAGCAGGTCTACTTCATCGAGCAGGGGACGGCGCACGTCCTGAGCTTCGGCGCGCCGGCAGACACCTTCGATGAGTATGCCGAGACCTTCGACGCGATCGCCGGCTCCTACGACGTCAGCCCGTGACGCCGTAGCCCCGGCCGCGCCCGCGAACGGACCCGCGCCCCACACCGCGATGGTGTGGGGCGCGGTGGTGAGGCGGAGTCGAGCGGGGGGTTACGCCCGCGCGGCGGCCTTGGCGCGCGGGCGCGGCGCGGCGGCGGGCGGCGGCGCGGGCGCGCCGTCGGCGTGGGCGGCCTTCCAGGTGGCGACGCGCTCCAGCATCTCCCGCGCGTTGGCGCGCGAGGCGGGCGTCACCGGCACGCCGTCGAGCATCGCGGCGAGCTCGTCGATCCGCGCCTCGTCCGCGATCGGCTCCACGCTGCTCAGCGTGCGGTCGCCGACCTGGCGCTTGGCGATGCGGAAGTGCGCGTCGGCGAAGGCGGCGATCTGCGGCAGGTGCGAGATGCAGAGGACCTGGTGCCCCGCCGCCCCGCCGTCAGCCCCCACAGCTTCTCGCCGACCACCTGGCCGCTCCGCCCGCCGACGCCGACGTCGACCTCGTCGAAGACCAGGGTCGGGGTGGTGTCGACCCGCGAGAGGATCGACTTGAGGGCCAGCATCAGCCGCGCGGTCTCGCCGCCGGACGCGACGCGCGCCAGCGGCTTCAGCGCCTCGCCGACGTTGGCGGCGAGCAGGAACTCGACCCGGTCGACGCCGCGCGCGTCGAAGGCGAGGCGGCGCTCGGCGCCGTCCTCCCCGCGGACCGGGGCGCCGGCCGGGTCGTCGGCGTGGGCGATCCGCACCGCGAAGCGGCGCGGCCCATGTTCAGCTCGGCGATCGCCGCCTCGACGGCGGCGGCGAGGCGCTCGCCGGCGGCGCGGCGGGCGGCGGTCAGCCGGGCGGCGCGCGCCCCGATGTCGGCCAGCAGCTCGTCCTCGCGGGCGCGCAACTCCTCGGCGCGCTCCTCGCCCCGCTCGATCTGCGCCAGCTCGGCCTCGGCCTGCGCCCCGAAGGCGATCACCTCCGCCAGCGTCGCGCCGTACTTGCGCTTGAGGTCCTTGAAGAGGGTCAGCCGGTCCTCGATCTCGGCCAGCCGCGCCGGGTCGGCCTCGACGCGCTCGCGGTAGTCGCGCAGGGTGGCGGCGGCGTCCTCCAGCAGGTAGACCTGCTCCTCGACCTGCGCGCGGGTCTCGTCGAGCGCCGGGTCGAGCCGGGCCAGTTCCCCCAGCGCGACGGTCACCTGGCGCAGCAGGTCGAGCGCGCCCCGCACCGGCTTGCCGCCGGAGAACTCCTCGTCGGCGTTGCCGTTGAGCCGGCGGTAGGCCACGGCCGCCAGCTCGGTCAGCCGCTCGGCGGAGGAGAGGATGCGGCGCTCGGCGTCGAGGTCGTCCTCCTCCTCCGGGCGCAGCTTGGCGGCGGCGATCTCCTCGGCCTGGAAGCGCAGCAGATCGACGCGGCGGGCCAGCTCGCGCTCGTCGCGGTCGAGCGCGGCGAGCCGGTCGCGCACCTCGCGCAGCTCGGCGACGATCGCCGCCAGCGCCTCGCGCTCCGGCAGGATGCCGGCGTAGCGGTCGAGCAGATCGACGTGGTTGGCCGGGCGCAGGAGCGAGAGGTGCTCGCTCTGGCCGTGGATGTCGACCAGCCGCTCGCCGATCCGCGCCAGCATCGCCGCGGTGACCGTCCGCCCGTTGACGCGCGCGGTGCTGCGCCCCGCCGCGCTGATCTCGCGC
The DNA here is from genome assembly GCA_030446685.1 of Thermomicrobiales bacterium. Classification (GTDB taxonomy): domain Bacteria; phylum Chloroflexota; class Chloroflexia; order Thermomicrobiales; family CADCWN01; genus JAUJMV01. Next base: position 54,142 of record JAUJMV010000020.1, on the reverse strand, counting down.
GCCAGGATCAGCGGCTCGTCCGCGATCGCCCCGCCGTCGGATTCGTCGTCGAGCAGGCCGAACTCGGCCAGCAGCGCCCGCAAGGGCGTCGTATCCCGGCCGTCCAGGTCGAAGACCCTCGACCCGCGCGCTCGGCGCCCCGGCGCGGACGAACTCGGCCCCGGTCCGCTCGCCGAGGACCGCCCCGAGCGCGTCGATGATGATCGACTTGCCGGCCCCAGTCTCGCCGGTGAGGGCGTTGAAGCCCGGCCCGAAGCGCAGGTGCAACCGGTCGATGATCGCGAAATCGCGGATGTTCAGTTCCAGCAGCATGGTGTTCGCCCGCCCCCGCCGAGCCCTCCCGCGCGTCCGTACGACGCCCCTAAGTATAGCAGCGCGGGCGCGGGGTGTGGGGCGGAGCGACGAGCGACGGGCGACGGGCGCGCGCGGCGCCACGGCGAGGTTGGGTCGGGACGGCGCGCCCCCGCGGCGTCCGTTGCGCTGACGCCGCGGGACGGTACAATCCGTACATGGGGCGCGCGATCCTCGCCGTGGATGGCGACACGGCGACGACGGTCGGGAGGGACGGAACGGATGGCGGGCGAACCAGACGGGGCGGCCGGGGCGCGCGCCGCGACGGACGTGCCGGCGGTCCTGGCGCGGGGGCTGCGCAAGACCTACGGCAGCCATGTGGCGGTCGAGCACGTCGACCTGGCCGTGCGGCAGGGCGAGATCCTCGGCTTCCTGGGGCCGAACGGCGCGGGGAAGACGACGACGATCAAGATGCTCACCGGCCTCCTCAAGCCGACCGCCGGGACCGCCGCGATCCTCGGCCACGACATCCAGGGCGACCCGATCGCCGCCAAGGGGCGCTTCGGCTACGTGCCCGACACGCCGAACCTCTACGGCAAGCTGAACGGCTGGGAGTTCCTGCGCTTCATGGCGCGGCTCTACCGCGTGCCGCCCGCGCGGGCGGAGCACCGCGCCGCCGAGCTGCTGCGCCTCTTCGACCTGACCGACGCCGCCAGCGACCTGATCGAGGGCTACAGCCACGGCATGCAGCAGAAGATGGCCCTGGCCGGCGCGCTGGTCCACGACCCGCGGGTCCTCTTCCTCGACGAGCCGACCGTCGGGCTCGACCCGCGCTCGGCCCGGCTGATCAAGGACCTGCTCGGGCAGTTGCGCGCGCGCGGGGTCGCGGTCGTCCTCTCCACCCACATCCTCGAGATCGCCGAGCGGCTGTGCGACCGCGTGGTGATCATCAACAAGGGGGCGATCGTCGCCTCCGGCACGCTGGACGAGCTGCGGGCGCGCGGGGGCGCGGACCAGGGCACCCTGGAGGACATCTTCCTCGACCTGACCGGCGGCGCCGAGTACGCCGAGATCGCCGAGGTGCTGGCGTAGGGCGTGGGGCGGTGGGCCGTGGGCGGGCCGGGGGCGTGGGGCGTGGAGAGACGAGAGCGGCGCGCATGGTGGGGGGCAAGGGCCGCGCGCGCCCCCCTAGCCACTCGCCTCCTGACGACTGACGACTGACGACTGACGACCACGCACCGAGGCATTGATGGCCGCGAGCATCCGGCGCACCTTCTCCGACCTGTGGCTCCTGCTGACCCTGCGCTGGCGAGTGGCGTGGAACACCTTCCGCGCGCGCCCGCGGTCACGGCAACTCCTCAGTGGCCTCGGTGCGGGGTTCGTCGCGCTCTGGCTGGGGGGCAGCGCGGTGGCGTTCGGGTTCGGGGCGGGGGCGCTCCTGCGCGCCTTCCCCGGCCTGGGCCTCGAGCCATTGCTGCCGGGGGCGCTCCTGACGGTCGTCGCGCTGCTGGTCCTCTTCAGCAGCTTCGGCGTGGCGCTCGGCAGCCTCTTCCTCTCCGACGATCTGGAGCTGCTGATGACCGCGCCGGTCGACGCGCGCGCCGTCTTCGCCAGCAAGATCCTCGACGGGCTCGGGTTCTACTACGCCCTCGTCCTGGTCACCGCGGTCCCGGCGCTGATCACTTACGGCTTCGGGCTGCGCTACGGGCCGCTCTACTACCTGCTGGCGATCGTCGCCGTCCTCGGCACCCCCCTCCTGCCGGCGGGGCTGGGCGCGCTGCTGGTGATGCTGGTGGCGCGCTTCGCCCCGGCGCGGCGCGTGCGCGAGGTGCTGGGTTTGGTCGGCGCGCTGGTCGGGCTGGGCTGCAGCCTGATCGGCCAGACCTCGCGCGTCTGGACGCAGCGCCTCGGCCAGTCGGGCGCGGACCCGCGGGAGGTGCTCGGCCAGGTGCGGCGCGTCCAGGACCTCCCCCTCCCCTCGCTGGTCGCGGGGCGCGGGCTGGCGGCCGCGGGCGCCGGCGACTGGGGCGCCGCCTTCGCCGGGGTCGCCGGCTTCCTGGTCCTGACGATCGGATTCTTCATCGCCTGCGTCCTGCTGGCCGAACGCCTCTACGCCGCCGGCTGGGTGCGCATGCAGAGCAGCGGCGTCGCCCGGCGGAGCCGGGAGCGCGTCGCCCGCGACGCGGCGCGCGGCGGCTGGCTGGGGCGCGCGCCATCCTGGGCGGCGATCGCGCTGAAGGACTGGCGCGTCATCCCGCGCGACCTGCGCAACTTCGCGGCGCTGCTCTCGCCGCTGCTGATCCTGCCAGTGGTCTACGTCAACCTCCTCGCCGGCGGGCGGCGCGGCGTCGGCGCGCTGGCGGACTTCGGCGGGCGCCTGGGGCCGGGCGCGCCCGATCCGGCCGGGGTGGCGCTCGCCGCCGGCATCCTGACCACGACGATCCTGGTCTTCAGCCGCATCGCGCAGACCGGCATCAGCATGGAGGGGCGGTCCTGGTGGATCCTCAAGGCCGCGCCGGTCTCCCCCTTCGAGCTGCTGCGCGGCAAGTTCCTGGCGGCGATGGTCCCGTTCGCGATCCTCAGCACGATCCTGCTGCTGATCGCGGCGGCCTGGCGCGGCTTCGGCCCCCTCGGGACGCTCTACGGCTGGTTCGGGATCGAGACCCTCGGCGCGGCGATGCTCGCCCTCTCGGTCGGCGCGGGCGTGCCGTGGGCGAAGCTCGACTGGGACGATCCGCGCAAGATGAGTTCGGGCTGGGGCGCCCTGATCGGGCTCGCCGGCTACGCGATCACCGGCGCGCTCGGCGGCGCGTTCCTCTGCCTGCCGCTGCTGGCGGGGGCCTTCCGGCCGGGGCTGTTGGCCGCCGCCTGGGTCGTCGGCCCGCTCGGGGCGCTGGCGGTCAGCGGCGGGATCGCCTGGGCCGCGTTCGCCCTCGGCGGCCGCTTCCTCGCGCGCGTCGGCGAGGCGTAGCGGGGCGGCGGGAGGATCGGCGTGACGAGCCGCGCGGGGACGATCACGCTGGCGGGGCGCGAGGTCGCCTACACCGTCCGGCGCAGCGCGCGCGCGAAGGCGGTGCGGCTGCGGATCGCCCCGCGCGTCGGGCTCGAAATCGTCGTGCCGCGGCGGGCGCGGCTGCCGGACGCGCCCGCCCTGCTGCGCGAGCACGCGGCCTGGATCCTCAGGACGCTCGACCGCTACCCGCCCGCCGCCGCCGCGGCCGGCAGCCGCCCGCCGCCGGGCGACGGCGACCGGATCCCCTACCGCGGCGACGACTATCGCCTGCTGGCGCGGGTGGACCCCGGCCGCCGGTCCGCGGTCAGGCTGGACGAGGCCGCCCGCACGCTGTCGGTGCGCGTCGCCGACGCCGCCGACCTCGCGGCGGCGCTGGAGGGCTGGTACCGGGCTCGGGCGCGGGCGGTGCTCGAAGCGCGCGCCGCCGCCTTCGCCGCCGCGCTCGGCGTGCGCTACGGCCGGCTGACCGTGCGCGACCAGCGCACCCGCTGGGGGAGCTGCTCCTCGACCGGCAACCTCAACTTCAACTGGCGGCTGATCCTGGCCCCGCCGGCCGTCCTCGACTACGTCGTGATCCACGAACTCGCCCACCGCCGTGAGTTGAACCACGGCCCCCGCTTCTGGGCGCTCGTCGCGGCCCACTGCCCGGACTATCGCGCCCACCAGCGGTGGCTGAAGGCGCACGGGGGCGAACTGCTGACGCTGCTGCGGTGATGACTGGGGCGGGCCAGGCGGCGGCAGTCGCCCGGTCGCGCGCCCCACGCTGGCGTCGGCACGCGACTTGCGCCGTGCGCGGTGTTGTCACACTGCGTTGGTGGCCGGCAAGCGACCCCGACGCGGGACGGGCGGGAGGACGCGACCCCGCCGACGCACGATCGCCGGCAACGCTGAGAGGATGTGGGACCTGTGCAGCGATCGTCACGCTATAGGGCTGAACGCAACCATCTTCGGGAGCTCCCGGTGGCGCGACGGCACGGCGCGGAGGCGTGGCGGCAACTGCTCGATCACGTCGCCGAGGGCGTCGTGCTGCTCGACGCGACCGACGACCACTTCACCGTCCTGGAGACGAACGGCCGGTATCAGCACCTGCTCTCCGATCCAGGCCGGCAGCTCGCCGGGCGTCCCTGGCGCGAGGCGTTCCCCGCGGCCGAGGGGCAGGGCATCCTCGACATCTTCCGCCGCGTCCGCGACGGCGGCGAGCCGTTCGCGGCGCGCGACTTCGTCTACCGCCACCTCCTGCCGTCGCGCCGCGCCCTCGTCGAGGACGGCGTCTCGTACTGGGACTGGCAGTGCCTGCCCCTGCGCGGGGAAGGGGGCGCGGTCGAGCAGTTGCTGCTGATCGTCACCGACGTCACCGAGCGGCACCGGCAGGAGCGGGGCCGGATCCTCAACCTGCAGATCGTCGAGCAGATCCCGATCGGCATCGCCGTGCTGACCGGGCCGCGCCATGCCGTCACCCTCGCCAACCCGCGCTTCGCGGCCCTGCTCGATGTCGAGCCGGCGGCGCTGACCGACCGGCCGCTGGTCGCGGCGCTGCCGGAGTTCGCCGCCGCCGATCTGGCGGTGGTGCTGGACCGGGTTTACCGCACCGGCGAACCCTTCGCCGAGGATAACTTCGCCTTCCAGTCCACCGCCACGGACGAGGCGCGCTTCTGGAACTGCGCCGTGATCCCGCTGCCGGGCCTGCCGGGCGGCGCGGGCGAGGTCGCGGGGCTGATGCTGATGGTGGCCGACACGACCGCGCACGTCCGCGCGCGCCGGACGGTCGAGGAGCTGGCGCTGGCGGCGCAGCGGCGGGCCGGGCAGTTGGAGGCGATCATCGGCAGCATGATCGACGGCGTCTTCATCCTCGACGCGCAGGGGCTGGTGCTGGAGGCGAACGAGGCCGGCATGCGGTTGCTCGGCCTGTCCGCCGCCGTCCGCGCCGAGCGCCTGAGCGAGTACCTGCTGGCCCTGCACCCGAGCCACGGCGACGGGCGCCCGCTGGAGCCGGGCGAGGACATCCTCGCCGGGGTGCTGGCGGGGCGGACGCTGCCGGACGAGCAACTGCTCGTCGGCGGGGCGGACCGGCCCGGCGGCGAGCGGGTGGTCAGCCTGAGCGGCGCGCCGGTGCGCGAGGCGAACGGCCGGATCAGCGGCGCGGTGGTGCTGGTGCGCGACATCACCGCGCAGAAGCGCGCCGAGCAGGAGAAGGACGCCTTCCTCTCGCTGATCTCGCACGAGGTCAAGTCGCCGCTGACCTCGATCAAGGGCTTCTCGCAGCTCGCCCGGCGCGCGGCGGAGCAGGGCCAGCCCGGCGAGCGGATCGTCCGGCACCTGGGCGTGATCGAGCAGCAGGTCGGGCGGATCGCGCGGCTGGTCAGCGATCTGTCGGACGCCGCCCGGCTGCAGAAAGGGACCCTGCAGCAGGAGCCGACCGACTTCGATCTGGTCCCCCTCGTCCAGAGCGCGGTCGAGCAGCAGCAGGTCACCACCTCCTCGCACACCCTGCGGCTGGAGCTGGCCGAGCCGTCGCTGCCGGTCCACGCCGATCCCACCCGGCTGGAGCAGGTGCTGACCAACCTGCTGACCAACGCGATTAAGTACAGCCCCAACGCCGACCAGGTCACGATCCGCCTGGACCGGCAGGAGGGGTTCGCCCACCTGGCGGTGCGCGACGAGGGGATCGGCATCCCCAAGGCCGAGCAGGGGCAGCTCTTCGGGCGCTTCTATCGCGCGCCGAACGCCGCCAACGGCGGGTTCGGCGGGCTCGGACTGGGCCTCTTCATCACCCATGAGTTGGTCACGCGCAACGGCGGGCGCATCTGGGTCGAGAGCGAGGAGGACCGGGGCAGCACCTTCCATGTGACGGTGCCGCTGGCGGCGGGAGACGTGGAGCGTGGAGCGTAGAGCGCGGAGCGTGCAGCGATAGAGGGTATCGCCCGGTGCGACGTCCCATTCGGCAGGGCACGACGCAGCGCCGCATGCCTCATGCGCTCCACGCTCCGCGCTCTACGAACCCACCCGTGCCAGCAGCGTGCGCACGGCCGCATTGAACGGTGCGGGCTGCTCCAGGTTGGCGAGGTGGCCCGCGCCCGCGATCACGCTGAGCGTGCTGCCCGGGATCGCCGCGTGGAGCCGCTCCGCCTCGGCCGGCGGCGTCAGTTCATCCTCCGCGCCGACGACGATCGCGGTCGGGACGGCGATGCGCGGCAGCGTGTCGGTGGAGTCGGGCCGGGCCGCGAGGCCGCGCGCCGCGCCCGCCAGCCCGGCCGGGGGCGTCCCGGCGATCATCGCGCGGAGGTCGGCCATCAGGTCGGGGCGGCCGTCGCGGGTCGCGGGGGCGACGTAGCGGGGCAGGAGACGGTCGGCGGCCGCGGCGCTCCCCTCGCGCTCGACGAGGCGGGCCAAATCCTCGCGCGCGGCGCGGGCCTCGGCGCCATCGGCGCCGGCCCTGGTGTCGGCCAGGATCAGCCCCCGGAGGCGTTCCGGGGAGCGCCGGACGAAGGCGAAGCCGATGTAGCCGCCCATCGAGAGGCCGCAGTAGACGACCCGCGCGATCCCCAGGTGGTCGAGGAGGGCGCGCAGATCGGCGGCGAAATCGTCCATCGCGTAGGGGCCAGGGGGCGCCTCGGTCCCGCCGTGGCCGCGCAGGTCCGGCGCGATCAGGTGCGCGGCGTCGCCGAGGCTGCCGGTCGCGAGTTGCGGTCGCCACATCACGCGGCTCAGGGGGAAGCCGTGGACCAGCAGCACGGTCGGCCCGCTGCCCCGCGTCCCCGCCTCCTCCCAGGACATCTTGATGCCGTTGATCGTCGCTTCCATCCGCTCCACCCTCCCCGGCCATCGCGCGCCTCCCCGCCCGGCGCGGGCATTGTCGCATATCCGCGGGGGAGTATGGCTGGCTTGGCCCCTACGGCCCCGGCGCGGATCACCGATCCCACAACCGCCCCATTCGGCGATGGCGCCGCGCCACCTGTTGGCCGGGGATGTGCGGTGGAGGGGGCCGGGACAGCGCCGTGGCCGGGCCGGTAGCGATGGGGAGCGCGTTCGGGAACGATGGTTGAGGAACAGGGGATTGACCCCGCCGTGGGGGGCGCGACCGGCGAGCGACGGCGCCGCGGCAGGCGCGGGGGTCGGCTCGCCGCCCGCTGGCCGCTGCCGCTGCGGCGAGCGTCGTCCCGGGCGCACCGGGCGCGGCGGCTGACCGTCGAGACCGCGGCCGGGCGGGCGCAGTACGTCGCCGTCGGGAGCGGGCCGCCGGTGATCCTGCTGCACGGGCTCGACGGGTCGTCGCGCTGGTGGGCGCCGACGATGCGGGCGCTGGCCGGCACCTTCCGGTGCTACGCGCTCGAATTCGTCGTCTTCGACCGCTGGCGGGAGCGTGGGCGGGTGCCGCTGGCGCGCGCGGGCGACTTCGTGGCGGCCTGGCTGGCGGCGCTCGGCCTCGACTGGGCGCACGTCGTCGCGCACTCGATGGGCGCGCACGCCGCGCTCTCCCTGGCCCTGCGGCGACCGGAGCTCGTCGGGCGGCTCGTCCTGGTCGCGCCGGCGGTCCTCCCGGTGGGGCGGCGGCCGGGCCGGCGCGAGGTCGCGCGGATGGTGCCCTTCTTCACGTCGCTCGCCCCCGACTTCCTGCCGGTGCTGGCGACCGACGCGCTCCGCACCGGGCCGCTCCGCTGGCTGCGGTCGGCGCAGGAGCTGTGGACCGCCGCGTCCCCGGACCTCGCCGGCATCCACGCGCCGACCCTGCTGCTCTGGGGCGCGCGCGACGTGCTGGTGCCGCCGGAGCACGGCCCGGTCCTCCAGCGGCGGATCGCCGGGTCGCGCCTCGTCACCATCCCCGGCGCGGGCCACGTCCCGATGTTCGAGCGCCCGGCGGAGTGCAACGCGGCGATCGGGCGGTTCCTGCGCGGCGAGACGGTGGGCGCGGGGGCGGACGACTGACACCGGACAACCGCCGGCGCGGGGCGACGATTCACGCAACGGCGGTTGCGCGGTGGCCGGGTGGGGGCCGCCGACTGAAGTCGTCGCTGAGGGCTCGCTACGCTTGCCACGAAGTCCACCTACGTGGACTGGAACCACGGCGACGCCTCGGCCTCCCCGGTCGCCTCGGGCGTTTGGCAGCTACCAACCCGCGGAGGCGGGTTTCGTGGCGAGCGTCAGCGAGCCCTTAGCGACGACTTCAGTCGGCGGCCCCCCTCAGCGCCGCGCGGCGACCGCGCCGGGGGCGCCTGGCGCGGCGCCGACGGCGAGCGGCTCGATCGGGAAGGGGTGCCGGCCCGCGCCGCGCCCCACTCCGCCCAGGAGCCGTCGTAGAGCCGGACCCGCTCGTAGCCGAGGACCCGCATGATCCAGAAGGTGTGCGCCGCGTCGGCCCCGGTGAGGCCGTAGACGACGATCTCCTGGTCCTTGCGCAACTCCTGGGTCGCGTAGACTTTCGGCAGTTCTTCCGGATCGCGGATGATCGCCGTGCCGAGCTGGCCGAGGTTGCGCACCCAGGGGACCCCGCGCGCGCCGGGGATGCGCCCCTCGCGCAGCCGCCCGTTCCAGGTCTCCCCGCCCTCCGCGAAGGTGCGCGCGTCGACGATGCCGAGGCTGCGATCCCCCAGCCGCGCCAGCAGGTCCTCGCCGTTGTAGAGGACCGACTCGTCGGTCGGGCGGTCTTCCAGTGTCGTGGGCGTGATCCGCGGCCGCTCGCGCGTCGTGGGCCGCCCCTCCGCGCGCCAGACACCGATGCCGCCGTTGAGGAGCCGGCCCTGGCCGTAGCCGGTGTAGGTCAGGGTCCAGAGGAAGCGCGCCGCGTAGCGCCCGCCCTGGTTGTCGTAGGCGACCACGGTCATCTCCGGCGTGATCCCCGCCCGGCCGAGGACCGCCTTGCGCCCCGCCGGATCGACCAGCATCCCGTAGGTGCCGTTGTAGGTCTCGATCAGGTCCTGCCACCAGACGTGGACGGCGCCGGGGATGTGGCCGCGCTCGTAGTCGGCCAGCGGCGAGAGATCGACGATGCGGACGTTCGGGTCGGCGGTGCGCTCGGCGAGCCAGGCGGTGTCGGCCAGCAGGTCGGGCCGCGGGTAACGGTCGGCGGGCGTCGGCGTCACCATCAGCGTCGGCAACCGGGGCGACCGATCGCCGCCGCACCCGGCCAGGGCCGGCGCGAGGATGACGAGCACGGCGACGACCGCCAGCACGCGCCCCAGAGCGGCCCCTCTTCTCCCTGACATCGGCAATCCGCACCCCAGTGATGTGAGTGATGAGTGATGAGCGACGCACGGACGAGGCGCGCGTTGCACCGCTGTTGTCGCCTCCGTCGTCGGCACAGACTGTAGTCGAGGCGCGGCACGCGCGTCAAGGGACGGCCCCCCGGCCCCCGTTCTGTGGCATACTCCCCCCGCGTGCCATTTCCCGGCAGAGGCACGATGGGGGTAATGCGGCAATCGCGGGGAGTAAGGGACAGGCCATGCCAGGGGAAAGGATTTGTCGCTCGTCACTTTCATCCCCGTCAAGGGGCGTCGCTCGTCGCTCGTCGCGCTGATGCTGCGCGGGATGCGGCGGCGCTTCAGTCAGACGCGCGGGGCGCCGCTGGCGACGTTCGCGTTGCGGGTGCTCGCGGTCTCCCCCTACCCGGAGGAGCCGGAGGGCGACGAGGGGTATCGCCCGACGCTGATCGTCGAATTGGAGCCCGCCCCGGATCGTCCGGCGCCGGGGGCGGGCGCGGTCGCGATCGGCACGCTCCTCTTCGTGGAGTGGGCCCAGGCCCGCCTCGACGACGCGACCCTGCCGTTGCGCCTGCGGGCGCTGCTGCCGCGGCTGCGCGTGGCGGTCGAGTCGGGGCGCGTGGGGCCGCACACCCGCGCGCAACACCGCCGCAACCAGGGCGAGCGCTACTTCAACCACCGCGAGGCCGCCGCCTACACGGTCGAGTTGCACCGCGACGAGGGCGGCGTCTACGTCGCCGTCGACCGGCGGGTCGCGCGCGGGCGCTGGACCGAGGCGGCGACGACCCTGGAGGCGGCGACGGTCGCGCCCTACGAGGCGCTGCTGCGGCTGGACCCGGCGGCGGCGGCGGCGTTGCTGGCCTGGCAGGGGCGGGCGGTGGCGCGCTGGCTCGACGCCGAGGACGCCGCCTTCCCGGTCGCGGACTGGGACCCCGACTGGCCCCCGGCGCCCCCCGGTGAGCCCGGCGGCTAGGGCGCGACGCCTCGGCGGAAAGGTGGTCAGGCGATGAGCGTGCTCAAGGTGATCGCGGTCCACGGCATCTGGGAGGACCCGATCCCGACCGAGCCGGACCCCGAACCGGCCTACACCGGCGCGTTCGAGCGGCGGGTCGTGGCCGAGCTGACTGATCTCGGGGTCATCCCGCCCGGCGCGGACGCGGCGACGGTGGCGGCGATCGTCGCCTTCGATCAGGCCTGGTACGGCGACATCGGCGATGTCGCGCAGCGCCGGACCTACGCCCACTACCGCGCGCAGGCCAATCGCCTCTACAGCCTCGCCGACCGGGCGCTCGACCTGGTGCTGTTCGACCGGCTGCGCCGCTACCTGATCATGGGCGCCAGCGACGTGTTGACCTACGGGTCGGCGCGCTGCCGCGACCAGATCCGCGACCGCGTGCGCGAGCCGATCGCCAGGGCGATCGCCGCGGGGGACGGCGCGGTGACGCTGGTCGGCCACAGCCTCGGCTCGGTCATCTGCTTCGACATCGCCTACTACGACAGCTACCACAACGCCGACTGGCGGCGGTCGGGGTTCGAGCTGGCGAACCTGATCACCCTCGGCTCGCCCCTGCCCCTCTTCGCGATGTCCTGCGACGAGCGCGGCGACCCCAAGCCGAAGTACACCGATCCGGGGGCGGTCGTGAAGCTGGTGCGGCCGGGCGGGCGCTGGCTCAACTTCTTCGACGCCCAGGACCTCTTCGGCTACCCGCTCGCGGCGACCTTCCCCGGCCTCGCCCGCGACATCATCGTCCCGACCGGCGTCCTGCCCACCACCGCGCACACTCGCATGTGGGACAGCCCGGAGGTGGTCCGCCACCTCGCCGCCTGCCTGCGCGACGACTACCGGCGCCTGACGAGTGCTGAGTGCTGAGTGCTGAGTGCTGAGTGTTCATGGAGACGTTGAGGCCAACCCCTTGCCCCAGGCGTTGACGAGCCCTCTCAGCACTCAGCACTCGTAGGCGGCGCAGAGCATGCCGAAGTAGGTCGGCACTTCGTAGGAGAGGAGTTCGCCGCGCAGCGGGGTGCCGGCGATCGCGCCGTGCAGGTTGAGGATCTGCCAGAGGGCGTCGGGCTTGGCGCGCGTGACCCAGGCGCGGTCGAAGGTCAGCAGCCGCCCCAGGTCCTGCGCCTTGACCGCCTCGACCGTCGCGGCGTCGAACTCCGCGGCCGCCGGGTCGAAGCCGTAGGGTCCCTTGGGGTCGTGCGCGTGGCCGAGGTCGGCGCTGGCGATGAAGGCGATCCGCCGCCCGAGCCCCTCCGCCGCCCGCCGGACGGCCGCGCCGAACTGGGGGAAGCGCGCCCAGTCGAGCCGGCGGTCGGGGCAGGCCACGACGACGCGCGGCTTCGGCGTCAACTCGCGCCCCATGAACCAGAAGGGGACGATCGCGCCCCAGTCGAGCGGCAGGCAGGACGCGGGGTCGCCCGGCGCCCCATGGACGACCTTCGCCGCCGGCACGCCCAGCCCGTCCGCCGCCGCGACGATCGCCTCGTTGAGCGGGTTGTCGACCCGGAACTCGACCGACACCGTCCGGCCGTTCCCGCCGAGTTCTCCAGCCACCCGCCCGGTGTCGAGCAGGGAGAAGTGACCGTCCACGCGGACGCCGTGCGGCGTCACCAGCACGATCGTCTCCGGGCGCGCGGCGGCCATGCGCCGGCCCAGTTCCTCCATCGCGGCGCGGGTCGCCAGGGCCTTCCGGCCCTCGGCCCCGCCGATCGTCGGAATCACCATCCCCCCATGCGGGGCGATGCACGCGAAGACGAGGCCGCTCATCCGCTCTCCTCCACGGGCGATTGTCGTCGGTTGTTGCTCGTCGGGCGCCGGGGCTGTCACCCGGCCCGCCCGCACTGCTGCGCGGGCGCAAGAGACTGTAGGCGGCGGGGCGGGTGTGCGTCAAGGGCCACACCTCAACCGGCCAGTTGACGAGTGTGCTATAGTGCGAGCGTAGCTCACCTCACCCCATACCTCCTCATGTGCCGCCCCGGCACCCTCGCCTCCTCCCTCCTGTCCCTGGCCTCGGCTCCCCACCGCGCCCCAGGAAGGCGGCCGTGCGCGACCGTCGTCGCGCACCACGCAGCCGCCGGCGCCCGTCCAGCCTCGGCTGGCGGATGCTCGCCGCGCGGGCATATCCCCATACCCACTTGGTGTTGCCGAAAGGAGAATACTGATGCGCGTGCTGTTCACCACGCAGCCGGCGGTGGGGCACTTCCACCCGCTGGTCCCGCTCGCCCGCGCCCTCGTGGATGCTGGACACACGGTGGCGTTCGCCACCGCACCGTCCTTCTGCCCCACCGTGGCATCGGCCGGCTTCCGCGCCTTCCCTGCCGGCTTGGACTGGCTCGAGTCGGAGGCGGAACGGGCGTTCCCCGAGCTGCGCGGCATGGCGAGCCCCGTGCCCTACTGGGCGTTCGCGGGCGTCACCGCGCAACGCATGGTCCCCGATCTGCTGGCATTCGCGGAATCCTGGCGGCCAGACGTGCTCGTCCACGAGTCCGCCGAGTTCGGCGCCCCCGTCGCCGCCGAGCGGCTCGGGCTGCCGCATGCGATGGCGGGACCGCCGGACCTCCCCATGTTTGAGCGGCCCGACTTGCTCCAGCGCCGGTTCGGGGCGCCGCTCGCCGATCTGCGCCGCGCGCACGGCCTCCAACCCGACCCGGACCTGACCGCGCTCCATCGCTACCTCACCCTCGCCGCCGTGCCGCCGCGCTTCCTCCACGATACGGCCTGGGTTTCGCCGGTCACCCACTTCTTGCGCCCCGTCCCCTTCGACCGCACCGGTGACGAGGGACTGCCAGCGTGGGTGGGGGAGTTGCCCCCGCGCCCGACGGTGTACGCCACCCTCGGGACGGTCTTCAACCGCACGACGGCGCAAGGCAGCGGACACGGCCTGTTCCGAGCCATCATCGCGGGACTGCGCGATGAGCCCGCCAACCTGGTCCTGACGGTCGGCCGCAACGTGGACCCGGCGCGGTTCGGCCCGCAGCCGCCGGGGGTGCGCGTCGAGCGCTACATCCCGCAGACGCTGCTCCTCCCCCACTGCGCCGCCGTCATCGCGCACGGCGGCTTCAACACCGTCATGGCCGCGCTGGACGGCGGGCTGCCGCTGGTGCTCCTGCCGCTCGGCGCGGATCAGCCGCACAACGCGCGGCGTTGCGCCGCCCTCGGCGTCGGGCGGATCCTCGCGCCCGACGCGCGGACCCCCCGGGCGATCCGCGAGGCGGTGCGGGCGGTGCTCGTCGACCCCGCCTACCGCCGGGAGGCGGCGCGGCTGCGCGAGGAGCTGCGGACGCTGCCGGGGCCAGGGGTCGCCGTGACGTTGTTGGAACGGTTGGTAGCGGAGGGAGCACCGCAGATCAACCGCCCCGGCTCCGCGCCCCTGCCGGCCGCCGAGACACCGGTCGAGTAAGCAGGACTACTGTCGGCTGTACAGGTCGCACGCGCCGGCGCGATCGCCAAGGGAGACCGCGCCGCGGCCCCGCCGCTTGATCGGCACGGGCCTGCCCCGGCGCGTCGTGTACACTTGCCCCGATGGTGGGCCGCGCGGTGGCCGGGGTGGGCGGCGGGCGGCGGGGCGGGAGGCGGATGGGCACGGCGGACGGGACGTTGCAGCGGCGGGTCACCTGGCTCACCTACGGGGCCGTGCTGCTGGTGGGGTTGAACAACGGGTGGCTCGGCCCCTTCCTGCCCCAGATCGCCCGCACCCAGGGGATTGCGATCGAGAGCGCGGGGTTGCTGCTCAGCGCGCTCTACGCCGGCTTCCTGCTGGCGGTCCTCGTCGCCGGGGGGCTGGTCGAGCGGTGGGGCGGGCGCGTCGCGCTGAGCGGGGCGCTGGCGCTGCTCGCGGCCGGGCTGGCCGGGCTGGCCGGGCTGCCGGGGCTGCCGGCGATCCTGGCGAGCGCCGCCGTCGCCGGGCTGGGGCACGGGCTCCTCGACGTCGCCGGCCACGTCCTGATCGCGGACCTGCACCCGGACGATCGCGGGCGGCTGACAGCGGCGCTGAACTACCTCAACGTCGCCTTCGGCGTGGGGGCATTCCTGGGGCCGGTCCTCGCCGGCTTCGCCCTCCGCGGCGGCTTCCCCTACCGGGGCGTCTTCAGCCTCGGCGCGGCCGCCGCGGTGCTGGTCGGCGCGGCGCTCGCGTTCACCCCGCTACGGCACCGGCGTGCAACGGCGGGGACTGTGGAGCGCACAGGCGGCGTCCTGGCCCATCCGATCGTTTGGGCGCTGGGCGGCGTGCTGCTCCTCTACATCGGCGTCGAGGCGGGGCTGGGCGCCTGGCTGGCGACCTACCTGCGCGCCGCCGGCGGGCGGACCGAGGCGGCCGCCGCCTGGACCGTCTCCCTCTTCTGGATCGGCCTGATCGGGGGGCGGCTGCTGGCTGGGCGACTGGCCGGGCGGCTCGCCACCGGGCCGCTGACGGCCGGCGGGGTCGCGCTCGCGGCGCTGGCGCTGGCGACCCTGGCCTTCGCGCCCGCCCAACCCGCCCTCCAGGCCGCGGCGGTGACGCTGATCGGCGTCGGCCTGGGGCCGGTCTTCCCGAACGCGATCGCCATCGGGGCCGCGCGCTTCCCGCGCCAGGTCGGCCCCCTGACGGCGGCGGTCATCGCGATCGGCAGCGTCGGCGGCATCGTCGGTCCGTGGGCGCTGGGGCGGACCCTGGTCGCCGCCGGGCCGCGCGCCGCGATGGGCCTGGCGCTCGGCGCGACCGTCCTGCTGCTCGGGCTCCTCTGGCTGGCCGGGCGGCTGTCCGGCGCGCCGGCCCCGCGGGCCACCCCGCAGGCCCAGCCGGGGACCGGCGTGCGGTGAGCGGCCGGGCGCGGTCGGGACGAACCGGGAACGAGGGAGGGAGGGCGCGGTGCGGACGGAGCTACTGCAACTCGATCAGGTCTACAAGCGGCTCAAGCAGGCGTATGAGGACCAGGCCCGGCTGATCGGGCGGGCGCGGCGACCGACCCGCGCGGAGTTGGAGCGCGCCCAGGACGCGATCCGCGCCGCCAACGACGAGTTCGATGCCGCCCGCCGCGACCTGGAGATCGCCGCGCGCCAGGGGGTCGGCGAGGATGAATAGCCTGGGGGTGGGTCGGCCCGCCTCCAGCGCCGCCGCTCCGCGCGGCGCGATCCCGTTGCCGCCCCCGTAAGGGGGCAGAACTCGCAAGTGTGGCCGTCTGGCACAAACCTTGCGCTCAACAGCACGCGCGCGACGCCGGGCGCGCGGTGGCTTAGGGCCG
Source organism: Thermomicrobiales bacterium (assembly GCA_030446685.1). Lineage (GTDB taxonomy): Bacteria > Chloroflexota > Chloroflexia > Thermomicrobiales > CADCWN01 > JAUJMV01. The sequence continues at coordinate 38,419 of JAUJMV010000020.1, read as the reverse complement.
CCTCGCGAACCCGATCGTCGTGGTGTCGCCACCATCGGCGGCGCCGACACCGCGTAGGGGCGTCCCACTGAACGCCCACTCTCCTTGCCGCAAGGCTTGAGATACGGAAACCGGGCGCTCGGTCGCGCGCCCCGACACGACGTGCGCCCGTCCCGCCTTCGCGGGCGTCGGCTGTAACAACATTATAGGGGCATTGTTGATGCTACTCGCCATCGGATGTGTGCTGCTCGGGGCGGCACTAGCCCTGCTCGTCCAGTACGACATCATCGCGACGGTCTTCCACCCGCAACTCGAAAGCCCGCTCAGCAACCGCTTCCACCGCGCGACCTGGCGCCTCTTCCGCCTCGGCGAGCGGCTGATGCCGGATCGGACGCGCTGCCACGGCTGGCTGAGCTGGGGCATGCCGCTGATGGTCGCCGGCCTCATCGGGCTCTGGTTGCTGCTCTCGCTGCTCGGCTTCGCCCTCATCTACTACCCCTGGATCGCCGACCCGGCGCACTTCGGCGAGGACGCGGCCTCCGGTTCCGCCTCGATCAACGCGCTCTACTTCAGCGGGGTGATGCTAACAACCGTCGGGCTCAGCGATCTGCAGCCGACCAGTGGCCCCTTCCGCCTGCTCGCCGTCCTGGAGTCGGCGGCCGGCTTCGTGGCGGTCTCCCTCAGCGTTGCCTACCTGCTGAGCGTCTATCCCGCCCTCTCCAGCAAGCGCGCCGCCGCGATCGCGCTCGACGCGGAGGTGGCCGGGGAGGCCGGAGCGCTGCCGATGGTGCGCCGCTACCTGGGGCAGAACCACGGCGAGTGGAGCGCCGACCTGTCGGAGCGCCTGCGCGAGCTGAGCCAGCAATTGCTGACGATTACCGAGGCGCACGAGACGCACCCCGTCCTCTACTACGCCCACGCCCGCCGGGTGCAGCACAGCTTCCTGCGCATCCTGGTGACGGTGCAGAGCCTGGTCGGGCTGCTGCGCTACGGCCTCTCGCCCGACCGCCACCGCGACATCGTCTACAACCCGCAGCTCCTCCTGCTGGAGCAGTCGCTCCACTACAGCCTGCGCCGCCTGAGCGCGTCGCTGCACATCATCGACATCGAGGAACCCGACGAGAGGGGCAACGCCCGGCGCATCGCCGACGACTACGCCCGGCTCTGCGGCGAGCTGGAGCGGATCGGGCTCCTCTCCGCGCGCTCCCTGGCGCGGGAGCCGGTCCCGGCGCTGATCGACACCGATGGCGGCGGACACGACGGCCCGGACGCGCTGCCGCAGGGCGCTACGCGCCCCGCCGGCCGCGACCTGCATGGGTTGAGCGACCCGGCGCTCGACTGGTCCGCCCGGTCGCCGCTCGACGCCTACCAGGCATTCCGCGAGGAGACCGACCCGCACCTCGACGCCTATGCCGTCACCTGCGGCTACCGGATCGAGGACGCGCGCCGGGCCTACGAGACGACCTGGTGGGCCGGCGGGCGGTAGGGCCGCCTAGGGTCCGGCCGCCAGCGCGCGGATCGCCTCGCGATCGAAGCCGACGACCGCCCGCCCGCCCGCCGCGACCAGCGGCCGGCGCAGCAGCGTCGGCTCCGCCACCAGGAGGGCGAGCAACTCGCCGTCGGTCAGCCCCGCCTCGCGGTCGCCGATCAATTCCTTGTAGGCGCGGCTGCGGCGCGAGAGGATCTCCCGCGGGCGCAGGCCGTGCCGGGACAGCAACTCGCGCAACTCGTCGACGGTGAAACGATCCCTGAAGTAGTCGCGCCGGGTGAACGAGACGCCCTCCTGCAGCTGCCAAGAACCTCTTGCGCCTTCTTGCAGCTCGTTCAGGTCGGGTGGGTGTACAGCGTCACCTCGGCCATCGGTCCTCCCCCTGCGGCCTCCCTGTCCGCCACCCGATCCGCCCGCCTGGCCGGCGCGGGGAGCATACCACCGCGCGCCCGGCGCCGGTAGTTCCGTGCGCCGTGCCGCGCGGGGCGGCGGTCGCGGGTGGGGCAAGGTCGGGGGGAGGATTGAGGAGCGCGCCCCGGCTCCCCGTCGGGCCCGCCAGCCCGCCACGGCGCGTTCCCGGCGGTGGGGGGCCGGCTATGCCTCCCGGTCGGCGGGGCCTTCGCGGCTCTGGCGGTCGCTGCGCGCGGCGGCGGCGTGGCGGCGCAGCGCGTCGGAGAACTGGCGGTCCGTGGGCGTCGGGCGGGCCAGCCGCGCCTCGAGGAAGCCGGCGATCAGGACGATCGGCAGGGCGACGAGCGAGGCGAAGGTCAGATACTGCAGCAGGGCGAGCGCGGCCACGAAGCCGAGCAGCGGCAGGAAGAAGGCGATATCGACCAGCAAGTCGTTGGTCGTGCCCATGCCGACCTGCGCGAAGCCGTTCGCGGCCCAGACGTCCATCCGCCAGCGCGCGTCCCCGAGGATCGCGTAGACCACCGCGCCGATGATCAGCAGGGTGAAGGGGATGAAGGGACCGCCGAGGTGGCGGTGGAAGAGGAGGGCGAGCCCGACCGCCGCCGCCGCCAGCAGGAGCAGCGAGACCGCGCGCACCGGGCCGGCGACGCTGTGATCGGCCAGCACCGGCGCGATCATGTAGGGATCGCTGTAGGCGCGGGTGTTGTCGGTCAGCAGCAGCCCCATCAGTTGCCGCCAGTAGTCGAAGAGGCTGACCCAGAGGAAGGCGGCGACCTGCAAGCCCAGCGCGACGACGCCGGCGATCCGCCAGCCCCGGTTGGGGTCGCGCCAGGGCCGCGGCAGCCGGCGGCGGTTCAGCCAGAGCCCCCGCCGACCAGCAGCGCCAGCGCCAGGCTGACGCCCGCGTTGCCGCCCACCAACCCTTTCAGCAGCGCCACGCCCATACCGCGCCCCTCCTCAAGGGGAAATAGTAGCACGCCGGGCGGGGCATCCGCCGGGCTCGGCGGGCAAGTGGCAGGTGGGGAATGGGAGCAAGTGGGCAGGGCCGCCGGTTGAAACCGGCGTCTCGCGGGCACCCCGGCGCCACGAAGTCCGCCGTCGCGGACTGGAATCTATACAGCGCACAAATCTATTCGGAAAGGCAATGAGTAACGGTCGCCCCAGCCCGCGCTAAGCGGGCTTCGTGGTGCGGCGGCGGCTGAGCAGCGCGCCGGCTGTCGCGCCGAGCGCCGCCGCACCGCCGAAGAACGGGAAGTTGAGCACGAACCGGACGGTGATGGTGTCCTCGTCATGGATGGGGCACTGGGAGCAGGCGATGGCCGGCCACAACTCCCGCCCCACCATCACGGCGACGGGCATGAGCGCGACCGCCCACCATGACCGCGCCGCCGCGCCGCCGAGGAAGCCGATTGCGACGGTGATGACGAATGCTGCCAGGGGACCCGCGTCCGGGAGCAGCAAAATGCCGAAGTACACCAAGATGGTGGCGAGCACTGCCCCACCCGCCAGCCGCCATAGAGGGTGCATGTCGTCCTGCCTCTGGCACTACTGGTCGTCGCCCCCTTCGTAGCGGTCGATTACCACCTATCCTACCTGGTGGATGGACTGCTGGCCAGTTGCGTGTTGGCAGGGCTGAGGAGATTGTAGTAGGCCCTGTCTGGGTGAATCCCGTGGTGAGGATTGCGGCTTGGGAGTGGCGGTGGGAACGCGGGGCCGCGCCCCGGGCTCCCCCCCCCCCGCGCGGTGGCCGACACCGTGTGGGGGGGGGGGCAATCCGCCCCCGCCCACCGTCTTTGGCGCCGACCGCGCGCGGGCTAGTGCTTCGGGAAGGGGAAGGGGTGGGGCCAGCCCGCGTCGAAGCCGGCGGCGGTCAGGGCCGGTTCGCCGACCGTCGCGACGGTTACCCGCACCGCATCGAAGGTCTGCTGCACCGGCAACTGCCTCTCGATGCCCGCCGGCAGCCCCTGGAGCGTCAGCAGGCGCTCCGGGCCGCCCGCGCCGCGGCCGGCGCACTGGTCGCGGTAGGCGTTGTAGATGCTCTGCACGAAGCGCGCCGGGTTCGCCCTGGCGGCCGCCAGCAGGCCGTTCTGGGCGCGCTCGAAGTCGTTGGCCGGCTCCGGCTTGCCGTTCGGCCCGTACCAGCCCTGCCAGATCGCCGCCCCGACCAAGAAGCCGCGGACTTCGAGCGCGTAGCACTCGTCCTCGCTCTGGTCCCCCCCGAACGCCGCGAAGTCGTAGGCGTGCTGCGCCTCGTGCGCGAGCACCGCGCCGAGATTCTTCGGGTCCTGCCCGGCGAGCCGGCTGTCGAGCAGCAGGGCGCGGTGCTCCTGCGAGGCCGCGCCGTAGGCGCCGATCTCGCTGAGGTCCTGGAAGATTGCCTGGAAGCGCCCGCCCGCCAGGTTGTCGATCAGGTAGCGGTAGGCCGGCCCGCCCTCCCAGACCTGGTTCAGGCCGGCGCGCATCGCCGGGTCGAGGCCGGTCGGCGCCTCGTCCGGGCGCAGCGCGTCGTAGCGCCAGTGGTAGTACTGCAGCCCGACGTTGCCCATCTCGACGCGCGCGTCCGGGCTGTTGGCGGGATTGTAGGTCAGCGTGCGCCGCTCGAAGAGCTGGATCAGCACGCGCGCCGGCTGACCGCCCGCCTGGACCGTGATCCAGTAGGCCTCGCTGATCGGCAGGCCGGTGGCGTAGAAGATCGGGTCGAAGAGCGCGCCGCTGCCGACCGCCCCCTCGTCGTAGACCGCGCCGGAGCTGGTGAGGAAGGCCCAGAAGGGGGCCGCGATGCAGTGCCGCGTCTCGTTGACGACGGTCTCGCAGGCGACGCCGCCGGCGTCGGTCGGGCTGACCGCGCCGGCGCGGTCGAGCGCCTGGGCGACCGGCTCCCCCGCCGCCAGCGGCGGATCGGCCAGCCGCCCCCGGAACGAGGCGAAGGTCGGGCCGGTCGGGTCGACCAGGTCACCGAAGGGGATGTCGGCGGGGGCGCGCTCGGCGTAGAGGTCGGGGTTCGTGCCGATCTGCTGGCGGCCCGACACCATCTCGCTGACCAGCAGGCCGTTGGTGACGTACCACTGGTCCTGCGCCGCCGCCGGGTCGTTGACCTCCATCCGGCTCTTGTCCCAGTAGAGGACCGCGCGCCGGCCGCCCGGCGCCCCCGCGAGCGGCTCGTCGATCACCGGCAGGAGCGGCTGCGGCCCCCAGAGGAAGGTCCGCTCGCCGCGGACCTGGTCGCTGTCGGTGCGGCTCCAGACCTTGCCGAAGTTGGTGATGACCGGGTCGGGCGCGGCGGCGACCAGGGACGGGAACTCGTCCGCGGCGACCGGCGCGGGCGGGTGCGTCGCCAGGGCGGCCAGCAGGGCGACCACGGCGAACAGGATACGGGCGGTGCGGTGCATGGAACTCCTCATCCCCTCGTTGTGTACTACACCGGCGGGTGTTCACCGCCGGCCCGGCTGGCGGGCCGGGCCGGCTGCACCCGGCCCCGCGACCGCCGGCGGCTGTCCGGGGCGGTGGCGGTGGTGTATCCTACCAGTTCAGGCGACGGCCAGGATCGGGGCGTCGCGAGCGATGCCCTGTGCGGTAAGAGAACGAATGGGCGCGGCCCCGGTCGCGCCGGGCGGCGGGACGCACGAAGGGAGGGACCGATGGCCTTGTCGACACTGACCGCGGCCTATGGGGGCAGCCGCTGGTCGCCGCGCGGGACCGAGCGCAACGACTTCCTGGACACCTGGGGCGACTGGGGCGCGTCGTCGGAGTGCGGCAAGCTGCACGCGGTGCTGCTGAAGCGCCCGGGGCCGGAACTCGACGCGATCGACGACTACGACTCGGCGCAGATGCGCGCCGGCCTCGACCCCGCGCTGGCCCGCGCCCAGCACGACGCGCTCGCCCGGACCTACGAGGCCCACGGCGTCGCCGTCCACCGGGTGGAGACGGGGCGGCTCGACAAGCCGAACGCCTACTTCTGCCGCGACCTGATGCTGATGACCCCGCAGGGGGCGATCGTCGCGCGCCCGGCCTCCACCGTGCGCGCCGGCGAGGAACGCTACGTGACCGAGGCGCTCGGCCGGCTTGGCGTGCCGATCCTGCTGACGGTCCACGGCGCCGGGACCTTCGAGGGGGCGGATGTCGCCTGGGTCAACAAGGATCTCTGCTTCCTGGCCGAGGGGCTGCGCACCAACCGGGCCGGCGGGGACCAGGTCGAGCGGATGCTGCGCGAGATCGGCACGAAGGAGGTCGTGCGCGTGCAGCTCCCCTACGGCGCGATGCACCTCGACGGGCTGGTCAACTTCCTCGACCGCAACCTGGCGGCGATCTGGCCGCGCCGCACGCCCTACGTCCTCTGGCGCACGCTGCGCGAGTACGGCTTCAGCTTCATTGAGGTGGAGGACGAGGAGGAGGCGCAGGGGTGCCTGCCGCTGAACTTCGTCGCGCTGGCGCCGGGCAAGATCGTGATGCCGCGCGGCGGCGACCGCCTGCGGGCGCGCTACGAGCAGGCCGGCGTCGAGTGCATCGAGGTGGACGTCTCCGAGCTGATCAAGGGCGGCGGCGGCATCCACTGCATGACCGCCATCCTGCGCCGCGAGGACCCGTAGGGCGTGGGCGGCGTGAGTCACACGCCCGGTACTTGGGCGGCTGGTAGTCTGAAACGCCGATTGCCCCCGACTGCGGGGGGACTGTAGCCGGTGCGCGCCTCGCCGGTCGGCCTATAATAGTGCGTCCGGGTGCAATGCTCCCCAAGCTCGACAGGGGTGGGTGTGCCGGTGGAGTTCGATGTCCGATTCTACTTTCTCGACAACGAGCGACAGGAGCGGCCAATTCTCACCTTCCTGGAAGGTTTGCGCGGGAGTGATCCGGTGCTGCACAAGTTGCTCGTCGCCGGGCTGAAGAAGATCGAGCGGCGCGAGCGGCATGGTCCACCGCTGACGGAACTGGTTGATCGGGAACGTGGCATTTTCGAGTTGCGGGTCGGTGACGCCAACATCGCGCGGGCGTTCTTCTTCTTCCGTCGCGGACGGGAGATCGTCGTCACCAATGGCTACGTCAAGAAGCGGCGAAAGGTCGACGCCGACGAGTTGCAGCGGGCGCGGGACTATAAGCAGGACTGGGAGGCACGATTCCCGTGAGCGAGGAGCGCACGACCCACAACGAGATCGACGGTTACATCGCCACCTTCAGCACGGAGGAGCGCGCGGAGCTAGCCGCGGCCGAGGCGGCGCTCGACTTGGCCTTCCTGCTGCACCGAGCGAGGGAGGAGGCCGGGCTGACCCAGGCCGGCGCCGCCGAGCGCGCCGGGCTGCGGCAGCAGGCGGTTAGCCGCCTGGAGCGTGGCAGCGACAATGTGCAGCTCACGACCCTCCGGCGCTACCTCGACGCGTTGGGGTACAGCCTCGACCTGACGGTGCGGGAGAAGGGGACGGGTCGTGTCCTCGGCAATGCCACACTCCCACCGCTGCCCCAACCCCGGTGATGGCCGTGCTATTGCAGCGGATCGTCGGGCGCCGGTGCGGCGCGGTGATGGCTTTTCTGCGCTAGCGCCGACCCGGAGCGCCCGTTCGGGTTGGCGGTAGGGGCCGGTTGGCAACCCGCCCGGTCGTCTTGCGCCAAGGGGGGAAACGGGCAACCCGGCGGGTTTGAACCCGTCCCTACCAGCCGAGAATCCGTCCTGGTGCTGTGCTAGCCCTCGCCGCCGATTCACTCCCGTCGC
>JAUJMV010000020.1:10461-30742 GCA_030446685.1 Thermomicrobiales bacterium | reverse complement strand
CGTCGCCGCTCTCCCCGGACGCCGGGCGCCGGGATCGGCTATCATACCGCCGAATGCTCCGGCGAGGAGGGATGCGCGTGAGTGGCGGGGTGGGCATCGAAACGGGTCCGGCGGTGGACACGCGCCGGGCGCGCTGGGCGTTGCTCGCCATCTTCCTGCTCAATGGCGTGGGGATCGCCTCGTGGGCGGCCCATGTGCCCACCATCAAGCAGAAGTTCGGGCTGAGCGAGGCGGTGCTCGGGATGGCGCTGCTCGCCGTGGCCGTCGGCTCGGTCGGCGCGCTGCTGTTCGGCGGGGGCCTCGTCGCGCGCTGCGGCAGCCGGGCGGTGACGATCGCCGGCGCGTTCGGCTTCTGCGCCGCGCTGCCGCTGCTGCTGCTGGCCCCCACCTTCCCGCTGCTCCTGCCGGTCCTGGCCCTCTTCGGCGCCTGCATCGGCGCGATGGAGGTGGCGGCCAATGTCCAGGCCCTTGGCATCGAGGAGCGGTACCGGCGCCCGATCATGTCCACGTTCCACGCGCTGTTCAGCGTCGGGGGGCTGCTCGGGGCGGCGGGCGCCGGGCTGGTCCTCTCGCGGGGCGTCGCCCCCGCCGCGCACCTGATCGGCGTCGCGTTGGGCCTGGCGGCGCTGACGGCGGCCGGCATGCGCCATCTGCTGCCCGCCGACGCCGGGGAGGGGCACGCCGGGCCGGCCATCGCCCTGCCGACCGGGCCGCTCGTCGGGCTGAGCGTGCTGGCCTTCTTCTGCCTGGTGGCCGAGGGCGCGATGGCCGACTGGAGCGCGGTCTACCTGCGCGACCGGCTGGGCGCCGACCCCGGCTTCGCGGCGGCGGGTTATGCCGCCTTCTCGGTGGCGATGGCCGCGGGGCGGTTCGGCGGCGACGCGCTGCGCGCCCGGCTGCGCGCGGTCCCGCTGGTGCGGGTGAGCGGCATAATCGCGGCCGTGGGCCTGGGGATGGCGTTGATCGTCGCCCAGCCGCTGGCGACGCTGGCCGGCTTCGCCTGCGTCGGCCTGGGCCTGGCCAATATCGTGCCGGTGCTCTTCGCCGCCGCCGGCCGGACACCCGGCGCCGCGCCCGGCGCGGGCATCGCCGCCGTGGCCTCGGTCGGCTACTTCGGTTTCCTGGTCGGCCCGCCGCTGATCGGCTTCGTGGCGCAGTTGACCTCCCTGGCCGGCGGCCTGGGCCTGGTCGTCGTCCTCCTGGCGCTGATCGCGCTGCTGGCGCGCGGCGCCGCCTCGGCCGATCCGGCCGCGCGCGGCTCCTCGACGAGCGGTGACCGCGACGAGGGGCGGGCCGGCACCCGGCCCGCCCCCGCGGAAGATCAGTCGCCCACCCACCGGCGGCTATAGCAGTAGCAGCAGCGGGTTCTCCAGCAGCCGGCGCACCTCGTTGACGAACTTCGCGCCGTCCGCCCCGTCGGTGATCCGGTGGTCGGCGGAGATGGTGATGTTCATCCGGTCGCGGATGGCGATCTCGCCGTTCACCACCGCCGCCTTCTGCTGGGACGACCCGACCGCCAGCGCGGCGCTCTGCGGCGGCGTGATGATCGCGATGAAGGTCTCCACGTTGAACGGGCCGAGGTTGCTGACGGTGAAGGTGCCGCCGGAGAACTCGTCCGGCCGCAGCTTCCCCTCGCGCGCGCGCCTGACCAGTTCCGCCGCCTCGCGCGCCACCGTCCCGAGGGACTTGCGGTCGACGCCATGCACCACCGGCCCGATCAGCCCCTCGTCGAGCGCGACAGCGATGCTGATGTCGATGTTCTCGTGCTGCTCGATGTGGTCGCCCGCGAACGAGGCGTTGAGCATCGGGAACTTCGCCAGCGCCAGGCCGCAGGCCTTGACCACCATGTCGTTGACCGAGACCTTGTAGCCCTCGGCCGCCGCGGCGTCGTTGAGGGTCTTGCGCCACTTCAGCGCCTCGGTCATGTCGACCTCGGCGGTCACGTAGTAGTGCGGGATCGTCGTCTTGGCCTCGACCATCCGCCGCCCGATCGCCGAGCGCATCCGGGTGAGCGGGATGCTCCGCGCCGGCGGGCGCGGGGCGGGCGGCGGGTTGCCCGGCCGCCGCGGCGGCGGCGCGGCGGCGGGCGCCTCCGGCCGGGCGCCGGGCCGGCGCGGGCGCGGGCGCGGCGACCCCTTCGCGCTGCTCGCGCAGGACCGCCTCGACATCCTCGCGGACGATCCGCCCGCCGGGGCCGCTCCCCGCGATCGTCGCCAGGTCGAGGTCGTGCTCCTGCGCGATCCGCCGCGCCAGCGGCGACGCCTTGATCCGCCCCTCGACCCCGGCCGCGCGCCCGTCGCTCCGCCCCCCCGCCGCGGGCGCCGGGGACGGGCGCTCCGGCGGCGCGGGCGCCTGCTGCTCCTCGGCGAGGACGGAGGCGCCGTGCGTGCTCTCGCCCCCCTCGGCCCGGCCCGCCATCGCCCGCGCCTCTTGCGCCGTCGGCTCCTCCGTGGGCGCCCCTTGCGGGGCGGCGCCGGCCCCGCTCTCGGATCGGGCGTCGGCGCCGGCGTCGGCGCTCTCGCCCGCCCCGCGGATCACCGCGATCGGCTTGCCGATCGGGACGCTGTCGCCCTCGTTGGCGATGCGCTCGGCCAGGGTGCCGGCGTCCTCGGCCGTCAGCTCCATCGTCGCCTTGTCGGTCTCGATCTCGGCGATCGGCTCGCCCTCGGCGACCGCGTCCCCCTCGTTCTTGAGCCACTTGAGGAGGGTCCCCTCCTCCATCGAATCGCCCATCTTGGGCATGATCACCGTGGGCATCGCCTATCCCTCCCGGTAGAGGACCCGATGGGCCGCGTCGATGACCTGCTGCTCGCTCGGGAAGGCGGCCTCCTCGAGGTTGCGCGCGTAGGGCGCCGGCACCTCCGCCCCGCTCACCCGCTCCACCGGCGCGTCGAGGTAGTCGAACGCCCGCTCCTGGATGACCGCCGCGACCTCGCTCGCCACCCCGAAGAAGCGCCACTGCTCCTGCACCGCCACCGCGCGGTTCGTCTTCTTGACCGACGCGACGATCGTCTCCTCGTCGAACGGGCGGATCGACCGCAGATCGATCACCTCCGCCTGCACGTCCTCCTCGGTCGCCAGCCGCTCCGCCACCCGCAGCAGGAGGTTGACCTGCCGGCCGTAGGAGATCAGCGTGACGTCCTTCCCCTCGCGCGCGACGCGGGCCTTGCCGAACGGCACGGTGTACTCCTCCTCCGGCACCTCGCCCTTGGTGCCGTAGAGGGCGCCCGCCTCGAGGAAGATCACCGGGTCCGGGTCGCGGATGGCGGTCAGCATCATCCCCTTCACGTCGTAGGGGGTGACCGGGGAGACGACCTTGAGGCCGGGGAAGTGGCCGTAGAGATTCTCCAGGCTGTGGGTGTGCTGCGCGGAGAGCTGGACGCCGCCGCCGTTCGGGCCGCGGATGACGATCGGCACCCCGACCTGCCCGCCCGAGAAGTAGCGCAGCTTCGCGGCGTTCTGGATGATCTGGTCCGACGCCAGGAAGGAGAAGTTCCAGGTCATCATCTCGACGACCGGCCGCAGGCCGAGCATCGCCATCCCGATCGCCGCCCCGGTGAAGCCGCCCTCGGCGATCGGCGTGTCGATGACCCGCTTGGCGCCGAACCGGTCGAGCAGCCCCTGGGTGATCAGGTGGGTGCCGCCGTAAACGCCGATGTCCTCGCCCAGCAGGACGACCGACTCGTCGCGCGCCATCTCCTCGGTCAGGGCGGCGCGCAGGGCGTTGCGATAGGTCAGTTCAGGCATGGGTCGGCTCCGTCTCCTGCTGCGCGGCGACGTCCGCGTAGACGTCGGTGTGCAGTTCGTCCAGCGGCGGCTCCGGGCTCTCGTCGGCGAAGCGCACCGCCTCGTCGACCCGGGCCTTCACCTCGTCGCGGAGCGCGCCGAGCCGCCCCTCGTCGGCCGCGCCGGAGTCGAGCAGCCGCTGCTCGACCAGGCCGAGCGGGTCGCGCTGGCGCCACTGGTTGATCTCTTCCCTGGTGCGATACGACTCTTTGATGTCCGCCGCGCCGTGCGGCGCCGTCCGGTAGGTGAGCGCCTCGACCGCGTAGGGCCGGCCGGTCTCGCGGACCCGCGCGGTCGCCCGCCGCGCGCAGGCGATCACCGCCGCCACGTCCATGCCGTCGACCTTCTCGTGCTCGATGCCGTAGGAGTCGAACTTGGCGCCGAGATCGGTCATCGCCGTGGCGCGCTCCACGCTGGTGCCCATCCCGTACTGGTTGTTCTCGATGATGAAGAGGGTCGGGTTCATCCCGCTCTTGCCCCAGAGGCCGGCGAGGTTGGCCGCCTCGTGGTAGGCGCCGTTGTGGATCGCCCCGTCGCCCAGGTAGAGCTGGACGATCCCCTCCGTCCCCTCGTAGCGCAGGGCGTAGGCCATGCCGACCCCGAGCGGGATGTGCCCGCCGACGATGCCGTAGCCGCCCATCAGGCCGCGCTCGACGTCGAAGAGGTGCATCGAGCCCCCCTTGCCCTTGACGATCCCGGTTCCCCGCCCGTACAGCTCGGCCATCACCGCGTTCGGATCGCTGCCGAGGAGCAGCGCGTGCGCGTGGTCGCGGTAGGCGGTGATGACCTTGTCGCCCTCCCGGTAGGCGTCGAGGAAGCCGGTCGCGACCGCCTCCTGGCCGATGTAGACGTGGAGATAGCCGCCGATCTTGCCCTGGCGGAAGGCCCGCTGCGTGGCCTCCTCGAAGACGCGGATCAGCAGCATCTTGCGGTACAGCTCCAGCAGCCGCTCGCCGCCGAGGTCGGGGGTCTGCTCGGCGGCCGGCTGCTGCCCGTTCGGCGAGGCCGCGCCGGTCGCCTTGCCCCCCCCGGTCTTGTCGCGTGCCTCCTTCGACACCGCCATCGCGTCCTCTCCTCTCGCCACCGGCGCCGCGTCGCGCCGGCGGTCGCCTCTCGCCGGCGAGCGCGCCGGGCGGCCGCGCGGGCCGCCTCGCGGGCGCGCTCGCCACCACTGGCCGGCCCGCCAGGCATCAATTCCGGGTACGATAACCGACCGGTCAACAGGGGTCAATCGCCCGCCGTTGTCGCTCCAGTAATCATAGAGGATCGCGATAGCCGCGCCAATGGCGGGGGGGAACGGGGACAGCCGCGGGGCGGGGCCGGTCGCCGACAGCGGCCAGGCTACGGCGCGGGCGGAACGAGCGCCCAGACGCCGTCGTCGGTGGCGATGTAGAGCCGGCGGGCGGCGCCCTGGCCGCCGAGCGCCAGGTCGCCCACCGGGCGGCCGTCCAGCCCGGCGATCCGCCGCCACCGGCCGCCGCCGTCCGCCGACTGGTAGACGCCGACCCCCGCGGCGGCGCGCGTCCCGGTCCCCAGCCAGACCAGGTCCGGGGTCGCGGGGGCGGCCAGGATCGCGGTGCTGGTGCGGATGCCCGGCTGCCCCGCGGCGGCCGTCGCCTCCAGCCCCGCGGTCAGGCGGTCCCAGGAGCGCCCGCCGTTCGCGCTGCGGTAGACCCCGGTGGCCGCCGAGAGGTAGACGATCCGCGGGTTGGCCGCGTCGACCGCGAGGCCGAGCGGGCCGAAGGGGTCGCCGGCCGGGCTGGCGTCCTGCCAGCTCGTGCCGCCGTCCTCGCTGCGCCGCGCGCGGATCGTGCCGCCCTCGCTGGCGTAGGCGACGTAGACCGTCCGGGGATCGCCCGGCGCGACCGCGACGCGGAGCGGGTCGTACCCCTCCACCCGCGCCCCGGTCAGCACCTCCCAGGTCTCCCCGAGGTCGCCGGTCCGCTCCACGCCGCGGCAGGTCGCCGCGTAGGCCAGGCGGGCATTCCGCGGATCGACCGCGATCGCCCCCAGGTCGGCCCCGGTCTCGCGCCAGGTGGCCCCGCCGTCGGCGCTGACGAAGCCGGGCCGGGGCGGCCCGCCCCTGGCGCAGCCCTCGGCGACCCCGGCGTAGACGACGCCGGCGTTGCTCGGCGCGACGGCGAGGGCGACCACGCGGGGCGCGCGCGACGACGGCAGCACGCTCGCCCAGGTCGCGCCGCCGTCGGTCGTCCTGGCGATGCCGGCGCCGCCGGCGTAGGCCACGTTCGGGTCGGCGGGGTGCGCCGCGACCGCCGCGACCGTCTGCCCCGCCAGTCCCGCGCGCGTCGCCTCGCCCGGCGCGGCGGTCGCGGCGGCGACGGCCGGTCGGGTCGCGGTCGCGCCGGGCGTTATCGTCGTGGCGCGCGGGGCCGTCGCCCCAGGCTGGGCCGCGTGGCGGTCGCGGGCGGCCGCGTCACGGTCGGGCTGGCCGCGGCCGCCGCCGGCGCGACGGTGGCGGTCCTCGCCGCCGTGGCGCTCCCCGCAGGGCCGGAGCAGGCCGCGACCGCGAGGGCGACGAGCGCCAGGGCCGCCACCAGCAGGACGGGGCGCGGGCGACGGGCGCGCGCGGCGGTGCGCGGGCCATGCCTTCTCCTCGTCGTGCCAGACCTCGGGCGATTCGCGGCGCCCCCGCGCCGCGCCGGGGCGCCGTCGTCCCACGCAGATAGAACGACCGGCGCGGCGCGGCGGGGGCGGCGCGCGGGACACGCGGCGGCCCCGGCGTCGGGAGACGCCGGGGCCGCCTGGCGCTCGCCGCGGCTGCGCGGGGCCGCCCCGCCGCCTACTGCGGCGGGTGGGTGGCCGCCGATTCGGGCAGGGGCAGCGGATCGGGCGGCACGATCAGGTCGAGGACCGGCGTCTCCGCGCCTTCGTGGTGCAGCACCTGGGCGATCACCTGGTCCATGTTCTCGACCCAGAAGAACTCCATCTCCTTCTGGATGTTCTTCGGGATCGTCACCAGGTCGCGCCGGTTGTCCAGGGGGGCGACGATGCGGCGGATGCCCGCGCGGTGCGCGGCGAGGGTCTTCTCCTTCAGCCCGCCGATCGGCAGCACCCGCCCGCGCAGGGTGATCTCGCCGGTCATCGCCACGTCGTGGCGGACCGAGCGCTTGGTCAGCGCCGAGATCAGCGCGGTCGCCATCGTGATCCCGGCGGAGGGGCCGTCCTTCGGCGTCGCCCCCTCCGGCAGGTGGATGTGCAGGTCGAGCTTCTCCTGGAAGTCCGGGGAGATGTCCAGCATCTCGGCGCGCGAGCGGGCGTAGGAGAGCGCCGCGCGGGCCGACTCCTGCATCACGTCGCCGGCCTGCCCGGTGATCGTCAGCGAGCCGCGCCCCGGCATCGTCGCCACCTCGACCGGGATCAGCGTCCCGCCGACCTCGGTCCAGCCCATCCCGATCGCCACGCCGATCTGCGTGCCGCCGAGCGCCTGCTCGAAGCCGTAGCGCGGCGGGCCGAGGTACTCCTCCAGCCGCCCGGCGTTCACCCGCACCCGCGCCGCCTTGCCGCGCACGATCTCGCGCGCCACCTTGCGGCAGACCGTCGCCACCTGGCGCTCCAGGCCGCGCACGCCCGCCTCCAGCGTGTAGGAGCGGATCATCAGCGCGAGCAGCTTGTCCGAGATCTCCAACTGGTCGCGCGTCAGGCCGTGCGCGTCGAGCTGCTTCGGCACCAGGTAGCGCTTGGCGATCTCGACCTTCTCGTCCTCGGTGTAGCCGCCGATCTCGACGACCTCCATCCGGTCGCGCAGCGGGCGCGGGATCTGCTGCCCGTAGTTGGCGGTGCAGATGAAGAGGACGTCCGACAGGTCGTAGGGCAGGTCGAGGTAGTGATCGACGAAGGTGTGGTTCTGCTCCGGGTCGAGCACCTCCAGCAGCGCCGACGACGGGTCGCCGCGCTGGTCGGAGGAGAGCTTGTCGATCTCGTCGAGGAGCAGCACCGGGTTGCGGGTGCCGGCGCTCTTCAGCCCCTGGATGATCCGCCCCGGGAACGCGCCGATGTAGGTGCGGCGGTGGCCGCGGATCTCCGCCTCGTCGCGCACGCCGCCGAGGCTGACGCGCACGAACTTGCGCCCCATCGACTCCGCGACCGACCGCCCCAGGCTGGTCTTGCCGACCCCCGGCGGGCCGAGCAGGCAGAGGATCGTCGAGTTGGCGGACCCGCGGCCGTGCCCGTGGCCCTGGCCCTCGCGCTCGCTGGTCAGCTTGCGGACGGCCAGGAACTCGATGATCCGCTCCTTGACCTGATCGAGCCCGTAGTGGTCCTCGTTGAGCACCCGCTCGGCCACGTCGAGGTCGAGGCCGTCCTCGCTGCGCTCGTGCCAGGGGAGCGACAGCGCCCAGTCGAGGTAGTTGCGGACGACGGTCGCCTCGGCGGAGATCGAGGGCATCCGCTCCAGGCGCGTGACCTCCTTCAGCAGCCGCTCCTCCAGCTCGGTCTCCAGCCCCTTCGCCTTGATCTTCTCGCGCAACTGGGCGCTCTCGTTGCCCCCCTCCCCGCCGAGTTCGTCGTGGATCGCCTTCAGTTGCTCGCGCAGGTAGTACTCGCGCTGGTTCTTGTCGATCTGCTCGCGGACGCGGTCCTTGATCTTCTGCTCCAGCGCCAGCACGTCGAGCTCGCCCAGCAGGTGGACGGCCAGCGTCTCCAGCCGCTTGACCGGGTCGAGCTGCTCCAGCGCCTCCTGCCGCTCCGACAGCTCGCCGATCAGCTGCGTCGCCAGCAGGTCGGCCAGTTGCCCCACCTCCTCGGTGGCGCGGATCATCTCCAGCACCTCGGCGGTCAGCTTGCCCTTCAGCTCGCCGTGCTGCTCGGCCAGGTTGCGCACATGCGCCACCAGCGCGCGGGCCTCCGGGGTCGCGGGGCGCGGCTCGGGCAGCTCCTCGATCTGCACGCCGAAGAAGGGGCGCCCGAGCTCGAAGGAGGTGAGCCGCACGCGCGCGACCCCTTCGAGCACCACCTGGATGTTGCCGCCCTGCTGCCGCTCCGCCGAGAGGACCTCGGCGACCGTCCCGATCGCGAAGAGATCCTCCGGGCGCGGCTCCTCGATGTCCGGCGTCCGGTGGGCGGTGACGACGATGCGCCGGTCGCGCGCCCAGGCCTCCTCGATCGCGCCGATCGAGCGGCTGCGCCCGACCAGCAGCGTCACCACGTTCCGCGGGAAGATGACCACATTCTTCAGCGGCAGCAGCGGGTAGCGGCGTGCGTACAATTCATGGCGGCTCATCGGTGGTTCGCGCCTCCAACTAGGCTTTCGCAGCCCGGACCGTTCGCGGTGCGCCCGCACATTTTCCCTGTGCGGGCGCGGTCAACGCGGAGCGACGCCGGAGCGATGCGGCAACGGAGCCCGACACCGGCGTCGGGGCGGCTGCGGTGAACGTTCACCCCTA
The DNA here is from genome assembly GCA_030446685.1 of Thermomicrobiales bacterium. Taxonomy (GTDB): domain Bacteria; phylum Chloroflexota; class Chloroflexia; order Thermomicrobiales; family CADCWN01; genus JAUJMV01. Next base: position 21,554 of record JAUJMV010000020.1, on the reverse strand, counting down.
TGGCACGTCGTTGCCGTAGTATAGCATTCTCCCCCAGAGATGGAAGAGGGTTTCTCCCCCCTCCCCCGTGGCTATTTCATCCCGGTCCGGGCGGGCGCGTCGGCAGATCGGTGACCGGGCAGGGCGGGTGAACCTCCCGGCCGTACAGCAATCCGCGTATAGGTTGAGCTGGCGCCTCGGCACCGGGCGAAGCCGTCCGCCACGCGGGTCATCCTGTCAGGATGACCGGGGTAGATCGCGCCCGTCGCGCAAGGCCACAGGCTCAACCAGTACGGGAACTACGGTAAGCGGGCGGTGGCGTGCCGCGGTGTACCCTGCAAGCGCGGCGGATGCGCATAGTGCACAGATGAGGAAGGGCCGGGAGGGCGTTGGCGCGGAGCGGGGTGCGGCGAAGCTGGCCGGCACCCTGCCGACCGCGTCGTCTTCGATAGCCCGGACACCGGGAATACCCGGCGCTACCCGCGCGCCCCGTCGAGCAGCGCGCGGATCGGGGCGGCGCGCTCGGCGAACGCCGCGTCGTCGAGCACCGGCTCGACCGCCGCGCCGACCAGCCGCGCGTCGAGTTCGAGCCAGGACTTGCAGCCGCCGTACTCCGGGCGGAAGGGGATCGCGCGCGGCTCGCGCAGCCGGTAGACCCGCAGCAGGAGCGCGTAGAGCGGCTTCTTCGGGCGCCAGTGCAGCCGCTCGCGGATGTATTCGGGCGTCCAGAGGGTGTGCGCGGCCAGCGCGTCGGTCAGCGCCTCACTGTCTTCGCCCGGCCCACCGGGGGCGCGGGCGGGGATCGGGTAGGCGGCGACGACCCGCGCCCAGTTGGCGATCGGCGCCACCTCCGGGTCGCGCGGCGCGGCGAGCGTCCGCGTCAACTCGTCGTGGAACTGGGGTCGCATCTGGCCGAACTGCTGGTGCTCGTAGGTCGGGTAGAGGAAGAACTCCTCGTGCTCGACGGTGAACTCCTTGCGCTCCTCGCTGATCCCGCCCTTGCGCAGGATCAGCACCTGCTCCCCGCGGTCGAGGGCGCGGACGGCGACCGCCCACTCCTTCAGGGCAACAGCGGCACGCGCCGGCGAGGGCGCGGGATCGAGGGTACTGTTCGTGGCCGTCACGGTGCTGCTCACTCCTGCTCGAAAGAGAAAATCTCCATCCCCGAAGTATACCCCGATAGCGCCAGATGCACGCCCGCGCCCGCCCCCGCGAATTCCGCGGGGGCGGGAAGAGGGTCCGAAGGTCCAGCCGCGACCGGATCGAGCGCCTGGCTACAGCCCACGCCGCCGAAGCGCCGCCCCTTCGACCTTCGACCTTCGACCTTCGACCTTCGACCCCGGCCCCCGGCCTCAGCCGCGCAGCAACTGGCGGCGGAAGAGGAGCGTGCTGACGACGAAGAGCCCGAAGGCGATGCCGCCGAGCGCCAGCAGCGTGTAGGGCGCCGGATCCTCCCCGCGCAGCATGATCGCCTGCAGCGCGCGGATGCCGTAGGTCACCGGCAGGGAGTAGGAGACGACGCGCACATAGGGCAGCAGCGACTCCAGCCCTAGGAAGAAGCCGCCGAAGAAGACCGAGGCCAGCAGCACCAGCATCGAGAGCTGCACCGCCTGGCTCTCGCTGTTGGAGATCGCCGAGATGAAGAAGCCGAACGAGAGCGAGGCGACGACCAGCAGCGCCACCGCCGCCGCGAAGAGGCTGTAGCCGGCCAGGATGTGCGCCCCCAGCCCGAGGTGCATCACCGCCGCCAGGAACGCGCCGAGGAGGGCGGTCAGCAGGAAGTAGGCGATGTACTTCCCGCCGGTGATCTCGATCGAGGAGGTCGGGGTGACCCGGAAGAGCTCGACCGAGTTGAGCAGCCGCTCGCGCACCAGCGTCAGCGCGGTCAGCGTCACCGCGATGTGCTGGATCAGCAGCGCGATCACCGCCGGGGCGTAGAACTCGACGAAGTCGGGCGTGATCGGCGCGATGTTCTGCGACTGCGACTCGAAGGGCGAGACGGCGATCTCCGGCGGGATCAGCTTCAGTTGGTCGGCGGACCGCTCGATGGTGGCGGCGTCCTGCCCGATCTGCTCGGCCATCCGGGTCTGCTCGGGCCGGAGCTGCCCGGCCCGCAGCGCCGGCTCCAACTGATCGAGGTTGTCGCTGATCCGCGCCACCGCCTCCTGCGATTGGGTCAGCGCCTGGCCCTGCGGCGTGCCCTGCGCGTTCTGCAGGCCGAGGAAGAGGGCGACGCCGCCGAGCGTCTGGGCCGAGGCGAGGATGTTCTCCTGCGCCCGGTTGTTGGCGCGGCGCAGCGCGGTGACGTGCTCCAGCGCCGCGCCGGCGTTGCCGGCGGCCAGGTCACCGCGCAGGCCGGTCGCCTCGGCGCCGATCGTGCCGGCGAGTTGCTTGTTCTCGGTCGCGACCCGCCCGCTCTGCCCACCCCGATCGGCCTGCCGCAGCGCCTCGACCAGCACGCGCTTGTTCAGCTCGTTCGTCTGGACGTAGGCGTAATAGTTGAGCCACTGCGCCTGCAAGGGGTTGATCTCGTTGTAGTTGGTCTGCAGGACGGCCCGCTCGCCCTGGGCGATGGTGTTGTAGGCGTCGGCCGGGAAGTAGACGACCATCCCGATCTCGTGCCGCGCGAGGCGGGCCCGCGCCTGGTCGGGATCTTTGGTGAGGCTGTCGAGGACGAACGGGGCCGCGAAGGCATCGCTGTACCGCGCGGTGTCCTCGGTCGAGATCTGCGAGTCGGGCGGCAACACCACGACCGTCCTGATCTCCTGCGGCGAGGAAGAGTAGCCGATGCCGAAGAGGAAGAGGATCAGGAAGGGGCCGAGCACCAGGCTCAGCAGGAGGCGCGGCTGCCGCCGCACCTCGGTGAACTCCTTGCCGATGAACGCCGTCTTGCGGACCAGGCCGCGGGCGAGCCTATTCAACACTGCCGCGCACCTCGCTGATGTCGCGCCCCGCCCGCCCGAGCAGCGCGACGAAGACCTCGTTGAAGGAGAGCCGGCGCTCCTCGATCTGCTGCACCTGCGCCCCGGCCTCCTGCACGACGCCGATCAGTTGCGGGATGATCTCGGCCGCGTCGTCGACCACCAGGCGGACGTCGTCGTCGCTGAGACGCCGGACCTCGCGCACCCCCGCGAGGCCGCGCAGGGTCACGAGCAGGGGGCGGTCCAGTTCGGGGATGCACATGTCGACCAGGTCGCCGCCCGCGGCCTCCTGCCGCAGGGCGTCGGGCGGGCCGGCGGCGACGATCTGGCCGCTGTCCATCAGGATCACCCAGTCGCAGTACTCCGCCTCGGCGACGTACTGGGTCGTGACGATCTGGGTGCGCCCGGCCGCTTGCAGGCGACGGAACTCGTTCCAGAGTTCCTCGCGCAGGATCGGGTCGATCCCGGCGGTCGGCTCGTCGAGGAAGATCAGGTCCGGCTGGTGCAGCAGGGTCGCGGCCAGCCCCAGGCGGCGCTGCATCCCGCCGGAGATCTTGCCGGCCAGCGTCTTGCGGTGCGGGGTCAGCCCGACCAACTCCAGCACCTCGCGCTTGGCGGCGCGGCGCTTGAACGGGCCGAGGCCGTAGGCGGCGGCGGCGAAATTGAGGTTCTCCTCGACCGTCAGCGTCGGGTAGAGGACGAACTGCTGCGGCAGGTAGCCGATCCGCTCGCGGGTCTCCCGGCGGAAGCGGTAGGGCAACTCGCCGAAGACGCGCACCTCCCCCGCGCTCGGCTCGTAGACGCCGAGCAGCAGGCGGATCGTTGTCGTCTTGCCGCAGCCGCTCGGGCCGATCAGCCCGATCAGCCCGCCGCGCGGGACCTGCAGCTGCAAGTCCTTGACCACCGTCGCCTCGCCGAAGCTCTTGCTCACCCCCTCCATCAGGACGACCGTCTCCCCGCCTGGCACGCCGGACACGGCGGCGGGAACCTCCGCGGCGATCGGCGGCGGGGCGGGCCGCTCCGCCGTGCCGGTCGCCGCGCCCAGGATGTTGCCGGACGACCCCAGCGCGCCGCCCGACGCGGCGGCGACCGGGGCGGGTTCCCCTTGCGACGAATCGGGCCGCTGCGCCATCTCCCCCATCCCCTCCTGTAATGTCCCCGTCGCGACTCCCGGAGCCGCCTCGCCGTGGCGGATGGGCGGAATCCGCATGCCCGGACGAGCGGACGGAATAACGATAGCCACAAGGCAATAACCGTGCCAGAGCGATTCGGCTCCCCCGACGAAACCTGACCTTCTCGCTGAACCACACAACAGCAGTTGGGTTGACACGGGTCGGAGACGCCGTGCCGCTGACGGGCAATCGCCATCGCCGCGCGCCCGCCGGAAACGGCCCAGCCACCCTGCGGCACGACGCCCCTCCACAGGCAATCGCCGCCGCGCGCCCCGGTGGGCCCGCTAGACTCTCCGAGGGGGAGCGCGCCGCCCCGGCCCTCGGGCCGCGATCCCCGGACCTTCGACGTTCAGACCTTCGACCTTCGACCCTCAACCGCACCGCGGAGCGACGCCGATGGGACGGCGGGGCATCGAACTCGAAGTCAAGTTCGCGCCGGCCGGCGAGGCGACGCTGGCCGACCTCGCCGCGCGCGAGGCGTTCCCGGCTGGCGCGTCGCCGGCCGCCACGACGAGGCGCAGCGCAACACCTACTACGACACGGCGGCCGGCGCGCTGGAGGCCGCCCGCTGCTCGCTGCGGCGGCGCGTCCTCGACGGCGGCGCCGGCGGCGTCGAGTGGACCTTCAAGCGCGGGCGCGGGCCGGGGCGCGACGGCGTGGCCCGCCGCCGCGAGGTCAACGCCCGCCTCCCCGCGACCGCCGGGGCGACCGGCGCCGCGCCGCCCGCATGCAAGCCGGTCGCCCGCGCCCGCAAGGTCGCCGGGGCCGCGCCGCTGCTGCCGCTCTTCACCCTGCTCACCGAACGGCGCCAGCTCGCCCTCGCGCGCCCGGACGGCACGCGCCTGGCGCTGGCGCTCGACCGCGTCCGCCTGGCGGACGAGCCGGCCTACCAGGAGGCCGAGATCGAGATCGAGCTGCTCGACGGCGACGAAGGGGGGCTGGCCGAACTCGCCCTCTGGCTGATGGAGGAGTACGGCCTGCTGCCGATGCGCGGCAGCAAACGGGGCCGCGCGCTGGCCTGGCGGCGCGGCGAGGGGCTGCCGGTCGTCGCCCCGGCCCTCGGGCTGCGCCTGATCGCCGAGCGGGTCGCGGCGCTGGCCTCCCACACCCACGGGCGGCCGGTGGTGGTCGCGCTGGCGTCGCCGCGCGGCTCCGGCCAGGCCCGCGCGCTGGCGGCGGCGCTGCTGGCCCGACTGCCGGATGCCCGCCCGCTCGCCGCCGAGCGGGGCGTCCCGCCCGACCTCTCTCTCGGCGGCGGGGCCGACGGCGAGGCCGGCACGGTCATCGTCGAGGGGCCGGACAGGCTGGGGGCCGAGGCGGGGCACAGCGATCTCGGCGTCTGGGTCAAGCCCGGCTTGCCGCGCCCGCTGCTGGCCCAGATCCTCGGCGACGCCCGCGCCGCCGGGCGCGACCCCTGGGAGATCCTGCGTCGCTGCGGCGAGTACGTCGTCCCGCTGCAACGCCGCTACCTCAACCCCGCCGCCCATTGGGCCGACCTGATCGTGATCGACAACGCCCCGCCGCCCGGCCCGCCGCGCCCCGGCACCCCGCCCGCCCAGGTGAAGCTCTGGGGCTGGCCGAGCGAGGCGGCGCTCGCCGCCGCCGGCGCGGCCCCGCTCGGCGCGGACCGGGAGGAGGACCACTTCTTCCGCCCCCCGGCGGACCCCGTCGGTCCGCCCCTGCGCGTCCGCCTGCGCGAGGATGCCGCCTGGGTCTCCTTCGCCGCGGCCGGGGCGGGCGACGCCGCCCCGCCGCCGATCGTCACCTGCGAGGCGCGCCCGCGCGTCCTGACGCTGCTGCATGGGCTGGGCTACACCCCGGCGGGCCGGCTCTGCAAGGAGCGCCGGCGGTACGGACTCGACGGCTGGGAACTCGCCCTCGATCGGGTCGCCGGGCTCGGCCACTTCTGCGAGTTGCGCCGCCCCGACGCCGGCACGGTCGGCGCGCGCGAGCGCGCCGCGGTGCTGGCCGCCCTCGGCCTGGCCGGCATCCGCACGACCGGGGCGACTTATCTGGAGCTCTGGCGGGAGGCGCGGGCGGGCGCGACGCCCCCCGCCACCGGGGACGCCGCCCCGTGTCCGCCGCTGCCGGTTCCGGGGGAAGCCGCCCGGATCGGGTGAGCGGACCTGGCGAACGGACGCGCGGAGTGGTACGCTGCACGGGGCGCGGATGATCCGCGCCCGGCCGGCACGCCCGTCGAGGGGGATGGCACGGTGCGACGGTGAGCGGACAGGCCCGCCAGGGCAAGCCCCTCCGGGTCATCGCCTGGCCCGCGTTCCGCAACCACGGCGACAACCCGTACAACAGCCTCCTCTACAGTCGCCTAACCCCCCTCGGCGTCCGGGTGGTCGATTTCCTCCCCCACAAGCTGCTCTTCGGGCGCCACGACGTCTGGCACATCCACTGGCCCGACGCGATCCTCAACCTGCCCTGGCGCTGGCTGGTGCGCCCGCTCGTCTACACCTTCCGGCTGCTGCTCCGGCTCGCGCGCCGCAGGGGCACCAAGGTCGTCTGGACGGTCCACAACCTGCGCGCCCACGAGGGCCGCTTCCCCGATCTGGAAGCGCGCCTCTGGGCCGACCTGCTGGCGCACCTGGACGGCTTCATCGCGCTGACCGAGGGGGGGCGGCTGACCGCGCTCGAACGGCACCCGGCGCTCGGCGACCGCCCCGGCTTCGTGATCCCGCACGGCGACTACCGCCCGGCCTACCCCGACACCCTGACGCGCCCCGAGGCGCGCGCGCGCCTCGGCCTGCCGCCGGACGCGCGGGTGCTGCTCTGGCTCGGGCAGATCCGGCCCTACAAGAACCTGCCCCACCTCATCGCCACCTTCCGCCGGTTGCCCGACCCGGACCTCCGCCTGGTGATCGCCGGCAAGCCGGCCATCCCCGAACTCGCCCGGCAGGTCGCGGACGCCGCGGCGGGCGACGCGCGCGTCCGGACACACCTCGACTTCGTGCCGGCGGGGGAGGTCCAGGTCTACATGCGCGCCGCCGACCTCGTCGTGCTGCCCTACCGCGAGGTCCTCAACTCGGGCAGCGCGATCCTCGCCCTCTCCTTCGCCCGCCCGATCCTCGTCCCCGATCGCGGCGCGCTGGCCGAACTCCAGCGCGGCGTCGGGCCGGAGTGGGTCCGCACCTACCCCGGCGACCTCGACCCCGCCGCCCTGCGCGCCGCGCTGGCCTGGGCGCTGCACGCCCCGCGTGACCACGGCCGCCTCTTCCGCGAGCTCTCCTGGGAGACGATCGCCCGGCAGACCCTCGCGGCCTACCGGACCATCAGCGCCCCGCCGGACGTCGCGCACCCGGCCTCGCGCCCCGCCGACCCACGATTGTCCCGGCGGTAGCCGGCGGCCGCGCGCCGCCGCGCGTTTCTCGCCCCCCGCCACTGGCATGGGGCTTGCACGGACACCCCCGCCGGGCGCCGTCTCGGCGCGGCCGGGGGGGCGACGGAGGGCCGAGGGAACGATGAACGTGGACGATCGATTGGCGCAACAGACCCCCGCGGTGCGGCGGCTGCTGGAGGTGATCGAGCAGGGCCGTCCGGCGGCGATCGTCGGCTGGGCGGAGTTCTGGGCGGGTCTCGCCGGGTTGAGTGTGGAGGATGTGCGGGCGGGGCTGGAGGCGTTGGCCGCCCGGGGGGTGGTGCGCCGCCAGGCATTGGGCGAGCAGGTGCTCTACATCAGCGACCCACCGCACGCCGCGCCGCCGCCGCCGTGATCACCGGGCCGTCGAGCGACGACGTGCGGTCACCGGTGGCGGCGCCGCGGGTGAATATCAGGGATCACACCCCGCCACGACACAGGGCGGCACATTCCGATTATCCTGATAGTCGATGGCCGGTGAAGCAACGGCGCAATTCTTGGTGCATACACCGCGTAGCGGGCGGCCACTGCGGGTTGTTGCAGAAGCTCCCGGCTGCTCGCCGTGCCAGGCGAGCCAAGTTACGATTCAGGGGAGTACCCCTCATTCGGGGGGCGTGAGGAACCGCACCACTTCGCTCGTAAATAGGTCCGGTGCGGTGTCCATCGCCACATGGCCCTGACCCTCCAAGACCCGGAGCTGGCTGTTGGGCAGTGCCGCGGCGATGGCCTCGCTCGCCGCCCGCAGGAACGGCGGGCTCTCGCTGCCCAGCAGCACCAAGGTCGGCGTCGCCAAGTCGCGGAACCGCGCGGGCTCGAAGGCGTAGGCCTCGGCCGCGCGCGCCTCGTAGAGGATGGTGTGTGCGGCGGCGACGCGCGCCGGCCACGCCGGCGAGGCACACAGGGCGGCGATCGCCCCCTCCGGCAGCCGGGCCAGCTCCCGCAGGAAGGTGAGCACGAGCCCCTCCCGGTCGCCCGCCGCCAACTGCGCCTCCATCGCCGCCAGCGTCCCTGGCGGGTTGATGGCGCGGCCGGGTGGGATCGGGATGGGCGGCTCGTACAGCACGAGCGCGCGCACGTTGCCCGTGCGCCGTGCCGCCTCCAACGCGCAGAGCGCGCCGTAGGAGTGCCCGAGGAGGTGGACCGGCCCGCCGACAGCGTCGACGACCGCCGCCACGTCCTCGAACTCGCGCTCAATGGCGTACTGCGCGGTCTCGGTCGCGCCGCTCGCGCCGCGCCCCCTGCGGTCAAGAGCGTAGACGGTGAAGTGGGGCTCGAGGGCCGGCAGGAGCCGCGCCCAGCGGGTGTGGTCGGCCGTGCCGCCGTGGACCAGGACCAGGGGCGGCCCCGTCCCGCTGCATGCGTAGGCGATCGGGGTTCCATCAGCCGAGCGAACCTGTTCCATCGGCGCCCTCCGTCCGTCTGAGGCGATCAACGCGCCAGTGGGTAGCTGGAATGTGGCCCCCTATATCGTGGCCGGATGCGTGGGGATCGAGCGGGTCAGGGTAGGTGAGTTGAGCAGAGTGGGGGAGTCAAACGCGGCCGGTCTGCACCCCGGCGCCGTCCTTGGCGCCGTCGCCTTGTGCCTCCAGCAGCGGCAGCGCTTCGAGCGAATGGAGATCGCCGCCCTCCACGACCTGCCAGGCGTACCGCGCCCGCGACAGGCTCCGGCTGACACGCTGCCAAGTGCTGAACGAACCCATACGCACCTGTAGGCGCCCGCCGCTGAAGAGGTAGAAGGTGCCATCTGGATCTTCGAGGACCATCGCGCGACGCGTGCCGTCGGCTTGCTGCACTCGGTAGCGGAGGCGGAAGGCGGTGTCCATCGTCCCATCCTCGTCGTTGGCATGGCGATGGGCCACGCCCACTTCAACGCGCGATTCCACCCACCATTGTCCCCTCGCCTAGTCCAGTATAGGCGCGACCCCCCCGCTCCGCAAGAGCAACAAATTGTGCATTGCGCTTTCAAAAGGTAGCAACCCCGCCGATTGCGGATTGTAGATTGCGGATTGCGGAATGCCTCCACAGGGAGGCCACGGACGCTGCCGTTCCCCCGTAGAATCCGCAATCCGCAATCTACAATCCGCAATTCAGAAGGGCCACAGGTGCAATTCCTGCACCCAGGCGTGCGCCGGCTGGCGGAGCTGGTGGAGGATCGAGGCGGCGACATCCTCCGGCAGGAGGTACTTGCCGCCGCCCGCCCGCTTCTCCTCCACCGCGCGCCCGCCGAACTCGGTCAGGATGCTGCCGGGGAGGATGACGCCGCAGCGGACCCCGTCGTCCTTGACCTCCGCCGCCAGCGCCGCCATGAAGCCGTTGAGGCCGAACTTCGAGGCGCAGTACGCGGCCAGGTTGGCGTACCCGGTCCGCCCCGCGCCCGAGGAGACGGCGACGATCTGCCCGCGGCCGCGCGCCTTCAGGTGCGGCAGAGCCGCCCGGACCGGCAGGAAGACGCCGGTGAGGTTTGTCGCGAGCACCAGGTTCCAGTCGTCCAGTGCCAGCCGCTCGACCGGGCCGCCCCGGTTGGTCCCGACGTTGGCGATCAGGATGTCGAGGCCGCCCAGCTCCGCCGCCGCGCGCCCGACCGCCCCCTCGACCGCCCGCTCGTCGGTCACGTCCGCGACGATCGGCAGCGCCCGACCGCCCGCCGCGCGGATCTCTTCAGCTACCGCCTCCAGCGGCCCCGCCCCCCGCGCCAGCAGCGCGACCGCCGCCCCCTCGCGCGCCAGCGCGGCCGCGGTCGCCCGCCCCACCCCGGCGCTCGCCCCGGTCACGAGCGCCACCTGCCCGTCGAAATCGCCCATGCTGCCTCCAGTGCTGAGTGCTGAGTGCTGAGTGCCGAGTGCGGCAGGGAAAGCCTGAGCCGTTCATACTCATGACTCAGCACTCAGCACTCAGCACTCCGTCAGGGTCCCAGCCGAAGCGGCGCAAGTCGACCCGCTCCTGGTCGTCGAACTCGATCCCCTCGGCCTCCAGCAGGGCGCGCATCAGGTCCGGGTCGCCCCAGTGCCAGCGCCCGGTCAACTCGCCGTTGCGGTTGATCACCCGGTGGCACGGTAAGCCCGGCTCGGAGTGGCTGGCGTGGAGCGCCCAGCCGACCATCCGGGCCGCGCGCGGCTGCCCGATCGCCCGCGCGATCCGCCCATAGGTCGTCACCCGCCCGCGCGGGATGGCGGCGACGATGGCGAAGACGCGCTCGTGGAAGAGCGCGGAATCGCCGGAGTCCGATCCCGGCTCCGCCTCGACCTCGACCGGGCCAGCCGGGGCCACGGCCCGCTCCCCCGTAACGCCCGGCGCGATCCGGCCCCTATTCCGCATCCCCCGCTCCAGACCCGTCCCCGTCAGGGGCGCCCGTCCCCGATGCCTCATAGCTCCCGCGCTCCTCGGCGACCCGTCGCAGCGGCTGCCGCGCCCGCGGCCGGAGGATCGTTACCTTCCCTTCTCGCCCCTCGCCTTGCTCCCCGTCAGGGGACGCCGCCCCAGGCTCCGGCTGGCAGGCGGGGCAGAAGTGCGTGCCGCGCCCCCCGACGACGATCCGCGCGATCGAGGCGCCGCAGGTCGGGCAAGGCTCGCCCGCCCGCCCGTAGACGCGGCGGCGCTCGTAATAGTCGCCCTCCTCGCCGTAGGCGTCGCGGTAGTTGGAGAAGGTGGTGCCGCCGC
>JAUJMV010000020.1:0-10361 GCA_030446685.1 Thermomicrobiales bacterium | reverse complement strand
TAGTCGCCCTCCTCGCCGTAGGCGTCGCGGTAGTTGGAGAAGGTGGTGCCGCCGCTGGCGAGCGCGTCGGCCAGCACCTCGCGGATCGCGGCGTGGAGGGCCGCCGCCCGCTCCGGCGGCACCTCCGCCGCCACGGCGAGCGGGTGCAGCCCCGCGCGGAAGAGCGCCTCGTCGACGTAGATGTTGCCGAGGCCGGCGAGGAACGACTGGTCGAGCAGCAGCGGCTTCAGGCGCATCCGCCGCCCCGCCAGGGTCGCGGCGAACGCCTCGGGCGGCCAGTCGTCGCCGAGCGGCTCCGGCCCGAGCGCGCGCAGGCGGTCGGCCAGCTCGGCATCGTCCAGCAGCGCGATCCGCCCGAAGCGGCGGATGTCGCTGAAGCGCAGCTCGTCGCCGTCCGCGAAGGCGAACGCCGCGCGCTCGAAGCGGTCGCGCGCCGCGGCGTGCGGCAGGACGCGCAACTGCCCGGTCATCCGCAGGTGGATCACCAGGTGCTCGCCGCCGTCCAGATCGATGATCAGGAACTTGGCGCGGCGGCGGACCCCGCGCACCCGCCGCCCGGCCAGCCGCTCCGCCAATGCCTCCGGCGCCGGCGCGGCGATCGTGCGCGGCCATTCGAGGAAGCTCAGGCCAGCGAAGGTGCGGCCGACGATCTGCCGCTCCAGGCCGCCGCGGACCGTTTCGACTTCGGGGAGTTCGGGCATCGGCGCCTGTCTGCCCCGACGGGCGCGCGTCGCGCGCTTCCATCGGCGCGGTACTTCGGGTAAGATGCCGCCGCCGGCGAGGGCCGCCGGCCATCGGCGACACGCGGGCAAGTATAGCAGGGACGGCCCCCGGCCCCCCGGCGTCGGGGGAGAGGATCGGGGCCGGATCGGGGCGCGGCACCGTTGGGTAGGGGCGGGTTTCAAACCCGCCCTGGTCGGCCCGCCTCGGCGCCCGAGGTCCGGCAACCAGGCAGGTTTGAAACGGAGAATCCCGCCCCTACCAGACGTGAAGTTGGGGGCCGGGGGCCGTGCAGGGCCGGGGGCTCTTGCGGCCGAAAGGAGCGGGCCATGGAGGACCAGGGGGCGGAGGGGTGCATCTTCTGCCGGATCGCGCGCGGCGAGATCCCCGCCGATCTCGTCTACGAGGGGGCCGACGTCGTCGCCTTCCGCGACCTCAATCCCCAAGGGCCGGCCCACGTCCTGGTCATCCCGCGCCGCCACCTCCCGTCGCTCCACGAGGGGGGCGACGACAGCGCGCTCCTCGGGGCGTTGCTGCTGGCCGCGCGCGAGGTCGCCGAGCGGGAGGGCCTGGGGGCGAGCGGCTACCGTGTCGTCATCAACAACGGGCCGGACGGCGGGCAGACGGTGCCGCACCTGCACCTGCACGTCCTTGGCGGGCGCCCTTTCGGCTGGCCACCCGGTTGAGACCGGCGGCGCGGCGGGCGATTTCGCCACCCGCCCAGATATTTGGAGATAAGGGGAAGGTGGCGGGGGTGACACCGGGGAGGTGCGGATGGGGCAGGGCGGCAGACCGGGAGGCGGTGCGAGCCGCGCTGCGGCAGGGAGCGGCCGGACATGGCCGCGCTCTGAGCTCGAGGAACTGGGCCTTCGCCGTGCTGCTGGCGCGCGCGCCCTGCTGGTCGGACGAGCGACCCTGCCCTTCATCAAGGAGGCGGCGGGCGCGGCGGGGGAGACCTTCAACAGCCGGCCCGCCCTGGCTGGGCGCGGCCCAGATCCGCGCCGGGGGCACGCCGCCACGCCACCCGGCAGGGCGGCAGGCTTCGCGGCCCTGCCATCGCTGCGCGACGAGTTGCGGCGGGTCGCGGGCGGTCGCGCCGAGCAGGCGCAACGCCGTGCGCGGCGCGCGGCAGCCGTGCGCGGGCAGGTCTACGCCATCGACGGCGGCCTCGGCCCCGACCTGCGATGGTCGCCCTGGTCTGCGTGTCGGGGGAGCGGGTCGCCTGGCGGCTGCTCGGGCAGTCCGGAGAAGGGCAAGGAGGCGGCCGTGACGCGCGCCCTGGCGCTGGCGCTGGGCGGGCCGGGCTGTATCCGCCTGCTGTGCCGACGGCCTCTACGCCGATGGGCCGCGAAAGCACGCCACGGGATCGACGCGCGCGGCGCGACCGGCTGCGCAGCTCCAGCACCATCCGACGCTGCAGGGCGTCGAGTGGGGCCGAGCACCGTGCGCACGGTGGGGCCCGCCAGCGCGCGATCTGACCGAGTCGCCCGCCGCCGCCAAGGGCCACGGCCAGCCCGGCGCCACCTTTGGACGCTGCACGGTCCGCGAGCTGGCGCCCACCCCGCAGCCGGTCGAGGACGCTGGTGAGCACGCGGGCGCGCCGAGCGCCTTCACCCGCGCCACATCGAGAACGCGCTTGAGTCGGCGCCTGCAGCCTTCGCCCGCGCGCGGGCGGCTGGCGCTGATCTCAAAGAGGGGGCGATCTGGCGGTGCGCCAGGCGCGTCGGGCTGAGCTCTGCTGCCCCGGCCGTCGTTTGCCGGGAGCTACGCGGCGCGCGCGCCTAGAGGAGCGTGCGCGAGAGCTCGCCGGCGTGGCTGCCCCCAGCGCCACCTTGACGCCACGCCTTGGGCCGTTGACGCCGCCCCGCCGCCCTTCTATACTTGGTGAGATTGTACAAGGGGCTGCGGCGCCACGCCGCCATCCGCGACCGGATCGTGAGCGGGTCCGGTCCGCAGGACGCGATCGGGCGGCAGCCCCAATTGGCCACCGCGAAAACGCCGTAGCCGCGGAGCGAGGGGAGTAGTAGACCGCCGATGGCCCAACGCCTGTCGCCCCGCGTCCCGCCCCCACCTGAAACGCTTGACGCGCGCGCGCCGGTTGCGCGGCCCGGCGCACCATCCCCCGCCGCTTCGCCCGCCGCGATCGGGAACCGGGAACGCTGAACGGGAGCACGAGCGAGACGATGGGCACGCTTGACGCACGCCTGACCGCCGATCTCAAAGAGGCGATGCGCTCCGGGGACACCACCCGGCGTGACGTGATCCGCTTCCTGCGCGCCAGCTTCAAGAACGCGCAGATCGCGCGCGTCCAGCCGGTCGCGACGCCGGACGCCGCCGACGCGGACGCCGTCACCCGCGCGCCGGAGCGCGACCAGCCGCTCGGCGACGCCGAGGAACTGGCGGTGCTGCAGCGGCAGATCAAGCAGCGCCAGGACTCGATCGAGCAGTTCCAGCAGGCCGGGCGGGACGACCTGGTCGCGCGCGAGAGCGCCCAACTCGCGATCCTGCGCGAGTACCTGCCCGCGGGCTTGCGCCCCGAGGAGGTCGAGGCGCTGGTGCGCGAGGCGATCGCCGAGACCGGCGCCACCGGCCCGCGCGACATGAAGCTGGTGATGCCGGCCGCGATCGCCCGCGCCGCCGGGCGGGCCGACAGCCGCGCCATCAGCGAGGCCGCACGGCGCCTGCTGGCGGGCGGCCAGGCCCAATAGCGCGGCGGCTCTCCCCCGACGCGCCGGCCCGGCCTGGGCGCGGCGCCGCGGTCACTCCGGTAAGGGCAGCATGATCGGCCCGCTACGACCACAAGCGAACCCGCCGGCCCCGCCGCCGGCGCCCACCGGCAACGGGAAGGCCGCGGCCCCGCCGCCCGCCGCCCCGCGCCGCCGCGAGTGGCTGCGCCGGCCGGTCAACACCGACGGCAACACCGTCGGCCAGTTGCTGCGCCTGCTCCTCTTCGGCCTGGCGCTCCTGCTGGCGCTCGGCGCCGCCATCGCCCCCTGGGACGGGCTGCGCAGCGCCGAGCTGGAGGAGGGCCGGGTCGCCGATCGCACCATCTACGCCCCGCAGGCCCTCACCTACGTCAGCGAGGTCAGCACGCAGCAGAAGAAGACCGAGGCGGCCAACAACGCCGGCACCGTGAGCGCGCGCGACACGGCGATCGCCGGGCGCCAGCGCGCCCAGCTCGACGCGGCGCTCAACCGGCTCGGCGAGATCCGCGCCGCGCCGTCGCCGCCCGACGAGAAGATCAAAGCTGCGCAGGAAGCGGCCCCGGCCTGACCGCCGAGGAGGCGCGGGGGCTGATCGACGAGCCGCGCTGGAGCACGATCGCCGAGGGCGCCCGCCGGCTGCTGAACGAGACGATGCAGCAGGACATCCGCCCGGACGACCTGCTGCGGGTCCGGGGCGACCTGCCGGGCCGGCTGGAGCGGGACCCGGCGCTCAGCGGCCCCGAGCGTGAGAGCATCGCCGCCCTGGTGCGCGGGTTCATCCAGGCGAATTACGTCGAGAACCCCGAACTCACCCGGCAGAAGCGCGCGGAGGCCGTCGCCGCCGTCCCGCAGCAGACCGTCATGATCCAGAAAGGGCAGCGCATCGTCGGCGAGGGCGAGGTCGTGACGGCGCTCCAGCGGGAGCAGTTGGAAGAACTCGGGCTGCTGCAACCGCGGGTCAACTGGCAGGCGCTGCTCGGCAAGGTCGGCCTGGTCGCGATCCTCGTCGTCCTGCTGGTCGGCTACCTCTACCAGTTCAACCACGAGGTCTGGCGCGGCGGGCAACTGCTCCTCCTCGGCCTGACGATCGCCCTGCCGGTGATCGCGGCGCGGATCACGCTCGGCAGCCAGCCGCTCTGGATCTACGCCTTCCCGATCGCCGCCGCGGTGATGCTGACCACGGTGCTGCTCAACCTGCAGCTCGCCACGGTCGTCGCGGTGATGGTCTCGATCCTGCTTGGCCTGCTCGGCGGCGCCGCCAGCGCTCGCTCGAATACATGGTCCTCGGCTTCGTCGCCTCGCTGGTCGGCGCGTTCGTCGTCTGGCAGGCCGACCGGATCGCCACCTTCTTCTGGGCCGGGGTGGCGGTCGGCGCGGCGGTCTTCGCGGTCGGCGTCTGCTTCCGCATCGCCAACGGCGCGCTCGACCTGCCCAGCCTGGCGCAGATCGCGATGATGGCCGCCTTCAACGGCGCCCTGTCCACCGTCCTGACCTTCGGCTCGTTCAGCTTCCTCGGCGGCCTCTTCGGCATCACCACCCACCTGCAACTGCTCGAACTGGCGCACCCCAACCAGCCGCTCCTCTACCGCCTGGCGCGCGAGGCCCCCGGCACCTACCACCACAGCATCGTCGTCTCCAACCTGGCCGAGAGCGCGGTCGAGCTGGTCGGCGGCGACCCCTCTTCACCCGCGTGGCGGTCCTCTACCACGACATCGGCAAGACGCTGCGCCCGACCTTCTTCATCGAGAACCAGGCCAACCGCGACAACGTCCACGATGTGCTCGACCCGCAGCAGAGCGCGCGGATCATCATCGACCACGTCACCGACGGGGTGCGGCTGGCGCAGAAGGCCCGCCTCCCCCGCGCCGATCGTCGACATCATCCGCCAGCACCACGGCACGATGCTGATCCGCTACTTCTACCACCGCGCGCTCGAGCAGGGCGAGGAGGTGCGCGAGGAGGACTTCCGCTACCCCGGCCCGAGGCCGCAGACCAAGGAGGCCGGCGTGATCATGCTGGCCGACTCGACCGAGGCCGCGGTCCGCGCCGCCGCCCAGTCCGGCAAGCTCAACTTCCAGGACGAGCCGCGCCACGCCGCCGGGGCCAACGGTCACACGGCCGCGGTCCCGGCGCGCGGCAGCAAGCTGCAGGAGTTGGTCGAGCAGGTGATCGAGGAGCGGGTGAAGAGCGGCCAGCTCGACGATTGCGACCTGACCCTGCGCGACATCGACCGGATCAAGCGCACCTTCGTCCAGGTCCTCGACGGCATCTACCACCCGCGCCTCGAATATCCCACCGCCCCGCCCCGCGACGCGGACAAGGCGGTGGCGGTGGCGAGCAGGACGTAGGGCGTGGGGCGCGGGGCGCGGGGCGCGGGACCGGGGGGCGCCGACATCGCCGTCACGATCGCGCCGGCCTGCGCGCCGCTGGCCGACGCGGGCGACCTCCGCGACCTCGCCGCCTACACGCTGGCGCGGGAGGGCGCGACCGACCCGGTCGCCCTCGCCCTCGTCCTCGTCGACGACGCCACCATCCACGACCTCAACCGCCGCTTCCTCGGCCACGACGAGCCGACCGACGTGATCACCTTCGCCCTGGCCGATGACGCCGGGGGCGGCTTCGTCACCCCCGGCGGCGCCACGCTCGGCGAGATCTACATCTCCTGCGAGCGCGCCGCCGCGCAGAGCGGCGAGTGGGGCAGCGACCCGGCGCGCGAGATCCGCTTCCTGGCGATCCACGGCGTGCTGCACCTCCTCGGCTGGGACGACGCCGCGGACGAGGACCGCGCGCGGATGCTGGCCCGGCAGGAGGCGATCCTGGCCGGCTGGCTGGCGACGCGCGGTGGCTGATTTCAAGCGGCGGTTCGGGGCGTTCCTGTGGTCGTTCGTCCACGCCACCAACGGCCTCCGCCTCTCGCTCCGCGAGCGCAACGCGCGCGTGCAGGCGGCGGCGGGCCTGGTCGCGATCGCGCTCGGCGCCGCGCTGAATCTCTCGCGGGTCGAGTGGGCCGTCCTGACCCTGACGATCGCGCTGGTGCTGGCGCTGGAGACGGTCAACTCGGCGATCGAGGCGCTGGTCGACCTGGTGACGCTCGACTACCACCCGCTGGCGAAACGGGCCAAGGATCTCGCCGCGGGGGCGGTCTGGCTCGCCGCGCTGGCCGCGGTCGTCGTCGGCCTCCTCCTCTTCCTCCCGCGCCTCTGGGCGGTGCTAATCGGGTAGTCGGGCAGTCGGGCAGTCGGGTAGAGGAACGGGGCGGCGAGCGGAGCAACGGAAACGGGGGAGAGTCGTTATACTTCGGGGGATACTGGACCCCTTCGTCCACTACCCGACCACTCGACTACCCGACTACCCGACTACCCGACTGACGACTGACGACTACCAGCAGGGAACGGTCATGAGCGCGCAGGTCGGCGGGACACGCCGGCGCATCCTCTTCCTGACCCCGCAACTGCCGAACCGCACCCGGCAGGGCGCGGCGATTCGCAACTGGAACCTGATGGCCCAGTTGGCGACCCGGCACGACCTCGACCTGCTGACCTTCGTCGGGGAGCGCGAGGAGGGCGCCACCGGCCAGGGCCGCGCGGACGAGCCCTGGGGGACGGTCGTCACCGTGCCGGCGCCGCCGCGCGGGGTGCCGGAGCGGCTGCGGACCCTGCTGCTCAGCGCGCGCGCGGACATGGCCGACCGCCTCTGGTCGCCCGCGTTCGCCCGCTGCCTGCGCGACCTCCTCGCCGAGGGGCGGTACGACATCGTCCAGGGCGAGGGGATCGAGCTGGCGCGCTATCTGCTGGCCGTCGAGCGCGGCCCCGGCGCCGGTCCGCTGCTGGTCTTCGACGCCCACAACGCCGAGTACGTCCTCCAGCGCCGCGCCGCCGCGACCGACGCGCGCCAGCCCCGCCGCTGGCCCAAGGCCGCCTACTCGCTCGCCCAGTGGCGGCGCCTGCGCCACTTCGAGCGCCGCCTGCTGCGCGCCTGCGACCTGACCGCCTGCGTCTCCGAGGCCGACGCCGAGGCCCTGCAGCCGCTCGCCCCCGAACGCCCGCTGATCGTCGTGCCGAACGGGGTCGACACGGCCTACTACTCGCCCGAGGCGCCCACGCGGGGTGGGCCGCGCCCCGCCTGGCCCGCGCCCCCCGATCGCGCCCGCTTCGATCTCGTCTTCAGCGGCTCGTTCGACTACCGCCCGAACATCGACGCGGCGACCTGGTTCGTCGCCGCCGTCTGGCCCCTGCTGCGCCAGGGCGGGCGGCGCCCGGACGGCCGCGACCTGCGCCTCGCCCTGGTCGGGCGCGACCCGGCCCCGGAGGTGACGCGCCTGGTGGTGCAGGGCGGCGTGCTGGTCACCGGCTCGGTCGCCGACGACCGCCCCTACTTCGCCGGCGCGACCGTCTACATCCTGCCGATGCGCTACGGCGGCGGCGTCCGCCTGAAGCTCCTCAACGCGCTGGCGATGGGCTGCGCGGTCGTCTCCACCACCCCCGGCGCCGAGGGCGTCCCGGTGCGCGCGGGCGAGCACCTGCTGCTCGCCGACGGCGCCGCCGCCTTCGCCGCCGCGGTCGAGCGCCTGCTGACCGACCCCGACCTCCGCGCGCGGCTCGGCGCCGCCGGCCGCGCCTTCGTGCGCGAGCACTACGACTGGGCCGGGATCGCCGCCCGCCTGGAGGCGGGGTACGACGCCGCGTTCGCCATCCGCGCCTCGCCCCCGACGCGCGACCGCCCCCCCGCGGATCGGCCGCCGGCCGCCGCCGATCAGGACCCGTCCCCGGCGCCGGCCCCTGGCGGCCGGGCGGCGCCCGACCGCCCCGATGACCACCCCACCCCGCCCCGATGAGCGCCCCCACCCCCGCCGCCGTCAGCCTGGTCGTCACCGTCCGCGACGAGGCGGCCAGCATCGACGCGCTGCTCGCCTCGGTCGCCGCGCAG
Organism: Thermomicrobiales bacterium; assembly: GCA_030446685.1. Classification (GTDB taxonomy): domain Bacteria; phylum Chloroflexota; class Chloroflexia; order Thermomicrobiales; family CADCWN01; genus JAUJMV01. The sequence goes on along the minus strand of JAUJMV010000020.1, from coordinate 2,010 downwards.
ACCCGCCCGCCCGACGAGATCGTCGTCGTGGACGGCGGCTCGACCGACGCCACCCTCCAACTCCTGGAGGCGTGGCGCGACCGCCTGCCCCTCCGCGTCCTGCGTCGGCCCGGCGCGAACATCGCCCGGGGGCGCAACGCCGGCATCGCCGCCGCCGCCGCCCCGATCATCGCCGTGACCGACGCCGGGGTGCGCCTCGCTCCGGGCTGGCTGGCCGCGCTCGTCGCCCCGCTGCGCGCCGGCCCCGCCGCGCCCGACGTGGCGAGCGGCTTCTTCACGCCCGACCCGCGCGCGCCGTTCGAGGTCGCGATGGGCGCGACCGTCCTGCCGGCCCTGGCCGACATCGATCCGGCCCGCTTCCTCCCCTCCAGCCGCTCGATCGCCTTCCGGCGCGCGGCCTGGGCGCGCGCCGGCGGCTACCCCGAATGGCTCGACTACTGCGAGGACCTGATCTTCGACCTGCGCCTGCGCTCGTGCGGCGCCCGCTTCGCCTTCGTCCCCGACGCCGTGGCGCGGTTCCGCCCGCGCGGCTCGTACCGCGCCTTCTGGCGCCAGTACTACCACTACGCGCGCGGCGACGGCAAAGCCGGCCTCTTCGCGCGCCGCCACGCCATCCGCTACGCCACCTACGCCGGCCTCGGCTGGTTCCTCCTGCGCGGCCGCCATCGGCCCCTCCTCTGGCCCCCCATCCTCCTCGCCGCCGCGGCCTACCTGCGCCGCCCCTACGCCCGCCTCCTCCCGCAACTCCCGCCACTCCCCCCACGCGACCGCCTGACCGCGACCCTGCACGTCCCCCTGATCCGCCTCGTCGGCGACGCGGCGAAGATGACCGGCTACCCGGTCGGCCTCCTCTGGCGCTGGCGGCGCCACGGCCCCCGGCGGGACTGGCGCGCGATCGAGGGTTGATGATGGACGGACACGAGTTCAAGCGCGTACTCGACATCGGCCTGGGCAGGGCGATCCTCTTCCTCCGTAGCCACGACGCCCGGCCCTACCGCGACGCGATCCTGGACGCGTGCCTCCGCAACACCACTTACGATCCCCAGATCGAGGGCAGCCGCGCGACCTATCTGCGGGAGGTGATTGCCCTCACCGGGGAAGCGCCCTTCTTCCGCGAGCGGATTCTCGCGGCGCTAGCGACGTCGGGAGGAGATTGGGACGCGGAACAACTCTTCAGCCTGGCGGCCACCTACGCCGAGGAGGGCGACCAGCACGCCCGCCGGGTGCTGTACGCCAAGTACAACCAGAACGCGTGGACCGGCGACGACACCGGCGAGACGACGCTTGTCTACCTCGACGGCCTGGCAGGGCTGCTCCACGTCATCCGCCTGGCCTGCGACAGCGGGCGGATTGCGAACCGGGACGATTACCTGGACTATGCGTGGCTCCTGGCTTGGGTCGAGGAGGACCGGGGCAAGGCCGAAACGAGGGGAACATTGCTCCAAGCCGCGCGAGACGACGCGCGCATCGCCGCCTTTGTCGCCGCGGTCGACGCCGACCGCGCCGAAGGGCGTCCCCGGAAGCACGCGCGGCCTGACGTCGGCGCCATCCCCTACTCCGCGGTGCGGCGTGGCATAGCCGCGGGAACGGCGCGCGCGATGGGCCGGCGCGTGCGTATCAGCGATGAACGGGGGAAGGAGCGCGCGATCGGGCTGGCCTTGTGGGGCCGGCAAGCGCCGGACGAGCAACTGGCGCGCGCGGCGGCGGATCTGCTCGACGAGACGGACCCGCGCCGGATCGCCCCCCTGCTCTGGATCTTCCAGCAACGGCGCTTCCCTGGCGACCATGCGCCGTTGCTCGCGCTCGCCCGGCATGCGGACGAACCCGTCGCCCTCGGCACGCTGGTCGCCCTGCGCCACTTCGCCCATGACACCGTGCGCGCGCTCGCGCTCGACCTGCTCCAGAGCGCCAACGCGAGCGCCGCCAGGAAGGCGGAGGCCGTTGACCTACTAATCGAGAATTACCAGGGGGGCGATTTCCACACCCTTGAGACGGCCCTGGCCGGGATAA
>JAUJMV010000051.1 GCA_030446685.1 Thermomicrobiales bacterium | reverse complement strand
TCAACCTGATCATCCTCCGGAACTTCTTCATGAACATCCCGCAGGAGCTGCTGGACGCGGCGCGGATCGACGGGGCGGGCGACTGGCAGATCCTCTGGCGGATCGTGCTGCCGCTCAGCAAGGCGGTGCTGGCGGTGGTGGCCCTCTTCTACGGGGTGGGGCTCTGGAACAGCTTCTTCAACGCGATCCTCTACCTCAACGACTCCTCGATGTGGCCGATCCAGGTGGTGCTGCGGCAGTACGTGCTGCAGGGGAGCGCGCTGGCGAGTGCGGTGGACCTGGACCCGAACCAGCCGCCCCCCCCGGCGCAGACGATCCAGATGGCGGTGGTGGTGATCGCCACCGCGCCGATCCTGCTGGTCTACCCCTTCCTGCAGAAGTACTTCACCAAGGGCGTCCTCACCGGCGCCATCAAGGGCTAGCGCGACCGGCGGCGCCGGGGGGCGCCGCGCGACGCGGGGGCGGGGGCGTCACGGCGCTGGGGCGGATGATGCGGACAGGACCGGTGGGGGCCGGCTCTGTGATGACAACAGGGAGGCGGATGATCATGGCGCACACACCGATGACGCGCACTTATTCTCGCCGGGCGCTCCTGCGGTCGGCGCTCGGTATCACCGGCGTGGCCGCCCTGGCCGCCTGCGGCGGTGCAAACACCACCCCGACCGCCGGGACCGCGCCGCCTACCGGTGGCGGCACCCCGATCCCCCCGGCGGGAACCAGCGCCACGGCGGCAGGCGCGAACACGACCGCGCCCGCGACGACCGCCGCGAGCACCGTGCGGGCGACGGCCACGGGTGGCCGGGCCGCTGTCGAAGGGAAGCTGCCCGATACGGGTGTGCCGGGCGTGCCGGACGCTTACACGAAGTACCCGCCGGTCTACAAGTCGGTCTCCGGCGTGCCCGGCAGGGGTGGGACCGTGACGACGTTCCAGGTCCAGGAAGGGGCGCCCATCCCGGCGAAAGGCGAGAACCGCTTCTGGCAGGAGTTGGAGCGGCGGCTCGGCGTGAGGATCGAGCCGACCTTCGCGCCGTCGGCATCGTGGGCCGAGAAGTTCGCGGCGCTGACCGCGGGCGGCGATCTGCCGGACCTCTGCTGGCTCCACCCCAGCGATTCCCGCGCCTCCGGCCAGTACAAGACGATCCAGCAGGGGGCCTTCACCGACCTGACGCCCTACCTGAGCGGCGACGCGCTCAAGGAGTATCCCAACCTGGCCGCCCTCCCGCCCCAGCTATGGGACAAGGTCCGCATCAACCGCAAGATCTACGGCGCGCCGCGCCCGCAGCTGGCGGTGGGACAGGCACTCTACTTCCGCCAGGACTGGGCGGAGAAGGTCGGGGTGCCCCGCGTCGAGAGCGCGGAGAGCCTCTTCACCGTACTGACGCGGTTCAGCAAGAACGACCCGGACGGCAACGGCCAGGCCGACACCTACGGTCTCGCCGGCCCCACGCCAGCGGCGCGATTCTGCCAGACCTTCCTGCTCGAGATGTTCCGCGCGCCCAACGGCTGGCGGCTCAACCCCGACAAGACCCTGACCCATGAGATCGAGACGGAGGAGTACAAGCAGGCGCTCGCCTTCGCCAAGCGCTTGTGGGAGGGGGGTGGCTACCACCCCGATCTGCTCTCGCTGAGTATCTCGCAGGTCCGGGACGGACTCACCGCCGGCACGCTGGGCGCCTTCCAGGGATTCATCGTCTCGCTCTCCAACCGGCGCGCGATGGCGCGGCAGGTCAACCCCGCGGCGGACGTGATCAGCCTGGCGCCGCCCGGCCACGACGGCGGCAAGGCGGTGACGCACAACGGGCCGGGGTTCCTCGGCTTCACCGGCATTCCCAGCAAGGTCGGCCGGGATAAGGAGCGGGTCCGCGAACTGCTGCGGATCCTCGACTACTACGCCGCCCCCTTCGGCAGCGAGGAGGATCTCTTCTTCCAGTTCGGGATCGAGGGCCTGCACCACAAGGTGGCCCCTGATGGCACGCGCTCACGGACCGAGCAGGGCCAGCTCGAGATTGGCGGCCTCCGCAGTCTGATGAACAATCCACCGGTCTTCTTCTACCCCGCCTTCCCTGGCGACGCGGCGATGATGCAGGAGTTGGCCGCCAGGATGCTCGCCGTCGGCATCGACGACCCGACCGAGGGGTTGTACTCGCCGACCGCCATCGCCAAGTCGAGCGAGCTGAGCCAGTTGCGCACCGACCGGGAGACTGCCGTCGTCGTCGGGCGCGAGCCCTTCGGCGCGCTCGAGCAGATGATCAAGGATTGGCGCAGCCGCGGCGGCGACCAGATCCGCCAGGAGTACGAGGCGGCGCTCACGGGGCAGTGAGGCGACCGCGCGGCGGGATAGCCGCCCGCCGGGCGGTGGAAGGGGGGACGGGCGTGGCGACGGCGCGGCCGAATGTGCTCTTCATCCTGGCGGACCAGCATAACGCGAAGGTGCTCGGCCACCAGGGCCATCCCGACGTGCGGACGCCGCACCTCGACCGCCTCGCCGCCGCGGGGACCCGGTTCGACACCTGCATCGCGCAGAACCCGATCTGCACGCCCAGCCGCGTCTCGTTCCTGTCCGGCCAGTACCCGCACAACCACGGCTACTACGGCCTCAACGGCCCGAACCCGGGCGGCTTGCCGACGATCCTCGGCCACTTCCGCCGCGCGGGCTACACCACCGCCGCCGCCGGCAAGATCCACTGCCCGGAGTACTGGGTCGAGGACGACTGCGACCACTTCCGGGAGGTGAGCGGCGGCTGCAGCATCGGCGGCAACCCCGAGTATGCGGCATACCTGCGGGAGCGGGGCCTCTTCGCGCGGCGCGACGCCGACCGGCAGCCGGGCGGGCGGGGGCAATCGATCGACGGGCGCGTCTCCAACCTGGCCTACGAGGACAGCGACGAGGGCTGGACGGTGCGCGAGGCGCGCGGCTTCATGGCCGACGCGGCGGCGCGGGGGCAGCCCTTCTTCGCGCACGTCAGCCTGCCGAAGCCCCACCAGCTCTACACCCCGAGCGAGCCGTTCTGGTCGCTCTACGACGAGGACCGCCTGACGCTGCCGCCGAACGCCGACTACGACCTGGCGGCGGCGCGCGAGGCCCCGCACTTCATCCGGCAGGCGGCGGGCTATCGGGACGGCGGGTGGACGCTCTTCGAGCCGCGCACCTTCGAGGCCGGCCGGCGGCGCAAGCTGCGCGGCTACCTCGGCTGCGTCAGCCAGGTCGACCACGCCGTCGGCGAGCTCCTGCGTGGCTGGACGACGCCGGCCTCGCCGGGGACACGGTCGTGATCTACACCAGCGATCACGGCGACTACGCCTGCGAGCACGGGCTGATGGAGAAGGCCCCCGGCATCTGCGCCGACGCGATCACCCGCATCCCCGCCATCTGGCGCTGGCCCGGCCGGATCGCCGCGGGCCACGTCGCGCGGGAGATCGTCGAGGCGGTCGACCTCTCGGCCACCCTCTGCGCCCTCGCCGGCCTCGCGCCGCTGGGGACGAGCGACGGCCGGGACCTCTCCCCGCTGCTGCGGGGCGAACCGGCGGAGATCCATCGGCTCGGCGTGACCGAGTTCGCCTGGAGCAAGAGCGTGCGGCGGGGGCGCTACCGCTACGTCCACTACCCTCGGGAACTGTTCGCCGAGGAGTACCCCGCTGGCTTCGGCGAACTGTACGACCTCGCGGACGACCCCTGGGAGATGGCCAATCGCTACTTCGACCCCGACTACGCCGGGATTGTCCGCGAGCTGCGCGACGAGCTCCTCGACTGGCTGGTGACGACGACGCGCCCGCGCACCGCCCTGCCCAGGCAGCCCTTCGGGGGGCGCAGACGGTGACGCGCTACAACGCGACGACCTACCGGGACGGCAAGCTCGCGCCCGAGCATATCCGGCGGTTGCCGCTGAAGAACTACGTCTGAGTGGTGTCGGCGCGCCTGGGGCACGGGGGCCGGTCGTTCGCGCGGCGCGGAGGCAGATCGATGCGGGGAGGACAGGTAGCAGTGGAACTCTACGTCGACCCGGGGGGCAACGACCGCTGGACCGGGCGGCGGCCCGAGCCGAGCGAGGGCGCACCGACGGGCCGCTGGCGACCCTCGACGGCGCGCGGGCGGCGGTGCGCCGCCTGAAGGCGCGCGGGCTCGTGGACGGCCCGCTGACGGTGCGGCTGCGCGGCGGGCGCTACCCCCTGCGCGCCCCCGTCACCTTCGACGCCGACGACAGCGGGCCGATCACCTACACGGCCTTCGGCGACGAGGCCCCGATCCTCGACGGCGGCGAGCGGATCGGCGGCTGGCGGGTCGAGGAGGTCAACGGCGCGCGGCCTGGGTCGCCGACCTGCCCGAGGTCGCCGCCGGGCGCTGGGCCTTCCGCTCGCTCTTCGTGGCGGGCGAGCGCCGCCCCCGGGCGCGACTGCCGAAGGCGGGCTTCTACCGCATCGCCGACCTCCCGGGCGCGGAGGAGCGCGGGTCGCACGGCACGCGCGGCAACGACCGGTTCGCGTACGCCCCCGGCGACCTCGACGCCTGGCGCAACCCGCAGGACGTGGACGTGGTGGCGCTGACCCTCTGGCTCGACCACCGCCTGCCGGTCGCCGCCATCGACCCGGCGCGGCGGCTGGTCACCCTCCGCCGCCGGTCGGTGCGCCCCCTGGTCGACGACGCCGACCGGGCGTTCGCCCGCTACTGGGTCGAGCACGTCTTCGAGGCGCTGACGGAGCCGGGCGAGTGGTACCTCGACCGCCCGGCCGGCCGCCTCTACTACCTGCCGCTCCCCGGCGAGGATCCCGAGACGACCGCCGTCTTCGCGCCCCGCGTGGGCCAACTGTTGCGCGTGGCGGGCGACCCCGACGCCGGGCGCTGGGTCGAGTGGCTGCGCTTCACCCGCCTGACGTTCGAGCACGCCGACTGGGACTACCAGGACGAGCGCCTCGGCGGGGCCAACCAGGCGGCCCACCTCGCGGCGGGGGCACTCCACTTCGCCGGCGCGCGGCACTGCACCGTCGCCGACTGCGCGATCCGGCACGTCGGCGGCTACGGGATCGAGCTGGGGCGCGGCTGTCGCGGCGTCGGCATCGTCGGCAACACGCTCGCCGACCTCGGCGGCGGCGGCATCCACGTCAGCGGCGCGGCGCGGCCGCCGCCGAGCCCCCCGCCGGGCGCACCGGCGATAATCACCTCACCGACAACCACATCCACGCCGGCGGCCGGGTCTTCCCCAGCGCGGTCGGCATCCTGGTGCGGCACGCCGCCGGCAACCGCATCGCCCACAACCACATCCACGACCTCTTCTACAGCGGCATCTCCGTCGGCTGGTCCTGGGGCTACGGCGAGAGCGTCGCGCGCGACAACGCGATCGCGCACAACCATGTCCACGACGTCGGCCAGGGGCTGCTGAGCGACCTGGGCGGGATCTACCTCCTCGGCGTCTCGGCCGGCACGACGGTGCGCAACAACCTCGTCCACGACGTCCGTCGCTATCACTACGGCGGCTGGGGGATCTACCCCGACGAGGGCACCTCGCACGTCGTGATCGAGGACAACGTCTGCTACGACACCGACTCGCAGGCGCTCCACCAGCACTACGGGCGCGAGAACCTCGTCCGCAACAACATCTTCGCCTGGGGGGCGAGGGGCTGATCGCGACGAGCCGGGCCGAGCCCCACCGGGCGTTCACGCTGCAGCGCAACATCCTGGTGACGGCGGGGCAGCCCCTCTTCCTCGGCGGCTACGCGCACGACCTCCGGCGCGCGACCTTCGAGAGCGACCTCAACCTGGTCTGGGACACGACGGGGGAGCTCGTCGCCGCCGCCCACCGCGAGAACTCGCCTTTCCTCGGTGTCGCGCTCTCCTGGGCGGAGTGGCGGGCGCTCGGCCAGGACCGCCACTCGGTCGTCGCCGACCCCGGCTTCGCGGACCTCGCCGGGCGCGACTTCACCCTGCGCCCCGACTCGCCGGCGCTGGCGCTCGGCTTCCGGCCGATCGACCTGGCGCGGGTCGGCCCTCGGCCGCCCGACGCGCGCGAGCGCGAGGCGGTGGTGATCGACAAGCCCCGCTGGGAGCCTCCTTCCACCGCGGCGGCTTCGACCCGGCCACGCACATTCCCACCAGCATCGAGGTCGATTCTCCGGCGGAGCGTGCCCACGGCCGGTCGACCCCGGCGCGCCAGTGAGGGTGACATGAACGGAGAGCGGCGCCCCAACCTGCTCTATATCCTCTCGGACCAGCACAGCCCCTATGTCGCCGGCTGCTACGGCGACCCGCTGGTGCGCACGCCGCACCTCGACGCGTTGGCGGCGAGGGGGTCGTCCTCGACGGCGCCTACTGCCCCGCGCCGCTGTGCGTCCCGTCGCGCATGTCGCTGCTGACCGGGCGGCAGCCCTACCAGAACGAGGTCTGGACCAACGACCACATCCTCGACTCGGGGCGGCCGACCTTCGCCCACGCGCTCGGCGCGGCGGGCTACCGCCCGGTGCTGATCGGGCGGCTGCACGCGCTCGGCCCGGACCAGCTGCGCGGCTACGCCGAGCGCCTCGTCGGCGACCACACCCCGAACCATCCGGGCGGGCGCGGCCCGGATCGCGGCCCCCTCGACGGGACGGCCGGGCCGGCGCGGGTCAGCCTGGAGCGGTCCGGCCCCGGGCAGAGCGCCTACCAGGTCCACGATGAGGATGTCGCCGCCGCGACGGTCGCCTATCTCGAGCGCCTCGGCGCCGCCCGCCGCGCCGGGGGGAGCGCGAGCCGTTCTGCCTGACGGTCGGGTTCATGCTGCCGCACCAGCCGTTCGTGGCGCGGCGCGAGGATTACGCGCGCTACCGGGGGGCCATGACCCCGCCCCGCCATCCCGAGCCGTACTCCGACACGCTCCACCCCTATCTCCGCTGGTGGCGCCGCGAGACCGGGAGCGCGGAGGTCGGCGAGGCCGAGGCCCTCGGCGCGCACGGCCTACTGGGCGCTGGTCACCCGGCTCGACGCCCTCATCGGGCGCATCCTCGCCGCCCTGCGGGAGCAGGGGCTCGCCGACGACACCCTGATCGTCTACCTCTCGGATCACGGCGAGCAGGTCGGCGAGCACGGGCTCTGGTGGAAGCAGACCTTCTACGAGGCGTCGGTGCGCGTCCCCGCGATCCTCGCCTGGCCGGGCGTGCTCCCGGCGGGGGTCCGCTGCGACCGGGTCGTCAGCGCCCTCGACGTGATCGCCACGATGCTCGACGCGCTCGGCGCGCCGGCGCTGCCGGGCGGGCAGGGCGCAGCCTCCTGCCGCTCCTCACCGGTCGGGCGAGCGGCTGGGATGACCTCGCCTTCGCCGAGTACTGCACCGACGAGGGCTGGTACACGCGGATGATCCGCCACGGCCCCTGGAAGCTCAACTACTACCACGGCCACCCCCCGCAACTCTTCAACCTCGCGGACGATCCCGACGAACTGCGCGATCTCGCCGCCGAGCCGGCCCACGCGGCAACCCGCCGGGACCTGACCGCGCGCGTCCTGGCCGATTGGCGGCCAGACGATGTCGCGCGGCGCATGGCCGGGAGGCGGGAGGAGGTCGCGCTGCTGAAGGCGTGGGCACGGCGGGTATGCCCGGCGGACCAGTACCGCTGGGAGCTGCGCCCCGAGATGAACTATCTGGACGAGGAGCCGAGCGGGGCCACGCCGGCGGCGCCGGGATAAGGGCGATCGGACGGACACCGGGAGGAGGGGTCGCAGGCGGATGAAGATCACCAAGCTGGAGACGTTCCTGGTCAAGCCGCGCTGGCTCTTCCTGAAGCTGCACACCGACGAGGGGCTCGTCGGGCTGGGCGAGCCGATCCTGGAGGGGCGCCCACTGACCTGCCGGACGGCGGTCAAGGAATTGGAGCCCTGGCTGACACTGGCGGGCGATGTACAAGCACGCCTTCTACCGCGGCGGCCCGATCTCTGACCAGCGCCCTTTCCGGCGTCGAGCAGGCGCTGTGGGATATCACCGGCAAGGCGCTCGGCTTGCCGGTCTACAAGCTGCTCGGCGGGCCGACGCGCGACCGCATCCGCGTCTACGGCACGGCGAACGGCAGCGACCCGGAGAGCGCCGCGCAAGGCGTACGCGAGGCTTCGGTTGCGGCGCCCGCCTCGCCCGACTGCCCGTCGAGGCGGGGGCGCCGGACCTAGAGACCGAATGGGCCGACGAGCGCCCTGGCCGCCCCCTGCGCGACTGCTACTACTACCTGCGCGCCCGTCAGATCGACGGGCACTGCGTCTGGCCCTCCCCCTTCTGGGTCGATTTCCCGGAGGCGGGGGAGGGCCGATAGCGAGGGAGGCGCCGGTGGCCGAGCGACCGAATATCCTCGTCCTCATGACCGACCAGCAGAAGGCGACCGCGATCGGCCTGTACGGCAACCTCGACGTGCCGACGCCGGCGCTGGAGCGCCTCGCCGAGCGCGGGGTGCGCTACGACCAGTGCTACACGCCGCATCCCCTCTGCGTGCCGGCGCGCGTCTCCTTCTGGACCGGGCGCTACCCCCACCAGCACGGCGCGCGCACCAACGAGATCCCGATGCCGCCGGGCGAGCGCCACTTCGCGCGGGTCCTCCACGAGGCGGGCTACCGGCTGGCGCTCTTCGGCAAGGACCACTGCTTCCGGCCGCCCGACGAGGCGCTCTTCACGGAGCGCTACGTCTTCTCCCACGCGGGGCCGGACGAGGTGGAGCGCGCGGAGGAGGCCGCGGCGGTGCGCTGGATCCGCACCCGGGAGGGGCCGCGACGCGTGCTCGACGTGCCGCGGGTCAACCCCCACGCCCCGGAGGACTGTCCCACCGGCATCCTGGCACGACGGGCGGTCCGCTTCCTGGAGGAGCAGACCGGCGACCGCCCCTTCTGCGCCTGGGTCTCGTTCCCGGACCCACACTCGCCGATCCAGTGCCCCGAGCCCTACGCCTCGCTGCACCCGCCCGAGAGCCTGACCCTGCCCCCCTGGCGCGACGACGACCTGGACGGCAAGCAGGAGCGCGTCCGCGTCTTCCGGCGGCTGCGCGGCTACGAGGAGCTGCCGGAGGACTTCGTCCGGCGCTGGCTGGGCATCTATTACGGGATGATCCGCTTCATCGACGACGCGGTCGGCCGGATCCTCGACGCGCTCGACCGGCGCGGGCTGGCCGAGGACACGATCGTCGTCTTCGCCTCCGACCACGGCGACTACGCGGGCGAACACCGGCTGGTCGACAAGTCGAGCGCGCTATACGACTGCCTGACCCGCGTCCCGCTGCTCCTGTCGTGGCCGGGGCGCCTGCCGACCGGCGCGGTCGACCGCCACCTCGTCAGCCTGCTCGACGTCCTGCCGACCTGCCTGGGGCTGGCCGGCGTGCCGGCGCCGGCGGGGCTCGCCGGGCGGATGCTCCCCGGCACGGGCGCCGACCCGCCGCGCGACGCCGTCTTCGCCGAGTACGGCGCCGGTGGCCCCCTCCTGCGGCTGGGCGACCTGCCGCGCCTCCTCCCCCCGGCGGAGGGCCAGTCGCCGCCCTTCCGGCTGCTGCGCTGGCGCGAGGCCGAGGGCCATCCGGTGATGGTGCGGTCGGACCGCTACAAGTACATCTACGATCCCCGCGATGCGGTCGAGGAGTTGTACGATCTCGACGCCGACCCCTGGGAACTGACCAACCTGGCGCGCGATCCCGACCACGCCACCGCGCGGACGCGTCTCCGCGACCGCCTGCTCGACTGGAGCATCGCGACCGCCGGCGCCGCGCCGACACCCCTCTACGTCGACCCGGTGACCGGGCGGAATACGGAGACCGCCTTCATGCCGGCGACCCACTGAGATCCCGGTGGTGCGGGAGGATCGGGCCGGACCGTCACGCTCTACTTTCCGCTAACTCAGGCCGCCTCGGCTGACGGCGGCGGTCGACGCGGGGGCACGGGAGCGGCGGTCGCGCTGGTCGCCCGCCGGCGGTGGCCGAGCCAGCCCTTCGGGAGGTGGGCGGTCACGGCCGCTTTTTCGCGAAGCCGCGCCGGAAGGGGGTAGTCGTGCGGAAAAGGGTAGCGCGCCAGGACCCGCCGCAGCCGCCCCGGCGTCGGCGCGGGGCGCCGGTCCCAGAAGCCGGTCGGTACGGCTGGCTGGGTGGCAGCGGCGTAGCTGAGGACGGACCCTGCCAGCAGCGCCAGCCCGGCAGCCGCTGGCAGGGCTCCGGGGCGTGGACAAACTGGCGCGCGGCCCCCAGCATCTGCTTGGCGGCCTGTGCTCGGACACGACATCCGATACGGTGGTGGGTCACATCGTTGGCCGACGCGCTCGCCTGCATGCAAGTTGCCCGGCACACAGCGGCGCCCGCTCTCGCCATACCTGCCCCTGACACCTCGGACAGCGAAGCTACCCAAATACGTATCGGATGTCGTGTCCGGGCGCGCCCCACCTGGGCGGCCTGCTCCCTGTGCGTCGGCCTCACGCCAGGCGCGCCAGCGCCCGCTCGCGCGCCGCGACCGCGGCGCGCTCCGCGAGCGCGCGCGCGCCTCCTCGGCCCCCAGCCAGCCGTCGCGCACCGCCCGGTGCAGCGCCCCCTCGGCCACCCGCAGCCGCCGCCGGGCGCTGCGCCGGTCCTGGTCGTGCGCGGCCAGGTCGCGGGCGGCCCGGCGCTGCTCGGCCGCCAGGGTCCGCTCCAGCCGCGCCACGGTCGCCCGCACGGCGTCGATCGCGCCCCGGGCGACCGCCCATCGCGCGCTCGCGCCGCGCGAGGAGCGCGGTGAGGCGCGCCACCGCCGCGCCGGCCTCGCGCGCCCGCCGGTTGGCCTCCTGCAACAGCCGTAGCTCGCGTGACATCGCCCCTCCCTCTGCGTCCCCCAGCGGCGGCAGCATAGCACGCGGCGGCAGGAGCGCGAGGCACGGTCGACGACCACACGCGGCCGTCTTCTCCGGGCGGGTCCCCGGTTGCTAGAGGCCGACGGCGGCGGCGGCGTTGTCGCGGAAGAGGCTCCCTTCGCGGATGTAGCGGCGGACCATGGTGCGGCGCGGTGGCCGGTCTGGGCCATGATCGCCCGATCGCCCACCCCCGCCTGCGCCGCGGCGGTGGCCAGGCCGCTCCGCAGCGAGTGGCCGGCGTCGCGCGCCGGGTCCAGGCGCACCCGCCGGGGCGTCAGCGAGTGGCGCAGCGCCAGGAGGTCGTGCGGAGCCTGTGTGCCGGGGGATCGCCCCGCTGGCCCCGACCCGTGATGCGGGACCGCCGGGAAGGCAACCTGCGGGCACAACCCTGCCCGGTTTGCTTTGCAAAGCATTGACAGAAATCTGTGCAGATGGTAGGATACGCACAGGTCCGGGAGGGGCCGGTGACCATTGAAGGCGAGCGGTCCCCTGGCGCATCCCACCACCGGCCCCTCCCGCATCGCCAACGCCAGCCCCCGGCGGCACGCCAACGTCCTGCGCCGCCTGCCCTCCCTTCCCTACCCCTTTCCCCGAGGCGTCGCGCGTGCGCGACGCCTCGTCTTGCGCCCGGCGGGTTGGCACATGGCTGATCGCCGACAGCCGCCGCTGAGGGGTGCTGGCCTTCCTGCCGGCGTCGGCCAGGGCGGCGAGGGCGAGGGTGACGGTCTCGGGGGCGGCGGGGAGGGGCGGGAGGGCATAGCGGTCGCGCCAGGCGGTGCAGTCGGCTTAGTCGGTTCGGTAGGCGCGCAGGGTGTTGGCCGCCTTGGCCTGGCCGGCGTCGTCGCGCGCCGAGGCGGCGACCGCGCCGAGGCGGAGGCGCAACTCGGTCGCCACCAGCGCGACCGCCTCGTCGGTGTCGGGCGGATCGCCCGTCGCGTCCGAGACCTCATCCCCGCGGCATCCGCCGCGGCGCCCCGGGCGCCGGCGTCCGCCACCGGCGCGTCCCCCGGGGGACCGCCGCTCACCATCTCCGATGCTCGTCGCTGGTCGTCCACGCTGCTCACACTGTCCAGCGGCCCCTCCCCTCTCGTCCCGCTATTATGTCGAACATATGCACCGCCCCCAATTCTATCAGCTGGCTTCCGATACCACCCCAGTATCGGAAGCCAGAATCGAGGCGTCAAGCGGGCCGGTGCTCGACATAACTCATTGCTCTGCGGGCGCCCAGCGTCACGCACGCGACCGCACACCCCGACCATCAGGCGTCACGCGCCGCGGGTGGCTGCTCCTTCGTTAGCACCGCGGCGACGAACGCCTGGGCGTCGGGGTAGCCGAGCGCCGCACCGATCTGTCGGGCCGCGCTGAACGAGAGCATCGTCTGCGGCTGGAGCGGCAGCAGCACCGGGGGCCGGGCGGGGTGGCGGAACTTCAGGTGCTTGTGCTTGCCGGGCACCGCCGTATAGCCGGCCGCCTCGAGGAAGGCGCGCACCGCCCGCACCCGCAGGGGCGTCAGCCCGCCCGCGCCCGCTTTCGCCATCAGGCCCCCCTCCCGCGGCCGGTAGCGGCGCCCCGGACCCTGCCCCGCGCCAGGACGGCGTGAGACCGCGGCGGGGGCACCACCCCCGCGGCCCTCCCTGCGGCCGCTTACCCCGCCGGCGCCGGCTGGCGTTGGCGCGCGGCCTGCTGGCGCTGCTCGGTGGTGGCGCTGGTGGCGAGGACGATGATGCCGGCGCAAGGGCCGCGTGTGCTCGGCCGGGTGCGGCGCTGCCTACCCCGCCGTCATCGTCAGCGTCCACTCGCCCGCGGCCCGCGGTGAGCGTGCCGTGAGCACGACGCGGTAGACCCGGTCGCCCCAGACCGGCTTCAGGCGGGCATCCTCGACCGCAATCGGCTCCACCGTGGCCGAGAAGACCGCCGGATCGTAGCGCACCACCAGCGGGCGCGTGGGACCGGCGCAGCGCAGCGTGCCTTCCTGGCTGGCCTCGACTTCGCCCGAGGCCATCAGGTGGAGCGCCAGGCTCTGCGGCTGGCGCTCCAGCGTATACGCCTCGCGCAGCACGATCCGGCCGGGTTCCCCGCGCTCCAGGCGCACGGCGCGTCGCCAGTGCCGGATGCCCGCCTCGATCGGATAGGCCGCCGCGAGGTCGAGCGACAATTGCGCGTGGTCCTCGGCGACCTCGCCCGCGACATCGCGGGCCGCGAATTCGCGTCCGGCCCGCTGCTGGTGGCCGTCGATCAGTGGCACATTGTGGTAGCCGCTCGGCATGGTCCAGATGTCGTAGCGGTCGGCGCTGAACGTCTTGCGGGAGTAGGTTTCCACGCCCACGTCGATCAGGACCGGGTGGCCGTCGAGCGCCACGATGAGGTTGCCGACGTCATTGTGGTTGTGGCTCTCCGCGTTGTGGCCGCCCTTCGCTGCCAGGAAGAGCCCCTCGGTCGTGCCCTCGCGCTCGCGGGCGGTCAGCACCTCGGTCCCGGCCAGCCAGGCCTCGCGAATCAGCGGGGGCGCGCCGGCGGCGGCGGCCAGCTCCTCGTCGTTGAGCAGCGAGGAGAGGTCGCGGGCCATCGAGGCGACGCGCATCGCGTTCCGGGGCGCGGTTTCGCGGGCCGACGCGCCCTGGGCCATCAATCTCGGGTCGCCAATCCGCTTGCCGAACTGGTAGACCAGGTTGCTCTCCAGCGCGACCTTCGCCGAGCCATCCGCGAAGTTGACGTACCAGTCGCGCCCGATGTGCATCCGGTAGATGTAGCGCCCGATCTCCTGGACCAGCGGCAGGGTGAAGCCATCGAGCCCGCCACCGCTCGCGCTGGAGAGCAGGTCGAGGCAGTCGAAGAGGCTGGCGCCGGCGCGCCCCCAATACGAGGTGCCCTCGTCGCAGCCGCCGTCGGCGTGATAGACCGCCAGGAACGCGTCCAGCCCCGCGATCGCCCGCAGCGTCGTCGCTTCCCGCAGCGCCGCGTCCGGCTCCAGCAGCAGGTTCATCGCCAGCACGTTGGAGAGGATCCAGGGGTTCCAGTTGTTGGTCGGGTGATCGGGGTGGTTGCGGAGCCACCACCAATCGTCGATCTCGCGGAAGGGCCGGAGGATCCGCGCCTGGACCTCCCGCTCGATCCGGTCGGTGAGGACCGGCAGTTCGCGCGCGATGGCGTCACCGACGAGGTAGTGGGTCCAGGCGAGGAGCGCGCCGGTCTCCGCGGCGAAGAGGTCCACGACCGGATAGTCCGTGTCCGGCAGCCCCGCGCTCGGGTAGCGCCCGCGCAAGGACCGGTCCCCGAAGCGCGGGCTGAACGAATGCGCCGGCACGCCCCAGAAACTCTCCTCGCAGAGCACCCAGGCGCCGTTGACGATGTCGTCCAGGAAGCGGCCCCGGCCCTCCACGCACTCGGCCGTTACCAGGCGCATCAGCGCGTTACGCCGCGCGAAGTGCCGCTCCTCATAGCGGCTGCGGTTGCCCTCGCGCCGGAACTCCAGGAACAGCGTCGCCGGCAACGCCGGCCAGGCCGTCCCCAGGTGTGGCTCGGCCGCCGCCATCACGCGCTCGCGTGCCCTGGTCGGCAGCGCCTCCCACGCCGCCCGGTCCCGTGCGCGCGGAAACGGCCTCCAATCCGCGCGCGGCAGGAGATGCTCGCGCACCAGGGCCGGCGTGAATGTCCGCTGCAACAGCTCCTGCGGCCCCGGCAATGTCGCTACCGCCATGCGTGCTCGCTCCTCCCCTCCTCGTCCTCGTACCTCCGGTCAGTATACCCCTGTCCACCGTGGGTGTATCGGTGGCATCCGGCATCCGCACCGCCACCCGGCGCGACGAAGCGCGAGGCCGTGCCCGGCGTCGCCACCGCCTCACCGCCGCCGACGCTCGCCGGACCCGCCATGCGCGCCCCCCGCTACCCGGCGCCCGGCCACCGCCCGCGTTGCCCCGCCCGCCGGTCGACCCCGCACACCCTTTGTCGCTTCAGCGGCCCCGGCTTCGGCTTCCCTCGACGATACCCGGCCCAGGACCACCCCACGCCCCCGCCCCGGGCCCTACGCGTCGGCGGCGAGGCGGAAGCCGGTGTTGCCGGTGCTGCTGTCGGGGGTGGTGGCGCTGCGGGCGGCCACGCGGTAGCGGTTGCAGTAGGAGCGGTGGCAGAGGTAGGACCCCCCCGCACCACGCGCGCCTGCCCGCCCGGCGGCCCGGCCGGGTCCGCGCGCGGCCCCCGCCCGGTGGTAGTCCGGGCTGAACCAGTCGGCGCACCACTCCCAGACGTTGCCGACCACGTTGTAGAGCCCGTAGCCGTTCGGCTTGAAGGCGCCGACCGGCGCGGTCCCGGCGTGCCCGTCCGCGGCGGTGTTCCTGCCGGGGAAGTCGCCCTGCCAGATGTTCATGCGGTGCCTGCCCCCCGGCGTCAGCTCGTCCCCCCAGGGTAGCGGCGCTGCGCCAGCCCGCCGCGCGCCGCGCGCTCCCACTCCGCCTCGGTCGGCAGGCGCCCGCCCGCCCAGGCGCAGTAGGCCGCCGCGTCGTGCCAGGAGACGTGGACGACCGGGTGGTCGCGCCGGCCCGTCGTCGTCGAGCCCGGCCCCTCCGGCGCGCGCCAGCACGCCCCCGTGACGGCCAGCCACCAGGGCGCCGGCCCGGCCGTGCCGACGACCGCGATCCGCTTGCCCTTCGGCACGAAGAGGTGGAAGACGAAGGACCAGCCGAAGCGCTCCGCCTCGGTCGCGTAGCCGGTGGCGCGGACGAAGGCGGCGAACGCGGCGTTGGTGACGGCGTGGCGCGCGAGGCGGAAGGGCCGCACCGTGACCTCGCGCACCGGCCCCTCCCCGTCGGCGGGAAGCCCTCCGGATCGTCCGTCCCCATCAGGAAGGCGCCCCCGGGGATATCCACCAGCCCGTCGCGCGTCGGCGGCCCCGCGCCGCGCGGCGCGGGCACCGCGCGCCAGCGGTGGCGGTCGGGCCGGGCCGGCCGGCGACGCAACAGGGCGTGGGCGGTTTCTCGGCCATCATCATCCATCCTTGGAGCCGCCGGTCCCCGCGCCGGCCGCGAGCGGGCCGACGGGGGCGAAGCGGAACATCCCGTAGTGGGCCTGGTGCATGTTGTAGTCGTCCGTCTCGCGGATGATCGCCCACATGCGCGCGGCCAGGTCGCGCGCGACGGCGGCGTGGGCGGGGTCCCGGGCCAGGTTGCGCAGCTCGTGCGGGTCCGCGGCCAGATCGTACAGCTCGTCCTCGTCGAAGCCGTTGAAGACGTACTTGAGCTGGTCGCGCCAGAGGGTGCGCTGTGTGTAGAAGAAGCGCTGGCCGTGGCACTCCGCGAACGCCTCGTCGGTCCAGGGGGCGTCGCCGCCCGCCGGCGCCAGCAGCGGCAGGAGCGCGCGGCCGTGGCGGGGAAGTCGCCACCGACCGTGAGGCCCACGATCGTCGGCGCGAGGTCGAGCAGGCTGACGACCCGCTCGACCCGCCGGCCCGCGGCGACGCCGGGGCCGCGCAGGACCAGGGGGACCTTGTAGGCCTCCTCGAAGGCCGGCACGCCCTTGAGGAAGAGCCGGTGCGCGCCGAGGTAGTCGCCGTGGTCGGACGTGAAGACGACGATCGTCTCCTCCTCCTGCCCCGCCGCGCGCACCGCGTCGAGGATGCGCCCCACCTGGTCGTCGACCAGCGCGCAGAAGGCGTAGTAGCAGGCGATCGCCTCGGCGCAGGCGGGCCAGTCGAGGTCGCGCCAGACGCGCTGGATGCGGCGGTAGATGCCCGGCCGGTCGGCCAGCGGGTCGTCGAAGGAGGCCGGGCGGGGGATCGCGGCCGGGTCGTAGCGCGCGTAGTGCTCGCGCGGGGCGAGGTAGGGGTCGTGCGGGGCGAGGGTGCTGACGAAGAGCGCCCAGGGCCGGTCGGGGTCGCGCGCCGCCCGCTCGATGAACTCGATGCCGCGCGAGTAGAGGTAGTGCTCCGGGGTCGCCTCGGCCGGCTCGTCGGCCACGGCGGCGAGCACGAAGTCGGGGTAGCCGGGCTGGGCCACCGCCACCCGCCGCGCCAGCCGCCGCTGGCGCTCGTCGAGCCCGAGGGCGCGGCGGTGCGCCGCGTACGCCGGGGAGCCGTTCAGCTCGTACTCGGCGAAGCCGAAGTCCTCCAGGCGGTCGCTCCGCTCGATGTGCCACTTGCCGTAGTAGCCGGTGGCGTACCCCGCCCCTTGCAGCGTCCGACTCCAGAAGGGCAGATCGGGCTGGAGTGCCGCGCGGTAGGGCTCGACGGTGTGGGTGCAGTCGACCATCCCGTGGCTGTGCGGCAGGAGGCCGGTCATGAGGCTGGCGCGCGTCGGCGAGCAGATCGGGTTGGGGGCGTAGCAGCGGCCGAAGGTCGTCCCGCCATCGGCCAGCGCGCGCAGATGCGGCAGCCGGCAGGGCGAGTCCGGGTCGAGGGTGTCGGCGCGCTGCTGGTCGGTCATCAGGAAGAGCAGGTTCGGCGGTCGCATCGGCAAATCTCCCGTATTCCATCCGTTTGGCCATTCCATCTGGCCACCTCACTGGCGGTGTAGGGGCGGGTCCCGTGCCCGCGCGGTCAGCCATCGGCAGGCGCCGAGTAGCGCCGCGGGAAGGCATCATACGCGCCGTCCGGGATCGCGATCAGATCCGACCCCGCGCGCATCTCCTCTTCCAGCAGGTCGAGCAGTTCGCGGACGATCTCGGGCGCCGCCCAGGCCAGGTTCCGCTGCTCCTGCGGATCGCGGACCACATCGTAGAGCTCGAAGAACGTCTCGTCCTTGAAGAGATCGACGATCAGCTTGTGCGGCCCCCGGACGAAGCAGCGCTGGAAGTTCCCCCGCGCGCCGTTGCCGTCGAACTGGATGAAGATGCCCGCGCGGTCCAGGGGCCGGCCCTCCTCGATCGCGCCGCACAGCGACACGCCCGAGAGGGCGGGCGGCGGCGCGACGCCCAGGAAATCGCAGAGGGTCGGCAGGATATCGACGTGGCTGACCAGCTCGTCGGAATGCGCGCCGCCGCGGGCGCCGCCGGGCAGCTTGATCGCGAGCGGGACGCGGGCGGACTCCTCGTACATGCACATCTTCTGCCAGAGACCGTGCGACCCGAGCATCTCCCCGTGGTCGGCGGTGAACAGGATCAGCGCGTCGTCGTAGAGCGCCTCGGCCCGGAGCGCGTCGAGCACCAGGCCGATCGAGTGGTCGAGCAGCGCGACCAGCCCGGCGTAGACGCGCCAGGGCTCCCGCCAGTCCTCGCGCGTGTAGCGGCTGCCCAGGTAGCCGGGCAGGTTGTAGAGTTGCAGCGGCGACTGCCCCGAACTCCAGCGGCCCACGTTCTCCGGCAGGTCGATCGCCTCGACCAGCGAGTGCCACGGCTCGGGGATCTGCAGCGGCGGGTGGGGCGCCAGGTAATGCAGGTTCAGCAGGAACGGCCGCGCGCGGTCGCGCTGGCGGATCGCCTCCAGCGCGCCGTTGGTGAAGTAACCGTCGAAGAAGTGGTTGTACCCGTGGTCGTAGCGCCCCGTGGCGGGGATGCTGTAGTGGGCGACGTGGATGGTGGTCCCGCCCACCAGTTCCGGCATCAGCCCGCGGTAGGCGGCCGCCCGGCGCCGGCACGCCGGCGTCGCGCAGGAACACCCGATACTCCTTCTCGGTCGCGGTCCAGTGGGTCGGCGACGCCGGATCGCGGTCGAGCCCGTCCTCGGTGAAGAAATGCTGCTTGCCGACGTGCCAGCTATCCCAGGTCCCTTCCAGCAGGGAGTACAGGTTGGGCGTCCCAGGCCCGGACGTAGCCGTGGTGGCGGTCCGGCTCGCGCCAGGGGTTGATCAGGCAGCCGGTGTGGTTGGGGTAGCGGCCGGTGAAGAGCGCGCCGCGCGCCGGGACGCAGAGCGGGGAGGCGCAGTAGGCCCGCCCGAAGGTGGCGCTCTCCGCCAGCAGCGCGTTGAGGCGCGGTGTGTGCGGGCCGAGCAGGTCGGCGCGGAGTTGATCCGCGACGATAACGACGACGTGGGGACGATCCATCACCTTCCTTCACCCTTCCAGCATCATTCCTTGCTTGCCGCGCTGTCGCGCGCGGCGACAGCCATCACCCGCCCGCGCGTCGCGTGGCATACTCCGCGATCGCCTCGCGGTAGTAGGGCGTCGGCACGGGGCCGCGCAGGATCGGGTCGCGCACCGCGTCCAGCCAGGCCCAGAGCCGCTCGCTCAGCCGGCGCGGATCGCGGCGTAGGCCGGGTCGGCGCCGACGTCGGCGAACTCGTCGCGGGTCGCGCGCCAGGTCGAAGAGCTCGACGGTCGGGCAGCGCGCACGCTGCGCGACATTGGAAATGTCGATCGGCAGTTCGTGGCGGCGGCGCGGCGCGAAGTTGCGGATCAGCTTGTGCCGCGCCGTGCGGACGCCGCGGCTCTCGTTGGTGCCGCCCTGGAACATGGCGAAGACCGCCTCGCGCGGCGGGCGCGGCGGGCCGTGGCCGAGGAGGTCGGCGAAACTCCGGCCCTCGACATTGGCGGGCGTCGGCACGCCGACCGGTCGAGCAGCGTCGGCAGGAGGTCGACGTTGCTGAGGAGCTGGTCGCGCGCCTGCCCGCCGGCGATGCCCCCGCCCGGCCAGCGCAGCACTAGCGCGACCCCGATGCCGGCGTCGTAGAGGAACCACTTGGCGCGCGGGAACTCGATCCCGTGGTCGGTGGTGTAGACGACGATCGTGTCGCGCTCCAGCCCGCTCCGCGCCAGCCCGTCGAGAATGACACCGACCGCCCCGTCGAGCGCGCGCGCCGCGCCCTGGAAGTGGCCAGGTCCGCGCGGGCGGCGTCGTTCGGCAGCAGATAGGGCGGCGTCCAGACGCCCTTGCTGTCGTCGGGCGCGACGCCGCCGAAGTCGAACGGGCGGTGGGTCTCGGCAAGCCGACCTGCGCGCGTAGAAGGGCGCGCGGGCCGCCGCCTCGCCGGCGAGGAACGCGGCGGTCGCCGCCGCGACCTCGCCCGCCGGGTAGCGCCCGCGACCGGGCCGGCGCTCCAGGTGGCGCTCGCGGAAACCGAGTTCGTCGCGCCGTCCTCGCTCTCGTGCTGGATGCCCAAAAGCGCGGTGTGGTAGCCGGCGTCGCGCAGCAGGTGCGACAGGTGGCGCTCGCCGGGTTGAGGGTCCAGTCCCACGGGTCATGCGTCAGCCCCATCAGCCCGTTGCTCTGCGGGTAGCGGCCGGTCAGCATCGCGCCGCGGCTCGGGCTGCAGACCGGGCTGGTGGTGAAGTAGTTGTCGAAGCGGACGCCATCCGCGGCCAGCGCGTCGAGCGCCGGGGTGTGGACCGTCTCGACGCCGTAGGGGCCGAGGTGGCGCCCGGTGTCGTGCGAGGTGATCAGCAGGATGTTCGGCCTGTCGCTCATGCGTCTCCCTCCCCGCCGGGCGCGGCCCGGCCTCGCCGCGCCGCGCTAGCCCGGATGTGGATAGACCCGCCGGAAGCCCGGCAGGCTGAACGCCGGGTCCTGGTCGTGGGTGACCACGACCTTGTCGCCGTGGCCCGCGACGATCGATCGGAGCACCTCGCCTTGCAGGAGGCCGTCGAGTCGCCGCAGGACCTCTCGCCGTGCCCGTCCCGATAGGCCAGGTTGCGCCGCTCCCGGGGGTCGTCCCAGATTGAAGAGCGTCGTCACGCCGTTGCGGTAGCGGGCCAGCTTCCACTCGTCGTCGGTGACCATCACGCCCGCGGCGGTCGCGCCGAAGACGTGCGCGCGCGTGGCGTCGCCGTCCAGGCCGAGGCCGGGCAACGCGACGGAATCCGCGCCTTCCCCGGCCCCCAGGCCCGCGAAGCGCAGGATCGTGGCGTGGATGTCGGTCAGCGACACGACGCCGCCGATCGTCCGGTCGCCCGGCAGCCCCGGCCCGGCGACGATCAGCGGCACGGCGCGCGCTCGGCTCGTAGAAGAGGCTCTTGCCCATCAGGTCGTAGTCGCCCAGGAAATCGCCGTGGTCCGACGCGAAGATGACGACCGTGTTCTCCGCGCGGCCCGCGCGCTCCAGCGCGGCCAGGATGCGCCCGATCCCCTGGTCAATCTGCGCCACCAGCGCCGCGTAATGGGCGCGGATCTTCCGCTTCGCGCCTCGGTGAACGCGGTGTAGTCGACCCCGTTCCACGGGCGGAGATACGCGGCGATGAAGCTCTCGCCGAACGCGGCGCTGTCGGCGGTCGCCGGGATGCTGGGCGGCATGGCGGCGGGGTCGAACAGCCCGGCGAGTTCCGGCGGCGGGTCGTAGGGGTCGTGCGGGCCGGGGAACGCGACCATCAGGGCGAAGGGGCGGTCATCCCGGTAGCCTTCGATGAACCGGCTCGCCTCGTCGGCGACCCAGACATCCACCTGGTGCTCGGCGGGGATCTTGCTGGCGATTGCCCCCTTGTGCTCGAAGTAGCCGTCGTGCTCGCTGCCGTGGCGCTTGGCGTGGCCGTGGCGTTGCAGGTAGTGGTAGTAGTCGTCCTGGATGCGGATGTGGCGCTTGTCCTCGGCGATGACGCGCGCGCTGGAACCCTCGCTGATGTCCCAGGGGTAGAAGTGCATCTTGCCGATCGCGGCGGTGGCGTAGCCGGCCGCGACCAGCCGTTGCGGCCAGGTCTGGACGCCGGCGGCCTCGCGGTCCGGGCGCAGCCACTGGTCGTTGCCGAGGACGCCGTTCGCGATCGCGTTGCGGCCGGTCAGCAGCGACGCCCGCATCGGGACGCAGAGCGGGAGGGCGAGACGCACCGATCGTAGCGCGTCCCCCCGCGGCGAGCGCGTCGATGTGCGGCGTCCGCGCGAACGTCGCCCCGTAGCAACCGAGGAAATCGGCCCGGAGTTGGTCGGGCAGGATGAAGAGGATGTTCGGGCGCGCGGCGGCCTCCGCCATGGACTCCCTCCTCTGCTCGGGCGCCGGGCGCGCCATCCGCCCGCGCCAGGTATCGGCCATCCTCGCGTACCCCGAGCCGCGGCAACGCCACCGTGCTTCCCGGCCGACATCGCGGACACGCCGCGCCGGAGAGGACGGCCTACGCGCCGACCGGCAGCGCCTCGCCGGTCGCCGGATCGTTCAGCCGCGCGCCGGGCGGCG
>JAUJMV010000019.1:56735-134749 GCA_030446685.1 Thermomicrobiales bacterium | reverse complement strand
GACGTCGGCATACAGGGCAAGAAGCTGGGCCGGAGTCGCGCTCTGGAGCGTATCGGGACCCATCATGTCGTCTCTCACCTTTTCTTCGACGAGCCACTGCACCTATTCGACAGCGTGGTGGACGGAGGCCCTATGGGGCTATGACCGCGACCCAATGGGCCGGAAGAGCCGGTTTACTCCAGGCGGTATTCGAAGCTCACTGCGGTGCTCTGGCAAGGGCCGGTGCGATCCACGAGTTCCACGACAGCTTCCTCTCGGTAGGCATAGCTCTCGTGATCCTTGCCGGGCGCTGCCGCTAGGGGCAGGGCCGCGGCGGAGCAGACAGGGACGCAACTACGACAGCGCCTTGCGGACGATGGTTAACCCCGCCGCCGGTCCGCGGCAGTATATACCGCGCCGGGCATGCGCGCTGTTGGGGCGTTCTGTTGGACGCCCCGACAGCGCGCGCGGCGTTACGTGTGGCGGGAATCAGCCCTCGATCTTCTCGCGCAGGAACGCCTCCAATTCGGCGATGGGGACGCGGTCCTGGGCCATCGAGTCGCGGTCGCGGACGGTGACGGCGTGGTCGTCGAGCGAGTCGAAGTCGACGGTGACGCAGAAGGGGGTGCCGATCTCGTCCTGGCGGCGGTAGCGGCGGCCGATGTTGCCGGTGTCGTCGTACTGCACGAGGTAGCGGCGCTTCAGGCCCGCGTGGAGGTCGCGGGCGAGGGCGGTGAGGGGTTCCTTCTTCGCCAGGGGCAGGATCGCCGCCTTGACGGGGGCGATCGCGGGGGCGAGGCGCAGGACGGTGCGGAGGCCCTGGTTGTCCGGCTCCTCGTCGTAGGCGTCGAGGAGGAGGATCAGCAGGGTGCGGTCGAGGCCGGCGGCCGGCTCGACGACGTAGGGGACGATGTGCTCGCGGGTCTCCTCGTCGAAGTAGGAGAGTTGCTCGCCGCTGGCCTCGATGTGGTGGCGCAGGTCGTAGTCGCCGCGCGAGGCGATCCCCTCGAGCTCGCCCCAGCCGAAGGGGTAGCGGTACTGGATGTCGGTGGTCCCCTTGGAGTAGTGGGCGAGCTCGGCCGTGGGGGTGTCGTAGAAGCGCAGGTTCTCCGCGCGGATGCCGATGGCGCGGTACCAGTCCATCCGCGCCTGCCGCCAGTAGGCGAACCACTCGTCCTCGGTGCCGGGGCGGACGAAGTATTCGAGCTCCATCTGCTCGAACTCGCGGGTGCGGAAGATGAAGTTGCCGGGGGTGATCTCGTTGCGGAACGACTTGCGGATCTGCGCGATGCCGAAGGGGAGCTTCTTGCGCGCGGTGGTCTGGACGTTGGCGAAGTTGATGAACATCGACTGCGCGGTCTCCGGGGGCAGGTAGGCGACGGTCGCCTCCTCCTCGACCACGCCGACGAAGGTCTTGAACATCATGTTGAAGTCGCGCGGCTCGGTGAACTGGCCGCGCTGCCCGCAGTGGGGGCAGGGGGTGTCGGGGGGGACGGCGACCGTGCCCCCGTCGCCGATCGTCGCGCCGGGGAGGTTGTCGGCGCGGAAGCGGTTGTGGCAGTTCCTGCACTCGACCAGCGGGTCGGTGAAGCTGCCGACGTGGCCGGAGGCGACCCAGACGCGGGGGTTGGTGATGATGGCCCCCTCCAGGCCGACGACGTCGTCGCGCGACTGGACCATGGTGCGCCACCAGTGGTCGCGGACGTTGCGCTTGAGTTCGACGCCGAGGGGGCCGAAGTCGTAGGCGTTGGCGAAGCCGCCGTAGATCTCGGCGGAGGGGAAGACGAAGCCGCGCCGCTTGCAGAGGGCGACGATCTTGTCCATGGTGACGGTGTGCTGCTCGCGGATGGTCATCCTGGCCTCCTTGCCGCTAGGGGTGCTCGATCGTCACCGGTGGGTCGCACAGCGGTTGTTGGGGGCGGGGGGCGTACCGCATGCGCCCGGTCGTGGCCGGGCACGGGCGTGCGCGATACGCCCCTATGTACCGGTCCCGGAACGGCTGCGGGCTGGCTGGCACATGGCTCCTCCCTCGCGGACGACGAAAAGCCCCGCGTCCCCTCTAGGGACGCGGGGCGTGGCCCCACGCGGTTCCACCCTAGTTGACGCGACCGCCGAACGCGGCCCCGCCCACTCCGGACTACGGCTCGGGAGCGCCTTCGCGACCGGGCGACGGTGGGGGCTTGCACCACTGCCCCCGTCTCTGGACCGCGCTGCCGGTCGCTACTCGTTCTCCCTCGACGCCGTTTACTCGCTCGATTGTCGCGCGGTCGCCACGGCGACCTGACGCCCATTCTACAGCAGCGCCGCGCCGGGCGCCAGGGGGCGGTAAGGGGTGGGGCATGGGCCGTGGGCCGTTGTGCCGTTGTGCCGGGCGAAGGGTGGGGGCGTGCTGCATACGCCCGGCCGTGGCCGAGTACAGGCGTATGCAATACGCCCCTACGCCATTGGGAGAGATCGGCTTACGGCCCACGGCCCACGGCCCACGCCCCGCGCCAGGGGGCGCTACGGGGCGGCGAGGGCGGCGGCGTAGAAGCGCAGGTATTCGGCGACGTGGGCGCTCCAGTAGCTGCCGTCGTGATCGCCAGGGGTGATGCTGTAGCGGTGGGGGATGCCGCGGCTGGCGAGCAGTTCGTGCAGCGCGATCACCCGCGCCGCCCACTCGTCCTCGCGGCCGACGTCGAGCCAGAGGCGCGGGGCGCGCGCGGGGTCGAGCGACTCGGCCAGGCGGGCGGGGTCGTTGCGGGCGAACTGCTCCTCGTCGGTGGTGAAGTCGGCGGACTCCTCGAAGATGCGCAGCGAGGGGCTGTGCGCGCCCGCCGTCCCGAAGACGTCGGGGTGGTTGAACGCGAGGTGGAGCGCGGCGAAGCCGCCCATCGAGAGCCCGCCGATCGCGCGGCTGTCCGGGCCGGGCCGGGTGCGGTAGGCGGTATCGGTGTGGTCGACGACGTCGGCGAGGACGTAGTCGCCCCAGCGCTCGGTGTTCTCGCCGGCGTGGTTGGTCCAGTAGCTGCCGTCGCCCTGGGGGAGGACGATGATCAGCGGGGGGATCTTCCCCTCGCGGATCAGCTCGTCGGCCGTCTCGGCCAGGCCGTAGTCGACCCACTCGCTGTAGTGGCCGCCGGCGCCGTGGAGCATGTAGAGGACCGGGTAGCGCGCGGTCCCCCCCTCGTAGCCGGGGGGCAGGTAGATGCCGTAGGGCATCACGCGGTCGAGCGCGGCGCTGTAGAACTCGCCGTCGCGCAGCTCGCCGCCGGCCGCGGCCGCGGGATCGGCCACGCCCGCCGGCAGGCCCGCGGTGGCGGTCGGCACGCCGCTGGAGCCCTGGGCGGGGCCGCCGACACTGCGCGGCTTGGTCACGGTGGGGGTGGCGCGCGGCGCCGACGACCCGCGCGCCGCGCCGCCGATCCGCCGGGGGGCGATGGCGGTGGTGGTGGGGCGGACGGCGGGGCCGCCGTCGGCCACGGGCCGCGCGGCGCCGGGGGTGAGGACGAAGCTGAAGGCGATTGCGCCGACGAGCGCCAGGGCCACCAGGGAGTCGTTCGGCCGCCAGAAGGGCCGGGGGCGCGCGGCGGCGGGGAGGCGGAGGCGGCTGAAGGGCGGGGCGCCGAGCGGTGCAACCAGCGACTGGAGGAAGCGGGCGCGGGTCATGGCCCAGAGGAGCGCCAGGCCGGCGATCTGGATGGCGGCGTTGACGCCGGGGTGCAGGGGGGGGAAGCCGCCGCCCGGCCCGGTCCCGGCGACCTGCTCGATGGCGGCGGTGCTGGCGACGACGAGGAAGAGGTGGGCCGCGTAGGCGTAGAGCGCGCCCTGGCCGAAGACGAGCAGGACCGGGCCGGCGGCGGCGCGCAGGGGCCGCCAGAAGGCGGTGGTCAGCGCCCAGCAGAAGGCGAAGAGGACGGCGCAGGCGGCGAGGCGCGCGGGCGGCAGGGCACTCTTGTCGAACCAGGCGTCGAGGACCGCCGCCGCGTCGCCGTCCGGGGCGAGGCGATCGAAGGCGGCGGCGTTGGTGGCCGAGAGCCAGGCGAGCAGGGCGACGAGCGCGCCGAGGGCGAGGGCCGCGCCGGCGGGCGCGAGGGCGCGCAGCCAGGGGTTGGGCCAGCGGATCGCGGCCCGCTCGGCGAGCTGGCGCCGATGGTAGCCGAGGAGCAGGCCGGTGAAGAAGAGGATCTGCCAGGGGGCGAAGTTGAAGGCCGGGTTGCTGGCGATCGGCCAGGGGAGCTGGAGGGCGCGCGGGAAGAACTGGTAGGCGGCCCAGAGCCCCCAGGAGGCGAGCGCCAGCGCCCGCCAGTGCCCGGCGCGCAGGAGGGCGAGGGCGGGCGGGGCGAGGAGCATCAGGAAGAGGTAGAGGAGGAGGACGTCGACGAGGTAGAAGGTGCGGCGCAGGGTCAGGACCTCGACGATGAAGCGGGCGGGCGCGTCGAGGAAGGCCGCGCCGATCGGCAGGTTGAAGAGCGCCGCGAGGAAGGCGGTGGCGATCGCCAGCCAGACGGCGAGGACGTAGAGGAGCCAGGCGCGGCCGAGGAGTTTCGGGGCGGCGGCGCGCAGCCCGCCGGCGCGCACCCGCCCGCCGTAGACGATGCCGACGACGACGCCGGAGATGAAGACGAAGCCCTCCGCGGCGGAGACGAAGAAGCGGTTGCCGCCGGTGAGGGTGTGCAGCCAGGAGGGGCCGGCGAGGTGGTCGGCGACCATCGCGAAGACGGCGAAGCCGCGCAGGAAATCGAAGCGCAGATCGCGCCCGCCCTCGGGGCGGTAGCGCCAGGAGGCGGCGCGCGCGGGGGCCGGTCGCGGTGTTGGCGGGGCCTCCGGGGGGGGCGCCTCGGCGACAGGGGCGGCGACCGCCGCGTCGCCGCGCCGCGTCACTGTCTCACTTGCCGTGCCGACCGCCCGCAGGAGGGCGCTTGCCGGGTTCGTCTTCGCCACGCGGCCCTTGCATCCTGCTCGTACTCACCGCCAGATCGCCGCCCGCCGGCCGGACCGGGCGCGGCGCTGGCGGTCCGCCCGCCACCGCACTAACTATACCAGGGCCGGGGCCGCGGGCGGACACGCCGGGACGATCGTCCGCCGTCCGTACATGTATGACGCCGGGGGCCGGGCGGGGGTTTCGCCGCCCGGCCCCGGGGGCGGCCCGCTCACGCCTCCGGGTCGCTGTCGAGGAGGGCGACGGGGGCGCGGTGGTCGGCGAGCTGCTGGTAGACCTGGGTGGTGGAGATGCTGACGTGGCCGAGCAGTTGCTGCACCGAGCGCAGTTCGGCGCCCTTGTGCAGCTCGTGGGCGGCGAAGGAGTGGCGCAGCGTGTGCGGGGTGATGTCGTCGATGCCGGCCTCGCGGGCGTAGCGCTTGAGGATCAGCCAGAAGCCCTGGCGGGTCAGGCGCTGGCCGCGGTGGTTGAGGAAGAGGGCGGGGTCGCCGCCCCCCCCGGCGATCCGCACGCGCCCGCGCCCGAGGTAGTCCTTGAGGGCGAGGACGGCGGTCCCTTTGAGCGGGATCAGGCGCTCGCGCCCGGCCTTGCCGACGCAGCGCACCTGCGCGTCGTCCAGCTCGACGCACTCCAGGTCAAGCGCGACCAGTTCGCTGACCCGCACGCCGGTCGAGTAGAGGGTCTCCAGCATCGCCCGGTCGCGCAGCCCCTCGGGGCCGTTGGCGCGCGCCGGCTGGGCCAGCAGGCGCTCCACCTCGTCCGGGGCGATCGCGCGCGGGACGTACTTGTCGACCTTCGGCGAGCTGAGGAGGGCCGAGGGGTCGGCGGGGAGCTGCCCGGACTCGACGAGGTGGTGGAAGAAGGATTTCATCGCGGCGGTCTTGCGCGCGACGGTGGAGCTGGCGTACTGGCGCTCCCGGAGGTGGAGCAGGTAGGTGACCAGGTGGTCCTGCCGCACGGCGACCCAGTCGGTGACACCCTGCTCGCGCTGCAGTTGCGCGGCGAACTGGCCGAGGTCGTTGCGGTAGGCCGAGATCGTGTTCTGCGAGAAGCCCTTGTCGACCTGCAACGCCCGCAGGAACGCCTCGACCTGCCCGATGATCCGCCCGTCGGATGTGCTCATCAGCCCCCACCTCAGTTGCGCCGGCCCGGACCCCGGCGGCGGGGCGGATCGGCCGGCGGGGCGGCGGGGCGGTCGGGGGGGCTCGCGCCCGCTCCCGGCTGCCTCCGACCCGCCGCGCGCCCCGCCGCCCCCCTTCCGCCGGCCCGCTCCCGGCCCGTTCGCCCCATATCCTCCGAACGTCCGCGCGATACCCCCCGGTCGCGCGGGCGGGCCGCCGTCAGGCGGCGGCCTGGTACAGCAATTCCTCCAGCGGCGTGTGCGGCAGCCCGAACGCCTCGGCGACCGCGGCGTAGGTGATCCGGCCGGCGTGGACGTTGACCCCCTTCGCCAGCGCCGGGTCGCGGCGCACCGCCCCGGCGAACCCCTCATCGGCCAGCGCGAGCGCGTAGGGGGTGGTGACGTTGGAGAGCGCATGGGTGCTGGTGCGCGGCACGGCGCCCGGCATGTTGGTCACGCAGTAGTGGATTACGCCCGCGACGTCGTAGGTCGGGGCGCTGTGGGCGGTCGGGCGCGCGGTCTCGATGCAGCCGCCCTGGTCGATCGCCACGTCGACGACGACGGCCCCGGGGCGCATCGCGCGGATCATCCCCTCGCTGACCAGCTTCGGGGCGCGGGCGCCGGGGATCAGGACCGCGCCGATCAGCAGGTCGGCGCGGGCGACCGCCTCGGCGACGTTCTGGCGGTTCGACATGACGGTGACGAGGTTGCCGTGCAGCATCTCGCCGAGGTAGCGCATCCGGTCGGCGCTCTTCTCCAGGATCGTCACCTGCGCCCCGGCGCCGAGGGCCATCTGCGCGGCGTTGGTGCCGACGACCCCGCCGCCGACGATGACGACGTTGCTCGGGCGGACCCCCGGCACGCCGCCGAGGAGCTGGCCGCGCCCGCCGTGGGTCCGCTCGAGGTAGTGCGCGCCGACCTGCACCGCCATCCGCCCGGCGACCTCGCTCATCGGGGTCAACAGGGGCAGGGTGTGGCCGACCTGGACGGTCTCGTAGGCGATCGCGGTGACGCCCCCGTCGAGCAGCGCGCGGGTGAGGGCCTCATCGGCGGCCAGGTGGAGGTAGGTGAAGAGGAGTTGGCCCCGGCGCAGCAGGCCGTGCTCGGGTGGGGTCGGCTCCTTGACCTTGAGGATCAGCGCGGCGCGCGCGAAGACCTCCTCGTGCGCGTCGACCAACTCCGCGCCGGCGGCGGCGTACTCGTCGTCGCCGAAGCCGCTGCCGGCGCCGGCGCCGCGCTCCACCAGGACCGGGTGGCCGTGGTGGGTCAGTTCGGCGACGCCGCCCGGCGTCAGCGCGACGCGGTTCTCCTGGTCCTTGGTCTCCGCTGGCACCCCGACGAGCATCGTCACTCCCCCCGTCCGCCCCGCGCGCTGGCGCCGGGCCACCCGGCACACCGTCGTGCCGGTTTTCTTCACACGCGCCGGGCCGGTGGCGCCAGCGCCCCGGCTCCCCCGATCGCTCCGTTGCTGTCGGCAGGCGCCCTCTCCCGGCGGCCGCTGCGGGTTGTTCGCCTCTAGTATACCACGGCAACGCGACGATAAATGGAGGGCGGGGGGGAAGGGGGGGGGGGGGGGGGCCGCCGGGGGGCCGCCGGGGGGGCCGCCGGGGGGGCCGCCGGGGGGGCCGCCGACTAAAGTCGGCGTCTCACGGGCCTGCGGCCGCAAAGCACCCTGAAGGGTATAAACCCGCCGTCGCGGGCTGGAGCCAGCAGTAGGTCGGCGCCTTCCGAATGGCCTGTGCCTTGCCCGCGCCCCGGCTCGGTTTGGCCGGGCTTCGTGGCGCCAGCGCAAGACCGACGGGCGATGCCTTGACTTCGCGCGGGCGGGGCCGTACAACTGTTCGTACACGGGCGCGGCGGGGCTGAGGGCGGCGAGGGGCCGGGGCGGGGGGGCGAGCGGTGGCCGATGGCGCGGCGCCGGCGGAGGCGCGGGACGGGGCGCGGGAGCGGGCGACGGCGCTGACGCTGCGCGAGCGCCTGGCGGCGTTGCAGGGGGGCCGGGCGGCGACCGCGGGGGGGCCGGCGCCGCGCCCACCGCGGCCGGTCTTCGCCGCCGCGGGGGGGGGCGAGGAGGAGACGCCGTTCGGCCCCTGCTACGCGATCGAGCGGCGCTACGGGCTCGACCACCGCCACGGGCCGCGCCCGCTCGGCGCGGCGCGCGAGGTCCCGCCGTCCTTCCTGGCCCAGCTCGCAGGCGACCCGCGGCTGGCGGCGCTGCCGCACGAGCGGCTGGTGCTGCTCGACACCGAGACGACCGGGCTGGCGGGCGGCACCGGCACCTACGTCTTCCTGGTCGGGCTGGGATTCTTCGCGCGGGAGGCGGGGCCGCGCGGCGACGACTGGTCGTTCGTGGTGCGGCAGTACTTCCTGCGCGAGTTGCGCGAGGAGCGGGCGCTGCTCCACGCGCTGGCGGCGCGGCTGACGGACTTCGGCGCGCTGGTGACCTTCAACGGCAAGAGCTTCGACTGGCCGCTGCTGGCGACGCGCTACACGCTGGCGCGGCAGGCGCCGCCGGGGGGCGGGCGGGACGGTCGGGGCTGGCCGCACCTCGACCTGCTCCACCCGGCCCGCCGGGTCTGGCGGCACCGCCTCGCCAGTTGCAGCCTCGGCAGCCTGGAGGGGGCGGTCCTGGGAGTGCGGCGCGCGACCGACGTGCCGAGTTTCCTGATCCCCGCGCTCTACTTCCGGTTCCTGCGCGACGGCGACCACGAGCCGCTGCTGCCGGTCCTGGCGCACAACGAGGCGGACATCGTCAGCCTGCTGGCGCTGCTGGCCCACCTGGGCCACCTGGCGGGGCCGGCGGCGGGCGGGGTGGCCGGGGGCGAGGGGCCGCTGCCCGGCGCCGATTGCTACGGGCTTGCGACGCTGCACGGCGCGCTCGGGCGGGCGGACGAGAGCATCGCGGCGTACGGGGCGGCGCTGGCCGACCCGGCGCTGCCGCCGGCGCTGCGGCGGGCGGCGCGCGCGGCGCTGGCCCGCGCCTTGAAGCGGGACGGCCGCTGGGACGAGGCGGCGGCGCACTGGCGGCTGCTGATGCAGGCTGAGGCACGGCGCAAGGCGCCCGAGCCGTGGCCCTGGGAGGAGCTGGCGAAGTACCAGGAACACGTCGCGCGCGACTACGCCGCGGCGGCCGCGACGACCGCGGCGGCGCTGGCGCTCCTCGAACTGCGGGGGGTGGCGGCGGGGCGGGCGGAGCTGCTGCACCGGCTGGCGCGGCTGCGGCGCAAGGGCCGCGCCTCGCGTTGAATACGCCCTGCTCCAACCGCAGGGTCTATTCAAGGTCAGCGACCACATCGTGTTCGGCCGTGCGGATCGTGCCGCGCGGCCACCAACACCGCCCCGGCCGGGCACATCTGGCCGCCACACAACCCGAGAACCATCGCGACCGCGCGTCCCTTGCAGCACCACGCCTGACCTTGAATAGACCCTGGCTCCAACCGTCAGCGCCCTTGTCGTCACACCGCAGGCGGTGTACGATCGCTCTACACCGTGCCCGGTGTAGAGCGCACGTTCGAGCCCTTCCGCGGTTGGACGGCGCGTGTGGCAAGCTAGGAGCAACGTGGAGTGTCGGCGTGGGCCGTTGAGTATTACGAGACCGCGAGTGGGAACGTGCCGGTGCTGGAGTGGATTGAGGGCTTGCCACCGCGCGAGCGGGCCAGCGCCCTGCGCCATATCGAGCAGCTTGCCCTGCTCGGGGCCGAGGCCCGGCCCCCCTTGGTCAAGCCGCTCGGGGACAAGCTCTACGAACTGCGCTGGAAAAGCGGCGACAAGCAGCACCGCATCGCCTACTTCGCCGCCACCGGGCGCACCTTCGTGCTGCTGCACGGGTTCATCAAGAAGGCCCGCGCCACACCGCGCCGGGATTTGGAACTGGCGCAGGCGCGGCTGCGCGAGTACGCCGCCCGGCCGGGGCGCTGAGCGGCCGGGCGGTGTATCGGTCCAGCCGGGCGACGTAGCGTGGCAGGAACAAAGGGAGCAGGAGCAAGGACAGCGATGAATCACCAGGAAGTCAAGGCCCGCCTGCTCGCCGATCCGGAGACCCGGGCGGCCTACGAGCACCCGCCGCTGGCGCTCGTCGTGGCGCGCGCCGTGGTCGAGCGGCGCCGGGCGTTGGGGCTGACGCAGGAGGAGCTGGCGGCGCGGCTGGGCACCAGCCAGACGCAGATCTGGCGCTTGGAGAGCGGCCAGGCCAACCTCACCCTGAAGACGCTGGAGAAGCTGGGCGAGGTGCTGGGGCTGACCCCGCAACTGCGGTTCGCCGACGAGGCGCAGCCGCTGCTCGCCGCCGGTTGAGTGGAGCAACCGACGGACCGCGCCACGGAGAAGCACCGTTGTGGGGCGGTCGCGCTCCAACCAGCCGCGTCGCGGAGTGTGAGCGATTGATCGCTGCCGGGCGCCGGCCGTAAAGGCGGGTGAAATCGCCCGGCTCGAAGGGCGGCTGCCGCGCCGCGCGCCCGAACCTCCCGGGAAACGCTCGCCGGTGGGCGGGACGTCCAGCCGCTCACGTCGGCCGACCCGGACCACTGAAGAGCGGCCGCCTTCGGAGGGCTGCGTAGGGGCTGGGGCGTTCGCGCCGCGCTTGGCGCGCTGGTGGCGGCCCTTCGCGCCCGTGGGTCGCCCAGGGGGCGGCCGGGCGGCGCCCGGCGATGAACCAGCCGGGCACGCGGTCGGCGATGTCCGACCGCTCACCGCCGCGGCCGCGCTGGCGCTCCTCGAACTGCGGGGGGTGACGGCGGGGTGGGCGGCGCTGCTGCACCGGATCGCGCGGCTGCGGCGCAAGGGCCGGGGGCGCGGCGGCTGATGCTACAGATGCTACAATGGATGGCTACGGCGGATGGCCGCGGCGCCGAGGTCGCGCCGGGCGACGGCACAGGGGGAGGGCCGGGTGATGGACGCGATTACGCTGGTGGCGACGGTGGATGAGGACCGCCGGCTCACGCTCGAGCTGCCCGCCGGGACGCCCACCGGGCCGGTCGAGGTGGTGATCAGGCCGCTGCCGGGGTCCGAGGTTCGGCCCTCGACTGGCCCCGAGCCCGCGGCGGTCCCCCTGACGCGCGAGGCGGCGCGCGAGAAGCTGCGTGCCGCCGGCAAGCTGGCCGAGGGACCATTCGCGCCGCCGGATGCCGTGCCGCTGTCTCCGGAGGAAGAGGAAGAGTTGGGACGGCTGTTCGCGAGCCCGCAACCTATTTCCGAGCTGATTGATGAAGACCGCGGGCCGCGTTGAGCGTCTTCTTCGCTGACAGCAGTGCGCTCGTCAAACGGTACATCACCGAAATCGGCTCCGCCTGGGTGCGCGGTTGGGCGCTCCCGGTTCATGGCAACATTGTCGTGATCTCGGAGATAGCCGCCGTCGAACTGGTGTCGGCGTTCGCCCGCCGCCGGCGCGAAGGGTCGCTCACGGCCGCGGCATTCGACCTGCTGCGGAACAATTTCCTGCTCCACACCGAGCGTGAGTACCTAACCGTGCGGTTGGAGAGGGACGTTTTGCGCCGGGCGGGCGACGTTGCCGCGCGTCACCCGCTCCGCACGCTCGACGCGATCCAGTTGGCCTGCGCGCTCGACAGCGTGCAGACGCTCGGCCTGACGCCGACGTTCGTCAGCGCCGACCGGAACTTGCTGATCGCCGCCGCGGCCGAGGGCTTCCCGACCGACGATCCGAACGCCCACCCGTAACCCCTCACCCGTAACCACCCATACTGTTGTGCGCGACCAGCGAAACAGCCTTCAGCCGCGAGCCGCCCCGTGGGGCGGGGGCAGCATCCCGCGATGCGGGTGGCCACGCGCGCCGGGCGAGCCCCGGACGCCGGCGTGATATTTCCCGCGGCGCGAACGTATGGTAGGTTGGATCGGCCAGGGCGTTCTCTTGACATCCGGCCAATGGTCCCTGCCGCA
Organism: Thermomicrobiales bacterium; assembly: GCA_030446685.1. Lineage (GTDB taxonomy): Bacteria > Chloroflexota > Chloroflexia > Thermomicrobiales > CADCWN01 > JAUJMV01. The sequence continues at coordinate 122,837 of JAUJMV010000019.1, read as the reverse complement.
ACGGGCGGTAGCGGATGGGTGAGTGCGCGAGCAGTGGGGTCGCGCGGGGGGAAAGGAGCGGGGCGGTGTACGACGCACAGAGTTACGGCGCGCAGGGCTACGCGGGAAACACCTCGGGGCAGGGGGAGCAGACGCTGGTCCCGCCGGACGTGCAGGGCTTGAATTGGGGAGGCTTGCTACTGAACTGGATCTGGGCGATCGGCAACAACGCCGGCATCCTCTGGATCATCATCGGCCTCTTCTTCTCGCCGATTGCAAGCATCTACTTGCTGATCAAGGGGAACGAAATCGCCTGGAAGAACAAGCGCTGGGAGAGCGTGGAACACTTCAAGGCGACGCAGCGGAAATGGGCGATCGCGGGACTGATCGTGCTGGGGCTGAGCCTGGGCCTGGCCTGCGTCGCCGTCGTCCTCTCGGTCATCGCGGCCGGAATGGGCAACGCATAGGGCAAGGCATTCACGCGATGCAAGCGGCGGCGCGGAGCCTGTCTCCGCGCCGCCCTGCGTTCCCGCCATGCGTCGAGGGTGGGGCGCGCCGCGCCGTCGCGGCCAGGCCGGCGCCCACGGTGAGGGCCAGCGTTGCCAGGCCGAGGAGCGCGGCCGGCGCCCAGGGCGACGGCGCGCCGCCGCCCGCGCCGGTGTTCGGCAGGCTCGGCGCCTGCTGGGTGATGACCGCGCAGGCGATGCGGCCGCCGCTGTTGCCGGCCGGGTCGGTCACCTGGTCGTCCGGGTTGGCGTGGATGACCAGCGCCGTGCCGTCGGCGTCGAAGAGGGTCGCCGGGCCGGGCGTGAGCGAAATGCGATCCGTCGTCGCCGTGTAGACGTTGACGGAGAGATTGGGCAGATCGCCCGCGTGCGGCCCGTCGGGGCTGTCGAGCCCGTGCTTCTTGCTGGTCGGGTTGAAGTGACCGCCGGCCGACATGAAGTCGGGGGTATCGCACTTGCCGACCGCATGGAAGTGGATGCCGTGGGTTCCGGCGGGAATCCCCGCGACCTGCACGGTGACGCGCACGCCGCTCGCCGTCTGCTCCAGTTCGACCACCCCGACCCGGTTCCCGGAGCTATCGATCAACGTGCCGCCCGCTCGCCGGTCGCGCCGGCCAGCGGCGCGAGGCTCAGCAGCGCCAAGGTCGCCAGGCTCAGGGCTACCATGAGTCGTCGCATCGCCCACTCTCCTCCTCTACTACCGTTGCCTGTAGGCCGACCAGCAGGCGGCCCTGGCCTGAAGCGTGCCTCTCCCTTCTCCAGCCCCCTCCTTCCAACCGCGCCCGCGCGACCGGGTCGCGCGGATTACACCCGCGCAGCCGCGCGCGATGTGGCCGGCCCCGGCGCCACGACCGGCGTGCCGGCCGCGCGCTCGTCGGGTCGCCGGGGGCCACGGCGACGCGTTGCATAATTCGCGCCGCCAATCTCTTGACAACTGTCCGGACGGCTGATAAGGTACGCAAGGTTCCAGGCTCTTCGGATGTGCACCCGCAGTATTGAGACACGTCGCGCGATGGCATCATCCGTGCCGGGCGCCGCTGCCCGGCGAACGCTGGTGGAGGTGTCGTGCCGCCCGTGGCAGGGGCGGCGTTCGGACGATTCCCGCACGCTGGCCGACGGCGGCCTCGCGGCGCGCCCGGTGTGTAGAGAGTGTTTATTGGGAGGGGATACCGTGACGATCTCGAGAGCGAGACACCGCGGCCTGTCCGGGCTGCTCGGCCTGCTGCTGCTCCTCGGCCTGCTGGCGCTGCCGGCGGCGACCGGCGCGGCCGCCGCGCCGGACAAGGGCGGCAGCAACACGCCGAAGCTCGATCCCGCGGCGATCGCCGCCTTCGCGCCAATCCGGCGCAGGCGCCCCAGCTCGGCATCACCCCGTCGGCGGGGCCGAATGGCTTCTGGTTCGGCCTGGCCGGCGTCGGCTTCGCGGCCAACACCACCTACCAGTTGCGGGTCGTCGACGCGGACGGCGACGTCATCCCGTTCAACGACGGCACGGTGCGGTCGAACGAGAACGGCAACCTGGGCCAGAGCCTGCGGTTCAACAACCTGCCGGCGGGGACGGCGCGCGTTTCCTCCTGACGACGGGCGGGGAGACGGTCGCGAGCACCACCTTCCAGATCACCGCCGGCGGCGCGCCGGCCGCGATGGTCTCGGCCCTCCCCGGCGAGGCGCGGCAGGGCTTTTATGTCGCCTTCACCGCGGCCGGCCTGACCCCCAGCGCGACCTACACCCGCGCCATCGTCGCCCCGAACGGGCAGACGGCGGCCCCGCCGCAGGCGAGCTTCCAGGCGGATGAGGACGGCGTGGACATCCTCGCCATCCGCTTCACCGACAATACGGCGACCGGCGCCTACACCTACCGGCTCAGCGGGCCGAACGGCCTGGTGCTGACGGCGACCGTCCGCATCGTCGCGGCCCAGGCGCCGACGACCACGACCACCACGAGCGCGACGACGACCACGACGACGGCCAGGATCACGACCACGACCACGACCACGATGCGCACGACCGCGCCGTCCACCACGACGACGGCCAGGACCACCACGACCACCGCAATGCCGGGTCTGCCCAACACCGGGGCCGGCGGGCAGTCCGGCCCGTTGGCGGCGAGCCTGATCGGCGGCGCGGCGCTCCTGGCGCTGGCGGGCCTGGCGCTCGCCCTGCGCCGCCGCGTGGCCTGACGCGGTACGACGGAGGGACGGCGCCGTGCGCCGGCGCCTCCCACTCCTCCCAGCCGACCCGCCCGCCGGCGGTCCGGGGCTCGGGCCACGCGCCCGCCCCGCGGCCGCCGGCGGGCGGCCTGCTTCGGGGGCGCCCTGCCGCGCGGAGGGCGCCTTTCCGGAGTCCTGGCGGACGCGCGGCGCGCTCGAGATCCGCGGGCTGCCGGTGAGCCGGCCGTTCTGCGCCCATGCAATACGGCATTACCCGTTGCCTGACACGACGGCCTCGCGGCCCACGGCCCACGGCCCACGGCCCGCAGGCGCGGTGCTATACTGCCGCCGACGGCTGGGGCGGCCGGGTCGGGGCCGACGGGGAGCGGGGGGTGGGGGGAGGATGGCAGGCGACCGCGAGGGGTATCGCCCGGTGGTCCTGATCGTCATGGACGGGGTCGGGGTCTATAAGGAATACCCCGGCAACGCGGTGCGGCTGGCGGAGACGCCGAACGTGGACCGCTGGACGCGGGAGTTCCCCTACACCGAGCTGAGCGCGTCGGGGCGCGACGTGGGGCTGCCGGCGGGCCAGATGGGCAACTCGGAGGTCGGGCACCTCAACCTGGGGGCGGGTTACGTCGTCAACCAGTGGATCACGCGGCTCGACGCGGCGATCGAGGACGGCTCGTTCTTCGCGAACGAGGCGCTGGTGGCGGCGGTCGAGGGGCGAAGGGGCGCGGCACGGCGCTGCACCTGCTCGGGCTGCTCGGCAACGGCGGCGTCCACGCCTCCGACGCCCACCTGCGGGCGGTCCTGAAGCTGGCGCGCGACCGCGGGCTGGAGCGCGTCTTCATCCACCCCTTCACCGACGGGCGCGACACCGATCCGCACAGCGCGCGGGGCTTCCTGCACGACCTGGAGCAGTACCTGACGGTCCTGGGGACGGGGCGGATCGCGACGGTGAGCGGGCGCTACTACGCGATGGATCGCGACCGGCGCTGGGACCGGGTCGCCAGGGCCTACGCGGCGATCGTCGAGGGCGAGGGGCAGACGGCGGCGACCGCCAGCGCGGCGATCGAGGCGTCCTACGCCGCGGGGGTGACCGACGAGTTCGTCGTCCCGACGGTGATCACCGACGCCAATGGGGCGCCGACGGCGACGATCGGCGACGGCGACGCGGTCATCTTCACCAACTTCCGCAACGACCGGGCCCGCGAACTGACGCACGCGATCGTCGACCGAGAGTTCGACGGCTTCGCGCGCCGGCGCGTCGCGCAGGACCTCCTCTACGTCACGATGGTGGAGTACGAGGGGGGCTGCCGGTGCGGGTGGCCTTCCCGCCGCAGGACGTGCGGGAGCCGATCGCGGCGGTGGTGGCGGCGCACGGGCTGCGGCAGTTCCACACGGCCGAGACCGAGAAGTACGCCCATGTGACCTTCTTCTTCAACGGGGGCGCGAGGAGCCGTTCGCGGGGGAGGAGCGGGCGCTGCTCCCCTCGCCGAAGGTGGCGACCTACGACCTGCAGCCGGAGATGAGCGCGGCGGCGGTGGCGGAGGCGGCGGTGGGGGCGATCGCGTCGGGGGCTTCGACTTCGTCGTCGTCAACTTCGCCAACCCGGACATGGTGGGGCATACGGGCGTGTTGCAGGCGGCGATCGCGGCCTGCGAGGTGGCCGATGCCGCCGCCGGGCGGGTGGTCGAGGCGACGCTGCGGGCGGGCGGGGTGGCGCTGATCACCGCCGACCACGGCAACGCCGACCAGATGATCGACGAGGCGACCGGAGGCCGCACACGGCGCACACGACCAACCCGGTGCCGGTCTGGTTGGCCGCGCCGGCGGGCGATCCGCTGCGGTCGGCGACGCTGCGCCGGGGCGGGCGCCTGGCGGATGTCGCGCCGACGCTGCTCCAGATCCTCGGCCTGCCGCCGGATGCGCCGCGGCGATGACCGGCGTCAGCCTGATCGCGCAGGGCGATTGAAGGGGCATCGCCGACCGTGCGGCGCGCGGTTGCCGTATCGTCGCCGACCATGGCAGCATCGCGACAGGGGGCGGGGTTGCGACCCGCCTGGCTCCGCCTGCCGAGACGGGGGAGAGCGGGACCTGGGGCGGGTGTGAAACCCGCCCCGACGAGTGCCTCCGCCAATCCCCCCTTCCGACGGGTGCCCGTGCGGGTCAAGAACCGATCACGACACGATTATCTCGCGCGCCGCTCGCGCGCCGCCGGTCCGAGGACTTTCCCCCCAAAGCGCTGGGGATTTCTCCCCAAACCTCTAGACAGCAGGCCGCAGCTTGGCTACACTACGCCCCAGAGGACGCGACAACCCGATATGCCGCCAGCGTTCGGGGGCGCGCACGGCCGCCAGCCACCGGGAGTGATCCCGGATGTGCCGTTCGCGCCGCGACAGACCAGGAGGGGGGGAGAGACGTTCCATGCAGGAGTGTGCGCTGACCGTCGCCGTGGTCGCCGCCATACCGACCACGATCTTCGCGGGGATGATGGGCGCGGCCGCCATCGCGCTCTGCTCGCACGGCGAGAACCCGCGCCAGGTGCTGGCGATGCCGAGGACCTTCTTCCGGAACCGGGGGCATTACCGGGAGTTGCACGGGGCACCGGCGCCGCCGGAGCCGGTGGCCGTGCTCGCGCTCGATGCGGTGGGCGACTAGGTCCGCCGCCGGAGGACAGGGGCGGCGCGCGGGGTTGCGGCGGTTCGCACGATGGTTGAGCGGGCGCCGGGGCCAGGCTGGGGCGTTCAACCGAACGCCCCTACGCATGCTCGGCACACCCTTTGCGCGAACCGCTCTACCCGAGCCGGGCGAGCGCGAGGATCCAGGCGAAGGCGGTCAGGAACGAGCAGCCGAGGCCGGCGATCAGCAGCAGGCCGCCGCGCCGCTCGCGCCGCCGCGCCACGAGGCCGAGCAGCAGGCCGGAGCAGAACAGCAGGACGGTGAGCGCGCCGAGGGCCAGCGGCGCGCGGGCGATGACGGCGTCCCACACTGGACTCTCCTTACCGAGCACGAGGCCGAGTACGGAGTTGGGTACGAGGCCGATTACAGGTGTTCGGCGATGGCGATGAGGGCCTTCACCAGCAGGTCGGTGTCCTCGGGGCGGCCGACGGTGATCCGCAGGTAGCCCTCCAGCGCCGGGTCGTCGTAGCCACGGACCATGATGCCGAGGTCGGCCAGGCGCGCGCGGACGGTGCGGGCGTCGCCGCGCAGGACGCGGCAGAGCAGGAAGTTGCCCTGCGACGGGAGGGGCTGGAGCAGGTTGAGCTTGCGCAACTGGCGGAAGAGGCGCCCGCGCTCCACCTTCAGGCGCACGACCGTCGAGCGGACGTAGGCGAGGTCGTCGAAGGTGGCCTCGACCGCGGCCAGCGCCGCGGCGTTGACGTTGAAGGGGGGCTTGATCTTCCAGAGGTAGGGCATCAGGTCGAGGGGGAAGACGCCGTAGCCGATCCGCAGCCCGGCGAGCCCGGCCCACTTGCTGAAGGTGCGCAGGACGACCAGGTTGTCGAACTCGCGCGCCAGCGGCAGGGCCGAGCGCTGGGCGAACTCGACGTAGGCTTCGTCGAGGACGATCAGCGGTCCGAGGCGCAGCAGGCGGACCAATTGCTCGGTGGAGGCGACGTTGCCGGTCGGGTTGTTCGGCGACACCAGGGTGATCAACTTGGTGCGCGGCGTCACCGCGCGCCCGATGGCCTCCAGGTCGAGTCCGAAGTCGGGGCGGCGCGGCGCCTCGACGACGGTCGCGCCGAAGAGTTCGGCGCGGGCCTTGTAGACGCCGAAGGTCGGCGGGGCGACGATCACCTCGTCGCCGGGGTCGATCGTCAGCAGGTAGAGCAGGTCGATCAGCTCGTCGGCGCCGGACCCGAGGAGGATGCGCTCGGCGGGCATCTCGGTGTAGGCGGCCAGCCGCCGGCGCACCGCCCGACCCTCGGGGTCGGGGTAGAGGTGGAAGCGGTCGTGGGCGGCGAGCGCCTCCTGCACGCGGAGCGAGCAGCCGTAGGGGTTCTCGTTCTGGTCCAGCTTGATGATGCGCTCGACCGGCAGGCCGACCCCCTCGGCCAGGCGCTCGATCGGCGGCATCGGTGTGTAGGGCGCCAGCCGCGCCACCGCGTCGCGGATCAGCCGCCGCGTCTCGATCTCCCCCTGCATCGCGCCCCTGCCAGCCTCCCCGCACGTTATCGGCATCAGTTCCCCACGCCAGCCGGCGCAGGCGCGATGGGCTATTTTACCACGCGCCCCAGGACGCGCCCGCCGCGGGGGACGGCCCCCCCGGCCGCTGAACCGGGGGGAAGGGCGGGAGGGGCGCCCCCCGGCCCCCCAATACTGGGGGGAGAAGCCGAGGATTGACCGGGTGGCGTACCTCGACGACCAATGGATCTGGTAACTTCCCTGGACCGCCCGCGCCACCAACGGACACGCAAACCACACCGGTCCTCTCCCCCCGGGATGGGGGGGCCGGGGGGCGCCTCCCGGCGGCTATACTTTGCGTAGGGGAGCCGCCAAGGGTGAGACGGGGAGTAGATGAAAGAGAGGGCGGGCCGCTTCGACGCGATCGTCGTGGGGGCGCGGATGGGCGGGGGCGCGACGGCGCTGGGGCTGGCGGCGCGGGGCTGGCGGGTGCTGCTGCTGGACGCCGCGCGCTTCCCGAGCGACACCCTGTCGACGCACCTGCTCTGGTCGGACGCGCTGGGGGCGTTCGACCGGCTGGGGGTGCTGGGGGAGGTGCGGGAGGTCGGGGCGCCGGCGATCGGGCGGATGCGGCTGGCGTTCGGCGACCGGACGAACGAGGCGGCGATCCCGACGCGGGACGGCTATCCGCCGCTGATGAGCATCCGGCGCACGGTGCTGGATGACATCCTGGTGCGACGGGCGCGGCGACAGCCGACGGTCGAGGTGCGCGAGGGGTTCGTCGTCGAGGGGCTGCTGCGGGATGGCGGGGCGGTGGTGGGGGTGCGCGGGGGCCGGCGCGGCGCGGGCGGGCGGGTCGAGGAGCGGGCGCGCGTGGTGGTCGGGGCGGACGGGCGGCACTCGACGGTGGCGCGGCTGGTGAATGCGGCGGAGTACGATGTCGTGCCGCCGCTCCTCGCGACCTACTACCGCTACTACCGCGGCGTGGCGCCGATCGGCGAGCCGACGCTGGAGGCGTTCCGCGACGCCGAGGGAAGCTTCTGCTATCTCTTCCCCGGCGATGGCGGGGTCTGGACGCTGGCGGTCTCCTTCCCGCAGGCGGAGTTCGCGCGGGTCCGGCGCGACCACGAGCGGGCGATCGACGCGGCGATCGCGCGCAAGGCGGGGCTGGCGGGGCGGCTGGCGGGGGCGGAGCGGCTCGGCCCGGCGCGCGGCGCGGGCGACCTGACCAACTTCTTCCGCGTGCCGTTCGGCCCCGGCTGGGCGCTCGCCGGCGACGCGGGCTACCACCGCGACCCGATCACCGGGCGCGGGATCGCCGACGCGCTGCGCTCGGGGGAGGCCCTGGCGGCGGCCCTCGACCGCGCCCTGCGGGGCGAGGCGAGGTGGCACGACGCGCTCGCCGCGTATTGGGCGGGGCGAGACGCCCTGGTGCGGCCGCTCTACGACTTCACCTGCGACCGACCGCCGGCGGCGTTGACGCGCAGGGCCTGGGGCGCTTATCTCGGGCGCACGCTGACGGACAGCGCGTTCCTGGGCCGTTATGTCGGCTTCATGGCGACGGTGACGCCGCCGGAGGCGTTCTACCTTGCGCGGCAGCGGTGCGGGAATGGATCAACCACAAAGGCACAAAGACCACAGAGGACACAGAGAAGAGCGCGATCTCTTGTTCTTGAACCCTCAACCTTCGATTCGTCCTTTGTGTCCTTTGTGGTCTTTGTGCCTTTGTGGTCCCATCGTCTCGCCCTCAACTCTGCGCCAGGCGGCGGCGGACGGCGGCGGCGTGGGCGGTGAAGCCCTCGCACTCGGCCAGGGCGACGGCGGCGGGGCCGAGGGCGCAGCCCCCGGTCGTTGAGGCCGATCAGGCTGATGACTTTGACGAACTCCTCGACGTTGAGGGGGGAGAAGCGCGCGGTGCCGGCAGTCGGCATGATGTGGCTGGGGCCGGCGACGTAGTCGCCCATGACCTCGGCGCTGGCCTCGCCGAGGAAGATGCCTCCGGCGTTGCGGACCAGGCCGACCAGGGCCAGCGGGTCGCGCACCAGCAGGCAGAGGTGCTCAGGGGCGTAGGCGTTCGCCAGGCTCGATCGCGGTCGCGAGGTCCGGCACGACGACGATGCCGCCGTTCGCGGCCAGCGAGGCGGCGATCACGTCGCGGCGGGAGAGGGCGGGCAATTGCTCCTCGATGGCGCGGCGCACGCGCGGCGAGGGCGGCGGAGGGGGTCAGGAGGATCGCGGAGGCCATCGGGTCGTGCTCGGCCTGCGCCAGGAGGTCGGCGGCGGCGAGGCCGGGGTTGGCCGCGTCGTCGGCGACGAGGAGGGTCTCGGTCGGCCCCTGGAGGGCGTCGATGTCGACCAGGCCGAAGACGCGCTCCTTCGCCAGGGTGACGAAGATGTTGCCCGGCCCGAGGATCTTGTCGACGCGCGGCACGCTGGCGGTGCCGTAGGCGAGCGCGCCGATCGCCTGCGCGCCGCCGGCCTTGACGATGGTGTGGACGCCGGCGACGTGCGCGGCGGCCAGGATCGCGGGGGGACGCGCCGTCGCGCCCCGGCGGCGTGGCGACGATGATCTCCTCGACCCCGCGACGCGCGCGAGGATCGCGCTCATCAGCAGGGACGAGGGGTAGACGGCGCTGCCGCCCGGCGCGTAGAGGCCGACCCGCGCCAGGGGGCGGATCGCCTGGCCGAGCGTGCCGTGCGCCTCGAAGGCGAGCCAGCTCTGCCGCAGTTGCCGCCGGTGGAACGCCTCGATCTCGGCGGCGGCGGTCCGCAGCGCCGCGACCACCTCGGGGGCCGTCCGCGCCAGCCCGGCCGCGATCTCGTCCTCGGTGACGAGCAGATTTTCGAGGCGCGCGCCGTCGAGCGCCTCGGTGTAGCGGAGGAGCGCCGCGTCCCCCTCGCGCCGCACATCGGCCAGGATGCGCCCCACGACCTCCGCCGCGCTCAGATCGGCGCCGAAGATGCGCCGGACCCCCTCGCGCATCCGGGGCGGCAGGGTCGCCTCCTCGGGCGGCCGGCGCGCCAGGATCGTCCGCCGGGCCTCGTCAAGGTCGGTGATGACGCGCATGCTTGCTTCTCCCCTCGCTGTGCAGGATCAGGGCAGACCGTCGTGCCGGGAGGGGCGGCTTCCCCCTCCCCGGTCGGTATACCCCGGACGTTGGAGGCAGGGCAGCCGGGCGGGTTTGAAACCCGCCCCTACGACCAATCAGGGTGGGTGGGCTGGTTCCGCACGATCAAACTCTCGCCCCAGCCGGCCGGCCGGCGAGCGAGTCGCGCGGCATCTCCCTTCGTCCTGTCGGGGATAGACCCGAATGCGGGGGCGGGGGTGGGGGGCGGGGGCGATCCCCAACTCCGACAGCAGCGTCGTGTAGGCCGACGAGTGGGCCTCGGAGACGTAGTCGGGGCGGACGACCGTGATGCTCGACGCGCCGGAGCGACGCAGGTGGTCGATCGCGCGCAGCAGCAGGCGCGACTCGACCGCCAGCGTGACGGCGTACCAGCCCTCGGCGGCGCCATTGGGGTGCTTGGAGAAGACGCGCGAGACGGTCGGCCCCTGCATCCCGGCGGTCTCGACCTGGGCCATGACGTGCCGGGCCACCGCCTCCTCGGAGGGGCCGCGGACGTTGGCGGTGATCGTCCGGTAGTCGTGGGCGCGCAGCCGCGCCTCGCAGAGTTCGAGCACGGCCGCAGGGGCGCTTGGCGGCGCCGGCGGCGAGGGTGCGGTTGCCGATCAGGCACGCCTGGGACTCGAGGACCGTCCCGCCGTCGAGGATCTTGAGGGTGGTTGTCGCGCAGGGTGACGCCGGTCTCGGTGATGTCGACGATCAGGTCGGCGTAGCCCATCGTGGGGGCGGCCTCCAGCGCGCCCTCGGCCTGGACGAGGGTGAAGTAGGTGACGTTGCCGTGGCGGTAGAAGAAATCGCGCACGAGGTTGGGGAACTTGGTCACCACGCGCAGCGCGCGGCCCCGGCGCTTGAAGTCGACCGCGAGGTCGGCCAAGTCCTCCAGCGTGGTCACGTCGAGCCAGGCGGTGGGGACGGCGACGACCAGGCGGCTGGCGCGGAACCCGAGCCGTGGCAGGAGGAGAAGGACGTCGGGCTCGTCCTGACAGTACTCGGCGACGAGGTCGGAGCCGGTGATGCCGATGTCCACGCCGCCGTCGGCGACCTTGGCGACGATGTCGGCGGTGCGCTGGAAGAGGACGACGGTGTCGGGGCTGCCGACGCGCCCGGTGTACTGCCGGGGTTCGGGCGGCGCACGGGAGGCCGGCGCTGTCGAGGAGCGCCGGGTGTCGGCCTCGAACTCGCCCTTGCTGGGATCGCCAGCCGGAGGGGATCGCTGCTGTTGGTCATCGTCGCCGCCTTTCTAACAAACGTGGAGCGTGGAGCGTGGAGCGTGGAGCGGTTTGCCCTTCGGCACGACGCTCAGCCATCCTTCATCCCTCGCTCTACGCTTCACGCTCCACGCTCTTCAACAGTTCGGTGAGGGGCAGGCGCTCCTCGGCGCGGGTGGCGAAGGTGCGCCAGGCGACGACGCCGGCGGCGCGCTCGGCCGCGCCGAGGATCGCGACGTGGGCGATGCGGGTGCGGTCGGCGTGGGAGAGGTTGGCGGCGAGGCCGCGCCGCGCAGGTCGAAACCAGCGCGCCAGCCGGCACCGCGCAGCGCCTCGGCCAGCGGGATCAGGTCGGCCATCGTCGCCCCTGGTCGCCGCAGACGAGGACGTCGGCGGCGGGGGGTCGGGGGCAGGGGCGCCGCGCGCGAGGGCCGGCCAGGCCAGGCGCTCGACGCCGTAGGTGAAGCCGGAGGCGGGGACGGAGCCGCGCGCGCCGAGGACTTGGGCCAGGTCGTCGTAGCGCCCCGCGCCGCAGGGCTGCAGGCCGTCCCGCCCGTCGTAGACCTCGAAGAGGATGCCGGTGTAGTAGTGCAGGCCGCGCCCGAGGCCGAGGTCAAGGGTGATCCGCTCGTCGTGGCCGTAGAGCGCGGGAGGGCCAGGACTTCCTCCAGTTCGGCGACGGGGGATTGGTCGAGGCGGTAATCGGCCAGCAGGGCGCGCAGATCGCGCAGGACGGCCGCAGGCGCGCCCTGGAGGGGCGACCAGCCGGCGCAGGAAGGCGAGCGCCGCCGCGAGTCGAACCGGAGGCGGGGGCGGCGCAGCTTCAGCAGCAGGCGCTCGACGATCTCCTCCGGGGGGCGGTTGCCGCCGCGGAGCCGACGCCGACGCCGCGCAAGACGCTCGTCACCGTCGCGCGCGCACGCCAATCGCTCATCCCGGCGAGGTCGAGGTCGTCGAGCGACGGCACGGCGAGCGCCGGCGTCGGCGATGGGGTCAACGTTCGCGCCGCGCCGACCGGCGTGCCGGCGATCTCGGCCGCGTCGTCGGGGGGCAGCAGGGCGCGGAGGCCACGGTGCAGGCCGGCGTCGCCGCGCGCGCGCAGCTCCATGCTCCAGAGGAACCAGTCGCGCACGCGCTCGTCGAGCGGCAGCGAGTCGAGGAAGCCGACGACGCCGAGATGCCCGAGGCGCGGCGCGCAGTCGCGCAGCCCGAGGGTTTCCCAATCCGGCGAGCGCGAGGTGGATCACCTCGGCGTCGGCGGCGGGGCCAGCGGCGCCGAGCAGTTCGACGCCGGCCTCGGTGTACTGGCGGGAGCGCCCGGCCTGGGGCTTCTCGTAGCGGAAGACCGGGCCGTGGTAGGCCAGGCGCAGCGGCAGCAGCAGGCCCTGCCACTGGGCGACGTAGGCGCGGACGACCGAGGCGGTGAACTCGGGGCGCAGCGCGATCTGGCGGTTGCGGTACTCGAAGGCGTACATCTGCGCCGCGCGCTCCTCGCCCGATTTGCGGAGGAAGAGTTCGGTCGCCTCGACCACCGGCGTGTCGACCATGCGGTAGCCGTGCGCGGCGAAGTGGCGCTCAAGGTCGGCCAGGAGGCGCGCGCGGAACGCCCGTTCCGCCGGGCCGACGTCGGCCATCCCGCGCACCCGGTCGGTTGCGGATTGCGGATTGCGGATTGCGGAATGGCGACTGGGACCATTCCCAGGCCGTGCCGGAGCTGCGCTGCTGCTCGCTCACCGTGTCACGTTCTCACTCTCCCCGATTCGTCGCGCATAAAAAAGCCCACCGCGCCGTGTGTGCGGTGGGAATCCCGGATCGTCCTGGCGCGATCGTCAGCCCGCGCGGACGTGCCTGGCCTCCACCAGCGTGGGGGTGGAGCGGGTGATGATGGGCCGGGCCGGCGACGGGCGCGCAAGGCGCGAGATCGTTCATGGGGCTAGGATAGCGAATCGGGCGGCGAGACGCAAGCGGGACAGCCCCCCCGGCCCCCCAACTTTGGGGGAGAAGGGAAGGTGGGCGGAGGGCGAGGGTGAGCGAAGGCGCGGAAGGAGTGCCCCGGCCCCCCAATTCTGGGGGAGAAGGTCGAGTCGTCCCGCTAGCCGCCTTGGGGGAGTGGGCCACAGAGCCGTTCCCGCCGTCTTCTCTCCCCGAGGTCAGGAGGCCGGGGGGGCGCTCATGCCGGGGGTTCGCGGAGGGTGCGGATGGGGAGGCGAGGGGCCAGAGGCAGGCGAGGAGGGTGCCGAACGCGGTTATGGCGAGCGCGGCACGGACGCCGGGCCGCGCCGAGGGGCCGCCGGGGAGCCGCGCCGAGCGGGGCGCCGGCGCCGGCGGGGAATTGCATGGTGGCCCCGACGCGCCCCTGCATGGCGTCGGGGGTGACGGCCTGGCGCGGGCTGACCTGGTTGATGTTGTAGAGGGGCTGGCCGAACCCGTTGAGGAACCCGGCGGCGACAAGGGCCGGGACGACGAGGACGGGGGCCGCCGGCGAGGGGCCGGAGTTTGGCGCCGCCGGCCGGGAGCGAGGCCGCCGATCATCGCCGGGCCGAGGCCGACGCGCCAGGCCACGCGCACGGCCAGGGGCGCGCCGAGGAGGCTGCCGGGGCCGGTCGCGGCGAGGATCAGGCCGATGGCGGCGGGGCGAGGCGAGCGCGCGGACCAGGTAGAGGAGGCTGAGGGCGTTCAGGGCGCTGTTGAAGAAGTTGTAGGTGGCGGCGCTGCCGGCGCTGGCGCGCAGGAGGGGCCGCGCAGCGACCAGGCGCAGCCCCTCGCGGATGTCGCGCCAGAGGCCGCGGCGTGCCGGCGGGGATGGTGGGGCGGGTTCCGGGGCGCGGATCAGCCCGAAGACGAGGGTCCGAGCCGGGTAGGAGGCGGCGTCGAGGAGGAGCGCCACCGGCGCGGTGAGGAGCTGCACGGGGGGCGCCCGGCGAGGCCCGGCCCGGCGATCTGCGCGACCGATCGGGTCATCGTCAGCTTGCTGTTGCCCTCGACCAGCGCCGCGCGCGGCACCAGGGTGGGGAGGTAGGCGCCGTAGGCGGCGTTGAAGCGAACCCCGAGGGCGCCGGCCAGGAGGCGACGCGTAGAGGTAGGGCATGGTCAGCAGGCCAAGCGCGGCGAGGGGGATCGAACCGAGGACGGCCGCGCGCCCGAGGTCGGCGATCAGGAGGGGGCGGCGACGGACCCGGTCGGCCAGGACCCCGGCGAAGAGCCCCACCAGGAGGAGGGCGCTCCCGGCGGTGGCGAGGCCGACCTGGGCCGCGCCAGCGCCGAGGGTGACGATCGCGACGAGGCGGAAGGCCAGCGCGGAGATCTGGTCGCCGGCGAGGAGATCGTCTGGCCGGCCCAGAACTTGAGGAAGTCGGGGCGGCGCCAGGGCCCGTGGAGGGCGCGGGCCTCACGAGGCGGCGTCGCGCGCCCGCGCCCCGCGCCGGCCAGCCCCGCCACCGCGGAGGACCGGCCAGGGCGGGCGGCGCGGCGCGACCGGCGCGGGGCCGGGGGCGGTTGCCCGGCGGCGCGGGGGCCGGGGCATCGGGCAGACCGGGCGCCGCGCCAGATCAGCGACGAAGGCGGCGGCGGGTTCGGCGCCGGCGGGCTCCTTTTGCGAGGCGGCGCGCGACCGCGGCGAGGGCCGGGTCAGAGACCGTCCGGCGGTGGGGCCGCGGGGTCGCCGGCCAGGGCGGCGCGGTAGGCCGCGAGGAGGGCCGCCTGCGCTTCCTGTTCGGTCATGAGGGGGCCGTCCCGGTGGGTCCGGCGCGGATCGAGCAGCAGGCGGAGCCGGCGGTGCGCGCGGTAGCGCAGCATCCGCACGGCGGCGGGAGCTCTTGCCGAGCGCGCCGGCGATCAGCTCGTCGGGCCAGCCGAGCAGTTGCAGGCTCGATCGTCGCGCGCTGATCGTCGGGCAGGGTCGCCAGCGCCGCCCAGAGCGCCGCCCGCTCGGCGCCGGCCACCGCCTCCTCCTCGGCGGTGCGGCCGGGGTCGGGCGGGTCGCCGGCGGCGGCGAGGGGGTGGAGGTCGGCGACGACGTTGTGGGCGATGCGGAAGAGCCAGGCGGCGAAGGACCCGTCGCGGTAGCGGGCCAGCGCGGCCAGGACGCGGGCGAAGACCTCGGCGGTGGCGTCCTCGGCGGCCTCGCGGCTGTCGAGGCGGGCGGCGCAGTAGCGGTAGACCGGCCCGACGTAGCGGGCGTAGAGGGGCGCGAAGGCGTGGGGGTCGGCCTGGGCGGCGACGACGAGCGCCGCATCGTCCGGCTCCGGCTCGGCCAGCACGCGGAGGGCGGGCCTCGCGGCGTCGGTCGCCTGGGGGCGGGGGTGCGTCATCGTCCACCACTCCTGCCGGCGGGCGGCGCTCACCACGCCGAAAGTCGTCACCTATACAAACGCGGCGGGTGGGGGGATATAACGCCCCCGCGAGGGGCAATCTCTCGCCGACAGGCGCGACTACAGGTGGCGGGCGACCCCAGTCCGAACGCCGGCAGACACCGCCCCCGTCCGGCGCCCCGGAAGGTTCGCCCTCCTTGCACTAATATCCGACAATTGACGCTGAATAATACTCGTTGGCACGCATCCTGCGTTCGCCACGGCGGTCCGCGGAGGGACACCGGAAGAAGCCTTTTCACGGCGGCCCGAGCAACTACGGAGTGGTTCGCCACTCGGGCGAGAGGCGGCACAGCTCCGCCCATTGTTTCGACCCGCTCAGGAGTAGTGATGGTCACGCACGAGCAATTAGTACAGTATTACCTTCATGCGTTGCGCCATTGGGAGGCCAATCCGGCGGTCCGCACGCTCTGCGCGGCGGTCGACCTCGGCCGGCGGGGCTACGCGGAACTCTTCGCCACGCGGCACCTCGACGCGACCGCCTGGACGACGGGGAAAGGGGTGAGTGGGAACCGGGCGTATGACGATGCGGTGAAGCTGCTTGCCGCCGGTTCGGCAAGTGATGGCGGCTCCGCCGATCGCGCCGCATCCCCGCTCCCGCTCCCATACGAACGGGGCTCCACGCCCGCAGCCAACCCGCAGTAAGCGCGCACCGCACGCCGTGTAGCGACTTCCTTCGCGCCTGGCGCCCGCGACGTTGACCACGTAGGCGCTGGCCGCTGTAGACAACGTCGGCGTAACCCCGCAGTCGTCCCTCTCCCGACGGCGGGTACTCCCGCCAACCGCAAGTGGAACGAGGCCAAGGAGGTCTGGACGACGCGCGGGGTGTCATCGTTCCTCCTCCCGTCGCGGCAACTATTCACAATGCGGCGGCGTCAGCGCAGGGCGAGCGCCGCGAGGAGGATGTCGCGCTTGCGGGAGTCGCGCTCGGCGGCGGCGAGGGCTTCGAGATGGGCGATCAGGTCGGGCTGGCGGCCGGCGATGATGGTGTTGACGAGGTAACGGAAGATGTTGTCGTGCCGGGTGGCGCGCAGGAAGTCGAGGAGGAAGCCCGTATAGTCGGCGCGGGTCTCGTGAGCCAGGAGCAGGTCGAAGAGGCCGAGCAGGACGATCTCGTCGGCGCTCTCGCGGTACCCCTCGACGAGCGCGGGGAGGAGCGAGGCGGGCAGCGGGACGAGGCCGCGCAGGCACTCGGCGAGCACGTCCGCGACGCCGCCCTCGTCGCGGGTCACATAGGCGTAGAGCGGCAGGCGCTGATCCTGCGCGGCCAGCACGCGCGCGGCGGTGACGGCCGGCTCGCCGGACATGATCGAGGTGTAGCCGTCGGTCAGGAGGCGGGCGGCGTGATAGGCGGCAAGGACGTGGTCGACCTCGTTGAGCGCGAGCAGCCCCGCCGCGCGGAGGTCGCCGGTGCTCTCGCCGTAGAGGAACTCGTAGGTCGCGGTCGCCCGCGCCAGGAGCGGCACGTCCTCGGGCAGCAGGAGCGGGCGCAGGGCCGCCAGGATGGCGGCACGGAGGGCGCCGCCGGGGTCGCGCCGGGTGCCGTCGCGGTCGCAGTCGGCGTAGCGGCGCAGCAGGACGGGGCGCAGCGCGGGGTCGGCCCGCGCCGCGAGGACGGCCACCGCCGCCTGGACAACGTCAACGTTCCGCTCGGACGCGACGAGGCGACTGGCGAGCGCGATCTGCTCCTCCGGCGCCCCGTCGAGGCTCCGCAGGCGCTCCAGCTTGGCCCGCGCGGCGTCGCGCCCTTTCACCATCGGTAGCTCCAGTTCCAGGATCAGGACAGGTCAGCGGTTCTGTAGGGGCGGGTTTCAAACCATCTACTCCAACTATTTCTGTCCGTACACCTGTCGTCCGACCGTTTCGCCTGCTGCCGCGCCGCTTGGAGCAGCGGACGGGCGTGGCGTGATCGGCGCGGCAGCACGCGAAAGGCGCGATCGCCGGGGTGCCGCCGGTTGCGGGCGCTTGACACGGGGCCTCCCAGAGGCTACGGTGAGGGCAGGAGAGCGTCGGTTTTCGGCGTTCCACCGCCGAAAATGCGAATTAGTTGGAGCCAATGGTTTGGACCCCGCCCCTACCAACGCCCCACAGGCGCTCTGATCCGGCACTACGGCGCCAGGGCGCGGTAGTAGCCGGCGCCGGCGAAGTCGAGGCGCAGGGCCTGCCCGCCGACGATCGTGTCAAAGCGGGCGCGCTCCGGCAGGTGCTCCTCCGCGCCGACGCGGAACTCGTCGCCGGCGAGCGGGACCAGCGGCTGCTCGACGCCCCAGGCGGGGAAGCCGAGCACGAGCCGGTCCTTGCGCGGGACGACGCGCAGGGCCGGCAGCCAGGGGTTGTGGGAGCGGTAGAGGCCGGGGTAAGCCCGCCAGGCCGGGGGCAGGTCGAAGGTCGCCGGGCCGCGGTACCGCTCGCCGGCGTACCAGTCGGGGCCATGGAACGCCTCGACCACCGTGCCGTCTTCGCGGCCGAAGCGCAGCAGGGAGAGGGCGAAGTCGGGGTGGGCGACGAAGAAGCTGTCGGGGCCGCGCCGCTCCAGCGCGATGCGCGCGCCGCCGTGCTGGAGGAGGAGGCGATCTCCCTCGGCGACGAGGGCGAGCGCGCGGTCGCCCGCGCGGTAGGGGCCGGCATAGTCGGCGGCGTTGTCTACGGCGGTCCGGTCTTTGACCGGGGGCGGGTCGGGCAGGGGGTCGCCGGCGCGCGCGGCGCGCAGGAGATCGAGCGCGTAGCGGGCGACGGCGGTCGGGTCGCCGGGGCCGTTGACCAGGGCGAGCGCCCCGAGGCCGGCGTCGGGGTCGAGGAGCAGCATCGACAGGTAGCCGACCATGCCGCCGCCGTGGCCGATCGTCTGCCGCCCCCCCTCCTCGCCGACCGACAGGCCGTAGCCGTACCAGGCCCCGTCGCCAGCCGGCACGACGCGCTCGATCAGGAGGGCGAAGCTCTCCTCCGAGATCAAGGGGCCGCGCGGCCCGCGCCCCCGGTTGAGCAGGAGGCGCGCGTAGGCGGCCATGTCGGCGGGGGTGGAGGCGATGCTGCCGTCGCCGGCGGCGTATTCGAGCCAGGTCGCCGGGACGAGCGGGTGGCTCGGGTGGCCGGGGCGGTCGTCGTAGAGGCGGGTGTGGCCGACCGCCAGCCGCCGCCGGGTGTCGTGGGTGATCGTCGGGTCGGTCGCGGCCATGCCGAGCGGGTCGAGGATCCGCGACCGGATGATGTCGCCGTAGCTGCGGTCGAGCAGGTCCTCCAGCAGGTAGCCGAGCGCGGTGTAGCCGACGTTAGAGTAGTGGAAGTGCGCGCCGGGGGGCGAACCGGTCGCGGTCTCGCGCAGCGCCCAGGCGCCGTAGCGCGAGGCGGGGGTGAAGTCGTTCCCGCGGATGATCCCCGCGGTGTGGCTCATCAGGTGGTGCGGGGTGATCGGCGCGTCGTAGCGCGAGCGGACGGCGAACCAGGGCAGGTAGCGCGTCACCGGCTGGTGCAGGTCGAGGCGCCCGGCCTCCCGCTGCTGGAGGAGCGCGAGGCAGGTGAAGGATTTGCTGATCGAGCCGATCTCGAAGAGGGTTTCGGGCGTGACCGGCGCGCGGGCGGCGAGGTCGGCGTAGCCGTAGGTCGCCACCCGCAGGGTGCGCTCGCGGTCGGTCAGCGCGAGAGCCAGGCCGGGGGTGTTGTCGGCCCGCATCCGATCGGCGACGAACCGGTCCAGGTGGGTGAAGGCTTCCTGCGTGTCCGGCATCGCGCTCCTCTCTCCTTGGCGTCATCCCCCGGTGGCAGCCCGCGTCGCCCGATCTCCGATGTGGCGGGCAGCGCGCTGCGTCGAGCCGCACCACCGCGGTGGCCCGCCGAGGGCGTAGGTGGAGGGCCACGCGGGCAGCCACGGGGGGCTGCCCCTACAAGTGCGACGTTAGCGGCCTCCCCCAACGCCGCGCCGGGCCGCGATCACCGGCGTTGCGTGCTGTCGCCGCGGTCAGGGCGGCGGGGTGCGGGCGATCGTGAAGCGGTCGAACTCGCCGCGCGGGTCGCCCCACTCGACGGCGACGTCGCGGACGGCGGCGCCCGCGGGGCCGTCGTGGCACCAGGCGACGAGGCGGCGCACGGCCCCGTCCGGCCCCTCGGCCAGCAGTTCGACGCGGCCGTCGGGCAGATTGCGGACCCAGCCGGTCACGCCGAGCCCGATCGCCAGCCGCCGCGTGGAGTCGCGGAAGAAGACGCCCTGGACCAGCCCGGAGACCAGCACTCGCGCCCGGACCTGTCCCATCCTGCCCGCCCTGGCCGCGGCGGCAGCCGGGGGCGCCCCCGTTTGCCGCCGCTCCCGCCGATGCGCTACAGTCGGCATGCCGCCGACGGCCCACGCGCCGCCCCGGCGGCCACAGTCTACCCCAGGTTGGCCCTGGCCTGGAAATCGGCGGGGGGGAGGCCAATACCCTCCGCGGCGCGATGCGGGTGATGAGGTTATGACGGGTACAGCGGCGGGACTGGCGGGGGCGGGGCGGCTCACGCCGGCGGGGACCTTGCTGGCCGAGGCGGTCGCGCCGGCGTCCGACGCGCGCCTGCTGCTGATCGGCGGCGGCGCGGCGCTGGCGGTCGCGCTGGCGCGGCGCGTGCCGGACGGCGGGCTGTGGCTGATCGAGGCCGATTACCGCGCGCTGACCGCCGCCGAGCACGCCGTGGCGCGCGAGGGGCTGGTGGGGGCACGGGTCTGCCCCGACCCGACCGTCCCGCCGGAGGGGGAGGCGACGTTCGACGCCGTCGCGGTGGCGATGCCGAAGGACCGGCAACTGGCGCGGCACTGGCTGGCGGCGGCGCGGGCGGCGCTGCGCCCCGGCGGCGCGCTCTATCTGGCGGGGGCGAACGACCAGGGAATCCGCCCGATCATCGAGGATGCCGGCGCGCTCTTCGGGGAGGTGGCGCTGATCGACTACCGGCAGCGCCACCGGGTCGCCCGCGCGACGAAGCACGCGGGCGGTTCGGATGCGGCTCCCGCGCCGGGCTGGGCGCGGGAGCCGGGGATCGCGCCGGGCACCTGGCACGAGTTCGACCTGGAGGCGCGCGGCGCCACCTTCCGGATCCGCAGCTTGCCGGGCGTCTTCGCGCACGACCGGCTCGACGAGGGGACCGCGCTCCTGCTGGCGCACCTGGCGGCGCCGGCGGGGGGGCGGGTCCTCGATGTCGGCTGCGGCTACGGGATCATCGGCCTGGTGGCGGCGCATCTGGGGGCGGCCGGGGTCGATCTGATCGACGCCGACCTCCTGGCGGTCGCGGCGGCGCGCGAGAACATCGCCGGCAACGGGGTCGCCGGCGCCCGCGCCTTCCCGAGCGATCTGTACGGGGCGGTCGGCGAGGGGCGGTACGACCTGATCGTGTCGAACCCGCCCTTCCACGTCGGGAAGGCGGTGGACTACGAGATCGCGCACGCGCTGATCGACGGGGCCACGCGCCACCTGGCGCCGGGCGGATCGCTGGTGCTGGTCGCCAACCGCTTCCTCCCCTACGACCAGCGCCTGCGCGAGCACTTCAGGCGCGTGACGACCCTCGCGCAGACCGGGAAGTACCACGTCCTGGCCGCGCGGGGGACGAATTGACCACAGAGAACACAGAGAGCACGGAGAAGAGGCGGGGCGGGAGCGGTCCGGTGGTGTTCCGCGCGCCGCGTGTGGGCCGGTTGGTCAGTTCGCCCGCCGTTGACCGTTTCCCCGCGTGCGTGCTATAGTTTGCGCTATCGCACACCCCCGGCCGGGTGTGTCGTCTTGTTTTGCGCGGCGAATGCCCGCGACGGACCCGCACGGGGGGACCACAGCAGAAGGAGATTCACGGGATGATCAAGCTCCGGCTCCGGCGCATGGGCGCGAAGAAGAAGCCCAGCTACCGTATCGTCGTCGCGGACGCGCGGGCGAAGCGCGACGGGCGCTTCATCGAGATCGTCGGCATCTATAACCCGCTGACCGATCCGACCACCCTGCGCGTCGAGGGGGAGCGGGTCCGCTACTGGCTGGGGCAGGGCGCGCAGCCGACCGAGCGGGTCGCCAAGCTGCTGAAGATCCAGGGGATCACCGACGCGGAGGGCCGGGTCATCGCCGAGCAGCCGGCGCAGGCCGCGGAGACCGCGCCGGCGATCTAGGGCGCGCCGGGACACGGCGGCAGGCCCGGCGCGCGCCGGGCGAGGAGGGGCGGACGCGATGGAGCAGCTTGAGCGGGTGGTCCAGTTCATCGCCACCGGGCTGGTCGATCAGCCGGAGGAGGTCCAGGTCGACAGCCGCCGCCACGGGGCGAACGTCAACCTCCACCTGCGCGTCGCGCCGGACGAGTTGGGGCGCGTGATCGGCCGGCAGGGGCGGATCGCCAAGGCGATGCGCACCGCAGTCGGGATCGCCGCGGCCCGGCAGGGGGTCCGCGCCAACCTCGAGATCGAGAGCTAGGGGAGGCGGAGACGAGCTTGAGCGACCCTCCGGCCCCCGAATCCCCCCAGCCGCCCCCCGCCGAGCCGCCGGGCGCGCGGCAGGAAGGCGCCGCGAAACCCCGGCGGCCGAAGCCCCGCGGCGCGGCGGCGCGGCGGCATCAGCCCAAGCCGCCGCCCCCCCCGGTCGCGATCCCGGAGCGCACCCCCGATCCGGAGTTCCTGGTCGTCGGCCGGATCGCCGCGGCGCACGGGCGGGATGGCGCGTTCCGCATGGTCCCGATCACCAACCGGCCCGAACAGTTCGCGGCCCTGCGCACCGTCTTCCTCGGCGACGCTCGCGAGCCGCACCGGGTGCGATCGGTGCGGGCGCGCGACGGTGAGGTGGTGGTGCGGGTCGCCGGCTTCACCAGCCCGGAGGACGTCACCGCGCGCAAGGGCTGGCCGGTCTGGATCGCCGTAACCGACGCCGTCCCGCTGCCCGAGGGGGAGTACTATCACTACCAGTTGATCGGGCTCGACGTGTTCGATCCCGACGGCCAACCGCTCGGTCGCCTCACGGACATCATCGAGACCGGCGCAAACGACGTCTACGTGGTGATCGGCCCAGGCGGGGAATTGCTGCTCCCGGCCATCCCGCAGGTCGTCCTGGAGATCGATCCGGCGGATCGCCGGATGGTGGCGCGGCCGCCGGAGTATCTCTAACGTCGGCCCCACACTCCCTCCCGATCCTCGCGGCTCTTGCCGCCCGTCGGTGCGCGCCTCGGCGCGCGGCCCGGATCATCTTGGGGCGCGCGATCAGTCCGGGACGGGTCCGCTTGCCCGTGCCGACAGGAGCGGCGATGCCGCCCCCGTTCGCGGTGGCGTGGGAAGGGTGAGGGATGCAGATCTTCCTGGAAACCGAGCGCCTGGTGCTGCGCCGGTTCACCGCGGCCGACGTGGACCACCTGGTCGCCCTCGACGGCGATCCCGAGGTCATGCGCTTCCTCACCGGCGGCACGCCGACCCCGCGCGCCGCGATCGAGAACGAGATCCTGCCCCGCATCCTCAGCTCCTACGGGCAGGGCGACGGGTACGGTTTCTGGGCGGCGATCGAGAAGGAGGCCGGGGACTTCCTGGGGTGGTTCAGCTTCCGGCCGGCGGAGGGGGCCGGCCCCGGCGAAGTCGAGTTGGGCTACCGGCTGTGCCGGGCGGCCTGGGGTCGGGGCTACGGCACGGAGGGGGCGCGCGCGATCATCCGCAAGGGTTTTACGGAGCTGGGCGTGCGGCGCGTGGTCGCCACGACCTACCAGGACAACCGCGCCTCCCGGCGGGTGATGGAGAAGGCGGGCCTGACGCTGGCGCGGACGTACCGCCTCACCCCCGCGGACCTCGCGGCCCAGGACACGTTCCACGGCGCGTCCCAGGAGCTCTGGGACGGGGACGATGTCGAGTATGCGCTGACCCGGGCCGCCTGGGAGCGGCGGGAAGCGGCGGGCGCGCGGCACGCCGCGGACACGGGCAACGGCCCCAACGCCTGACCGCGCGATAGGACCGGGGAAATCCCGCCGCGATCCGCCGGCCCTTGCCGGCCGGCGATGGGCGATGCGCGCGTTTGCCGCAGCGTTGGCGCGAGACGTGGGCATGGCGCGGCTTGCGGTAGGGCGACCGCTGTTGGCAAAGGCGATCGCGCTGGATACGACGTGACGACGTCCCGGCCCGCCTGAGCGTGCGGGGCCGGGGCAATCCTACGCCCTGGCGCGTGCGCGGGCGGCTACAGCCCGAGGAGCGTCAGGATTGACGTGGTCGCCTCTTCGGCCGTCTCCGGGTCGCTGATGCCGGCGCGGATGATGAAGTAGGCCAGCACGGCGGTCACGAGGATCAGGATGAACGGCAGCGCGAAGCCGAGGAGGGCTTGCAGCTTTACGCCGGACGGCGGGACCTCCTCGCCCCGCTTCACGAAGGGCAGCGGCACTGGTGCTTTCATCGTCTGATCTTCTCCCCCTGGTTAGCGATCGGGTGACTTAGGGTCATCCCCGCGGTGACAATGAATGTTGCCGGTTGGGCGCATGCGTTGTCGTTCACTCTACAGATACTATACCAGATTCGTTCCGCACTACCATGCGGTAAAGCCCCGGCGAACCGCGAGGGGCCTGATGGATTCGTCCCCGTCCGCGGCGCGAGTACAGCTCGGCGCCGCTACGGCGCGAGCGGTTCCAGCGTCGTGCCGGCGGCGACCGCGGGCAGGTTGTGGACCTGGTAGACACCGATCTCGGGGACGGAGGTGAGGTAGGGCGACATGATGTCGCGCACGCGCCACTCGTCCGCGGCGCGCTCGAAGCGGTGGATCTCCTCCAGCGTCTCCCACAGGGTCAGGAAGAGGTACTCGCCGCTCGTCTCGTCGAGCAGCGCGGTCAGCGAGATGAAGCCCGGCTGCCGCCGCATGATCGGCTCGACCGTCGCCGCCAGGTCCCGGGCGACCTCGGCCAGGTTCTGCGGAAGGTTGAACCGTTGGACCCGCGCGAACATAGTCCTCCCCGTGCTACCCGCCGTCCGGGAACGGCCGCGAACAGTGCCAGCCTCGCCGGTGTGGGGCGCGCGGGCGACCGGCTCCGCGGCCGCCCGCCGATGCCCCGCGCCCGGTGCCTGCATCGTATCACAAGACCGGCACGGCCCGCATGACCGGGAGGCGACCGGCGTGTAGAATGCGGCGGGCGGGCGCAGGGGCGCGCGGCCTGGCGGGGCGTCGGTCCCGGGCAAGGGGGGTAAGTAACGGTGGAGGCAGCGTGGAGGCGAACCGGACGGGAGCCGGATTGACGGGCCTCGCCACGACGGCGGCCGATACCCGATCGCTGACGGCGGCGGACGTTGAGGCGGCGCGCGCCGAGACGCCGGGGTGCGCGACGGTGCTGCACCTGAACAATGCCGGGGCGGCGCTGATGCCGCGCCCGGTCTACGAGGCGATCACCGGGCACCTGGCGCGCGAGTACGCGATCGGCGGCTACGAGGCGAAGGAGGAGGCGCAGGGGCGGATCGAGGGGGTCTACGGCAGCCTGGCACGGCTGCTGGGCGCCGCGCCGCGCGAGATCGCGGTCGTCGAGAACGCGACGGTGGCGTTCGACCTGGCCTTCCACGCGATCCCGTTCGCGCCGGGCGACGTCGTCTTCACGTCGGTGGCCGAGTACGCCTCCAACTACCTGGCCTATCTGCGGGCGCGGGAGGCGGCGGGGATCGCGATCCGCGTCGTGCCGGACGACGAGCGGGGGCAGCTCGACGTGGCGGCGCTGGAG
This sequence comes from Thermomicrobiales bacterium, assembly GCA_030446685.1. GTDB lineage: Bacteria > Chloroflexota > Chloroflexia > Thermomicrobiales > CADCWN01 > JAUJMV01. Next base: position 97,720 of record JAUJMV010000019.1, on the reverse strand, counting down.
CGGCTGCTGGCCGAGCCCGGCCCAGGGGGGCGGGCGCGGCTGGTGGCGGTCTCGCACGTCCCGACGCAGTCGGGGCTGGTGCAGCCGGCGGCGGCGATCGGGGCGGCGGCGCGGCGGCACGGGGCGCTCTTCCTGCTCGACGCGACGCAGTCCGCGGGGCAGCTGCCGCTCGATGTCGCGGCGCTCGGCTGCGACCTGCTCTGCTCGACCGGGCGCAAGTACCTGCGCGGGCCGCGCGGCGTCGGCTTCCTCTACGTCCGCGAGGCGATCCTCGACGAGTTGCGCCCGCCCTTCATCGACCTGCACGCGGCGACCTGGACCGGGCCGGAGAGCTACGAATTGCGCCCGGACGCGCGGCGCTTCGAGAACTGGGAGGCGAACTACGCCGCCACGCTCGGCCTCGGCGCGGCGGTGGACTACGCGCTGGACCGGGGGCTGGAGGCGACCTGGGCGCGCGTGCGGGCGCTGGGGGCGCGGACCCGCGCCGGCCTCGCGGCGATCCCCGGCGTCACGGTCCACGACCGGGGGGCGACCCTCGGGGGGATCGTGGGGTTCAGCGTGGCGGGGTGGGAGGCGGAGGCGCTGCGGGGGGCGCTGCGGGCGCGGCGCGACCGCCCGGACGGCACGGCCGGGGCGCGGCCGATCAACTGCTCGGTCTCGGTCGCGTCGTCGGCGATCCTCGACTTCGCCGGGCGCGGGGTCGAGTCGTGGGTGCGCGCGTCGCCGCACTACTACAACAGCGAGGCGGAGATCGACGAGTTCCTCGGCGCGGTCGCGGCGCTGGCGCGGCGGTAGGGGCGGGGGCGGGGGAGGATAGGCGGAGGAGGCGGGGCCGCCTCTCGCCCTGCGGGGGCGCGCTGCGGGCGCCTCGGCGCGGCGGCGCGGGGGTCGGGCCAGGCGCCGGGCATCTGGCGGCACGGCGATGTTCCGCGACGGTGCCGATGACAGAACTGCTCGGCGGCGATCGGGATCTGCGGCCTCGCTTGCCCGGTCGCCGGTCCTCGACTGGCGGGCGGCGCGGGGTCGAGCGCGCGGGTCGCCCCGCTATTACGAGCCATGCGCCCGCGGTCGGCACGCGGTTCGGTGCGCGGCGAAGCGGCGGTTGAGATCGACGAGGGCGAAGTTCCTCGGCGCGGGGTGGCGATGGCGCCAGGCGCCGTCGCCTGCTGCGGCACGTTTTGCAGGTTCGCGCTTGACGAGGCCGTAGCCCTGGTCGGCAGGACGGTTCCGATGACCCCTGCTCGGCGGAGGTCGCGCGGCCGGCCCGGCTGCCGCGATCTGCGACTTATCGAAGAGTACTTCATGGTGTTGCTCTGGCGCGGGAAGGTCCGGATCTGGCGGTACAGCCCGTATCTGCTGCTTGCGCGGCCGGGGGCGGCTGCTCGGGCGCGGTCCGGCGCGGGATTGAAATAGACGTAGCCGAGCCGATCGCGAAGGGATCGACTCGCGCGCTGAACGGGCGGAAGTCCTGGTTCCCAGGATCCGCTCGACGGCGTCGCCGCCCGTCAGACGACCAGCGTCGTGCTCGTTGGCGCGCTCGCGCGTGTAAGGAGTGTTGGTCCTCATCCGAGCTCCGACGCCGACCGCCCTCAATGTCCTGCGCCAGGCGCGATCGTGCCGGCTGGTCTCGCTAGGGCAGGTTCAGCGCGTCGATCCCGCTCGGCGCCGCCGGATTGAAATAGATCGCCCAGCCGATCGCGAAGTTCGACTCGTCGCTGAACGGGAAATACCTCGGGGTTCGAGGATCACGAGCCCGCCGTCGCCGCCCCAGACGACCGGCCGTGCTCGTTGGCGCGCTTGCGCGTGTAGCCCTCGACCCTGTCGACGCCGACCGCCTTCAGACCTTGGTTCGAGTCGACTCGGTGGCGCGACTGCGCTGGCCCATCCGGCCCCACCCGATAGTAAGGCCTTGTCGAGGAACTCCTGCCTTCTGCGGGCTATACTCGGTGTACTGCTTGGCCAGTTGCTCGTTGTAGAGCTCGGACGAGGGGCGCGGGGCGGCCTGGAAGGGCTCGCCCTGCCCGACCCAGACCACGTCGATGATCTCCTGGCGGTTGATCGCGTAGGAGAGGCCGATGCGGAAGGCCTGGTTCTGGAAGATCTGGCGCTTGACCGGATCCTTATGCGTCAGATTGAGGGCGATGATCATCTCGTTCATGCTGGCGGGGACGGTTTCGAAGAACTCGTAACCGCCCTTCTGCATATTGTCGAAGAAGACCGCCTTGTTGGCGTTGGTGGCGATGTGGCGGTCCTGCATGTCGATCTCGCCGTTGACCCCTTGAGGACCAGCGTCTCCTTGTCCTGGGCGACCATGAAGGTGGCCCGGTCGATGTAGGGGAGCTGGTTCCCCTCGGTGTCGACCTTCCAGTAGAAGGGGTTGCGCTCGGCGACGACCCGCTGGGCGTTGCCGCCGTAGGGCTCGGTGATCCGCCAGGCGTTGACGGTCGGTAGTTCGGGGTTCTGCCAGCGGGCGTCGTAGGGGGTGCCGGGGATGCCCATCCCCTTGAGGCGGAAGAGCTCGACCCAGTCCTTGGCGTTGGCCTCGCTGATCAGCCGCTGGAGGGTCTCCTTATCCTGGTACTTGGCGTGGAACTTCTTGAGGTAGTGCGCCGGGTAGCGGGTCCACTCGTCGCCGGCCGGGGTGCAGTTGCGCTGCAGGTAGAGGCCGTTCGGCTGCTGGAAGGTGATCTTGACGGTGTACTGGTCGATCTTCTGGATGTCGGGCGGGTTCTCGCCGCGGTTGGCGGTCAGCTCCTTGTTCTTGCTGATGTCCTCGACGTAGAAGGTGAGGTCGTCGGCGGTGTAGGGCTGGCCGTCGGACCACTTCATCCCGTCGCGGAGCTTGAACGTGAAGGTCTTGGCGTCCTCGCTCGCCTCGAACGACTCGGCGACGTTGGGGATGATCTGGTTCCACTCCGGATCCCAGCGCAGCAGATGCTCGTAGTCGATCGTGCGGACGAGCAGCGCGGTGTCCTGGCCGCCCAGGAGGCCCATGCGCCAGGTGCCGCCGTACTTGCCGACCCGCTCGAGCGGCGTGATGACCATCGGGTTCTGCGGCAGGCGCTGCTCCAGCGGCGGCAGCTTGCCCTCCTTGACCAGTTGCGCGAGCTGTGGGGCCTGGTCGTAGAGCTTCGGCGCCTGGAGGGCGCCTGGGTCGCCTGGACCGCCGGCCCGGCGCCGGTCGCCGCTTGGCCGCGGCGGTCGTGGCCTGCGCCCCGGCGGCCTGCTGCGCCGCCGCCGGCATAGTCGGTTGCGCGGCTGGCACGGCGGCCGGCGGGGTTGATGCGGCGTCGTCGCCGCCACAGGCGGTGGCGACCAGACCGGTCACGGCGAGGCCGGATAAGTAGAGGAAGCGGCGCCGGGTCGTCCGCGACTGGTCCGCCAACTGGGTCGCCATGGATACCTCCTTGCTGATGCTGTCCGCCCCGGCGGGCTGATTCGGTGACGCCGCGCGGGGTTCCGGCGCCCGGGCCGGGGGCTCACCTTTCACAATAGCCGCCTCCCCTCAAAACTTGCCTCAAAATCGCCCCGGCGAAACCGGCGGCACGCGGGGAGGAGGGAACGGCGGGGCGGCGGCACGCGCCGGTTCGCCCCGCCAGCGAGGCGAATAGCGCGCGACCGAGGAGCAATCGCCCCCCGCGCGGTTGCTCAGGCCGGAGCTATGGTAGAGTGTCGTTGCGAGGCGCCGGTGGAGGACGGGCGCGATGACGGGGCGACGCGTCCGGGCAAGGAGAAGCGAGGGGGATGCAGAGCCTGCTGGTGAACCTGCACAGCCTGTGGCGCTGGGCCGTGCTGATCGTCTTGACGGTGGCGCTGGTGCGCGGGGTGGTCGGCTGGCTGCGCGGGGGGTGCTGGAGCGGCGGCGACCGGACGCTGCTGCTGGTGGCGGTCAACGTTCTCAACGTCCAGATCGTGCTCGGGGTCCTGCTCTGGCTGGTGGGGGGCTACTGGAACGCGGGGGCCTTCCTCGGGATCGTCCACCCGCTGGTGATGCTGCTGGCGCTCGGGGTGGCGCACGCGGGGAGCGCGCGGATCAAGCGGACCAGCGACCCGGTCGCCAAGTACCGCACGCTGGCGATCAGCTTCTTCGCGGCGCTCTTCCTGATCACGGCGGTGATCCCGCCCGACGCCTGGGGGCGGATCTGGCGGGGGTGAGCGGGGCGTGGGGCATGGGCGTGGAGCGAAGAGCGGGGAGCGAAGGGGGCGGGGAGTAGGCAGCGGCGCGCGCAAGGAGGCGCGGGCGGGGCCGGCGGGGCTGCCGGGGTGTGGGCGGTCGTTGAGCGGAGGCATGGGGCTGGGGGGGCTGCCGCGGAGCGTGACGATCTTCGGGGTGCGCGTCGACGACGTGACCGAGGACGAGGCGGTGGCGCGCTGCGAGGGGTTCATCGGCGAGCGGCGGCGGATGGTGGTCACGCCGAACCCGGAGATTGTGATGGCGACGCGGCGCGACCGCGCGCTGCGGCACGCCCTAGCCCGCGCCGACCTGGCGATCCCGGATGGGGGGGGGCTGCTCCTCGCAGCACGGCTGTGGGGCCGGCCGCTGCGCGAGCAGGTGCGCGGCACGGATCTGGCCTACCGGCTGGTGGCGCGCGCCGCCGAGCGCGGCGATCGCGTCTTCCTGCTCGGCGCGGGGCCGGGGGTGGCGGAGGAGGCGGCGGCGCGGCTGACCGCGCGCTACCCCGGCCTGGCGATCGCCGGCACCTTCGCCGGCCGCGCCGACGAGGCGCACGACGCGGAGACGCGGGGGGCGGTCGCCGCGGCGGGGCGGGTCGACATCCTGCTCGTCGCCTACGGGGCCTCGAAGCAGGAGGGGTGGATGGCGCGCAACCTGCCGGCCCTCGACGTGGGGGTGGCGCTCGGGGTCGGCGGGGTGCTCGACTTCATGGCGGGCCGGGTGCGCCGCGCGCCGCGCGTGGTGCGGCAGGCGCGGCTGGAGTGGCTCTTCCGGCTGCTCGTGCAGCCCTGGCGCTGGCGGCGGCAGCTCCGCGCGGCGCGCTTCTTCCCGCTGGCCGCGCGCCGCGCGCCGGGCCGGCGGCGGGGGGCCGACGACTGAAGCTTGTCGCTGGGGGCTCGCTGACGCTCGCCACGAAGTCCGGCCAAGCCGGACTGGGACCGCCGATGCAGCGGCGCGGCTTCCCGGGTTCAGTACACGCGCTGATAGGTCCAGTCCACGGAGGTGGACTTCGTGGCGAGCCGCGGCGAGCCCCCAGCGACGCCTTCGGTCAGTGGCCCGCCCGCCTCGCCCCGTGGTCCCGCGTTTGCGAAATGGTCGGGGGTTGGGCTAACCGCTGCTGGCGGCGGAACAACGGGTCGCCGGCGTTCGTCGTTACGGATGATGGGCGGCGCCGTGGTGTCGCCGGAACGCGGGGCTGGGGGCGATAGGGCCGGCGGCGGACGCCGGCAAAGGGGAGCGTGTGAAGAGAGCGGGCGGCAGCCGATCCCGGTGGGCCCCCTGGGGCGGCGCGGCCGGCGGGGCGCGGTGTTGGGGCTGTTGCTGGCGGTCCTGCTGCTGGTCGCGGCGTGCGCGACGCCGGGGCAGCAGGCCGGTTCGGCGACGGCCGAGGTCGGCGCGGCGGCGACGGGGCGGCCGGCCGCCGCCGCTTCGCCGCCGGCCACGGCGGCGGTCCCGGCTCGCCGGACGCCGGCGGCGGCCAGCGCGCCCGCGGCCACGACCACCATGGCCGCGACAGCGACCACACCGGCGGCCGCGACCGTCACGACGGTCACCACGACGACCGCCACCACCGCCGTCACGACGGCCGCGACGACGACCACCACCACCGCCGCGACGACCACCGCGACGGTCGGGACGCCGGCGCGGGCCACCGCCGCTCCGGCGACACCCTCGCCGGGGCGTGGCACGGCGGGGGCCGCGGCGCGCGGGACGCCGGCGCCGTTCAACGCGACGCGGGACGAGCCGTGCCGCCGGACCGACTACGAGAACCGGCCGCTCCCCGAGCGGCCGGCGACGACCGAGACGATCGAGCAGGCCTACCGCTGCCTGCTCCTGCATTATGTTGACCAGAAGCTCGACCACCGCACCCTGCTCAACGGGGCCTGGTCCTACCTCGCGCAGGCGGGGCAGGGGGTGTTCACGGCGGAGGACACCGCGCCGCTGGCGCTGACCGGCGACCGCGAGGCCGACTGGCAAGTCTTCGAGGAGCGCTTCGACGCGCTGGCGCGGAAGTACCGCAGGGTTGAAGAGAGCGTGCTGGCCCGCGTGGCGATCGAGGGGATGGCGCGCGGCCTGGACGACAACCACGTCTTCTACCTGGCGCCGAAGCTCTGGCAACGGACCTACGCCCAGTCCACGGGGGAGAACACGATTATTGGCCCCGGCTTCGACCTGGCGGTCGAGGAGTCGAGCGGACGGTTCTACCTCTACAGCGTCTACCCGAACAGCAGCGCGGCGCGGGCGGGGCTGAAGGCGGGCGACATCATCGAGACGGTCGGCGGGCGGCCGGCGCGCCGGGGGGAGGGCAACCAGGCGCTCTACAACCTGCTGACCGGCGAGGTCGGGACGAAGGCGCAGATCCAGGTGACCCGCCCGGCGACCGGGCAGACGGTGCGCGGCGAGGTGGCGGTCGAGCAGGTCGAGGTGCCGCTGATCGAGTCGCGCACGATCCCGACGGCGCGGGGGAAGGTCGGCTATATCCGGCTGCGCAACTTCAGCAACAACGCCGGCGAGGAGTTCGACAAGGCGCTGGCGGCGCTCCAGCGGGAGGGGATCACGGGGCTGGTCTTCGACGTGCGCCAGAATCCCGGCGGCTCGGTCGACGCGCTGACGCACATCCTGAGCCACTTCACCCACGACAGCCCGATCGCGATCACCACCGACGCGGAGGGCAAGCGCGAGGAGGTCGAGCTGGATCGGAATGTGCCGCTGCTGGGGCTGCCGTTCGTCGTGCTCGCCAACGGCAGCTCGGCCTCGTCGGCGGACATCACCGCGGCGGTCGCCAGGGCGCGCGGCGGCTACCTGATCGGCGAGAAGACCGCGGGGGCGCTCGGCGGGGCGTACCTCTACGAGCTGGAGGACGGCGGGGCGCTGGAAATCACGGCCTACCGAGTGGTGGGGCCGAACGGCGAGGTGATCAACGAGGTCGGCGTGGCCCCGGACGAGGTCGTCCCGCTGACCCCGGCGGATCTCTCCGCCGGCAACGACCCGCAACTCCAGCGGGCGCTCGATTATCTGGCGAGCCGGTAGCCGGCGCCCTGGCGCTGATGTCACGCGGGAACGGGCCGCGCCGGAAGTCTCGGGATGAGGGCGGCTCCACGCCCGTCATTCGCTCACCGGGCAGCACACAGGCCCCGCCCAGTCATGCTGAGCGGGGCGAGGAATCGCCGTCCGCGGCATTATCTCCTCGTCGCGCTCGGGGCGTCGGTGTGGCAGCGTGGCCCGGCCGGCGCCGATTTCGATAGACCGTGGCGCGGACAGTGATTCTTCGCTGGGTTCAGAATGACAAGGTGGGGGGTGTGCCGCTCATTTGGCGTTACCGCGCGGCGCCGCTCCTCCAGTTTACCTTGCGCCACTGGGAGGATACGGGGGACCATTCCGCGGGCGGTGCAGTAAGATTGCGGTCGGCGGCGTGACGGGGGCGAGCGCCCGATCGCGACCGGCGATGATGGGGCGAGGCGCGGGGAGGCGGCGGTGGGGACGGGGCGGGACGATCCGTCGGGCGTGAGTGGGGTGGCCGCGACGACGGCGCCGCCCACACCGGCATCGGCGAGGGTGGCGGGGGTGCGGCGGCCGACGGCGACGACGCTGCTGGCGCTGGACATCGGCAACACCAACGTCGCGTTCGGGGTCTTTCGCGGGGTGGAGTTGGTCGGCACCTGGCGGCTGGCGACCGACGGCAACCGCACCGTCGATGAGTACGCGATGAGCCTGCTGACGCTGCTGCCCCAGCGCGGCCTCGACCTGGCGGCGATCGACGGGGTGGTGATCGGATCTTCGGTGCCGCGGGTGCAGGACACCTTCAGCGAGATCGCCCGGCGCTACATCGGTCGCGAGGCGCTGACCGTCAGCGGGCTGACCCCCGGCGTGCGGATCGCCATCGACAACCCGCGCGAGGCCGGGCCGGACCGCGTGGTCAACGCGGCGGCGGCCTTCGCCCTCTACGGCGGCCCGGCGATCGTCGTTGATTTCGGCACCGCCACCAATTTCGATGTCGTCTCGGCGGCGGGCGACTACATCGGCGGGGCGATCGCACCCGGCATCGAGGTCGCCGCCGACGCGATCTTCCGGCGCGGGGCGCGGCTCTTCACGGTGCCGCTGAGCGCGCCGGAGCGGGCGATCGGGCGGAACACAGTCCACGCCCTCCAATCAGGAATCGTCTTCGGCTACGCGCGCATCGGCCTGGTCGAGGGGATCATCGCGCGCATCCAGGCGGAACTGGGCGGCGGGCGCAGGTGATCGCGCGGGTGATCGCCACCGGCGGCCTCGCCGACCGCATTGCGAGCGAGACGCGGGCGATCCACACGGTCGATCCGCACCTGACGCTGATCGGCCTGCGGCTGGTGTACGAGTTGAATAGTGCTGAGTGCTGAGTGCTGAGTGCTGAGTAATATCGAGCCATTCCGCCCTGGGATGGTTATGACTTCACAAGCCTCAGCACTCAGCACTCAGCACTCAGCACTCACTACTCCCGGAGGGGGCATGGCGGACCCGTTGCGTGACCGCTTTGTGGTGCTCGGCGTCAGCGGGAGCATCGCGGCGTACAAGGCGGTGGACCTGGCGAGCCGGCTGGTCAAGGCCGGGGCGCGGGTAGACGTGGTGATGACGAAGGCGGCGACGCAGTTCGTCACGCCGCTCTGCTTCCAGAGCATCACCCACCGCCGCGTGGTGGACGACCTGTGGGACCGCAACTCGGAGATGGCGGTCGAGCACGTCGGGCTGGCGAAGCGCGCGGCGGCGATCCTCGTCGCGCCGGCGACCGCCGATCTGCTGGCGAAGATGGCGCTCGGCTTCGCCGAGGACGCGCTGCTGACGACACTGCTCGACACCCGCGCGCCGGTCGTGATCGCCCCGGCGATGGAGGGGGACATGTGGGCGAACCCGCTCACGCAGGAGCACGTCGCCAAGCTGCGGTCGCTCGGGATGGCCTTCGTCGAGCCGGAGGAGGGGCGGCTGGCCTCGGGACTGAGCGGGCGGGGGCGGCTGGCCGACCCGGAGGCGATCCTCGGCACGCTGCGGCAGGTGCTGGGGCGCGGCGGGGATCTGGCGGGACGGCGGGTCGTCGTCAGCGCGGGGGGGACGCAGGAGCCGATCGACCCGGTGCGGCTGATCACCAACCGCTCGTCGGGCAAGATGGGCTACGCGATCGCCGAGGCGGCGCGCGACCGGGGGGCCGAGGTGACGCTGGTGACGGCGCCGACCGCGTTGGCGCCGCCGCACGGGGTGGCGGTGGCGCCGGTCGATACGGCGCGGGCGATGCACCGGGCGGTCGAGGGGGCGGCGCGCGGGGCGGATGTGCTGATCATGGCCGCCGCGGTGTCGGACTACCGGGTCGCCAACCCCGCCGAGCAGAAGATCAAGAAGCGCGGCGAGGCGGCGGACGGGCTGACGATCGAGCTGGTGCCGAACCCCGATATCCTCCAGGAGGTGACCGGCGACTTCGTCCGGGTCGGCTTCGCGGCGGAGACGGAGGACCTGCTGGCGAACGCCGGGGCGAAGCTGCGGAAGAAGGGGCTCGATCTGCTGGTCGCCAACGACGTCAGCGGCGCGGGGAGCGGCTTCGGCAGCGACACCAACCGGGTGATCCTCCTGGGGCGTGGTGGTGAGATCGAGGAGTTGCCGATCCTGCCCAAGCGCGCGGTCGCGGATGCGATCCTCGATCGTGTCGTCGCGATCCTGGCGGGGCGGGGGCGGGGGGCGGGGGGGAGGCGATGGGTTGAAACCCATCGCTAAGGGCCTGCGGCCACAAAGTACCCTGCGGGGCATACATCCGCCTCCGCGGACTGAGTCAGTGTGACGGCTGAATCTTCCCAGGTAAGCGCCGCCTCTGGGCGCGCCCCAACCCGCTGCCGCGGGTTTCGTGGCCGCAGGCCCTCAACAACCCATCTTCGGCCGCTCCGCCGCACTTCGTGCATCGCCCGCTCCCGTAGAACTTTCCTGCCCCGCCGCGCATCTTTCCCGTAAGCCCCGGCGCGAGCGTGACGGAGGGAGGCAGGGCGATGGGCGGCAGGAGGCGACTCTTGGCAAACGGGTGGCGTGTTTTGCTCCTGGTGATAACAGGATCGCTGGTGGCCTGCGGAACGCAAAGACCTGCCGTCGCACCTGAAAGCGCGCCAGCGACCGGGAGCGTGGCGGTGGACCAGCCGGCGAGCGCGGGAGCACCTTCACAAGCCGTCGGTACAGCGACGCGCGCCACGGGCGGGGCCGATGGGCAGGTAAGCAGCGGTATGGCGGCTTCGCGCGTCTCCTACCTCGCCTACAAGGGTCGGGGTTACACGGGGTTTTATGGTGGCCGCGACGGGGCGGGGTTGCGACTCGACCGGCCGATCGGCAAGACCTTCTCGCTGTGGCAATCGGGCGGGCAATTCCCGGCGGGGACCGACATCTACGGCGTGGCCGGCCGTCCGGTCGAGGAGCTGGTCGGCGTCGCGCCGCGGGGAGGGCGTTCCGAACCGCTCTTCTTCCACGCCGATGACCGCTTCTCTGGCCCGGATACTATCCAGGTCGCGCTCGGCACGGTCGTGAGCGTCGGGCCTGAGCGCTGGACAACGCCGGACGGCCAGCGCCCGCCCGAGCGCCGGCAACCCGCGGGCACGCCCCCCAGGCCGGAGGACGGGAATGCCATCTACACGCCCGCGACCATCGCCGTCGAGCGCGTCCTCCAGGGCCGGATCCCGGCGGACGATCGGGAGATCGAGGTGCGGCAGTGGGGCGGCATTGATGGGCAGTTCGGCGTTGCGATCTCGGGGGGCAGGCCGGTGACGCTGACGCCGGGCGCGAGGGTGATCCTCTTCCTCTATCCGGGGCAATGGAGCGACACCTGGTACGGCAGGGTGCCGGCGGGCGACCATTATTGGCTCGCGTCGGAAGGCGCCTACACGGTCGAGGGCGAGCGGGTGACGCCGCTCGACGCCCCCGGCACGCTCGCGGCTGGCGTGTCGCTGGACGATTTCCTGGCGGGCCTGGCCGAGACCTTCCAGGGCGTGCAGTCGCTCGACCCGCACGGGCCGCGCCCGACGCCGGTCGGGCCGCTGCCGACGCCGACGGCGATGTCCCGATCGCGCCGCCACACCGCACGGCCACGCGCCGGGCCAGCACCAGTCAGACCGTCAATCCGGTCAGGGAGTACGGGCTGGGGCGGACGCAGTACGTCATGCTGAAGGGGGGCGTGGTGCCCGGTGTCGCCGCCCGCGTGGACGATGCCGGGCGCATCCGGGCGATCCTCGCCGCGCTCGACCGGCCCCTGCCCGTGCAAGGCGCGGCGACGCCCTATCCCAGGGCGGGCCTTGAGGACGTGGTGTACGTGACCTTCTTGCTCGACCGTGGAGAGCCCAACTTGTTCGAGTACGACCACAAGGCGGGCACGCTGACCAGCCTCGTCGATCGCGCCGCCCCGTTCACCGTAACGGCGCCGCCCGACTTCCTGCGCGTATTGGGGCTGGAGTGAACGCAGGGCCGGCAGTGTCGAACCACGCTTGCCCAGCCCCGTAGAACTTTCCCGCCTTACCCGGCATCTCTCCTGGCATGGCTCACTCGTCACCAATGGCGCGTGGAGAACGACGGAGGAGGCCGGATATGTTTCGCAGGTTGATGTTCCTGACGATCGGCCGGTGCCTGTCCGTGCTGGTGGCGTTGCCCCTGCTAACCGCGTGCGGAACCCCGCGCCCGATTGCCGCGCCTGATGACGTGACACCGACCGGGCGCGGGGCGGCGAGCCAACCGGCGACCGCCGCGCCACCTTCGCCGGCAGCGGCTACGGCAACGCCAAGCAGAGGTGAAGCCGATGGGCCGGTGAGCATGTCGGTCAACGCTTCGCGCGCGCCGCTGCTGTACTACCGCGGCCGGAGATATTTCGGGGTGTTCGGGGGTACGCCCGGTCGGGTCCGAGCGCGGCGTGGCGGCCGGATCGGATCATCGGGGAGACGTTCTCCCGGTGGCAATCGAACGGGCAGTTCCCCCCGAGACGCCGCTCTACAGCGTGGTCGGCCAGCCGATCGAGCAGGTGCTTGCGGTGCAGGGCGAGCGCGGCCCGTTCTTCTTCCGGGTGCAGGCGCAGGCGCCCACACCGGACAGCACACAAGTCGTCCTCGGCACGGTCACGAGCTTCGGGCCAGGCCGCTGGACAACCCCGGACGGCCGGCGCCCGCCGGGCTACCCGCAAGCCAGGACCGACGCGACGATCTATACCCCCGCGACCATCGCCGTCGAGCGCGTCCTGCAGGGGCGCATCCCCGCGAACGAGCGGGAGATCGAGATCCGGCAGTGGGGCGGCACCGACGGGCAGATCACGGCCAGCAGATCGACCGGCGGGGTCATCCCGCTCACGCCGGGCGGCCGGGTCATCCTCTTCCTGCAACCGGGCCAGTGGTCGAGTGGCGGCCACGGCAGCATCCCGGCGGGCGACTACTACCTGCTCTGGTCGGAGGGCGCTTACGCCGTCGAGGGCGACCGGGTGACGCCGCTCGGTGTCGGCGAGGCGGACGCGGGCGCCGTGACACTGGACGACTTCCTGGCGGGCATAACCGAGACCTTTCAGGGTGTGCAACCGCTCGACCCGCACGGCCCGCGCCCGACCCCGCCCCCCGTGCCGACGCCGCTGCCCACGCCGACGCCGCGTTTCAGGACGGGTCAAACGGTCAATCTGGCCGGGGAATACCGGCTGGCCGAGGCCAAATCGATCTTTTTGAAGGGGCTGGCGGTGCCGGAGGCCCGACGAGAGATCGCGGAACCAGATCGAATTGGGGCGATTGTCGCCAGCCTCGACCACCCGTTGCCGGTGACGGAAGTCACGCCGCCGGGGCCGAACACGCAGCCGGATTACCGGCGGATCATCACCGTCATCTTTCGATCCGGGGAGGGGAAGAACCTTGTCGCCCTGGACTACGACCGCGAGGCCGGCACGCTGATCGACCGCAGCAACTACGCCCACGCGATCAGCGTCCCCGCCCCGCCCGACTTCGCGCGCATGCTAGGGCTCGACTAGTGGGCGAGGCACCGGCCGGGCGCAGCCTATGCGTCAACAGCAGCGCGCATGAGGATCAGCTGATCGCCGTCTGGAGTGCGGTGGCCTACGCGATTCTCGCCTGGCGGCTCTCGCGCCGCGAGGCGTGAGGGACTGCCGGGCGCATTGCGGGTGGGCGCGCGCCGCTGCTACACTCCGCCTGGCATTGCGGGGTGGAGACGTCGGCGGCGGAGGGGGCGTGGCGGTCCTGATCACGGGCCTGGGGTACATGGGCGCGGCGCTGGCCGAGGGGTTGCTGCGGCAGGGCGAGGCGGTCGTCGCGATCGAGAACCGTTTCTCGACCGACGCGCGGGCGCTCGACCGGCTGGCGGGGGCGGGCGTGGACCTCGTCGGGGGCGACGTGGCCGACGAGACGGCGGTGGAGGCGGCCTTCGCGCGGGCGCCGATCGACACGGTCTACCACTTCGCCGCGCAGGCGAGCGCGCACCCGGACGCCGCGCCAGCCGCCTACACCGAGCGGAGCAACCTACAGGGGCCGCGCGTGGTGCTCGACGCGATGCGCCGCCACGGCGCGCGCACGATCGTCTACGCCGGCTCGTTCAAGGTCTACGGCGAGACGCCGGCCGGCACCGTGGGCGAGGACCACCCCTACGGCCGGTTCCGCGACCTGTCGCACCTGTCGAAGGTTTATGTCGAGAAGCTGCTCGAACTCTACGCCGGGGAGCACGGGCTGCGCTGCCTGTCGCTGCGCTTCGGGATCGTCCACGGCCTCAGCCCGGTGATGAAGACGGACGGGCGCTTCATGACGGCGCCGAACAAGTTCTGCCTCCAGGCGGCGCGCGGCGAGGCGCTGTCGGTCTTCGGGGGGGGGCGGGCGCCGGCGGGCTTCGTCCACGTCGCCGACGCGGCGCGGGCGGCCCTTGCCACGGCCGGCCACCAGGCTTTCGGCGGCTACACCCCGCTCAACGTCGTCGGCGAGGTCGCCTCGGTCGCGCAGGTCGCGGGGTGGGTCGCGGCGGCGGGCGAGGCGCGCGGCCTGCCGGTTCGCGTCGCCGGCCTCGACCCGGCGGGGCCGGTCGACGAGGCGGCGCTGTTCACGGTCGGGTCGGGGCTCGACGCGCTGCCGTTCCGCTACGAGCGGACGCTGCGCGACAGCGCCGGTGACGTGCTCGACCATTTCCTCGCCGCCGAGGGCGCGCGATGACCCGCGCGAGCGGCCGGCGGCGGATCGCGGACGGATCGGCCCGGCCGCCCTCTCCCCGCCCTTCACCCCACGCCTCACGCCCCACGGCCCACGCCCCGCGCGGTGCCGCATGCGCGTGACCGTCACCGGCGGGACCGGCTTCATCGGGCGGCACGTCGTCACGGCGCTGGCGGGGGCGGGGCACGAGGTGACGGTCGTGGCGCGGCGCGCGGCGGCGCCGCCGGGGGCGACGCGCGCGCTGGCGGGCGACGTGGCCGACCGCGCGATCGTGTCGACCCTGGCGGGGGCGGAGGCGATCGTCCACCTGGCGGGGCTCGCCGACGCCTCGGGGTCGGCGGCCGATCCGGTCGGGTATACTACCGTCAACGCGCTCGGGACGTTGAACGTGCTGGAGGCGGCGCGGCTGCACGGCGCGGGGGTGATCTTCGCGTCGAGCCAGCGGGTCTACGAGCCGTGGCGCGGCCCGCTGCGCGAGGACCAATCGTCGATCGGCCCGACGACCGTCTACGGCTGGGGTAAGCTGGCGGCGGAGGGCTGGGTCACGATGTACGCGCGGCTCTACGGCGTCCCGGCGGTGACGCTGCGCCTCTTCTCGGTCTACGGGCCGGGGCAGCGGGCGGCGGGCGGGACGAGCGGCATCGTCGCGATCTTCGCGGAGCGGGCGCTGGCGGGGCGGGAACTGGTCGTGATGGCGCGGCACCTGCGCGACTTCGTCTACGTGACCGATGTCGCGGCGGCGATCGCCGGGACGGTGGCGCGGCTGCGCGACCCGGCGCTGGCGGGGCGAGTCTTCAATATCGGCACGGGGGTCGGCACCCCGTTCGACGATCTGGCCCATCTGGTGCGCGAGCGGGCTGGGCCGGGCGGTGCCGGTGCGGCTGGCCGAGACCGGCGAGCGGCGCGAGGAGGTCGTGGCGACGATCGACCGCGCGCGGCGCGAGTTGGGCTACGCGCCGACGGTCGCGCTGGCGGACGGCCTGGGGCGCTACCTCGACTGGCTGCGGGCGACGCTGGCGGCGGAGCGATCGGGACAGGGGGCGAGGTGACGGGCGAGGGGCGGGCGAAGGTCCTGCTGAAGGCGCGGCCGACGCCGGCGCAGTTGCGCGACCGGCTGGCCGCGCCGCGCCCGGACGGGCTCGAACTCTACCTCGACGCGCGCGACCTCGGGCCGGACGACTGGCTGCCGCGCCTGCGCGCGATCATGGCGGCGGCCCCGCGCGCCGGGGAGGAGGGATTCGCCTACATCGTCGAGGGGCCGGTCCGCTCGCTCGACGGCGCGTTCTTCGACGTGACCCGCGCGGCGGCGGCCGACGAGGAGGCGCTGGCGCGGCTGGCGCGGTTCGGCGGCGCACTCGGGGCGACGGTGGCGGTGATCCACCTGATCGCGCCGACGCGCGATCCGGGGGCGCTGACCGACGAGTACCGCGAGGGGGCATTTGAACGCGCGCTGCCGCTGCTCGAACGCTACGCGGTGCGCTGCCGGGACGCGGGGCTGACGCCGACGATCGAGAACATCCCGCCGGTCTCGCAGATGCGCGAGGGGGCGGCGGTCTACTCGGCGCTCGGGGTGGCGCCGGACGACCTGGCGCGCTGCTGCCGGGCGGTGCCGGGGCTCAGCATCACCTTCGACCTGTCGCACGCCGGGCTCTATCTCGGCGCGGTCGGGGCCGATCGCGAGGGCTACCCGCCGGCGCTGCGCCCGACGATCGACGCCTACGCGGCAGCGCCCCAGGCGCGGACGCTCGACGAATACCTCGACCGGATCGCGCCGTGGCTGGTCAACGTCCACGTCTCCAACGCCGCGGGGCTGCTCGGCGAGGGGCTGCCCTACGGCGGAGGGGACTTCGATCTCGACGCGATCGTGCCGCGGCTGGCGGCGGGGGCGCGCTACCTGGTCACCGAGACGCTGGAGCCCGAGCAGGATCGCGCGGTCTTCATGCGCGAGGCGCAGGGGCGGATCGCGGCGATCCTCGGTCGCGCCGGCGCGAAGGTTTGAGCGATGGTGGCACGCCCCTGGCCGTCCCCGTGTAGGGGCAGCCCTGTGTGGCTGCCCGCGTTGCCGACCACTGACGCCCTCGGCGGGTCACGGCCGTGGGGCGGCCCTGCGGGGCCGCGGGCAGCCACACAGGGTTGCCCCTACGCATGGCATAGGTATCGACTACAGGGGGAAGCAGCGAGTGCCGGGCACGACGGGAGCGATAGTGGCCGGTGAGGGGGCGCGGGACGCGGGGGATCTGCTGCCCGAGGCGCGGATCGACTGGGAAGGGCTGCTCGACCGTCCCCCGGTGCCGGTCCTCGATGACGTGCTGGGCGCAGCGTTCACCGGCCGGCGGGTGCTGATCACCGGCGCGGGCGGCTCGCTCGGGCGGGCGCTGACCGCCTGCGTCGCGCGGTACGCGCCGGCCGCGCTGACCCTGGTCGACAGCCACGAGCCGTCCCTCTTCGCGCTGCGCGGGCGGCTCCTGGAGGAACAGGCCGACCTGCGGCCCCTCTTCCGGCTGACCGATGTGCGCAACCGCCGCCGGGTGGCGGGGCTCTTCGCCGCGACCCGCCCGGAGGTCGTCTACCACCTGGCGGCCTACAAGCACGTCCCCTGGGCGGAGGAGGACCCGGTCGAGTACGTCGAGGCGAACCTTGGCGGCGGGCGCGCGGTGGCGGAGGAGGCGGCGGCGGCCGGGGTGGCGCGGCTGGTCTACCCCTCGACCGACAAGGCGGTCAACCCGCCGAGCCTCTACGGGGCGACGAAGCGGATCATGGAGGCGCAGTTGCGCGAGGTGGCGGCCGGGTCCGCCATGCGCGTGACGGCGGCGCGGTTCGTGAATGTCCTCGGCAGCCAGGGGAGCGCCGGCGTCACCTTCGCGCGCCAGATCGCCGCCGGGCAGCCGCTGACGCTGATCCCAGGCATGACGCGCTACTGGATCGCGCCGAGCCACGGCACGCTGCTGCTCGCCTACGCCGCCGGGCCGGCCTTCGCCGAGCCCTTCAGCGTGGTCCTGCCGGAGGCGCGCCCGGCGGCGCCGGTCAGGACGATTCTGGAGCGCGTCTGGCGGGCGTTGCGGCCGGAGGGGGCCGACCCGCCGATCGTCGCGATCGAGCCGCGGCCGGGCGAGCGCCTGGCGGAGGAGTTGACCGGCGCGGGCGAGGCGCTCGAACCGTCCCCCTATCCGGGGGTCCTCGAAGTGCAGGGGGTCGCGCCGGCCCCGCCCGGCCGGCCGGTCGCGCGGGGGATCGGCGATCTGCTGGCGGCGGCCGGGGAGGGCGACCCGGCGGAGTTGAAGGCGCGCACCCTGGCCTGGGCGCGCGGGTTGGTGTGACGGTGGATTGGCTGATCCGGCTGGGGCAGCCCGAACGCTGGCCGGCGCACATGCTGATCGTCTTGGCGGTGTCGTTTGGCGGCGCGCTGGTCCTGGTGCGCCTGGCGGCGGCGGTCGGCGCGGCGATCGGCGGCACCCTGATCGACAGGCCGCGGCCGGGCGAGGTGCAGCGCCGCCCGATCAGCCGCACCGGGGGCTATGGGATTGTCGGCGCCTTCCTCCTGGCGGTGCTGACGAGCCTGGCGTTCGCGAACTGGGGGCCGCAGGATCGCGGCTGGGGCGGCACGCTCGCCGGGCTGGCGGCCGGCGCCCTCTTCCTGATCCCCTTCGCGATGTGGGATGATTACCGGCGCCTGCCGCCGCTGCCGCAGCTCTTGGCGCAGATCGGCTGCGCGATCGTCCCGCTGCTGTTCGGCATCCGGATCGACAGCGTCTCCAACCCCTTCAGCACCCAGTCGATCGTCCTGCCGTTCGCGGCGGGGGTCGCGCTGACGATCTTCTGGATTGTCGGGATGATCAATGCGCTCAACTGGCTCGACACGTCGGACGGCCTGGCCGGCGGCGTGGCGATGATCGGCGCGCTGACCCTCTTCGCCGCCAGCTTGCTGCAGCGGGACGCGCGGGGCGAACTCGTGCCCCAGTACACGATCGCGCTGCTGCCGCTGGCGCTGGCCGGGGCCTGCCTCGGCTTCCTGATCTACAACTTCCCGCCGGCGCGCATCTTCATGGGGACCGGCGGCTCGATGTTCCTCGGCTACGCGCTCGGCGTCCTCTCGATCATCGGCAGCGTCAAGATCGCCACGGCGGTGCTGGTCCTCGGCATCCCGATCCTGGACACGGCGCTGGTGATCCTCCAGCGTCTGGCGCGGGGGCGGTCGCCGCTGCGGGGCGGCGACGGCGCACACCTGATCCACCGGCTGCTCGCCGCCGGGCTGAGCGTCCGCCAGCTCGCGCTCCTCCTCTACGGGCTGACCGCGCTCTTCGGCACCCTCTCGGTGGCGCTGACCAAGACGCAGAAGTTCTTCGGCTTCGCGGCGATCGCGCTCGCGGTCGGGCTGCTGTTCCTCTTCCTCAAGCGGCGCGGCGCGCTCCTGCCGCCGCTGTCGCGCGGCCCGGCGGCGCCCCCGCAGCCGCCCGGTTCCGGGGGGAGTTGACGGACGACTCGCTCTACTCAGTTCCTCCCTTGCGGAAAGCTCCGCAATGTAGGGGCGTATTGCATACGCCCAAACCGAACCCAACCGCGGGCGTATCGGGTCCGCTCGTGCTTGGCCCGGCCTGGGCGTATGCAATACGCCCCTACACGCTACCTGTCGCGCTGCACTCCACCGTCGCCTCGTCGCCGCGCTCCAGCGCCAGCAGCGCCTCCTTGATCGCCAACCCGCCGCCGTAGCCGTGCAGTTTGCCGTCAGCGCCGATGACGCGGTGGCAGGGGACGATCGGCGGGAGCGGGTTGGCGCCATTGGCCGCGCCGACCGCGCGGGTCGCGGCCGGGCGGCCGATCTGTCGGGCGATCGCGAGGTAGGTGCGCGTCTCACCGTAGGGGATCGCGGCGACCGCGTCCCAGACGGCGCGCTGGAAGGGCGTGCCGACCGGCGCGAGCGGCACGTCGAACGCTTGACACGTTCCCGCGAAGTAGCCGCTCAATTGCGCCAGCGCGCCGGCGAGCGCCGCCTCGTCCTCGACGATCGTCGCGCCGCCGAGGAGGCGCCGGACGCGCGCCTCGGCGGCCTCGCGCGGCTCGTTCGGCAGGGCGATGGCGAGCAGGCCGTGCTCCGTGCCGAAGAGGCCCAGCGCGCCGACCGGCGTCCGGAGCGCGGCGTAGTACACAACGGGAAGGGGCGTCGGCGTCTTCGCTGGGCGCATTGTGCGGACTCCACGTTTGCAGGGTTCTTCGATGTCGGGTTGGGGTCTGGCCTTGTCATCCCGAGCCGCGGCGAAGGATCGGCGTCGGCGGCACCTGCGGGGCGACGAGGTTCGTCCGGTGCCAGGGAAACCGATCCTTCGCCGCGGCTCAGGATGACAGGGGAGGATCGTGCCTACCCCACCGTCCGTTGACAGGGCGAGCGGCCGGTCACCATACTACCACCAGTAGAGGCTGAAAGGCAGCGCCGCCCCGTCCCGGCGCCCAGCGCCGGGCGGGACCGTGCCGGCAGCGCGAGCGAGAGCAGGATGAGCGAGGCACGGGACACGGACAGTGAGGGCGGCGTCCCAGGCGGGGGCAGCGCGGCGGCGCAACTGCGGTGGAGCGGGCAGGACGGCGCGGCGCGGCGCCTCGATCTCGACGGCGCGGCGACCGTGACGATCGGGCGCGGCGCCGGCAACACGATCGTCCTGCGCGGGGGGGGCGTCTCGCGGCGGCACGCCAGCCTCACCGCCGACCCCGGCGGGACGGCCTTCACGCTGACCGACCTGGGGAGCAGCAACGGCACCGACCTGAACGACCGGCCGCTGACCGCGCCGGCCGAGTTGCGCCCCGGGGACCGCTTCACGATCGGCCCGACGGTCTTCACTTTCACCGCCGACCCCGCGCAGCCGCCGGCGGTCGGGACCGTGGCGACGCCGACAGGGACGCTGCCGCGCGTCATCGCGGCGGGGCTGACGGCCGACGGGCGGAGCGTGATCGATCTGCGCTTCGCAGCGGCCGGCTGGCTCGAGCTGCCGAACGGCGAGCGGCGCATCCTCGGCGGCGAGACGCGGATCGGGCGCGCGGCGCGGAACGACATCGCGATCGAGGACGGGCGGGTGTCGCGCAGCCACGCCCACATCCGGCGGATCGACGGCCGCTTCGTCCTCTCCGACCTCGGCTCGGTCAACGGCGTGCGGGTCAACGGCGAGCCGGTCCTGACGCCACGCGAGCTGGCGGACGGCGACCGGATCGCGCTCGGCGGGGCAGTGCTGCGCTTCAGCCTGGCCCCGTTCGGCGGGGACACGCCCGGAACGACGACGCTGGCCGCGCTCGCCGGCGGGGCCGCCCCGTCGAGCAGCCGCCTCCTCGGGCTGGCGGCGGACGGCGCGCCCGCCGCGCTGCGGGGCAACCTGCGCGAGGTGACGGTCCTCTTCGCCGACTTGCACGGCTTCACCGCACTGTCGGAGCGGCTCAACGATCCGGAGCTGACGACCGGGATCATCAACCAGGTCTTCGACCTGCTGACCGCGGCGATCGTGCGCTACGACGGCGCGATCGACAAGTACAGCGGCGACAACATCATGGCCCTCTTCGGGGCGCCGCGGGCGCACGAGGACGACCCGGAGCGCGCGGTCAGGGCGGCGCTGGCGATGCAGGGGGCGCTGGCGGGGTTCAACCGGCGGCTGCGGCGCGAACTCGGCCTCCGCCTGCGAATTCGCGTCGGCATCAACACCGGCGAGGTCCTCTTCGGGCAGGTCGGCGGGGGGGCCTTCCGCTCCTACACAGTGATGGGCGACACGGTCAACCTGGCCGCGCGCCTCGAACAGGCCGCGCGCCCCGGCAGCATCTTGATCGGCGAGACAACCCACGCGCTGACCCGGCAGGCCTTCGAGGTCACCGCACTGCCGCCGCTGGAGGTCAAGGGCAAGCGCGAGCCGGTGCGGGCCTTCGAGGTGGCGCGCGCGCGGGAGGGCCGCGCCGCCGAGGCGCCGCACGAGCCGGCCGAGGGCGACTACCTGATCGGGCGCGAGGGCGAGGTGGGCCGGTTGCGCGCGGCGCTGGAGGACGCGCGGGGTGGGCGGGGGCGGCTGCTGGCGATCGTCGGCGACGCCGGGATCGGCAAGTCGCAACTGCTGGCCGGCTTCCGGCGCTCCGAGGCCGGGCCGGGCGCGGAGTGGGTCGTCGCGCGCTGCCGCTCCTACGAGGTGCCCGCGCCCGGCGCGCTCCTGGCCGGGCTGCTGCGCGCCCTCCTCGGCCTCGACCGCGAGGAGGGGCGCGACCACGCGAAGATCCGCGCCGCGCTGGAGGCGACCCTGCCCGGCGCGGGCGAGGAGGCGCGCGCCGCGCACCTGGCGCTGCTCGGGCGGATCCTCGGGGGTACGGCCGCTGACGCGCCGCCGGGCGGTCAGGTAACGGCGGTCCTCCGCGACCTGGTCGCCGCGCGCGTCCGGGCCGGCGGTGGCGCACGCCCGCTGGTGCTGGCTCTGGAGAAGTTGCAGTGGGCGGACAGCCCCAGCGTCGAGGCGCTCGACGGGTTGGTCGACGCGCTGCCGGGGCTGCCGGTCCTGCTGCTGCTGACCTACCGCCCCGAGTGGCGTCACGGCTGGGGGAACCGGCCGTCCTACCGCGAGATCGTCCTCCGCGAGCTGCCGCCGGAGCAGAGCCGCCAATTCCTGCGCCGGGCGCTCGGGCCGCTGCCCCTCCCGGACGAGGTCGCCGACGCCATTTACGACCGCTGCGGCGGCAACCCGCGGGTGCTGGAGGAGACGGTCAAGTGGCTGCGGGAACGCGGGGGGTTGGTCGACGCCGGGGGGCGCTGGGCGCTGTCCGGCGATGTGGCGCGGCTCGGCAGCCCCTCGGCGCTGCGCGGCCTGCTGCTGTCGCGGCTCGACCGGCTGGCCGAGCGGGACCGCGCGGTCCTCCAGCGCGCCGCGGTGATCGGGCGATCGTTCACCTACCGCCTGCTGGCGCTGGTGAGCGGGCCGGACGACGGGCTCGACGACAGCCTCGCGGCCTTGCAGGACCGGGGACTGATTGCCGAGGACACGCTCGCCACCGAGCCGGCCTACCGCTTCAAACAGGCGATCGTGCAGGAGATCGCCTACGGCGCCATGCTGGCCACCGAACGGCGCGCGTTGCACGAGCGGATCGGCGCGGCGATCGAGCGGATCCTGACCGGCGCGGAGAGCGACGACGACTATGTAGACGTGCTGGCCCACCACTACGGGCGCGGCGGGTCCAGGCGCAAGGCGGCGGAGTACCTGCTGCGATCGGGCGAGCGGGCGCGCGGGCGGGGCGCCAACGCGACGGCGATCGCGCGATTCGAGGCGGCGCTGGAGAAGCTGGGGGGCCTGCCACCCGCCGAGCAGGCGCGCGAGCCGCAGTCCGGGCTGCTCCTGCGCCTGCGCGAGGCCCTGGGCGATGCCACCCTGGCGATCGCCGACTTCCGCCGGGCGCAGGAGTCCTACGAGGCGGCGCTGCTGGTCGACGGCGTGGCGCGGCCCGACCGGGCGCGGCTCTGGCGGAAGCTCGGCACGGTCTGGGAGCGGCGCGGCGACCACCGCAAGGCGCTCGGCTCGTACGAGCGGGGGCTGGCGCTCCGCGACCCGGCGGACGGGCCGGTCGAGCCGGCGGCGCTGCGGGCTGCGGCGGCGCGCGCCCACGCCGGCCGGGGCGACCACGCGCTGGCGGCCGGGCTGGCGAATGCGGCGCTGGCGGAGGTCGCGGAACTGCCCGACCGGGCGGCTGGGCGCGTCCGCGGCGACGCGCTGCACATCCTCGGCGTGGCGGCCTACGCGGCGGGCAGGCCGGACGAGGCGCTCGACCACTTCGTCCAGAGTCTCGCGATCCGCCGCGAACTCGGCGACGCGCGGGGGGTGCGGGAGAGCGGCCAGGAGATCGGCGCGCTCGCCTGGTCGCGCGACCGGCCCGAACTCGCCGCGAAGCACCTCCCCGACCTGCCCGCGTTCGCGCGCCCCGTTGCCGACGATCCCGACCGGCGGGACGGCGACCTGGACCGCGCGCCCGTCACTCCCGGCGATGCCGCGGCGGTCGAATGCTACTACCGTGACGGTATCGAGGCCGCGCGACGGGCCGGCGACCGGTGGGGCGCGGCGGCCGGCGGCGAGCGGCTGGGGCGGCTGCTCTTCGGGCGGGGCGAGCACGAGCGGGCGCTGGACGCGCTGCGCGGGGCGGTCGCGGAGGCCGACCGGATCGGCGCGCGGGGGATCGCGGCGCGGGCCAATGTCGTCCTGGGGGCGCTCCTGATCGGCCGGGGGGATGTCGCGGACGGCCTGCGGCGCCTGGAACGCGTCATCGCCTACGCCGAGGCGATCGAGAACCGGCCGTTGCTGGCGGAGGGCCGGATCCGGCTGGCCGAGGGGAAGCTGGCCGCCGGGGACCCGGACGGCGCGCTGGCGGCGGCCTGGAAGGGCCTCGAACTCGCCACGCGCCTCGATCACCGCCCGATCCTCGCGCTGGCGCACCACACCCTCGGGCGCATCATGGCGGCGCGCGGCGACTGGCACGCCGCCGGCCGGCACTTCCGCCTGGCGCTCGACCACTTCACCCCCCTCGACAGCCAGGCGGAGATCGGGCGGACCCTCCGCGACTTCGCCGCGATGGTGCGGGATTGTTCCGTCGCCGGGGGCGGGCCGCCGCCGGAGGACGCCGCGGCGATGCTCCGGCGGGCCGCGCGCATCTTCGCGCGGCTCGACCTGCCGGACGAGTTGCGCGCCGTCCAGGAGGCGTTGGGCGGCGTGGGGCGTGGCGCGTAGGTCGTGGAGCGCGGAGCGCGGACGGTTGCCGATTCGACGTGTAGGGGTGTGCGGCATACGCCCGAGCGTGGCCGACCACAGGCGTACGCCATGCGCCCCTACACCGGCCCGGTGGCGTTCCAAGCCGCTCTAGCACAAGGATTGCGGAGAACATGTCGGGATTACAGCGAACAAGAGCGCGTATTGGGCGGGGGCTGGTGTCGGCCCTGCTGTGCGCGCTGCTCTGGGCGAGCGCCGCGCTCGCGTTGGCGGCGTGCGGCCCGACGGGCAACGGGGGCGAGCGGGAGGTCAGGGGGCAGGTCACGGCCGTTGATGCCGCGGCGAGCACCTTCACCGTGCGGGGTGCTGACGGCAGGGACTACCGCTTCAAGCTGGTGGAGGGGAGCAAGGCCGACTTGCCCGAGATCAAGACACACTTCGACCGCAAGCAGCCGGTCGAGGTCAGATACCGGGGGACGACCGAGCCCTACGAGGTGATCAGCGCGCACTGAGGCGCGTGGGCCGTCACGGGCCAGCGGAGATCGCCTCGATGACGCGGCCGGTGCCGCCGCAGGTCGGGCAGGCGGCGCCGTCGCGCTGGCCGGTGCCGCCGCAGTCGCGGCAGAGGTTCTCGCCGGTGCTGGGCGCGCCGGGCGGCGCCTCGTCACCGGGGTTCAGCACCGCGTCCGGGTTGCCCGCGGCCTCGCTCGCGCCGCGCTCCTCGCCACGCTCGATCGCCTCGTCGCGCATCTCGCCCTCCTCACCTCTCGATGGCCCCGGCCAGGACCGGCCTGCCGCGGGTAATCGCACGCCCGGTGCCAGTCGTGGGGGTGTACGCCCTCACCCCCGCCGCCTGCGGGCGGCACCCCCTCTCCCAATCCTGGGCGAGGGGGAGGACTGGCGCACAGGTAGTGGCGAAGCAGGCCGATCAGCCCGGGTTTGATCCGTTGTCTTGGTCTTCCAGGTAGGAGGCGAGTCGCGGCTCGCGGCCGGCCGTGGCGCGCAGCGCCGGGTCGAGGGCGAGGGCACGGTCCAGGGCGGGGCGGGCGGCGGCGCGGTCGTCGAGCGCGGCGTGGGCCAGGGCGAGGTGATAGTGCGCCTGGGCGTAGACCGGGTTGAAGGCGATCGTCTGGGCGAGGTCGGGGATCGCCTCGGCGGGCCGGTCGAGCGCCAGCAGGGCCAGTCCGCGATTGTAGTGGGCGTAGGCGTCCCGCGGGTTGCGCGCGATCGTCGCGGCGAGGTCGGCGACGGCGGCGGCCTCGTCGCCGGCCTTGCGGTGGCAGATGCCGCGCGCGTGGTGGAGGTCGGGGTCGCCGGGAGCGAGGGCGAGCGCGCGGGTGTAGTCGGCGATCGCCGCGTCGAAGCGGCCGGCGAGGCGGTGGGTCATCGCGCGGTCGGTCAGGTAGACGACCGAGGTGGGGGCGAGCGCGACCGCGCGGTCGAGGTCGGCCAGCGCGCCGTCCGCGCGCCCGAGCTTGCGGCGCAGCAGGCCGCGCGTGCGGTGGGGCTCCGGGTCGTCCGGGGCGAGCGCGAGCGCCCGGTCGAGGTCGGCCAGCGCCTCGGCGGCGCGGCCGGAGGCGATCATGGCGCGCGCCCGGCCATGCAGCGCCGCGGTATCCAGCGGGTCAGCCGCGAGCGCCGCGGTCAATTCGACGATCGTCTCGGCGTGACGACCGGCCGCAAGGTGGTCCAGGCCGCGGCGTGTGGCGCCGCGGTCCCCGCGCCGCAGCCTGTCGCGCCAGGCGCCGAAGCGCCCCGCTCGCCGCACCATTCGTCCCATTTTCCTTCCCGTGCCCTCCGCGCGCCCGGTGGACTGCCCATCGCGCGACCTCATTCTGCCACAACCATGCCGTCGGCTCCCAATCGCGTCGCGCTTGTGCGCTCTGGGGCGCGGATGTGAACCTGGACGAACACGGCCCGCGACGGCTATCCGGGCGCGGGCCGGGGACGTCGCACATGCCGGCGACGGCCCCGCCCGGCCGCCCAGACCGCCCTGTCCGCGGCTGAAGGCGGGCTGCTATACTCAGGCGAGCGCGATCGATCGGAGAAGCGGGGGGCGGTTTTGTCGGCACGGGCGCCAGCGCGGGAAGGGGCGGTTCGCGGGGGGTGTCCCGTGTCGCGAGCGGCGCCCCGGCGCTCCGGTCGCCTCAGCCGGTGGGCCTTCCCGCCGGCGGTGCTGCTCGGCTATCTGGTCGCGACGCTGATCGTGACGTTCCCCCTCGGCTTCCAGATCGGCCGGGTCATCCCCGGCAAGGAGATCGACGGCTGGGAGAACGTCTGGAACGTCTGGTGGGCGAAGGAGGCGCTGTTCGACCTCCGCACCACGCCGTACTTCACCCGCTCCCTCTACCACCCCGAGGGGGTCAGCCTCTACTTCCACGCCCTCGGCCTCGGGGCGGCGCCCCTCAGCGTGCCGCTGCAACTGGTCCTCGACCCGCCGGCGGCGATGCTGGCGACGCTGCTGCTGCTGACGGCGCTGGCCGGGTTCAACGCCTACTGGCTCGTCTACTACGTCGTGCCGAACCGGCTGGCCGCGTTCGCCGGGGGGCTGATCTTCGCCGCCAACCCCTATCAGGTCTACCACCTCTCGTTCGGGCAGATCAACCTCACCGCGATCACCTGGATCCCGCTCTTCGCCCTCTGCCTGCTGCGCGCCCTGCGCGAGCGGCGGCCCTGGCTGATGGGTGCGGCGGGGGTGTTGCTCCTGCTCGTCTCGCTCTCCGACTGGCAGTACGCCTTCTACTGCTTCATCTTCGCCGGCTGCCTCGCCCTGTGGGAAGTGGGGCGGGCGGGCGATCGGCGCGCGCGCGCGCGCATCCTGGCCGCCGGCCTCGGCGTCGCGGCGGTCTACGCCGCGCTGGTGGCGCCGATCGCGATCGACATGATCCGCGAGTTCGCGGCCAACCCCTTCGCGCGGCGGCCCGCGTGGCAGGTGCTGCTGCGCTCGCTCGATGGGGTCACCCTCCTGCTGCCCAACCCCTTCCACCCGCTGTGGGGGGGGCTCGCCCGGCCGATCTACGACCGCATCTACGGCCCCGACATCTACTCGGGGATCACCGCGGTCAGCTACGTGGCGGCCGCGCTGGCGATCGTCGCCCTCCTCCGCCGGTGGCGGGTGGCCGGCTTCTGGCTGGCGATGTTCGCGCTCTACGTGGCGCTGGCGCTCGGCCCCCAACTGCACGTCAACGGCGCCAGTGTCGCGGCGCCGATGCCGTACCGGTTCTACGGCGCGCTGCCGTTCGTCAGCATCTCGCGCAGCCCCTGCGTCTTCCTGAAGTTCGCGTTCCTGATGCTGGCCGTGCCGGCGGCGCTCGGCCTGGATGTGGTGATGCGGTCGCTGGCGGCCGGGCGGGGCCGGGGGCTGGCCCTCGGCGCAGGGGCGCTCCTGACGGCGGCGATCGGTTTCGAGTACCTGTCGGCCCCGGTGGCCGCGGCGCCGGTCGATCCGGCGCCGTCCTTCTACGCGCGCCTCGCGGCCACGCCGGCGGCGGGCTACGGGATCCTCGACGTGCCGACCGCCGAGCGCGATTTCCCGATGTACGACCAGACGGCGCACGGCTGGCCGATCGTCGGGGGCGACCTCTCGCGCGACAACCCCCACCCGCTGCTCGACCATCTGCCGCCGATCGCGGCGCTGGACAGCGACCGCTACCCGCTGGCCGACCGCGACATCTTCGCGCCCACCGACCTGGCGGCGATCGGGGAGGCCGGGCTCGCCGCGCAGCGCATCCGCTACGTCGTCGTCCACGAGGAGCGGCTGAGCGACAAGGAGCGGGCGCGGGTGGCGCGGAGCCTGGCGCGGATCTTCCCGGGGCGGGCGCCGATCTTCGCTGGGGAGGGGCTGGCCGTCTACGAGGTCCGGCCGCCGCGGCAGGTCGCGCTCGTGGCGCTCGACGAGCGGTGGTTCGGCCCGGACAAGCTGCCCCAGGGCGGCGAGCCCTACCGCTGGATCGGCGAGCGGGCGGGCGCGCACGTCTACGCGCCGGGGGCCGCGACCGCGACCCTGCGCTTCACCGCGCACAACTTCGCGCGGAGCTACACCCTGCGCGTGCTGGTCAACGGCACCCCGGTGGGCAGCCACACGATCGCCGCCGGGTTCACCGAGATCCAGGCGCCGGTCGCGCTGCGCGAGGGCGACAACCTGGTGGAGTTCGCGATCGTCGAGCCGCCGCGCTCGGCGGCCGACCTCGGCCTGGGGGAGGACACGCGCCGGGTCAGCGTCGGGATCAGCCGGCTGCGGATCGAGCCGGCGCGGCCGTGAAGGGGCGACGGTGTATGGGCGGGTAGGCGGGTAGGCGGATAGCGGACGTGGGCGAGCCGCGCGGTCGGTCGGCGTAGCGTCGTCCGCTATCCACCTACCCACCTACCCGCCTGCCCGCCTATGTATTCTGGCGCCGGGCCGATCGGCCGGTCTGCTATACTGCCATGCCGGTGCGGGCGGCGACAGGCGCGCGGTGGCGTGGGGGTGGAAGCGGGCGCATGGCAATCCTGGAGAGCACGGTCGACACGCGCGGGGTGGAGTTCGCGGAGAACCGCGCGCGGTTCGAGGTGCTGGTGGCCGAGCTGCGCGAGCGGGTCGCGCTGGCGCAACGCGGCGGCGACGAGGAGGCGCGGCGGCGGCACACCGGGCGCGGCAAGCTGCTGGTGCGCGACCGGATCGCGCGCCTGACCGACCCCGACACCCCCTTCCTGGAGTTCAGCCCGCTGGCGGCCTGGGACATGTACGACGGTGAGGCGCCCGCCGCCGGGATCGTGACCGGGATCGGCGTCGTCGCGGGGCAGGAGGTCGTCATCGTCGCCAACGACGCGACGGTGAAGGGCGGCGCCTACTACCCGATCACGGTCAAGAAGCACCTGCGGGCGCAGGAGATCGCCGCCGAGAACGGGCTGCCCTGCCTCTACCTGGTCGACTCGGGGGGGGCGTTCCTGCCGTTGCAGGCGGAGGTCTTCCCCGACAAGGAGCACTTCGGGCGGATCTTCTACAACCAGGCCCAGATGTCGGCGCGCGGGATCGCGCAGATCGCGATCGTGATGGGCTCGTGCACCGCCGGCGGGGCCTACGTCCCGGCGATGAGCGACGAGACGGTGATCGTCCGCGGCACCGGGACGATCTTCCTCGGCGGGCCGCCGCTGGTGAAGGCGGCGACCGGCGAGGAGGTGACGGCCGAGGAGCTGGGCGGGGCGGACGTGCATAGCCGCGTCAGCGGCGTGACCGACCACTACGCGCTCAACGACGAGCACGCGCTGGCGATCGGGCGCGAGATCGTCGCCAACCTCTCGCGCGCGAAGCCGGAGCCGCCCTTCGCGGTCCGCCCGCCGGAGCCGCCGCGCCACGACCCCGCCGAGCTCTACGGCGTCGTGCCGACCGACCTGCGCCGCGCCTACGATGTGCGCGAGGTGATCGCGCGGATCGTGGACGGCTCGCGCCTCCACGAGTTCAAGGCGCTCTACGGGACGACGCTCGTCTGCGGCTTCGCGCACATCATGGGCTTCCCGGTCGGCATCCTGGCGAACAACGGCATCCTCTTCTCGGAGAGCGCGCTGAAGGGGGCGCACTTCATCGAACTCTGCGCCAAGCGGCGCATCCCGCTCGTCTTCCTGCAGAACATCACCGGCTTCATGGTCGGGCGCGAGTACGAGGGGCGGGGGATCGCCAAGGACGGCGCGAAGCTGGTGATGGCGGTCGCCAACGCCGCGGTGCCGAAGTTCACGGTGATCATCGGCGGCTCGTTCGGCGCGGGGAACTACGGGATGGGCGGGCGGGCCTACGGGCCGCGCCAGCTCTGGATGTGGCCGAACGCGCGCATCTCGGTGATGGGTGGCGAGCAGGCGGCGAACGTGCTGCTGACGGTGCGCCTCGACGCGCTGCGCCGCCAGGGCGCGGACCTGGACCCGGAGGCCCAAGCGGCGTTCAAGGCGCCGACCCTCGCCAAGTACGAGGCGGAGGGGCAGCCCTACTACAGCACCGCGCGCCTCTGGGACGACGGCATCATCGACCCGGTCGACACGCGCACCGTCCTGGGCCTCGGCATCGCCGCCGCCCTCAACGCGCCGATCGGCGAGACGGAGTTCGGGGTGTTCCGGATGTGATGGAAGGCGGGAGCCATGACACGACTGATCGAGCAAGCCTTCGCGAAAATCGCCGAGCTTCCCGATGACGAACAGGACGCGGTCGCGGCGTTGATCCTGGCGGAACTGGCGGCGGAAGAGCGGTGGGATACAGCGTTTCGCGCGTCGCCGGATCACATACTCCGGAAGAGGCCTGAGTATCGGTGTGGTGCCACGCAGCCGCGATGATGGCAGAGCAACGGCGACGATCATCACCACAGAGACACAGAGGAACGGGGAGAGGACACGGAGTTCGTCGCTACAGCGGTTCATGGAACGACGATGTGGCTTCATATCCGCGACCTTCGACAACACTTTGTCCCTCTGCTCCCTCGTTCTCCATGTCTCCGTGGTGATGATCGTTTCTGAAGGTGGCGCGATGGCGGTGCGGCTGAAGACGCCGGGGGAGATCCGGAAGATGCGCGCGTCGGGGCGGATCGTCGCCGAACTGCTGGCGCTGATGCGCGACAAGGTCCGGCCGGGCGTGGCGACCGCCGACCTCGACGCCTTCGTCGAGCGCGAGCTGCGCAAGCGCGGGGCGACGCCGTCGTTCAAGGGCTACGGCCAGCCGCCCTTCCCCGCGTCGATCTGCGTCGCGGTCAACGAGCAGGTGGTCCACGGCATCCCCAGCCCACGGCAGATCCTGCGCGAGGGCGACATCATCGGCATTGACATCGGGGCCTACCACAACGGCTACCACGGCGACGCCTGCGTCACCTTCCCGGTAGGGCGGATCGCGCCCGAGGCCGAGCGGCTGCTGCGCGTGACCGAGGAGTGCCTGTGGCGGGGGATCGAGCAGGTCCGCTCCGGCGGGCGGATCGGCGACATCGGCCACGCGATCCAGACGCACGCGGAGGCGGCCGGGTACGGGGTGGTGCGCGGCCTGGGCGGGCACGGCATCGGGCGGCGGCTGCACGAGGACGGCCCGTCGGTGCAGCACGCCGGGGAGCCGGGAACGGGGCTGCGGATGCGCCCCGGCATGACCTTCACGATCGAGCCGATGATCAACGAGGGGTCGCCGGACTGGCGCGAGCTGTCCGACGGCTGGACGGTGGTCACGGTGGACGGCAAGCTATCGGCGCAGTTCGAGCACATGGTCGCGGTCACCGACCGCGGCGCGGAGATTCTTACCCGGCTGGAGGAGTGAGCGGAGGGCGAGGGCAGAGGGCGGAGGCAGAGGACAGAGCGCGAGAGGCGGGGGCGGGGAACGGGGAACGCGGGGAGCGACAGCGGCGCGGGCAGGGCGGCGATTTCCGCTACCTTCCGCCTCCGCCCTCCGCCCTCCGCCCCCGCCCCGTTGGGGGGCGCGTGAGCGGCGAGAACGGCGAGTACCAGTATCTGACGGTGGCGCGGCGCGGCGCGACCGTGACGGTGACGCTGAACCGCGCGGAGTTCCACAATGCGTTCAACGCGCGGCTGATCGAGGAGTTGACGGGGGCCTTCACGGCGCTCGGCGCGGCGGCGGGCGCGGCCGACGGGCCGCGCGCGATCGTGCTGACCGGCACGGGCGCGTCGTTCAGCGCCGGGGCGGATCTGCACACGATGCGGCAGAGCCTCGACCTGACACCCGAGGAGAACCTGGCGGACGCGGAGCGGCTGGCGGCGATGTTCGAGGCGATCGACCGCTGCCCGCTGCCGGTCGTCGCGCGGATCAACGGGTCGGCGTTCGGCGGCGGGGTCGGGCTGGTGGCGGTCTGCGACCTGGCGATCGCGGCGGCGGGGGCGCGCTTCGGGTTCAGCGAGGTCAAGCTGGGCATCGCGCCCGCGGTGATCGCGCCCTTCGTGCTGCGACGGATCGGCGAGGGGCAGGCGCGCGCCCTCTTCCTGACCGGCGAGCGGTTCGACGCCGAGCGGGCGCGCGAGATCGGGCTGATCCACCGGGTCGTGCCGCCGGATGCCCTCGATGAGGCGGTGGACGAGCAGACCGCGCTCCTGCTCGACAGCGGGCCGGGCGCGGTCGCCGCCGCGAAGGACCTACTGCGGCAACTCCGCCCCTCGACGCCGACGCCGCCCGCGCCGCGACGACCGCCCTGATCGCGCGCCTGCGGACCAGCCCGGAGGGACAGGAGGGCATCCGGGCCTTCCTCGAGAAGCGCCAGGCCGAGTGGGTCCGCGCGCCGGACGAGGAGTGACGGAGGGCCAAAGGGTGTTGACACGTTGACGAGGCAGCGGTGTCAGGGAAAGGCGCCACGCTCCTCTCGCGCCGATGACCCGCTTTCAGCCGCGCGGGTGGCGGGCTTCCGTCAGGAAACGAACGCCCTTACCCCAAGCCCAGGCACCGGCGCACGATCGGATAACCTGTTTGGGGCTGTAGGGGTGTGGCTGCCCGCGGCCCCGCAGGGCCGCCCCACTCGGGTGTCGAACCTGTGACGCCAGCGGTCGGCCTCGCGGGCAGCCACACAGGGCTGCCCCTACACGAAGACGGCCCACACTTTCCCCATAACCCCTTCTGGTTTCGCGCCAGGTCAGACCTTGTGGCCTTCAAGGGACGTTTTGTACGCCTCCATCCAGTTCTGGAACTTGCGGTTCAGGGCTTCCAGCCATTTGGGGTAGTCGCGATCGGCGGGGAGGTCGGTGGCGCGGGCGAGCCGCGCGTAGATCAGCAGCTTTGACAGGCTGAGGAACAGCGGTACCTGGGCGACCAATGCCCCATCGAGCGGGTGGTGCGCGGCGTAGCCGCGGACGAACTCCCGAAATGAGGGGTGGCCGAGGTCGGCGCCGGCATCGAAGAGGTCGCGGAGGGCGAACGCGATGTCGGCGACGTACCAGTAGCGCGCGCAGTCGTCGAAATCGAGTATCCCGATCGTCCGGTCCCCCCAGCAGAGGTTGTCAAGCTCGAAGTCGAAGTGGATCAGACCGTAGGTGTCGCGGTTCACGGGCAGCGTACCGAGCGCCGACGCGATCCGGTCCCATTCGCGCCGCAGCGCCGACTCGTCCTCGGGGGTGTACTTCTCTGCCGACGCCAGGTGATCGCGCCAGGTGGCTCGCGCGGCTGTGCCGGCGCCCGGATAGTCCTTCAGCGCCGCGTGCAGCTCCCCCAGCGCGGCGCCCCAGGCGCGGAACTGGGAGGGATCGAGATCGCCGATCTCCAGGCCGCAGGAGCCCTCCAGGGCGGGGAAGGCGACGGCGTGAAATGTGCCGAGGTCGGTTGCGACCGTCTCGACGAAGTTCCCGCCTCTGGATGGCAGAGGGCGAGCGACATGTACTCCCGCGCCGGCTA
Source organism: Thermomicrobiales bacterium (assembly GCA_030446685.1). Taxonomy (GTDB): domain Bacteria; phylum Chloroflexota; class Chloroflexia; order Thermomicrobiales; family CADCWN01; genus JAUJMV01. Next base: position 64,357 of record JAUJMV010000019.1, on the reverse strand, counting down.
ACCAATTGAGGATGTCAACCTCCGCCTCGATGGTTTCCCGGCTCCGCTCGGAACTGTCGGCGAAGCGCAGGAAGCGCCGCCGCCCGGCATCGCGGAAGACGTAGACGAAGTTGGCGCTGGACCGGAAGGCCCGCGCGGAGCCGCGATCGTGCGCCCAACGCTCGAGAATCTGATCCGCGACCGGGCTGCGCCCGTCCGCGTCCACCGTGCGGTCAACGCTCCACAGCGTACTCAGCCTCATCATGCGCAAGGCGCCTTTCCGATTGGGCGCTCCATCAGACTACCGCGACGAAGCGCGACTCGACGACCATGAAGGGGTAGACGCACCGCTCGTCCCTTGCCTGTGCGCCGCCGGTGGGGGTGCCGGCACTCAGCCGGGGACCAGAGGAGTTCCGCGCGGCGCGTCACTGACACACCACCATCGCGGCGAATCCGGGATAGGCCGTTTCCATGCCACAAGGATAGCCATTCCTTAGAATTCGAACCGTGGCGAGGACTGGCTCAGCACGGCGGTCCTTGGGGTGGTGGACCAGATGGCGTTGAGTTCGTCGGCAAGCGCGGCCGTCAGGTGCCGGACATCGGCGGCTGCCGAACCGTGCAGCGCCTCCGCGGCGATCAAGACGGCCGTGGTGGTGTCCCGGACGGCCGAGGAGCCGGCCTGGCGATTGGTCCAGCGCCGGGCGTGCGCGCGCCCCGCGCCGTCCGCGAAGATCACTTCGCGCGGGTCGGGATGCTCGATTGCACCGGAGAAGGTTGAGAAGCTTTCCTCGCCGGTCGCGTAGCGCACTTCGAGGTACTCGGCGATCGCGGACACATCGAACACGGCCACCGGGATGGCGAACGCCAGGGACAGCGCATTGCAGAGATCGATCAGTGGGTGAATCCGCGGGAGGGACCCTTCTTTCCTGAAGCGCCGCAACAGCGACTCCGAGGCGCAGCGGTACTGGGTGGGCTTGAGCCCCATCCGCGAGAAGGCGCGCCGCCAAGCCTGTATCTCGGGCAACTCCCCTTCCGTCGTGTTCGCGAGCCGCGATGCGGCGATGGCGCTGAACCGCGCGATGCTGGGGCCAACAGCGGCATCGTGGGTGATGCCCTCGGCAAAGAGCGCGCCAGGAACAAGCTCCGGGAAGTCGCGCCAGATCGCGGGCGCATGGTGGAAGTGCATCGGGCTCCCTCGCTATCGCGAACGGAAAGGGCGATCACGCCGCGCGCGATCCGGGCGCGGCGCGGGTCTGGAGCGGCGAGGCGGAGTCGCTACCGGCTGGCGAGCGCGAGTCTGGCGCCGAGCGCGACAAACGCGCCGGCGAAAACGCGGCGCATCCAGGTCAGCACCCGCGGGCGTGAGACGACGTGGTCCCGCACCGTGGCGGCGAACACCCCATAGCCGACGAAGACGACGAGCGTGAGCAGCATGAAGACGGCGCTCAACTCCAGCATGCGCACGAGCGCGCTCGGCTCACCGGCACTCACGAACTGCGGCAGGAACGCGAAGAAGAAGATGGTCAGCTTGGGATTGAGGATGTTGATCAGGATGCCGGAGACGACCACCTTGATCGCCGAGGGCGGGGCGGTCGCCTCCTCCACGGCGAGGGCGCCCTTGTCCCTGAGCGTGCTCCAGGCCATGTAGAGGAGATAGGCCACGCCCAGGTATTTCAGGGTTTGGAACGCCAGCGCGCTCGTGTGCAGCAGCGCCGCGAGGCCGGTGATCGCCGCCACCATGTGCGGAACGATGCCGAGGGTGCAGCCGATCGCGGCGACGATGCTCGCGCGGGCGCCGCGCGAGAGGCCGGCCGCTAGCGTGTAGAGCACGCCGGTGCCGGGGGTGACGACGATGATGAGCGTGGTCAACAGAAACTCGACGCGCACGGTGGACCTCCCAGGGGGCTGACGGTACGGGCGGAGCATAGGTGATGCGACCGGGGCGCGCAAGGAGGGCGGGGCGGGTTAGGGCGGGGCGATTACCCCCCCGCCGATAGTAGGGGGTCGCGGCGTGCGGCAGCCCATCGGAATCGAGCGTGGCGAGCGCGATCGTCTCACGCCGGTCGGGAAAGTCGCCCGCCGAACCGCTCGGCTGGCCCGCAGCCATGGACCTCCCGCCCTTTCGCGGGCCAGGCGATTCGACGCCCCCGCCCCGATGAGGCGATCAGAGCAGGGCCAGCGCCACGCCGAAGAGACCGGCCATCATCCCGACCAGCCAGAAGCGCAGCGTCACCTGGGTCTCGGACCAGCCGATCAACTCGAAGTGGTGGTGGATCGGAGCCGTCTTAAAGAGCCGCCGCCCGCCGGTCCGCTTGAAGTAGGCGACCTGCGCGATGACGGAGAGGACTTCGGCGACGAAGACGAGGCCGACGACCGGCAGCAGGATCCACTGGCCGGTCATGAAGCCGGCCGTCGCCAGCGCCGCGCCGATCGCCAGCGCGCCGGTGTCGCCCATGATGACCTGGGCGGGGTGCGCGTTGTGCCAGAGGAAGCCCAGGAGCGCCCCGACCATCGTGAAGCAGAAGGTCACCACCCCGACCTGCCCCTGGACATAGGCGATGATCCCGTAGGCGACGAAGGCGACCGCCGCCGTGCCGCCGGCCAGCGCGTCGAGACCGTCAGCCAGATTGACTGCATTCGCCATCCCGGCGATGCCGATGATGGCGATCGGGAGGTAGAGGAGGGGGCTCAGGTCGTACCGCCCGAAGAACGGCAGGATGATGTAGCCCAGCCCGAGCGGCCTGTAGAGGATGATCGCCGTGACGGTGGCGAAGAGGAGCAGCCAGGCCATCTTGAAGCGCGCGGTCAGCCCCGCCGCCCGCTTGCCGCCGACCAGGCTGAGGCGGTCGTCGATCGCCCCGAGGACGCCGCAGCACAGCAGCACCCCCAGCGGCAGCAGCATCGAGAGCCGGCCGTAGAGGTTGAAGGCGAAGGTCAGGATCACCGCCGAGAGGGTGACCATGATGCCGCCCATCGTCGGCGTCCCGGTCTTGACCAGGTGGTGCTGCGGCCCATCGATCCGCACCTGCTTGCCGATCTTCTTGGCGCGCAGCAGGGCGACGATCGGATGCCCGATGATGACGGTCATCACGAAGCCGAGCCCGGCGATCGCCAGCGAGTAGGCCATGTTCCAGTTGGGGCGATCGACCGGCACCTGGAACCAGAGATCGAGCGGGACCGTCGGTGGCATCGGCTACCTCACATAGGAGACATGTCGCGTCAGGCCGGGACGATCAGGCTCTCCAGGTCGCGCGGGTAGTAGGTCGCCAGCTCGCAGCCGTCGGCGGTGACGATGACGGTGTCGGAGTGGCGGAAGCCGCCGAGGCCCGGCACGTAGAGGCCGGGCTCGACCGAGAGGACCATCCCCGGCTCGAGGACGGTCTGGTCGTCGAGGTCGATGAAGGGCTGCTCGTGCCCCTCCAGGCCGAGGCCGTGGCCGGTGTGGTGGCGCTGCAGGGCCTTGTAGCCCTGGTCCGCGATCGCGCGGCTGACCTCGGCCTCCGCCTCGGCGCAGGTGCGCCCCGGCCGGAGCGCGGCGAAGCCGGCGTTCTGCGCGACGATCATCGCCTCGAAGTACTGGCGGAACTGGGCCGACGGCTCGCCGACGATCATCGTCCGCTCCAGCTCCGACTGGTAGCCGCCGACATTGGCGCCCGCCCCGGTGATGATGCAGTCGCCCGGCCGCAGGCCGCCCTCGCGGCGCATGCCGTGGGGCAGCGCGGTGTTCGCGCCGGCGATGAACCCGGCGCTGCACGGCGCGGAGCGCAGGCCGCGCCCGCCGGAGCCGTAGGTCGCGCCGAGCGTCTTGAGCATCAGCGGGACGGCCTCGCCCATCGCCTCCAGCGTGACCTCGATCTCGGTCTTGCCGACCGCCATCCGGTCCTGCATGACCCGGTGCGCCAGGTTGCCCCACTTGCAGCTCTCGCGCACCAGGTGCAGCTCGGCCGGCGACTTCACCTGGCGCGGCTTGTCGACGATCTCGCGCGCCTCGACCACGGTCGCGCCGTCCAGCACCGCGGACAGCGTCGGGCCGACGTAGCCGTTCAGGTCGATGTAGCCGTCGGTGTCGCAGGCGATCCGCTTGCCCCGCCCCTTCAGCCCCAGCTCGTCGAGTAGGTCGGCGAAGTGGACCAGCGGGTGCTTGCCGCTGCCGCCGCCCGGATACTCGGGGTAGACCTTGATCCGCCGGATCAGCGGCGCCTTGGCGACATGCTCCTGCTCCAGCAGCGGGATCAGCACGCCGAGGTCGCCGTCGGTCGGCACGACCAGCGCCATCGGGCGCTCGGTCGAGACGTGGCTGAAGCCGCTGAGGTAGTCGATCCGCACCGGGTTGAAGAGGACGAGCGCCGCGCAGCCGCGCCCTTCCAGCGCCGCGCGCACCGCCCGCAGCCGCGCCTCGCGCTCGGCGTCCTCGATCCGCAGCATCGGGAATCGCGGCGCGCTCACCGCGTCCCCCCGCGGCAGCGCCGCCACCTCCGTCGCCATCGGGCGCTCCTTTCGTCGCTAAGGACTGAGGACTCAGGACTGAGGACGAAGGAGGACCCTGCCATTCATCTCCCATGGTGGAACGAGACAAGCCCACTCAGTCCTCAGTCCTCAGCCCTCAGTCCTGAGTCCTTCGTCCTCATCACGCGCTCATCTGCCGCTGCTGCTCCTGGAGTTCGCGGACGATGCGGAGGATCTGCGCGAAGTTGACCGCCCAGCCGACGCCGAAGACGCGGTCGGAGAAGAGGCGGTCGTCGTCGGGGTTCCAGTAGGCCGATTGCAGGCGCTCCAGCGTCGGGATGCGGAAATCGTAGGGGACCGGCCCGATGCGGCCGAACCAGGTGCGCTCCTCGGGCGGCAGGCTGAGTTGCTCGCGGATCGCCTGCACGGCGACCAGCAGGACCACCAGCCGGACGAGTCCCCACAGTGCCTTCATGGTCTCCCTCCTTCTCCTTCTGCCCGACGTGCCGCGCGCATCATAGCACGGGCGCCCGGCGATCACGCGAGGGGTGGGGCGGCTGGAGCGGCCAGTTCGCGGAGCAGGCGCTCCGGGTGGCCGCGGAACGGCGCCCAGGCGGCGGGGTCGGCGACCACCGCCGCGAGCAGGCGCGCCAGCGCGGCGTTGACCGGCGTGGGGACGCCGACCCGCGCGCCGAGCGCGACGACGGCGCCGTTGTACCAGGGCGCCTCGCCGCGCCCCTTGCCCGCCGACAGGTCGTTCCAGAGGGACGGCATCTTGCCGCCGCGCCCGCCGCCGACGCGGGCCGCCAGCAGCCGCCGGGCGAGCGGCGCCGGGAGGGCCATCGCGGCGGCGAGCGCGCGGACGGGGTAGGCGGGCAGGTCGGTCAGGCCGATGCCGGCGGCGCGGGTCGCGGCGCGGGCCTCCAGGAAGGCGCGGCGCTCGATCGCGAAGAGGCGGGGGTCGGCGAAGAGCGCGGCCGGCGGGAGGTCGAGCAGCGCCGATTGGGCGTTCGCCAGGAGGTTCAGCAGCAGCTTCGACCATTTCAGGACGCGGTACGAGCGCGCGGTGACGACCGGCAGCCCGGTCGCGGCGAAGCGCGCTGTGAGGGGCGCGAGGTCCTCGGCCGCGACCGGCGCGAACCCGAAGCCGCCCTTTGGGGTGTGCCGCACGACGCAGCCCGGCTCCGGCGCGCTGACGCTGATCGTGAACGCGCCGGATCGGACGGCCGCCGCCCCGAGCGCCGCGACCAGCGCCTCCTCGTTGCCGACGCCGTTCTGGAGTGTCAGAACGGTCGCGCCGGCGTCCACCAGCCGCCGCAGATCGGGTAGCGCGGCGGCGGTGTCGTAGCTCTTGACCGTGAGGATCACCAACCCCGGCGGGTCGGGCAGTTCGTCAATGCCGGCGACGGCCCGCACCGGCGCCGTCCGCTTCCCCCCGCCCTCCTCGGCGATCGTCAGCGGCCGGGCGACGAGGGCGTCGCGGAGCGCGGGCCGCCCCAGCAGCGTCACGGCGCCCCCCGCCCCGCCAGCACCCCCCGACGAACTGCCCGACCGCGCCGGCGCCGTAGACGAGGATTGCGGATTGCGGATTGCGGATTGCGGACTGGGGAGTCGCCATCTGGCTGGTGGCTATCCCCACAACCTGACTGGTGACGTGACCCGGCGCCCAGTCCGCAATCCGCAATCCGCAATCCGCAATCGTCACGTCGCCTTCTCCTGCTTGTCGGTGATCTTCAGCTCGCGCCCGTGCCGCAGCCGGTCGATGTTGGCCCGGTGCTGCCAGAGGGAGACGACGAAGAGGGCGACGACGAAGAGGGTGAAGAGGGGGTGCGGGATCGAGAGGAAGAAGCGGTCGTAGAGGAACATGAAGAGGCTGGCGGCGGCCAGCATCGTCAGCGAGGCGAGCGAGGCGTAGCGCCAGACGAGGATCATCACCCACCAGAGGGCGACCGCCAGCAGGCCGACCGGCGGGGCCAGGGCGGTGATCACGCCGAGCGAGGTCGCGACCCCCTTGCCGCCGTGGCCGCGCAGGAAGATCGGGAAGTCGTGCCCGATGATCGCAGCCAGGCCGATCAGGACGATCGCCAGGTCGGGCAGCCCGAGGGTCCAGCGCGCGAAGAGGACCGGCAGCGCGCCCTTCAGCGCGTCGCCGAGCAGGACCAGCAGGGCCGGGACCGCGCCGCCGACCCGGTAGGCGTTCGCCATGCCGATGTTGCCGCTGCCGTAGTCGCGGATGTCCTTCCCGGTGGCCGCCTTGATGAGCAGGAAGCCGCTGGGGATCGACCCGGAGAAGTAGGCGACGACGATCATGCCCAGCGTCAGCAGCAGCGTGGACGTGGACATTGCCAGTTCCCCCCACCTCGTCGTAGCCGGCGTCATGGCGAGCGCCGTCGGGCGCGGCGCGGCACAGACCGATGTAGGCGACCATCGGCGCTGGCGCATTGTGCGGCATGATAGCCGCGGCGGGTGCGGGTGGCAACCGCCCCCGACCCCCCAACTTTGGGGGGAGAGGACACCAGGGAACCGGTTGCCTTTCCAGGGAGACCGCGATGCCGCCCCGGTCTTCTCCCCCCCCCAGGGTTGGCCGGGGGCCGCCCCCGGTTGCGGAGGGACGGCGGGGCGGGGGATACTGCGACGGGGGGACCGATCGCGCCGGAGGGCGGCGAGGTAGCGCCGCCGTAGAGGAGCGTGACATGGACAGGCGACAGCGCGTCGAACCGAGCCCCGGCCAGGAATCGGTCTGGGACTATCCGCGCCCACCCCGCCTGGAGGACTCGTCGAGACACATCCAGGTGATCTTCAACGGCGTGGTGATCGCCGACAGCCGCCGCGCCAAGCGCGTGCTGGAGACGAGCCACCCGCCGGTCTACTACCTCCCGCCGGAGGACGTGAAACTGGCGGAGCACTTCGTGCCGCGCGCGGGCGGGGCGACGTTCTGCGAGTGGAAGGGCAGCGCCAGCTACTACGACATCCAGGTCGGGGATCGCGCCGCGGAGGCCGCCGCCTGGACCTACCACCAGCCGACCGCGCCGTTCGCCGCGCTGCGGGACTACATCGCGGTCTACCCCGGCCGGATGGACGCCTGCCTGGTCGACGGCGAGCGGGTGCAGGCGCAGCCGGGCGACTTCTACGGCGGCTGGATCACCGCCGACATCGTCGGCCCGTTCAAGGGCGGGGCGGGGACGCGGGGCTGGTGA
>JAUJMV010000019.1:53948-56635 GCA_030446685.1 Thermomicrobiales bacterium | reverse complement strand
CACCGCCGACATCGTCGGCCCGTTCAAGGGCGGGGCGGGGACGCGGGGCTGGTGACGGGGAGGGGTCGAAGGTCGAAGGTCTGAAGGTCGAAAGTTCTTATCCGAACGATCGCGCCTAACGATCAGGCAGTACGGCGAAGGAACGGACCTTCGACCTTCGACGTTCAGACGCTCGACCGCCGCGCGGCGGCGCCCGGCAGCGGCTCCTCGGCGGTGCGGCAGGGGGCGTCCACGCCGAGCTTGGCGCAGATCAGGTCAGCGACCGCCTCGGCCATCCGGCGCGCGGTCGTCACCTTGCCGCCGACGATCGTCACGAAACCGCCGAGGCCGTCGCGCGCCTCGTGGTCGATCAGCAGGAAGTCGCGGGTGAGGCCGCGCCCCTGGGGGTCGGGGCGGCCCCCCTGCTGCTCGGCCGGGGCGAGCGGGCGCAGCGCCGCCCAGCTCCGCACCGGCACGATCTCGCGCAGCACCGGCGCCATCCGGATCGCCTCCGCGACCATCCGGTCGGCCTCGCCGGGCGGCACGGCCGTATCGTCCGGGTCGGCGGTCGGCGTGGCGGTCGTGCCGAGGACGACCCCTGTCCCGTTCGGGACGATGATGTCGCCGTCGCCCGGCGGGCGGCAGTGGTTGAGGACATGGCTGACCGGGCGGCGTGCCATCGCCACCATCGTCCCCTTGTTCGGCGCCAGCGCGACCTCCACCCCGGCCAGCGCAGCGAGGCGCCCGGCCCAGACGCCGGTGGCGTTGATGATGTAGTCGGCCCGCACGGTGTAGAACTGGAGGGTGATGCTGTTGCGCCCGCTCGCGCCGACGACGCGGTCGCCCTCGCGCATGATCCGGTCGATCGTCACGCCGCGGAAGGCCCAGGCGCCGTGGTCCTGCGCCGCGAGGGTGTTGGCGACGCAGAGCCGCCAGCCGTCGAGGACGGCGTCGTTGGTGCGGAAGGCGCGGAGCACGTTCGGCGCGACCAGCGGCTCCTCGCGCAGCACCTCGGCGTGGTCAAGTTCCTCCAGCGCGATCCCCGCCTCGGCGCAGCCGGCGACGAAGGCGGGCTGGAAGAGGAGTTCGGCCCGCGCGTCGAGGACCAGGAAGAGTCCGCTGGTGTCGTCGATGCAGTGCGGGGCGATCCGGCGCAGGACGGCGTTCTCCTCGCGGCACTCGCGCGCAGCCGCCGGGTCGTTGGTGGCGTAGCGCGCGCCGCTGTGCAGCAGGCCGTGGTAATTGCCGGTCGTGCCGGAGGCCAGGTCGCCCCGTTCGAGGAGGCAGACGCTGACGCCGCGCAGCGCCAAGTCGCGCGCGATCGCGGTGCCGGTCGCCCCGCCTCCGACGATCAGCGCCTGCACGGTCAGGTCCATCCCCAGCCCCCTCTCGATTGCGGATTGCGGATTGCGGATTGCAGGACGAATGACGAAAGGGACCGCCGACAAGTCGGCGGTCCCCCAGTTTGCCGGTGATCGCGGCGCGGCGGGGTGTCGCTATTCCGCACTCCGCGTTCCGCGTTCCGCATTCGCCTAGTGGACGGTCGCGGCGGCGGAGTGGCCGGGCTGGCTGCCGTAGAGGAAGCCGAGCTTCGGGTCGTTGATCACCTGCTGGGCCGCGCCGGGCTGCAACTGGATGTCGCGCTCCGCCTCCAGGTCGCGGACGACGACCTCCGGGATGGTGCGGGCGATCCACTGCAGCATCTGGATGTTGTCGTTCATCAGCGTCTCGGCCAACTGCGCGGTCTTCTGATCGTTGCAGGCGAGCGCGGTGGTGCGCAGCATGACATAGCCGATCACCGAGAGGCTGCCCGCAGTGTAGTCGTCGCGCAGGTCCTTCGAGATGGGGTGCGTGCGCACCTGATCGATCACGCCCGCGGCGATGCCGAAGAGGGCGGAGACGCCCTGCTTGGCCTTGTCGATGAAGCTATCCTGGTCGCCCAGCTCCTTGAGGTGCTGCTCCAACTGGTTGACGTGCTGCTTGGTCGTGGCCGCGTACTGCTGGATCGCGCGGTGGATGTCCGGCATGCTGGCGGTCTGCCCGACCTGGCGCTCCAGGGCTTGCAGGATGTGGCTCTCCAGCACATGCATGTCCGAGACGTACTGGGAAACGACTTCGACCTTCTTTTCCACCCGGTTCCTCCTCCGTCTGCACGAATGATGACGCTCGCCCACTTGCCCGCCACCCTGCCGCGCGCCTCGCCCGGAGCCAGGCGGGAGGGTGGCTCCGAGGCCCTCGCCCTCGGTCGCGTCCGCCAGTCGCGCGCCGGCGCCGCTGCCGGCCCCCGTGACACCCACCAACTTCCGCAAGATTCTTGCCACATTGCCACCTGGGGTGTCACCTGTCGGCGGGAATGGCAGCGCCGTGCGGGGGGCCGGCCACCCCCGACCGATTGACAGGGCGGCGATCAAGGATAGCGCGTACCACGACCTCGCCTTCACGGGCGTGCCGCGCGAGGAGTGGCGGGCGGGCGGCGCTCCCTCGGGATAGTCGTCACCGCGACGCCAGCCGAGCGACGGTTCGACGGTGGAGTTGTCCCCGTCCAAGGGCCGGTCGGGAAGGCTCTCGAACAGGGTGGAGCCGCGGCACCCCCTCACCCCCTACTCGCCGACGCCCCGTTCACTCCGCATTCTGCATTCCGCACTCGCAGGCATCAGGCGTCGTTCCCGAGCTTGATCCAGCCGTGGCGCAGGGCGTAGATGACCGCC
>JAUJMV010000019.1:48550-53848 GCA_030446685.1 Thermomicrobiales bacterium | reverse complement strand
TCAGGCGTCGTTCCCGAGCTTGATCCAGCCGTGGCGCAGGGCGTAGATGACCGCCTGGGTGCGGTCGTTGACCGCCAGCTTGCGCAGGATCGAGGTGATGTGATTCTTGACGGTCTGCTCGCTGATCGCGAGGAGGCGCGCGATCTCCTTGTTCGAGAGGCCGCGCGCGACGCAGTCGAGGGTTTCCACCTCGCGCGGGGTCAGGGAGGAGAAGATCGTGTCCGCCGCCTCGTCCAACAGCGCCAGGTCGCGGAACTGGTCGAGCACCTTCGAGGCGACGGCCGGGCGCGACAGCACGCGCTCGTTGATCGGGTAGTCGCCCCGGCCGACGCGGCGGAGCAGGGCGATCAGCTCCGCCGAGGCGATGTCCTTGCTCGCGTAGGCCGATGCGCCGGCGCGGATCGCGTGGAAGAGCTGCTCGTCCTCCTCGCGCTGCGTCAGGAGGACGAACGCCATCTGGGGGTGGCGGCGCTTGAGGATGCGCGCGACCTCCAGCCCGCTCATCCCCGGCAGGTCAATGTCGCAGAGCACCAGATCGGGCAGCAGGAGGTCGGCGCGCTGGATCGCCCCCTGCCCATCGGCGACTTCGCCCACCGCCTCCAGGCCGGGCTGCGGGTCGAGCGCCGCGCGCACGCCGGAGCGGAAGAGCGGATGATCGTCGACGATGAGGATGCGCAGGCGGTCCATCGGCCCTGATCCTTCCTCGCGGCTCGCGCGTGCCGGGCGGCGTGTGAGCGGCTCGCGCAAATGTCATGCCCGTGCCGCTCACGCGCCGTCGCCGCCGTTCCCGGCGGTCTGGCCGGCGAGCTCCCCCGCGTGGACGGCCGGCGGGGCCGGCGGGGCCGGTGGCGCGCCGGTCGCCGCGCGCGGCAAGGTCAGCCGAACCGTCGTGCCCGTGCCCGGCTGGCTGGCGATCCGCAACTCGCCGCCGATGGCGGCGGCGCGCTCGCGCATCCCGCCCAGGCCCGCGCCGGAGAGGAGGGTCGGTTCCTCTTGCCGCGGCGTGAACCCCCGCCCGTCGTCCCGAATCGTCACCGCGAGCGCATCCTGGTCGAGCTCCAGGCGCACCGTCACCGCCGCCGCCCGCGCGTGCTTCTGCACGTTCTGCAGCGACTCCTGCACGATGCGGAAGGCCGCGATCTCCTGCTCGCGCGTCAGGGGCGGCAGCGCGTCGGGCGCGATCAGCTCGACCTGCAAGCCGAAGAACGCCTGGTAGTCCGCGACGTAGCGCCGCAGCGTCGCCAGCAGCCCATGGTCCGCCAGCGTGGAGGGGCGCAGATCGAAGATGAAGCGCCGCACCTCCACCAGGCCCTCGCGCGTCAGGCCCTGCAGGCGGCCGAGCTCGTCGCTCAACCGTTCCGGCGACCGCCGCGCGATCTGCTCGCACAGCTCGAGCCCCAGGATCGCGTTCGCCAGGACCTGCGCCGGGCCGTCGTGGATCTCGCGCGCCAGGCGCGAGCGCTCCACCTCCTGCGCCGCGATCGCGGCACTCCGGGCGACGACGCGCCAGGCGTCGAGCTCGGGGGCAGTTTCACCATCGGGCGCGAACTGGCCGCGGCTCACCGCCAGCAGGGTCGCCAGGTTGCCGAGCTTCGCGCCGAGCGCAAGGCACCGGAGCAGTTGCTCGGTGAGGGCGCGCTCGCGCTCGCGGAACGCCTCGGGGTCGAGCGCGCCGTCCCCCAGCCGCCGCCGCTCCGCGTCGAGCCCTCGCCGCTCGTCCTCAAGCTGGACTTCGAGCTGGCGCACCCGCCCCGCGAAGTCGGTGATCGCCGCCAGGGCTTCGTTGTTCAACTCGTCCAGGTGAGCATCGCCGTCCATCAGCTCTCCACCCCGGCGGACATCATCGGGGCCGCGCGCCCGGCGACCCCGGGCGCTGGACACATCGCCCCGCGGGCGACTCCCCCCCGCCGGCGATGGGCGCCAGGCAACCGCGGCCCCGGGCGCGGGGAGTATAGCAGCAGCCCCGCGCCCCCGGAAGTGCTGGCGGCGGCGCGATCGTGGCACGGGAATGGCGTCAGGGCGGGCAACGTTACGATCGGTTGCCGGACCCGCGGCGCGGGGGCCGGCCGGGTCGGAGCGGCGTGGTCGTGCGCCGGCGCCGGCGGACCGAGACCGGGAACTGAGGGAGGGTCGCGTGTCGAAGCGAGTGATCATGTACACGACGTCGTGGTGTCCCGACTGCCGGGTGGCGAAGCGCTACCTCGATCAGCGCGGGGTTGCCTACGAAGAGGTCAACATCGAGCAGACGCCGGGGGCGGCCGAGCAGGTCGAGCGCTGGAGCGGCGGCTACCGCACCGTGCCGACGTTCGACATCGACGGCCGAATCGTGGTCGACTTCGACCGCCCGGCGCTCGACCGGGCGCTGGCGGAGTAGCGAGTCGTCAGTCGTCAGTCGTCAGTCGTCAGAAAAGACCGCGGGGGCGCATCCAGTAGAATGCGCCCCCGCGTCTTCTTGCCCGACCTGCCGACATTCGCCCGAAGCAGGTGACTTACTGACGACTGACGACTCGTCAGCGGCTCTGCTTGAGGGCGTCGTTGCCCTTGCGCACCGCCTCGTCGAGCAGTTGCTTCGGGTTGCTGTTCAGGTTGGTGACCGCCTCGGTCCAGGCGTTCTGGATCAGCATGCGGGTGTCCTGGGTGCCGCGGACGGTCGTCTCCGGGCGGGCGTACTGCTGGATCTCGGTCACGGCCGTCTTGTAGGCCGGCAGCGTGTCGAACTGCTTGCGGACGATCTCGGTCTCCGCGGCCGACTTGCGGATCGGCAGGTAGCCGCTGGCGACGCTCCACTCGGCGTTCACGTCGGTGGAGGTGAAGTACTTGATGAACTGCCAGGCCGCCAGTTGCTTCTCCGCGGCGCCCTTGTTGAACATCGCGATGTTGGCGCCGTAGCTGGTCGTCGCCGGCTTGTCGTTGTCGCCGTGCGGGATGATCGCCACGTTCCAGTTGAACTTGGCCCCCTTGTCGACGACCTCCTTATAGAAGGGGAAGCCGGAGCTGGAGCCCATCGTGAAGACGACCTTGCCCTGGCCGAACGCCTCCTGGTCGGCGAAGCGCTTGTCGATCAGGTAGGCGCCGCCGCTGCGGACCAGGTCCTGCTGCATCTGCAGGAACTCGACCCCCGGCTGGCCGTTGAAGAGCCACTGGGTCTGGGCCTCGTTGATCAGTTGCCCGCCGCGCGAGTAGACCGCGCCGTTGAAGGTCGAGGCGTCGACCGCGATGGCGTAGCCCTTCGGGTCGCCGGTGAACTTCTTGACGGCGTTGGAGAAGTCGGTCCAGGTCTGCGGGACGGGGATGTTCTGCTCGCGGAGCTTGTCGGCGTTGTAGTACATCGACAGGACGCTCTTGGTGAACGGGAAGGAGAGCATCTGCCCCTTGAACTCGGGATACTGGTTGGAGGTGATGTAGAGGGGGTAGAAGTCCTGCAGGTCCTGCACGGTCAGGCCGTACTTCTGCGAGTTGATGTAGTCCTCGAGCGGGGCGACGACGTTCTCGACCTGGTACTCGGAGACCTGGTTCTCGTAGGCGACCGAGAGGTCCGGCAGGCCGCCGCCGCTGATCGCGGCGATCGTCTTCTTGTAGAGGTCGTCGTAGCTCCCCTGGTACTCGGCCTTGATCTTGATGTTCGGGTTCTTCGCCTCGAAGTCGCCGATGATCTTCTTCAGCTTCTCCTCGTTGGCGCGCACTTGGGTGTGCCAGAAGGTGACCTCCACCGGCGAGGAGAGGTTGACCTGGTCGATCCGGCTGCCCGCCCCCGGCCGGAAGCCGTAGGTCGTCCCACCGGCCGCCGCGGGCGACGGGGCGGCCGCCGCGCTGGTGGCCGCCGGGACCGTGGTCGCGGCCCCGGCGGCGGTCGTCCCGGCGGCGCTGGTCGTGGTGGCGCCGCCGGCCGCGCCGGTCGTCGGGGCGCTGGTGGTGGCCGCGCCGGACCCGGTCGTCGCGGTCGGGTCGCCGGCGCCGCAGGCGATCAGGAAGGCGTTGATCGCGGTGGCGGAGGCTCCGAACGCGGCGGCCCGCACGAGGAGCTGGCGGCGCGAGAGCCGCCCCTCCCGGTAGGCTGCGAGGAGCCGCGACTGCCCCTCCTGCTGACTAGCGGACGCCCGATCCGCGGGCTGCTGCGGCAGACGATGGTTCACGTTGGTTTCCCTCCCTCTCAGGTCTCTGGTCATATCCCCGGTTCGCGCGGCCGATCCGTCCCCCAACGGCGACGGCCGCAAGCGGCCCCATCCCCGGTGTGCGCCCTATCCCTTCGTTCGCCCGGTCCCTCCTTCCGTGCGCCGTGCCGAGCGGGCCTCAGCCTTTCAAGCCCGACGAAGCGATCCCCTCGATGAACTGCCGCTGGGCCAGGAAGTAGAGCACCACGATCGGCAGGATGGTGAAGGTCGAAGCGGCCATCAGCAGGTGGGGGTCGTTCCCCTCCGCGTTGACGAAGACGGTCAACCCCAATTGAATCGGGCGCATCTCCTCGCGCCGGGTCATGATCAGGGGCCAGATCAGGCTGTTCCAACCCCAGAGGAAGTTGAAGATGACGATCGCGGAGAGCGGGGCGCGCGCCAGCGGCATCGCCACGTTCCAGAGGGTCCGCAGGTGGCCACAGCCGTCGAGCGCGGCGGCGTCGTAGAGCTCCTGCGGGATCGACATGAAGAACTGGCGCAGCAGGAAGATGCTGAAGACGTTGGCGATGAACGGGACGATCAGCCCGGCGTACGTGTCGACCCAGCCGAGGTTGCGGACGATCATGTAGTTGGGAATCAGCGTCGCCTCGAAGGGGATCATCATCGTCGCCAGGAAGAGCGCGAAGACGGCGTTCTTCCCGCGGAACTCGAAGCGGGCGAAGGCGTAGGCCGCCAGCACGGTGGTGGCGAGCACCCCGACGACGATCCCCGCGCACATGATCGTCGTGTTGAGGAAGTAGCGGGCGAAGGGATCGGCGTTCCAGGCCCGCGCGAAGTTGCCCCACTGCGGCGAGGCGGGCAGGATCGTCGGCGGGATGGCGATCGCCTCGTTCTTCGTCTTGAGGGCGGTCGTCAGCATCCAGAAGAAGGGGAAGCCGGACGCGAGCGCCCCGACGCCCAGGATCAGATAGATCAGGGTCCGCCCGGCGACCCGGCGCGGCGTCCAAGCCCGCGCCCGCGCGCCCGTCCCCGTCCGCGTGCCGCCCAGCGCGGTCGACCGCACCGCCATAGGGTAACCTCCGGTTACGGGTTGAAGGTTCGAGGGTGGAGGGTGGCAGATCCGCGCGGTGGCCGTGGGTCCCCAACTTTAAACCTGACAGCACGGACCATAAACCCCACGACACCC
>JAUJMV010000019.1:14020-48540 GCA_030446685.1 Thermomicrobiales bacterium | reverse complement strand
GGTGGCGCTGAGGACGGCGCTGACGACGTGACCGACGAGCCCGCGCCGGCCGAGCCAGAGCTGGATCAGGGTCAGGGCGAAGATGAAGAGGAAGAGGATGAAGGCGACCGCCGAGCCGTAGCCGAACCGGGTCGAGCTGTAGAACTGGTTGACCATGTAGATGACGACCGTCTCCGAGCTGTTGATCGGCCCGCCGCCGGTCATGACGTAGATCTGGTTGAAGGTCTGGAACGCGCCGATCGTCGAGATGATCGTCAGGAAGAAGACCGTCGGCAGCAGCAGCGGCAGGGTGATGCGCCGGAAGAGGTCCCACTCGCCGGCGCCATCGATCCGCGCCGCCTCGTAGAGCTCGCGGTTGATGTTGCCGAGGCCGGCCAGGAAGATGACGATGTCGAAGCCGACGTAGTGCCAGATCGAGGTCACCATCACCGCGACGAGCGCCAGGCTCGGGCCGTGCAGCCAGCCGGGCAGGGCCTCGGCGAAGCCGAGGGCGCGCCCGAGCATCAGGAAGACGCCGGTCGGCTCCTGCAACCAGCGCAGCCGCACCCCGAAGAGACCGCCCGAGATCTGGTTGAGCACGCCGGTGTCGGTCCGGAAGATCCAGCCCCAGATCGCGGCCGCGGCGACGGTCGAGGTGATGTAGGGGAGGAAGTAGGCGGTGCGGAAGAAGGTGAGGAACCTGACCTTCTGGAAGAGCAGGTAGGCGAAGAGGAGGGCCAGGGCGAGGGTGAGCGGGACGGTGCCGAAGACGTAGAAGACAGTGTTGCCGAACGCGCGCCAAAACTCCTCGGTCTGCAACGCCTGCCGGTAGTTCTCCAGGCCGATGAACCTGACCTTGCGGATGCGCCAGTTGTGCAGGCTGATGTAGAAGGCGTAGAAGATCGGGAAGAAGTGGAAGAGGACCAGGACGGCCAGCGCGGGCAGCAGGAAGAGGTAGGCCAGCGGCTGGTTCCGCTTGCCGACACGGCGGCGCGAACCGGCCGCCGCGAGCGCGCCGGCGACCCCGGCCCGCCCGACCGCGACGTTATCCAGGCCCGAATCGGATGCTACTTGCTGCGCCACGATCCTTCCCCATCCCCCGCCGGACGCCCCCGGTGGTGCGGCCGACCATCCCCGAAGCGGCGTGCCACCGACAAACAGATACCTCGGTCAACACACCGTACCCAATTGTACCATCCGCGAGAGAATGCAAGGTTAACGGGATGTAAAATCGTGGTAACGGGCGCGCACTCCTCGGAACCGGGGCATCCCGGCCCGCGGATCACCGGCCGGGACTGTCGCGCCGCTCGGCCAGCGCCACCGCCGACGCATCGGCGAGACCGGGCGCGGGCCGGACGCGCGCCCGGCGGCCCTTGCCCTTCGGCGTCAGCCCTTCCGGCCGCGGCCCCGCCAGGAGCCGCCCGGAGTCGCGCGCCGCTGTCTCGCTGTAGCGTTGCCAGATCGCCGCCCGCGCCCGTTCGGCCACGGCGGCGCGCCGGGCGGGCGGGCAGAAGACGTGGACCTGCGCCTTGAAGAGCAGGTAGTTGCGCAGCGTCGGGTGCAGCGGGACGCCGAGGCCGGCGAGGGCATCGCGGCGGTCCCACCCGGCGAACATCGTCGCGTTCTGGGTGTGCTGGCCGCCGCGGTCGACGACGTAGCGGTCGGTGTTGAGCACGTCGGGGATGTCGGTCGCGCGGACCCAGAGGTCGCTGGTGCGCAGCTCCGGTAGGTCGCGCAGGATCGCCCAGCGCAGCCGCTCCAGCTCCCCCGGCTCGTGGAGGCGGGCCAGGAAGCGCAGGTAGGCGTCCTCCCCGACCCGCTCGCCGGGCGCGGGCATCTGGTCGTAGGAGAGGCTGAAGGCGCGCTTGAGCATGTCACGCCGCAGGATGCGGCCCTGGATGTCGGCCACGCGCGGCTGGTCGGTCGGGGCGGCCAGGAAGGCGCGATCCTCGACGCGCAGGTAGTCGGCGATCAGGCGGAAGGCGACCGGGACCGGGGCGCCCTCCTTGCCGCGCAGGGTCAGGGTGCCGCGCCCGGCCGACCCGAGGTGGCCGTCCACCGCCGGCCCGACCAGCTCCTCGATGATGCCGCGGATCATCGACTCGCCGGCGAGCACCTTCTGGTGGCCGTAGAGGTGGGCATGCATCGAGATGCGGCTGTAGAGGAGCGATTCGAGGGCCGACGCCCCGGCCAGGGTGATCCCCAGGTCGCCCTCCGGCGTGAAGGTCATCGTCTGGAGGATGCGGTCGAGGTCGACCAGCGAGGGGAGGCCGGAGAAGTAGGAATCGCGCGCGAAGTAGTCGAGCTTGTCGGCGTCGAGCGGGCCGCTGATCACGCCGAGCAGCTCGCGCGGGAAGCCGGCGGCCAGCAGGGCGGCGCGGTCCTGGTCGCGCTGGCGGATCAGCGCGGCGACGGTGGCGGGGTCGGCGCCGGTGTCGCGCAGGCGGGAGCGCAGCGGCTCCCGCTCGATCAGGAGCGCGCCGACCGCCTCGTGCGGGTGATCATCGGCGGCGTCGAGCTGCCCGGCGTAGGCGGGGTGCTCGGCGATGATCCCCTCGCTGGCGTGCGAGAAGGCGCCGTGCCCCACGTCGTGCGTCAGCGCGGCGCCGAGGACGGCGGCGCGGTGCTCCGGGCGGTAGGCCCGGCCGCGCACCGCCTCCAGGCGGTCGAGGATGGAGCCGGCGACGTGGCGCACGCCGAGGGTGTGCTCGAAGCGGGAGTGGCGCGCGGAGGGGTAAGCCAGCCAGGCGAGCCCGACCTGGAAGATGCCGCGCAGCCGCTGGAGCGGCCCGCTGTCGATCAGCCGCGCCTCGGCGGTGGAGAGGACGATCGAGCCGTGGATCGGGTCGCGCACGAACTTCTCGCCGGGCGCCGGCGGCGAGCCGGGCTCGAGCCAGTCGGGGTGCTCCTCCAGCCAGTCGTCGAGTTGCTCGGCGAGGGGGATCGGCGCGGGCGGCGTGGCGAAGCGCAGCGGCTCGTTGACCGGCTCGCGCAGCGGGGTCTCGTCCAGGGTCATCGGTCGTGTCCTCTGTGAGTCGGGTGTGCGTCGGGCCGCTGGTCCGCGGTGGCATCGCGTCGCGCGTCACGGCGCCCCGTGGAGCAAGTATACATCGCGCGCGGTGGTTAGGCCGGTTGTGTCGGGATCGTCACGGCGAATCGTGCGGGCGGCGGGGGGAGAGCGGAGGGGCCGCCCGTTTCAACCGATCGGCCACTTTCTCACCTCGGCGCGGTACGCGGCGTACTCAGGAACCGCTCGATCAGCCGATGGAATCGCGGTCGGCCTTGGCGTCGAGCAGGGCCAGCAGGCCGCCGGCCAGCAGTAGGCGGGTGGTGTTGGCGGTCAGGGTGGCCCAGCCGAACCCGGTCAGCGCGGCGCCGAGGTAGATCGGGTGGCGCACCCAGCCGTAGACGCCCGCGCGGACGAGCGCGGCGTCGTCCTTCGGACGGGCAGCGGCGTGGCGTCGGCCCGAGATCGCGCAGCCGCCGGAGCATGAGGAAGCGCCGGCCGCCAGCAGCGCGATGCCGACCAGCCGCCCGGTCAGGGACAGTGCCCGCGGCCAGCGGGTCCGGCGTCCGGCGCGACGAGCAGCACCGCGAAGAGGGCGAACTGCGCGACCGTCCAGCCTTCGCCGCGGCCACCGTCCGGTCCCGCGGGCCGATCGTCCGCCGCTCCTGCCATCGCTGCAATCTCCCCGTTTCCTTCAGTAGCACCGATACGGCCCGCACCGATACGGCCCGCACCGCAACCCCCCTGCCAGCGTCCGCCCCGGTCGCTCCGGTGTGGTGGCGGGCCGGCGGCTGAAGGCGCGCCTACCGGCCTGCGGGCCGCGGCCACCGTTCGGGGGCTGGGATCGTCCGCCGCTCCTGCCATCCTCAACCGCGCCCCGCTTCCGGTAGCAACGCCCAGCCCGGCCGCAACGGGCTTCGTGGCCCGCAGGCCGATCCGGCGCGGCTTCAGCCGCCGGCCCCAACGACCGGGGCGGAACGGGGAGCCGATACGCGGTACAATAAGGAGAATACGATAGGGCAGCGACGATCCAACCACGCGGACGATCCGCCGCTCCACCACCGCTCGCACGAAGGGAAATGCCGATGGGACAGCAGGCGCAGACACTGGCGCGGCCGGCGCCAAGCACCGGACGGCGGCGCGCGACACGACGCCTGAGCGCGACCGGCTGGCGACGGCGGCGCGCGTCCTCGGGCCGCTCACGGCGGTCGCGATGCTGGCGATGCTCTACGCGGCGCTGCTCTACGCGCCGACCGAGGCGACGCAGGGCCACGCGCAGCGCATCTTCTATCTGCACATCGGCAGCGTGCTCGGCACCTATCTCGCCTTCTTCGTGACCTTCGTTGCCAGCATCGCCTTCCTCTGGCGGCGTTCCGAGGAGTGGGATCGGCTGGCGCGCTGCTCGGCGGAGGTCGGGCTGCTCTTCACCACGACCCTGTTGGTGAGTGGATCGATCTGGGGCAAGGCGATCTGGGGTACCTGGTGGTCCTGGGACGCCCGGCTGACCTCGACGCTGATCCTCTGGTTCATCTACGCCGGCTACCTGATGCTGCGCGCCTACGGCGGCGACACGGCGCAAACGGCCCGGAGTGCGGCGGTCGTCGGTATCATCGGCTTCATCGACATCCCGATCATCAACCGCTCGGTCGTCTGGTGGCGCACGCTCCACCCCGATCCGGTCGTCGTGACCGCGGACCCGCAGTTGACGGCCACCATGCAGCAGGCGATGTGGGTGACGCTGCTCGCCTTTCTGCTCCTCTACGCCTACCTGCTGGTGCAGCGGC
Organism: Thermomicrobiales bacterium; assembly: GCA_030446685.1. GTDB lineage: Bacteria > Chloroflexota > Chloroflexia > Thermomicrobiales > CADCWN01 > JAUJMV01. The sequence continues at coordinate 43,770 of JAUJMV010000019.1, read as the reverse complement.
TGCGCGTGGAGCGGCTGCGCGTGGCGGTGGCCGAGCTCCAGCAGCGCGCCCTCTTCCTGGACGACGAACTGGGCGCGACACCAAGCGCGCAGTACAAAGCGGAGGTGTAGAGCACGCCGCGCCCCTTCATTCGTCGTTCGTCGTTCGTCGTTCGTCATTCGTACTTGCGCGGAGGTTGAGCGATGCCCGATAACCTGACCTTCCTCTTCGCCGCCTTCGCGGTGATCTGGCTGTTGATCTTCGGCTATATGCTCTTCGTGGGGACGCGGATCGGCGGGCTGCGCCAGGATGTCGAGGCCCTGCGCGAGGAACTCGACGCGCGCTCGGGCGCGGCCGGCGGCACGGCGGGGTGGGCCGAGGCGGAGGGCGCGGCGGGCGAGGCGCGTGACACGCCGGCCGGGACGCGCCGGGCGTGACCGACCCCGCACCGGCGGTCCCGGCGAGTTTCGCCGCGACCTGCCGCCCGTTTGGCAAGGTGCTGATCGCCAACCGCGGCGAGATCGCGGTGCGGATCATCGCCGCCTGCCGCGAGCGGGGGCTGGCGACGGTGGCGGTCTTCTCCGAGGCCGACCGCCGCGCGCTGCACGTCGCGGAGGCCGACGAGGCATACCCGATCGGCCCGGCCCCGGCCACCGAGAGTTACCTCAATATCGCGGCGATCCTCGATGTCGCGCGACGGAGTGGGGCCGAGGCGGTCCACCCCGGCTACGGCTTTCTCGCCGAGAACGCCCGCTTCGCCCGGACGGTGCTCGACGCCGGCCTGGTCTGGATCGGGCCGCCGCCGGCGGCGATCGCGGCGCTGGGCGACAAGGTCGCGGCGAAGCGGATCATGGGGGAGGCGGGCGTGCCGCTGGTCCCCGGCTCCGACGGCGGGGAGGGGGACGCGGCGGCACTGGCGCGGCGGGCGGAAGGGATCGGCTTCCCGGTCTTGATCAAGGCGGCGGCGGGCGGCGGCGGGCGCGGGATGCGCGTCGTCGAGCGCGCCGCCGATTTCGCGGGGGCGCTGGCGGCGGCGCGGCGCGAGGCGGGCGCGGCGTTCGGCGACGAGCGCGTCTTCCTGGAGCAGTACCTGCGCGCCCCGCGCCACGTCGAGGTGCAGGTCTTCGCCGACAGCCACGGCAACGCGATCCACCTGGGGGAGCGCGAGTGCTCGATCCAGCGGCGGCACCAGAAGGTGGTCGAGGAGGCGCCCTCGCCCGCGGTGGGGCCGGCGTTGCGGGAGCGGCTGGGCGCGGCGGCGGTCGCGGCGGCGCGCGCGGCGGGCTACGTCGGGGCCGGCACGGTCGAGTTCCTGCTGGACGAGGGGGGCGATTTCTCCTTCCTGGAGATGAACACCCGCCTGCAGGTGGAGCACCCGGTGACCGAGGCGGTCACGGGGCTGGACCTGGTGGGGCTGCAACTGGCGGTCGCGGCGGGCGAGCCGCTGCCGATCGCGCAGGGGGACGTGGCGCTGCGCGGCCACGCGATCGAGTGCCGCGTCTACGCCGAGGACGCCGAGCGGGGCTTCCTGCCGTCGAGCGGGCCCATCGAGCTCTTCGCGCCGCCGGCGGGGCCGGGCGTGCGCAACGATGTCGGCGTCTACACCGGCGACGAGGTGAGCGTCTACTACGACCCGCAGCTCGCCAAGCTGATCGTCCACGCCCCCGACCGCGCCGCGGCGATCGCGCGCCTGACGCGCGCCCTGCGCGACTACGCCGTCCTCGGCCCGGTCACCAACCTGCCCTTCCTGCTCTGGATCGCCGAGCACCCTGAGTTCCGCGCCGGCCGCACGACGACCGAGTTCGTCCCGCGCCACTGGTCGCCGTCGAAGGAGGCACCGCCGCCGCCGCGCGTGGTGCTGCTGGGCGCGGCGGCGCTCGACCTGCGCGGCCGCGGGGAGCGCGTTGGCGCCGCCGCGGCCGGCGGGCGCCCGGCCAGCCCCTGGCAGACGGTCGGGGCCTGGGGGGTGGGCGGCGGGGCGGCGACCCTGCGCCTCCGCCACGGCGACAGCGAGTACACCCTGGTCACCAGCCGCGCCGCGGGAGACGAGTGGCGGGTCGCCCTCCGCGACGAGGAGACGACGGTCGCGGGCGCGCGGGTTGGCCCGGGCGCGGTGCGGATCCGCGCGGGGGCGCGCTCGATGCGGTTCCGCGGCGTCGCCTCGCCGGAGGGTTTCGCAATCGCCTGGCAGGGCCGGGCCTACCAGTTGCGGAAGCCGCTGCCGCCGACCGTCGAGTCGGCTGGCGCGGGGCGGCCGGCGCGGGGGCACGGGGCGCTGACGGCGCCGATGCCGGGCAAGGTACTCAAGTTGCACGTCGCGGAGGGGGAGCGGGTGCGCGCCAACCAGCCCCTGCTCGTCCTCGAAGCGATGAAGATGGAGCACATCATCGCCGCGCCGCGCGACGCGGTCGTCGGCCGCCTGCCCTACGGGGAGGGGCGCTCGTCACGGGCGGCGCGGTGCTGGCGGAATTGGACGAAGGGTGACGGCAACCACAAAGGCACAAAGACCACAAAGGACACAGAAAGGGGTCAAAGGTCGGAGAGATTCGGACGTTCATCTTCTTTGTGTTCTTTGTGATCTTGGAGTCTTTGTGGTGAAGGAGTCGTGGCATGGGGAGCATTAGCTCTCGCGGGCCGCTGGGCGGGCTGCCCCGACGGGTGCGGGTGGTCGAGGTGGGGCCGCGCGACGGGCTGCAGAACGAGGCGGCGCGGATCGCGACCGCCGACAAGATCGCCTATGTCGATCTGCTGAGCGCGGCCGGCTTCGCGACGATCGAGGCGACCTCGTTCGTCAGCCCCAGGGCGGTGCCGCAGATGGCCGACGCCGCCGAGGTGCTGGCGGGGATCGCGCCGCGCCCCGGCACGCGCTACGTCGCGCTGGTCCCGAACATGAAGGGGTTCGAGCGCGCGGTCGCGGCGGGGGCGCGGGCGATCGCCGTCTTCACCGCCGCGTCGGAGAGCTTCGCGCGGCGCAACATCAACATGACGATCGCCGAGTCGCTCGACGCCTTCCGCCCGGTGGTGGAGGCGGCGCGGGGGGTGGGGATCTGGACGCGCGGCTACATCTCCACCGCGTTCGGCGACCCCTTCGAGGGGGCGGTCGCGCCGTCCGCCGTCCTCGACGTGGCGGGGCGCCTGCTTGACCTGGGCGTGGACGAACTCTCGGTCGGCGACACGATCGGGGTCGCCACGCCGCGCGGCGTCGAGGAGGTGCTGGGCCTGCTGCTGCGCCACGTCCCGGCGGCGCGGCTGGCGGTCCACTACCACGACACGCGCGGGACGGCGCTGGCGAACGTCCTCCTCTCGCTGCAGATGGGCATCTCGATCGTGGACGCCTCGTCGGGCGGGCTCGGCGGCTGCCCCTTCGCGCCCAACGCGACCGGCAACCTGGCGACCGAGGATCTGCTCTACCTGCTGCACGACCTCGGCATCGAGACGGGGGTCGACCTGGACCAGGTCGTCGCCGCCTCGCGCTTCATCGCCGGCAAACTCGGGCACGCGCCCGCCAGCCGCTACCTCCAGGCGCGCGGCGCGGCCTGACGCCGGCCCCCCTAGCCCGTTACTCGACCCGGCGGAGGGCGGGCGCGAGCAGCCCGCCCAGCGCGCCGGCCAGCAGCAGCGCACCGGCGCCGAGGAAGAGCAGCCGCGGCCCGGCGACCTGCGCGACCAGGCCGCTGACGAGCTGCGAGAGGGGGACGAGGGCGGAGCCGGCCAGCGCGACGAGGCTCATCACGCGCCCGAGCAGCGCCGCCGCCACCCGCTCCTGAATCAGCGCCAGGTACAGCACCAGGACGACGCCGTTGAGCAGACCGACCGCCGCCAGGCACGCCGCGGCCAGCGGCAGCGGCGCCCAGACCAGCGCGGCGAAGAGGGGCGCCTGCGCCAGGTGGAGCAGGCAGAACACCCGCCCACGCCGCCGGGCGGACGCCCAGGTGCCCGCGAACAGCATCCCCGCCAGCGAGCCGCCCCCGAAGGCGGCCAGCAGCAGGCCGAGGCCGCGCGCGCCGAAATCGGCCTCGCCGCGCGCCAGTAGCGGCAACCCGACGGCCAGGGGGCCGATCGCCGCCAGGCTGAGGATCGCGTCGACCAGCAGCAGCGCCACCAGCCAGGGCTCGCGCCGGACGTACGCCAGCCCCTGGCGCCCTTCGGCGAGGAGGGAGGCCCGCGGCCCGCCGCCCCGCCGCGGCTGCGGGGCCATCGCCAGCACCGCCAGGGCGGCGACGGCGAACGAGGCGGCGTTCAGGGCCAGGGCGGGCAACGGCCCCACCCCCGCGACCAGCAGCCCCGCCAGCGGCGCCCCGAGCACCATCGCGATCTGCGGGGTCATCTGCTGGAGGGCGTTGGCTGCTTGCAGCCGCTCCGGCGGGACCACCCGCGGCACGATGCTGCCGGCGGCCGGCGCGAACAGCCCGCCGGCCGCCCCGTGGACGGCGAGCAGGCCGACCAGGCCCCACAGCGGGAGGGCGGCGGCGAGGGCGAGCGCCACCACCGCGCCGAGGAGCAGCGCTCGCGCGCCATCGGACCAGAGCATCACCCGGCGCGGGTCGGTGCGGTCGGTCAGCACGCCGCCGAGGAGCGTCAGCAGGGCGCGGGGCAGCCCCAGCGCCAGGAAGACGGCGCTGAGCGCGACCGGCGAGCCGGTGCGGTCGAGCACGAGCCAGGCGAGCGCCACCGCTTGTAGCGGATCGCCGAGCGCCGAGATGGCCTGCCCGCACCAGAGCCAGCGGAAGTCCCGCCCGGCCAGCGGCGCCCCGATACGCGACGCGGCGCCCGCGATCATGGCCTGCCTCCTTCACGCGCTACCCCGACGGCGCTGTCCCCGTTTAGCAACTTTTTCCTATTGATAGAGTATTCTCTATCATCTGTTGCGGAGTGTAGCGGGTGGGGCTAGAATCGTCAAGCGAATTCGATCGATCAAGGATCATGGATCGTATGCGCGACGAACTGGTGCTGGACTCGGTGGCGCAACTGGCCGCGCTCGCCCACCCGTTGCGGCAGCGCATCCTGCGCGTGCTCGCCGACGAGCCGCGCACCAACCGGCAGATCGCCGGGCTGCTCGGGGAGTCGCCGGCGCGGCTGCATTTCCATGTGCGCGAATTGGCAGCGGCGGGGCTGATCGCGCTGGTAGAGGAACGTCCGAAGGGCGGGGTGCTGGAGAAGTACTACCGGGCGGTCGCCCGCGGCTTCCGGCTGGGCGCCGGGTTGGGGGCCGTCGCGCCCGCCGGGGGGGTGCCGGCGGCGGCGCTCGCGGCGGCCGGGCAGGAACTCGCGCGCGCCGAGGCGCATTTCGGGGGGCCAGCGCCCCGAACGCAGGTCGTGCAGGGGCAAGCGCGCCTGACGGACGAGCAACTGGCCCGCATCCACACGCACCTGAAAGTCATTGACGAGGAGTTGCGTCGCGGGGCGGCTGAGGCCCAGCCGGCGGATGAGGTTGACGGTGAGGTCGTGATCTTCACCGCCCTGCTGCATCCCCTCCCTCCCAGTCACGATCCGGCCGACGACGAGGCGTGACCGAAGGCGCGCACTGGTGACACTATCATCGTGTGCTGCAGAGGCCACCGCGATGGGGAGGAGGGAACAACGCCCGATGGCCGATCTCGATCTGGCGATCGCCTTCGTGACGCGGCACGGCGATGCCGTCGAGCAGGCGCGGCTGCGCCACCTGCTGACGGGAGAGCCGGCAGATCCGCAGGTCGTCGGCGCGCTCCTCGCCGGGCAGCGGCCCGATGGCGGCTGGAACCCCTTCTGGGCGCCCGACTACAGCGGGCTCGACGCGACCTGCTTCCGGCTGGCGCAGGCGGACCAACTCGGGCTGACCGGCGCGGAGCCGGCGGTGGGGCGCGCGCTGCGCTTCCTCGCCGGCCGCCAGCGCGACGACGGGAGTTGGGAGGAAGCGGAGGCGGTGCGGGGGCTGGCGCCGCCCTGGGCGGCCCCCGGCGACCCGGCGGCGCGGCTGTACCTGACCGCCAACTGCGGATTCTGGCTGGCGACGCTGGGAGATACCAGCGGCGGCGGGGCGCGCGCGGCCAGGTTCCTGCACGGCCAGCTCGCCCCGGACGGCAGCCTGCCGACATTCGCCCACGCGCACTGGCTCGCCGCCGGCCTCTGGTTCCGCCTGGGGGACCGCGAGCCGGCGGGGCGCGTGCTGCGGTATCTCGGGGGGCAACTCGGCCCGGACTTCCCCACCAGCGACCTCGGCTGGCTGCTGACGACCCTCCACGCCGCGGGCGTCCCGCCGGACCATGCGCTGATGGCGCAGGCCGCCGCGCTCCTCGCGTGGCGGCAGGAAGCCGACGGGCGCTGGCCGAGCGAGGACGGCCCGTCGCGCGACGTGCATGTGACGCTGGAGGCGCTGCGCGCGCAGCGCCTCGGCGGGCGCCCGATGCGGGAGCCGTGAGCGCCGACGGCGGGGAAGGCGGGCAACATGGACGCGATCGCGCTGATCCGCATCCACCTCGAACTGGAATGTATCGGTGTGGACGCGCGCGGCCTGCTGTCCCGCCTGCCGTGCCCCAACCCGGACGACATCCCCCGCTTCTACGTCGCCCGGCACCCCGCGGGTTATGTCGCCTATTGCCGGCACGATCTGCCGCCGCGGCTGCGGGAAGCGCTGGGGGCGCTCCCACCCGAATGCGCCTTCACCGAGCGCGATACGGTCGAGCGCATCCTCGCCCTGACCGGATCGGGCGACGGGATCTGGCGGGGGAAGAGTTACATCTTCCCCGACACCCTGACGCCCGACCTCTACCCGGACGCCGTGCTGCTCGACGCCGATCGGCATCGCCCGGCGTGGCAGGGATATGACCCCGGAACGCGCCTCGCGGGGCGGCGGGTGTACGCGATCCTCGCCGGGGACCGGATCGCGGCGACCTGCGAGTCGTCGCGGGAGAATGACGTCAGCGCCGAGGCGTGGGTGCGGACAACGCCGGAGTTCCGGCGGCGCGGCTACGCGCGGCAGGTGACCGCCGTCTGGGCGCACGACCTGCAACGCCGGGGCAAGATCCCCTTCTACAGCCACAAGTGGGACAACCTGGCCTCGCGGGGTGTGGCGCACAGCTTGGGGCTGATCCAGTACATCGAGGACGTGGGGTACTGAACCGCGCCGGGCAGTTGGGGTAGGGTCTGACGCGCGAGGGATGTTCGGGGGGAGCGGTGGGGCAGGAACGCGAGAGCCTGAAGCCGGTGGAGGGGGCCAACCGGGCGCTCCGTAGCCGCCTGAGCTTGAAGGGGGAGTTCGCGCTAGCCCTGCTGCCGACGATCGTGGTGCTGGTCGTCCTCGCGCTGACCGAGGCGTTCAGCCAGCAGCGCCTGCTGTTCGCCTCGCTCGCGTCCAGCGCGTTCCTGATCTACCTCGACCCGACCCACGGCATGAACACGGTGCGGACGCTGATCGCCTCGCACCTCCTAGCGGCGCTCGCCGGCATCGGCGCCTTCTGGGCCTTCGGCCACGGCTACCTGGCCGCCGGCGTGGCGATGGTCGCGATCATCACCCTGATGATCCTGCTCGACGTGGTCCACCCGCCGGCGGTCTCCACCGCGCTCACCTTCGCCTTCCGCGCCGACGCCGACGACACCATCGTCCTGTTCGGGATCGCGCTGGGCATCACCGTCCTCCTGGTAATCCTCCAGCGGGCGGCGCTGTGGATGCTGGCGTGGGTCAGCGCGCCGCGCGCCGCCGGGAGGTGATGCCTGCTTGCCGGCAGGGGCATTACAGCGGCAGGTAGGTGATCCGGTCCTGAAACTCTTCCGGGAGGCCCGCGCCCCAGATCAGCAGGAGATCGTCCAGAACGGCGCCGACGTTCACTTCACCGGGTAGTTGCACGATGCCGGGAACATGGCGCCCCTGCATCAAATGGCCGGCGAGATGCACCGGCATCGTGCCGCGATTATTGGTGACCAAGAAACAACGGTGCGCTTCGATCCACACGAGGATATCGGGGTCGGGCGTACCCTTCGGCGGCGCACCATCGTCGCCGACCGCGTACACCCGCAGCCCGGTCCCCGCGCGTTCCAGCGCCGTCTGGATGAACAGCGGGACATGCTCGTCAAGCAAGAAGCCCAGCGGTTCCATGCGGGGAAGGCCGGCTACTGGCGTTGGAGTTCGCGCTGACGCTTGAGTTCACGCAAGCGAAGGACGCCCGGCGAGGGGTGCAGGTCTTGCTCGCGCCGTTGACGCGCTATTTCTTCGTTGACCGCGCGCAGGTAGGCATCCACCTGCTCGCGGTTGCGCCAGTAGTAGGTCAGCGTGGCATGCACCTGCTCCAGGGTGAGCGTTCGGTAGCGCGTGGCGATCTGCTCGGCGAACAAGCCCAACTCCAGGTAGTCGGACAGGATCGTCTCGATCCCGATGCGCGTGCCCTTCACCCGGATGTCGAGTGGATCGAGGAAGTCGAAATAGTCTTCCAGTTTCATCCCCATACCTCGCCGCGGAGCACCGACGACCGTACCACGCAGGGATTATACCTCGATCCGGAGCGGAGCCGACCGGGGCACGTCCGGCGCCGCCGGGCGTGGCGCCGGACGTGGCGGCCGGCAACGAAGGTGGTTGCGGCGATCGCACCCCGCACTCGCGGTAGATCACCTCGGCGGGGATTCTCTGCATCAGACCTCGGTGACGACCGGGAGGATCATCGGGCGCTGGTGGGTGTGGCGGTAGATGTAGCCGCCGAGCACCTGCGCGGTCTGCTCGACGACGCGCCCGTACTCGATGCGCCCCTGGCCGCCGCGCCGCTTCAGCACGCGGCGGACCTCCTGGGCGGCGCCGTCGAGCAGGCCGTCGCCGTCGGGGTGGACGAAGCCGCGCGCGACGATCTCGGGGCCGCTGAGGAGCTGGCCGGTGTCGCGGTCGACGACGAGCGAGGCGAAGATCACGCCGTCCTCGGAGAGGTGCTGGCGGTCGCGCAGCACCACCTTGGTGACGTTGCCGATCGTCAGCCCGTCGATCAGCACCGAGCCGGACGGCACCTCGCCAACCTTGCGCCCCTCCTCGGGGGTGAACTGCAGGATGTCGCCGATCTCCGGGATCGGCACCCGCTCCGGGGGCAGGCCCCACTCGACGGCCATGTCGCGGTAGAGGAGGAGGTGGCGGTACTCGCCGTGGAGCGGCACCGCGTACTTGGGGCGGGTCAGTTCGAGCATCTGGCGCAGCTCGTCGCGCGCGCCGTGGCCGGAGACGTGGATCGTCGGGACCAGGGTGTTGTAGATGACGTGCGCCCCGCGCCGGAAGAGGTTGTCGATCGTCTGCGCCACGGTCGTCTCGTTGCCGGGGATCGGCGAGGCGGCCAGGATCACCGTGTCGCCGGGGAGGAGGCGGATCGAGCGGTGCTCCCCGGCCGCGATCCGGCTGAGGGCCGAACTGGGCTCGCCCTGGCTGCCGGTGGTGATCAGCAGCACCTGCCGCGGCTTGAGCTTCGCCGCCTGGTCGACCGTCACCAGCGTGCCCTCCGGCACCTGGAGGTAGCCGAGGTCCATCGCCACGCCGAGGTTGTTCTCCATGCTCCGCCCGACGACCGCCACCTTGCGCCCGCTGGCGTGCGCGGTGGTGACCGCGTGCTGCAGGCGGGTGATGTTCGAGGCGAAGGTGGTGATGATCACGCGCCCCGGCGCCTCGTTGACGATCCGGCCGACCGTCTCCTTGACGGTCTGCTCGGAGGGGGTGCGCCCGGCGGTCTCGACCCGCGTGGTGTCGGAGAGGAGGACCAGCACGCCCTCGTCGCCGAGCTGGCGCAGGCGCGCCTCGTCGGTCGGCGGGCCGCTGATCGGGGTCGGGTCGAACTTGAAGTCGCCGGTGGCGATCAGCTTGCCCTCGGGCGTGTGCAGGACGATCGCCATGCTGCCGGGGATGCTGTGGCTGACCGGGACGAACTCGGCGTCCATCGACTGGCTCAACGGGTAGCGCTTGCCCGGCTCGATCTTGCAGAAGTCGGCGTGCTGGAGGGCGCGGCGCTCGCGCAGCTTGTTCTCGACGAAGCCGAGCGCCAGGTCCGAGCCGTAGAGCGTGACCGGCCCGCCGCCGTCCGCGGCGAGTTGCGGCAGGAGATAGGGTAGCGCGCCGATGTGATCCTCGTGCCCGTGGGTGAGCAGGATGGCGCGCAACTGCTCGCGGTGCGCCTTGAGGTAGGTGTAGTCGGGGATCACCAGGTCGACGCCGCGCTGCTCCTCCTCGGGGAACTTCACGCCCGCGTCGATCAGCACCAGGTCGCGCCCGTGCTCGATCAGCGTCGAGTTCTTGCCGATCTCGCCGATCCCGCCCAGGGGGATCACTCGTAGCCGTCGTCGTTTCGCCATCGTTATCAACTTTCCACTAAGTCCATGAAGGACTGATAAGGACTGAGGACTGAGGGCTGAGGACTGAGTAGCTTCCGGTTACGCAACGATTGTGCCATACAACAACCGTCTTACCCAGCCCTCAGCCCGCGGCCCTCCCTACTTGAACCGCGTTACGTCGAGGTGATCGAGGAGCGCGTGCAGATCGCGGCGGGCCTGGTCGTCGAGCGCCAGGCCCGGCTGGCGCACGGTCGTGTGGCGGATCTGACCGCGGCGCGCCAGGATCTCCTTGCGGCTCGCCACGCCGGTCCCCGGCTGCCCGTCGAGGACGATCAGCGGCAGGAACTGGTAGTACAGCGCCGCCGCCTCCGCCTCGTCGCCCCGCCCGTGGGCCTCCCAGATGTCGAGCAGCACCTCGGGGAAGGGGAAGCCGGTCATCGCGCCGCTCGCCCCGGCGCGCAACTCGTCGAGCAGGTAGAGGCCGCTCAGCCCGCCCTGGAAGGTGACGCGGTCGCCGGTCAGCGCGCGGGTCTGGCGGATGCGCGCGGCGGTCGGCGGGTCCTCCAGCTTGATCGTCACGATCTCCGGCACCGCCTCGACGATCTCCGCCAGGAACTGCGGCGACAGGCTGACGCCGTTGACCGGGGTAGTCCTGCAGGACGATCGGCAGCCCCCCTCGGCTCCGATCCGCCCGTAGTGGGTGATCAGCCCCCTGCCGACCTTGCTGAACACGGGCGGCGCGACCATCACCCCCGCCGCGCCCGCCGCCTTGGCCGCCCGTGTGCGCTCGACCGTCGCGTCGGTGCCGTCGTGCGACACGCCGACGATCGTCGGGAGGCGCCCGGCGATCTGGCGCAACGCCAGGTCCTGCAGCCGATCGCGCTCGGCGTCGCTCAGGCGCTGCGCCTCGCCGGCGACCCCGAGGATCGTGATCCCCTGCACGCCCGCCTCCACCGTCGCGTCGAGCAGGGTCGCGAAACTCTCCTCGTCGATCCGCCCGTCCTCGTCGAACGGCGTCGAGACGATGACATAAATCCCTTCAAGGCCCTGCACGGTCCCTCCAGTGCTGAGTAGCGAGTGCTGAGTGCTGAGTGGGTACGCCCTCACCCCCAACCCCCTCTCCCAATCCTGGGAGAGAGGGGACCAACGCGCGCGATCACCGTTCGTTCTCAGCCCTCAGCCCTTCTCCTTCGCCGCCGCGACGAAGCGGCGCACGCGCTCCGGGGCGACTGGCTCGGCGACGACGCCGTCGGCCTTGAGCGCGGTGCCGACGATCACGCCGTCGGCCACGTCCAGCATCTCGCGCACGTTGTCGAGCGTGACGCCGCTGCCGACGAAGAGCGGCACGTTCTCCGGCAGGACGGCGCGCACGCGGCGCGCGTCGTCGAGATCGGCCGCCCGGCCGGTGCCGGCGCCGGTGACGATCACCCCGTCGGCCAGCCCCGTTCGACCGCGTCGCGCGCCGCGTCCTCGATCGCGAACAGGGCCAGCGGGGCGGCGTGCTTCACCAGCACATCGGCCAGGATCGCGACGGAGGCGGCGCGCAGTTCCGCGCGCCGCCGCAGGGTCCGGTCGGCCTGCCCGGTGATGATGCCCTGGTCGGTCACCATCGCGCCGGTGTGGACGTTCACGCGGATGAAGGCGTCCGGGCCGCCGCAGATCGCGGCCAGCGCCAGCGCCGCCGCGGCGTCGTTGCGCAGCACGTTGACGCCGAGCGGGATCGCGGTCAACGGCCGCAGTTCGGTCAGCACGCGCGCCATCGCCGCGACCGTCTCCGGCTCGACCGCGCCGGCGGCGCGGAACGGCGCGTCGCCGAAGTTCTCGACGATCGCGGCGTCCACGCCGCCCTCCGCCAGCGCCAGGAGATCGGCGCGCGCCCGATCGAGCACGACATCAAATCCGCGCGCGAAACGTGCGGCCGTTCCACCGCGCCGCGCCGGGCAGCGGCGGCAGCGGACGACGCCGACGACCAGGCGCCCTTCATTGTAACCGCGCTCGAAGAGGTAGCGCCCCCGGATACTCCACCACGCTCATGCGATCGTCGAGCCTCCATCAACGCTGAAGGTCGCGCCGGTGATCAGCCGCGCGTCGTCGGACGCCAGCAGGACCGCGACGCCGACCAGATCTTCCGGGCGGCCGATCAGCCCGAGCGGGATGCGCGCCAGCCGCGCCGCGCGGAAGTCGTCGCGCGCGATGTCGTGGCGGTTCATGTCGGTCTCGATCAGCCCCGGCGCGATCGCGTTGACCCGGATGCCGTGCGGGGCCAGTTCCAGCGCCATCGCCCTGGTCAGCATCCCCATCCCGGCCTTGGAGACGCAGTAGTGGGCGACGTTCGCGCCCGCGGTGAACTGACTGGCCGACGAGACGTTGATGATGTACCCCTGGACGCCCCGCTCGACCATCCGGCGCGCGACCGCCTGCCCGACCAGGAAGCAGCCCTTGAGGTTGGTGTCGAGGATCCGATCCCACTCCTCCTCGCCGATCGCCAGGAAGGGCGTGCGCCGCAGCACCCCGGCGTTGTTGACGAGGATGTCGATCCGCCCGAGCGCCCCGACCGCCTCATCGACCAGCCGCGCCACCTCGTCCACCCGCGCGGTGTCGGCCCCGACCGCGACCGCCCGCCGGCCCAGCGCCGCGATCCGGTCGGCGATCCTCCGGGTGGGCGACGTAGCCGACCGCCACGTCGGCGCGCCAGGCCGAGCGCGATCGCCCGCCCGTTGCCGCGGCCCTCGCCGGTGACCAGCGCGGCCTTGCCCGCAAGTTTCATCGGCCGCCGCCAGTGGAGAGAACGAGAACCACAAAGGCACGGAGACCACACAGGACACAAAGCGGTGAAGCCGATCCGCCGTTCGACGTTCGGCCCTCTCCGTGTCCTGTGTGGTCTCCGTGCCTTTGTGGTTCATAACCGTTCCCTACTCCCCGTTGAGGTAGCGCATGGCGACGGAGGCGACGGCCGCGACGCCGACCGGCAGCGCCCCCTCGTCGTCGATGTCGAAGCGCGGGTGGTGGTGGCCGTAGATCAGCCCGCGCTCCGGGTTGCGCGAGCCGATCCGGAAGAAGCAGCCAGGCGCCTCCTGGAGGAAGTAGGCCATGTCCTCGCCGCCCATCCCGGCTCGCGCTCGATCACCTTGTCCGGGCCGACCAGGTCGCGGGCCACCGCGCGCACCAGGTCGGTCATCGCCGCGTCGTTGACCAGCGCCGGGTAGCCGAACTTGTACTGCACGTCGGCCTCGCCGCGCATCGCCGCCGCGATGCCGCCGATCAGCGCCGGGATGCGCTCGGCCAACCCCGGCGCACCTCCTCGTCGAAGGTCCGCACCGTCGCGCGCATGACGGCCTCCTCGGGGATGATGTTGGAGACGGTCCCGGCGTGGATCGCGCCGACGGTGATCACCGCCTGGCGTAGCGGGTTGACCTCGCGGCTGACGAGAGTCTGCAGCGCCACGACGCACTGCGCCGCGATCACGATCGGGTCGACGCAGCCGTGCGGCCGGGCGGCGTGCCCGCCCTTGCCCCGGATCGTCGCCACGAAGCCGTCGGAGGCCGCGTTGGTCGGGCCGGCAGAGACGCCGATCGTGCCGACGGGCAGGTCCTGGCCGATGTGGACGCCGAAGGCGGCGTCGACGCGCGGGTCGTCCATCACCCCCGCCTCGATCATCGGCTGCGCGCCGCCCTCCGACTCCTCCGCCGGCTGGAAGGCGAACTTGACCGTGCCGCGGATCTCGTCGCGGCGCTCGCCGAGGAGCCGCGCCACGCCGAGGAGCATCGCGGTGTGCGCGTCGTGGCCGCAGGCGTGCATCGCGCCTGGGGTCAGCGACTTGTAGGGCACGTCATTCAGCTCCTGCATCGGCAGGGCGTCCATGTCGGCGCGCAGCAGCACGGTCTTGCCGGCGCCGGCGCCGCCGCGCAAGAGACCCAGGACGCCGGTCTTGGCGACGCCGGTGCGGGTCTCGATCCCCAGTTCGCGCAGCCGGTCGGCGACGAAGCGGCGGTGTGCTCCTCCTGGAAGGCCAGCTCCGGGTGCTGGTGCAGGTAGCGGCGGTCGGCGACGACCTGCGGGCCGAGCTCCCAGGCGGCGTCGAGCAGCGACAGGCGCGTGACCAAGGGGGTTCTCCTTCTTCGACTTCCGCATCTTGCGGCACGGGCGGCGCCAGTTGCCGCCCCCGACAGCCCGATCGCCGGCAATCGCGCGCGGGCGCGCCCGCCAATTCTAGCCGCTGGGCAGCGACTTGCAAAATCGCCCCCCAGCGCCTGGCATCCTGATCGTCGTGACGCGCGCTATAGCGGCGCGATTTGCGATTTTTTCGATTTTGTGGCAGCATAGCAGCATAGTGGAGCGCGAGTGGGGAAAGGGCGCAGGGAGATGGGTCGCGTATTGAGAGATGCGGGGAGGGGAAAAGACGTGGTGGGGCCAGTGCTAGACGGCGAATTGGTAACGGTAGGCGAGCAGGAGCGCACTTTGCTCGCCACGCTCGAACGGTTGCTCGATGCCGGACACCGGCAACCGATCCCGCCGGGGACGCCGCGTGGCGACGACGGAGACGACCTGAACGCCTTCCGGCTGGTAGCGCCGCGCGGCGAGACGATCGCGCTGCCCGCCTCGGTCGTACGCCTGTTGCATGAGATCGTCCACCACCTATCCAAGGACCGGGCGGTGTCGATCGTCCCGGTGCGGAAGGAGTTGACGACCCAACAGGCGGCGGATCTCCTGAACGTCTCGCGTCCACACCTTATCACGCTGCTGGAGCGCGGCGCGATCCCCTACACTCGCCGGGCAAGCACCGCCGCCTCAAACTCGGCGAAGTGCTGGCGTACAAGCGCCGGCGGGAGGCTGAAGAAGGGGAGGTGCTGGATGAACTGGCACGCCTGAGCCAGATCTGGGGCTGTACCGTTAGTGGACCTTTGTCCCACATTGGGGCGGTGCTCGACGCGAACGTGCTCATCCCGGCAGCGCGCTGCGCGACACGCTGATCGCCAGCGAGCGCCGCGGCGCGGGCCGCCTGCGCGCCGCGCAGCGTGGTCTCTACCGGCCCTACTGGAGCGCGGCGATCCTCGCCGAGGTGGAGCGCAACCTTCGGTCAGGGCGCGGTTGACGACCGCTGCCCAGGCGCGTGGCCTGGTGGGTGTGCTGCATACCGCGTTCCCTCGCGCTCTCGTCGCGGACTACGAGCGGTTGATCCCCGATATGACCAACCACCCCAAGGATCGGCACGTCTTGGCCGCCGCGGTGACGGCCGGGGCGCAGATCATCGTGACGTTCAACCTGCGCGACTTCCCGGCGAGGCGGTGGCTCGGTACAACATCGAGTCGGCCCATCCCGATACATTCTTGACCGATTTGGCTGATCGCGCGCCTGAGATCATGGCGCAGGTGATCGAGCGACAGGCCGCGGCGCTACGCAACCCGCCGAAGACCTATGACGACATCCTCGATAACCTGACGGGTCAGGCGCCGCGGTTCGCGGCGCTGATGCGCGAGTACCGCCCCTGACCTCCCGCCGGCGGCCGCCCACTCGCCCCTCGCGGGCGCGGCGCCGGATCGACTATCCTTACGCCGTCAATGTTCGGAAACCGGGCTTGGAGGACGCGCGATGATCGGCTCGACCTTCGTCCTCGACGCGCATTGCCACATCGGCCGGTCGCTCGCCACCGGGGTGGAGATCACCGAGGAGGGGCTGCTGGCGACGATGGCGGCCAACGGCGTGGACGCGGCAATGGTGATGCCGCAGCCGCACCAGGGGCCGGACGTGGCCGCGGTCCACGACCGCATCGCGCGCTTCGCCGAGGGGCGGCCGGGCGTCATCTTCGGGATGGCGAGTGTCAACCCGCGGCTGGACGAGGCCGACTACCGGCGCGAGGTCACGCGCTGCGTGCGCGACCTCGGCTTCCGCGCGATCAAGCTCGACCCCTCGGTCCACGCCCTCGCGCCGAACCACCCGCGCTGCGCGATCCTCTTCGCGCTGGCAAGCGAACTCGGCGTGCCGGTCATCATCCACACCGGCCTCGGCGTCCCGGCCGCCCTCCCGGCGCTGGCGATCCCCCCGGCGCTGCACCACCCGGATGTGACGGTCGTCCTGGCGCACGCCGGCTTCGCGGTCTTCGCGGCGGAGGCGATCGTCGCGGCCGAGGTCTGCCCGAACATCGTCCTCGAGCCGTCCTGGTGCGCCGGCTTCCAGGTCGCGGAGATGGTGCGCGCGGTCGGCGCGGGGCGGGTGATGTACGGCTCGGACCACCCCAGCAACGTCCCGGCGGAGCTGGCGAAGCTGGGGGCGCTCGGGCTGGACGGGGCGCAGCTCGCGCAGATCCTCGGCGGGACCGCGCGGCGGGTGTTCGGCCTGACGACGTAGGGCGGCGTCGCGCATCGCCCTCCCCCTAACGAACGACGCGCCCCGATTCCCCCACCCGCGATCGGCAAGCGCCCCGGCGGGGTGTGGTACGATATTTGCTGCCTGCAGTACCTACAGGCGGCTTCCACCGGGTGCGAAGCGTGAACGGTCGAGGCCCCAGAGGCGGCCGACCGTCGCCTGTTCGTAATGCCAGCGGCTTAGCGGGAACTGCAGCGGAAAGGCATTGAGGACGTGGTAGAGACGATCGATAGCGGGGCGCCGGACGCCCCGCCGAAGCCGAAGCCACCGCGCGCGGCGAAGCGCGCCGCAGCGCCGCCGGTCATCGCGCCGCCGGCGCCGCTCGGCAACGGCGAGCGCGTGATCATCGCCGAGGTGCGGCCCCACCTGAGCCAGGGGCGCTACGCGATCAAGCGGATCGTCGGCGAGGAGTTGCGGATCACCGCCGACATCATGAAGGAAGGGCACGACACGCTGGCGGCGGAGGCGCGCTACCGCCTGGCCGGCGAAGGGGAGTGGCGGGCGGCGCCGCTAACCTATTCCTACAACGAGGACGAGTGGTCGGGCCGGATCCCGCTGGACCGGGTCGGCCCCGTCGAGTACACCGTGGCCGCCTGGACCGACCGCTTCACGAGCTGGACGGTCGAGCTGGGCCGCAAGTTCGACGCGGGCGTGAGCGTGCGGTCGGAGCTGCTCGAAGGGAGCGCGCTGATCCGCGAGACCGCCGCCCGCCTGCCGCGGGGGGCGTCCGCGGTGCGGGCGGCGCTCAAGGGGCGCGCGGCGGCGATCGACCGGGCGAACAAGGCGGGCGAGGTCGCCGCGGCGGTGCGGGCGGCGCTCGACCCCGAGCTGGCCGCGCTGGCGGTGGCCCACCAGGCGCGCGACGATCTGACGGTCTACTTCCGCACCCTGCGCGTGGTGGTGGACCGCGAGCGCGCCCGCTTCGGGTCCTGGTACGAGTTCTTCCCCCGCTCGCAGGGGCGCGAGCCGGGCCGGGCCTCGACCTTCCGCGAGGCGGAGTGGCAGCTCGCGCGGGCGGCGGCGTTGGGCTTCGACGTGATCTACCTGCCGCCGATCCACCCGATCGGGGTGACGGGGCGCAAGGGGCGCAACAACGCGCTCGTCGCGGCGCCGGGCGACCCCGGCAGCCCCTGGGCGATCGGCAACGAGTTCGGGGGGCACGACGCGGTCAACCCCGAACTCGGCACGCTCGACGACTTCGATCACTTCGTGGCGACCGCGCGCGAGCACGGGCTGGAGATCGCGCTGGATTTCGCGATCCAGTGCTCGCCCGACCACCCGTATGTGAAGCAGCACCCGGAGTGGTTCAGGCACCGCCCGGACGGGACGATCAAGTACGCGGAGAACCCGCCGAAGAAGTACGAGGACATCGTCCAGCTCGACCTCTGGTGCGATGATTACGTCAACCTCTGGCACGAGCTGCGGCGCGTGGTGCTGCACTGGGTCGCGCACGGTGTGACGGTCTTCCGCGTGGACAACCCGCACACCAAGCCGATCGCCTTCTGGGAGTGGCTGATCGCCGAGGTCAAGCGCGAGCATCCGGGGGTGATCTTCCTCTCCGAGGCGTTCACGCGCCCGAAGCGGGTGCAGGAACTCGCCAAGCGCGGCTTCACGCAGTCGTACCACTACTTCACCTGGCGCAACACGCGGCAGGAGTTGGAGGAGTACCTGACCGACCTGACCCGGACCGAGCAGGCCGAGTACTTGCGGCCGAACTTCTTCACCAACACCCAGGACATCCTGACCGAGATCCTGCAGGTCGGCGGGCGCCCAGCCTTCAAGGGGCGGGTCGCGCTCGCGGCGACCCTCTCGCCGACCTACGGCGTCTACAGCGGCTTCGAGCTGATCGAGAACACGCCGCTCCATCCCGGCAAGGAGGAGTACCTCGACTCGGAGAAGTACGAGATCAAGGTGCGCGACTGGGAGGCGCCGGGCAACATCAGCGGCTATATCCAGCGGCTCAACGAGATCCGCCGCGAGCATCGGGCCTTGCAGCTCTACACGAACATCGCGTTCCACGGGCCGGACAACCCGAACATCCTCGCCTACAGCAAGACCGACCCGGCGAGCGGCGACCGCATCCTGGTGGTGGCGAACCTGGACCCGTTCCACACCCACGAGGCGACGGTCTACCTCGACGGGAGGGCGCTCGGCCTCGACGGCGGCAGCGACTACGCGGTCCACGATCTGCTGACCGGCGCGCGCTACCGCTGGCGCGGGCTGGCGAATTACGTCCGGCTCGACCCGCAGGTCGAGCCGGTGCATCTCTTCGCGGTGGAAAGGATCTGAGGGTGGCGCCCTGCTCCCCCACCTTCGGGGGGGAGAGGGCGCAGGCAGAGCCCGAGTGCTTTCGGAGAGGCGTTGGCCCGGTCCCAGCATCCCCTCACCCAAGTTGGGACCGGGGGCATCGGGGGCCAGGGCCGGTGCGGGATGCGGCGCGAGATGGTCCCGCGCACGGTCGGTGGGACAGGGTAGACCACCCGCGGAAGGGGTGGTGAGAGAAAGGAGCGTATGGACACCAACGCCGGCGCCATCGCCACGGCGCCTGAAGGGGCAGTGCTGGTCGGGGAAACAACGGCCGAGCCGGACGCCCCGGCCAGCCCGCCCGACTGGTACAAGGACGCGATCATCTACCAGGTCGGCATCCGCTCGTTCTTCGACTCGAACAACGACGGCAACGGCGACATCAAGGGGCTGACGAGCAAGCTGGACTACATCCAGTCGCTGGGGGTCGACGCGCTCTGGATGCTGCCGTTCTACGCCTCGCCGCTGCGCGACGGCGGCTACGACATCGCCGATTTCCGCCAGTTCCACCCCGATTTCGGGACGATCGACGACTTCCGAGACCTGGTTGACGAGGCGCACCGGCGCGGCCTCCGCGTCATCACCGAACTGGTGTTGAACCACACCTCCGACCAGCACCAGTGGTTCCAGGAGGCGCGCAAGGACCGCGATTCGCCCTACCGCGACTACTACGTCTGGAGCGACACCGACGACCGCTACCGGGACGCGCGGATCATCTTCACCGACACCGAGAAGTCGAACTGGACCTGGGACTACGAGGCGGGGGCCTACTTCTGGCACCGCTTCTTCAGCCACCAGCCCGACCTCAACTACGACAATCCCAAGGTCCAGGAGGAGATGCTCGACGTCGTCGCCTTCTGGATGGACCTGGGGATCGACGGGCTGCGCCTCGACGCGGTGCCCTACCTCTTCGAGCGCGAGGGGACGAACTGCGAGAACCTGCCGGAGACGCACGCCTTCCTCAAGCGGCTGCGCCGCTTCGTTGACGAGCGCTGGCCGGGCAAGATGCTGCTGGCCGAGGCGAACCAGTGGCCCGACGACGTGCGCCCCTACTTCGGCGACGGCGACGAGTGCCACATGGCCTTCCACTTCCCGGTGATGCCGCGGATGTTCATGTCAATCCGGCGCGAGGTGCGCCAGCCGATGGTCGACATCCTCCAGTTGACGCCGCCGATCCCGGAGGGGTGTCAGTGGTGCCTCTTCCTGCGCAACCACGACGAGCTGACGCTGGAGATGGTCACCGACGAGGAGCGCGACTACCTCTACTACGAGTACGCCAAGGACCCGCGGATGCGGCTCAACCTCGGCATCCGCCGCCGCCTCGCGCCGCTGGTGGACAACAGCCGCCGCCGCAAGGAACTGCTGCACGCGCTCCTCTTCAGCCTGCCCGGCACGCCGGTGATCTACTACGGCGACGAGATCGGGATGGGCGACAACATCTACCTCGGCGACCGCGACGGGGTGCGCACGCCGATGCAGTGGAGCGCCGACCGCAACGCCGGCTTCTCGCGCGCCGACTACCAGCGGCTCTACCTGCCGCCGATCCGCGACCCGGTCTACGGCTACGAGGCGATCAACGTCGAGGCGCAGGAGCGCGTCGCCACCTCCTGGCTGGCCTGGGTCAAGCGGCTGGTCAAGATCCGGCGGGCCTACCCGGCCTTCGGGCGCGGGGGATCGAGTTCCTGCACCCGAGCAACCGGCACGTCCTCGCCTTCATCCGCGAGTGGGAGGGGACGCGCATCCTGGTCGCCTGCAACCTGTCGCGCTTCTGCCAGCCGGCGGAACTCGATCTGTCGGCCTACGAGGGGCAGTACCCGGTCGAGATGTTCGGCAAGGTGGTCTTCCCGCGGATCGGCGAGCTGCCCTACCTGCTGACCTTCGGCCCGCACGACTTCTACTGGTTCGAGCTGCGCGAGGACGGGCAGGCGTGAGCGATGCGCCCCCCACCCTGTCGCTCGCCTGGCCGTCCGCGGACCTGCCGGCCGCCCTCGGCGACGGCGACGCGCGCCGCGACCTGGGGCGCCAGTTGCCGGGCTACCTGCGCGCCCGGCGCTGGTTCGGCGGCGCGGCGCGCCCGCTGCGGGAGGCGCGGATCGAGCGGTGGATCCCGCTGGATAGGCCCGGCGCGACGGCCCGAACCTGCCTCTGCGTCGTCGCGGCGGCCGACGACGACGGACAGACGACCGAGCACCAGGTCGTCCTGGCGCTGGGTGAGCCGCGGGACGACGGCCGGCGCGCGGTGCGCGAGGGGTTGGAGGACGGGGGCTGCCGCGCGCTCCTCTTCGACCTGGTCCTGCGGGGGCCAGGCGGCCGGGGGTCGGGGCTGACCTGGTCGGCGAGCGGATCGAGCCGCCCGCCGCCGACCCGCGCGCCTTCGGGGAGGGGCGCCTCCTCGGCGTCGAGCAGAGCAACACGTCGATCCTCTTCGACGGGGGCGCGCACGGCCGCTCCATCCTGAAGCTCTACCGGCGGATCGAGCGCGGGCCGAACCCGGAGGTCGAGCTGGGGCGCTTCCTCACCGCCGAGGCCGGCTTCGCGGCCGTCCCGCCGACGCTCGCGATCGGGCGGCTGGCGGGGCCGGGCGGGTTCGCGGCCGACGCGCTGACGGTGCAGACGTTCGTGCCGAACGAGGGGGACGGCTGGGCCTGGGCGCTGGACCGGGGGCGCGCGGCGCTCGCCGGCGCACGGTCGCCCGGCGCGATCGCCGCCTGGCTCGACCGCGAGGGGGTGACCCTCGCCGGGGCCGCGGCGCTCGGGGCGGTCACGGCGCGGCTGCACCGCGCGCTGGCCGGGGCGACCGATCCCGAGCTGCGGCCGGAGCCGGTCGGCGACGAGGACGTGCGGCGCTGGGCCGCCCGCCTGCGCGAGGAGGCGGCCGCCACCGCGGCGGCGCTGCGCCGGGCCGGGTCGCCGGACGCGGCGACCCTGGCGGCGGTCGAGCGCGCGGGGCGGCTGCCGGCGCCGGCGGCGCGCAACGCCGGGCTGAAGACGCGGGTCCACGGCGACTACCACCTCGGCCAGGTGCTGAAGACCGCCGACGGCTTCGCGATCCTCGACTTCGAGGGGGAGCCGGCCCGCACGCTCGCCGAGCGGCGCGCCCGCCAGCATCCGCTCCTGGATGTGGCGGGGATGGCGCGCTCCTGGAGCTACGCCGCCGCGACCGTCGCCCGCGAGGCGCCAGCGGGCGGGTCCGGGGAGGGGCCTGGCACGGAAGTTGATAGGGAGGAGGGTCGCCTCGCGCGCGCCGCGCGCTGGGAGCTGGCCGTCCGCGACCGCTTCCTGGCCGCCTACTGGGCGGAGGCGGATCGCGCGCCGGTGCGCTTCTTGCCGGCGGGCGACGCGGATCGCGCGGCCTTGCTGCGCCTCTTCGAGCTGTACAAGGCGCTGTACGAGGTGCGCTACGAATTGAACTACCGCCCCGCCTGGGTGGCGATCCCCGCGGCGGCGGTGCGCGCGCTGACGTGATCGGTCGTCGGTCGTCGGTCGTCAGTGATTCCAGGTCTACCGATAGCCGACCTTCTTACCCTGAACCTTTTGACGACCGACGACCGACGACTGGCGACTGGCGATGAGCAGGAGCATTGATGGCATCGTTGACCTATCTCGGCGAACCCTTCCCGCTCGGCGCGACCTGGGACGGCAGCGGCGTCAACTTCGCGCTCTTCAGCGAGGGCGCGGAGCGCGTCGAGCTGTGCCTCTTCGACGAGGCGGCGGGGGAGGGCGAGGTCGAGCGCATCCCGGTCACCGAGCAGACCGATTTCGTCTGGCACGTCTACCTGCCGGAGGCCCGCCCCGGCCAGCTCTACGGCTACCGGGTCTACGGGCCGCACGACCCGGCGCGCGGCCTGCGCTTCAACCCGCACAAGCTGCTGCTCGACCCCTACGCCAAGGCGCTGACCGGCCCGGTCGACTGGTCCGGCGCGATGTTCGGCTACCCGCTCGACGGCGGGGAGGACCGCGATCTGCGGCTGAACGAGCTCGACAGCGCGCCGGGGATGCCGAAGTGCGTGGTGATCGACACCGGCTTCACCTGGGGCGACGACCGCCCCCGAAGACGCCGCTCAACAACACGATCATCTACGAGGCCCACGTCAAGGGCTTCACCCACCTCAACCAGGAGCTGCCGGAGAAGATCCGCGGCACGTACGCCGGGCTGGCCGACCACCGCACGATCGGCTACCTGCGCGACCTGGGGATCACCGCGGTCGAGTTGATGCCGGTCCACCAGTACGTCCACGACAAGCACCTGGTCGATCGCGGGCTGAGCAACTACTGGGGCTACAATACGATCGGCTTCTTCGCGCCGCACTGGGCCTACAGCTCGTCCGGCACCCTCGGGCAGCAGGTCCACGAGTTCAAGACGATGGTCAAGAGCCTGCACAGCGCCGGCATCGAGGTGATCCTCGACGTCGTCTACAACCACACCGGCGAGGGCAACCACTTCGGTCCGACCCTCTCCTTCCGGGGGATCGACAACCAGGCCTACTACCGCCTGGCCCCGGGCCAGCCGCGCTACTACACCGATTACACCGGCACCGGCAACACCCTCAACACCGTCCACCCGCGCGCGATGCAGCTGATCATGGACAGCCTGCGCTACTGGATCCTCGACATGCATGTGGACGGCTTCCGCTTCGACCTGGCCTCGACCCTGGCGCGCGAGCTGCACGCGGTCGATCGCCTCGGCACCTTCTTCGACATCATCCACCAGGACCCGGTCATCTCGCAGGTCAAGCTGATCGCCGAGCCGTGGGACGTCGGCGAGGGGGCTACCAGGTCGGCAACTTCCCGGTGCGCTGGGCGGAGTGGAACGACAAGTACCGCGACACCGTGCGGCGCTTCTGGCGCGGCGACCCCGGCCAGGTCGGGGAGCTCGGCTACCGCCTGACCGGCAGCAGCGACCTCTACGCGCACAACGGCCGCCGCCCCTACGCCAGCATCAACTTCGTGACCGCGCACGACGGCTTCACGCTGCGCGACCTCGTCTCCTACAACCAGAAGCACAACGAGGCGAACGGCGAGGGCGGGCGCGACGGCACCGACAACAACCTGAGCTGGAACTGCGGCGAGGAGGGGCCGACGCGGAAGCGGACGATCCGCGCGCTGCGGGCCAAGCAGATGCGCAACCTGCTGACGACGCTGCTGGTGTCGCAGGGGGTGCCGATGATCCTGCACGGCGACGAGATCGCGCGCACGCAGGGGCAACAACAACGCCTACTGCCAGGACAACCCGATCACCTGGCAGCCGTGGGACCTCACCGAGGACCAGCGCGCGATGCTGGAGTGGACCCGGCGCGCGATCGCCTTGCGCAAGGAGCACGCGGTCCTGCGCCGCCGCCACTACTTCCGGGGCCGCCCGCTGCACGGCGAGGAGAGCAAGGATCTCTCCTGGCTGCGCCCGGACGGCCAGGAGATGTCGGAGGCGGAGTGGCGCAGCAGCGAGACCGGCGCGCTGGCCCTCTGGCTCTCGGGCCGCGCGGCCGACATCCAGGACGAGCTGGGCCGGCCGGTCGCGGACGACACCCTGCTGATCATGCTGAACCAGGACGACCACGCGGTCGAGTTCCGCCTGCCGGAGATCGACCGGGAGTGCTGGACCTTCGTCCTCGACACCGACCAGCCGGAGAAACCGCCCGGCGAGGCCTGCGAGTCGCCGACCTACCGCCTCGCCCCGCGCGCGCTGGCGATCCTGCGGCACGACACGGGGGAGGCCGAGGGCTGAGGGCTGAGGGGCGGCGCGCGCGGGGGTGGGGAGACGGGATCCGGGAGGGGGAGAGGACGGGGAGCTACCTCCTCCCGGATGCCGTACGACTGACGATGGAGCGCACACTATGTCTTCTTCGACCGACGGCGCCGCGATGATCGCGACTGCCCTGCCGCTCGACCGGCGGCAGGTGGAGGCGCTGCTGACCGGCACGATCGCCAACCCGCACGCCTTCCTCGGGCTGCACCCGGCCGCCGCGCCGGACGGCGAGGGGATTGCCCTGCACGCGCGCGCCTACGCGCCGGGCGCCGAGGGGGTGACGCTGATCGAGCAGGGGGGGCGGCGCGCGCGCGTGCCGCTGGCCCGCGTCCACGACGCCGGCATCTTCGCCGCGGCGATCGCCGGCCGCGGCGAGGTCTTCCCCTACGTGCTGGAGTTGACGGGCGGCGGGCACACCTGGACGCAGGGCGACCCCTACCGCTTCCTGCCGACGCTCGGCGACCAGGACCTCTACTTCATCGGCGAGGGCACGCACCGCCGCCTCTACGAGCGGCTGGGGGCGCACCCGCGCACGGTGGACGGCGTCGCGGGGGTGGCCTTCGCGGTCTGGGCGCCGGCCGCGCGCGGCGTCAGCCTGATCGGCGACTTCAACGGCTGGAACCGGCGCGCCCACCCGCTGCGGGCGCTCGGCTCGTCGGGCATCTGGGAACTCTTCATGCCGGGCATGGGGGTCGGCGAGCACTACAAGTACGCGATCCGCGGGGCGGACGGCGTGGAGCGCGAGAAGGCCGACCCGCTCGCCTTCGCCGCCGAGTTGCGCCCCAAGACCGCCTCGATCGTCGCCGACCTCGACCGCTACGAGTGGCACGACGCGGTCTGGATGGCCGCGCGCCGCGACGCGAACCCCTACCAATCGCCGCTGAGCGCCTACGAGGTCCACCTCGGCTCGTGGCGCAAGCGGCCGGACGGCTCCTGGTTGACCTACAGCGAGCTGGCCGACGAGTTGATCCCCTACGTGCGCGAGTTGGGCTTCACCCACATCGAGCTCATGCCGGTCGCCGAGCACCCCTACGACGGCTCCTGGGGCTACCAGGTCACCGGCTTCTACGCGCCGACCAGCCGCTACGGCGCCCCCGCCGACTTCCAGGCATTCGTCGACCGCTGCCATCAGGCGGGGATCGGGGTGCTGCTCGACTGGGTGCCGGCGCACTTCGCGATCGACGAGCACTCGCTGCAGCGCTTCGACGGCAGCTTCCTCTACGAGCACGAGGACCCGCGCAAGCGCACGCAGCCGGACTGGGGCACCTTCGCCTTCAACTACGGGCGGCACGAGGTGCGCAATTTCCTGCTCTCGAACGCGCTCTTCTGGATCGAGAAGTACCACATCGACGGCCTGCGCGTGGACGCGGTCAGCTCGATGATCTACCTCGACTACAGCCGGAACCCCGGCGAGTGGACGCCGAACCGCTTCGGGGGGCGCGAGCACCTGGAGGCGATCGACTTCCTCAAGGCGTTCAACGAATTGGTCTACGCCGAGGGCGGCGGCGCGATCACGATCGCCGAGGAGTCGACCTCCTGGCCGGGCATCTCGCGCCCGGTCCACGTCGGGGGGCTCGGCTTCGGCTTCAAGTGGAACATGGGCTGGATGCACGACACCCTCGAGTACTTCCGGCAGGACCCGATCTACCGGCAGTACCACCAGGGATCGCTGACCTTCGCGATGATCTACGCCTACACCGAGAACTTCATCCTCTCGCTCTCGCACGACGAGGTGGTCCACGGCAAGGGCTCGCTGCTGCACAAGATGCCGGGGGACGAGTGGCGGCAGTTCGCCAACCTGCGCCTCCTCTACGCCTACCAGTGGGCGCTGCCGGGCAAGCAGTTGATCTTCATGGGCGACGAGTTCGGTCAGCGCGGCGAGTGGAACCACGACGCCAGCGTGGAGTGGCAGGCGCTGGGCTACGGCCCGCACGAGCGGGTGCGCCGGCTGGTGGGCGACCTGAACCGGCTGCACGCCCAGGAGGCGGCGCTGCACGCGCTCGACCACGACCCGGCGGGCTTCCAGTGGCTCGACCTCAACGACGCGGCCAACTCGGTCCTGTCGTTCGCGCGCCGCGCCCCGGCCAGCGATCGGGGGGACGAGTACCTGGTCTGCGTCTTCAACTTCACGCCGGTGCCGCGCGTGGGGTATCGCATCCCGGTGCCGGAGCCGGTCCGCTACCGCGAGATCCTCAACAGCGACGCGGGCGAGTACGGCGGGAGCGGCATGGGCAACCTGGGCCTGGCGCACGGCGAGGCGGTCGCGCACAACGGCCACCCCTACTCGGTCGCGCTGACCCTGCCGCCGCTCGGCGCGATCTTCCTCAAGCCGGACCGCTGACGCGCGCGGGGCGAAGGGCGGACAGTGGAGGTCGGGCGCGGGCGCGGGCAAATCGGGATGGATGCGTAGGGGCAGCTCCCCGGCCCGCAAGCGGGGGTCCCGGCCTGCCGCTCCGCGGGGCCGCCTTGCCGCCGTGGCCCGCCGAGGACGCCCGTGGTCGGCCACGCGGGCAGTCCGGGGGCCACCCCTACGCGCCGGGTTTCGGCGGTGGCGTGATGCAGCGGGCGGGAGAGGCGCGGGGAATGTAGGATGACAGCCGTTCCCGAGCGGTTCGCGCGGATCACGGCCGATCTCTACGGGCCGGCGGGCGAGGCGTGGCTGGACCGCCTGCCGGATCTCCTCGCGGAGTGCGCGCGGCGCTGGTCGCTGACGGTGCTGCCCCCCTTCGCGAACCTGTCGTACAACTACGTCGCGCCGGCGGTCCGCGCGGACGGCACGCGGACGATCCTCAAGGTCGGGTTCCCGGACCCGGCGCTGAACTCGCAACTCGGGACGGAGATCGCGGCGCTGCGGCACTTCGACGGCCGGGGCTGCGCCCGGCTGCTGGAGGTCGACCCGGGGCGGGGCGCGCTGCTGCTGGAGCGGCTGTGGCCCGGCACATCGCTGTGGGACTGCGAGGACGACGAGGCGGCGACCGCCATCGCGGCGGGGGTGATGCGCCGGTTGTGGCGGCCGGCGCCGCCGGGGGAAGGTTCCCGGCGGTCGCGGATTGGGGCGCCGGCCTGGGGCGATTGCGCGCGCACTTCGGCGGCGGTGTCGGCCCCTTCCCCAGGGCGCTGGTCGAGGAGGGGAGCGCCTCTTCGCCGACCTGCTCGACTCGATGGCCGAGCCGGTGCTGCTGCACGGCGACCTGCACCACGACAACATCCTGGCCGCCGAGCGCGAGCCCTGGCTGGCGATCGACCCGAAGGGGATCGTCGGCGAGCCGGCCTACGAGGTCGGCGCCCTCCTCCGCAACCCGCTGCCGGGGCTCCTCGCGCGGCCGGAGCCGGGGCGCGTGCTGGCGCGGCGGATCGAGCAGTTGGCGGCGGAGTTGGGATTCGACCGGGCGCGCATCCGCGGCTGGGCGCTGGCCCAGGCGGTGCTATCGGCCTGGTGGAGCTACGAGGACCACGGCGACGGCTGGCGGGAGACGATCGCCTGCGCCGAACTGCTGGCCGCGATCGCGGACTGAGCGCGCGGCACGATGCGGATCGGCGGCCGGCGGATCGAGAAGCCGGTTCGGGTGGCGCAGGGCTGATCGATCGCGGCATAGCGCCGATGCGCGAGGAGGGTGGAGGATCGATGACGGACGACGGGCAACACGCCGCGCGGGCGGAACGATCGGCGACCGGCGACCCGCGACCCGCCCCCCCGTTCGCCCGGTCGAGCGGCGTCCTGCTGCACCCGACCTCGCTGCCGGGGCCGTGGGGGGTCGGCGAGTTGGGGCCGGAGGCGATCCGGTTCCTCGATTACCTGGCGGGCGCGGGGCAGCGGCTCTGGCAGGTGCTGCCGCTCGGGCCGACCGGCTACGGCGACTCGCCCTACCAGGCGTTCTCGGCGTTCGCCGGGAATCCGCTGCTGATCAGCACCGACCGGCTGCTGGCGGACGGCCTGCTCGAACCGGCGGACCTGGCGGACGCGTCGGTGGGGCCGGCGGGGCGGGTCGACTACGAGGCGGTCAACCCCTTCAAGGCGCGACTGCTGCGCCGCGCCTTCGGGCGCTTCCGGCCGGGGGACGACTACCGGGCGTTCCGCGCCGAGCACGCCGGCTGGCTCGACGACTACGCGCTCTACCGGGCGCTGCGCGCCGCGCACGGCGACGCGTCCTGGGACGCCTGGCCGGCGCCGCTCGCCGCGCGGCAGCCGGGGGCGCTGGCCGCGGCGCGCGAGGAGCAGGCCGCCGCGATCGCGTTCGAGTGCTTCTGCCAGTACCGCTTCTTCCGCGACTGGGAGGCGGTGCGCCGGGCGGCGCGCGAGCGGGAGATCCGCGTCATCGGCGATCTGCCGATCTTCGTCGCCTACGACAGCGCCGACGTCTGGGCCAACCCGCACCTCTTCTCCCTGGACGAGGCCAACCGGCCCACGGTCGTCGCGGGGGTGCCGCCGGACTACTTCAGCGCGACCGGCCAGCACTGGGGCAACCCGCTCTACCGCTGGGACGTGATGGCGCGCGACGGCTACGGCTGGTGGATCGCGCGGCTGCGGCTGGCGCTGACGCTCTACGACCTCGCGCGGATCGACCACTTCCGCGGCTTCGAGGACTACTGGGAGATCCCGACGGGCGAGCGGACGGCGATCAACGGGCGCTGGGTCGCCGGGCCGGGCGCGCGGTTCTTCGAGGCGGTGCGCGCCGAACTCGGCGCCCTGCCGATCATCGCGGAGGACCTGGGGCTGATCACCGACGACGTGCGGGCGCTGCGCGACGAGTTGGGGCTGCCGGGGATGAAGGTGCTGCAATTCGCCTTCTCCGGCCCCGACAACGACTACCTGCCGCACAACCACCCGCGGCACGCGGTCGTCTACACCGGCACGCACGACAACGACACGACCGCCGGCTGGTGGGCGGCGGCCGCGGCGGAGGAGCGCGACTTCGCCCGGCGCTACCTGGCGCGGTCGGGCGACGACATCGTCTGGGACCTGATCCGGGTGGCGCTCGGCTCGGTCGCGACCCTCGCGATCGTGCCGCTGCAGGATCTGCTGGGGCTCGGCGCGGAGGCGCGGATGAACCGGCCCGGCACCGAGACCGGCAACTGGGCCTGGCGCTACGAGGCC
>JAUJMV010000019.1:9579-13920 GCA_030446685.1 Thermomicrobiales bacterium | reverse complement strand
ACGATCTCTGCGTGATCGATGAGGAGTTCTTCTTCATCCGCGCCCGCCTCCTGATCCCGGTCCACGACGGCCCGCGTGACTTCGAGTGGGGCGTCTGGGTCTCGCTGAGCGAGCAGAACTTCCGGCGCACGATCGAGCGGTGGAGAGAGCCGGGGCGCGAGCGGGGAGCACCGTCCTTCGGTTGGCTATCCACGGAATTGCCCCTCTACCCGTCCACACTGAGCCTGAAGACACTGGTCCACACCCGGCCGGTCGGGGAACGGCCCCTCGTCGAGCTGGAGGCAACCGACCACCCGCTGGCGGTGGAACAGCGCGAGGGGATCACGCTGCAACGGGTGCAGGACATCGCGGAACGCCTGCTGCACGGCCCGGCGGCGCAAACAGATTAATCATACTCAGCAGGAAAACCCGTTACCTGCCCCACGCCGCCGCGTCCTTCCTGTAGACGCACCGGGGTGCGCGCGCAGGAGGAGCGGGGGGTGGTCCGGATTTGGCCGGCGGCGGACGGGGCGCGACCGGCGGGGGGGGAACATGCCCCCACCGAGCCGGACGACGCCGCCCTCGTGACCGCGGCCAGGGTCGATCCGCGGGCATTCGCGGGGCGCTACGACCGCTACGTCGGGCCGGTGTACGGCTACTGCTACACGCGCCTGGGGGATCGGGAGGCGGCGGAGGACGCGACGAGCGAGGTCTTCGCCAAGGCGCTGGCGGCACTGGGCGGCTACCGGGACCGGACCTTCGCGGCCTGGCTCTTCCGCATCGCGCGCAACGTCGTGGTGGATGTCCATCGCCGGCGGCGGGCGACCGAGCCGCTGGCGGCGGCCGGCGAGGCGCCGGACCCCGACCGGACGCCGGAGGAGGTCATCGTGGGGCGGGAGGAGTGCGCGGCCCTGCGCGCCGCGCTGGCACGGCTGCCGGACGATCAGCGCGTGGCGATCGAGTGCCAACTCGCCGGCTGGTCAGGGCAGCAGACCGCCGACGCCCTCGGGCGCAGCGCCGACGCCGTGAAGATGCTCCGCTTCCGCGCCCACGCCCGGCTGCGGAAGCTCCTCCAGCCGCCGCAGGGGGCCGCGAGTGCGCCGGGCGGCCCGAGGGAGGCCCGCGATGACCGCGCCTGAGCGCCGGCAGGCGGACCTGCTCGACCACTACCGGCGCCGGTTGGCGCGCGACCCAGCGGCGGCGGCGCCGCCGGACTTGGATCCCGCGATCGCCGCCGTGGCCCGCGCCCTGGCGCGGCAGCGCGCCCCCGCCCCCGACGCGGCGTTCACCGCCGCCCTGCGCCAGCGGCTGTTCGACCACCAGCGTCAGGAGACGACCATGGCCCGCCAGCCCGCTCCCGAGCCGATCGATATCGGAGCCGTGCCGGCACCGGGGCGGCGAGTTGCCGAGGCGCCGCCTCGTCGCGCGCGGCGGCAGCCCTGGCGGGTGCTGGTGGCCGGGGCGAACGGGCTGGCGACGGCGGCACTGGCCGCGGTGTTGATTGTCGCGGTCATCCTGACGCTGCGAGGGGCGGGCAATCGCGGCGCCAGCCCGGCGAGTGTGCCCCCCACCCGCCCCGGCGAGGCGTCCGCCTGCCCGGAATCGCTCCTGCCGGCCAGGCCCGCGACCCCGCCGAACACCCCGATCCCGGCCACCCCGACGGGCCGGGAAGCGTTCGCCTATGTCGCCTGCGCCTTCGAGCGCGACCCCGGCCTGCGGCGGGCGGAGGAGGCCGGGCTGGTCCACAAGCCCGACGCCGCGCAGACGGTCAACGGCTTCACGCTGACGGTGGAACGCATCTATGTTGATGCCAGCCGCCTCGTCGTCGGCTATACCATCAAGGCAGCCGACTGGATCACCGACGACCACCGGCTCTTCCCCGGCCGGCTGACCCTGTCCGACAGCGCGGGTCGGGTCTACCCGTTGTACGGCAACACGCAGGGCGGGTACAGCGGGTTCGGTTCCCCGGCGCGGATGGACGCCGGCGTTACCAGCTTCGACATGTCGTCCCTGCCGCCCGACGCGCGCGAGGAGACCTTCACGTTCAGCTTCGCGGAGATCCCCGTCACCAGCGTCCGCCCGATCGGGGAGCAGCCAGGACAAACCATCACGACCATCTACAATGTGGAGCGCACACCGATCAGCCAGCGGGCTGTCGCGCGCGCCGGCCGGCCGGAGCCGGTCGGCACGGCCGGGCCGTGGGAGCTCCAGCTTCACCCTGCCAATCATCCCCGCGCGGGTCGCCGCTGTGGGCCAGACGGTGATCTCCACCGTCACCGCGGCGTACCGGCAGTACGATTCGGAGGTCGCCCTGCCGCGCTGCTACGCCTGCCCCGAAGTCCCGGCGGAGGGGATCGCAATAACCGTTGAGCGCGTCGTCGTCACGCCGAGCGAGACGAGGGTCTACCTGCGGGTCACCGCCCCCGACCTTGGGGAGCGGAGCGTGGGTTGGGAGATCCGCGGTATCGGGATCGAAGGGACTGCTTCGTCACCCCAACCCCACCCAAAGGAGCGGCAGCGGCAACCGGACGGCAGCTATATCGTTAGCCTCACCGATCCGCTCTACGAGAGACCGGCCGGCGAGTGGACGCTGCGGATCGGCGAGCTCTTCGCCGTCATCCCACCCAACCCCGACGGTCGCGGCGGGTACGATGACATCATCATGCGCCTGACCGGGGAGTGGACCTTCCGCTTCACCATGCCGTAGGAACCGGCGCGGCCCACCTGCTTCCTGCCGCACTCCCCGCACAACACTCCCGCGCTGACGGGGGCCGACGACTGAAGTCGTCGCTGGGGGCTCCCTCCGGTCGCCACGAAGCCCGGCCAAGCCGGGCTGGGACGTGGGCGAGGCGGTGCCGCTCCGGGAAACCTCCGGTATGGTGGCGGCTTCAGTCCACGGAGGTGGACTTCGTGGCGAGTGGAGCGAGCCCCCAGCGACGACTTCAGTCGTCGGCCCCCTGCCCCACCACCGCTCGCGGACAACGGCCGCGAGACGGCTATAATGCCCCGGTGCGGACGATCCGCAGCCTGGTTCCGGCCCATGACGGCTGCACGCCGGGGAGGATATGCGATGCTCTGGCCGCTCACCGCCGGCGCCAACGCGGCGGGCCACCTCACGATTGACGGCGTCGATCTCGTCGCGCTGGCCCGCGAGTGGGGGACGCCGCTCTACGTCTACGACGAGGCGACGATCCGCGACCGCTGCCGCCGCTACCGCGCCGCCTTCGCCGACCACTACCCGGCGACCGAGGTCGTCTACGCCGCCAAAGCCTACCTCAGCCCGGCGATCCTGGCGATCCTGCGCGAGGAGGGGCTGGGGCTCGACGTGGTGTCGGGCGGCGAGCTGGGGCTGGCGCTGCGCTGCGGCTTCCCGCCGGAGCGGATCGTCTTCCACGGCAACAACAAGGGGCCGGAGGAGCTGCGGCTGGCGGTCGAGGCGGGGATCGGGCGGATCGTCGTCGACAACGCGCTCGAACTCGACCGGCTGGTCGCCCTCGGCGAGGAGGCCGCCGGGCGCGGGGGCCGGCGCGTCCCGATCCTGCTGCGCCTCAACCCCGGCGTGGAGGCGCACACGCACGAGTACCGGCAGACGGGGATCACCGACTCGAAGTTCGGGCTGCCGATTCTCGGCGACGGGGCGGCGGCGGCGGTCGGGCGCGCGCTGGCGGCGCCGGGGCTGGACCTGCTCGGCTTCCACGCGCACGTCGGCTCGCAGATCTTCGACCTTGAGCCGTACCGGCGGACGATCGACGCCCTCTGCCGCTTCGCCGCGGCGATGCGCGACCGCCACGAGTTCGTCCCGCGCGAACTGAGCCCCGGCGGCGGGCTGGCGATCCCCTACACCCCCGGCGAGGAGCGCGAGGAGGCGGCGCTCGACGATCTCGCCGCGACGATCGGCACGGCGCTGCGGACGGGGGCGGCGCGGCACGATCTGCCGCCGCCGCGGATCACGGTCGAACCGGGGCGCTCGATCGTCGGCCCCGCCGGGGTCGCGCTCTACACCGTCGGCGCGGTCAAGGACATCCCCGGCGTGCGCCGCTACGTCAGCGTCGACGGCGGGATGGCCGACAACATCCGCCCCGCCCTCTACGGCGCGGAGTACAGCGCCGCGGTCGCCAACCGCGCGGGGACCGGCGCGACCACCGGAGCCGAGCGGGTCACGATCGCGGGCAAGTACTGCGAGTCGGGCGACGTGCTGATCCGCGACATCGCGCTGCCGCCCCTCGCGCCGGGCGACCTTCTCGCCCTGCCGGCCGCCGGGGCCTACTGCCTGGCGATGGCCTCCAACTACAACCTCGCGCCGCGACCCGCCGTCCTCTTCGTGCGCGACGGCCGGGCCCGCCTCGTCCGCCGCCGCGAGAC
>JAUJMV010000019.1:0-9479 GCA_030446685.1 Thermomicrobiales bacterium | reverse complement strand
GCCGGCGCATCGTGGAGCGAGCGCCGGCGGCGCGTGAGGATCGTTGCCATCCCCGCCCCTGTCGGATAGGCTCAGGGTACGGCACGACATCCCGGACGGTGGTCCTCGTTGAGCTTCAACACGATATGAAAGGATAGAGGCGGATGGCGATCAGGATCGCGATGATCGGCGCGGGGTCGATCGGGTTCACGCGCAAGCTGCTGGGCGACGTGCTGACCGTGCCGGAACTGGCGGACACGACCTTCGCCCTCACCGACATCTCCGGGCATAATCTCGACATGGTCGCGCGGCTCTGCGAGCGGGACATCGCCGCCAACGGCAAGCCGGCCCGGATCGAGGCGACGACCGACCGCCGCCGCGCGATCGACGCGGCCGATTATGTCATCTGCACGATCCGGCAGGGCGGGCTGGCCGCCTTCGAGACCGACATCGACATCCCCCTCAAGTACGGCGTGGACCAGTGCGTCGGCGACACCCTCTGCGCGGGCGGGCTGATGTACGCGCAGCGCACGATCCCCGCCCTGCTCGACTTCTGCCGCGACATCCGCGAGGTCGCCAAGCCGGGGGCGCTCTTCCTCAACTACGCCAACCCGATGGCGATGAACACCTGGGCCTGCAATCAGTACGGCGGGGTGCGGACGGTCGGGCTCTGCCACGGGGTGCAGGGGGCGCACTGGCAGATCGCGCGCTGCGTCGAGCACTGGGCGCGGGGGGCGGGGCTGATCGGCCCCGATGAGACGGTCCACAGGCGCGACGTGGACGTGGTCGCGGCGGGGATCAACCACCAGACCTGGTTCATCCGGGCGGAGTGGCGCGGGATCGACCTGATCCCGCGGATGCTCGACCTCTTCGAGGGGCACCCGACCTACCCGACGACCGAGAAGGTGCGGATCGACGTGCTGCGCCGCTTCGGCCACTACAGCACCGAGTCGAACGGCCACCTCAGCGAGTACCTCCCCTGGTACCGCAAGCGGACCGACGAGATCCCCCGCTGGATCGACCTGTCGAGTTGGATCAACGGCGAGACCGGCGGCTACCTGCGCGTCTGCACCGAGGGGCGCAACTGGTTCGAGACCGATTTCCCCAACTGGCTCGACGAAGACCCGCCGGCCTACACGCCAGAGCGGCGCAGCGAGGAGCACGGCTCCTACATCATCGAGGCGCTGGAGACCGGGCGCCCCTACCGGGGGCACTTCAACGTGGTCAACCGGGGGCAGATCACCAACCTGCCGGACGGCTGCGTGATCGAGATCCCCGGCTATGTCGACCGCACCGGCGTCAACATGCCGGTCATCGGCGACCTGCCGCTCGCCCCCGCCGCCACCTGCGCGGCGAGCGTGCGGGTGCAGGAGATGGGCCTGGAGGCGGCGGTGCGGGGGGACGCGACCCTGCTGAAGCAGGCGATGCTGCACGACCCGCTGGTTGGGGCGGTCTGCGACCCGGAGGAGGTCTGGCAGATGACCGACGAACTGCTGGTCGCGCAGGCGGCGTGGCTGCCGCAGTACCGCGAGGAGGTCCCGCGCGCCGCCGAGCGGCTGGCGGAGGCGGAACGGCGCGGCACGCGGGTGCGCCTGCGCGACACGCGCGGGGCCGCGCGCCTGCCGACCAAGACGGTGGAGGAGCTGGCCCGGCGCAAGGCGGAGGCGCGGGCGAACGCGGCGGCGGCCGACAAGGGCAACCTGACCGCCGCGGGCTAGGGGCGACGGTGTTGGCGAGCCTGGCGGGACGGGCCACGCTCGGGGAGGAGGGCCGGTGTCGGGCGAGGCGGGTTACCCGGCGGCACGGGCGATCACGCGCGGGCCGGGGCACCACTTCTTCGGCTACTACGACAAATGCCCCTGGGACCCGACCGGGCGCTACGTCCTGGGGCTGGAGACGGCGTTCATGGACCGCCCGCCGACCGCCGACGACCGGGCGACGGTCGGGCTGATCGACCGTGCCGACGGCGACCGCTGGCGGCCCCTGGCCGAGACCCGCGCCTGGAACTGGCAGCAGGGCGCGATGCTCCAGTGGCTGCCGTCCGCCGACGGGGCGCGTCGGATCATCTACAACGACCGGGAAGGCGACCGCTTCGTGGCGGTCATCCGCGACCTCGACAGCGACGAGGCCCGGACCCTGCCGCGCCCGATCTACGCAGTCAGCCGCGACGGCCGGTCGGCGGTCTGCCCCAGCTTCGCCCGCCTCCAGCAGACGCGCCCCGGCTACGGCTACGCCGGCGTCCCCGACCCCTGGGCGGACGACCCCGCGCCGGCCGACGACGGCATCTGGTGGACCGACCTGGCGAGCGGTGAGTCGCGGCTGATCGTCAGCCTGGAGCGGATCGCGCGGTTCGACCCCCAGCCGGGCATGGCGGGGGCCAAGCATTGGTTCAACCACCTCGAATTCGGCCCGGACGACCGCCGCTTCATCTTCCTGCACCGCTGGCGTCGGCCCGGCGAGCGGGGCTGGCGGACCCGCCTCTTCACGGCCAACCCCGACGGCACGGACCTCCACTGCGTGGCCGATCACGAGATGGTCTCGCACTTCGCCTGGCGCGACCCGCGGCGGATCCTCGCCTGGGCGCGGCAGCGCGACCGCGGCGACCACTACTACCTCTTCACCGACCGGACGGGGGAGCGGGAGATCGTCGGCGAAGGGGTCCTGACGGTCGACGGCCACTGCTCCTACTCGCCGGACGGCCGCTGGCTGCTGACCGACACCTACCCGGACGCCGAACGCCGGCGCACGCTGATCCTCTACCGGCTGGCCGACGGCAAGCGGATCGACATCGGGCGGTTCTTCGCGCCGCCGGAATTGGAGGGCGAGATCCGCTGCGACCTGCACCCGCGCTGGGACCGCGACGGCACGCAGATCTGCCTCGACTCCGCCCACCAGGGGGCGCGGCGGATGTATGTGCTCGACGTGGGCGCGATCGTCGCGGGCTGAGCTCGTCGCGAGGGTGGGCGCGGTCGTTCCCGGTCAGGCGCTCGGGGGAGGTACACTCCATTGCAGTCAGCGGAGGACGTGGCGGAAGAGGGGTGGCTGTCACGCGAGGCGGCGGAGGCGGACGTACTGCAGTTGGCGAGCCTCCTGACCGAGACGCACCCCGACCCGTATGCCGGGGGCGGTGGCGCGGTTGCCTTCCGGCGCCGGGTGGCGGACATTCTCGACGCGCTCCCGTCGGCAGGCCTGTCGCGCGCGCACCTGCTCCGGCTGCTGCGCCCCCTCGTCGCCTCGCTGCGCGACGGCCACACCGTGATCGCGCGCCCGGCATCCGCCGCGCCGGCCCGGCCCGGGGGGCGGCTCTGGCTCGACTGGGATCTCGTCGAGGAGCAGCTCTACGTGGGGACGGTCCACCGCGCCCAGGACCGGGCACTCCTGGGCGCGCGGCTGGCGGCGATCGGGGGTATCCCGCTGGCGGCGCTGCTGACCCGCACCGGGCGGCTGCGCGGCTTCGACAACGCCTACACCAACCTCGTCCACCTGGCCGAGGCGCTCGCCGACCCGGTTCGCCTGGGCGAACTGCTGCACCCCGAGAAGCCGGCCGAGCGGGTGCAAGTGGACCTGGTATGCGCGGATGGGTCCCCGTGTACGAGGGAATTCCCGCTCGCGAGCGAACCTCCCGGCACGCCGATCCGGCCGGCGAGCGCGCTCGCGGCGCCGGAAGTGGATGCGGCGGGCCTGGGCTGGGCCTTCCTCGACGCGGAGGCCACCGTCGCCTGGCTGCGCATCGACACGCTGCTCGACTACCGCGAACGCTTCGAGCGGTGCCGGGCGACGGGCAGCCTGCCGTATGCCGCGCCGCGGCTGGCCGAGGTCGCCGCCCGATCGCTCCAGGCGCCGCCCCCCGCGGCACTTGATACCCAAATCGCCGCCGTGCCCTCGGCGACGGAGTTGCTGTGCCGACTGTTCGCCGCGATGCGGGAGCGGCGCACCCGCGCCCTCATTGTCGACGTGCGGCTGAACCGGGGCGGCGACTCGTTCCTGGAGACGATGCTCACCTATCTGCTCTACGGGATGGAGGGGCTGCTGTCGGCGGACTACGGCTACCAGGTCCGCCGCTACTCACCGCTGTACTTGGCCCACTACACGACCC
The DNA here is from genome assembly GCA_030446685.1 of Thermomicrobiales bacterium. GTDB lineage: Bacteria > Chloroflexota > Chloroflexia > Thermomicrobiales > CADCWN01 > JAUJMV01. The sequence goes on along the minus strand of JAUJMV010000019.1, from coordinate 5,404 downwards.
ATGGCGATGAGGAATGGCGGCGGATTGGGGAGAGCCTTCGGAATGGAGGCTACGACTTCCGCGAGGAACGGGAGTGGCATCGGTACCGGAGGGAGGGGCTGCGCGATGTAGACCGCCAGAGGCGTCTGCGCGAGGACCAGGAATACGTCGCGCAGGCGCCCAGCTTCGCGCGAGTGTTCGCCGAAGGGCGCTGGGCCGCCGCCTGGACGCCGCGGGTAATCGTGCTCACCTCGGCCTGGACCTACAGCGCCGGGTTCGACGTGGCGGCCGCGCTGTACAAGCAGGGCGCCCTGCTCGTCGGCGTGCCTTCGTCCCAGGCGGGCAACTGCTTCATCGACAGCCTGCCGTATCGCCTGGCCCACTCCGATCTGCGCGGCAGCATTGCCTTCAAGTGGAGCCGCCTCTTCCCGGACGATCCGGAGCGCGGCGAGATCCTCCGGCCGCAGATCGAATTGACGTACGACACCCTGCGCCAGATGGACTTCGACCCGCACGCCGCGGTGCGCCTCGCCCTCACGCAGATGAACGCCGAAGGGGCGGCACCGGGATAGGCAGCCGCATCGTTGCCAGCGGCAGTGCCGGATCGCCGACGAGAATCGCGCGGGCGGGGCACGCCCCCGCCCGCGCGATACCGACTTGCCCCGTCCTTTCGCGCGGTTGGCGGGGGCGCGGCGGGCGGCGTCAGGCTCCCGGACGGTAGGTGCCGAAGCTCCAGTGGTGCCCCTCGAGATCCTTGGCGGAGTACTCGCGGGAGCCGTAGTCGGTGTCCTCGGGTCCGCGCAGGATCTCGGCGCCCGCGGCCTGCGCGTGCGCGTGGTGCGCGTCGGGGTCGGCGACGTAGACGTACAGCGTCTGGTTGACGGCGGGGAGATCGCGCGGGCTCCGCCAGCCCTGCGCCTCCTGCACCGTCCCCAGCATGATCACGCCGGCGCCGAGGCGCAGTTCCGCGTGGGTGATCGAGCCGTCCGGCCCCGCCATCGCCATCAGCTTCTCGAAGCCGAAGGCCCTTTCCAGCCAGGCGATGGCGGCGGGCGCGTCCCGGTAGGAGAGGACGGGGTAGATGACCGGCAGGGTCGCCGGCGGGGTCTGGGTCGGTGTCTGGGTCATAATGGCCTCCTTGCGGGTGCAGTCCGTCACGGCGTCGTAGGCCCAGTCTACGCCCGCGAGGGGCCGGCGTCTTGGACGGATTTTACCGGGGCCGCGCGGGCTCAGTCGCCGATCACGCCGCCGCCGTCGGGGAGGCGGCGGCCGAGGAACTCGCCGGGCGGGCGGCCGGCGAAGGCGCGGAAATCGCGGATGAAATGCGCCTGGTCGCAGTAACCGCAGTCGTGGGCGATCGCGGCCCAGCGCGCGCCGTCGTCGCGCTCGAGGAGGCGGATGGCGCGCTGGAACCGGAGGACCCGCGCCACCGTCTTGGGCGGCAGGCCGATCTGCTCGCGGAACTGGGCGATCAGGTGCCTGGGGCTGCAGCCGACCTCGGCGGCCAGCGCGCCGATGCCGAGGCAGCCGCCCGTCTCGTTCAGCCGCTGCCAGGCCCAGGCGACGCCGGCCGCGGGCGCGGGCGCGTCGGCCAGGCGCGCCGCGATGATCGCGTCGAGGAGGGTGAAGCGGGCCTCCCAGGTCGGCGCTTCGCGCAGCCGCGCCGCCAGGCGCCGCCCCGCCGCCCCGAGGAGATCGTCGAGTTCGACCGCGCGATTGGCGAGCGCGTCCATCGGCAGGCCGAGGAACAGGTGCGCCCCGATCGGCGTGAAGGTCACCTCCAGGCCCCGCTGCGCCCCGCCCGATTCGGTGAGCATGTACGCGTTGTGCAGGCCGGCGACGAAGGAGTGGCGGGTCCCCGACGCCCCCGCCGGGTCGCGCGGGTCGATCACCCGGATCGGCGGCCCCAGGCCGACGATCAGCACCACCCTGCCGGACGGGGCTTCGATCCGGCGCGCGACGCCCGGCGTGCGCTCGACGTAGCCGTGGTAGCCGAGGACGTGCGCGCGGAGCCGCGGCGCCGGCGCGCGGGAGACGATCTCCCACTCCCCCAGGGCGGAGTGATGCCGCACGACACGCGCGGGCGGTGCGTCAGCAACCACGCTCGCTCCTCCCGAACGTCAGCGCCTGCTCGCGCGCCGTGACCTGGCCGTCGCGCTCCACGCTCACCACCCCTCGCTCCGCGCGCTACGCCAGGAACCCGTCGGCGGTCGCCACGAGGGTGGCGGCGACCCGGCCGAGCGAGGGGGTGTCGACCCATTCTTCGGCGCTGTGGGCGCCGGCGCCGGCCGGGCCGTAGATGACGGTGGGGATGCCGGCCGCGCCGAAGAGGGCGGAGTCCATCCAGCCGAAGGCGCCCCCGATGGGGGGGTGGGTGATGCCGTGGGCGGCGCGCAGGCCGTCCAGGATCGCGGCGACGATCGGCACGTCGGGCGCGATCTCGTAGGCGTCGCGCCAGAAGAAGAGGTCGCCGGTGGGCGCGGGGCCGGGCGAGCCGGCGCCGGCCTCGGCCAGCAGGGCCCGCAGCTCGGCGGCGATCCCCGCGCGGGTCTCGCCGGGCAACGTGCGCCGCTCGATCTCGAGGGTGCAGCGGTCGGGGTAGGTCGAGAGCTCGCGCCCGCCGGCGATCGTCGCGGCGTGGACCGACGGGCGCCCGAGGAGGGGGTGCGCGGCGCGGGGCAGGGTCTCGGTGTCGAGACGGGCCAGCCCGGTCAGCACGCGCCCCATCGCGGCGATCGCGTCGATCCCGCTGGCGTAGTCGCTGCCGTGCGCCGCGCGGCCGCGCGTCTCCACCCGGCACCAGGCGAAGCCCTTGTGCGCGATGTGGACCGCCTCGCCGGTCGGCTCGCAGAGGATCGCGCCGATCCGGGCGGGCCGGGCGGGCAGCCCCGGCACGGCCCCGTCGCGCAGCGCCGCCACCAGCGCCTCGCTGCCGAGCGAGGCGTACTCCTCGTCGGCCGAGCAGGCGATCAGCAGCGTGCCGCGCGGGCGCTCCGGGCGGGCGGCCAGCGTCGCCCCGGCGGCGAGGATCGCGCCGAGCCCGCCCTTCATGTCGAACGCGCCGCGGCCGTGGAGCCGCCCGTCGCGCTCGACCGGGGTGAACGGCGCGTCGCGCATCCCCGCCACGCCGACCGTGTCGGTGTGGCCGTTGAGCAGCAGCAGCGGCGCCTCGTCGCCACCGGTCCCGCGCAGGACGCCGAGCGCGTTCGGGCGGCCGTGCGCGGCCTCCGGCGTCGCCGCGTCGAAGCCCCAGCCGGCGAGCAGGCGCGCGATCGCCGCGGCGATCACCCCCTCGCCCGCGCCGCCGGGGACCAGGCTGGGGTTGACCGAGTCGATCGCGACCAGCCGCGCGGTCAGGTCGGTCGCCAGGCGGGTCAGCGCGGCCAGCGAGCCTTGCTCGGCCATCCGTCTCCTCCACGCCGCTTGCGCCCGGCAGGCGAACGAGGCGGCCGCGCCGCCCCGCCCCCGGTCCCTCGAATGCGCCCAGGCTCCCGGACCGGCGACCTACGGCACGCTGACGCTGTCGGTCGAGGCAGTGGTGCTGAGCGGGCCGTACTCGGCGCCATCGACCCAGAGGAAGACGTTGGTGGCGTTCCCCGACTGGATCAGGATGCTGCGGCCCTCGTAGTTCCGCTCCTCGCCGGCGGCGAGGTTGCCGGAGAACTTGACCTCCCCGTCGACCGTCACCTGGACCCAGGCCGTCTCCTGCGCCTGCACGGTGACCGTGTGGCGCGCGGTCGCGGGGGGCGCGGGGGGCGGCGGCGGCCGGGGGGCGGGCGGCTGAGTCGGGGTGGTCGGGGGCGCGGCGGCCCCCTGCTGGCCCGGCCGGGCGGCCGCCGGCGATGCGGTCGGTGAGGGCGGCGGGGTCGGCGCGGGGGTCTCGGTCGGCGGCGCGGTCGGCGTGACGGTCGGGGTCAGGGCGAGGATCACCGCGGTGGTGTCGATCGCGGTGGGGGTCGGCGCGGTGGGCGTCGCGGTCGGGACGGCGTCACGGGCGGCGAAGAAGGCGCTGTAGAGCCAGGCGAAGAGGACGGCGGAGATGACGACCGTGAAGGCAATCAGCGCGAAGTTCGGCGCCCAGTGCGAGGGCACCTCCATCGGCTTGACCGCCGGGACGACCTTGAAGCCGCCGGTGACGCTGCCGCGCAGATCCTCGAAGTAGGCGATCGCGTCGTCGGGGTCGAGGTTGAGGTACTGCGCGTAGTTGCGGACGATGCCGCGCGCATAGACGCCGTCGGGGAGCTGGCCGAAATCCTCGTCCTCCAGCGCCCGCAGGTACTTGCGCGGGATGCGGATCGCCCGCTCCGCCTCGGTCAGCGTCACCCCTTTGTTCGCCCGCGCGTGGCGCAGCGTATCGCCGAACCCTGACATCCCTCCGCCTTATCCCTCCACGCCACACCGGGGCTGCCGGCGCGGCGCCGTTCCCGAACCCGCCGCCAACGCCCCGCCCCGCGGCCGGCGCGGAGCGGCACGCGCCTAGCGGGTGTTGCGCCGCCGCTCCGCGCCGGACTGCGCCGGGCGCGCGCGTTCCGCCAACTCGCGCTCCAGCGCGTCGAGCAGCGGCGTCGCCCGGCGCGGCCGCTCCAGCTCCGCCTTCTGCAGCCAGCCCTCGTCGTTGGCCGCCCACCAGGAGCCGAGCGGGCCGAGGCAACCGAGCTGCTCGCTCGCCACCGGCTGGCGGTAGGATTGCGCGAACTGGCAGCCGCAGATCCTCCGCTCGCCCCCCTGGACCGCGTGGAAATAGCGGCAGTTGCCGCAGTGCTTGCCGGCCTGCGCCTGCAGCGCCTGCTCGCGCCACTCGTCCTCCAGTTGCCGCAGCAGCGCCGGATCGATCTGGCGCGGCGGCAGTGGCGGCGGCGCCTGGGCCGCCTCCGCGGCCTTCGGCGCGGGCGGCGGCCCGGCCTGCCCCCCCCGCCGCTGGTTGCGCGGGAACGCGGGGCGCGCCTCGGGCTTCGGCGCCTCCACCGGCTGGGTCGCCGCCAGCGGCCGGATCGGGCGCGCCGGACGTTCGGTCGCCGGGGCGGGCTCGGCCTCGGCGCGGCCCACCGGCTGGATCGGCCGCGTCACCTCGTCGGGGGCGGACTGGCGCGCGGGCGCCACCTCCGGCGCGGGGGGGGGCGGCGTCATGCGGGTGAAGCGCCGGCCCGGCGCCGGCTGATCCCAATAGCGCGGCTCACCGGGCTGGGCATTCGGCGTCGGAACATTCGGCATGGTTGCCCCCTCCGTGGACGGTCGCGCGGCGCGGCCCGCCGGGCGCGCCCGCGCCCCCCCCGCGCCCCCCCGGGCGCGGGGCGCGTCGCGCGCCACCCCCCCGCGACCCCGCCCCCGCCGGGCCCCGGGGGGGTCCGCCCGGGGGGGGGCCGGCGGCGGGGGGGCGGGGCCCGGGGGGGGCGGGGGGGTGGGGGCCGTCCGGCGCGGCCACGCC
>JAUJMV010000050.1 GCA_030446685.1 Thermomicrobiales bacterium | reverse complement strand
CAACGAGTTCCGGCGCCTGACTGGCGATAAGCCCGATTTCCGGGAGTTCCTCCTGGCCGCGCCCGATCTGGACGAGCTGGATTTGCGGCATGCCGACGACCGGGCGCGGGTGGTGGAGCTGTGAGCTTCCTGTTGGACACGAACGTCATCTCGGAGGCACGCAAGCCCGCGGGGGATGCGAACGTCAGGGCCTGGCTCGCCTCGGTCCCCGGGACGGAACTGTATCTGAGCGTGCTCGTCATCGGGGAGATCCGGCAGGGGATCGAGCGCCTGCGCCGCCGGAACCCGCCACAGGCCGCAGTCTACGAAACTTGGCTAGCGGCGCTCCACGCGAACTACGCGGATCGCATCATCCCGATCACCAGGGAGATCGCGGAGGAGTGGGGGCGGATGAACGTCCCCGATCCTGTATCGACGATCGACGGGCTCATGGCCGCGACTGCGAAAGTGCGCGGCTGGACCTTCGTGTCCCGTAATACCGCTGATCTGGTCCGCACCGGCGCGCGGTTGTTAGATCCATTCACCCCCGCCCGCTGATCGGGAGGAGCGGCCCGCTGGCAGCCGGATTCCGGGAGCTTGGGCATTCCCCTAAGCTGGTCAGACCCGGCCCGGACGGTGTATCCTATCGCTGCTGAGACGAGCATGTGGCAACGAGGAGCATCCCGCTGGCTTACCGGCGGTTCCGCCCCACGGCGAGCGCGCGAGCTATCCATTCCATATCGGGCGTTACTGCCGTTCGTGGCGGCGGGTAACGAATCGTCGGACGGCGCGGCGTGGTCGCGCGGGGGGCTGGAGGGGATCGTGCGGTCAGGGGGCTGGCGGCGAGGGCGTCCACGATGGTGAGGGCATCGGTCCAGGCGCGCCCGCGGCGGCGCGTGCGCCGCCACAGGTGGGGGCGCGCGGCGCTCGCCCGCGCGCTCCCGTGGACGCCTGCTGCCGTCCGCGCCGCGGCCCTCGCAGCCCTCCCGTTCGCCCCCCCGCTGGTGCTGGCCTTGCTGCTGCGCCTCGCCGTCATCCCGCCGGGCATCACGCTCGACGTCACGCCGCTGATCGGGGACGAGGGGAACTACCTCGGCATCGCCCGGTCGATCGTCGACGGCGAGGGCATCCCCGACCGCTGGGCCTGGCTCCGCCCCCCCGGCTACCCGCTCGTCCTCGCCGCGCTCCTGCGGCTGACGGGGGGCAGCCTGCGCGCGCCGCTCCTTCTCCAGGCCGCGGCGGGCGTCGTCACCGTCGCCGCCTGCGCCGCGCTGACGGGGCGGCTCTGGGGTCGGCGGGCGGCGCTCGGCGCGGCCTGGTGGGCGGCGCTCGACCCCAGCCTGATCTACTACACGCGCATGCTGCACGCCGAAGTCCTCTACACAACGCTGGTGGCCCTGCTCGCCCTCGCGCTCCTGCGCTACGCCGCGCCGCGCGCGACGGCCCGGCCCCTCGCCGCGGGCGCGGTGCTGGCCGGCCTCGCCGCGCTGGTGCGCCCGACGCTGGTCGCGACGCTGCCCCTGCTGACCGGCTGGATCGTCCTGCGGCGCTGGCGGGGGGACCGGGCGGCGGGGCTGCGGCACGCCGCCCTCTTCCTGGCGCTCTGGGGCGCGATCATCGCGCCGAACGCGGTCCGCAACTGGATCGCCTACGAGCGGTTCATCCCGCTCGACACCACCCTCGGGTACACCTTCTGGCGCGACCACCGCGACGGGTCGCTCGAGGATCTCAACCGCACCCTGGCGGCGATCCGCAACCCCGGCGACCGGCAGCAGTACGCGATCCGGCAGGGGCTGGCCTGGGTCGCCGCCCACCCGCGCGAGACCGTCGAGCGGAGCATCATCAACCTGCGCATCCAGTGGGGCGAGCCGGTCTACATCACCGAGGCCGTCGAGAAGCGGCGCGGCGTGCCGGAGGGCTGGAAGCGCACCGTCGACAGCCTCACCCTGCTCACCTGGCTCGCCCTGATGCCGCTGGCGATCGTCGCCGCGAGCCGCGCGCCCCGCCTCGACCCCCTCGTGCCGCTCGCCCTGCTCGCGGTCGTCGGGCCGAGCATCGGCGTCGCCCTCTCCCACCCGGAGAACCGGTTCCTCATGCCCTCCCGGCCGCTCCTGATCGCCATCGCCATGGGCGTGCTGGCCCCGCGCGCCGCGGCGGTCTTCTCGCGCCGCCGTCGCCTGATCGCCGCGGTCGCCATCGGCGTGTTCCTGCTCCAGGCCTGGACGATCAGCGCCCCGCTGGCGCGCCAGCGGGGCGCGGTCGCCGCGCACTGGCTCGCCGGCCAGATCGCCGAGCAGGCCGGCGCGACCGCCGACGCCGCGCGGCACTACGAGGCGATGCTGGCCTGGGATGGCCGACTGTCCGAACCGCACGAGCGCCTGGCGGCCCTCGCCCACGCCCGCGGCGACGACGACGCGGCGCTGGCCGGCGTCGGTCGCGCGCTCGAGCGGGACGGCGACAACTTCCGCGCCCGCGCGCTCGGGGCGCGCATCCTGCTCGCCCGCGGCCAGGAGGCGGAGGTGCGACGGCTCTTCGCCAGGGGCGGCGCGACCGTCCCCGACGGCCTCGACTGGGCCTGGGACCGGCGCGCGGACGATCGCCCGCCGCCGTCGCGCCTCGCCCTCGACGGCGCGGACAGCGGCCTGGTGCGCGGCTTCTACGGCCCGGAGCGGGGCGACGGCGGCCGCCCCTTCCGCTGGATGGGCGGGCGCGGCGAAGTGCGGCTGGCCGCCCCGCCGCCTGGCCGCCCGGCGGTCCTGAGCCTGACGCTGGCGGCGCCACCCCGCCCGACGCGCCGCCGGTCGAGGTGCTGGTCGCGGTCAACGGCCGGGAGGTGGGGCGGGCGACCGTGCGCCGCGACCGCGGCTGGAACGACATCCGCCTCGCCCTGCCCGCCGACCTCGACCCGGCCCGCCCGCTCACCGTCGAACTGCGCGCGCCGATCGTGCGGCTCGACCCCGACCGCCGCGCCCTCGGCGTGGCCGTCGCGTCCGTCGCGGTCGAGCCCGCGCCGTAAACCGGCCGGTGGCCGACGATCCGCGCGATCGAGCGCCGCCGCCAGGTCGGCGGCGGCGCCCCCCCAGCCCACCGGCAGCAGGGGCGGGATGGCGACCACGCCGCGCCAGGCCGGTCCACAATCCGCGCCGTCCTCGGTCATCCGCGTCGGCAACGCCGCGCTCCCCGACCGCGCGAGGGACGGGGCGCGCGCCGATCCGCCCGCAGGGGGCGCCGCTACCGCTCCTCCCGCGCGCCGGGCGGGTCCGGCCGCGCGAACGCGGCGGCGAAGAAGGCGAATGAGCCGAGACCGAGGCGGGCGATCTTGTCGTCGTAGCCATGCCCCGCCCCCGGCACCACGATCCACTCGTGCGCGATCCCGAGTTCGTCGAGCAACTCGTGGAACCGGGCGTTGCGGTCGAGCAACTGGTCCTGGTCGCCGCAGAAGAGGCGCACCCGCGTCCGCCCGCGAATGCGGTCGGCGTTGCGGCGCGCGATCGTCCACGGGTTGCACGCCTCGAAGTAGGCGCGGTCGCCACCCCAGACGCTGCGGAAGAGCCGCGCGGGGCCGGCGAGGAGGCGGTCCAGGTCGATCAGCGCGCCGGCGGCGATCGAGACGGCGCCGAACAGGTCGGGGTGCCCGAACCCCAGGCGCGCGGCGCCGAAGCCGCCCATCGACTGTCCCTCGATGCAGCGGCCCGCCCGCCCCGGAATGGTCCGGTAGGCGGCGTCGATGTGCGGGAGCAGATCCTCGACGATGACCCGCTCGACCGGCCAGGAGCCGTCCGCCGCGTCGCAGTACGTGCTGGCCGGCCCGCTGGTCGGCAGCACCGCGATGGCGGGCGGCGCGACCCCTTCGCGGATCGCGCGATCCAGCCCCACGACGAAGGCGGCGCCCCGGCGTGGGTCGCCGCCCATCCCGTGCAGCCAGTAGATGACGGGGTAGCGGCGCGACGGGTCGGCCGCGTAACCGGGCGGCAGGTAGAGCGCGTACCCCACCGGGCCGCCGGCGGCCGGGCTGTCGAAGGTGCGGTAGGCCGTCAGCGGCGGCGCGGTGTCCGGGTTGACCCAGGACCGGGACGCGACCGTGACGATCGCCGGCGCCGGGCCGGGGTCGCGCCCCGGCCCGTCCGGCTGGCCGTCCGCCGCGTCCGCGGGCGCCGCGGCGCCGGGCCGCAGGTGGCGATCGAAGAACGCGGCGACGAGGCGGAGGGTGGCCGGGTGCTCGAAGGCCGGGCCGCCGTGGCCGGCGCCCCTGACGGTGTGGAAGGTCACGTCGGTGCCGCCCAACGCCTCGTAGAGGATCGCGCTCTGCCGCCAGGGCACGACGCGATCGGCGTCGCCGTGCAGGATCAGGAACGGCGGCTCGTCGCCGGTGACGTAGGCGCAGGGGTTGGCTCTGGCGGCGCGGTCGGGGTGCTCCTGGATCGGGCCGCCGACCAGCCGCGACACCGGCGAGTCCGGCGCGTCGTAGTCGGTGTCGGTGTCGGCGCCCCCCATCCGCAGTAGGTCGCTGGAGCCGTACCAGACGCAGACCGCCCGCACCCGGCTGGAGTGGCCCGCCCAGCCGCCGCCCCCCTCCAGATCCGCCACGTCCGCCGACGTGCCGAGCAGCGCGACGAGGTGGCCGCCGGCGGACGATCCCCAGGCGCCGATGCGGTCGGGGTCGAGCCCCAGTTCGGCGGCGTGGGCGCGCAGGAAGCGGACGGCGCACTTGCAGTCCTCGATCTGCCCCGGGAAGATCGCCTCGCCGGAGAGGCGGTACTCGACGCTGGCGCAGAGGAAGCCGCGCCGGGCGAAGGGGATCAGCCGCGGGAGGATCATCTCCTTCGTCCCGCCCCGGAAGGCGCCCCCGTGGACCCCCACGATCGCCGGCAGCGGCCCCGCGGGGGGCGGGTGCGGCCGCAGGAGATCGAGCCGGAGCGGCCGCCCCCCGCCCTCGCCGTAGACGATGTCGGCCTGCAACTCCACCCCCGGCGGGAGTGCCGGGTCCGCCTCTCCTCGAGCCCTTCGGCGGTTCGTCTCCACCACTTCTGTGCCTCCTTCGCCGTCGCCGGGGCCTATGGGCGCCGTGGCGCCGCGCCACGGCCGCATCATCCGCGCCCGCCACGCTATCGCGAATAGCGCCCCGGCAATAGCACGAGCGAGCGCATGAACGCGCAGCGCGCCCGCCGGTGTCTCGCTCGCCGCGACAGGTGGTTGACGGGCGCGATCACCGGCGGTACGGTAGCACGCGGAGGGGAACATGTGACGGGGGCGAGGGCGCCGGTCGTGGACCGGCGAGAGGGGGCTGCGAATGGCCGCGGAGCGGGCGCTGACCGTCGACGGGCGCGATCTCCTCGTCCGGGGAGAGCCGACCGAGCTGTGGGGGGTGCGGGTCGCCAACGCGCTGGAGGACGACGACCACGCCGCGCGCCTGATCGCCGCCCTCGACACCTACCGGGCCTACGGCATCAACGCGCTCACCTGGTTCCTGCAAGGCGGCAGCAGCGGCTCGGCCAATGCCTTCCGCGAGGACGGCACGCTGGAGCCGTCCTACCTGCTGCGGATGGCGCGGCTGCTGGAGGAAGCCGAGCGGCGCGACATGGTCACCATCGTCGGCCTCTTCTACCAGCGCCGGCCGCTGCGCCCCCGCACCGCCGCCGACGTGGAGCGCGCCGTGGCCGAGGCGACCGCCTGGCTGCGCCCCTACCGCCTCGCCCTCGTCAACATCGCCAACGAGTATCACGCCGCCCAGTATGCCCAGGCGCGGCACATCTACCCGTTCAACGATCCGGCGGCGATCAACCGTCTGATCGACGTCGCCCGCGCGGCCGATCCGGGCCGCCTGGTCGGCGCGAACGCCAAGGGCATCGAAAAGGTGTTGCCGGTCGCCCGCCACGCCGACATCGCGCTGCACGACGACCCCGGCCTCGCCGAGGAGTTGCTCTTCACGCACGCGGTCGGCAAGCCGACCATCGACGTCGAGTGCGCCGGGTTCGCGCTCGACATGGGGCATCCGGGCATCTTCTCGCGCGACGCCAAGCTGTTCTACGAGACGCAGGTGCGCTCGGCTGGGGCGATCCGGGGCAAGCACGTCTTCTTCCACGCGCACTGGTTCCAGGAGCCGCCCCGCCGCTTCGACCTCGGCGGCGCCGGCACGCCGGACGACCCCGGCGTCCGCTGGTTCTTCGAGCTGCTGGCCCGCACGCGCGGCCTCGCGCCGGCCGGGCCGTCTGACTCGGCCGGCAGCCAGCCGGTGGATCCCGCGCCGCCCGCCAACCTGAGCGCACAGAGGGGACAGCTATGAATGGGTACAGCATCGCTGTCGTGCCGGGGGACAACATCGGCCCGGAGGTGATCGCGGCGGGCTGCCGAGTGCTGGAGCGGCTCCAAGATTTGGGCCTCTGCCGGTTCGCCTTCGAGCACTTCCCCTGGGGCGCGGGCCACTACCTGCGCACCGGGCGCGCGGCCCCGGAGGACCTCGTCGCGCGGCTGCGCCCCTTCGACGCGATCTACTTCGGCGCGCACGGCGACCCCGCCCGCGTCCCCGACCGCGTCGGCTCGCGCGAGTTGATGCACCCGCTGCGCCAGGGGCTCGACCTCTACGTCAACCTGCGCCCGGCGCGGCTGCTGCCGGGCGTCCCCTCGCCGCTGCGCGATCCGGGCGACATTGACTTCGTGGTGGTGCGCGAGAACACCGAGGGCGAATACGCCGGGGCCGGCGGGCGCGTCCACCGCGGCGGCCCCGACGAGATCGCCGTGCAGACCACCGTCGTCACCCGCCGGGGCGCGGAGCGGGCTATGCGCTTCGCGTTCGAGCTGGCGCGGCGGCGGGGGGGCAAGCGCCACGTCCACTGCGTCACCAAATCGAACGCGCTGGCGCACGTCATGGAGCTCTGGGACGAGACGTTCGCCCTGGTCGCGGCGGACTACCCCGACATCCGCACCGGCAAGAGCCATGTGGACGCGATGAGCATGTACCTGATCGAGCGCCCGGCGGCCTTCGACGTGATCGTCGCCTCCAACCTGATGGGCGACATCCTCAGCGACGAGGCGGCGGCGATCACCGGCAGCGTCGGGCTGGCCGGCAGCGCCAACCTCAACCCGGCGCGGAGCGGCCCGAGCATGTTCGAGCCGATCCACGGCTCCGCCCCGGACATCGCCGGCCGGGGGCTCGCCAACCCGCTGGGGGCGATCCGGGCGGCGGCGCTGATGCTCGACTGGCTCGGCGAGCGCGGGGCCGCGCGGCTGGTGGACGGGGCGATCGACGCGACCCTCGCCGCCGGCCACCCCCGCACGCGCGATCTCGGCGGCGACGCGGGGACAGGCGCGATGACCGCGGCGGTGCTCGACCGTCTCGACGCGCCGCACGCCACCGCGCCACACCGCTAACAACGGGCACCCCAAGCGGCGCCTCCACCGGGACCGCTGCCCCACTTGCCGGGCGGCGCGCGACAGGATTGCGCGACGGGGCCGGAGACGAGCGCGCGGCCGGCTTGCGCTGGCCGCGCGCCACCGGAGGGGGTATCATGGGGCCGGCTCCCGAGCGGCAGGGATATGTAGCGCCGCTCCGGCGCAGGTCCACCCCCCCGCCGGGCCGGATCGACCCTATCCCAACCGCCGCCGGAGTCGCCGCGGGACGACCGGACGACCGCAGAGGAGGAGCGCGATGAACGTCGCCGCCGCCGTCGCCGAGATTCTCAAGCGCGAGGGGGTCGAGTTCCTGATCGGCTACCCCGTCAACCCGATTATTGAGGCCGCCGCCGAGGCCGACATCCGCACGATCATCGTGCGCCAGGAGCGCACCGGCCTGCACATGGCCGACGCGGTCAGCCGCGTCACCTCCGGCGAGCGGATCGGCGTCTTCGCCATGCAGCACGGCCCCGGCACCGAGAACGCCTTCGGCGGCGTCGCCCAGGCCTACGCCGACTCGGTGCCGCTCGTCGTCCTGCCCGCCGGCTACGCGCGCCGCCTCGCCAGCGTCCCGCCGAACTTCAACGCCTTCCTCAACTTCCAGCACATCACCAAGTCCGCCGAGCAGGTCACGCTCGCCGCCGCGGTGCCGGACGCGCTGCGCCGCGCCTTCACCGGGGCGAAGAACGGCCGGCCCCGCCCGACCCTCGTCGAGATCCCGACCGACCTCTTCGCCGAGGCGGCGCCGGAGCCGCTGGGCTATCGGCCGGCCCCGCGCGCCCGCAGCGCGCCCGACCCGCGGGCGGTGGACGAGGTCGCGCGCGTCCTCCTCGCGGCGGAGCGGCCGGTGATCTACGCCGGCCAGGGGGTCCACTACGCCCGGGCGTGGCCCCAATTGCGCGAACTGGCCGAACTCCTCGAAGCGCCGGTGACGACGAGCCTGCAGGGCAAGAGCGCCTTCCCCGAGGACCACCCGCTGGCGCTCGGCACGGCCGGGCGCTCGATGCCGGGGCCGGTCCACCACTTCCTGACCGGCGCCGACGTGATCTTCGGCATCGGCTGCAGCTTCGCCATCACCAACTACGGCGTCGCGATGCCGCCCGGCAAGACGGTCATCCACGCCACGCTCGACCCCGCCGACCTCAACAAGGACCTCCCGATCGACTATGCGCTGGTCGGGGACGCCGGGCTGACGCTCGACGCGATCCTTGCGGCGCTGCGGGACCGCCTCGGCGGCAAGGCGCGGGGCCGCGCCGACGCCGTCGCGCGCGAGATCGCGACGGTGCGGGAGGGGTGGCTGGCCGAGTGGCGGCCCAGGCTCCGGTCGGACGAGACGCCCCTCTCCCCCTACCGCGTCATCTGGGACCTGCTGCACACCGTGGACGTGGCGAATACGATCATCACCCACGACGCCGGCAGCCCGCGCGACCAGCTCTCCCCCTTCTGGACCTGCACCGAGCCGCTGACCTACCTCGGCTGGGGCAAGACGACCCAGCTCGGCTACGGCCTCGGCCTGGCGATGGGCGCCAAACTGGCGCGGCCGGACAAGCTCTGCGTCAACGTCTGGGGCGACGCGGCGATCGGCTTTACCGGGATGGACTTCGAGACCGCCGCGCGCGAGCGCATCCCGATCCTGTCGATCCTGCTCAACAACTTCTCGATGGCGATCGAGCTGCCGATCATGCGGGCCGCCACCGCCAAGTACCGCAGCACCGACATCAGCGGCCACTACGCCGACTTCGCCCGCGCCCTCGGCGGCTACGGCGAGCGGATCACCGAGCCGGGCGAGATCGTCCCGGCCATCCGGCGCGGCATCGCGCAGACGCAGGAGGGCAAGCCCGCGCTGCTGGAGTTCATCACCGCGCAGGAGATCACCTTCTCGACCTTCAAGTAGGACGACGGCAGGGGGACGATTCACCACAGAGGCACAGAGACACGGGAGAGCGGACACAGAGAGACGAAAAGGAAAAACCCTGTGTCCTCTCCTCCGTAACTCCGTGCCTCTGTGGTGAATCGTCCCCCTCGAGGGATGGGTGTGGGAGGCAAATCATGGCGGCGACGCGACGGGTGGAGTTCGGCTACAACCCGCCGGCCGGCGACCGGGGCATCGAGCGCCTCGATCGCCGGACCTTCGTGCGGGACTTGCAGGACGTGCTCGACATCGCCAGCCAGCACTTCTCCTCGTTCTGGGTCTCCGATCACTTCATGACCAACAACCACTTCCGGATGGAGTGCTGGACCGAGCTGACCTGGATCGCCGCGCGCTACCCCAGCCAGCAGTTGGGCACGATCGTGATGGCGAACTCCTACCGCCACCCGCCGCTGCTGGCGAAGATGGCCGCCAGCCTGCAAGCCTTCAGCCACGGGCGGCTGATCCTCGGCTACGGCGCCGGCTGGGCGGAGGAGGAGTACCGCGCCTACGGCTACGACTTCCCCTCCCCCAAGATCCGGATCGCGCAGATGGTCGAGGGGATCGAGGTGATGCGGGCGCTCTGGACCCAGGACCCCGCCACCTACGAGGGGCGCTATTACCAGGTCCGCGACGCCTGGTGCGACCCCCGGCCCGATCCGCCGCCGCCGATCCTGATCGGCGGGGACGGCGAGCGCTTCCTCCTGCGCGCGGTCGCCGAGCACGCCGACTGGTGGCTGCCCTTCAGCCGCCGCACCGACGTGCTGCGCCGCAAGATCGACGTGCTGAAGGGGCATTGCGCCGACACCGGGCGCGACTACGAGCGGATCCGCAAGACCTACATGCTGCGCGTCTACCTGGCGCCGACCCGTGCCGCGGCCGAGGCGCGGGCCGGGGCGGCCCTGCACGGCGCCGAACCGCCCTTCGCCGGCGAGCCGGCCGCCCTTCGCGACCACCTGCTCGAACTGGCCGACCTCGGCTTCGACCTCTTCCAGCTCGTCTTCGCCAACTTCCCCGCGACGGACGATATGCGCCTCTTCGTCGACGAGGTGCTGCCGGCCTTCCGCTGAGACAGGCCGTGCCTGCGATTGGCTATCGATCGGCAAGGGCGCAACGGGGAGGGCGTGCGATGCAGTTCACGGAGGGGCAACGGGCCTTCCTCGACCGGCCGCTGCACGCCACCCTGGCGACGCTCCGGCGCGACGGGACGGCGGTGCAGTCGGTCGTCTGGTTCCTGCGCGACGGCGACGAACTCTGGATCAGCGCCGCGCCGGACAGCGTCAAGGCCCGGCACCTGCGCCGCGACCCGCGCGCCTCCCTGCTCGTCCTCAGCGAGGACGGCCGCGCCTACCTGGCGATCGAGGGGACGGCGACGATCACCGAGGACATCGGCACGCCGGAGCGCCTGGACCTGATGCGCCGCTACGTCGGTGAGGACGG
Source organism: Thermomicrobiales bacterium (assembly GCA_030446685.1). Classification (GTDB taxonomy): domain Bacteria; phylum Chloroflexota; class Chloroflexia; order Thermomicrobiales; family CADCWN01; genus JAUJMV01. Next base: position 946 of record JAUJMV010000050.1, on the reverse strand, counting down.
CGCGCGCCGGATGATCGCCCGCAACCCGCTCAGCCGGCCCAACGCCCGCATCCGCATCCACCCCGCGCGCATCATCGAGCACAACCTGGAGGGTTGAGGGGCGCACGCTTTGCCTCCACGGCCGTTGCTACCACCCCGTTGCCACCACAAGGAGGCGGGAGGAAAGGGGTTGCGTCAGTGCGCGAGACCCGCTTCATCTTCGTCGAGGGGATCATGGGCTCGGGCAAATCCACCACGGCCCAATTCCTCACGGACCAACTTCGGCGGAACGGATTTGCGGCCCGCTTCATGCTGGAAGGGCCAACAGTAGATAATCCGAACCATCCCCTGCGGGTCGCGACCGACCTGCCGCACCCCAACGCGGTCTGGCGCGACGTGACGATCGCGGAATACATTGCGCGGAGCCTGCGGAAGTGGCATAGCTTCGCGCGCGAGGCGGAGCAGTCCGCGACGATCACCGTCTGCGACGGGCTGCTGTTCCACGGCAACATGACCGACCTGCTGCTGATGAACGCCGAGCCCCCGGTGTTGCGCCGCTATGTGGCGCGGGTGCTCGAGAGCATTCGCGACCTCGATCCGACCGTCATCTACTTCTCCCACGCGGACCTTGGTCGGGCGCTGCGCGCGGTCTGCGACGCGCGCGGGAGCGCCTGGGAAGCCTATCAGGTGGGGTGGAAAGTCCCGAGCCCCTACGGCGCGCAGCGGTCGTTAGGGGGCTTCGACGGGTTGGTCCGGATCTACCGGGCCTACTGCGCCCTCTGCGACGACCTCTTCGCGCGGCTCGCGCTGCCCAAGCTCGCGATCCGCAACGAAGGCGACTGGGCGGCGTACTATCGTGACATCCTCACGTTCCTCCAGTTGCCCCCCGCGCCACCCGCGGCGCCGCCCACCAAATAGAGCGGCCCACGCGCCACCGAACCGGCCCGCGTCCCGCACGGTCCCGTCC
>JAUJMV010000018.1:122198-136655 GCA_030446685.1 Thermomicrobiales bacterium | reverse complement strand
GCCGCCGGCCCGTTCTCCTTGCGCCTCAGCCCGGCGAGTATAGCACATCGCGGGGCGGGGCGCTGAGCTGACTGTCGGCAGGGGGGTGACAGCGCGGTCCCAGCGCCGCGGCCACTCGTATCCGGCGCGACATTCTCGGCTACCGGCGTTCCTTTTCGGACGGTTTTCCGTCCTACGGGGCAAAGGGCAGTGACCACGATGGCCTGGGTGGAAGGCAATGATGGACCCCACCCGCATCTTGCTGGCGGACGATCATCCGGTCGTGCGGGACGGTGTGCGCCTCCTGCTGGAACGGGCGCCCGATATGGTCGTGGTCGGCGAGGCGGGCGACGGCCCGGAGGCGTTGCAACTGGTCACCGAGTTGCGTCCCGATGTGCTCGTCCTCGATGTCGCGCTGCCGGGGCTATCCGGGGTCGAGGTCGCCCGGCGGTTGCGGGCGGCGGGATCGCCGGTGCGGCTGCTGGTGCTGAGCGCCCACGACGACGAGGCATACGTCCGCGGGGTGCTGTCCAGCGGCGCGGCCGGCTACCTGCTCAAGGACGAGGCCCGGCAGACGATCGTTGAGGCGGTGCGCGGGGTGGCGCGGGGCGAGCGGGGCTGGCTGAGCCGGCGCGTCGCGGCGCATGCCTTCCGTTGCGAGCGGGCGACGGATCGGGCTACGCCCGACGCCCTGACCACGCTCACGCCGCGTGAACGCGAGGTGCTGCGCTTGGTCGCTCAGGGGCAGGACAACGCGCGGATCGCCAGCGCCCTGGATATCTCCGTCGAGACGGTGCGGACACATGTGACGGCCATCCTCGGCAAGCTCCGCGTGCATAGCCGCGCCGAGGCGGTGGCCTGGGCCTGGATGCAGCGGCTGATGGACGTTACCGATCTCGATAACCGGGCGACCGATCCGCCCGACCTCCACGCTCCCTGACCTGACGAGCCTACGGTAGAAACCGTAGGCCAAATACGCTCATCAGCGCATGACAGCCCCGTGTCCCAGGGTTATCCTCGAAGCAGAAGCAAAAACACCAGCGGCAAGGCATCAGGGTGTGGGGGTTGGCGCATGCGTGCAACTCACCGTCGTCGTCCCTCGGATCGGTGTCGCCGACATGCCCGGCGCCTTGCCTGCGCTAACGCTGGCCGTCCCTGGCGGTCGTCGCCTGCGCCGGGAGCGTGTCCGGTCGTGGAGAGGGGGTGGTGTACGGCCGTTCATATCGCGGTGCGGCCTGCAACAGGGGACGGCGTGTGCGAGCCGAACGGTGGAGTACGCTCAGGAGGGAAGCCATGATGTCGAGGCAGCGGCTAATCTTCGCGCTGCTCGCCGGCCTGCTGGTGCTGGCCGGTAGTTTCGGCGGCGGCACGGCAGCGGCAGCGGCGCAAGGTGTGCCGGGCACACCGACGAACGGACGCGCGGGCGAACACTGCATTAGCCAACTGGTGCGAATCGGGGCCGTCGCGCCGAAGTCGGGCCTGCCGGTGATGCGACCACAACGCCAATGCTTCGCTACTCAGGCGGAGGCCGACGCTGCCGCCACCGATCTGAGCAGCACTAGCAGCAGTTACTACCTGAGCACGGTCTACGAGCACGCGGGTGGCGGTGGTGCCGGTGAGGATTGGTATGCCGATACCTGTGCCCTGGTCGTGGATCTGCGCGGGACGTTCTGGGACAACAGGATCTCGTCGATCAACGTCGGCTGTGCGGGGGGCGCCTCGCTGTACGACGGTTACGAGGGCGGCGCCACGAACTACTATGGTCGTGGGTGGCACAGCTACGTCGGCGACTATATGAACGACCGCACATCATCGATCGGGTACTACCCCTACTGAGGTAGAATCCAGCCCTACGGCAGCAGCATTCGGAAAGGTCCGCCCCCACCCGGGGGGGGGGGCCCCCCCCGGTCCGGGCTTAAGGCCTCTGGAAGTGGTAGTTCCAGGGACCGCCCGCCGGTGCGGTGCGGGCGCGCGGAGGTTCGCCCGCCCGGACAACGAGCGTCCCCGCGCCCCGCGTGTCGCCCAGCGGCTCCGGTGTGAGGAAGTACCAGGGGCGGTGGGGCGTCCATTCCTGCGGATGAACCGACCCGGTCCCGGGTTGCGCAGCGGATAAGTCGTGCCGTCAACGGTTAGGTCAGCGTAGACATTCGGCCCGGAGCCACGCAGGTAGACGCGGGTACTCACCGGCGTGGCGACGACTCGCTCCAGTGTCACCGTCGTCCCGCCCACCTCGACAGACTGGTTGAGTTCAAGCGTCCGCCCTGGCTCGAACGGCACGGTGAAGTCGAAGACGAACGGGCCGGGTATGTAGTAGGCGCCGGCGGGGTTGAGCGCTCGGTTACCCGGAGCGCCCCGACCGTCCACTGCAGGGCGAGGGCGGCGGGCGCGCCGGCGATCTCGGCCGTCTCGTAATGCATCAGGCCCGCCTGTTGTTCACCCTGCACGCGGGTCTCGACTTGCGAGGGGGCGACCTTGAGGCGTTGCCCGCGCGCGTCGATCAGGGTGGGTGCGCCATGCTCGGTGGCATCACGTACGGCAATGTTGACGTAGTCCCGGCCGGGCGGCCCGGTCACGGTGTGTAGCCGATCGTGATCTCGTTGGCGTCGGCGTAGACCCGTCCGACGGTGACGGTGAAGCCGTTAGCCGTCTGGGAGAGGTTGAGGTCGCGGCCCAATTGCCGGCCGTCGACCCGCTGGGTGCGCGTTCCGCGCGAAGACCTGGTCGAGCAGCGGCATCAGCACGGCGCGGCGGCGGCGGCCAGTACGAGGGCGGCGAGCAGCCCGGTCGCGGCGACGCCGAGGCGGCGGGGGGCGAGGGCCGGCGGTCGCCAGCGGCGCGGCGGCGGGGTCACTGGCGTCGGGTCCGCGCAGGCGGTCCTCCAGTTGCCGCGCGAACGCCGGGTCCGGCCGCAGGGCCGCCCCGGCCGCGCGGAGGCGGCGTCCGGCGGCGTCCCGCTCGGCGCGGTCCAGCGCCGCGTCGAGGTCGACGCCGTGCAGGCTATCCTTCGATCCGTTCATCGTCGAACCTCCGTCTGAGCGTGTCGAGCGCGCGATAGGCCAGCATCTTGATCGCCGGCTCGCGCTTGCCGACGACGCGGGCGATCTCGGCGTACTGGAGCCCGGCGAAGAAGCGCAGCCCGAGGACGTCCCGCTGCTCCGGGCGCAGCTCGTCCAGGAGGCGCAGGATCTGGCGCAGCTCCTCGGCGGTCAGCGCCGCCGCCTCCGGGCCGCCGGCCGAGTCGGGCAGCACCTCGGCCAGCGCCTCGACCGGCACGGTGTCCGGGTGGTGGCGGCGGCGCTGATCGATCGCGGCGCGCCGGGCGATGGTGAAGAGCCAGCCGCGGAAGGGGCCGGTCGCCCGGTAGTGGGGCAAATGGCCCAGGCGCGCTCGAAGACGAGCGCGGTCAGATCCTCCGCGTCCTGCCGGTTGCCGGTGCGGGCGTAGGCGTAGGTAGACCGCCGGCAGGTGCCGCCGGTAGAGCCACTTGAAGCCCTCGGCGTCGCCGCGCCCGGCGAGGTCCTCGTCGCTGGCGTCGTCGAGCCCCGTCGCGGGGGCCACCGCCGCCGCGGCACGCTGTTGGAGCGCCGGCCGCGCGCGCGCCATCCTGCCGCCCTCCATCGCCGCCCAGCTCACGCCGCGTCTGTCGTTCCCGTCGTCCCTGGCCGCCGGCTGCCGGCGCCGGTCCGCGCGTCCTCAGGTACCTGCCCATACTGTCGGATCGGGGCCGGGAAAAGTAACGGTGGGCCTCCCGCGCGCCGGGCGGGAATAGCGGGGCCGGCGGAGGTGTTGTAGATGCCGTACCACCCCGAGCGGAGCAGGCGATGCCGCCGTCACGATCGCGCGCGGGGACGGGCGCGGCGGTCGCGCCGCCGCGCGATGGGCGGTGGGACCGGGCGAAGGGTGGTGTGAGGCGGGCATTGCGTCTTGCGTTTTTTCTGTGCCCCATACTATAATACCCATAGTCCGAGATGGGATTTTACGCGGGCGTTGCGGCCCAGGGCCGGCGGGGCTGACGGCTCACCAGGGGGCGGGTCCCAACCCTCGGGGCGAGAGATGGAGCGGAGTGTGACATTCGTGATGGAAGACCGCGGTCAGGTTCAGGATCAGCAGGCGCCGGAGGCCACCCCCAACCAGGACTGGCAGGACCAGGAGTTGGCCCAGGCGCAGGTGGAGCAGACGATGGCGGGGAACGGCGCCGCGGATGGCGCGGTCGCGGCCGTCGACCCGGCGACGGGCGCGGACGGGGAGCAATCCCTGATGCAGCAACTGCTCAACGATCCGAGCCACGACTACCGGTCGTTGAAGTACGGCGACGTGCTCGACGGCACGGTGATGCAGCGCGACCGCGATGAATTCCTGGTCGATATCGGCTCGAAGTCGGAGGGGATCATCCCGAGCAAGGAGTATTCCACGCTCACCTCCGACGAGGTCAACCAGCTCGGCGTCGGCGCCCAGGTGCTGGTCTTCGTGGTGCAGCCGGAGAACCAGGACGGCCACACCGTCCTGTCGATCGACAAGGCGCGCCAGGAGAAGAGCTGGCGGCAGCTGCAGGAGCAGTACGACAAGAACGAGGTCATCCAGGCCCAGGTGACCAACTACAACAAGGGCGGCCTGCTGGTGAACCTCGGCGGGGTGCGCGGCTTCGTGCCCGCCTCCCAGGTGACCGAGATCCGCGGCGGCGACGACGCCTCGAAGCAGGCCGACATGGCCCGCCTCGTCGGCCAGGATCTGATGCTGAAAGTGATCGAGATCAACCGGCACCGCAACCGGCTGATCCTCTCCGAGCGGCTGGCGGTGCAGGAGCGCCGCGACGCGATGAAGGAGCGGCTGATCGAGAACCTCAAGGAGGGCGAGACCCGCAAGGGCCGCGTCTCCTCGATCGCCGACTTCGGCGCGTTCGTCGACATCGGCGGGGCGGACGGACTGGTCCACCTCTCGGAGATCTCCTGGAGCCGTGTCAAGCACCCGAGCGAGGCGCTGAAGGTGGGCGACGAGGTCGATGTCTACGTCCTCAACGTCAACCCCAACGAGAAGAAGATCGCCCTGTCGATCAAGCGCACCCAGCCGGAGCCGTGGAGCCGGGTCGCCCAGAAGTACCAGATCAACCAGATCGTCCCGGCGACGATCACCCAGCTCGCCAACTTCGGCGCGTTCGCGCGGATCGAGGACGGCATCGAGGGGCTGATCCACGTCTCCGAGCTCTCCGACGAGCGGGTCAACCACCCGCGCGAGGTCGTGCAGGAGGGCCAGGAAGTCCAGGTGCGGATCATCCGGATCGAGCCGCAGCGCCGCCGGATCGCCCTGAGCCTGCGCCGCGTCAACGAGGCCGGCGGGTATATCCCGAACTTCCAGACGGCCGGTGGCCCCCCCGCGGGTGAGGCCCCGCCGGCGGCTCCCGTTCCGGCGGCGGCTCCCGCCGCCGCCCCGACCCCCGCCCCCGTCGCGGTGCCGGACTTCCCCGACGACGAGGACGCCGGGGTGGGCGCGGGCGCGATGGCGCAGGCGCTCCAGCAGGCCCGGGAGGCGCGCGACGAGGCGCGGCAGACGACGAATGCTCCGGCGGCCGGGTCCCAACCCGCCGCCGCGCAGGATAGCCCGACGGTCGAGGAGGCGCTGGTGCAGTCCGGTGAGGAGCCGGAGGGCCTGGCGCAGGACGCCCCGACCACGTCCGCCGGCGCGCCGGGGGACGGTGGCGAAGCCGATCACGAGCCGACGTCGACGGCATCGCAATGAGGCGATGCTCGCGGCGGCGCCCCGCCGCGAGCCGTTGTCGCCGGCCGCTCATGGCACAGGTCTGTGTCGCACCGACCGGCACGGCCTGGCCAGCCAGGCGCACCGTTGACAACCGATGGCGCCCCCGCGGCGCCGAGTGCCGGTGGAACAGCCCCCACGCAGTTTCGGCTGTGGGGGCTGTCCGTTCCACGGGCCGCCGCGAGGACGCCCCCGTCCGGGGCCGGCGCCCCAGTCGCGCGTCGCCGGGGCGCGCGGGTGGGCAGCACTGGCGCGGGCAACTGGCACGGGATATGCTTACCAGGCGGCACCGGGGCGGCGCGAGGGGATCCGGGCCGGTTGTCACCCGGAAACCAGGACCGGTAGTTCGATTCCAGCCTCAGCGAGCAGGCGATTGGAGAGCGAGATGGCGGACAAGTTCGACAAGTTCACGGAGCGGGCGCGGCGGGTGCTGACGCTGGCCCAAGAGGAAGCGCAGCGCTTCAACCACAACTACATCGGCACCGAGCACCTGCTCCTCGGGCTGGTGCGCGAGGGTGACGGCATCGCGGCGCGGGTGCTCGGCAACCTGGGGGTGCAACTACCGAAGGTGCGCTCGGCGGTGGAGTTCATCATCGGGCGCGGCGAGTCGATGATCATGGGCGAGATCGGCCTGACGCCGCGCGCCAAGAAGGTGATCGAGCTGGCGGTGGACGAGGCGCGGCGCCTCAACCACCATTACATCGGCACCGAGCACCTGCTCCTCGGCCTCGTCCGCGAGGGCGAGGGGATCGCCGCCGGGGTGCTGGAGAGCCTGGGCGTCAGCCTGGAGAAGGTCCGCGCCCAGGTCATCCAGGTCGTCTCCTCCTCCCAGGGCTACAGCCAGGGCGGCAAGCAGCAGACCAAGACGCCGTACATGGACGCGCTCGGCTTCGACATGACCGAGGCGGCCCGCAACGGCAAGCTCGACCCGGTGATCGGGCGTGCCAACGAGGTCGAGCGGGTGATGCAAATCCTCTCCCGCCGCACCAAGAACAACCCCGCCCTGATCGGCGAGCCGGGCGTCGGCAAGACGGCGATCGTCGAGGGGCTGGCGCAGCGGATCGTCGCCGGCGACGTGCCGGAGCAGCTCCAGAACAAGCGGCTGGTGTCGCTCGACATCGGCGCGCTGGTGGCGGGGACCAAGTACCGCGGCGAGTTCGAGGAGCGGCTGAAGAAGATCGTCGCCGAGGTGCGCGAGACCAGCTCGATCATCTTCATCGATGAGCTGCACACGCTGGTCGGCGCGGGCGCGGCGGAGGGCGCGGTCGACGCGGCCAACATCCTCAAGCCGGCCCTCTCGCGCGGCGAGCTGCAGACGATCGGCGCGACCACGCTCGACGAGTACCGCAAGTACATCGAGCGCGACGCGGCGCTGGAGCGGCGCTTCCAGCCGATCCAGGTCGAGGAGCCGAACGTCGAGGAGACGATCTCGATTCTCGAGGGGATCCGCGAGCGGTACGAGGAGCACCACAAGCTGAAGATCAGCGATGAGGCGCTCTCGGCGGCCGCCAACTTGGCCTCGCGCTACGTCACCGACCGCTTCATGCCCGACAAGGCGATCGACCTGATCGACGAGGCGTCCAGCCGCGTGCGGATGTACCGGTCGGCCTCGCCGCCGAGCCTGAAGGAGGCGATGCGCGGCCTGGAGGCCCTCAAGAACGAGCTGGACGCGGCGATCGCCGCCCAGGACTTCGATCTGGCGACCTCGCTCCGGGACCGCGAGCGGCGGCTGAAGGAGCGGATCAGCGGCCTGGAGAAGGACTGGAAGGACGAGCAGCAGCGCGACGAGCCGACCGTCGGCGAGGAGGACATCGCCCAGGTCGTCTCGATGTGGACCGGCATCCCGCTGATCCGCATCTCCGGCGAGGAGTCGCAGCGGCTGCTGGAGATGGAGGAGGCCCTGCACAAGCGGGTCATCGGCCAGAACGAGGCGATCAGCACCCTCGCCAAGGCGGTGCGGCGCGCGCGGGCCGGCCTGAAGGATCCGAAGCGGCCGATCGGCTCGTTCATCTTCCTCGGTCCGACCGGCATCGGCAAGAGCGAGCTGGCGAAGGCGCTGGCGGAGTTCATGTTCGGTTCCGAGGACGCGCTGATCAAGATCGACATGTCCGAGTTCATGGAGCGGCACAACGTGTCGCGGCTGGTCGGCGCCCCTCCCGGCTACGTCGGCTACGAGGAGGGCGGCCAGCTCACCGAGGCGGTGCGGCGCAAGTCCTACTCGGTGATCCTGCTCGACGAGATCGAGAAGGCGCACCCCGAAGCCTTCAACATGCTGCTGCAGATCATGGAGGACGGCAACCTGGCCGACGCCAAGGGCCGGCGGGTCGACTTCCGCAACACGATCATCATCATGACCTCCAACGTCGGGGCGGAGGCGATCAGCCGCGAGTTGACGCTCGGCTTCGTCGTCCACCAGGACGAGATCAAGAAGCAGCAGGACGAGTACACCCGGATGAAGGACAAGGTGCTCGACCAGCTCAAGAAGAAGACCTTCAAGCCGGAGTTCCTCAACCGCATCGACGCGATCCTGGTCTTCCACAGCCTGACCGCGGAGCACATCCGCCAGATCGTCGACATCCAACTGGCGCGCGTCCGCACGCAACTGACCGAGCAGGAGATCACGCTCGAGATCAGCGACGAGGCGATGGACGAGCTGGGGCGCCAGGGCTACGATCACACCTACGGCGCGCGCCCGCTGCGCCGCCTGATCCAGAACGTGATCGAGGACCCGCTGGCCGAGGGCCTGCTCGACGGCCGCTACCACCCCGCCGCACCGTGCGGGCCGAGGTCGAGGACGGCAAGTTCGAGCTGCGCGAGGTCGAGGAGCCTGGTCCCGGTTTCGTAGTCCGAGCACGGCCACAGAACCCGATAACACGGGCGCCAGTAATGGCGCCCCTTTTCGCGCGCGTTCACGGTGCGAAATCAATTCCTAGCGGAAACGTACACCGAGTGGGCCGCGCGCTGCCGCGTCCCGGCCGACCCGCGTGGAAAAACCGGCTCGCACACCGCGCTCACGGTAGGGAGGAATGGCGATGGCCGTCGCGTACCAGGCTCACCCGGGAACCTCCTCGCGCTGTCTGGCAGGAGTCCGGCGCGGTGGCCGAGGTGGAGCGCAGCGATGGGGTAGGCTCGAGCCGCGCGGCGGGGCGATCCGCGGTACGCCCATGCGTCCGGTGACGCGGGTGGGCTGGAAGCTCCTGACGCCCCGGTGCTGTCGAACAATAGTGCTATCGGCTGCGGCGGCGGGGTACTGCTCGCCGCGGTCTCGCGCGTGGGGCGTAAGCCGCCCCGGATTGGCGGAGGCCCGCGAGCGGACCAGCCCTGGGTCGAGATCGTCGAGCGGACGCGACATCACAACTTCGGGCGGGGCGACCGCTCACCACCAGCCCGATCCCGACTGCCGCCGCCGTTCCGCCCGCCGCGCGCGCAGGAATACGACGCCGAAGGGCTGAACGGCGCGCCCTCTGCTGCACCGCCTTCCCCGGCTGGATCGTGGCCGCCACCGGCGACGGTGGGGATCCGAGTGGCGCGCTTGCGCCGGCCTGCGGACCTGCGCGTGGACCCGAGGGGGACGAGACGCTGGAGGCGGCGTTGGCGCGCTGGCTGGGAGGAGCGCGCGCGCCGTGGTGACGCCCATTGCCTGCCGCTACCGCTGATCCCAGCGGCGCGATCGACGATCCGCGCGCGCCGGCCTCGCGGCCTGACGCGCTACTATCAGAATCTGCGCTTCTATGCGCGTCGAGGCGCGCCCGCCCTTCGTGGGGCGCACGCGAGGCAGGGAGATCGTCCAGCGGAGCGAATGCGGCTGGTGTCGCCCGATCAGTTCCTCGCCACGCTCGCCTGGGGGCAGACGCCGATAGCGCGGGTCATCCGCTGGAGGAAGGGCGCGGTGCTCGATCCCAGGATCGGCCGCACGCGCCTGGCGGCCTGACGGTACAGGCGCGCTTTGGGCGCGTGAGGGCGCATGAGCGCGGCGCGGCGGCTGGTGTCGCCCGATCAGATCAAGACCGATGAACGGGGGCGCATGAGCGCGATCGATCCAACCGATGAACGGGCGGTGCTAGGATGGGTTCGTGCTCAGGTTGCTGGGGGAATTACCGCGTCTCCGATCACGCGCAAGATGAAATGGATGATGAAGATATCACCCTTGCCGAGATGTTCGAAGCGATTGGTCGTGGCAGGATCTTGGAGAATTATCCCGCGTTTTACAAGGGTCCGTGCTGTCTGATCTACGGTGAGACGCAGCGAGGCCGACCGCTCCACGTTGTCTGCTCGACTACTGGCCCCAAGCTAGTATTTATCACGACCTACGTCCCGCTGCCGCCGAAGTGGATCACGCCGACTCGGAGAGGGGAACCATGATGACACGGCCCTGCCACATGCCGAACTGCCCCGGCGAATACGAAGACCGGAAGATCGTGCGCGCCACGCGCTTTGGCGGGCAGCTCATCGTGATCGAAGGGGTGCCGGCCGAGGTCTGCTCATTCTGTGGTGACACGCTCTTTACGCCCGATACGTCAGCGACACTCGAACGGGTCGTGCGCACCCCGCCGCCGCCCGTAGCGATGCTCCCCCTCTACAGGTACCCTGCGACAGATGGCGCGAGCCCCCTGGCAGACGCGGCGTCGGAGGCGACCGCGCACGCCTCCAATGCCCGCCGGGAGTAGCCACGCGTCCTGGACCAGCAGATAACGTGAGGAAAGCGAAGCTCGCATGCCGAAGGCAACCAGCCAGTACATCTGCCAGAACTGCGGCTTCGCCAGCCCGAAGTGGCACGGGCGCTGCCCGCAGTGCGACCAGTGGGAGACGATGGTCGAGACCACGGTCGCGCGGGCGGCGCCGGCGGGCCGCCTCGGGGCGACCTCGGCGCTGGCGCGCGGGCGGCGGCCGGCGCTCGTCCACGCCACACCGCTGGCCGAGGTCAGCGGCAGCGGCCACGACCGCATCGAGGTGCCGATCGGCGAGTTCAACCGCGTCGTCGGCGGCGGGCTGGTGCCGGGCTCGCTGGTGCTGATCGGCGGGGACCCCGGGATCGGGAAGTGTCTCGCCGGTTCGCAGCGTGTCCTCGACCCCGTATCCGGTGCGTTCCTGCCAATTACTGCCTGGGCCGAGACGGGGCGTCCGGTACTGTCTCTCGACGAGGAGGCCCAACGTCTCATCTCGTGTCAGGTTTCGGCGTTTCACGATCAGGGTGTGCGCCCGGTGGTGGAGGTTACGACCAGGCTTGGCCGGACGCTCCGCTGCACGCCAAGTCACCCGGTGCTCACGCCCGCTGGATGGCGTCCCGTCGGTGAGCTGGCTCCCGGCACGCGGATCGCCGCCCCGCGCGCGCTCCCTTGCTTTGGCTCCGACCCTCTACCAGAGGACATGGTCAGAATCATCGCCTACGCGCTCTCCGACGGTTCGGCTGGTCGCGATTTCACCGTGACGAGCGCGCTACCGGAAGTCGAAGCCGATCTCCAGGCAATTGCCGCGGGGCTCGGGATGACCTTGCGTGTCTATGCGAAGCCGTGCAACCGCGCGAAGGGCTATCGTTTTGTGCTGCCTGTTGGAGAACGCGCCGCCGCACGGCGGCAGGTCGCTCTCGCCCTCAGGCGCGTGCATAGCGAAATAGGACTCAGTTGGGAGGGTTGGGCGCGGGCCGCGGCGGTCAATGCCGCCATGCTCAACTCATGGCGACGCGCGGTGGCAACGCCGAGCGAGGCTGAGCTAGAGCGGCTGGCGAGTGCCGCCGGTGTGTCACTGTCCGCGCTAGCGCCGGCGTCGCGCGACTGTGCTGAACAGACAACCCCCATTGCCCGAAAGCTGGCCTCGGTTGGCCTACGCTACACGACCGCCAGGACGAAAGCCGTACCGGAATGTGTCTTCCGCCTGCCGCGCGAACAATTAGCGGTTTTCCTCAAGGTGCTGTTCAGTTGCGACGGCTCGGTCTATATCACCCGGCGGAACGTGCCGGGGGTCTCCTACTGCACGATCAGCAAGCGCCTGGCGGAGGATGTACAGCACCTCCTCCTGCGCTTTGGCTTTGTCTCCAAACTGCGCACCAAGCCGACAACCGTGAATGGGCTGCCATACACTGCGTACGAGCTGCAGTTGCTCGGCGTGGCCGAAATCAAGCGTTTCCTGGCCGTGATCGGCATCTGGGGGCGTGACGAGGCGAAAGCGCGGATCGCGCGGCTCACCCTGTCGACGCTCGCCTCGACGCATTTCGATACCGTGCCGACCGGCGCGCACTTCTGGCAGGAGCTGCATCAGGCCACCGCGGGGGCCTCGTTCCGGGTCGTCTCCGAACGCGCGGCGGTCACCATCCGTAACCGGCGGCACGATCGCCCGCTGTGCCGCGCCACGGTCGCTGCCCTGGCCGATGCCTACCCTTCGCCGTACCTTCGCACCCTCGCTCGTGGCGACGTGTATTGGGACGCCATCGAGAGCATCACGCCAGCGGGCGAGGAGTCTGTCTACGATCTCACCGTTCCCGGAGCGGCGAACTTCGTCGCGAACGATCTCATCGTCCACAACTCCACGCTCATCACGCAGGTCGCCTCGCTGCTGGCGGGGCGCGAGGGCGGCGCGTTGTACGTCTCGGCGGAGGAGTCGGCCCAGCAGCTCAAGCTGCGCGTCGACCGGCTGGGGCTGCCGACCGCCGGGCTCTCGGTGCTGTCGGAGACGAACCTCGATCTCATCCTCGACGCGGCGGAGGAGCGCCCACCCGGCCTCCTGATCGTCGACTCGATCCAGACGGTCTTCCTCGAAGACCTGACCTCCGCCGCCGGGAGCGTCAGTCAGGTCCGCGGCTGCACCGAGCGGCTGATGCGCTGGGCCAAGCCCGCCCAGGTGCCGGTGCTGATCGTCGGGCACGTCACCAAGGAAGGCACGCTGGCCGGGCCGCGCGTGCTGGAGCACATGGTGGACGCGGTCCTCTACCTGGAGGGGGACCGCTTCGGGCAGTACCGCATCCTGCGCGCGGTCAAGAACCGCTTCGGCTCGACCAACGAGGTCGGCATCTTCGAGATGGGCGACAGCGGGATGCGCGAGATCACCAACCCCTCCGAGGCGTTCCTGCAGGAGCGCGCCGAGAGCGCGTCCGGCTCGACGGTGGCGGTGACGCTGGAGGGGACGCGCCCGCTGCTGGTCGAGGTCCAGGCGCTGACGTCGGTGACGGCGAACCCGATGCCCCGGCGGACGGCGAACGGGGTCGACGCCAACCGCCTGCAGATGCTCTCGGCGGTGCTGTCGAAGCGGGTCGGGCTGCCGCTCGGCGGGCAGGACCTCTTCGTCAACGTCGTCGGCGGGCTGAAGGTGGACGAGCCGGCGGTGGACCTGTCGGTCGCGGCGGCGATCGCCTCCTCGTTCCGCGACGTGCCGATCGCGCCCGGCACGGTGATGGTCGGCGAGGTCGGCCTGGCGGGCGAACTGCGCTCGGTCGGCGACACCGCCCGGCGGATCGGCGAGGCGGCGCGGCTCGGCTTCACGCGGGCGATCGTCCCGGCCGCCACGCGCCACGAGCGGCTGCCGCGGCTCGACGGGCTGCAGGTGACGCGGGCGCGCACCCTCGGCGAGGCGATCGAGCGCGCCCTGCTGGGGGAGTGACGCGGCGAACGCCGGCGCCGGGGGCCGTCAGGGCTTGCGCGGCCGGCGGACCAGCCGGACGAGTTCGTCGGCGAGGTGTTCGGCGGCATCGGGCGGGGCCTGCGTGCGCGCCGCGGTGCCCATCCGGGCCAGTTCGTCCGGGGCGCCGAGCAACCGGTCGAGCGTGGCGGCGAGGGTCGCGGGGGTCAGGTCCCGCTCGGGGATCACGATCGCGGCGCCGGCGTCGGCCAGCATCCGCGCGTTCTTCGTCTGCTCGTCGCCGCCGGTGCCGGGGAGGGGGATCAGGATGGCGGGCTTGCCGAGGGTCGCCAATTCGGCCACCGTCCCGGCCCCCGCCCGCCCGACGACGAGCGCGGCGAGCGCGTAGAGGTGGGGCAGCTCGGCCCCGATGAACTCGCGGACGGCGTAGCGCGCCCGCAGGTCGGCGGGCCAGGCGGCGGCGCGCGCCGTCAGGGCGTCGAAGTCGCCGTTGGCCTCGCGCGGCCCGCAGGAATGGACGACCTGGCAGCGGTCGAGCAGCCCCGGCAGCAGCGCGCCGACCGTCGCGTTGATCGCGTGCGCCCCGCGCGCGCCGCCGGTGACGTAGATCGTCGGGCGGACCGGGTCGAGGCCGAAGAGCCGCGCGCCCTCCGCGGCGTCCCCCCGGCGGAGATCGGCGCGGACGGGGTTGCCGGTGACGACGACGCGGCGCCGGGTGCGGGGGAGGAAGGCGCGCGACGCCTCGTAGGTCAGGGCGACGGTGGTGGCGAAGGGGAGGCTGAGCCGGTTGGCGAGGCCGAACTGGGCGGTCTGCTCGTGGATCAGCGTCGGGAGGCGCAGCGGCGCCGCCGCCACGACCGGCGGCACCCCGACGAAGCCGCCGGTGCTGAAGACGACGTCCGGGCGGAAGCGCCGCAGGGCGGCCGCCGACTGGAGGACGCCGAGCGGGATGCGGCCGGCGTCGATCAGGTTCGCCAGCGAGAGATAGCGCCGCAGCTTGCCCGCCTGGATCGCCCGGAAGGGGATGCCATGCTCCGCGGTCAGCCGCTCCTCGACGCTGTCGGCCGTGCCGAGCCAGAGCGTTTCCAGCGGGCCGCGCGCCCGCAACACCGCGAGCGTCGCCAGGGCCGGCGTCACATGCCCCCCGGTCCCGCCGCC
>JAUJMV010000018.1:110056-122098 GCA_030446685.1 Thermomicrobiales bacterium | reverse complement strand
TCAGCAACCACATCGCCGACAACGCGACCGACGTGATGGAGCAGGAGAAGGACCTGGCCCTGATCAGCAACCTGCGCGATCGCCTGCGCGACACCGAGCGCGCCCTGGAGCGGCTCGACGAGGGCACCTACGGCATCTGCGAGCGGTGCGGCAAGCCGATCAGCCCGGCGCGGCTCGAAGCCCTGCCCTCCGCCACCCTCTGCATCGACTGCAAGGCGCTGGAGGACAAGCAGCTGCGGCGCTTCTAACCTGTCCACCCCGGCGCGCTGGCCAGGGGGCGCGCCGGGAGGTGGTTGCCCGAGGAGGGCGGGGGGTGGCGGTGACCGAACCGGAAACTGGGACGGTCGTCGCGGACGTGGCGGAACCGGAGGGGGCCGGCGGCGAGCCCTGGGGTGAGGACGAGGAGCCGCGCCTGGAGGCGCTGACCGCCGGGGCCGATGACGCCGGGCAGCGCCTCGACCGCGTCCTGGCGGCGGCGCTGCCCGATCTCAGCCGGGCCTACCTGCAGACGCTGATCGACCAGGGCCGGGTGCGGGTCGAGGAGCGCGTGCGCAAGGCGAGCTACCGCCTGAAAGCCGGCGAGCACGTCGAGGTGCTGGTGCCGCCGCCGGCGCCGACCGAGGTGCTGCCGGAGGCGATCCCGCTGGCGATCGTCTACGAGGACGACGACGCGATCGTGATCGACAAGCCTGCCGGGATGGTCGTCCACCCGGCGCCGGGCCACCTCTCCGGCACGCTCGTCAACGCGCTGCTCGCCCACGCGCCCGCGCTGCGGATCGCCGGCTCGACCCGCCCCGGTATCGTCCACCGGCTCGACAAGGACACCTCCGGCCTGCTGATCGTCGCCAAGCACGACCGGGCGCTGGCGGCGCTGGCGGCGGAGTTCCAGGAGCGCCGCACGCTGAAGGTCTACCTGGCGCTCCTCGACGGCGTGGTCGAGCCGGATAGCGGGACCATCGACGCGCCGATCGGCCGCGACCCGCGCCACCGGCAGCGGATGGCGGTCGTGCGCGGGGGGCGCCCGGCGGTCAGCCACTTCGCCGTGCGGGAGCGGTTCGCCGCGCACACCTTCGCGGAGGTGCGGATCGAGACGGGGCGGACGCACCAGATCCGCGTCCACTGCGCCTTCATCGGCCACCCCGTGACCGGCGACCCGGTCTACGGCCGCGGCCCGAAGGGCGGCGGGCTGACCGTCCCTCGCCAGTTCCTGCACGCCGCCCGCCTCGGGCTGCACTTGCCGAGCGGCGCCTGGCGCGAGTTCGCCAGCCCCCTGCCGCCCGACCTGGCGGCGGTGCTCGACGCGCTACGGGTTGAGAGTTGAAGGTTGAAGGTGCAACGTTGAATGTTGCGGCTTGCAACGCCTGGTGGCCACAGATAGCGGCTCGGCGCCAGTGACTTGCCGGCCCTCGACCTGGAACTTTCAACCGACGACCCCGGAGGACGGATGGACCTCGACCTGGCGATGCGGACGGCGCGCGAGCTGTTCGACGCGGCGGTGGCGGCGGTGGATGTGCGCGCGGCGGTGCGGCGGTCGCTCCGGCTGGCGGGGGACCGGCTGACCATCACGGACGGCGATATTGGGCTCCCGCTGGCGCCCGGCGGGCGGCTGGTGGTGGTGGCGGTCGGCAAGGCGGCGGCGCCGATGGCGGCGGCGGCGGCGGAGGTGCTGGGCGACCGGATCGCCGGCGGCCTGGCGCTGACCAAGTACGGCCACGGGGAGTCGACCCGCGCGATCCCGGTGCGCGAGGCCGCGCACCCGACCCCGGACGAGGCGGGCCTGGCGGCGGCGGCGGAGCTGCGCGCCCTCCTGGCCGGCCTCGGGGCGGACGATGTCGTCCTCTGCCTGATCTCCGGCGGCGGCTCGGCGCTGCTGACCGCGCCGGCCGCGCCGGTCACGCTCGACGACCTCCGCGAGACGACCACGCAACTCCTGGCGGCGGGCGCGACGATCAACGAGTTGAACGCCGTCCGCAAGCACCTCGAAACCCTCAAAGGGGGCGGGCTGGCCGCGGCAGCCGCCCCCGCGCGCGTGCTGGCCCTGGCCGTCTCCGACGTGCTCGGCGACCCGCTCGACGTGATTGCCTCCGGGCCGACCGTCGGCGACACCAGCACCTTCGCCGACGCCTGGGCGACCGTCGAGCGGTACGGCCTGGCCGGCGCCCTGCCGGCGACGGTGCGGGCGCGGCTGGAGGCGGGGTTGCGTGGGGATCTGCCGGAGACGCCGCGGCCGGACGACCCGCTCTTCGCGCGCGTCCAGACGGTCGTCATCGCCAACCTGCGCCGCGCCGCCGAAGGGGCTGCGCGCCGGGCGGGCGAACTCGGCTACGACGCGACGCTCTTCGGCCTGGCGCACGAGGGGGAGGCGCGCGAAGTCGCGCGCGAGATCGCCGCCCTCGCCCTCGCCGATACCGGCGCCCCCACGGCACGCCCCCGCTGCCTGATCGGCGGCGGGGAGACGACGGTGACGGTGCGCGGCGACGGCCTCGGCGGGCGCAACACCGAGCTGGCCCTGGCGGCGGCGCTGGCGATCGCCGGCCGTCCGGGCGTCGCCATCGCCTCGCTCGCCACCGACGGCGACGACGGCCCGACCGGCGCCGCCGGCGCGGTCGCCACCGGCGAGACGGTCGCGCGCGGGCGCGCCCTCGGCCTCGACGCCGCCGACTACCTGGCGCGCAACGACAGCGCCCGCTTCTTCGAGCGCGCCGGCGGCCTGCTGGTCACCGGCCCGACGCGCACCAACGTCGCGGACCTGTACTGCGTTCTCAAAGGATGAGTGCTGAGTGCTGAGTGCTGAGTAGGGCGACCGCATGCCAACAGGTGTGCTGGAACGCCCATCCTCCCACCGATCTCGGAGCCACTCCGCACTCCGCATCCCGCACTCCGCACTCGGAGGAGTGACGATGACCCTGGCGCTCTCGACCGGCTCGCTGCACAACTACGGGCTCAACCGGGTCTGGGCCTTCGCGGCCGAGACGGGGTTCGACGCGGTGGAGGTGCTGATCGACGGGCGCTGGGACACCCGCCAGCCAACCTACCTGCGCCGGCTGACGGCGGAGACGGGGCTGCCGGTGGCGGCGCTGCACACGCCTTTCCGCCCGCTCGCCGGGTTCGGCGACGATTACCCGGCCTGCGTCGGTCGGGCGCTGGAACTGGCGGGCGAGCTCGGGGCGCGCAGCGTCGTGGCGCACCCGGAGTTGGGGGATGGCACCGACTACAGCAACTGGCTGCGCAACCACTACGACGAGTTGAGCCCGGACGGCGGGCCGCGCCTGGCGATCGAGAACCTGCCCTACAAGCCGGCGCGCAAGCAGGCCCCGAGCAAACCGCGCTACAAGAGCCACACGGTCGAACGGATCGCCGAGTTCCCCTGCATCACCTTCGACACGACCCACTTCGCCACCGCGCAGATCGACATCCTGGTCGCCTACGAGACGCTGCGCGAGCGGGTCGGCCACGTCCACCTGTCGGACTTCGCGGACGGGCAGGAGCACCGGCTGCCCGGTCGCGGCGAACTGCCGCTCGACCGCTTCCTCGACGCGCTTGACGCGCATGACTACCGCGGCGTGCTGACCGTCGAACTGCACCCGGACGCGCTGGAGGCGGGCGACGCCGATGAGGTGCGGGCGCGGCTGCGCGAGGTCGCCGCGTTCTGCCGCCGGGATGGGGGGGCGTGGAGCGTGGAGCGTGGAGCGTAGGGTGCGGGGCGGGGCGGATAGGCGATCGCCGGTTAGGGGCCGCCGGTTGAAACCGGCGCCTCGCGGGTGCTGCGGCACCACAAAGCCCGCCGTCGCGGACTGAGGCCGGTGGGACCGAGCGGCCGATGTGGGGAGCCCAAGGCAGAGAAGTGCAGCCCAGCCCGCGGCGGCGGGTTTATGCCCTTCAGGGTGCTTCGTGGCCGCCGCCCCCCGCCGTCCCCCCGCCTCCCCCGCTCTCCCGCGGCGAGCAAATGCTGCTATCCTATCGCGGATGACGTGGTGGCGCTGACGTCGTGAAGCGGCACGGCGCGAATGAGAGGCGCAGGTGGACTGGTGACGGGAGGGCCGGCGGTGCGGGACGGGCTGCCGCGCGCCGCGTCGGTCGTGTTGCTGCGGGAGGCGGCCGGCGCGGGCGGCACGGAGCCATTCGACCTGTACATGCTGCGGCGGCACGACAGCGCGCGGTTCGCGCCGGGGGCGTATACCTTCCCCGGCGGCGTGCTGGAGGCGCAGGATTGGGCCTGCGCGGAGGTGTCGCGGCTGGCGGACGATTCGGCGCTGGCCGCGCTGCACGCGCGGCTCGCCGGCCCCGACCCGCTGCGGTCGCCCGACGCGGCGACGACGGCGGCGCTGTTCGCCTGCGCCGCGCGCGAGCTGTTCGAGGAGACCGGCGTCCTGCTGGCGCGCGCGGGGGGCGGCAATCCACTCGTGATGGCCGACCCGGAGCACTGGCAGGGGCTGCGCGACGAACTACTGGCGGGGCGGATCGCCTTCGGGGCGCTCCTGGCCGGCGCGGGGCTGTGGCTCGATCCGGACGATCTGATCGGCTTCTCGCACTGGATCACCCCGGAGGGGCAGCCGATCCGCTACAACACGCACTTCTTCCTCGGCCTGCTGCCGCGGGGGCAGGCCGCCAGCCACTACCCCGGCGAGCAGGCCGGCGGCCTCTGGATCACGCCGGGGGAGGGGCTGGCGCGGCACCGGCGCGGGGAGTTCCCGATGGTGCCGGTGCAGACCGCCCACCTGGAACGCTTCGCCCGGTTCGCCTCGCTGGCGGAGTTGCTGGCCCACGCGCGGACGAAGGCGCTGCCGCCGGTGTTGCCGGTCCTCGGCCCGCGCGGGCGGGAGGCCGCGCTAGCAAAGGAGCTCCCCGCATGCTGGTAATGCCGCACGTCGCCCACCTGACCGCGCCCAACCCGTCGCTGATGACCGGCAAGGGCACGAACACCTACATCGTCGGCACCGGCGATCTGGCGGTGATCGACCCCGGCCCGGACGACGACGCGCACATCGCGGCGATTCAGGAAGCGATCGCGTCCCTCGGTGGGCAGCCGGTGCTGATCCTCGTCACCCACTCGCACCTCGACCACCTGCCGGGCGCGTTCTCGCTGGCGCGGCGGCTCGGCGTGCCGATCGCCGCCTACGCGCCGATTCTCGGCGTCGATGTCCACCTGCGCCACGACCAGCGCCTGACCATCGGCGGACACCCGCTCCGCGCGCTCCACACGCCCGGCCACGCGGCGGACCACCTCTGCTTCCTGCTCGAAGACGACGCGGTCCTCTTCTCGGGCGACCTGATCGTTGGCGAGGGCACCGTGGTGATCGGGCGCGACGGCGAGCTCGACCAGTACCTGGACTCGCTCCGCGCGCTCCTGCCGCTCAATTTGCAACGCATCCTGCCCGGGCACGGCCCGCCGATCGACGAGCCGCGCCGCAAGATCGAGGAATACATCGCCCACCGCCTCGACCGCGAGCGGCAGATCCTCGCCGCGGTCGAGGCGGGCGCGACGACGCCGCTGGAGATCGTGGAGGAGGTCTACGCCGAGATCGATCCGCGCCTCTACCCGGTCGCCGCGCAGACCGTCGAGGCGCACCTGCGTAAGCTGGCGCGCGAGGGGCGCGTGCTCCCCTACCAGGAGGGGGGAAGTACGAAGTACGAAGTACGAAGTACGGACGGCGGATGAGCGGCGGCGTTCAATCGGGGCGCACGTCCACCCCCTACTCCCCGTTCCTACTTC
Source organism: Thermomicrobiales bacterium (assembly GCA_030446685.1). GTDB lineage: Bacteria > Chloroflexota > Chloroflexia > Thermomicrobiales > CADCWN01 > JAUJMV01. Next base: position 116,385 of record JAUJMV010000018.1, on the reverse strand, counting down.
GTACTTCGTCGTTCGTACTTCGGTACAGCCCCTGCGCCGCGATGTACTCCTCCACCGCGCGCGGCACCTGATAGGCGATCGGGCGGCCGGCGGCGACGCGGGCGCGCAGGTCGCGCGAGGCGATGTCGAGCTGGGGCATTGGGACGCAGTGGACGCGCCCGGCCAGTTGCGGGATGGCGCGGACGACGCTGTCGAGATCGACGTCGACGTTCGGGCGGGTGACGACGGCGAGCTGGGCCAGTTCGGCGATGCGCCCCGGCGCGTACCAGGAAGGGAAGTCGCGCAACGAGTCCTCGCCCATGATGAAGAAGCGCTCCACCCCGGCGCCCCAGGCGTCGCGGGCGCGGGCGAGCAGATCGACGGTGTAGGAGGCGGTTTCCGCGGCCAGGTCGAGGGTGGAGAGGCCGAGGTAGGGCCGCCCGGCGATCGCCAGTTCGACCATCCGCAGCCGGTGCGCCACCGGCGTAATCCCCTGCCCGCGCTTGTGGGGAGGGCGCCCGGCCGGCATGAAAACGACCCGGTCGAGCGCCAGCGCGGCGTGGACCTCGCTGGCCGCGACGAGGTGTCCGACGTGGATCGGGTCGAACGTCCCGCCGTAGATGCCGATCCGCCGCCCGGCCGCCCGCTCATCCATCCGCCCGCAACCCCCGGCTCGCTCCACGCTTCACGCTCCACGCCGTCAGGCCGGCGACGGCGGCGCGGGCGCGGGCTGGGTCGCGCCCGTGGCGGTGACGGCGATGTCGGCCTCGGGGAACGCCTCCTTCAAGCGCGCCAGCACGTCGGGGAGGATCGGGGCGCTGCCGCGCTGCCAGTACTCAACCGCGACCGTCGAGGAGCCGTCGTTGACCCCCTGGATCGTCACGCGCGGCGCAGGCGTGTGCGCGATCTCCTCGAAGGGCCGCAGCGCCTCCCGCACGAGGCGGTTGAGATCCTTGAACGGCGTCTCGACCTCCCGCAGCACGAGCGCCACCCGGCGCGTGTCGTAGGCGCTGCGGTTCGTCACGACCTCGGTGAAGACGACCGAGTTCGGGACGAGCACCTGCAGCCCCTCGTCCGTGCGGAGGATCGTCGTGCGGATGTCGATCCCCTCGACCTCGCCCGCGATCCCCTTCACCGCGATCTCGTCGCCGATCTTGAAGGGCTGCTCCAGCAGCAGGTAGACGCCCGCGACCAGGTTGCGGAGGATGTCCTGCACCGAGAGGCCGATGGCGACGGTGATCACGCTCAGGCTGGTGACGATCGCCGTGGAGGTCGCCCCGAGGGTGCGCAGCAGCCAGGTGACGCCGATCACGACGGTGAGGACGAAGGCGCCGTTCCCGGCCAGGGCGATCAGGTTCGGGCTGATCCACGACCGGCCAAGGAGGCGTGCCACCCAGTTCTTGACCTGCCGCGCCACGAACAGGGTGATGGCGGTGATGATCAGCACCTGGCCGATCTGCACCAGCAGGGCCGCGAAGTCGGCTCCCCTGGGCAGCGCCCGCACCAAGCCCTCGCGGAAACTCCTCCAGAAGTTCCAGAATAGGTCCATTCACCCCCTCGCCTCTCTGCCCGTCAGGCGGCATTATAGCAAGCGCGTTACAGCCGACCACGGCGGGAACCCCGACTGCCGCCCGCCTCCCCCCACCACCCACCCGCCGCGGTCCTTGCCGCTCCCGGCGCCCCCATCGCCTCGCCCCCGCCCGGCGGCCGCCATGCGCTATAATCCCCCTCACCGGATCGGCAACCGTCCGTAATGGCGTGCGCGCCGTGGGGCGCGGTTGTGCCGCCGGGCCTGGACGAGGCGGGCGATGGCCCGCGGGGGGTGGGTGGCGATGGGCCGGCGATCGGTGCTGGAGGTCGAGGCGGTCGAGGACGCGCGCGGGCGGGTCGCTCGTCGGCCGGTCGAGGCCGTCGCGGCGCAGCCGATCGCGGCGGACGAGCGCAACCCGACGTTCGGGGTGGGGTACTGGACCCTCGGGCTGCTGGCGGCCGGCCCGGCGTTGCTCGGCGCGCTCGGCTTCCTGATCGTCGCCCTGCGCCCGCCGCAGGCGCGGGGGGCCTCGTTCGGGGTCGTCCTCGGCGTCCTGATCGCCGCCCTGGCGTTCGGCGCGGTCGTCGCGCACCTGCTGGACTACCCGGCCTGGAGCGCGCCGGGGGTGACGCTGCTGCCGGTCTACGCGCTCTTCCTGCCGGCGGCGGTCCTGCACGGCCAGTGGGGAGCGCGCGTCAACGGCGACCCCGACCCGATCGTCGCGGTGCCGTTCGCGGCCACCTGGGCGCTGCTGGCCGCCGCGGCGATCGTCACCGTTGCCGTCGCGTTCGCCGCCGGGCGGCACGCGCCGTCGTTCAGCGGGTCGGCGCTGCTGCCCTTGCCGCTGCTCCTGGCCTGGACGCTGGTGCTGGCGCCGTCCTTCGACGAGGGGCGGGTGACGCGGGCGCTCGTCGCGACGCTGGCGCTGGCCTCCTGCGCCACCCTGGCCGCCTGGCTCGTCCCGGCGTCCCTGCGCCCGCTGGCGCCGCTGGCCGCCATCGCGGCGCAGTTCGCGCTCTTCTGGTGGCTGCGGCTGGGGTGGCCGGCGTTCGGTGGGGCAATCGCGCCGATCGTCTGGCTCGACCTCGCGCTCTTCCTGTTGCTGGTGGTGCTGATCGGCCTCGCGCCGCCCTGCGCCGCCTGGGTGCGCCGCGCCGGCTGGCCGGCGGTCCACCGGCTGCTGCGGGGGTGACGGCGGATGGGTCGAACGTCTGAAGGTCGAAGGTCGAAGGTCAACAAATCGCGCTCGAAGCGCTTCTGGCACGTCAATGCAAGCCGTGGTCAGTTCGACGTGACCTTCGACGTTCGACCTTCGACCCGACTACAAGGAGTGATCGTTCGCGTGCCGGCTCTGCGCTCCGAACACGTCCGGGACGGCCGCGCCGCGGCGCGGCCGTTCAAATACAAATACTCGATCTGATCATGGTGGCCTTCGTCGTCGTGCTGCTGGTCAGCAACACGGTGGCGGTGAAGGTGATGCGCCTGGGGCCGTTCACCCTCGGCCCGCTGACGCTCGGCCCGTGGGACACCGACGGCGCGACGCTGCTCTTCCCGATTAGCTACATCTTCGGCGACGTGCTGACCGAGGTCTACGGCTACGCGCGCTCGCGGCGGGTGATCTGGCTCGGGTTCGCCGCCAACATCTTCGTCGCGGCCGTCTACGCGCTCGTCGGCTGGCTGCCGGCGGGGGCGGGCTGGCCGGGCCAGGAGGCCTACGCCGCGATCCTCGGCCAGGTGCCGCGGATCGTCCTCGCCAGCCTGGTCGCCTTCCTCTGCGGCGAGTTCTGCAACAGCTATGTCCTGGCGCGGCTCAAGGTCCTCTCGCGCGGGCGCTGGCTGTGGACGCGCACGCTCGGCTCGACGGTGGTGGGGCAGGCGGTCGACACGACGCTCTTCGTGCTGATCGCCTTCTGGGGCGTCCTGGCGCCGTCCGGCCTGCTGGGGCTGATCCTCTTCGGCTACGTCTTCAAGGTCCTCTACGAGACGCTGGCGACGCCGGTCACCTACGCGGCGGTCAACTTCCTCTCAAGCGGGCCGAACGGGAGGATTACTACGACGAGGCCACCGATTTCAACCCCTTCATCTTCGCCACCCCGGAGCGGCGCGATCTGCCGCAGCCCGGGGCGTGAGGGGGAGGAGTCGTCAATCGTCAGGCACCGGCCAGGAAGCAGGCGTACTCCGTGCGCCGGCGTTCGTGCTACGGGAGCGCCCCCCGGCCCCCAATCCTGGGGGAGCGGAAGCGGGCGGCGCCCTGGGCTTCCCAGGGAGGCACCCGCCCTCCCCGGTCCTGTTCCCCCCAGGATTGGGGGGCCGGGGGGGCGCTCCCCGCACCGGGGCGATACGTATTCGAGAACGCCTGTGTCCTGACCGACGACTGCCGACCGGTATCTGTTCAGAGTCGGGGGGCAAATGCGCCGCATCCCGGAACGCCGAGGAGTACGTACGCGCGGCCGACGAGCCACCGCGACGAAGTTGCCTGGCCAGTCTGAACAGTTACGCCGACCGCCGACCGCCGACCGCCGACTGACAGCGTGGTACAATACCGCGCCGTGAGGGTACGTGGGCGAGCGGCGGGGTGTCCGGGGGCTTCCCGGCCCCCGCGCCGCGCGGGCGCGCCGCCCGGCGGGGCATCGAGAGTGGACGGGGGCTGGATGGACATGCGCGTCGTGCCGACCAAGCTTGACGGGGTGGTCGTGATCGAGACCGCGTTCGCCCGGGACGAGCGCGGCTTCTTCATCGAGAGCTATCACAAGGAGCGGTACCGCGAGCACGGCATCGCCGACGACTTCGTGCAGGACAACCATTCCCGCTCCGCGCGCAATGTGCTGCGCGGCCTCCATTACCAGGACATGAGCGCGCCGATGGCGAAGCTGGTGCGCTGCACCGCCGGCGCGATCCTCGACATCGCCGTGGACCTGCGCGCCGGCTCGCCGACCTTCGGGCAGTGGGTCGGCGAGGAGCTGACGGCGGAGAACATGAAGCAATTGCTGGCGCCGGTCGGGTTCGCGCACGGGTTCGTCACGCTCTCCGACTTCGCCGAGGTGCAGTACAAGTGCTCCGGGTACTACGCGCCGGCCGCCGAGGGCGCGATCGCCTGGGACGACCCGGAGCTCGCCATCGCCTGGCCGGTGGGCGCGCCGATCCTGTCCGCGCGCGACCGGGCGGCGCCGAGCTTCGCCACCTACCGCGAGCGGCCGGCGTTCCGTTATCGATAGCATGGGCCAATAGCGCGGCCCCCGGGCCGCGCCGGCCCCCGGACGCGGAGCGACAGCGCCGGCCAGGTCCGCCGGATGCCCGGCGGGGAGGGTGACGACATCGACTGGTGGCGACGGAAACGTGCCTCGAACAGACGGAGACGGGCCTGGGCGCGCGCCCACGCCGTCTACCGCCCGCCCCTGCCGGAGCGCCGGCCGCGGCTGGCCTTCCTCTTCGCGGCGCTGCCGCTGGTGCTGATCGGCGCCCTGGTCCTCTCCGGTCCGCTCCTCTACCAGGCCGACAGCCTGTCGCGCCGAGTTGCGGTGACCACCCCGGTCGCCCTCGCGGCGGGCGGCGACCCGAACGATCCCGAGGCGGCGCCCGTGGTCCTCCCCGATTGGGATAAGAAGGAGCGCGTCAACCTCCTCCTGATCGGCGTGGACAAGCGCGAGGACGACGAATACGCCCGCACCGACACGATGATCCTGGCGACGATCGACCCGGTCGCCAAAACGGTCGGGATCATGTCGCTGCCGCGCGACCTCAAGGTCGCCATCCCCGGCTATCCCGACGCCAAGCTCAACGCCTCCTTCATCCTCGGCGAGATGGACAAGCATCCCGGCGGGGGGGTGGGGCTGCTGGCGCGGACGATTCGGCTGAATTTCGGCGTGCCGGTCCACTACTTCGCGCAGGTCGATTTCCGCGGCTTCGAGCGGACCGTCGACGCCTTCGGCGGCGTCAACGTCGACGCGCAGTATCCGATCAAGGACGACGAGTACCCGACCGAAACCTACGGTTACACCGGCCTCTACTTCCCCGCCGGCCTGCAGCACCTCGACGGCCGGAGCGCGCTGCGCTACGCGCGCACCCGCCACGACGACAGCGACTTCGGGCGGGCGCGGCGCCAGCAGGAGGTCCTGCTGGCCCTGCGGCAGCAGGCGCTCGACCCCCAACTGCTGAGCAAAATCACCCCGCTCCTCGCCATCGTCGGCGACTCGGTGCGCACCGATCTGCCGCGCGAGCAGTGGCTGGCGCTGGCGAAGCTCGGCCAGTCGATCCCGCGCGAGAATATCAAGAGCTACACGGTCCAGGACCTGGTCTGGTCGGAGACGGAGAACGGCGAAGAATTCCTCTACGTCGACTGGCTCCAGGCCCGCGCGCGGCTGCGCCAGATGATCCCCGGTCTGCCGCAGGTGACCGTAGCGCCGACGCCGGACACGCGGGTGAAGATCCTGGTGCGGAACGGCACGCGGCGGCCGCAGTTCGCGACCAGATCGAGCGAACACCTGAGGGCCAACGGGTTCAAGGGCGCGACCGTCGACGCCGCGTTCGACGTGGGGGCCAGGCCGTTCCCCGCGTCGGCGGTCTACGACTACACCAGCAAGGGCGAGATGGGGTTCCTGGCCGCGCGGCTCCTCGGCCTGCCGGAGTCCGCGGTGCAGCAAGGCGTGGCCCCCGTCCCGGACGGCGTCGACATCCTGATCGTCCTAGGGGACGACGCGCCGACCACGCCCCCGCCGGCGAACCGACGGTAGCGGCGCCGGGGCGGGAGGGGACGGAGGGGCGAGAGCGGTGGTTGACACGGCGCGTCGCACCGCGCTACGCTCTTTCTGCCCCCTGCCCC
>JAUJMV010000018.1:59286-109956 GCA_030446685.1 Thermomicrobiales bacterium | reverse complement strand
CTGCCCCCTGCCCCGTGGTCGGGAGTGCGCCTCACCGCCGCGGGATGTTTGTGCCGTTTCGTGACCGCTGCGCCTCGGCGGTGGTATACTTGCCCCTACTTCACATTCCCCGCGATGGGCGATGCAGGGCGTTCAGTTGGCTGGGCCGCCGCGTCGAATGGGCCGCGCGCCGGAGAAACGAGCATGCAGACGGTCCTGGTGATCAACGACTCGCCCGAGTTCCTCGAACTCATGCGCGAGTTCCTGTCAGACGAGGGGTACGCACCCGAGACGCACAATGGCGGCGAGCAGATCCTCGAACGGGTCAAGCGGGTCGCGCCGGCCCTGATCATCCTCGATCTCGTGCTCGGCCAGGTCGACGGCTGGGTGATCCTGTCGCAGTTGCTGGCCGACGACGAGACGCGGGCCATCCCCGTGATCCTCTGCTCGGCGGCGGCCGACCGCACGCGCCGCTACGCGGAGGAGCTGGCGAGCACCGGCGTGCGCATCCTGGAGAAACCGTTCGATCTCGACCATCTGCTCGGCCTCGTGGTCGAGCTGATCGGCCCGCCGCACCCCCCGGCCGACGACGGGCCGCAGGCCGCCGAGCCGGCCGCCGCGGAACCCCGCACGCTGCCGGGCCTGGCGTGACCGGCCCGCCCGCCGCGCCGCTGAGCGCGGCGATCCTGGCCGGCGGGCAGAGCCGGCGGATGGGGACTGATAAGGCGCTGCTGCGCCTGACGCCGGACGGCCCGACGCTGGTCGAGCGGGTCGTCGCGGCGGTCGGCGCGGTCGCCGACGAGACCTTCCTGGTCGCCAACGACGACCGGCTCGCCTCCCTGGGGCTGCGCACCGTGCCGGACGCCTTCCCCGGCGCGGGGGCGCTCGGCGGCATCTACAGCGCGGTCGCCGGGGCGGCGCACGAGCACTGCCTGGTCGTCGCCTGCGACATGCCCTTCCTCTCGGTCCCGCTGCTGCGCCTGCTGGCCGCCCGGCCGCGCGACTACGACGTGCTGGCCCCCTTCCTGCCGGTCGAGCCGCGCGGGGAGAACCGGCAGGGCGGGGCCGGCGGCGTCTACGAGACGCTGCACGCGATCTACGGCCGCGGTGCGCTGCCGGCGATGCGCGAGCAACTGGCGGCGGGGCGCTTCAAGATCATCGGCTTCTTCCCCCATGTCCGCGTGTACCCGGTCCCCGCTGACGAACTGCGCCGCGCCGACCCGGCGCTGCGCTCCTTCTTCAACGCCAACACCCCCGCCCGTCTCGCTGAGGCGCAAGCCCTGCTCGGCGCGGCCGGAGGCGGTCGGGAATAGCGCGCCGCATGCTCTGGCACATAACATGCTTAGGGTACCGCAAGGGGCCGATGCGGGCGGCGGCGTCCGCCCGCGAACTCGGCTTGCGGCGGTACGCCCGGGAGCGGGAGGAGTTGGGACACGATGAGCATGCAAGTGGGCGGGGTGCAGCAGGGTTGGGTCGTCTATGGGCGCGACGGCAAGAAGATCGGCGAGATCGACGAGGTCACCCCGACCTATCTAAAGCTGCGCCAGGGGCTGATCTTCAAGAAGGACGTCTATGTGCCGCTGATGGCGGTGGCGCAACTGCGCGGCAACGAGGTCCATCTGTCGGTGCCGCAGGGTGAGATCGAGGCGCTCGGCTGGCACCAGCCCCCCTTCGCCACCGGCGGCATGGCGCCCGGCGCCTGGGCGACGGTGCGCCGCCTGCCCGTCGCGGCCGAACTGGCCCCGCTGGTCGACCAGGTCTTCTCGCGCGAGAAGCTGCGCATCCCCATCCGGGCCGAGCGCGTCGAGGCGACGGTGACGCCGGTGATCACCGGCGAGGTGGTGGTGAGCCGGGAGCGCGAGTACGAGCTGGAGGAGGTCGCGGCCGTGACGCGCTCGACCGAGGTTGAGGTCGAGCAGCACATCGCCCGCACGTCCCGGGAGGTGCGCGCGGTCGAGCAACAGCCGGTCGCGCGGGAGGCGCACACGGTGGAGGAGCGGCCCGTGCAGCGGGAGACCCGCACGACCGAGGAGCGGCGCGATGTCGGCCCCAGGCGCGACCGCTAACGGGTCGCGCTTGCCCCCGCGCCGCGCGTCCGGGTATGCTGTCGTGGTGTTCCTGGCCCTGCGCGGCGCGATAGTGCTGGGGTGCGTGGTTCGGCTTCTGGCCTTGCCGGGCCTGGGCTGCGCGCGGCCACGGCCGGTGGAGACGAGGCGGCGAAGCGCCGCCGGTTGACCCGTCCGATTCGCGGCGCGGCGGTCGACATCGATGAGGTACATTCGCGCCACGGAGCGATGACGGGTACTGGGAGGAAGGTTCAGGCGACGATGACGATTGAGACGGGCAACGAGGCGGGCGCGGCGGTGGGGATGCCGCTGGTGCTGCCGGGCCCCTGGACGCGGGAGGCGCGCGAGCGGGCGGCGGCGGCGGAGACCCACCAGGCCTTCATCCGCTACTTCCGCAAGGCGATGAAGGTGCGCAACTGGACCCCCTGGGACGACCTCCCGCTCGGCGAGATGGCGGCGCTGGGCGACCGCCTCAGCGCCGACACCGTCACGATCATCACCGCCTACCTCGGCGTCGAGGACTACGTCGGCGACTACGTCGAGGACGGGCTGAACCTGCTGCACAACCGGCGCGAGCGCCGCAACCTCCAGCTGGCCTGGGGGATGGAGGAGCTGAAGCACGCCGAGGCGTGGGAGCTGGTCCTGCTGCACTCCGGGCGGCTGACCGCGGCGGAGCTGGCGGACTACCGCGAGGCGGTGCTGGCGCACAAGTGGCGGATGCGCGACGACCACCCCGGCCTGGACACGCCCCTCGGCGTCGCCTGCTACGCGATGGTGCAGGAGCGCGCGACCTACTTCAACTACGACGAGATGCGCAAGCGCATCCGCGCCGAGTACGGCCTGCCGGAGCGGCCGACCGCGGAGGAGCGGCGGCGCGGCACGCAGGTCGGCGCGGCGGGCGCGTTCAAGATCGTCGCCAACGACGAGATCGCCCACCACGGCATCTTCCTCGAGCTGGTCCGCATCCACATGAAGTACACGCCGCACGCGACGCTCGACACGCTGCTGCGGGTCTTCAACGGCTTCACCATGCCGGCGCTCTACCTGCTCCCCAACGCCTCGGCGCTGGCGGAGGCGATGCAGCGCACGCTGCTGCACACGCCGCTGAAGCAGGGGCGCGCGGTGAACAACCCGATCCTCGACGCGCTCGGCTTCCAGAACAAGCGGGCGCTGGAGCGGGCGGTGCAGGAGTCGAAGAAGCTGCCGCCCGGCCTCGGCCCGGAGCAGGTCACCTTCAGCCGCACCGGCGAGTTCGTCCTGGCGGTGCAGCCGGACCCGCCCGCGGCCGACCCCGCGCTGGAGCTGTCCGCCGACAAGTAGCCGTCGAACGGGCGAACGATCTTAGAGCGCCGCCGGGGCCTGGCCCCGGCGGCGCTCTTTGTCTTGCCGGCGGGGAAAGACCGTCCCCCCGGCTCCCCAACGTTGAAGGGCCGGGCCGACGCCGACCGAGGGGCGTCGCGGGGGAGAGAGCGCGGGCCGTGCGCGTGTAAGGGCAGGCCCCCCGTGCCTGCCCGCCTGGCCGATCACCGACGCGGCAGGTCGGGCAAGGGCGTGGGGCGGCCCCGCGGAGCCGCAGGCAGGCCCGCGAGCCTGCCCCTACATCCCCACCCTGTCGCGCGATCCCGCACGAGCGAGGGTAGAGCCGGGGGTATCCCACGAGGGCGTGATCTCTCCAACAGCGGTGCTGTCCTCCTGGGCTTGACGTTTTACGAGCATGGGTCTATACTGATTGCAGACCCCACCGGGGGGTATGGGTAAGAGGGGTGGGCGATGCAAACGTCGAAGGAAGACGCGCTGAAGCGCCTGAATTATATCGAGGGGCATCTGCGCGGGATCAGGAAGATGGTCGAGGAGGAGGCGTACTGCGTCGACATCCTCAAGCAGACCTACGCCGTGCAGCGCGCGATCGAGAAGTTCGAGCAGGTGCTGCTGCGCGATCACCTCAACCACTGCGTGCCGGATGGCATCCGCGAGGGGCGCGACGACGAGGTGCTCGGCGAGCTGGCGCAACTGTTCGATCTCGCCCGCAAGTAGCGGATGCGGGACGGACAGGCGGCGGGGTGGACGGTGCGATGACGGAGGGGCCTGCGGTGCTTGACGAGCCTCGGCGCACGGGCGGGCGGCGGCTGCCGGAGCGGCGGCTGCTCGTCGCCGGCGCGATCCTCGCCGTGCTCTACGCCGCGAGTTTCGTCGGCATCGCGCTGACGCCGCTCCTGGTGAGCGAGTACCCGATCCTGATGCTCCTCTTGCAGCCCACGACCGGCCATATCCTGCTCGTCAGCGCCCGGGTCGGCCTCGTGCCGCTCGTCGTGGTGGTCGTCCTCCGACGCTTTGCCGGCCACGCCGTCTTCTTCCTGCTGGGGCAGTGGTACGGCGAGCGGGCGCTCCGCTGGGTGAAGGGCCGGGGCGGAAGCTGGAGTGGCCCGGTCGAGACCCTGGAGGAATTCTTCGCGCGGGCCGGGTTCGTGGCGGTGCTCCTCGCGCCCGGCACGCTGGTCGGCCTGCTGGCCGGGGCGTCGGGGATGCGGCGGTGGCAGTTCGCCGTCCTCGACCTCGCCGGCCTGCTCGCGCAGGTCCTGCTCGTGCGGTTCGCGGCCGGCGTCGCGGCGGACCCGCTCGCGGTGCTGGTGCGCTTCATCGACCGCAACGCCGGCCCGCTGACCGTGGTCTTCGCCGTGGCGGCGCTCCTCTGGCTCCTGGTCAGGCGGCGGCGCGGCCGGACGGTGGTCGACGTGGTGGAGGAGCTACAGCGCCGCCGGCGGGTGCGGACGAGCGCGAGGCGACCCCCGCGGCCGGCGCGCGGTCGGTGGAATAACGGATTCCGTCTCATTTTGCAACCATCCGGGTAAGGTGGGCCATGGCGATTGACGAACGGCAACGAGAGCAGACGACCGCCGCCCCGCGGGCGCGGCGAACGGCGCGGGCGCGGCCCGCGAGGTGAGCCTGCCGATCACCGGGATGACCTGCGCCTCCTGCGTGCGGCGCGTCGAGCGGACGCTCGGCAAGGTCGCGGGGGTGCAGGGGGCGAGCGTCAACCTGGCGAGCGAGCGCGCGACGGTCAGCTACGACCCGGCGCAGGCCGGGCTGGACGAGCTCAAGGCGGCGGTCGAGCGGGCCGGCTACGGCGTGCGGCGCGAGGAGATCGTGCTGCCGATCGGCGGGATGACCTGCGCGTCCTGCGTCCGCCGGGTCGAGCGCGCCCTGGCGAAGGCGCCGGGGGTCGAGTCGGTGGCGGTCAACCTCGCCACCGAGCGCGCGACGGTGGGGTACTACCCCGGCGCGGCCTCGGTCGCCGACCTGCGCGCGGCGGTCGAGCGGGCCGGCTACACGGTCAAGGACGAGCGGGCCGAGGAGGGGGCGAGGCGGACGGTGACCGCGCCGCCGAGGAGCGGCGGCGGGAGATCGCCGCGCTGCGCCGGAAGTTCTCGGTCAGCCTGGCGGTCGGCCTGGCGATGATGGCGGCGATGTTCGTGCCGCTGCCGATCGAGCGCCAGATCCTCTTCTACGTGTTCTTCGCGCTGGCGACGCCGATCCAGTTCTGGGCCGGGCGGCAGTTCTATCAGGGCGCCTGGGCGGCGGCCCGCCACGGCAGCACCAACATGAACACGCTAGTCGCGGTCGGGACGACGGCGGCCTACGCCTACAGCGTCTTCGTCACCTTCTTCCCCGGCGTCGTCGCGCGGGCGGGGCCTCCAGCCGGAGGTCTACTACGAGTCGGCGGTGGTGATCATCGCGCTGATCCTGCTGGGGCGCTACCTGGAGGCGCGCGCCAAGGGGCAGACGAGCGCGGCGATCGCCAAGCTGCTCGGCCTCGCGCCGAAGACCGCGCGGGTGGTGCGCGATGGCGAGGAGTTCGACCTGCCGCTGGAGCAGGTGGTCGCCGGCGACCTGCTGCGCGTGCGCCCCGGCGACAAGGTGCCGGTCGACGGCACCGTCGTCGAGGGGCGCTCGGCGGTCGACGAGTCGATGCTCACCGGCGAGAGCATCCCGGTCGAGAAGGGGCCGGGCGACGAGGTGATCGGCGCGACGATCAACCGCAGCGGCTCGTTCACCTTCCGCGCCACGCGCGTCGGCAAGGACACCGCGCTGGCGCAGATCGTCCGGCTGGTCGAGGAGGCGCAGGGCTCGAAGGCGCCGATCCAGCGGCTGGCCGACGTGATCTCGAGCTACTTCGTCCCGGCGGTGCTGGCGCTGTCCGCCCTCACCTTCCTGGGCTGGTTCCTCTTCGGGCCGGAGCCGCGCTTCACCTTCGCGCTGCAAACCTTCATCGCGGTGCTGATCATCGCCTGCCCCTGCGCGCTGGGGCTGGCGACGCCGACCGCGATCATGGTCGGCACCGGCAAGGGCGCGGAGTACGGCATCCTGATCCGCGGCGGCGAGGCGCTGGAGGGGGCCGGGCGCGTCAACGCGATCGTCCTCGACAAGACCGGCACCCTCACCCGTGGCAAGCCGGTCGTCACCGACATCATCCCCGCCGAAGGGTGGACCGTCGGCGCGAATGGCGCGGCGCCCACTCAGCACTCCCTCCTCCGGCTGGCGGCGGCGGCCGAGCGCGGCTCGGAGCATCCGCTGGGCGAAGCGATCGTCGAGCGGGCGCGCGAGCTGCGGCTCGATCTGCCGCCCGTGGAGGGCTTCGAGGCGGTGACCGGGCGCGGGATCAGCGCCGTGGTGGACGGCCACGCGATCCTGCTCGGCAACGAGGCGCTGCTGCGCGACTGGGCGATCGCGCCGGACGGGCTGACTGCCGCGGCGCGCGACCTGGCGCGGGGCGGCAAGACGCCGATGTACGTCGCGATCGACGGCGCCCCCGCCGGGATCATCGCGGTCGCCGACACCCTCAAGCCGGAGTCGGCGGAGGCGGTGGCGGGGCTCGGGGCGCTCGGCCTCGACGTCTGGATGCTGACCGGCGACAACCGGGCTACCGCCGAGGCGATCGCGCGGCAGGCCGGCATCGCGCCCGAGCGCGTGCTGGCCGAGGTGCTGCCCGATGAGAAGGCGCACGCGATCCTCGACTTGCAGGAGGCGGGCAAGGTCGTGGCGATGGTCGGCGACGGCGTCAACGACGCGCCGGCGCTGGCGACCGCCGACCTGGGGATCGCGATCGGCACCGGCGCCGACGTGGCGGTGGAGGCGAGCGACATCACGCTGGTCGGCGGCGACCTGCGCGGCGTGGTCAACGGGATCGCGCTGGCGCGGCGCACGCTCGGCACGATCCGGCAGAACCTCTTCTGGGCCTTCGCCTACAACGTGGTGCTGATCCCGGTCGCGATGGGCGTGCTCTACCCCGCCTTCGGCGTCCTGCTCAGCCCGATGCTGGCGGCGGCGGCGATGGCGATGAGCAGCGTCAGCGTCGTCACCAACAGCCTGCGCCTGCGCGGCTTCGCCCCGCCCGAGGACGCGGCGGCGATCCGGCGGCCCCGCCTGCGGGCGCGCGTCGCCGAGTGGAGCTATCTCGCCGGCATCGGGCTCCTGGCGCTGGTCGTCGGCCTCGGCGCGCTCTGGCTCGGCGGCCGGCACGCGATGGGCGACACCGGCGCGATGGGCGCCGGGGCCGGGCACGGCGACGATCACGGCCACGCGGCGGCCGCGCCGGTCGACCCGGCCACCGCCGGCCTGCGGGTCGAGTGGGCGGTCGAGCCGGCCAACCCGCGGCCGGGGCAGCCGCTGACCGTGAGCTACCGCGTGATCGACGCGCGGAGCGGCGCGACGATCACCGATCTGCCGATCGACCACGAGCGCCCGATGCACCTGATCGCGGTCAGCAAGGATCTGGCCCACTTCCGGCACGTCCACCCGGAACTCGGGCCGGACGGCGCCTACAGCGTCACGCTGGACGCGCCCGCCCCCGGCGCCTACGTCCTCTACGACGAGTTCCTCCACGACGGGCGCACGGTCCTCGACCGCCGCGAGATCGTCGTCGGCGAACCGGGCGCGGGCGACCCGGCCCTGACGCCCGACCTCGCCCCGAAGACGGTCGACGGCGTCACCGTGGCGCTGCGGACGCCGCCGGTCGTGCGGGCCGGCGAGGAGGCGACCTTCACCTATACGCTGACCCGCGACGGGCAGCCGGTCGCCGACCTGGCCCCCTACCTCGGCGCGGCGGCGCACGTCGCGGTCGTCTCGGCCGACACGACCCACTTCGCGCACACGCACGGCGAGGCTGGGGACCACACGCACGGCGTCATGGACGTGCCCGCGGCGCCGTTCGGCCCGCAGGTGAGCTTCGCGCACACCTTCGACCGGCCGGGCCTCTACAAGATCTGGGGCCAGTTCAACGACCGCGGCAACGTGATCACCGTGCCGTTCGTGGTCGAGGTCCGTTGAGCGACGAGCGACGAGCGACGAGCGACGAACGAAGGGTGACGAACCAGGGGCGGGGCGAACTGGCCCCGTTCCTGCGAGTCAATAATCGGGCGCCGGCGCCAATGGGGGCGGCGGCGATGAATGGGAAGCCCTTTCCCGCGCTTGCGAAGGAGGCAGCACCAATGAGCAGCACGATCGAGAAGGCCACGCTGACGGCCCCGGACATCTCCTGCGGCCACTGTGTGGCGACGATCAACCGGGTGCTCGGCGAGCTGGACGGCGTCAGCCACGTCGAGACGAGCGAGGCGACGAAGCAGGTCCAGGTCGAGTTCGACCCCAACCGGGTCTCGCTGGATCAGATCGAGGCCACGCTCGACGACGAGGGCTACCCGGTCCAGAAGTAGGCGCGCGAGCGGAAAGCGGCGGGGGAGGCAGCGCCCTCCCCCGCCGCGCTCAGGGGCGCAGGGTCTTGCGCAGGACGGACATCATCTCCTTGATGGCGGCCTCGCCGTCGGTCTCCTTGACGGCCTCGCTCACGCAGGCCCGGAGGTGATCCTCGAGGACGATCAGCGCGACCTCGCGGGCGGCCGCAGTCAGCGCGTTGATCTGCTGCACCACGTCCAGGCAGTAGCGATCGTCCTCGATCATCTGCTGTAAGCCGCGCGCCTGGCCTTCCATCTTGCGCAGCCGCAGCAGGAGCGCGGGCTTATTGTCGGCGTAGCTGGTGCGTTTGACCATTCACTGTCCTTATCTCCCCTGAATACCCTATGGGAGTATGGAGTATTGGCATCGGTCTTGCGGCATTTTGCTCCGACGCCTGCGGATGGCGTCGTGGTTGCGGGGTAGTATACAAGAGGAGGCAGAACCGATGAGCTACGCCCAGCAGATGACCCAGACCGCGCCGAGCAAAGCCCCATTCGACATGGCCGCCCTGACGGAGTGCATCCAGGCGTGCTTCGATTGCGCCCAGGCTTGCACCGCCTGTGCCGATGCCTGCCTCGGCGAGCAGGACACCAAGATGCTGACGCGCTGCATCCGGCTCGACCTGGACTGCGCCGATGTCTGCGCCGCCACGGGCGCGATCCTCTCGCGGCAGACGGCGTTCGAGCCGGCGATGGCCCGCGCCGTCCTCCAAGCCTGCGCGCGGGCGTGCAAGCTGTGCGGCGACGAGTGCGCGCAGCACGCGCAGCACGGGATGGCTCACTGCCAGGTCTGTGCCGAGGCGTGCCGCCGTTGCGAGCAGGCCTGCAACCAGTTGCTGTCCTCGCTGGCGGCCTAGCCGGCGGGCGAGCGGGCCGGGCCGGTTCCCCGCACCGGCCCGGCCCGCCGCAACGTGCCGCCGGCTGCGGTGGCGCGGGAGTATACTGATCCATGTGCGGGCGTGATGATGCCATGGCGTGGCGGACGAGAACGGATGATGCGGGCGCTGGCGGCACAACGGTATAGCGGGTGGGTGGGCTGGGGACTGCCGCTGGCCTGCGTGCTGGCGCTCACCCTATTGCTGACGCATCAGGCGCTGATGGTGATCGAGCACCACGCCGGGGTGATGGTGGGGCGGGGTACCGCCGTAACCGAACCGCTGGCCGCCGGAAAGTCTACCGCCGGCGGGACGCACGGCGAGGCGTTCGGCGGAACGCATGATTCCGGCGCCCCACGCTCCGTCTTGGGCGATTGCCCGGCGCAGCAGGCCGTGCTCCCGATTCTGCTGCTGAGCGCGCTGCTCCTGGTGTTGCTGGGCGCTTTCCGCGCGGGCACGGCGCGGATGCAGACCGCCGGTGCGCCCCATCCCGCCGAGGGCTTCCCCTGGTCCCTAGCGCCACCGCCCGCGCGGCGCCGCGCCCTCCTACAAGTCTTCCTCAACTGATCCTCCGCGTCGCTTGCCGTGCCGGTCGCCGCGACCGGCTGTTCCATCTGCGCGGCGGGTGCCCGCCGCGCCTATCCGGACAGTGACGACGTGTGGAGGAACCGATGACGACACGCATGACGCGCCGCACATTCCTGACCGGGATCGTCGCGATCCCCGCTGGCGCCGCGCTCCTCGCCGCCTGCGGCGGCGGTGGCGGCGGTGGTGGGATGGAGCACGGCGGAGGCCACGGCGCCGCCGGCGCTACCGCTACCGCCGAGTACGACCAGACCTTCATCGACGCGATGGTCCCGCACCACCAGGCGGCGATCGACATGGCGCGGCTCGCGCAGACCAAGGCCGAGCACGCGGAACTCAAGGGCCTGGCGGACGCCATCGCGACCGACCAGGAGGGCGAGATCGCGCAGATGAAGGCGTGGCGCAAGGCGTGGTACGGCAGCGACACCATCCCCGCCGGGGCCGGCGGCCACCAGATGGGCGGGATGGATGTCGATCTGGGGCAGTTGGCGAACATGCAGCCCTTCGACAAGGCGTTCATCGACGCGATGATCCCGCACCACCAGAGCGCGATCGAGATGGCGCGCGAGGCCCAGACGAAGGCCAAGCGCCAGGAGATCAAGGACCTGGCGGGGCGGATCGCCGCCGAGCAGCAGCGCGAGATCGACCAGATGCGGCAGTGGCGCGCGCAGTGGTATCCGGGCCAGTAACGTTGGTGCGGGGGAGCGCCGGCCCGGCGGGCCGGGCCGGCGCTCGGAACCTCGCTCGTGGGAACGGTGTTCGCGGTCGAATGGGTCACGGGAGGAGACAGCGATGATGGGCATGATGGGCGAATGTATCAACGGCGTGGGGTGGGGGATGGGGTTCCTCGGGATGGGGGCCATGGCCGCGTTCTGGGGGGCCATCGGCGCGGCGATCCTCTATCTCGTGCGCGGCGGCGGGCGTGGCGCGCGCGTGCCGGCCGGGGCGCACGGGGTTGTCGAGGACGGCGCGCTGGCGACGCTGCGCGAGCGGTACGCCCGTGGGGAGATCGGCGCCGAGGAGTACGCCGAGCGGCGCCGGCTCCTCGCGGGCGACGAGCGGGCGTGGCCGTAGGCGGGCGACAGCGGGGACGAGCGGGAGGACCGGTGACCGATGAAGCGCGCGACGCCCACCGACCACCCGCCGCTCTTCGCCGAGCGGCGCGGCCCCGCCGGTGCCGGCGGGCCGCCCGTGGTCTTGCTGCACGGCCTGGCGGCCTCCGGCCGGTACTGGTATCGCGTGGCGGAGCAATCAGGTGACAGCAGATCGCCGCTCTACCTCGTCGATCTGCTCGGCTTCGGGCGCTCGCCCTGGCCCGACGTCTCCTACACCGTTGACGAGCACCTCGCCGCGCTGGAGGCGTGGCGGGCGGCGGCGGGCCTCGCCGGCGCGCCGTTCGTCGTGGTCGGCCACTCCCTGGGCGCGATCCTGGCGCTCGAATGGGCCGCGCGCCGGCCGGCGTTCGTCGGGGCCGTCTTGGTCGGCCTGCCGATGTACCGCGATGCGCGGCAGGCGCGGCTGCGGCTGGCCCGCCTGTCGCTCCTGCACCGCCTGACGCTGACCTCGCGCCCGCTGGCCCGGGCGACCTGCGCGGCGATGTGCCGGGTCCGTCCGCTCTGGCGGCTGCTGGCGCCGCGCCTCGCGCCGGCCTTCCCGCCCGAGGTGGCGCGCGATGGCGTGCTGCATAGCTGGCGCTCGCTGTCCGGCACGCTGGATAACGTCATCTTCGGCACGACGTTCGCCCGCGTGCGCCGAGCAGCCGCCGGGCGGCTGCTCGTCTTCGTCCACGGGGCGCGCGACGATACGGCGCCGGTAGAGACCGTGCGGGATCTCGTCCGCGACTTGCCGCGGGCGCGGCTGCTGGTGGCGCCGGACGCCGGGCACGATCTGCCGTTGTCGCACCCGGAGCGGGTGGCCGAAGCGATCCGCGGGGTCAGCCGGGGATCGACCCCGCGGGCCGGGCGGCCAATCTCTGACTGAGGAGTCTGTTCAATGGCGCACGAAACCATAGCACGACCGGCCCGCGCCGGCCGCACCCGCGGGGGCCGGTCCCAGGCGGCGCGTCGAAGCGGCTGGCGGCGCCGGCTGGTCCTCGCGGCCCTCGCCGGGCTGGTCGCGATCGCCGCCGGGGTGCTGCTCGCGGACGTTAGGCGGACGCCGGCGGGCGCCCTCGCGGTACTCCAGACCGGCGATTTCCACGCGCTGCTGTTCAGCCCGGACAATCCGGACGTCGTCCTCTTCGGGCATCACCGGGGGGTGCTGCGCAGCACCGACGGCGGCGGCGCCTGGGCGCCCCTGGTCGAGCGCGACGGGTTCGACGCGATGGCCCTGGCGCAGCCGCGGAGTAGCCCGCGCCGGCTCTACGCCGCCGGGCACGACCTGTTCAGGGTCAGCGCGGATGGCGGCGCGACCTGGCAGCCGGTCGCGCACGATCTGCCGGGCACCGACATCCACGCGTTCGCGGTCAGCCCCGATGACCCGGACCGGCTTTATGCGTTCGTCGTCAGCCACGGGCTGCTGACGAGTGCCGACGGCGGCCGGACCTGGCAGCGGTCCGGCGGGGATGCGCCGGGCGATGTGACGGCGCTGGTCAGCGCCGGCGGGCGTCCCGAGACGCTCTATCTCGGCAGTGGGCGCGCGGGCCTGCTGCGCAGCGCGGACGGCGGGCGGACCTGGCAACGCACGCCGGCTCAGCCGGGGTCCGACGGCGTCTACGCCCTGGCGCTCGATCCGGCCGCCCTCGCGACGGTCTACGCCGGCACGGGCAGCGGCCTGTACCGGAGTGCGGACGGCGGCGCGACCTGGGACAAGCTCCCGTTCCCCGGCGAGAACGCGGTCGCCGTGGCGGCCAGCCCGGCGCGGCCGGGGCGCGTGCTGGCGATCGTCGTGCGGAACGGGCGCGGGCTGGTGTACCGGAGCGACGACGGCGGGCGCACCTGGGGCGGCGGCGCTAACGAGCGATAGCGCGGCGACGGGGGGCGGCTCGCCCCGCCCGACGCGATCGATCTCCTTTTCCCCTTGCCGCGGGCGCGATCCCGGTCGCACCCGTCACGGAGGCACACCATGAACGACCACACTCACACACGGCACACGGAACACCACGCGCCGGACGCCGCACCCCGCAGCCGCGCCGCCGCGGAGCACGCCCAGGAGGAGTTGGGCGCCGCCGCGGTCCACGACCACCAGGCGATGGCCCACGCCGAGCACGCGCAGGGGGCCGGCGACGATCACGCCGGCCACGGCGCGCACGGCGGCGGACACGCGGGGCACAGCGCGGCGATGTTCGCGCGCCCCTTCTGGATCTCCCTCATCCTCACGATCCCAGTGCTGCTCTACGCGGAGCACCTGCAAATGCTCCTGGGCTACGCGGCGCCCGCCTTCCCCGGCTCGCGCTGGCTGGCGCCGGCCCTGGCGAGCATCATCTACTGGTACGGCGGCTGGGTCTTCCTCACCGGCGCCGTCGCCGAACTGCGCGCCCGGCGGCCGGGGATGATGACGCTGGTGACGCTGGCGATCACCGCCGCCTACGGTTACAGCCTGGCGGTCACCTTCGGGATCGTCGCGGGCATGCCCTTCTACTGGGAGCTGGCGACCCTGGTGACGATCATGCTCCTGGGCCACTGGCTCGAGATGCGCGCGGTCGGCAGCGCCCAGAGCGCGCTCGCCGAGCTGGCGAAGCTCCTGCCGGACACCGCCGAGCGGATCGTGGCCGGCGGCGTCGAGCGGGTGGCGGTGGCCGACCTGCGGCCCGGCGACCTGGTGCTGGTGCGCCCCGGCGCGCGGGTGCCCGCGGATGGCGCGGTCGAGGAGGGCCGCAGCCAGGTGGACGAGAGCATGATCACCGGCGAGTCGCGGCCGGTGGACAAGGCGCCGGGCGACGAGGTGGTCGCCGGCACGGTCAACGGCAGCGGCAGCCTGCGCGCGCGCGTCACCAAGACCGGCGACGCGACGGCCCTCGCCGGGATCATGCGGCTGGTCGCGGAGGCGCAGACGAGCCGGACGCGGGCGCAGGCGCTGGCCGATCGCGCCGCCTACTGGCTGACGCTCGTCGCGATCGGCGCGGCGGCGCTGGCGCTGGTCGGCTGGACCCTCGCGCGCGGCTTCGACAGCTACACCCTGGAGCGCGTCGTGACGACTCTCGTGGTGGCCTGCCCCCACGCGCTGGGGCTCGCGATCCCGCTGGTAATCGCCATCTCCACCACCCTCTCCGCCCGCAACGGCATCCTGGTCCGCGACCGGCTGGCGCTGGAGCAGGCGCGAGGGCTGAACGTGGTCGTCTTCGACAAGACCGGCACGCTGACGCGCGGCGCCCAGGGCCTGGTGGACCTGGCGACCGCCGAGGGGATCGACGCGCGGGAGGCGCTGGCGCTGGCCGCCGCGGTCGAGGGTGACAGCGAGCACCCGCTGGCGCGCGCCATCGTGGCCGCGGCACGCGAGCGCGGGGCGGCGATCCCGCCGGCCGCCGCGTTCGAGGCCCTGCCGGGGCGCGGCGTGGGGGCGACCGTGGGTGGGCGGACCCTGCAAGTGGGCGGCCCGCGCCTGCTCGAACAGGGGGGGATCGCACTGCCGGATGCGCTCCGCGAGCGCGCGCGGGTCTGGGGCGAGCGCGGCCAGACCGTCGTCTACCTGATCGAGGGAGACCGGCCCCTGGCGGCGTTCGCGCTCGCCGACGTGATTCGCCCGGAGAGCCGCGAGGCGGTCGCGACGCTGCGGCGGCAGGGCGTCCGCGTCGCGATGCTGACCGGCGACTCCGAGGACGTGGCGCGCTGGGTGGCGGCGGAACTCGGCATCGAGGAGCACTTCGCGCAGGTGCTGCCGGAGCACAAGAGCGCGAAGATCAAGGAACTCCAGGCGCGCGGCGCGCGGGTGGCGATGGTCGGCGACGGCGTCAACGACGCGCCCGCGCTGGCGCAGGCGGACGTGGGGATCGCGATCGGCGCGGGGACCGACGTGGCGCGGGCCTCGGCGGGGATCGTGCTGGTGCGCGACGACCCGCGCGACGTGGCCGGCATC
Source organism: Thermomicrobiales bacterium (assembly GCA_030446685.1). GTDB lineage: Bacteria > Chloroflexota > Chloroflexia > Thermomicrobiales > CADCWN01 > JAUJMV01. The sequence goes on along the minus strand of JAUJMV010000018.1, from coordinate 94,713 downwards.
ATCGCGCTGAGCCGCGCGAGCTACCGCAAGATGGTGCAGAACCTCTCCTGGGCGGTCGGCTACAACGCGATCGCGCTGCCCCTGGCGGCGGGCGTGCTGGCCCCCTTCGGCGTCGTGCTGCCGGCCTGGGTCGGCGCGCTGCTGATGTCGCTGAGCACGATCATCGTCGCGCTCAACGCCCAGACGCTGCGCGGCCTGCGCCTGCGCGAAGGGGACGGCCGGCCCCGGACGGCCCAGCCACAGCCGGCGTAGGCGAGTGGCGCGGGGCGCGGGTCGTGGGCAGAGGGCGGAGGGCCGAAGGGCGAGGGGCGATTTGGCGGGGAGACGTAGGGGCGCACACGCCTCGTCAGCGCCCCCTTTGCACATAGTACTCGTGTGGCGAGGGCCACAGTAGGCACGGTTTTAGAGCGGCGGCAGCAAGCATAGTCTGCACGCGCCACCCAGCGGCCTCAACGCGCTTGTGGCCGGATGAGGAGCGTCGCGAGCATAAGTGTTGCGGCAAGCATAGCCGTCGATGCATGGAGCCAGACCGCAAAGCCGCTCTGGTAGCCGAACACCCCGAGCAATCCACGCAACAGCGTGCCCAAGCCCATGATGAGCGCGCCACCGACGTAGAACCCTTGCTTCCGCCGCCTCTGCCGCGGGAGATAGCGCTCATTCTCCCACGGTAGGGGAAACCATCGTTGAGCGCGGGGGGAGCGGAACGGTCGCACCAATGTCACCGCCAACGGAATCGCACCCACGAGAATAGCAATGCCGCTGATAATGAAGAGCACCTCTATCCAGCGCACGATCGCGATTCCTTCTGCTTGTCAGCGCCCATCGGGATGCGCAAGCCAAACGTTAGCTGACGGCGTCGAGCGCGGACAAGGGCATTTGCACGCCCGTGGCCATGCATCGTTCGTCGAGCGCGTATGCGCACTGCCTGTCAGCTCGAACGCGGAACTCTCTCTGCCGTCACTCGTAAGTCGGCCCGATCCGCTCGTGCCGTGCTGACATACAATCCACCACATCCACGCGTTGGAATGCCCGAACCAAGCAGTGGTCGCCCGCGACCGTCCGCTCAGTCGCGCCATCATACGCGGCTGCTAAGGGCACGAGCAATACGTGTACAGGAGGTCGTGAGGAGGTGCGGGGCGTATGCCATGCACCCCTACGCACACCCCATCTGCCTTGCGCCCTCGCTCCGCTAGAAGTGACGCACGCCCTCGATCGAGCCGTAGGCGCGGCCTGGCGACTGGTGTAGGGTCAGCTCCGCGTCGACCATCAGCGCCACCAACTCCTCGAACGAGGTCTCGGGCTGCCAGCCGAGCACCGTCCGTGCCTTCGTCGCGTCGCCGACCAGCAGATCGACCTCGGCGGGGCGCATGAAGCGCTCGTCTTGCACGACATAATCCTGCCAGTTGAGGTCGACGTGGCCGAACGCCACCTCGCAGAGGTGGCGGATGGTGTGCGTCCGCCCAGTCGCCACCACATAGTCATCGGGCTGGTCCTGCTGGAGCATCAGCCACATCGCCCTGACGTAATCGCCTGCGTAGCCCCAATCGCGCTGCGGGTCGAGATCGCCCACGCGCAACTCCCGGTCCAGCCCGAGCTTGATCCGCGCCGCACCGCGCGCGATCTTGCGGGTGACGAACTCCAGCCCTCGACGGGGGCTCTCGTGATTGAACAGTATCCCGGAGCAGGCGAACATGTTGTAGCTCTCGCGGTAGTTGACCGTCGCCCAGTGGCCGTAGACCTTCGCGACGCCGTAGGGCGAGCGCGGGTAGAAGGGCGTGGTCTCACGCTGCGGCGTCTCGACCACCTTGCCGAACATCTCGCTCGACGACGCCTGGTAGAAGCGGATCGCCGGATCGACCAGCCGGATCGCGTCGAGCATCCGGGTGACCCCGAGGCCGGTCACGTCGCCCGTGAGGACCGGCTGCCCCCAGGAGGCGGGGACGAAGCTCTGTGCGGCCAGGTTGTAGACCTCGGCGGGGCGGTGCTGGCGCAGGATGTTGATCAGCGAGCCCTCGTCGGTCAGGTCGCCCGAGACGAGCGTGAGGCGGTCCTGGATGTGGGCGATGCGCTCGAAGTTGAGCGTCGAGGAGCGGCGGACCATCCCGACGACCTCGTAGCCCTGGCCGAGCAGGAACTCGGCCAGATAGGACCCATCCTGCCCGGTAATGCCGGTGATCAATGCGCGCTTCACTCGCGGCTCCTCTGCTCAACCGGCCCGCGGACAGTCCCGCGCCGCCGACACACTTCCACAACGAATGGCGCAATGATAGGTGGCGCGGGCGGCGCGCGCAAACGGGGCGCGACCCCCGGCCCCCAACGCTGGCAGGGCAGGGCCGCGGCCGGCCGTCTGCTCTCAGGCACGCCTGGGACGCTGTCGCCGTCCTACTCTCCCCATCGTTGGGAGCGCCGGGGAAGGGGCGTCCGCACGCCGGCGGCGGATGCCTGGCGCTTTTTCATCGGAGTGGGGGCAATGGTTCAGCACCGGGACCCGGCTGGCCGGACACCAGCGAGCCGCCCACCCGGTCGCGCGGCCTCCGCCCCCCATCCGCCTCCCCCCCGCCCTCTGGCACCGCCCGCCCCCGCCGCCGGGTCCGATCGGTATCCGGGCGCGCACACCCCGCCCCCCGCGCGGACCCGCCCGGCCGCGAGAACGGCGTTTTCGCGAAACGAACCGTCCCAGACCGGCGCGATTGCGGCGTCATGGCAGGGAAAACGGCCCCGTCGCTGGGTCGGGAGGATAGTCCAAATGACCCCCAAATCCCCCCATTTCCCCCGCGCCGTGTCGCGCCCGGACACCGCAGCCCCGCCCCGCCTCAGTCCGACCCATCGGCCGCTACTCCCCCTCCCTCTCCCAGCATTGGGAGAGGGAGGGGGCTGGGGGGTGGGTGAGGGCGGGGCCACCCCGGACTGTTACTCCGGGCGCAGGGTTGTGCAATCTGCCGCGTCTCGTGGTATGCTACGCCGCGACGCGCGTTGGATGCCGAGATCGGCGGTGACAATCAGGGATCGCCACGTCTACCAGTGGGGCGGACGACCAGCCAGCGGTCGCCCCGGAAGGGAGTACGAGCGTATGTGTCTGTGCCAGGGCTCGCCACCCGGCCGCAGGAACGCCCGCGGCTTGCGTGCGTTGACCGTGATCCTCTCTCTCGCGCTCCTCATGACCCTCTTCCCCGCCGCGCCGACCACCCCCGCCGCCAGCGCCGCCGACGAGATCACCGAGGCGCTGGCCCGGATCAACCAGGCCCGCGCCGCGATCGGCGTGCCGCCGCTGAACCGCCACCCCGCGCTCGACCGCGCCGCGTCCGCCCACGCCAACTACTACCGGCTCAACTTCGGCGACCCCGCCCTGTCCGGGATGGGGCTGCACTACGAGGACCCCGGCAAGCCGGGCTTCACCGGGGCCGACTTCGCCGCGCGGGCCAAGGCCCAGGGCTACAGCGGCTCGATCAACGAGAACGTCGGCATCTCCGGCAGCATGATCGTCAGTGTCGACTGGTTCATCGCCACGGTCAACCACCGCCTGACGCTGCTCGACCCACGCTACACCGACATCGGCTTCGGCGCGGTCAACGACGGCGCCGGCAAGGCGAAGATCGAGGTGATCGACCTCGGCACGGTCACCTACCGTTCGGTCCTCGAGCCGGCCTGGACGCCCTGGCCCGCGCCCGACGCGACCGACATCGGCCTGCGCTTCGACGGCGAGGCCCCCAACCCCTTCCCCGGCGCGACCTATCCGGTCGGCTATCCGGTGACGCTCAAGTACCACGGCGCCGGGCAGGTCGCGTTCACCGCCGGCCGGATCACCCAGGCCGGGCAGTCGGTCCCGACCTTCACCAAGGTCGGCGACGGCTTCATCACCAGGAACACCTTCATCGTCTCGGCCAACAAGCCGCTGCTCCCCGGCGCGACCTACACGGTCACGATCGAGGGGACGCTCGACGGCGCCCCCTTCACCCGCGCCTGGAACTTCACGACGAAGGGCGAGGCGAGCCGGGTCGCCGTCCCCGCGCCGACCGCCTCACCGACGCCCATCCCGCTGACGCCGGTCCCGCCGACGGCGGTTCCCGCGACCCCCACCCCGCCGAAGCCGGCCCCGCCGACACCTACCCCGCCGCCCACCCCGACGGCGCCGCCGACCGCCACGCCGACCCCGACGCCCCGCGCCCCGGTGGTGGAGCTGCCGCCCGACGTGGCCGCCCTCGACCCGTCGGCAGCGGCGCGCTGGCAGGCGGCGGACTACGACGTCTACCGCGGCGCGGTCGCCCGCACCTGGACCTGGGGGCCGGAGGTGCTGGACACGCGCCAGGAGGAGTACGCCGAGGCGGCCAGCGACGCCCGCACCGTCTACTACTTCGACAAGAGCCGGATGGAGATCAACGATCCCGCCGGCAACCGCGCCGACCCCTGGTTCATCACCAACGGCCTGCTGGTCCGCGAGATGATCGCCGGGGAGTTCCAGGTCGGCAACGGCGCCTTCCAGCCGGCCCAGCCCGCCGACGTCACGCTGGCCGGCGACCCGGCCGACCGCAATCCCACCGCCGCGACCTACGCCTCGCTGGTCGGCGTCGCCTCGCTGGCGCCGGGCGCGAATGCCGCCCCGCCGCGCACGGGGCAGGCGGTGACGGCGACGATCGACGCCACCGGCGCAATTGGTGACGAGCCGCGACTCGCGGGGACCGTGCAGTACGGCGGCCACCACGACGGGCCGGGCCATAACATCGCCGACGTCTTCGAGCGCTGGCTGGTGGCGCAGCCGGTCGACTGGGTCTACGCCGTGGGCTTGCCGCTGACCGAGCCGTACTGGACGCGGACGCTGATCAACGGCGTCGACACCTGGGTGCTGGTGCAAGCCTTCGAGCGCCGCATCCTCACCTTCGTGCCGGGCAACGCGCCCGGCTGGCAGGTCGAGGCCGGCAACGTCGGCTTCCACTACTTCGTCTGGCGCTACGGCGAGCCGCCGCGGCCGGCGGTGGGCCTCGCGCGGTAAGGGCTGGAGAGGGTTGCCCCGCAAGGCAGGGGCTGGTGCTCGGCGGGGTGGCCGCCGGTTTCAACCGGCGGCCCTTCCCCTCGGTTTCCCGCTACCCCCTCAATCAGGTTAGAAACCCTCCACGGCGCGGGAAGAAAGCTCCCGCGCCGTTCGTTGTATATGGTGTGTCAACCTTCTTAACCTTCGTTGTTTCAAGGCACAACTTCTGCGGTTATTCGGGCATGGCCCCGCGTCCGCGCGGGGTGTGGTGGCCCCGACGGGCGGCGTCCGGCCGCCGGGGGCGCGAGTGGAAGGCTGGTATTCCGGTATGGTGGGACAGGTGGTGGAGCGGGGGGCCGTGCGCGGCATCGATCTGCTGGCGGGGCGGCGGCTCGGGTTCGCCTGTGTGGTGCTGGGGCGGCCGGGCCTGAAGGCGCACGATGCGCGGCGCTGGCAGAACAACCCGCACCTGCGCGTCAGCATCGGCTACCTGCGCGACATCTTCGACTACCTCGACGAGGTCGACATCCGCATGTACCGCATCTCCTCGGGGGTCGCGCCGTACATCACGCACCCGGCGATGCCGCAGTTCTGGAACCAGATCGAGGAGTGCCGGGATGAGCTGGCGGAGTTGGGGGCGCGCGCCCGGCGCTACGGCCTGCGCCTCAGCACCCACCCAGGCCAGTACACGCTGCTCAACGCGGTCGATCCGGCGATCTACGAGGCGTCGCTGCGCGACTTCGAGTACCACACGGCGCTGCTCGACGCGATGGGGCTGCCGCCCGAGGCGAAGGTGATCACCCACGTCGGCGGCGTCTACGGCGACAAGGCGGCGGCGATGGCCCGCTTCGCGGAGCGCTATCCGGCGCTGCCCGCGCACATCCGCGCTCGGCTGGTGCTGGAGAACGACGAGACCCACTACTCGCTGCCCGATGTCCTCTGGATCCACGAGCGCACCGGCATCCCGGTCGTCTGGGACTGGCTGCACCACGCCGCCAACGACCCCGAGGGGATCCCCGCGGACGAGGCGACGCGCCTGGCGGTGGCGACCTGGCCCGCCGGGCAGCGGCCGAAGATCCACTACAGCACGCAGCGCCGCGAGCGGCGCCAGATCGAGCGCAAGGACCGCAAGACCGGCGAGCGGGTCGTGTCGGAGGCCCCGCCGCTGGTCGGCCAGCACGCCGATTACATCGATCCGGTCGAGTTCGGCCGCTACCTCGCCGCGGTGCGCGCCCTGCCGTTCGACATCATGCTGGAGGCCAAGGAGAAGGACAAGGCGGTCCTGCGCCTGCGCGAGGAGCTGCGCGCCCTCCCGCTCGACGCGCTGCTGCCGCTGGCCGAGCCGGCGGCTGGCGTCAGATAAGCCGCCCCCCGGCTGGCGGGACAGGGCGCATGCCCTCCCGAAGCTGTATCCGCCGGCGGCGCTCCCCCCGCCGGGGGGAGCGACCGCGCCTGCTCCCCCAGAGGGGGGCGGGGGGGTCGCGCCCTGGACGGCAGAGTGGCGCGCTGGCCCGCCACGGCCCGATGCAGTAGCATGGTTGGGGTGCCGGCGGTTGGCGCCGCTGTAATGTGCCGGGATGACGGGGTGCTGCTGATGTGGGGCGATCTCGACCGGCGTGTCCCCGCCGAGCCGTACGGCTGGTGGGGCTACGGCTGGAATCCGCCTGATCCGCTGTCGGTCGTCGAACTGCTCGCGGCGGGCAACTTCGACGCGCCGGTCGCCGCGACCCTTTGGCTGCTACTCGAACGCCACGCCTCGATCATCGTCGCCGCCGGGCCGCCCGGCGCGGGCAAGACGACGACGCTAACGGCGCTGGCCGACTTCCTCCCGCCCGACACCAACCGCCTGTACCTGCGCGGCTGGAACGAGACCTTCGCCTTCCTCGGCGAGGCCGACCCGCGCCGCAGCTACCTCCTCTGCAACGAGATCAGCGCGCACCTGCCGGTCTACCTCTGGGGCCGCCAGGTAGCGCGGCTCTTCGCGGCTGTCGCGGAGGGTTACGGGCTCGGCGTGACGATGCACGCCGACAGCCCGGAGGAGGTCGTCGGCGCCCTGGAGGGCTACCCGCTCCGCGTGCCGCGCCGCGCCATCGCGCGCGTCGACCTCATCCTGACCCTGGCGGTCGATTACCTCGACCGCCGCCCGCGCCGCCGCCTCGACACGCTTTCCCTGTTCCGCCGCGATGGCGCGGGCGACCGGCTCGATCCGGTCCCGCTGGCCTGGTGGGACGCCGGCCAGGGCACGATCGTCCACGCCGCCGGCCCGCCGCCCGTCGGCCTGCTGCGTCGCGCCGGGCTGTCCGCCGACGCCTTTATCGCGGAGCGCGAGCGGCGGGCGGCGTTCCTGGCCGGCCTGGCGGCGCGCGGTGTGCGCGCGGTGGATGACGTGCGGGCGGCACTGGCGGCGTACCAGCGAGGGGAGGCGGCCGTGGGGAAGCCGCCGGTTGAAACTGGCGTCTCGCGGGACTGACGGCAACAAAGTACCCGGCGGGGGATCGCGGGCACCGACGCGGCGCCGCTCCAGGCCGCGCAGGCGGCCTTCGTGGCGCGGAGCGCCCATGAGGCGCCGGTTTCAACCGGCGGTCCCGCCGGCGGCCCCGTCGGCGGCGATCGACACGGAAGCTGGGCAGATGCAAGGAGGCAGAGGATGGCCGATCCCCGTCACCGGAAGATGGCCGAGGTGCTCATCCGGTACTCGCTGTCGCTCAAGCACGGCGACAAGCTGCTGATCCGCGCCCCGTTCCTCGCCGCGCCGCTCGTGCGGGAGGTCTACGCCGAGGCGCTGCGCGCCGGCGCGCACCCCGAGGTGCGGATGGAGCTGGCGGGGCTGGACGAGATCAAGCTGCGCGAGGCGAGCGACGAGCAACTGGCCTTCCTGCCGGAGACCGAGCGGCACGCGATCGAGTACTTCGACGCGCTCTTGCGCATCCGGGCCGCCGAGAACACCCGCGCCTTGAGCGGCGCCGACCCGCGCCGCGCCGCGATCCTCCAGCAGGCCGCCGCGCCGATCGGCGGACGCCAGATGGCGCGCGCGGCGAGCGGCGCGCTGCGCTGGTGCGGCACCCTCTTCCCCACCCAGGCGCACGCGCAGGACGCCGGCCAGTCCCTGGCCGACTACGAGGACTTCGTCTTCGGCGCGATGCTGCTGGACCGCGCCGACCCCGCCGCAGCCTGGCGCGCGGTCCACGCCGAGCAGGCCCGGATCATCGCCTTCCTCTCGCGGCACGACGAGATCCGCATCGTCGCGCCGGACACCGACCTCACCTACCGGGTCGGCGGGCGGACCTGGATCAACTCCAGCGGGGCGCGCAACTTCCCCAGCGGCGAGGTCTTCACCGGTCCGCACGAGGATTCGGCCAACGGGACCGTCCGCTTCACCTACCCGGCGATCCACAACGGCCGCGAGGTGGAGGACGTGCGCCTGACCTTCCGCGACGGCCGGGTGGTCGAGGCGACCGCCGCGCGGGGCGAGGACTACCTGCGCGCGATGCTCGACCTCGACCCCGGCGCCCGCCGCCTCGGCGAGGTCGCGTTCGGCCTCAACTACGGCATCGCGCGCTTCACCAAGAACACCCTCTTCGACGAGAAGATCGGCGGGACGACGCACCTGGCGCTCGGCCGCTCCTACCCCGACAGCGGCGGCACGAACGAGTCGGCGATCCACTGGGACATGGTCTGCGACCTGCGCGCCGGCGGCGAGGTCTACGCCGACGGCCGGCGCTGCTACGAGGGGGGGCGCTTCACGGTGTGACGAGGGGCGGAAAGCGGGGGGCCGCCGGTTGAAACCAGCGTCTCGCGGGCCTAACGGCTACAAAGCACCCTGCGGGGCATGAACCCGCCGTCGCGGACTGGGGACGAGCCAAGCAACAAGCAACCTTGGAAGCTGGGGCGCGGCGACGGTCCCAGTCCGCGACGGCGGACTTCGCGGCGCCGCGGCGCCCGTGAGGCGCCGGTTTCAACCGGCGGCCCCCGCTTTCCGCCCCCTGCCTTCTGCCCTCGGCCATCCGCCCTTCACCTCGCGCCCCGCGCCTACCCGATTGGCTAGTGGTTGCGCTTTCCTGTCGGCTGGTATACTGATCGCGCGCCGGGGTTGACGCCGCCGGTGCGCGCGGTATATATGGTTGCAACGTGACCGACTGCTTCGCGGCCGACCGAGAGGGTCCCGCTTGCAGTCACCGCCACTCCGTCTCGGGCGCCGCCGCCCGCGAATCGCCGCTTCACCTCGCGCCACCCGCCAGCCGCTGCCGCGCGATGCCGGGCGGACGGCTATTCAGCAACCGGGTAGTGCCCCACCCCGATCGACCGCGTGAACCACAATGCGCCACGCCCGCCCGACCGCCGGCCACCCGTACCCACCCCCATCGACTGTGCGACAGTGTAAGGAGCGACGGATTCATGACGACGACGGTACCGACGCAGGCGCGCACCATCGGCGAACTGCGCGCCAGCGGCTACAAGGTCCTGCCGGTCCGCGAGGAGCTGCGGAAGAACCTGATCCAGAAGATCCGCGACGGCGAGAACCCGTTCCCCGGCGTCTACGGCTACGAGGACACCGTCCTGCCGCAGATCGAGAACGCCATCCTCGCCGGGCAGGACATCATCTTCCTCGGCGAGCGCGGCCAGGCCAAGACGCGGATCGCGCGCAGCCTGATCAACCTGCTCGACGAGGTGACGCCGACCATCGCCGGCTCCGAGATCAACGACGATCCCTTCGACCCGATCTCCAAGCTCGGGCGCGACCGCGTGGCCGAGCACGGCGACGCCACCGAGATCGCCTGGCTGCCGCGCGACCGCCGCTACGGCGAGAAGCTGGCGACCCCCGACACGACGATCGCCGACCTGATCGGCGAGGTCGACCCGATCAAGGTCGCCGAGGGGCGCTACCTCTCGGACGAATTGACGCTGCACTACGGGCTGCTGCCGCGCACCAACCGCGGCATCTTCTGCCTCAACGAGCTGCCCGACCTCGCCGAGCGGATCCAGGTCGGCCTCCTCAACATCATGGAGGAGCGCGACGTCCAGATCCGCGGCTACAAGATCCGCCTGCCGCTCGACATCTACGTCGTCGCCTCGGCCAACCCGGAGGACTACACCAACCGCGGGCGGATCATCACGCCGCTCAAGGACCGCTACGGCTCCCAGATCCGCACCCACTACCCGCGGACGATCGAGCAGGAAATCGACATCGTCGAGCAGGAGAGCGCGTCGTTCGACTCCAACGGCTACAACGTCGCCGTGCCGCGCTTCATGAAGGAGATCGTCGCCGAGATCACCCACCTGGCGCGCAAGAGCAGCGACGTCAGCCAGCGATCGGGCGTCAGCGTGCGGATGTCGATCGCCAACTACGAGAACCTGGTCGCCAGCGCGCTGAAGCGGGCGATCCGCCTGAACGAGCGGGAGGCCGCGCCGCGGATCAGCGATCTGCCCGCGCTGGTCGCCTCGACGATGGGCAAGATCGAGCTGGAGTCGGTCGGCGACAGCAACGAGGGCAAGGTCGTCGACAAGCTGATCCAGCACGCGGTCGCCAACGTCTTCGGGCGCTACTTCAGCGTCAATGAGTTCGACGAGACCGTCCGCGCCTTCGACACCGGGCGCAAGATGGAGAGCTCGCCCCTGCAGCCCTCGATGGACTACGTCAAGCAGGCGATGCAGAGCAAGGAGCTGAAGGCGGCGCTGGAGAAGATCGGCGCGCAGGGCAACCCCGCCGTCGTCGCCTCCGGCGTCGAGTTCGTCCTGGAAGGGCTGCACCTCAACCGCAAGCTGAACAAGGACCGCAGCGCCGGCGGCACGCGGTACCGGCGGTAGGGAACGAAAACGGGTCGAACGTCAAAGAACGTCAAACGTCCAGACGTCTCTCGCTTGATAAGGGAAGAACAATTCTCGATCGTTCTTCTGACGAGGCTCTGTGGACTTTGGACGTTCAGACGTTCGACGTTCGACCCAGAAAAGGGGATACGCATGGTCTACCACTACATCTACGGGCGCTGGGACGGCACGCAGCAGCTCTTCCCGTTCGACGCCGACGAGCTGATGGAGGCGCTGTCCGACGAGCTGATCGCGGACGGCGACCTGGCGCGCGCCCTCCAGCGGATGATGCGCAACGGCGACCAGGGCCGGATGGACGGCCGGATGCCGGGGTTGCAGCAACTGATGGAGCGGCTGAAGGAGCAGCGCCGCCAGCAGCTCAACCAGCACAACATGAACTCGATCATGGACGACCTCGCGCGCAAGCTGGAGGACATCAAGGATCGGGAGCGGTACGGCATCGAGCAACGCCGTGAGGACTCGCGCCAGCGGCTGGAGGAGGCCCGGCAGCGGGCCGAGGGGCAGCAGCCTGGCGAACAGGGTCAGGAAGGCGCCGACGCCGACGGGTCGGAGGGCTCCGAAGGTCAGCAGGGGCAGGCGGGCCAGCAGGGGCAACAGTCGCAACAGGGGCAGCGCGGCCAGCGGGGGCAACAGGGGCAGCGCGGGCAGCAAGGGCAGTCCGGCCAGCAGTCGGGCGGGCAGCAGCAGGGGCAGCAGGGCGAGGGCGGCGAGCCGGGCGACCTCGACCCCGAGACGCTCGAACAGTTGCACAAGATGCTGGAGGAGCGGGCGCGGCGCAAGGAGCAATTCCTCGACCAGTTGCCGCAGGATGCCGCCGGGCAGATCCAGCAGTTGCAGGAATACGATTTCATGGACCCCGGCGCGCGCGAGCAGTTCCAGGAACTGCTGGCGATGCTCCAGCAGCAGGTGATGCAGTCCTACTTCCAGGGGATGCAGCAGGGCCTGCAGAACATGACGCCGCAGGATCTCGACCGGCTGCGCGAGATGGTCCGCGACCTCAACCAGATGCTCGAGCAGAAGGCGCTGGGGCAGGAGCCGGACTTCCAGTCCTTCATGGATAAGCACGGCGAGTTCTTCCCCGGCGCGGAGAGCCTCGATCAGTTGATGCAGCAGATGCAGCGCCAGCAGTCGGCGATGCAGTCGCTCCTCGACAGCATGTCGCCCGAGCAGCGCCAGCAGTTGCAGGCGACGATGGACCAGCTCCTCCAGGACGACCGGCTGCGCTGGGACCTGGCGCAACTGGCGCAGAACCTCAACCGGCTGATGCCGATCGAGTCGGAGCAGTACCCCTTCCGCGGCGACGAGTCGCTCTCCCTGCAGGAGGCGATGCGCGTGATGGAGCGGATGCGCGGGCTGGACGAGCTGGAGCAGCAGTTCCGGCAGGCGCAGTTCGGCGGGCTGGAAAACCTCGACCCCGAGATGGTCCGCGAGCTGATGGGCAACGAGTCGGCGGAGGATGTCAACCGCTTGCAGCAGTTGACCAAGCTGCTGGAGGACGCTGGCTACGTCGAGAAGCGCGGCAAGAAGTTCGAGATCACGCCGCGCGGGATGCGCAAGATCGGCCAGAAGGCCCTCACCGACATCTTCTCGCACCTCAAGCGCGACCGCGTCGGCAACCACCAGACCGACCGGCGCGGCGCCGGCGGCGACCGCACCGACGACACCAAGGAGTACGAGTTCGGCGACCCCTTCCTGCTCGACCTGCGCGGGACGCTGATGAACTCGGTGCGGCGCGAGGGGGTCGGCAGCCCGCTGCACCTCCAGCCGGCCGACTTCGAGGTCTACCGCACCGAGCTGCTGACGCAGACCTCGACCGTGCTGATGGTCGACATGAGCCGCTCGATGCTCCTGCGGAACTGCTTCTTCGCGGCGAAGAAGGTCGCGCTGGCGCTGAACAGCCTGATCCGCGGGCAGTTCCCGCGCGACAACCTCTACGTCGTCGGTTTCTCCTACCAGGCGCACGAACTGAAGCCGGACGCGCTGCCGCAGCTCGTCTGGGACGAGTACGAGTACGGCACCAACATGCAGCACGGCTTCATGCTGGCGCGGCAGCTCCTCGGCAAGCACAAGAGCGCCAACAAGCAGATCATCATGATCACCGACGGCGAGCCGACCGCGCACTGGGACGGCAACCGCGTCCTCTTCAACTACCCCCCCACCTACAGCACGATCCAGGAGACCCTCAAGGAGGTCGTCCGCTGCACCAAGGACGACATCGTGATCAACACCTTCATGCTGGAGCGCGGCTACTACCTGGCCGACTTCATCAACCAGGTGACGCAGATCAACCACGGCCGCGCCTTCTTCGCCGAGCCCGAACACCTCGGCGAGTACATCCTGGTCGACTACGTCGACCGCAAGCGCAAGACGAAGGCGATCCGGTAGCCGGCCGCTCAGCCGATCCCGGGGACGGCGGCCAGGCGAGGGCGGATGGGGAGCGTGCTCCACCCGCCCTCTGTATTCGTCGTATAGCCCACTCTTGCGGCGACGCACGCATCGCCCGCCGTGGTCGCGCGCCCCACCATTGCCGAGCGGGGTGGGACGCGTTACGCTGTCCCTCGGATTCCTCGCGGCTGGTCAACGGCACGGCGTTGGGCGCGCACCCTTCGCGGAGCGCCGTGGACCGCGCCCCCGCCGCGCGCGACGGGAACCGCCACACGCCCGGCGGTGTAGTACAGGTGAGGATCGGTGCGTGGACGGGCAGCCAGCGCAACCGGCGGAGGGCGAACTGGTCGAGCGGGCGCGTAGGGGCGATGTCGGCGCGTATGAGACGCTGGTGCGGCACTATCAGGAGATCGCCTTCCGCACCGCCTACGTCATCACCGGGACGGCCGCCGACGCGGAGGACGCCGCCCAGGACGCCTTCATGAAGGCGCACGCCGCGCTGCCCCGCTTCCGGCCGGGCGCCCCCTTCCGCCCCTGGCTACTCCAGATCGTCGCGAATGAGGCGCGCAACCGGCGCCGCGCGAGCGGGCGGCGCGACCGCCTGGCCCTGCGCGCGGCGGAAGGGGCGGCGGGCGGGGTCGAGCCGTCGCCGGAGGCGGGCGCGCTGGCGGCGGGGCGGGAGGAACTGCTCGGGGCGCTGGCGGAACTGCGCGAGGACGACCGCCAGGTGATCGCCTACCGCTACTTCCTCGAGCTGTCCGAGGCGGAGATGGCCGCGGCGCTCGGCTGCGCGCGCGGCACGGTCAAGTCGCGCCTCGCGCGCGCGCTCGGCCGGCTGCGCGACCGTCTCGCCGGGCGCGCCGGTGCAGTGGTTGAGGATGCCGAGGGTGGAGACCGCCGACCGGAAGGGGGCGCCGCATGGCTGAGCGGCCACCGCGCCCGCGACGGGAGCCGACCGAGGCCGAACTGGAGGGGCGCTGCGCGACCTGCGGGGGCGGCTGGACTACCCGCCGACGCCCGACCTGGCGCGCGCGGTCCGCCGCCGGCTGGAGGCGCAACCGGCCCGCCGCCCCTTCTGGGCCGGGCTCTTCCCCGCGCCGCGGCGGCTGGCGCCGGCGCTGCTGGCGGTCGTCCTGATCGCCTGCGCGGCGCTGGCGCTCTCCCCCGGCGCGCGGGGCGCCATCGGGGAGCGGCTCGGCCTGCCCGGCATCGCCATCGTCTACACCACGCCGACCCTTCCGGCGACCGCCGCCGCGCCGGCGACTACCGTCCCGTCGCCTACCGCCGCGCCGCCGACTGGCACCGCGTCCGGGGGGCGACCGCCCGACGCCACGCGCGGCACGCCGGGCGCGACGGCGTCCGCCGCCGGCGCCACACCCACCGCCACCGGGCCGCTCGGCGGCGGCTACGGTTTCGGCGCGCTGGTCACGCTGGAGGAGGCGCGCAGGCGGGTGGACTTCCCGGTGCTGACGCCCGGCCTGCCGGAACTCGGCACGCCGGACGAGGTGTATTACAGCCCCTCGCCGCCCGGCGGGCAGGTCGCGCTCGTCTACGGGGCGCGCCCGGGCCTGCCGCCCGCGGTCGGGACCGGCCTCGGCCTCTACCTCACGCAGTTCCGCGGCGCCATCAACCGGGATTTCTACATGAAAGGGATCGGGCCGGGAACCACGCTCGAAGAGGTGACGGTCAACGGCGCGCGCGGCTACTGGATCGCCGGCGAGCCGCACTCCTTCTTCTACCGCGACGAGCGCGGCGCCATCCAGAGCGAGCGGAGCCGCGCGTCGACAACACGCTGATCTGGGAGCGGGGCGGCGTCACCTACCGCCTCGAAGCGAACATCGCCAAAGACGAGGCCCTGCGGATCGCCGCCTCGCTGCGCTGACCCCCTTCCCACCCTGCCCGCCGCAAACCCGAGGAAACCGTGCCCGGAACCGTCCCGCGTTGGGCGGTGTAGTAGGGGTAGCGGTACTCGGTGGCCGGTTATTATCGGTGCAGGAGGTGCGCGATGAGGATTTCCCGAACCGTGGCCATTGCGGCGTTCGTCATGCTCTGCGCGGCGGCGCAGCCCGCCGGCGCGCTGGCGGGGGGCTGGTCGGTGACGACGCTCGACAGGACCCCGACGAACATCGAGGCGGGCGAGGCGTTCACGATCGGCTTCGTGGTGCGCCAGCACGGCGACAAGCCGATGGCCGGGCTGACCCCGCGCATCACCGCGCTCAACGCGGCGACCGGCGAACGCGTCACCGCCATCGCCGTGGCGGAAGGGGCGGTCGGGCACTATGTCGCCACGCTGACGCTCCCCTCGGCCGGAACCTGGACCTGGGAGATCGCGGCCTTCGGCGAACCGGCGCGGATGAGCCCGCTCCAGGTCGGCGCCCCCGGTTCGGCGCGCGCGGACGCGGCCCTCGTCGGGCGGGTCGGGGCGTGGCTCTGGCCGGTGCTGTCGGTGATCGCGCTCGTCGGCCTCTTCGCCGGCGCGCTCGGCCTGGCCTGGACGCGCCGGGACCGGCGGGTGGCGCGGGCGTGAGCGCGGCATCCCGCCTGGCGGCGGGCTTGTTGCTGATCGCTGTTGGCCTCGCGGCGTGCGGGTCGGGCGCCGACCGGACCGGGTCGGCGGAGCGCGGCGCGACCCTTTTCGCGACAAGGGCTGCGCCGACTGCCACCTGCACGCCGAGGTCGCCGGCTCCGGGCGGGTTCCCATCGGGCCGTCGCTGACCAGCTATCGCAACGACCCCGCCATCCTGCGGCGCTGGCTGACCGACCCGGCGGCGATCAAGCCGGGGACGAAGATGCCGACCCTCGGCCTCTCGGATGGCGAGATCGCCGATCTGATTGCCTTCCTCAACGCCGAGCCCTGATCGTCCCGGGGGTTGGCCCGATGGGGTCTGTCCCCCGTATGACGCGAGGTGCAGTGATGCGGAGCGGGATTGGAGTCATCGTTCGCCGGGTAGCCCCGGCCGTCGCGCTGGCGCTGGCGCTCGGCCTGTCGGGGGGCGCCGCCGCGCTGGCCGGCGACGGCGGGACGGTGGAGATGGGGCCGCTGCCAACCGCGCCGCGCGCCGGCGAGGCGCTGACGCTGGCCTTCATCGTTCGCACGCACGGCAGGCCGATCGACGTCTTCGGGGACAAGCCGGTGCGCCCCTACCTGAGCGCGCGCAATAGCGCGACCGGCGAATCGCTGCGGATCGACGGGCGTAAGGCCGGGCCGCCCGGCCACTTCGCCGTCGAGGTCACCTTTCCCAGCGAGGGGGAGTGGCGCCTGACGGTCAAGGCGGAGCCGCTGGTGGTCGGCGTCTGGTCGGGCTCCCTGACGGTGCTGCCCGCCATCGCCGCCCAGTCGTCGGAAGCCGATCCTGCGGGCATCTCGGCGCCGCTGTCCGGCGGCGCCGTTGACCCGCCGGCGTTGATCTGGAGGCTTGGGGTGGCGGTAGTGCTCCTGGCGGCCGGCCTGCTGTTGCCGGCGGCCCGGCGCGCGCGGTCCCGGCGGGCGGTCCCGAGCGCGACCGGCAGCCCGGCGCGCGCGCGCCGAGGAAGCGCCTGACGAAACTCCAACCGTCCTGTGCCGTTGTACTGAGGGCGATGGCGGGCGCGCGTCGCCCGTGCGCCCTCAGGCACGGTGCAAAGCATGACCAGGCTGGCGATCCTGGCGGATATCCACGGCAACCTGCCCGCGCTGGAGGCGGTCTGCGCCGACCTCGAACGGCAGCGGCCGGCGGTCGACCATGTCGTCGTGGCGGGCGACTCGATCAACTGGGGGCCGTTCTCGGCGGCGGTGCTGGAGCGCGTCACCCGCGCGGGCTGGGCCGTCATCCGTGGCAACCACGAGCATTACCTGCTCGACTATGACACGCCGCGCGCCCCGGCGACCTGGCGCGACCGCGCGACCTTCCCACTGCCACCGTGGCTGCGCCGCCAGTTGGCCGGGCGCTGGCACACCGCCATCGCCGCCTGGCCGGACACCCTCTGCCTACGCTTCCCGGACGCGCCGCCGGTGCGGGTCGTCCACGGCTCGCCGCGCAGCGTCTGGGAGGGCATCTACCCCGACCCGGACCACCTGCCCGACGCGGCGGTCGAGCCGATGCTGGCGGGCGTCGAGGAGGAGACGGTCGTCGTCGCGCACACGCACCTGCCGACCGACCGCCGCGTCGGGCGCCGGCGCATCCTCAACCCCGGCCCGGTCGGCGTGCCGCTCGACGGCCGCTTCAGCGCGAGTTACCTGCTCCTTGACGGCGACGCGGACGGCTGGCGCCCGACCTTCCGCCGCGTCCCGTTCGACCGCGCGCCGCTCTTCGCCGAGTTCGCCCGGCAGGGCTTCGTCGAGGAGTGCGGCGTGGTCGGCCGGCTGGTGGTCGAGGAGTTCGCGACCGCGCGCCTCGCGATCGTCCCCTTCTACCGCTGGTGCGCCGACTATCACCCCGGCGAGCCGCCCTCCCTGGCGCTGCTGGAATCCTTCGCCGCGGTCGACCGCTGGCAGTACACCCCGCCGCCGTTCCGGATCAACCTGCCGCCCGGTTGAGCGGGGCGTGGGGGGATACCGCACGCATCACTACCGCCCACTGCCTGCCTTGCGCCACGCGCCCCACGCCCCCCGCCCCCGGTCACGCTGGACGTCTTCCGGCGTTGTAAAGGGTGGGATGCGCGTGAACCGTGCGGAGCAGGAAGGCGGGCAGCATCGTGAACCGACACCCGAATTGGGGCAGCGTTAGTGGTCGCTCCTGGCGACGCGGCGCGCTGGCGCTGCTCCTCCTGGTCGCGACCGGCTGCGGCGGGGGGGAGGCGACCGGGCAGGCGGCGACCTCTCCAGCCGGAGCGGGCGCGACCAGTGCCGGGGTAAGTGCGACCCCCACGGCGACGACGGCAGCCAGTCCATCCCCCGCGACAGGGACAAGTGCGCCGGGCGGCACGCCGCCAACGGCGACCCCCAGCGCCACCGCGACCACCGCCATGACCACGCCCCGGCCGGCGGCCACCGTACCGGCGGGTGCCGCCACGTCGGCAACCCCTACCGCGGTGGACTTCCAGGTCGAGACGGTGGCGGAGGGGCTGGATACGCCCTGGGACCTGGCCTTCGCGCCCGACGGCCGCATCTTCTTCACCGAGCGGCCGGGGCGGCTGCGGGTGATCGAGGGGGGGCGGCTGCGACCCGAGCCGGTGGCGACGATCCCCGAGGTGGTCGAGCGGGGCGAGGGCGGGCTCCTCGGGCTGGCGCTCGACCCGGATTTTGCCGGCAATGGCCACCTCTACCTCTACCACACCTACAGCGGGAGCGACGGCGGCCTGCGGAACCGCGTCGTCCGCTACACGCTGGCCGATCGCGCCGGGGCGCGGGGGCTGACCGAGCCGCGCGTCATCCTCGACGACATCCCCGCCGCCGCGATCCACAATGGCGGCCGGATCGCCTTCGGCCCCGATGGCAAGCTCTACGTCACCACCGGCGACGCCGCCGCGCCAGCCCTCGCGCAGGACCGGGACTCGCTGGCCGGCAAGATCCTCCGGCTCAACCCCGACGGCTCCGTGCCGGACGACAACCCGTTCCCTGGCTCGCCGGTCTACTCCTACGGCCACCGCAACCCGCAGGGGCTCGCCTGGCAGCCGGGGACCGGCCAGCTCTACGCGACCGAGCACGGGCCGAGCGCGCACGACGAGGTCAACCTGATCGCGCCGGGCGACAACTACGGCTGGCCCTGATGCGGCGACGTGCTGGCGGACGGCTCGGGCCGGGGGCAGCACCGCCGGCTGCCCCCGGTGCGCGTCGGCGCGGGGAGCACCGATTTTACGCCCCAGTGATCACCAGCGGGGCGGACACAACCTGGGCGCCGTCCGGCGCGACCTTCGTGGGGGCCGATACCTTCCCACGGTGGCGGGGCAACCTCCTCTTCGCCGGCCTGCGCAGCACCACCCTCTGGCGGCTCGACCTCCGCCCGGACGGGGCCAGGCAGCTCGAACCGCTGCTCGACGACGAGTACGGCCGTCTGCGGACGGTGGCCGAAGGGCCGGACGGCTCCCTCTACGTCCTGACCAGCAGCCGGGACGGTCGCGGCAACCCGTCGGCGGGCGACGACCGCGTCCTGCGCCTGCGGCCACGGTAAGGGCGTCCCCCGCCGGTCAGCGCCGCGCGGAGCGGGTACGATAGCGCCGGGGAGTCGCCGCGGGCCGAGGGCATGCAGGATCATGACGGAGGGTCGGATGGTCGGGATTGGGCAGTAGGCGACAGGGCTCACCCTTTACGGCAAGGGCAACAAGGGAGGTGTCGGGGCAGTAGCAGTAGCGCCCGACCGTCGGGCCGGGCGAGGATTGAAACGTGATCGACCGTGAAGGGACCGTGCGCTACGCCTTCATCGAGCCGAACCCCGGCGGCTTCCAGGGCACCGCCCCCGAGTGGGAGGCGCTGGCGCAGATCGAGGGGGGCGGCGCGCTGTAACGACGAGCGACGAGCGACGAACCAGAAGGTCGAGTGGGCGCAGCCCTCTGTGACGTTCGTCACTGTTCGTCGCTCGTCGCTCGTCGCTCGTACTTCCGCATCGCTTCCCGGTGCTCCCGGTGGGCCTCGTCGCGCAGGGCGTCGTCGGCGAGGAGGTCGATGGCGGTCATCGCCAGGCTCTTCGCGCCGGCGAGGATGGCGGCGTGGCCGCGCGCGGTCTTGGTGGCGGCGGCGACTTCCTTGGAGTGCCAGCCGGCCTCCGGGCCGCAGATGCCGAGGTAGGCGTAGACGGCCGGGACGCGGTGGCTGACGTTGCCGAAGTCGGTCGAGCCGGAGCCGTCGCGCGTCCGCTCGTCCCGCACGTCGCGGCCGAGCGCCTCCAGGTTCGCGCGGAGGACGGCGCCGAGCGCGTGGTTCGGCACCATGTTGAAGTAGGGGCGCAGGTACTCGCGCCACTCCATCCGCGCGCCGGTCGCGGTCGCGCCCGCCTCCGCGCAGGCGACGACCCGGTCGACCAGTTCCCGCGCGTAGGTCGGGTCGGCCGCGCGGACGCGGAAGCGGCAGCGGGTCAGGGGCGGGATCACGTTCGGCGCCCCGCCTCCGTAGGTGATCACGCCGTGGATGCGCGCGTCCGGGCGCACCTGCTGGCGTAGCAGGCCGATGCTGTTGAACATGACGAGCAGCGCGTCGAGCGCGTTGATCCCCTCGTGCGGGTTGGCGGCGGCGTGCGCGGGGCGCCCGTGGAACGCGAAGTCGAGCCCGTGGGCGACCAGCGTCGAGGTGAGCGCGATCGCGTCCTCCGTCAGCGGGTGGACCATGATCGCCGCGTCGACCCCGTCGAAGTAGCCGGCGTCGAGGATCGGGATCTTGCCGCCGGCGTCCGGCACCGCCGACTCCTCCGCCGGCGTGCCGAGGACGACGACCGATCCGGGGAGGCGCCCCGCCAGCCGCGACAGGGCGATCCCCGCGCCAATCGCGGCCGTGGCGATGATGTTGTGGCCGCAGCCGTGGCCGACATCCGGCAGCGCGTCGTACTCGGCGACGACCGCGACCTTCGGGCCGGGCCGGGCGCCGGGCAGCGTCGCCGCGAACGCGGTCGGCATCCCGGCGATCCCGCGCTCGACCGTCGCGCCGAACTCGTCCAGCAGCCCCGTCAGCCGCGCCGCCGCCTGGTGTTCCTGCAGGCCCAACTCCGGGTTGTCGGCCATCCAGTCGCTCGTCTCGATCAGCAGCGCCGCGACCTGGTCGACCTCGTGCCGCGCCGCCGCCTTCAGTTCCTCGACGTTGATCCCTCGGGTGTCCGTCATCTCCCCCCGCTCCCCTCGCGCCCTCGCCCGCATTGCCGAATGGCATGGTCGCCGCCTGGTAAGTGGCGGCCATTATACCGGACGCCGGGGATCGGAACGGCCCCCCGGCCCCCACCTCTGGAGGGGAAAGACCGGGGTCAGCCGGACGCCTCTCCGGAAGGCTAGGGGTCCGCCAAGACCTTCTTCCCCGGATAGGGGGCCGGGGGGCGCCCTCTCCGCTAAGTTGGGGGGGCGGCGGCACGGGATATGCGGCTGTGCGGGACGATTCCAGACGCCGCCACCAAGGGCTCGCTCTGGAGGGGCCGGGGTCGTGCCGTGGGGTCCGCTGGGCGCGTCAAGCCAGCGGACGATTGGCGTGATCGGGGGCGATCGCGCCGCGCGACGGGGAGGCATGCGATGCTCGACCGGGGCGACGAGGCGGAGCGCGACGAACCGGCGGGGCCGGTGTGGCGGCAGGCGCTCGTGCGCGGCGCGATCACCGGCGCGATCTGCGCCGTGGTGTGGCGGCTCTTCGACTCCGACCGCACGATCGCGAGCGCGCTGATCTTCGGCCTGATCGTCGGCGTCGTCCAGATCGTCTGGTCGGTCGTCACCGCGCCGCAGGCCCGACGGCAGCAGCGCGAGCGCCGGCGGCGGCGCGAGGAGCGCGCCCGGCGACAGCAGTAGGATCGGGGGTCGGGTGTGGCCGCAGCGCGCCCGCCCGTGCGGAGGGGATAGAGAGGCTCATGACTGTCGAGACGACGACCGGCCGGCCGGCCGCGGTCGGGGCGCCGGGGGCAGAGCGCCGCGGCGGCCGGCGGTACGCCCCGCCCCTGGCGAGTTACCGCCTACAACTCCAGGCGGGGTTCGGCTTCGACGACGTGCGCCGGCTGCTGCCCTACTTCGACCGCCTCGGCGTCTCCCACCTCTACTTCTCGCCGATCTTCGCCGCGGCGCCGGGGAGCACCCACGGCTACGACGTCTTCGACCACAACCAAATCAATCCCGAACTCGGCGGGCTGCCCGCGCTCTACGCGCTCGGCGAGGAGCTGGTCGCGCGCGACATGGGGCTGATCCTCGATATCGTGCCGAACCACGTCGGGCTGGCGAACGGCGCGAACCCCTGGTGGCGCGACGTGCTCCGCCACGGCCAGGCGTCGCGCTACGCCCCCTACTTCGACATCAACTGGGAGGCGCAGCCGCACCTGCCCTCCGGCGTGCTCGTCTACCCGACCCTCGGCCAGCCGTTCGGGGCGGCGCTCGAGGCGGGGGAGTTGCGGCTCGACGTGGTGGACGACGACCTGGCGGTGCGCTATTACGAGGCGGCGCTGCCCCTCGCGCCGCGTTCCTACCCCCAGGTCGTCGGGCTGCCGCCGCTCGAACTGCGCGGGGAGCTGACCGACCCGGCCGCCTTCGCCGAACTCCTGGAGGTGCTGGAGGCGCTGCCGGCCGCGCCGCCGGACGAGGCGGATCGGCTGCTCGAACGCTTCCGCCGGCTGCTCGCCTCCGAGCCGGCGATCGCCGCGCACGTCCGCGCGGAGGTCGCCCGGCTGAACGGCACGCCCGGCGACCCCGCCAGTTTCGATCGGCTCGACGCGCTCCTCTCGGCGCAGCACTATCGCCTCTCCTACTGGCGCGTCTCCGGCGAGGAGATCAACTACCGCCGCTTCTTCGACATCAACGACCTCGCCGCGATCCGCGTCGAGCGCGAGGACGTCTTCGAGGAGATCCACCGCCTGCTCTTCGCGCTGGTCGAGCGCGGCCTCGTCACCGGCGTGCGGGTCGATCACGTCGACGGCCTCTACGATCCCGCCTCCTACCTGGAGCGCCTCCAGCGGCGGCTCCACGAGGCCGGCGCCGCGCTCCCCGGCGGCCCGCGCGCGATCCCGATCTACGTCGAGAAGATCCTCGAGGAGGACGAGGAGTTGCCGCCGAACTGGCCGGTCGCCGGGACGACCGGCTACGACTTCATGGCCCACAACGACGGCCTCTTCGTCGACCACGCCGCCGCGCTGGAGCTGACCCGCGCCTACGAGCGCTTCCTCGGCACGCCGGTGCGCTTCCGGCAACTGGTCTACGAGGCCAAGCGCCAGATCGCGCGCACCTCGTTCGCCGGCGAGGTCACGGTCCTGGCGACCCAGTTCTACCGGATCGCGCAGCGCGAGCGGCTGTACCGCGACATCACCCTGCGGACGATCCGCAACACGATCGAGGCGATGCTGGCCGCCTTCCCGGTCTACCGCACCTACCTGATCGACGGCCGGCCGGGGGCGCGCGACGACGAGCGAATCGCCACGGCGCTGGCCGAGGCGCGGCGGCGCGAGCCCCTCGTCTCCGAGGAGGTGGTGCGCCTGCTGCGGGAGGTCCTGCTGCTGGAACGCCCGGACCTCGACCCTGAGGAGCAGGAGCGCCGCCTGCACTGGCGGCGGCGCTTCCAGCAGCTCTCCGGGCCGGTGATGGCGAAGGGGTTCGAGGACACCGCCTTCTACCGCTACCACCGCCTCGTCTCGCTCAACGAGGTCGGCGGCGACCCGGCCAGCTTCGGGCTGTCGCCGGCGCGGGTCCACCGCTGGTTCGCCGAGCGCGCCGCGACCTGGCCGCGGGCGATGTCGGCCAGCTCGACCCACGACACCAAGCGGAGCGAGGACCTGCGCGCCCGCTTGCACGTCCTCTCCGAACTGCCGATCCGCTGGCGGAGGGAGGTGCGCGTCTGGGCACAGACGAACCGCCGGCACCGCAAGATGCTGCAAGGGGAGGTGGCCCCCGACCCCAACGCCGAGTACCTGATTTACCAGAGCCTCGTCGGGAGCTGGCCCGAGGGCGGGCGGTCGCCCGGTGACGAGTACCGCGAGCGGCTGCGCGGCTACCTGACCAAGGCGCTGCGCGAGGCGAAGGTCCACACCAGTTGGACCGCCCCCGACGAGGCCTACGAGGCGGCCTGCCTCGATTTCCTCGCGGCGATCCTCGACCCGCGCCGTTCCGGCGCCTTCCTCCGCCGCCTGGACGGGTTCGTCGCCTCCTTGCGCCCGGCGGCGACGCTCAACGCGCTCGCCGCCCTGATCGTCAAGGCGACCGCGCCGGGCTTCCCCGACTTCTACCAGGGGACCGAGTTGGTCGCGCTGAGCCTGACCGACCCCGACAACCGCCGCCCGGTCGACTTCGCGCGCCGCCAGGCGCTGCTGGACGGCCTGCCCGACGCGCCGCCGGGTGACCCGGCCGCCCCGGCGATGAAGCTCTGGCTGACGCGCTGCCTGCTCCGGGTCCGCGCGACATATCCCGCCATCTTCGCCGGCGACGACTACCAGCCCTTGCCGGTGAGCGGCGCCCACGCCGACAGCCTCTTCGCCTTCGCGCGGCGCGACGACCGGCAGTTCGTGGTGACCGCCGTGCCGCGCCTGACGACGCGCCTCACCGGCGGCACCGCGCGCTTCCCCGAGCCGGCGGACTGGGCCGACACGGCGCTCGAACTGCCGGCGGGCGCGTCCGGCTGGCGCGACCTGCTGACCGGCGCCGCGGTGGGGCATGGGGCGGCGCTGCCCTGCGCCGACCTCTTCGCGCGGCTGCCGTTCGCGGTGCTGGCCGGCGCCGCGTCGTGAGGACGGCCCCACCGGCCCCCCAACTCTCGGGGGACAGATCGGGGCCAGCCGGGAGCGTACCCGATAGGCCGCGGCTCTGATATGGTCCTGCTCCCCCCAACGTTGGGGGGTCGGGGGGGCCGTCCCTCACCTGACAATGAATGATGAAGAACGGAGATAGCCTCAGATGAGCGAGGGTTCGGGCGCGGCCTGGGGGGCGACGCTGGGCGCGATCGTGCGGCCCGAAGGGGTCGAGTTCAGGGTCTGGGCACCGCGCCCGGAGCGGGTCGAGCTGGTCCTGACGGGGCCGGCGGGCGGCGGGCGGCGCGTCGTGCCGACCGAGCGCGACGGCGAGTACCGGGTCGCGCGGGTGGCCGGGGCCGGCCCCGGCACGCGCTACCGCTACCTGCTCGACGGCGCGGGGCCGTTCCCCGACCCCTGCTCGCGCGGCCAGCCGCAGGGCGTCCACGAGGCGTCGGAGGTCGTCGACCCGGCCACATTCACCTGGACCGATGCGGGGTGGCAGGCGCCGCCCGTGGCAGATCTGATCGTCTACGAGTGCCACATCGGGACGCTGACGCCCGAGGGGCGCTTCGACACGGCGATCGGCCAGCTCGGGCGGCTGCGCGACCTCGGCGTCACCGCCATCGAGATCATGCCGGTCTCCTCCTTCCCCGGCTACTGGAACTGGGGCTACGACGGCGTCATGCCCTTCGCGCCGGCGGCGGCCTACGGCGGGCCGGAGGGGCTGCGCCGCCTGGTCGACGCCGCGCACGGCGCCGGGCTGGCGGTGATCCTCGACGTCGTCTACAACCACTTCGGCCCGGACGGCAACTACACCGGGCTCTACGCCGACGGCTACCTCAACCCGCGCCACCAGACGCCCTGGGGCGCGGCGATCAACTACGACGGGCCGGGATCGTCGGAGGTCCGCCGCTTCGTGATCGAGAACCTGCTGCACTGGGTCCACGAGTATCACATCGACGGGTTCCGCCTCGACGCGACCTTCGCGATGGTGGATGCCTCGCCGCGGCACATCCTCGCCGAGATCGCCGACGCGCTGGACCAGCACCGGCGCGGCGACCGGCGTGCCTATCTGATCGCCGAGACGCACGAGAACGACCCCGCGTACCTGCGCCCGACCGCGGCGGGCGGCTACGGCTTCGACGCGGTCTGGGCCGACGATTACCACCACGCCGCCCGCACGATCGTCCAGCCGGAGCGGCAGGGTTACCTCGCCAACTATGCCGGCACCGCGCCCGAGCTGGCGCGGACGATCGCGCAGGGCTTCCTCTTCGAGGGGCAGACCGACGCGTCCCGGGGCGAGGCGCGCGGCAAGCCGGCGCGCGAGCAGCCCTGGCATCAGTTCGTCTACTGCATCCAGAACCACGACCAGATCGGCAACCGCGCGTTCGGGCAGCGCCTCAACGTGACCGCGGCGCACGCCGACTTCCTGGCGTCGTCGCTGCTGCTGCTCCTGCTGCCGCAGACGCCGCTCCTCTTCCAGGGGCAGGAATTCCTCGCCTCGACCCCCTTCCTCTACTTCACCGACCACAACGCCGAGCTGGGGCGGCTGGTCACCGAGGGGCGCCGCCGCGAGTTCGCCCCCTTCGCCGCTTTCAATGACCCCGCCGTGCGCGAGCTGATCCCCGACCCGCAGGACCCCAAGACCTTCGCCCGCTCGCAGTTGAACCACGACGAGGCGGCCTACGGCGCCGGCCTGCTCGCCCGGGACCTCTACCGCGAGGCGCTTCGGCTGCGCCTGGCCGACCCGGTCCTGCGCGCCGCCCGGCGCTCCCGCCCCCCGCTGGAGACCCGCGCCGAGGCCAAGGCGGTGCTCGTCGCCATCGCGACCGCCGAGGGCCGGCGTGTACTGGTCGCCAACTTCGGCGACGAGGCGACCTTCGCCCACCCCGCCGCCGGCCGCCTGCACCTGGCGCTCCACACCGGCGAGCCGCGCTTCGGCGGCAACGGCCTCGCCCCGCGCGCCGAGGCCGATCGCCTGATCGTGCCGGGCCACAGCGCGGCGCTGCTGCGCGCGGAGTAGGGGGCGGGGAGCGAGCGAGTGGGGGGCGAGCGAGGAGGCCGCCGGTTGAAACCGGCGTCTCACGGGCCTCCGGCCACGAAGTACCCTTCGGGGCATAAACCCGCCGGCGCGGGCTGGGTCCAGGCGACGCCAGGTTGCCGACAAAATGATCCGGTGCAGGGAGAGGGGACCCGCGTGGGGCGGGGGGAGGGGCAGGCCCCCGTGCCTGCCCGCCTGGCTCACCACCGGCGCGATCGGCAGGCCGGGGCCGTGGGCTGGCCAGGGGACGCACCCGATCGAGTGCGTCGGCGGCCGGCTAGGCGGTCAGGCACGGGGGCCATCTACTCCAACTATTTCTGTCCGTACACCTGTCGCCCGGCCGTTTCGCGTGTTGCCGCGCCGATCACGCCACGCCCGCCCGCTGCTCCGAGCGGCGCGGCAACACGCGAAAGGCGCGATCGTCGGGGTGCCGCCGGTTGCGGGCGCTCGACACGGGGCCTCCCAGAGGCTATGGTGAGGGCAGGAGAGCGTCGGTTTTCGGCGCTCCACCGACGAAAACGCGAATTAGTTGGAGCCAATGGCACGGGGGCCTGCCCCTACCGATGGCGGGGGCGTCCTCAACGCGATCCCAAGCTCGGCATCGAGAGGTTACCTTCCTGCCCGATCACGCCGCCCCAGAGCGCACCGGCGCCCCTCGGCGAATCGCTCCCTGGCGATCGCGTCGAAGAGCGCCGGCTCGTCGAGGGCGCCCGACGCGAACGCGGCCCAGAGCGTCGGGAGGTTCGGCACTTTGAACCACGCATAGAGGTTGTTGTCCGGCGAGCGATGGGTGAGCGCGTAGTCCTGGTGGTTGGAAGCGATAATCGCTTTCACCTGCCTGCACCCTACCAGGACATCGGGGGATACATCCCGGTCGCATTGGTGACCGGTACACTGACCCGTCGTGCCGCCGCCCTTGCCTTTCGACGGGGCGTTGTATAGGGTGCGGCAGGTGACCGACCGGCGCCCTGTTGTGGCCGGGTGAGCACCAGCGGCGCGGGCATATCGCCGCGTCAGCTTGGTGCTGTACCCCGAGCAGCGTCATGGTGACGAAGTAAGTCCAGCGACTGGCGGCGCTATGCGGCTCGTAGCGTTGGCATGCCTGGTCGAGCAACTCCATGCGTACCGGGTAGCGTAGATCGGGGAACTGCCGCTCAGTCATCACTGGGATGCGCAGGAACGCGACCTGCTCTGCCGGCGATTGTTGATGGCAATAGGTGATCGTCTCCTGGGACGCAATCCGGAGGCCGCTGGCGGCGACAAGCGTCCCGAGTTGTGCCAGGTCCAGCGGGCGCCGTGGCGGCCTTGCGGGCGGCCGGTACCCGTAGTCGTTGATGGCAATTTCCACCATGAGTTGGAGCAGCGAGGGGGCGCGACAGGGGTGTCCTCCTTGGCTACAGGACGGAAGAAGCGCCATGGCAGGTTGAACGTGAACCGCCCGCGCGACGCGAGGACTGCCGCGATCGCGTGTAGGGTCTCGGCGAGGGGTAACTGCCAGAAGGCTGAGTTGCACACGACGATATCGACCTGGGACGCGACCAACGTCGGCAACTGCTCGGCGGGGGCCTGGACGAACCGGACGTTGTGAGCCCGTATCTGACCGCGGGCGATGTCCAGCATCGCGCGCGAGCTATCGACGCCGGTGACGTGGCCCGCGACGCCGACCCGTCCCAGCAGCTCCTCGGTCACGACCCCCGTGCCGCAAGCCAGATCGATTACCACTGCCCCCGGTGCCACCTGCGCGATGGCAACCAGATCCCGTGCGGTTTCTCGGTACATGGGGTAGGCCCGCGCGTACGCCGCGTAGGCACGGGCCGTGGCCTCGTTACCCCAGCCACTGGCATCGGTATGTTCCACGTCGCTTTCTCCTCCCATACGGCAGTGGGACTCGCGCTATGACGGCTCGGCCGCGGTGCCGCTATCCGGGCCGGTGGCGTGCGAGTCGGCGCCCTCCTCCCAGGCGCCGGTGCCGTACCCGGTGTAGAGCATCGACCAGACGCCGGCCAGCAGCATCAGGAAGGCGGGGGCCTGGTGGCCGACGAACGCGAACTGCCGCCGCTCCCCCGACCGGATCAGCCCGGCCGCCTGCAGAGTGTTGAGGTGGTGGTAGGTCTGCCCGGTCGAGGTCAGGCCGACCCGCTCGATCAACTCGGCGGCCGAACCGGGCCGCTCCAGGACCGCCTTCAGGAGC
Organism: Thermomicrobiales bacterium; assembly: GCA_030446685.1. GTDB lineage: Bacteria > Chloroflexota > Chloroflexia > Thermomicrobiales > CADCWN01 > JAUJMV01. Next base: position 65,998 of record JAUJMV010000018.1, on the reverse strand, counting down.
GCCAGTCGCTGCGGGTTGCCGAGCGCCGCCAGCACCCGCGCCACCGCCGCGTCGGCCTGCCCCAGCAACTCCTCGACCGGCTGTTCCGGCCGGTTCCAGCGGTACTCGCCCCTGCCAGCGGGGGAGCGGTAGCTGCCGGCGTAAGTGACCACCCCCGCCGCGCCGATCTCCTCCGCGCGCCGCGCCAGGTGCGCGGTGGCGTTCCAGAGCGCCTCCTTGCGAAAGGGCGGGCCGGGAATGCCGCCGGAGGGCGCGCGGATGGCCCCGACCGGCCGCCCGGCCAGCCCGGCGACGGTCTCGGCGAGTTGCCGGACCTGTTCGCGCAGTTCGTCAACCTCGGCCTCGATGTCCCTCGCCACGAACCCTCTCCGTAATTCCAGATGTATGGAACTTTAGAGTATCGTAGTGGCGAATGCCGGAATGGTCAAGGGGCAGGGCGGGACGCAGTCGGCCTCAGGTGATGAGCGCGGCGGCGGCGTTCAGGGCCAGTGCCGCGCCGCAGAGCCGGCGCAGGACGGCCTTGACGAGCGCGTCCTTGGAGGGGAAGTGGTGGAGCAGGCCGCCCTTGCCGACCCCGGCCTCCTTCGCCACCGCGGCGAGCGTTGGCCCGGCCATGGCCTGATCCCGTAGCGTCTGCGCGGCCGCGTCGAGCAGGCGCGTCCGCGTCCGCGCGGCCGTCAATTGTCTCGCGGACACTTGCCTCCTCCCTTCACGAACCGTTCAGACGGTTGATGAACGTCGGTTAGCATACCGTCCGGACGGTATGCACGTTAAGCGCCGGGTGGAGATGACCGAGGTTGGTCCGTGCCAGAGGGCCTTCAAGGGGGCGTCGGCATCCCGCGCCCGGCGATTCCCTGCCCGGCCGGCCCGCTCTTTGACATAAAACGAGCCCCCACCTTGACATCGCCTTTATCAACTGCTATGCTATAGGCCGTTGGCACTCGGCGCGGGCGAGTGCTAAGCGGCGGGAGGCGCGCGTGGACCGGCTGACCGAGCGTCAGGAACAGTTGCTGCGGCTGGTCGTGCATGAGTACGTCGGCACCGGGCGCGCGGTCGGCTCCAAGACGCTGGTCGAGGGCTACCAGCTCGGCGTCAGCTCGGCGACCATCCGCAATGAGATGGCCGAGCTGGAGCGCGCCGGGCTGATCGACCAGCCCCACACCTCCGCCGGCCGGGTTCCGACCGACGCCGGCTACCGCTACTACATCGAGCGCCTGATCGGCGAGCCGCACCTGCCGCCGGCCGAGCAGACGATGATCCGCCACCAGTTCCGCCAGGTGGAGATGCAGCTCGAGGGCTCGATGCAACTGGCGGTGACCGCGCTGGCGCGCACCACCGGCCACGTCTCGGTCGTGACCGCGCCGCGCGCCCAGACCGCCCGCCTCAAGCACCTCGAACTGGTCGGCATCCAGGACCAGGTTTTCCTGCTGGTGCTGGTGACGCAGGACAGCGGGGTGAAGCAGGCGGTGCTCCACTGGCGTCACCCGGTCACGCGGGCCGAGTTGCGCGCCCTCGGCGACGCGCTCAACGCGCGCTACGCCGCGCTGGCCCCCACCGAGATCGCCGCGCGCGCCGCCGGGGAGGAGGGGCTGGCGCGCCTGGTGGCCGAGCAGATGGCGGAGCAGTTGCGCGACCTGGAGACTGTGACCGCGGTCGACGTGCAGCACGCCGGCCTGGAGCACGCCCTGCAGCAGCCGGAGTTCGCCGGCGGGCCGGCGGCCGGGCGGATCGTCGAGCTGATCCAGGGCGGCGGCCTCCTCGGCGCGCTCCTGCCGCAGTTGCGGCTGGCCGACGACGTGCAGGTCTTCGTCGGCGGGGAGAACGTCGCCGACGAGCTGCGGCCCTACGGCATCGTCGTCGCCACCTACGGCGTGCGCCGCGAGGTGATCGGGCTGCTCGGCGTCCTCGGCCCGCGCCGGATGTCCTACGAGCGCTCGATCGGCTCGGTGCGCTACATCGCCGACCTGATGAGCGGCCTGGTCAGCCGCCTCTACACCGGGGCGGGCGACGGCGGCGAGGGCGACAGCGTGCGGGGTGGGAACCATCGCCCGTAGTGGCACCATCCCTGCGTGCGATCCGGTGTGCGGGCGTCGGCGCGGGCGCCGGCGGATGATGACGATGACGACGGCAGGGGGGAACCGGACGGTATGCAGGGCGAACGAGACGAACGCGAGACACTGACCGTGGCCGAGGGGGCCGAGCCGGGGCTGGCGGACGGCACGGTGGCGGAGCCGCTGGCCGGCGCCGCGGCGCCGCCGGTGGAGGACGAGTTGGCGCGCTCCCGCGCGCAGGCCGCCGAGTACGAGGACCGCTGGAAGCGATCTACCGCCGAGTTCATCAACTACAAGCGCCGGACCGAGCAGGAGCGGGCTGATCTGCTGCGCGGCGCGAACGGCGCGCTGATCCTGGAGCTGCTGCCGGTCCTCGACGACCTGGAGCGGGCGCTGGCGAACCTGCCGACCGGGGAGGCCGCGAGCAAGTGGGTCGAGGGCGTCCAACTGGTCGAGCGCAAGTTCCGCGCGATCCTGGAGCGCCAGGGTGTCCGGCCGATCGAGGCGCTCGGCCAGCCGTTCGACCCCGCCTTCCACGAGGCGGTCGGCGGCAGCGGCCAGACGGTGGCCCAGGAATACCAGCGCGGCTACACGCAGCACGGGCGCGTCCTGCGCCCCGCGATGGTCGTCGTGGGCGACGACGAGTTGCCAGTCGTCAGTCCTCAGTCGTCAGAAGTGGCGAGCGACGACCCGGCGGCTACTCGCGCCACTACCGGCGACTTCCAGGCGTAATCACTGACGACTGACGACCGACGACTGACGACTACCCACGGAGGGAGCACAATGGCGAGGGCAATCGGTATTGACCTGGGGACGACCAACTCGGTGGTCGCCGTGATCGAGGGCGGCGAGCCGACGGTCATCCCCAACGCGGAGGGCGAGCGGCTGACCCCCTCGGTGGTGGCGCTCAGCCCCTCCGGCGAGCGGCTGGTCGGCCGGCTGGCGCGGCGCCAGGCGGTGACCAACCCGGAGAACACGGTCTTCTCGATCAAGCGCTTCATCGGGCGCAAGTTCAACGACCCCGAGGTCCAGCGCGACATCAAGCTGGTCCCTACAAGGTCAGCGCGGCGCCGAACGGCGACGTGCAGGTGACGATGGGCGGCAAGACCCACTCGCCGCAGGAGATCTCGGCGATGATCCTCCAGAAGCTGCGGGCCGACGCCGAGGCCTACCTGGGGGAGAAGGTCGACCGCGCGGTGATCACCGTCCCGGCCTACTTCAACGACAGCCAGCGCCAGGCGACCAAGGACGCCGGGCGGATCGCCGGGCTGGAGGTCGAGCGGATTATCAACGAGCCGACCGCCTCGGCGCTGGCCTACGGCCTCGACAAGCAGGAGGACGAGCAGATCGCCGTCTACGACCTCGGCGGCGGCACCTACGACATCTCGATCCTCGACCTCTCGGAAGGGGTCTTCCAGGTCAAGGCGACCAACGGCGACACCCACCTGGGCGGCGACGACTTCGACCAGAAGATCATCGACTTCCTGGCCGACGAGTTCAAGCGGCAGGAGGGGATCGACCTGCGCAAGGACCGCATGGCCCTGCAGCGCCTGAAGGAGGCGGCCGAGCGCGCCAAGATCGAGCTCTCGACCTTGCAGCAGACCGAGGTCAACCTGCCGTTCATCACCGCGGACGCCTCCGGGCCGAAGCACCTGAACATCACGCTGACCCGCGCCAAGCTGGAGCAGCTCACCAACGACCTGGTCGAGCGGACGATCCCGCCGATGTCGAGCGCGCTCGACGACGCGAAGTACGCCAAGGGCGACGTGGACGAGGTACTGCTGGTCGGCGGGCAGACCCGCATGCCGGCGGTGCAGCGCCGCGTGCAGCAGTTCTTCGGCAAGGAGCCGAACAAGGGGATCAACCCGGACGAGGTGGTGGCGATCGGCGCGGCGATCCAGGCCGGCGTCCTCGGCGGCGAGGTCAAGGACGTGCTGCTCCTGGACGTGACCCCGCTGACCCTCTCGATCGAGACGCTCGGCGGCGTGGCGACCCCGCTGATCGAGCGCAACACCACGATCCCGACGCACAAGTCGCAGACCTTCAGCACCGCGTCGGACAACCAGACGCAGGTCGAGATCAACGTCCTGCAGGGCGAGCGCCCGATGGCGGCGCAGAACAAGTCGCTGGCGCGCTTCATCCTCGACGGCATCCCGCCCGCGCCGCGCGGCCTGCCGCAGATCGAGGTCGCCTTCGACATCGACGCCAACGGCATCGTCAACGTCTCGGCGACGGACAAGGCGACCGGCAAGGAGCAGAAGGTCACGATCACCGCGTCGAGCGGCCTGAGCGAGGCGGAGATCCAGCAGATGGTGCGCGACGCCGAGCTGCACGCCGAGGAGGACCAGCGGCGGCGCGAGGCGATCGAGCTCAGGAACCAGGCCGACACGATGGCCTTCCAGGCCGAGAAGGTCCTGCAGGAGCACGGCGAGCGCGTCCCGGCGGAGACCCGCGAGGAGGTCGAGGGCAAGGTCCGCGCGGTGCGCGAGATCCTCGACAGCGACCCGGAGAACGCCGACCGCCTCCGCCCGGCCTACGACGAGCTGATGACCTCCCTCTCGAAGATCGGCCAGCTCATGTACGAGCAGGCCGGGGCCGCCGAGGCGGCTGAGCCGGCCGGCGCGACCGCCGGCGCCGGTCAGCCCCGCGAGGAGGGCACCGTCGAGGGTGAGTTCCGCGAGGTCAAGGAGTAGCCGGGCGCCTGGCGCCCGCCATCTCCGACAACGCAAGACGACACGGCGCCGGGGGCAACCGCCCCCGGCGCCGTCGTTCGGGCGCGGGAACGCCGGCCGTCAGCGCCGCACGAGCTTGATCGCGTCGGCGATGACGTAGCCGCTCGCCGCGCTCCAGCGGCTCACCGCCACCACGTTGTAGTCGCCGGCGTTCAGCGTGTGCGTGCCGAGGCTGACCCAGCGGCCGCCGTTCAGGCGCTGGTCCACCCGCACCACCACCCGCCCGCCCGCCGTCTCGATGACGAACGGCGTGGCCGAGTTGTACCCCGAGGCCGCGGGATACCAGACGAAGACCTCGTAGGCGCCGGTCGCGGGGATGGCGGCCTTGAACCAGGCGGCGTCGCTGATCGCCTGGGGCGTGGCGTAGCGATAATTGGCGCCGTAGCGCTGACCGCTCCAGCTCGAGACGCCCCAGTTGCCGCTGGCTGTCAGGCGCCCGGCCGTGGCGTTGTCGACCACGATCTCCGCCGACGCGGGTGGCGGCGGGGCGCCGCCGAGGAAGTCGCGCACCGTGGCGAAGCGGTAGCCCCGCCCGCGAAGTTGGTCGATGATCCTGGGCAGCGCCGGCCCGTCCTGTGAGCCCGCGCCCACATGCAGGAGGATGATCGCCCCCGGCACGGTGTTGGCGACGACCCGCTGGGTGATCTGCGCGGCCGTGAGGCCCTTCCACCCCAGCGAGTCGACCGTCCACATCACATTGTAGGCGTAGCCGCGCTGGCCGAGCAGGTCCAGGGTGGCGCTGTCGTAATCCCCGTAGGGGGGCCGGAAGTAGGGCGCCAGCTCCACGCCTACCTGGCTCCGGATGAGGTCCGCTGTCCTCGTGATCTCCTCGGCCCGCTGGGCGGCGGTCAGGGGCGCCGCCCCGGTGGAGTAGCCGGTGAAGGACTTGTGATCCCAGGTGTGGTTCATCAGGTGGTGCCCCTCGCGCACCATCCGCCCGATCAGGTCGGGGTGCGCGGACGCCCACTGGCCGGTCATGCCGAAGGTGGCCTTGACCCCCTTGGCGGCCAGCGTGTCGAGGATGCCGGCCGCGTAGCCGCGATCCGCCCCGGCGTCGAAGGTCAACACCGCGATCGGTTCACTGGTCGCGAAGCGGGAGATGGTCTGCGCGCTCCCGGCCGCCGCCTGGCCGGGGAGCAGCGCGACGAGCAGCAGGATGATCGCCAGTGGCAGCGTGAGCGTCGATCGTCGAGTCACGGTCCCTCCCCTCGTTGGTCCGCGCCGCCCCGTTCGGGTCGGCGAGTACAGTCCCCGCGGCCGTCCGCCCGGCGTCGCACCCCCGCGCGGCAGACGTGCCGCCGGGGCTACCGCCGCGCGCGGGTGGCAACGCATGGCCCCCGCCTTCCAGCGCGCCCGAGTCGTGCGCGTGGCCACGCCGGGCCGCGCCCTCCGCCGTCCCGCTCGCCCTCGAGGCAGCCGTACGGGGTGCCGCCCACTGCGCCCAGTTTACGGCGGCCGGGGGGGCGGCACATCGTAAGAACTACGGGATCGGCGAGTGCGCCTCGCCGCCGGCGACGGGAGGGGCGCTACGTAGAAGTACGGGGCGCGGGATGGCGCTCCGCGCTATGCGGCACGTACCCGGCCGCGACCCTGGACTTGGCAGGCTGTGAGGCCGACCGGCGACGGGGCCGGCCCCTCATTCACCGGTTGCGCGAATCGCCAACGCCTGTATGATTGGGGCGGGCCGTCGGGGCGAGCAAGGCAACGGTGGGTGATGCGGGAGGAGGACGGCATGGATAGCATGGGAGGCGCGGGGTACGCCGCGCCCGCTCAACGCCCGTTCAATCCGCTGGAGGCGGTGATCGGCGTGATCATCCGCCCGGTCGATGCGATGCGGCAGATCGCCGCCGCTCGCCCGTGGCCGTTCGCCATCGCGCTCGCCATCATTATCGGGCTGATCTCCGGCCTGGCCAGCCTCGCGGCGCGCAA
>JAUJMV010000018.1:37225-59186 GCA_030446685.1 Thermomicrobiales bacterium | reverse complement strand
CACACCTCGACCGCCGAGTGGATGTCCTCACGCGAGGGGAGGAGGGCGACCGCGGGCGGCTGGTCCGGCAGGTGGTAGCGCCAGCGGACCCGCCGGGTCGCGCAGCCGAGCAGCGCCAGGCCGCGCGCCAGCAGGTCGCTCTTCGCCAGGCAGTCGCCGCGCCCGCGCCGGGCGAGGCCGGTGGCGTCGTGCGCGCCGTCGGTGGCGTAGGGCAGGTCGCGGATCGCCTCGAAGAGGGCCACGCGCGCGGCGGTATCCGTCGCCCCGCCGGTTGCCGTGCGAACGAAGCGGGCGACGGCCTCGGCGGCGTCCGGGGATGGGCCGGAGATCACTGGAGGGTGCCGCCGACGACCCGCGGCGTTGTCGGGCCGGGGCTGCCGCCGGCCGGCTCGACGGTGACGCCCACCGCGCGGTAGTTGCCGAACGGGGCCGGGGCACGGACCAGGAGTTCGGCGCTGCCGTTGGCGTCGGGCCGGAAGAGGCCGCCGCTGACCCGGCTCCCGTCGGGGCCGATCAGCCAGAGTTGGTACTGCTTGTCCGGCGGCAGTTGCGGCAGGTAGTAGGTGAGCATCAGCGCCACGTCGCTCCCCGGGTCGGTGTAGATGAAGCCGGCCGGGCCGCTGCTCGGGTAGTCGGGGTCGCCGCTGCTGCCGCTGAGGCTGTGCGCCGCACCCGGGTCGTTGAGGAGCCGGGCGACCAGCCCCTGCTTCCGGACCTGCGCCGCCAGGGCCTCGTTGCGCTGCTGCAAGGCGACGTTCCACCCCCCGAGCCCGAGGATCAACGCCGCCGCCAGCGCCGCCAGCGCGAGTCTCGCGCGCCCGCCGAGGACCGACAGCCCCGGTCGCCGGACGGGCGCAGCCCCGCTCGCGAGGCCGGCCGTTGGAGCGGCGCTGGCGGCCGAGACCGCCTCGTGCGAGGCCGGCGGCGCCGCGTCCGGGTCGGCGGGGTCGGGCGCCGCGATCCGGGCGAAAATCGCCTCCTTGACGCGGGCGGGCGGTCGCGCGCCCAGGGCCGCGAAGGCGAGCAGGCCGATCGTCTCCCGCAACTCCTCCAGCTCCAGCCGGCAGGCCGGGCAGCTTTCGAGGTGCGCGGCGACGCGCCGCCGCTCCTCGTCGTCGAGCGCGTCGAGGGCGTAGCCGGGCAGCAGATCGTTGTAGTCCTCGTGGTGCGACATCATCGTCCCGTCCACGCCACCGGGTCGTGGGCTGAAGGTTGAGCATTGCGCGTTGCAGATCGAGGGGTTACGGACTGCACGTACACGATGAACGACCCGACTTCCATGCCCGAACCTGCGACCTGCAACCCCGTCAATCGACTTCCAGCTCGAGCCCCTGCCCTTGCAGGATGTCGCGCAGCTTGCGCAGGCCGAGGCGCATCCGCGTCTTGACCGTGCCGAGCGGTTCGCCCAGCCGCGCCGCGATCTGCGACTGGGTGAAGCCCTCGAAGTAGGCCAGCTCGATCACCTGGCGCTGCGCCACCGGCAGGCGGGCGAGCGCGGTCTCGATCTGCACCCGCCGCAGGTTGATCCAGGCTTCCTCGGCCACCTCGCGGCCGTTGGGCGCGCTCGGCTCCCGCGGCGGGTCGCGATCGTCGTGCTCGGACACTAGTTGGGGGCGGCGGCGCTGCCGGCGCAACTCGTCAATGGCGAGGTTGCGCGCGATCCCGCAGAGCCAGGCGCCTGCCCGCCCGCGCGACCCGTCGTAGCTGCCGGCGCGCTGCCAGGCGCGGACGAAGACCTCTTGCAGCAGGTCCTCCGCCACCGGCCGCTCGGCGACGATCCGCAGCACCAGCCCGAAGACGACGCCCGCATACCGCTCGTACAGCGCGTCGAGCGCGGCGCTGTCCCCGACCGCGAGGCGGGCGATCAATTGACCGTCATCCTCCGACCAGTCCACGCGTGCCCTTCAGCCCGCCGGAAGCGGCCCCCGCGCCCCCCGCCTTTCCTGATCGGGGATCTCGGGCGCCGCCCCTACCGGAATATACGCCGCCATCGGCCAACCGGATGTGTGCCAACTCGTGGGGGCAATAGTAGCAAACTTTGCCGGGGACGGTTTACGGCCCCCGGCCCACGATGTCGGGGGGCCGCGAGGCCGCGGGTCAGGTCAGTACCTCGACGTTGGCGACCGGGAGCAGGAGGCGGGCGCCGTCCGGCAGGTCGACTTCGAGGGCCTCGACGACGAGGTCGCCCGCGATGCGGCGGCGGCGCGGCGCGTCGTGGACCGTGCCGACCGTGCCGAGGCGTTCCTGATCGACAATCCGCACCGTGGCGCCGGGGACCAGCGCCGCGATCGGCGGCTCGGACTCGTCCCGCTCGTGCCGGACGCCGGCGGGGAGCAGCACCTCCGGGCGGCTGAGCGGGCGGATCAGGCTGGTCGCGCCGCGAAGCGCGACCGGCCCGCCCCCGGCGGCGACGAGCGCGTCGTAGAGCGGCGCGGCCATCGGGCGCCGCCCGAAGCCCTCGGTCACGACGATCGTCAGCGGCGTGGTCGCGGCGGGCAGCCGCCAATCCGGGAGTCCGACCCGCCAGAGACCCTGGTTCCCGACCTGGAGGAAGTCCCGCAACTCCCCCTCCGCGATCGAGCCGACGATGACCCCCACGGCCCCCGCCCGCGCCGCCTTGCGGAGCGCGGCGGCGTCGGCCGGGCCGCCGGCGGCGAGGACCGTGCCCGCCGCGCGGCCGTCGATCGCCCCCGCCGCGAGCGGTTGCTCCCGATCCTCACCGACGACGTTGAGGACGCCGAACGCCGCGTCGCCAACGCCGAACGCGCCGTAGAAGCGCGCGCCGAATGTGCGGATGGTGACGCCGTAGGGCCGGCGCAGCGCCTCGACGACCCCCGCGACCGCGGCGGTCAGCTCGATCCGCTCGCGGTTCGGCACGATGGTCGCCACGCCGGTCGCCCGATCGAAGCCCGCGAGGGTGCCGGCCACCGGGCTCGTGACCGCCCGCGCGCGCAGGAGTTGCCGCCGGCGGGCGATCGTCTCGCCCGCCGTCACGGCGCCCCCCACCTCCCTGACCAGCAGCGCGCCCGCTCGCTCCGGGCCGACCCCCAGTTCGCCCGCCACGTCGAGCGTGACCGTCCGCCCGGCCCCCTCGCCGACCGCGACGATCGTCCCCGGCTCCACGCGCTCGCCAACCTGCGCCGTGACCTCGCCCGGCGCCGGCAGCCGCCGCTCGATCCGCAACTCGCTGTCGCGCACCAGCACCGGCTGCCGCGTCGGGTAGTAGTGGTACATGGCTCCCTCCAGTCGGGTAGTCGGGTAGTCGGGTAGTCGATAGAGACCGACGGCACGCCGGGCGCTCCTACCAACGATCCCGGGTCGATGCCCTGCCCGCCCGGGCGTTGTCGCCGCCCGCGTCCCCGGCACCGCGCGCCGCCGAGGGTCGCCGGCGCGGCGCGGGGAAATGGGGGGCAAAATGGGGTGATTCGGGAGCCCCGGTCGCGACGGCGCCGAAGAGCGGGAATGCCTGCTGTGGCGAGGAAAAGATGGTCGCCGGCGCCGGTTCGTTTCGCGATTTCCATGTTTTGCGGCCCCCCTGTGCCGCCGGTGGTCGGCGGGCGACGCGCGCGATGGCTCGTAGTGTCCGAACCCGCGGGGCGGGGGATGCGTGCCAGGGTGACGCAACATCCTCATCGACCGTCCGGGGTGCCACGAGGCGCCGCCGCGCACGGGCGGCCACCGTCGTCAACGGCTGGCACGGGCGGCGCGACCCCTGCCGCCGCAACCGGCGGGGCGGTACCGCGCGACGCGCGCGGACCAGGCCGATGTGAGCGCCGACCGTGAATAGACCACGCCAACGACTCGCCTACCCGACTGACGACTCGTCACCGCCGCAGCGCCTCGGACCAGGCGGCGAGGCGGGCGATCCGCTCGCGCTCGTCGCGGGGCAGGTCGAGCGGGTGGCCGCGGGCGTCGACGATCAGGCCGACCAGGCCGCCGCGCGGCGCGGCGTCCCCGGTGAAGCGCGCCGGCATGCCCGGCGCCCCCCGGCCCACCCTGGACCCCTCGCCCGGCTCGATCTGGAGCAGGGCGGCCCGCTCGCCCTCCGGGAGCGGCAGCAGCGCCAGCGAGCCGGCGGCGACCGCGACGGCGCGCGTCTCGCCGTTGGCCCGTTCGAGCCGGACGTGGATCTCGTCACCCGGCCTGGCGTCGACGGCGACGTAGGCCCCGAGGTCGAGCAGGCCGTCGTGCGCGAAGAGCTCGGCGGCGCGGCGCGGTTCGATCTGGCGTAGCGCACCGATCGCCGGCAGCAGGCCGTCGCGGTCGAGCGCGATCCGCACCAGGCCGCTGGCCGACCGCGGCTGCAGCCCGTCCACCAGCACCAGCATCGCCGTCGCCGGGTCGGGCCAGCGCGCGAAGAAGCCGCCGCCGGCGATCAGGTCGGGGGCGAGCGGCCCGCCGGCGGCGTCCAGCTCGACCACGCCGGTGCGCAGCAACTCGCGGGCGATCGCGGCCTCGATCAGCCGGTCCTGGCGCGCGACCGGCAGGGTGAAGGGGCGCAGCGCGCGGTTGAGGATCCAGTCCGTCAGCTCGTCCTCGGCCAGGGTGAAGGGCAGCCAGCGCGCGACATCGGCGAGCCGCAGGGTGGTGAGGAGATTCGCCGCGCCGAGCGCGAGGTCGAGCGCGGGCTCGGTCAGCCCGCGCGCGTCGGCGCCGCGCGCCCAGCAGAAGGTGGCGCCCTCGTCGAGGTCGACGGTCAGCACCTCGCGCGCCAGGTGCGCCGCCATGAAGCGGGTCGCCAGGTCGAGGGCGCGCGACCGGGCCAGCGGCGCGGCCGCGCTCATCGCCGCCAGCCCATCGAAACCGGGGATGGTCTCGCTCGCGCGGCGATCCGCCAGGTCGAGCACCTCCTGCTCGACGATCGCGGCGAGGGCGGCGGGCTCCAGGTCGTCGAGCGGCACCAGGCCGATCTCGTAGCCGTGGCTGAAGGCCGCGCCGACGTCGCCATGCCACCGCTCGTCGCCGACGAAGAGGATCGCCGGCAGCCGGTAGCCCTCATGGATCGAGGCGGTCGCGACGATCTCGCCGGCCACGCCGAGCAGGCGGCGCAGGCCGGCGCCCGCGTCCGGGCCGGCGACGAGGAGAAGCAGATCGGGCTGCAGGTGGCCGAGCGTGGCGACGGTGGCGCGGGTCTCGTCGTCGATGTGCCCGTCCTCGTCGAGCGTCAGCAATGGCAGCACCGTGACCGGCGCGCGGCGCCCCGCGTCGAGCAACTCCTCCAGCAGCGCCCCGCCCCCCAGGGCGAGGAAGACCACGCGCGGGGGCGGCGCGGCGGCGACGGTCGCCACGAAGGCGGCGGCGCCGTCGCCCGCCCCCTCTTGTGGCACGAGCGGGCGGCCGCCCGCGGCCAGGCGCCGCCCGGTCGCGTCCTCCAGCGCCGCCAGGGCATCGCCGAGGCCGATCCGCAGATCGGCGTGCGGCGGTTCGAGCGTGCTCGGGGCGACCCCCCGCGCGACGAAACGCCAGGCGTCCTCGACGACTTCCACCAGGATGGCGCGCGTCGCGGCCGCGCCGCACTCGGCCACGATGATCGCTTCGGGCGCTTGCTCCTGACCCATCGATCGCTCCCTATCGGCGGCGGCATCCCCTCCTCGGGGGAGGTTATCCGGGGCGCAGCTCGTCGGTGTCGAGCCAGATCGTCACCGGGCCGTCGTTGTGGATCTCGACCGCCATCTTCGCGCCGAACCGCCCGGTCGCCACCCGCAGGCCCGCCCCGCGCAGGGCGGCGGCGAACCCTTCGACGAGCCGTTCCGCCCGTTCCGGCGGGGCGGCCTGGACGAAGCTGGGGCGGCGGCCCTTGCGCGCGTCGGCGAAGAGGGTGAACTGCGAGACGACCAGCGCCGCGCCGCCGGTGTCGAGCAGCGACAGGTTGAACCGGCCGTCGGCGTCGCTGAAGATGCGCAGCGCGGCGATCTTCTGCGCCAGGAACGCCGCCTCCGCCTCCCCGTCCGCCTCCCCCACACCCAGCAGGATCACCAGCCCCGCGCCGATCTCCCCGACCGTCTCCCCCTCGACCCGCACGGCCCCGCGCGTGACCCGCTGGATGAGTGCGCGCATTATTCCTCGCGCCCGCGTCTATCTTGGTCGATTGGAGCAATTTTGTCGCTTCGCTGGTGAAGCCATTCCAGACAATGGGCGGAATTGCCGCCATTGCCGGATGTCGCTCTCGGAGACTGTGTCGCGATCTCGGTAATCGTCCCTCGTGCATCCGCGATTTCATCGCAAACGGCTGTTCCCAATCACCGGGATGACTCCGGGTGCCAAAGGTGATCCGCGCGGTGTTCGCGCTCCGCGTTCGGCTTTCGATGTACTGCACTACGCGTGGAACAGCCCCCGATACCCAACCGAGAAGGGCGTCTGGCGGCCTCCTTCCGCCGTAACGCACCCCCAGATTGAAGTGAACGTTGACGAAAGTGCTCACGTTCCCCTTCAGCAAGCACGATGGCATTCTCCGCCCGGCGAGCTGCATCACCCATTCATGAAGAGTACCCGCTTGCTGCTCCCGTCCGGTGCAGTGTGACCTCCAGTCAAGTGGACATAGCCTCCTCCATGCCGGCGATCGCCACTCCACGCAGTTCGGCGCCCAACTCCGCGCTCTTTCCCCAAGTTCCTCGATCGCGCGATGCACTGCTCGCCGCAAGTCAGCCGTGAGCAGGGGTGCCGCGATCCCAGGTCGACCAGACGAGATGCACGAAAACCAGCCCACCTTCGCCCGCCTGGCATCGCCCCTGGCATCGCGGCGTCTCCGCCGTCCGGTAGCGGGCCATGCCAGCCAGGTTCCGCACGTCCTCGCTGCCGAACCCGCGGATGGTGACCGAGCGGCACCGTCCTCTACATGCTCGATCAGCGCCACGCCGCCATCGCCGCGATGCCTTCCTCGCGGCCGATCGAGCCGATGCCCTCGTTGGTCGTCGCCTTGAGGCCGATCCGGTCGCCCGCCAGGCCGAGGGTCTCGCCGATCGCGGCGCGCATCGCGGGGACGTGCGGCGCGATCTTCGGGCGCTCGGCGACGATCGTGCAGTCGAGGTTGACCGCGCGCCAGCCGTGGCGGGCGAGCAGGTCGCGCACCAGGGCCAGCAGGCGGCGGCTGTCGGCGTCCTTGTAGGCCGGGTCGCTCGGGGGAAGTGCTGGCCGATGTCGCCGAGCGCCGCCGCGCCGAGCAGCGCGTCCATGATCGCGTGGAGCGCCACGTCGGCGTCGGAGTGGCCGAGCAGGCCGCGCGCCGCCGGGATCGTCACCCCGCCGAGGACCAGCGGCCGACCCTCCACCAGCCGGTGGACATCGTAGCCGATGCCGACGCGCGTCTCGCCCGCCCCCATCCCCTCAGCGCCCCACGCCCAGCAGCGCCGCCGCGACGACCAGATCCTCCGGCGTCGTCACCTTGATGTTGTCGTAGGCGCCGGTGAAGACCGTCACCGGCTCGCCGACCGCCTCCAGCAGCCCCGCCTCGTCGGTGACGGTCAGGCCGCGCGCGTCGGCCGCGGCGAAGGCGCGCTCCAGCGCCCCGCGCGCGACGATCTGCGGCGTCTGCGCGGCCCAGAGGGTGTCGCGGGGGGGCGTCTCGACGATCCGCCCGCCCCCGTCCACCCGCTTGATCGTGTCCTTGACCGGCACCGCCGCGACCGCCGCCCCGGTCGCCACCGCGCGCGCCACGCCGCGTCCGATCAACTCGGGTGTGACCAGCGGGCGGGCGGCGTCGTGGACGGCGACGAAGTCGCAGGGCGGCAGGGCGGCCAGGCCGGCGCGCACCGAGTCCTGCCGGCGCTCGCCGCCGGGGCGGATCGCCACCACCTTGCCCCAGCCCCCCTCGCGCGCCAGCGCCTCCCCCCGCGCGATATTCCGCTCGTTCAGCACGACGACGATGGCGGTGATGTGGCCGCTGGCCTCGAACGCCGCCAGGCTGTGGGCCAGCACGGGCCGGCCGGCGAGCGGGGCGAAAATCTTATCATTGCCGCCCATGCGCGTTGCCCGCCCCGCGCCGACGATGACCGCGCCCACCGTCGCCATCGGCCTCCCGCCCCGCCCCGCTCGGCCCTACCCCGCCTAGCCGCGCGCAGCATAGCATAGACGAGTGCTGGGTGCTGAGTGCTGAGTGCTGAGTAAGATGAGGCACTTTCTGCTCAGTCCTCGGCGCTGGCATCGCGCCCCTGTTCGAGGCGATAGTCGCCGGTCTGCTGGATCTCCGGCTGCTGGATGAAGCCGTAGTAGACCCAGACCCCCAGCTTGACCGCGCCGAGCACCAGCCCCGCGAGCGTCCCGAGCAGCAGCGTGCCGAGGACGATCAGGATGGCGATGGCGAGCGCGCCGGTGATGCCGAAGACGGCGATGTCCATTGGCGGGCCTCGATGCTCTCGTGCGCTGGCGCGGCTGCCATGGCGCGACCGAGTGCCGTGCTGGGCGCGCACCCGTCGCCGTGGACCGGGGCGATTGACATTCAGCGCCTTGCCGTGCCTACCCCGCCGAGGTCGGCATATAGCCCGCCAGGCGCCCGGCGAGGTTCATCACCGGCATGCTCTGGAGCCAGACGCGGCCCGGCCCGCGCAGGGTCGCCAGGAAGAGCCCTTCGCCCCCGAAGAGGGCGTTGGCGAAACCCTTGACGCGCTCGATCTCGAACTGCACCGTGGGGTCGAACGCGCCGACGTGGCCGGTGTCGACCTTCAGCAGTTGCCCCTCGGCCAGCGTGTACTCGACGACCGTGCCGTCGATCGAGAGGAAGGCCAGCCCCGGCCCGGTCAGTCGCTGCATCACGAAGCCCTCGCCGCCGGCCAGCCCCGCGCCGAGGCGGCGGCGGAAGTGCGCGGCCAGATCGACCGACTTCTCGGCGCAGAGGAAGGCTTCCTTCTGCGCGATCAGGCTCTGGCCCGGGGCGAGCGGGATGGGGATGATCTTGCCGGGGAAGTCGGCGGCGAACGCGACGATGCCGCTGCCGCCCGTGCAGGTGAAGTCGGTGATGAAGAGCGACTCCCCCGCCAGCATCCGCCCGAACATCTTGCCGAGCCCGCCGCCGCTGCTGGTCTGCATCTCGACGTTGCCGGACATCCAGGCCATCGCGCCCGACTCGGTGAAGACCGTCTGCCCCGGCCGCAACTCCACCGTCAGCACCGGCATGTCTTCGCCGATGATCTGGTAGCGCAGCCCGCTTGCGGATTCCGCGGCGGCGCTCGCCGCCCGCGAGCCGGCGCCGCTGTCGTGGGATGGGAACTGCATCGCTGCCTCCTGCTCCGTCCTCGCCGCGCCGCCCGACGCGCGGCCGGCGTCATCAACCTCAGATACGCAGCGTCTCCCGCACCGGTTCCAACCCCGCGGCGAACCGCGTCGCGACCCAGCGCCCGGCCGATGCTATGCTGGGCGCAGGGTTATTGTCGGTTAATGTCGGACAAGAACTACGGGGACCCGTCCTTGGAGGGTGAGATGGCGAGGCCGAAGAAGGCAACCACGCTCGAGCGGCGCGTCAGCGTGCGCCTCCGCCGCGAGGTCGCGGAGGGTTATGAGGCGGCCGCCGCGGCGCTGGGCGTGCCGGTGGGGCAATTGATGCGTCAGGTCTTGACGCTGGAGGTGCGGGAACTCCGGGAGCTGCTCGCGGCGATCGAGCAGTTCGAAGGGGAGGCGCCTCACCGCGCGTGGCGCTGGAAGGAGATCGAGGCGGCGAGGCGAAGCGGCGGCGGGTTCACGCAGCGGCTGCGCCAGGAGGCGCGGCGGCGACTGGTGGAGGACGCGAGTGCCGGCTCAACCCGGTAGGCGGATTGTCGCCGCCGGGAATCACCGGTGGCCGCGGACGGCGGGCCGAGACTTGCGCCGGCGCGGGGCTGGCCGGACAATAGGGGCAATGCCGCCGGCCGCGCGACCGGCGTCGCGATGTTCCCGTTCGCGATCGACGTGGAGGAGAGGCGCGATGGCGACCCCGCTGCCCCGCTACCGCTTCACGGTGGCCGAGTACGAGCGCATGGGCGAGGCCGGCATCCTGGGCGAGGATGACCGGGTGGAGTTGCTTGCCGGGGAGATTATCGAGATGAGCCCGACCGGGCCGGTGCATGCGTATAGCCTAGCCTTGTTGACCAACCATGTCGCGGCCTGGGTCGGGGAGACGGCCTTGCTGAGCGTGCAGAGCCCGATCCGGCTCGATGACGCCAGCGAACCCCAGCCCGATCTCGCGGTTCTGCGGCAGCGCAACTACCGTGCGGCGCTGCCGGGACCGGCGGACGTGCTGCTGGTGATCGAGGTCGCCGACTCCTCGCGCGACTACGACCGCGCCACCAAGCTGCCGCGCTACGCCGCGGCCGGCATCCCCGAGTCCTGGCTGGCCGATCTGGTTGCCGGCGTGCTGGAGCGGCACAGCGAGCCGCGCGACGGCCTCTACCGGCAGATCGCGATCGGGCGGCCCGGCGACACCCTCGCCTCGACCGTCCTGCCGGCGTTGGCGATTCCTGTGTCTGTCGCCCTCGGCCAGTCAGGTTAACGGTCACGCTGTCGCGGGGCGGCCGTCGCTACGATCGCCCGAGGATAGCGAGATCAGTGGCCGACGAACGATGGGCTATCGAGGAGCAATGATGGTATTCACCATCGAGCATGAACGGGAAGAGGACGGCCGCTGGCTGGCCGAGGTGCGTGAACTTCCCGGCGTGCTCGTCTACGGGCGCAGCCGCGAGGAAGCGACGGCCAAAGCCCAGGCGTTGGCGCTGCGCGTGCTTGCCGAGCGTCTCGAGCATGGGGAAGGCGTCCCTGGCCTCGTAAGCATTTCATTTGCCGCCGCGTGAGCCAGTGGCCGGCGACACGGGCGCGGCGCGTGCTGGCCGGATTTCGTCTTCACCTTTCATGACCAGGAGGAAAGCGGCCCCCGTATGTTGGCTCGGATCGGCAAGCGAACCGGCTTGACGTCGGAGGACCTGTAGCACGGTCTGCCGGACCAGGGCGTTAGCCGGCCCGTCGCGCCTCCAGCGCGGCGACGCTGGCGAGGGGGACGGGGGTGCCGCCGAGCGGCCGCTGGTGGATGCCGGGGCCGTGGAAGTCGGTGCCGCCGGTCGGGACGAGGTCGTGGCGGGCGGCCAGCGCGAGGAGTTCCCGCTTGCGCGGCTCGTCGTAGTCGCCGTAGTAGCATTCCAGGCCGCCCAGCCCGGCGGCGACCAGCTCGGGGAGGAGCGCCGCGAGGTCGGCGGCGGAGTGGGGGTGGGCCAGGACCGGCACCCCGCCCGCCGTGCGGACCAGGCGCACCGCGTCGGGGGGCGTCAGCCGGTAGCGTTCGACGTAACCAGGGCGCCCCCGCACCAGGTACCGCTCGAACGCGTCGCCGATCGAGGTCGCGTGCCCGGCCTCGATCAGCGCGCGCGCGACGTGCGGCCGGCCGATCGAGCCGCCGCCGGCGAACGCCAGCACCCGCTCGTAGGCGATCGGGGCGCCGGCCGCGCGCAGCCGCTCGACGATCCGCCCCGCGCGATCCTCGCGCGCCTCCCGGAAGCGCGCCAGCGCCGCGACCAAGTCGGGGTGCGCCGGGTCGACGAAGTAACCCAGGACGTGGACCTCGCCCGCCTCGACGTGGGTGCTCAGTTCGACGCCGGGGACCAGGCGCAGACCGAGCGGACCCGCCGCCGCCCGTGCCTCGGCGAGCCCGGCGGTGGTGTCGTGATCGGTCAGCCCCAGCACGCGCAGCCCCCGCGCGCCGGCCAGTTCGACCAGCGCGGCGGGGGCCAGCGCGCCGTCGGAGGCGGTGGAGTGCGTGTGCAGGTCGACGGGGCTGACCGTCCCGCCGACCCCCTCCTGGCGGGCCGCGGCCATCGTCAGCGCATCTCGACGACGAGCCGGATCGCGGTGCGGTCGGCGTCGTCGATGGTCAGGTCGATCAGCGACGGCAGGCAGATCGCCTCGATGTTGGTCTCCTTGAGGTAGTCGCGCGCGATAGCGACCGCCTTGATCGCCTGGTTCGCCGCCCCGGCCCCGATCGCCTGCACCTCGGCCCGCCCGTTCTCGCGCACCACCCCGGCGATCGCCCCGGCCACCGCGCTCGGCCGCGACCGCGACGACACCTTGAGGATCTCGCCGCGATCCTCCGGCACACCCTCGCCGTAGCCGGGGCGGTAGCCCCGGTTGTTGACCGTGACGACGCGGTCCTCCTCCGCGGGCGCCGTCGGCACGTCGTGGTCCATCCCCAGCACGGTGTCTTCCGGGAGGCGCCCCCCGTCCGGCGCGGCGATCGGCTCCCCCGGATCGGCCGCCTGCGCGATCTGCGGGCGGGCAGGGGGCGCCGGGGCGTGGGTGGCCGCTTCCGGGACCGTTACCGGCGGCGCCTCGTCGTAGGGGTCCGCGTCGGGTGGGAAGCTCGATTTCTCCCCGACTTTGATGTCGTTCAGGTTGAGCTTGCTGAAGAGCCGATCCATGATCCTACCCTTTCCTCCGTTTCCTCCGGCCGTCGTGGCCCTGTCCGGCCGCTGTCCGTGGCCGCCGCGGCCCCGGCGCCACCCCCTGCCCTCGGGATGCCGCGGTGTTCGCGCGGCCGGCGCCCCCGCCGACCCTCACGGCGTCGCCGCCCGCTCACTCGGCGGCGGGCTCGACCCGGTCGACGCGCCGGATGCTGACGCCCCGGCCCGTCGCGCGGTCGATCTCGATCAGGACGGCGTTGAAGTCCAGCGGCCCACCCTCGGCGGCCTCGTAGCGGGTCGGCCGCTGGGTCACGAAGCGCTCGACGCTCGGGGCGATCGCCATGCCGATCACCGAGTGGCGCGGCCCGCACATCCCCAGGTCGGTGACGTAGGCCGTGCCCTGGCGCAGCATCTGGGCGTCGGCGCTCGGCACATGGGTGTGGGTGCCGGCCACCGCCGCCACCCGGCCGTCGAGGAACCAGCCCAGCGCCCGCTTCTCGCTCGTCGCCTCCGCGTGGAAGTCGACGATGACCGCACCCAGATCGCCGGGCGGGGCCGCGAGCAGCCGCCCGATCGCCGCGAAGGGATCGTCGAGCGGTTCCATGAACGTCCGGCCCATGGCGTTGACGACCGTCACCCTGATCCCCCCCGCCGTTACGGTCAGCCAGCCCCGCCCGGGGGCGCCCGCCGGGTAGTTGAGAGGCCGCACCAGCGGCAGCCGTCCCTCCAGGGCCTCGGCGCTGTCGCGGTGCCGCCAGACGTGGTTGCCGGTGGTGATGACGTCCACGCCGGCCGCCACCATGTCCTCCGCCGTTGCAATTGTGATACCACGGCCGGCGGCGCTGTTCTCGCCGTTGGCGACGACGAGGTCGACCGCGTACTGCTTGCGCAGCGGGCCGAGCAGCCGGCGGACCAGGGTTCGGCCCGGCGTGCCGATCAGGTCGCCGAGCATCATCACGCGTAGATGGGGTGTTGCCATGGCGGTTCCCTGTCCGTTCCGACGAGCGGCCAGTAGCGAGGAGCACGTCGCAAGAGGCTTGCCGGGATTTCGGGGGGAAACAAGCAGGGAACCGATGGGTGGCAATCACCCATCGGTTCCCTGTGGGTCCTGTCGCGGTTTGCCCGACCCGGCGCGCGCTACCGGGCGTAGTCGACCGAGCGCGTCTCGCGGATGACCGTGACCTTGATCTGCCCCGGATACTCCAGGGTCTCCTCGATCTTCTTCGCCACGTCGCGCGCCAGACGCGTCGCGCCGAGATCGTCGATGTTGTCCGGGCGGACGAGGATGCGCACCTCGCGCCCGGCCTGGATGGCGAAGGACTTGTCCACGCCGTCGAAGGAGTTCGCCACCCCTTCGAGCGCCTCCAGCCGCTGGATGTAGCGTTCGAGCATGTCGCGGCGGGCGCCGGGGCGCGCGCCGCTGATCGCGTCGGCGGTGGCGACGATGAAGGCCTCGACCGTCACCGGCTCCTCCTCGCCGTGGTGCGCCGCGATCGCGTGGACGATGCGCGCCGAGCGGCCGAGCCGCTTGGCGATCTCCGCGCCGATCAGCGCGTGCGGCCCCTCCACCTCGTGGTCGACCGCCTTGCCGATGTCGTGCAGCAGCGCGCCGGTCTTCGCCACGTTGATGTCGGCGCCGAGTTCCGCCGCGATCCCCGCGGCGATGAACGAGCACTCCAGCGAGTGCTGCAGGACGTTCTGCCCGTAGCTGGTGCGGTACTTCAGCCGCCCCAGCAGGCGGATCAGCTCCGGGTGCAGGCCCTGGACGTTCGCCTCGTAGGCGACCCGCTCGCCCTCCTCCTGCATCACCGTCTCGACTTCCTGCTCCGCCTTCTGCACCACCTCCTCGATCCGCGCCGGGTGGATGCGGCCGTCCTGCACCAGCTTGCCGAGCGCCCGGCGGGCGACCTCGCGGCGGACGGCGTCGAAGCAGGAGACGGTGATCGCCTCCGGGGTGTCGTCGATGATGATGTCGACGTGCGTCGCCGCCTCGATCGCGCGGATGTTGCGCCCCTCGCGCCCGATGATCCGCCCCTTCATGTCGTCGCTGGGGAGGGGGACGATCGAGACGGTCGACTCGGCGACGTACTCGGGGGCACAACGCTGGACCGCGGTGGCCAGGATGTGCATCGCCCGCTTGTTGGCTTCTTCCTTGGTCTCCTGCTCGATCTGGCGGATCTTCCGCGAGGCGATCTCGCGGACCTCCGTCTCGATCTCGGCCAGCAGGAGGCCCTTGGCCTCGTCGGTGCTCAACTGCGCGACCCGCTCGAGTTCCCGCAGTTGCTGTTCCTTCGCCCCTGCCAACTCCCGCAGTTGCTGATCGCGCGCCCCTTCCATCTCGGCGCGGATCTGGTCCAACTCTCGCTCGCGCCCCTGGAGCGTCCGGTCGCGGCGTTCGAGCGTGTCCGTTTTCTTGTCGACCGCCTCTTCCTTCTGTTGCAGCCGCCGCTCGAGCCGGTTGACCTCCGCCCGCCGCTCCTTGTACTCCTGGTCCAGTTCCGCGCGGAGCCGGATCGTCTCGTCCTGGCCCTGGAGGATGATTTCCTTCTGCCGGCTCCTCGCCCCCTCGATGATGGCGTCCGCGTCCCGCTGGGCCTGCTTCATCCTGGAGGCCTCGCGCGCTTGCAGCCAGAAGTAGGTGGCCGCAAAGCTGAGACCCGCCACGACGAACGTGACCACCACGAGGACGAGGACGAACGTAAAGGTTGACATACCGTTCCCTTCCCTCTGCCGTCGTGTTGAATTGTTAAGGTCCATCGACGTCGGGAACGGTCTGTCGCGGCGCAGCGCCCTCCGTGGTGAGTGTCCGGCGTTACGATGACGTCAGTGCCGCCCCCGCAGCACCAATGATCCATTAACCGATGATACCGAATCGGCGTTTGGGGTGTCAAGGAAGAATCGCCCACCCCGCGCC
Organism: Thermomicrobiales bacterium; assembly: GCA_030446685.1. GTDB lineage: Bacteria > Chloroflexota > Chloroflexia > Thermomicrobiales > CADCWN01 > JAUJMV01. The sequence goes on along the minus strand of JAUJMV010000018.1, from coordinate 43,922 downwards.
CGGCGGCCTGCGCTATACTGCGCGGGCGCCACCACTCCGCGGGCACCATGCTCGATCAGATCTGTTGCCGGCCGACGCCGGTGGCGCCTCGGCCCATCCCGCTGTATACGCGGTCGAAACGTGTTCGGGTGGCGACGGCTGTGGAGGTGAGGGCGATGGCGGCGCTGGAAGTCGTCGAGATCCGCACGCTGGACGGGGCCAACATCTTCCTGCCGCGCCCCGCGATCAAGATCCAGCTCCGCGCCGACCCGGCGCCCCCGCCCGCCGCCCTGGCCGCCGCGCGGGGGCGATGCGCCGCGTGGCTCCGGGCCGCGCCCCTCCCCGGCCAGCCAGGCGCCGAGCCCGAGCCGGGCGTCGCCGGATTAGTCTGGTCGGTCGCGACGGCGCTGCACGCGGCGCTGCCGCTGCCCGCCCCCGCGGGCGGGGTCTTCGCGGCGGACGGGCGTCCGGTCGCGGACCCGCCCCCCTGCGCGCCCGGAGGGGTCGTCGTCGCGTTCGACTGGGCGTGGCGCTCCTGCGCGGAGGGACTCGCCCGGCAGGCGGTCGCCGCGGTCGAGGCGGCGCTGGCGGGGCGGGCCTTCGACGCGGGCGGGGCGCTCGGGGCGCTGCGCGAGGCGCTGGCCCGCGACCGCGAGCGCGGCGACCGCCCCCTGTGGGTCCGCGACGCCGACCGCCGCATCCCGATCGTCAGCATCACCGGCACCAACGGCAAGACGACGACGACCCGCTGCCTGGTCCACCTGCTGACGGCTGCCGGGCGGCGCGTCGGGACGGCCAACAGCAGCGGCGTCTGGATCGGCGCGGAGCAGGTGCTGGAGGGGGACTACACCGGGCCGGCCGGGGCGCGGCGGGTGCTGGAGGACCCGGCGGTCGAGGTGGCGGTGCTGGAGACGGCGCGCGGCGGGATCCTGCTGCGCGGGGTCGCCTACGAGAGCAACGACGTCGGCGTGGTCACGAACGTCAGCGCCGACCACCTCGGCTTGCAGGGGATCGAGACGGTCGAGCAACTGGCCGGGGTGAAAGGGCTGGTCGTGCGGCTGACCCGGCCGGAGGGCCGGGCGGTGCTGAACGCCGACGACCCGCTCATCACCGCGCTGGCCGGGCAGGTGCGCGCGCCAGTGACCCTCTTCGGCCGCGACCCCGAGGGCGCCGCGATCCGCGCGCACCTGGCGGGCGGCGGGCGCGCCCTGTTGGCGACCGGGGGGTGGATCGTCCTGGCCGAGGGCGGGTCGCGGACCCCGCTCGTCGCGCTCGATGACGTGCCGATGACTTTCGGCGGGCGCGCGTCGCACATGGTCGAGAACGCGCTCGCCGCCGCCGCCGCCGCGCTCGGCTGCGGGCTCGATCCGCCGGCGGTGGCGCGCGGGCTGGCCTCGTTCCGCAACTCGCCCGAGCAGAACTTCGGGCGGCTCAACGTCTTCACCCTGCGCGAGCCGGCCTGCACCGCGATCGTCGACTACGCCCACAACGAGGCGGGCCTGGCCCACCTGCTGGCCTTCGCCGGCCACTACCGGCGCGCGGGCGGGCGGCTGATCGCGATCGTCGGGACCGCCGGCGACCGCCCGGACGCGACCCTGCGCGGGCTGGGACGGCTCGCCGGCGCGGGGGCGGACCTGGTCTGGATCAAGGAGACCGCGCGCTACCTGCGCGGCCGCACCCCGGCGGAGATGAACGCGCTCTTCGCCGCCGGCGTCGACGCCGCGCGCCCGGCCCCCGGCCAGTACACCATCGCCCCGGACGAACTCACCGCCCTGACCGGCGCGCTCGCCGCCGCCCGCGAGGGCGACGCCATCGCGATGATGTGCCTGGAGCAGCAGGCCGAGGTGCTGGCATTGCTCGCGGAGCGCGGGGCGTAGTGGGTCTAGGGTGGAGCCCGAGCAGCCTGCCGGCGCGCGTCGCGGACGCCGGGCAAGCGCGCTCACCGGGGGGCCGGGCGGGCTCAAACCCGTCCGTTCACGCTGTACGATTCGACTGAAGGGGGCTGACGCGGCCCCGGCGCGCGGGGCGCCGGCAGGGGGAGCGCGCGGCAGCCGGGACTGCATGCCGCGGTCGCCAGCTACGGCGGTCGCTCCCCTACGGTCAACAGCTAATACCCGTGCGCCTTCAGCTCGGTGGGGTTGCCGGTGACGATGAAGATGGTGCGCTCGCAGATGTTCGTCACCCGGTCGGCGATCCGCTCCAGGTTGTGGGCCACCCAGAGCAGCCGGGTGGCGCGGCCGATCGTGCGCGTGTCCTCGATCATGTAGGTGACCATCTCGCGGTAGACCTGGTCCTGCAACCCGTCGACGACGTCGTCCTCGTGCCAGATGGCCCGCGCGGCCTCGGCGTCGTGGGCGATGAAGGCGTCGAGGCTGCGGCGGAGCATGTCGATCGCGATTTCCGCCATCCGGGGGATGTCGATCAGGGGCTTGAGCGGCGGCTCGTCGAGGCTGAGGAGCGCCACCTTGGCGATCCCCTCGGCGTAGTCGCCGATCCGCTCCAACTCCCCGCCGATCGCGATCACCGAGGCGATCACCCGCAGGTCGCCGGCCAGCGGCTGCTGGGTGGCGATCAGCAGCAGGGCGCGCTCCTCGATGCCGTAGGTCAGGTCGTCGATCGCGCGATCCTCGGCGATGACGCCCTGGGCCAGGCCCGCGTTGCGCTGCCGGAGGGCCAGCAGGGCGCGCTCGACCGCCTTGATGACCATGCTGCCGAGCATGAGGATGTCTTGCTGGAGTTCGCGGAGCTGGCGGTCGAATCCTTCTCGTGGCATGGCCACCCCGCCCTGACTACGAAGGCGCCGCCCGCCGCCGACCAGCGCGCCGACCGGGAATCGCCAGACGGCGGATCGATCCACCGCCGCCGGTCAGTGGGCGTTGGTGAACATGCATCCTATCCTCGCACGATCCGACCGGGGCTGCAAGGGTCTGGCCGGGCAAGAACGGGGTGGTATCCGGCGCGGCGCGGTCGGCGGGTCCCGGCCCGTGACGCCATCGCGCCCGACTTCCCCGCTCACTGATCGGCATCCGGCTGGGGGAACGGCGCCTCGGCGGCGCCCTGCGGGGACTCCGCTTGGCGGAAGTCGGGCCAGTGTCCCTCCACCTTGAAGATCACCTGCTCGCAGATATTGGTCGCGCGGTCGGCCACCCGCTCGAGGTTGTGGGTGATCCACAGCAGGTGCGTGGCGCGCGTGAGCGTGCTGGGATTCTCCATCATCGAGAGGAGCAGCTCGCGGTAGAGGGTGCGCTGGTACCCGTCGACGGCCCCGTCCTCGCCCCAGATCCGGCGGGCGGATGCGGCGTCCTCCGCGCCGTAGGCGTCGAGGCTGCGGCGCAGCATCGCCAGCGCGCTCCCGCCATCCGGAAGAGGGTTGCAGTGTCCGTGCGGAGGGTTGCAAGGGGCGTAGTCGCTGACCGTGCGGAGGATCAGCGTTGGCCGTCCCGGCTGGCGTAGTCGAGTCCGCTCCAGGGGGTCCCCGGCGATCGCCAGCGCGCGTGATCGCGCGCAGATCGCTGGCGAGCGGCTGCTGGTGGCCAGCGTCGTGATCGCGAGCCGCTGGATCGCCGCGTGTGCCGGGCGTCGATCGCAGCGTCGCCGGCGACGATCGACGCCGCGGCGGTGCGGTCGTCCTCCTGCAAGGCGCCGATCGCGCGCTCGACCGCCGTGACGGTCAGGCGACCGAGGGCCAGCACCTCATCGCGCAGGGTGGCCAACTGCGAGTGGAACTCCGTCCGCGGCATCTGGCGCCCCTTCTGCAGGCGGGTAGTCGATCTAGTCGACTAGGGCGTGTCTGACAATTCACGACCGCGCGGCGACGACCACGAAGGCGCGATACCGCAACGCATGCTTGTCGTAGCGGGTGGCGACGCGGCGGTACTGCTTCAGCCGGTTGATGCAGCGCTCGATCACGTTGCGCCGGCGATAAGCGTCGCGGTTGAATGCCGGCGGACGCCTGCCCCGCGCCCCTTGGCGGCCCGTTGCGCCCGCTGGTCGCGCCGCTCGAGGATGGTGTGCGGGATGCCGCGCCGCAACGCAACCGCCGGCAGCGCGGGTAGCGCCCTTGTCGCCGAGCAGCCGGGCGGGGCGCTTGCGCGGCCGCCCGCGGCGGCGCGGGACCCGGATCGCGTCGAGCACCGGCTCCAGCTGGGTGCTGTCGTGGGCCGGCCGCCGTCAGCGTCGCAGCTGAGGTGGACCCCTTCGTCGTCAGGCCGCCGCGGCTGCGCCCGAGCGCTTGGTCCGCCGGGTGCGGCGCCCCCTTTCCGCCCTTGGCCGGCGCGTGCAGGGCGCCGGCGGCGTGCTGGTGGGCGCGCACCACGCTGCTATCGACGCTGCACTCCCACGCGATGTCGCCGGCGGCGTCCGCCTCGCCCTGCAGCGCCTGCAGGAGGCGGTCCCAGGTGCCGTCGCGCTCCCAGCGCGCGAAGCGGTCGGTCTGCCACGGCCAGGCGCGCGGCGATCTCCCGCCAGCCCGCCCCATTCCGCAGCACCCAGCGGATGCCGTTGATGATCTTGCGGTGGGGCGCCCCGGGTGCCCCGGCCCCTGGTAGCTGCGCGGCAGCAGCGGCTCCAACCGCCGCCACTCCCACTCCATCAGATCGCGCGCGCCATCGCTCACCTCCCGCTGTGCGTCGCCTCCTTCCTCGCAGGGAAAATGCCAGCATTGCCAGACACGCCCTAGTCGGGTAGAGGAAGACGCGGTGGCTGCTCGGCCCCGCTAGCCGCCTAGCCGCCTACCCGCCTCGACCCTAGCCGAACCGGCCGGTGATGTAGTCCTCGGTCCGCTTATCGCGCGGGTTGGTGAAGATCTGCTGCGTCTCGCCGTACTCGACCAGCTCGCCGTAGCCCTCGTCGCCCGCCAACATGAAGGCGGTGTAGTCGGCGACGCGCGAAGCCTGCTGCATGTTGTGCGTGACGATGACAACGGTGTACTTCGTCCGCAGTTCGCCGATCAGCTCCTCGATCTTGTAGGTCGAGATCGGGTCGAGGGCGGAGCAGGGCTCGTCCATCAGGATCACCTCCGGCTCGACCGCGATCGTGCGCGCGATGCAGAGGCGCTGCTGCTGCCCGCCGGAGAGCGAGGCGCCCGACGCCTTGAGCTTGTCCTTCACCTCGTTCCACAGCGCCGCGCCGCGCAGGCTGCGCTCGACGATCTCGTCGAGGTCCGCGCGCCGACGCATGCCGTTCAGCTTCAGGCCGGCGACCACGTTGTCGTAGATCGACATCATCGGGAAGGGGTTCGGCTTCTGGAAGATCATCCCGATGAAGCGCCGGACCCGTACCGGGTCGACCCCCTTCCCGTAGATGTTCTGGTCTGCGAGCAGGATCTCGCCCTCGACGCGCGCCCGGCCCGAGGTCTCCTCGTGCATCCGGTTGAGGCAGCGCAGGAAGGTCGATTTGCCGCAACCGGAGGGGCCGATCAGCGCGGTCACGCGGTTCGCCTCGAACGTCATCGAGACGTCCTTGATCGCCGGCTTGTCGCCGCCGTACCAGGCGCTGACCTGCTTGGCGACGACCGAGTAGGCGGACTTCTCGATCTCGTGGGTCCGTGTCAGGCCGGTGTCGCCGGGGCGCGTGGCGATCGGATCGCCGCCGCGCTGGGTCGGGACGGGCGGCTCCCGGCGCAGATCGCCCTGGACCTCCCGGTCGTACTCCACCCCGCGGCTCGCGGCGCCCGCGCCCGGGCCCTCGCGCAGGCGCGCGGTCTCCAGTTTGGGCGCGTCGTGCGTCACCGGCACGGTCGTCGGTATGTCCGGCCTCTTGCTCATCCTGCCCTCACCCTCTCTTCGTCTGTCCACCGGGGATCATACCACGTTCCCGCCGCGCCACGGCGGCCTAGCGTTGCAAGTTGCTGCGTCGCACCGCCAGGCGCACGCCGATGCTCAGGATGCCGATCACGATGATCAGCACCAGCGACGCCCCCCACGCCTTGGTGTGTGAGTCGGCGTACGGGGAGCGGGCGTAGTCGTAGATCTGCAGCGGCAGCGCGGCCATCGGCTGCTGCAAGGTGTTGATCGGATCGCTCCAGCGGAAGAAGAAGAACTGGTTGCCCAGCGCGGTCAGCAGCAGCGGCGCCGTCTCGCCGCCGGCCCGCGCCAGCGAGAGGATCACGCCGGTCAGGATGCCGCCGCGCGCGACCGGCAGGACGACCAGGAGGATCGTCTTCCAGCGCGGGGTGCCGAGCGCGAGCGAAGCTTCGCGCAGGCTGTTCGGCACCAGCTTGAGGATCTCCTCGACGGTGCGGGTGATGATTGGCACCATGATGATCGCCAGCGCCACGCCCCCCGCGAAGGCGTTGTAGCCGCCGACCACGCGGACCACCAGGATCGCCCAGACGAAGGCGCCGATGGCGATCGACGGCAGGCCGACCAGCAGATCGGCGACGAAGCGCACCACCTCGGCGAACCGGCCGCGTCCGTACTCCGCCAGGTAGATCCCCGCCCCCACCCCGACCGGGATGGCGATCAGGGCGCCGATCCCGACCATCGTCAACGTGCCGAGGATCGCCGGCAGGACCCCGCCGCCGGTCTGACCGAGCGGCGCGGGCCGCTCGGTGAAGAACGCCAGGTTGAGGGCCGGCGCGCCCCGGTAGATGATGTAGCCGAGGATGATGAAGAGGATGCCGACCGCCACCAGGGCGCTGCCGCCGATCAGTCCGGTCATCACCGCGTTGAAGATCTTGCGGCCGCGCGCCCGCGAGTCGCTGGTAGTCAGGCTCAGG
>JAUJMV010000018.1:0-37125 GCA_030446685.1 Thermomicrobiales bacterium | reverse complement strand
CACGATCAGCCGCGCGACCAGGTTGACCAGGGCGGTCAGGGCCAGCAGCACCAGCGCCACCCCGACGACCGCGCTGAAGTGCAGCGGGCCTTCGGACTCGTTGAACTGGTTGGCGATCGCGCTCGCCATCGTGTAGCCCGGCGTGAAGAAAGACGGGCTGATCCGCTGCGAGCTGTTGCCGATCACCAGCGTGACCGCCATCGTTTCGCCGATCGCGCGCCCCAGCCCCAGAATCGCCGCGCCCATGATGCCGGCGCGGGCGTAGGGCAGGACCGCGCCGCGGATCGTCTCCCACTTCGTCGCGCCCAGCGCCAGCATCCCCTCCCGCTGCGTGTCGGGCACGGTGTTGATGACCTCGCGCGAGACCGACATGATCGTCGGCAGGATCATGATCGCCAGGATGACCCCCGCGGTGAGGATGTCCTTGCCGATTGCCGGCCCCTGGACGAACTGGTCGAGGACCGGGATGTTCCCGAAGACCGGCTTGAGAAAGCCGCGCTCGACCCGATCGCGCATGAAGGGCACGAGGACGAAGAAGCCCCAGAGGCCGTAGATGACCGAGGGGATCGCCGCCAGCAACTCCACCGTGAACGAGACCGGGGTGCGCAGCCAGGACGGGGCGTACTCGACGATGTAGAGCGCCGCGCCGATCGCCAGTGGGGTGGCGAGGAGCAGCGCGATGGTCGAGGTGAAGAACGTGCCGTAGATGTAGGGCAGGATTCCGTACACGTTGGTCTGCGGGTTCCAGACCTGGCCGGTGATGAAACTCAGGCCGAACCGCGACAACGCGGTGCGCGCATCATTGAAGAGGATGAGGAAGATTGCCGCGAGGAGGGCCAGCAGCGCGGTCGCGAAGACCAGGGTGGTGCCGCGGAATAGGCGGTCGCCGAGCGCCTGCCCGCGGCCGCCGCGCAGATCGATCCGGCCCTCGGCGGCGCCGGCACGGCCCCGCTCGCGAATCGAGGTTCCGATTGCCATTCGTGCTGCTCCCTCCGCTCGTCCCTGTCGTACTCAAAGGTGGCCCGAACTGGTAGCCGGCCCGAGCCAATTCCTGTTCGGCGGCGCCGTCGTATCCCTGCCATCCGGGGGCCGGCTATTGGCGATGGGCAGCCAGGAGAAGGCTCCTGGCTGCCCACGGTGTTCCGGACGCTCCCGGCGGCGTCCCCAGGCCGGGCCGCGATCCCCGCTTGCCGCCCGCCGCTAGCGGTTCGGGAAGGCCTGCGGGAAGACCGGCTGCCCGTTGGCCTTGATCTGGCGGATCAGTTGCTCGGCCTTGACCTGCCAACTCGCCGGGATGCGCGCGTAGTCGAGCGGCTCGTTGAACTGCTGCCCCTCGTGGGTCGTCCACCAGAGCATCCGGCTCAGGGCGATCGCCTTGGCTTGATCCTGCTGATTGGGGCAGACCAGGATGTAGGTGAGGCCGGTGATCGGGTAGGAGGACGCGCCGGGGGCATTGATCGGCTTGAAGCGCAGGTCCTCCGGCGCCTCGCCGATGAAGGCCTCGGCGGCGTTGGTGACCGCCTCGTTGGTCGGGGTCACGAAGTTGCCGGCGCGGTTCTTGATCTGCGCCACCGGCAGTTTCTGCTGCGTGGCGTAGGCCAGCTCGACATAGCCGATCGAGTAGGGGTTGTTCTTGATCTCGCCGGCCACGCCCTGGTTGCCCTGCGCGCCGATGCCGGTCGGCCAGTTCACCGTCGAGCCGGCGCCGACCTGGTTCTTCCACTTGTCGCTGACCGCGGCTAGGTAAGCGGTGAAGTTGTCGGTCGTGCCGCTGCCGTCCGAGCGGTGGACGACGATGATCTCCTGGTTCGGGAGGTTCACGCCGGGGTTCAGTTGCTGGATCTGCGGGGCGTTCCAGCGCTTGATGTCGCCGGAGAAGATGCCGGCGAGGGTCTCGCCATCCAGCTTGAGCGCCTGGTTGACGCCGGGGAGGTTGTAGGTCGCCACGATCCCACCGAGGGCGGTCGGGACGTGCAGGATCGTGTCGCCGCACCGCTGCCGCGCCTGGGCCAGTTCCTGGTCGGTCATGAAGGAGTCGGAGCCGGCGAAATCGGCCGTCCTCTCGATGATCGCTCGCTTGCCGGCGCTGGAGCCGGTCCCCTGGTAGTTGATGCGGACGTTGGTCGCCTTGGCGTACTCGTCGAACCACCTGCTGTAGAGCACTTGCGGGAAGGTCGCGCCGGTGCCGGTCAGCGTCTGCGCCTCGCCCTGCAGCGGCCCCGTGACCGCGATCGCCGTATTCGGCGTGGCGGCCCCGGCCGCGCCGGCCGCCGTGCCGCGCGCCGTGGTGGCCGTGCCGCGCGTCGGGGTGGCTGCCCCGGCGACCGGCGGCGTGGTGGCGGTGGCCCGCGCCGTCGTCCCCCCGGCCGCGGCGGTGGCCGTCGCGGCGCGGGTGGTGGTCGCCCCGGTCCCGGCGCCGGGCGCCGCGGTCGTCGCGGCGGTCGTGGCCGCGCCGGTCGTGGCGGCGGTGGTCGCGCGCGCCGTCGTGGTGGTCGCCCCGCCGGTGGCGGCGGTCGTCGCCGCGCCGCCCCCGGTGGTGCCGCTGGTCGCCGTCGGATCGGTGCCGCCGCAGGCGGCGACGAAGATCATGACGGCCAGCAGGAACGCGGAGAGCGCCACCGGGCGGCGCGCTGGTTGACCTGAAATCACCGATTGTCCTCCCCTTGCTGTCTTCCGTCGACTCATCGGGTTCGCCTGCCCCTCCTTACGCTGGCGCGGCCCCCCTGCCGCACTACTGCCACGGCCGTCGCTTGGCCCCCCAGGCGGCCGCGGGACGATCGGACCGCGCGGTCCCCGACCCCCATCCGCCCCAAGAGTAGTGGAGGCGTGTAAATGCCGGTTTAATGGGACGTTAATGGAATGTTAACGGTAGGTGAAGGGGTGGTTAGCGGACGGCGCCCCCTCGCCGCGATTTTGCTGGCGGCGCACGGGACAACAAATGTGCAGGGGGAGGGCAGGGAGGCGCCGCCCGGCGCCTCCGGCACGCCGGCTCAGGGGAGGGGGTGCGGCTCGTGGGCGCCGGCCGGGAACGGACGCGCTTCGGCCGGTTCCGGCTGCGCGAGCGGCAGGGTGAAGGTGAAGGTCGCGCCGGGGGCGTCGGCGTTGTTCTCGGCGACCAGCGTGCCGCCGTGCGCGCCGACCAGGTGCTTGGAGATGGCGAGACCCAGACCGGTCCCGACGCCGCTGCGCGCCTTGTCCGCCTTGTAGAAGCGCTCGAAGATGCGCGGCAGATCGTCCGGGTCGATCCCGGTGCCGCTGTCGCGCACGGCGATCCCAGCACCCCCCCCCGCGGGGCGGCGCGGAGGGTCACGGCGCCGCCTGGCGGGGTGAACTTGATCGCGTTGTGGATCAGGTTGATCAGCACCTGCCCGATCCGGTCGGGGTCGGCCAGCACCGGCGGCAGGCCGTCCAGCGGGGCGACCGTCAGGGCGAGGCCGGCGCGCTCGGCCTGCGCCTGCAGCCGCCGGGCGGTCGGCGCGATCAGCGCCTCCGGTGCGACGACCTCGCGGCGCAGCGGCACCTGGCCCGACTCGATGCGCGAGAGTTCGAGCAGCTCGCGGACGAGCTGCGTCAGGTGGTCGACCTCCTCGCTGACCTGATGGAGGAAGTGCCGCGCCACCGTGCGGTCCTCGATCGCCCCGTCCTCCAGCGTCTCGACCAGCGCCTTGACCGAGGCGAGCGGCGTGCGCAGCTCGTGCGAGATGTTGGCGACGAAGTCGCGCCGGGCGGTCTCCAGGCGCCGCAGGGCGGTCAGATCCTGCAGCACCAGCAGCACCAGCGATTCCGCCACGCCGCGGATCGGCGCCGCCACCGCGCGCAGGGTGCGCCGCCGGCCATACTCGATGATCCGCGTCTGGGGTCGGCTCTCGGTCAGCGCGGCGCGCACCAGCGCGGTCAGCTCGTGGTCGCGCGCCACCTCCACGAACGGCAGGCCGCCCAGCTCCGCGGCGTCGGCGTGGCCGTCGAGGGCGGTGGCGGGCGGGGCCAGGATCCGTTCGGCGGCGCTGTTGGCGAGGACGATCCGGCCGCGGTCGTCGATCATCAGCAGACCGTCGCCCATCGTCTCCAGGATCGCGGCCAGCTTGCCCCGCTCCTCGGAGATCAGCCCGATCGTGCCCTGCATCTCGTCGGCCATGCGGTTGAAGGCGCGCTCCAGCCGGCCGATCTCGTCGGACGAGCGCGGCTCGCTGCGGCGGTCGAGTTGCCCCGCGGCCATCGCGCCCGCCAGCCCGGTGAGGGCGTTGATCGGGTGGGTGATGTAGCGCGCCAGCAGCACCGCCAGCGCCGCCGCCAGCAGGCCGCTCGCCGCGACCCCCAGGATGGCGCCGCGCCCGAGCGCGCCGAGCTGGCGGTTGATCTCGTCCAGCGGGCGGGCGACGCGCGCCACCCCGATCGTCGACCCGTCCACGGTGATCGGGACGGCGACGTAGACGAAGTCCGTCCCGACCGTCCGGCTGTGGCGCTGGGCGCGCCCGTCCGCCCCCCCCGCGGCGAGGGCCTGCCGCACCTCGGGCCGGTCGGCGTGGTTCTCCGCGGTCACCGGGTCGGCCTGGGAATCGCCCAGGACCCGGCCGTCGGCGGCGATGACGGTGATGCGGTTGCCCACATCGGGGCCGAGCCGCTTGACGGTCGGGTCGATCGCCCCCGGATCGTCCCACAGCGGCGCCACGCTGGCGCCGACCAGCCGTGCCTGGCCGGCGAGCTGGCCCTCGATCCCCTCCAGGTAGAGGTCGCGCATCACCCCGAGCAGATAGGTCGCCAGCGCCGCCGTCGCCAGCAGGACGAGCGGGACATAGGTGAGGAACAGCCGCCGGCGCAGGCTCAGGAAGCGACTCATCGGCGATTGCGGATTGCGGATTGCGGATTGCGGATTGACGCGGGGCTGCGGATCATCCGTGCCTCCTGAGCGAGCGGGTGCGTCACCGATTACCCATCGCGACCCTCGTGATTCCGCAATCGACAATCCGCAATCCGCAATCAGATGACGAAGCGGTAGCCGAGGCCGCGCACCGTCTGGAGGTGGACGGGGCGCCCCGGGTCGGCCTCGATCTTCTCGCGCAGCCAGCGGACATGCACATCGACCGTGCGGGTGTCGATCGGGTAGTCGTAGCCCCAGACCCGTTCGAGCAGCACGTCGCGCGAGAGGACGGTGCCGCGGTTGCGGGCCAGGAAGAGGAGGAGCTCGAACTCCTTGGGCTTCAGGTCAAGCGGGCGACCGTGCCAGGTGGCGCGATGCTGGGCGGGGTCGATGCGCAGCGGGCCGGTCTCGAGCGGGCGGGCGGTCTCGACCGTGCCGGACTCGTCGCCCGCGCGGTGCAGCGTCTCGCTGCGGCGCAGCAGCGCCTTGATCCGCGCCAGCAGCTCGCGCATCCCGAAGGGCTTGGTGAGGTAGTCGTCCGCGCCCAGTTCGAGGCCGAGCACCTTGTCGATCTCGTCCTCGCGCGCCGTCAGCATCAGGATCGGGACGGTCGTCTCGCGGCGCAGCATGCGGCAGACCTCGAAGCCGTCGAGCCGCGGCAGCATCACGTCGAGGATGATCGCGTCCGGCTTCTCGCGCCGGGCCGCCTGCAGCGCCTCCTGCCCGTCGTAGGCCGCGACCGCGGCGTAGCCCTCCCGGCGCAAGTTGTAGCCGATCGTCTCGGCCAGCACCCGCTCGTCGTCGACGACCAGGACCTTCTTGACCACCCCCGCCCCCTGCCCGATCCCTCACACCGCCGGCCTGGCGGCTGGCCTACCTACCCGCTCGTATTGTACTTGATCGCCGGGTTCGCGCCGCGCCGCCACGCAAAACCGCCCCCAATCCTGTGCTAAGATGCGCCTGCCGGGGCCGCCGGGCGCCCGTGCCGCCAGGGCGGAGAGCGGGGGAGAGGGGACGATGATGCGGGTGGCACTCGACGCGATGGGCGGCGACCGCGCGCCGGGCGAGACGGTCGCCGGGGCGGTCGCGGCGGCGCGCGCCTACGGGGTCGCGGTGGCGCTGGTCGGGCGGGGGGAGGCGATCGCCGCCGAGCTGGCGAAGCACCGGACGGCGGGGCTGTCGCTGCCGGTCGTCGAGGCGCCCGAGGTGATCGCGATGGACGAGCACGCGGCCAACGCGGCGCGGCGCAAGCCGCACTCCTCGATCCACCTCGCGCTGCGCCAGGTGCGCGAGGGGCAGGCGGTCGGGATGGTCTCGGCGGGCAACAGCGGCGCGGTGATGGCCGCCGCCCTCTTCGTCCTGGGGCGGGTTTCCGGGATCGAGCGCCCGGCGATCGGCGCCGTCCTGCCGACGGTCGGCGGGCGGACGCTGCTGATCGACGCGGGCGCGAACGCCGACCCGAAGCCCGGCCACCTGGCGCAGTTCGGGCAGATGGGCGCGATCTACGCGGAGCGGGTCCTCGGCGTGGCGAACCCGCGGGTCGGGCTCCTCTCCACCGGGGAGGAGGAGGGCAAGGGCAACGAATTGGTCCTGGCCGCCCGCCCGCTCCTGGCCGCGGCCGGGCTCAACTTCATCGGCAACATCGAGGGGAAGGACATCCCCGCCGGCGCCGCCGACGTCGTCGTGACCGACGGCTTCACCGGGAACGTCGCACTGAAGTTGAGCGAGGGGGTTTCGTCGCTGCTGCTGGGGCTGCTGCGGACGGAGTTGCGACGGCGCCCGCTGACGAAGCTGCTGGCCGCCGGGCTGCGCCCGGCCTTCCGCCGCGTCGGCGCGCGCCTCGACTACCGCGAGGTCGGCGGCGCCCCGCTGCTCGGCGTGGAAGGGGTGACGATCATCGCGCACGGCCGCTCCGACGCCCTGGCGATCCAGAACGCGATCCGCGTGGCGCGCGAGGCGGCGGTGGGCGGGACGCTGGAGGCGCTCCGCGCGCTGCGCCCGGCGGGCCAGCGGGGGATCGAGTAGGGGGCGGCCGGGCGCGGATTGTGCCGATCAGGGTGCCGCGGGGGGAGCCCGCGGCCGTTGTGGGGCGCCAGTGGCCGGGGGGAGGGCCAATGGGTTGAAACCCATCGCTAGGGGCCTGCGGCCACGAAGTACCCTGCGGGGCATAAACCCGCCTGCGCGGGCTGGGGCCGTTGCCACAGCAGGCGCTCCCAGGAAAGCGCGCGGCATGCTCGGGTTCCAGCCTGCGGCGGCAATTCACGCCACGCGGGGTACTGCGGGGCTGTAGGCCCGCGTGACGCCGGCTGAAACCGGGGCCGCTCTCCCCTTGCCAACCGCACGTACACCGCTACAATAGTAGTGTACGGTCACTCCTCGCCCCGACTGACGACTGACGACGAGTAATGGTGGCTGCGCCCGAGGAAGCGCCGATAATCGAGGTCCGGCACCACCAGGTGCTGCTGCTGCGCCGGTGCTGGCCGGCGGGGCTGCTGATGTTCCTGGCCGCGCTGGCGGCGGTGGCGATCGCAACGGCGGGCGTCGCGCCGGGCGGGGGCGCTGCGGACTGGCTGCCGCGCGTGCTGCTGGCGGCGTTCCTGGGCGGCGGCGTCCGCGCCGGCTGGTGCTACCTGGAGTGGAGCTACGACGCGCTCTACCTGACCGAGCGCCGGCTGATCGAGCGCGCGGGGATCCCGCGGATCAGCGAGGCGCGGCGGGAGTTGCTGCTCGAACGGGTCCAGAGCGTCGAGGTCAAGCAGGGGTCGCTCCTGGCGCGCTGGTGCGGCTGCGGCGACCTGATCGTGGACATCGCCGGGGCGGGGCCGCTGCGCTTCGCGGCGGCGCGCGAGGTCTACCCCCTGCGCGAGCGCATCCTGGCCCGCCTGGAGACGCGCCGGCAGGCGGGCCACGCCGTCGGCGAGGCCGAAGTGCGCGCGACCGTGCGCCAGTTGCTCGGGCCGGATGATCCGGAGGCGCGGCCTGATGCGCCACCGGCGGCGCCCGTCGCGGCGGAAGCGGGGCCGGCGCGATTGTGGCGCCCGCGTGGTGGACCCACACGCCGGCCGCGGCGCCCCCGGTTCGGGCGGCGCTTCGCGGGGATCGCCTGGCGTCGCCACGCCTGGTTCCTGGTGCGCGGGGCGGTCGCGCCGGCGGCGCTCGCCGCCCTGGCCCTGCTGCTGCCCTTCCTCCTCGACACCCTGCGGCTCGCCGCCCTGCTGCCCCTGGCCGGACCCCTCGCCCTCGGCACGCTGCTGGCCGCCGGCGCCTGGTTCGCCTGGCTCTGGGCCGACTGGCGCAACGACCACTACGTCGTGACGCCGGACCAACTGCTCGAGATCGAGCAGCTCCCCTTCGGGCTGCGCCAGCAGGTCAGTTCGGCGGCGCTCGACCGGGTGCAGGACATCCGCTACCGCGTCCCCCACCCGCTCGCCGCCCTGCTCGACTACGGCGACGTGGCGGTCCACACGGCGGGCGAGACAACCCCCTTCGTCTTCCGCGGCATCGCCCGCCCGCGCGAGCTGGCCGCGACGATCGACCGCCACGTCACGGCGTTCCGGCTGGCCGAGGAGGCCGCGCGGCGCGAGGCGTTGCGCGAGGAGTTCGCCCGCTGGCTGATCGCCTACGAGGGGCTGCGCGGCCCGTCGGCGGGCTGCGCCGGGCGCCCCCCCCACGACCCCGAGGGGTTCGAGCCGCGACCGGCGCCAGGCCGCCCGCAGCCGTCCGCCTGACGACCGCCCGTTCGCCACCCGGCGCGCCGGGGCGTTTGACAGGACGCCCCGGCGCCCTGCCCCTGCCTGCCGTGGCCGCGACAGCAGGCGTTCAGTCTGGACACCCCTGTGAGTTTCCGCGGCGGCCGGCCACCCTCCTCGACCCCCAGGCGGCGGTTGCTCGCACTGTGTATCATTATCCCGTGATGGTGAGACCAGTCTGGCGCGGCGCGGCCGCGCGGAAAGGACCGATACGGACGTGGTGGCACGCGCGCCGACCCCCGACGCCCCCGCCCTCCCGAAGCTGGCGGAGAGCCTCTGGGGGCTGACGGTCGAGGATCTGAAGTGGTACGCCCCCCTGCTGCCGGGCAGGGCCCCGACCCGCAAGGCCGAGCTGGTCGACGCCTTCGTCCGGCTGCTCACCGATCCCGCGGGCCTCGCCCGGCTTTACGGGGCGTTGACACCCGGCCAGCAGCGGGTGGTGGCCGAGGTGGCGCATCGGGGCGAGGGGCTCTACGACCCCGAAGTCGTCGCCGCGAAGTACCCCGACGTGGCGCCGCCCGCCTCGCCGCACCAGTACTACGGCTACCGGCGGTCGGAGCGCCAGCCGACCGCCTTCGACCTCCTCTTCACGTCCCTCTACGGGGTCGGCACCTTCATCCCGGCCGACCTCGCCGCGGCGCTGCGGGCGCTCGCCCCGCCCCCGCCGCCGTTCGAGTTGCGCGGCCGGCCGGACCCGCCGACCGATCTCAGCGCGGTCGCGGCGGCCTGGCGCAGCGCGCCGCCCGAGGCGCTGGTGAGCGAGACCGAGCGCGCCGTCTTCCACGACCTGACCGCGGCCCTCTCGCTGATCCAGGAGGGCAAGGCCGGCGTCAGCGCGACCACCCGGCTGCCGACCCTCGCCACGCTGCGCCAGTTGCGCGGCCGGCTCCTCACCGGCGATTCCTTCCCCGAGGAGTACGACCGCGCCGAGGATGCGATCCGCCCCTTCGCGCTGCTGCTGCTGGCGCAGGCGGCGAAGTGGGCCGCGCCGGAGGGGGCCGCCCGCAACCGCCTGGGGTTGACCAAGGCCGGGCGGGCGCTGCTGAACGGGACGCCGGGGCCGGACGACGTCCGCCGCGCCTGGGAGGGGTGGCTGAAGAGCGATCTGCTGGACGAGCTGTCGCGCGTGCGGGCGATCAAGGGGCAGGGGGCGAAGGCCGCGCGCCTGACCAAGCCGGCCGAGCGCCGCGAGCGGCTGGCCGCCGCCCTGCGCGCCTGCCCGCCGGGGCGCTGGGTCGAGACCGACGAGTTCTTCCGCTACCTCCGCGCCGAGCGCCTGTCGCCCACGGTCGAGCGCGGCCCCTACTCCGCCCTCTACATCGGGTCGTCCGCCGACTACAGTTCGCTGCAATACGCCGGCGCGTCGGCGTACTGGGACATCGTGATCGGCTCCTACCTGCGCGCGACGCTCTGGGAGTACGCGGCGACGCTCGGTCTGGTCGAGATCGCCTACACCCGCCCGGAGGAGAGTCCGCACGACTTCGGCGAGGTCTACGGCCTCGACAACGAGCCGTACGTCAGCCGCTACGACGGCCTGCTCGGGTTCCGCCTGACGCCGCTCGGCGCCTACGTCCTCGGCCTGGCGCCCGCGTACCAGCCGTCGGAGCCGCCCGCCGCCGACGCGCAGCCCGCCCTGACGCTGCTCTCGAACCTCGACCTCGTCGTCACCGACACGCATCGCTTCACGCCGAACGATCGCGCCTTCCTGGAGCGGATCGGGGCGCCGCAGAGCGAGGGGGTCTACCGCCTCAGCCGCGAGCGCATCCTGGAGACGGTCGAGAACGGGCTGGGCCTCGCGCAGATCCGGCAGTTCCTCGCCGCGCGCACCGGACAGGCCGAAGAGTCGTTCCCCAACACGGTCCAGACCTTCTTCGCCGACCTCGGGAAGCGCCTCGGCGCGCTCCGCGAGGCCGGCCGGGTGCTGGTGCTGACCGGCGACGACCCGCTCCTCCTCACCGAGCTGGCCCATAGCCCCGCCCTGCGCAACACCGTCCGCCTCGCCACGGCCGGCGCCGAGACCGTCCTGCTCGTCCCCGAGGCGCAGGAGGCCCAGGTGCGGCGACAACTCAAGAAACTCGGCTACGCCCCGGCGAAAGGCTGATCGGGGCGGTCGGCCCCGGGCGACAGGGCGATCCGGGAGGAGGAGCGTGATGGTCGGGTCCCGCTGCCGGATACTCGCCGTGCTCCCCCTGCTCCTCGCTTTTGTCGCCTGCGCCGGTGGGGGTGGGGGCGCCGCCGGCACGGCGACCACCGGGGGCCAGCCGATGGCGCTGGCGTTCGCCGACGCCCTCCCCATCACCGTCACCACCGCGCGGTTCCCGGCGGGTTGCCAGCCCGGCGAGGTGACGCGGCTGATCACCGACTTCATCACGGCCTTCAACGCGGGCGACCAGGGCCGGCTGGCCGGCTTCTTCCCCGCCGATTCGATCCTCCCCTCTCGCGCTTCGCCCAGTACTCCGTCGCCGAGGCTGGGATGGGGCCGGATGGCCTCGCGCGCGCTCCTTCTCGGCCGGCAGCCGCGCGCAACTCCTGGCCTACTTCCAGGAGCGGCATGGGCAGCAGGAGCGGCTGCAGTTGCGCCGACTGTGGGTCGAGCCGGACGACGAGCGGATCGGGGAGACCGTCGGGATTGCCTTCATCCTCACCCGCCGCGCGGCCGATCTCCCGCGGGTTCGGCGGCCCCCAAGGGCTCGCCTCGGGCAAGGGGCAGATTCACTGCCCGAGCCGGACGATCTACGTCTGGCGCATGGGGCAGGGATACCAGATCCCGCCGGGGGTGCAGGCGACGCCGGTGCCTGGCGAGTAGCGCGTGGGGCGACGGGACGGCCCCCAGCGGCGGTTCCGTCCTGCCTGCCCGTGCACCGGGCACTCGCGCGGCTTGCCCGACTCGTTGCTCAACCGTCCCGCCTCGGACATTCCGCGGATAGGCGGTGACTGAAGGTGGCGGATGAGTACCGGCGTGGGGCAGCCGCTATTGCGCGATCAGGTCGAATCCTTTGGCCGGTAGGGGCGGCGGCAACCCGCCCTGGTTGCCTCGGGCAGGGCAGGGCCGGGCGGGTTGCAAACCCGCCTCTACCACCAACCCAGGCAGCGCCGATCCTCACTATGTCGCGGTCGAGTCGGCCAGTTGATCCGCCTGTACACGTCGGCGAGGGCGAGCGTACAGCCGATCGAAGGGAGGGTGATCACGCTATCGAGGCGGTCGGCGATCGAGAGGTTCCAGGTGTCATCAGGCTGGCGGATGTAGTGATCGATGGTGTAGGACTCCTGGGCCACCAGCACGTACTCGCGGAAGGTGGGGATGAGACGATACGAGAGTGGCCACGATGTTGGTCTGGAGCAGGTGTGGCGGAAGCTCGGTCCCCATGGCGCCGTTCGCCGGCCGATATTCGTGCTTCCGCTCGCCCTGGCGCTCCAGCGTGAGGTATTCGCCGGGGGTGAGGAGTCGCGCCGCAGCCATCGGAGGCACCCCAATCGTTTCCAACCACGCCGCCGCGCCTACGATAGCGTCACACGCGCGGGCGCGGCAAACGCCCCGCGCGGCGATCGCCGGGGTTACGCGCCGTCGATCTCGCGCCAGAGGCGGTGCAGGGTCGGCGCGGCCCCGGCCGGCGCCGCTCGCCGGGTCGATGACCAGCGGCCAGCGCCCCGCGCGCTCCAGGTGCGCCGTCGCGGCGCGGGCGAGGGCGGGAACGGGGCCTCGGGGTGCGCCCGCAGCGCCGCCCGCAGCGCCTCCTCCAGCGCGTCGAGCACGGCCAGGCTGTCGGCCAGGAAGGCCCGCCCGCCCGCCGCGTCGTAGACGGTGGATCGCTCGTCGGTCCCCAAGCGCCCGAAGGGGTGCGAGACGTGGAGCGTCCGGAACGGCAGCTCGCGCAGCCGGGCGATGCTCGCCCGCGCCTGGGCGATCCCGTCGAAGTAGAGCGGGCAGCCGCCCCGCCGCGAGCCGGTCCCCTGCGCCGCGTCGCCGGCGATCAGCACCCCTTCGCGCTCCCAGTAGAGGGCGGCGTGGTCGTCGGCGTGGCCGGGCAGATGCAGCACCCGGAACCCGACGCCGTCGCCCAGGTCGATCGCGTCGCCCTCCCGCAGCAGCCGATCCGGCGCGGTCGGCGGGCCGAAGACGGCGGGGAAGGCCGCGCGCTGCGCCGCGACGAGGTCCGGCTGTTCCAGCGCCCGCGCCCCCGCCGTGTAGTAGCCGTCGAGGTGGCGGCCGTGGTCGAGGAGGAGCGGCGCCCCCGCCTCGTGGATCAGCACCCGCGCCCCGGACGCGGCGACGACCGCCGCGTCGCCCCCGGCGTGGTCCCAGTGGCCGTGCGTGTTGATCACCAGGCCGACCGCCTCGAGGTCGTGTCCCCGCTCGCGGAGCGCCCGGCGGATCGGCCCCGCCGGATGCTGCGCGCCGCCGCTGTCGATCAGCGCCCGCTCCGGCGCGTCGACGATAGGCCATCACCGCCGTGGTGTCGTAGGGGCAGACGATCGGGTGGATCCGTCTGGGCATGGCGACCTCCATCTTGCGTGGAGCGTAGGGCGTGGAGCGTAGGGCGCTGCGGGGAGCGCCGCCGCTTGCACTCGATCTGACCCACGCCCGCTTCGTGGCCGTAGTATAGCCTCCCCGGCTCTCCGCTAGCGGCGCCCCCACCCCCATCCGGCAGTGCCGCCGTTTGACCCTATCCCGCCCCTGCACCATAATCGGCGGCGGGCGCGGCGCGCCGGCCGCGCCCGCCGCCGTACCTCGTCGCCATCGCGGGCGCGGCGCGCGAGGGTCGGATACCTTTGCTGCCCGCCGCGCCCTGCGTCGCTCGTCGTTCGTCGTTCGTACTTCGCCAGGGGGGCAGGCATGACCATCATCACCGATGTGCTGGGCCGGGAGATCCTCGATTCGCGCGGCAACCCGACGGTGGAGGTGGATGTCTACCTCGACGACGGGACGCGCGGCCGGGCCGCCGTCCCGTCGGGGGCGTCCACCGGCGCCCACGAGGCGGTCGAGCTGCGCGACGGCGACCAGGGGCGCTACGGCGGCAAGGGCGTCGGCAAGGCGGTCGCCGCCGTCAACGACGAACTCGCCGAGCGGGTCGTCGGGCTTGACGCGCACGACCAGATCGCGATCGACCGGGCGATGATCGAGCTCGACGGCACCCCGAACAAGGGGCGGCTCGGGGCGAACGCGATCCTCGGGGTCTCGCTGGCGGCCGCGGTGGCGGCGGCGGAGTCGCTGGACCTCCTCTCTACCGCCACGTCGGGGGGCTGCGCGGGCGGACGCTGCCGGTGCCGATGCTGAACATCCTCAACGGCGGCAAGCACGCCGAGGGGTCGAGCGTCGACATGCAGGAGTTCATGGTGATGCCGGTCGGCGCCCCTCCTTCCGCGAGGGGCTGCGCTGGGGGTCGAGATCTACCACGCCCTCAAGAAGGTGCTGCACGACCGCGGGCTGAACACGGCGGTCGGCGATGAGGGCGGCTTCGCGCCGAGCCTGGACTCCAACCGCGCGGCGCTGGAACTGATCGTCGACGCGGTCGGCGCGGCGGGCTACCGGGCCGGCGAGCAGATCATGATCGCGCTCGACCCGGCCGCGACCGAGTTCTACGAGGGCGGCCGGTACGTCCTGGGGGGCGAGGGCGTGACCTACAGCGGCGCGGAGATGGTCGACCTCTACGCCAAGTGGGCCGACGAGTACCCGATCATCTCGATCGAGGACGGGCTGGCCGAGGACGACTGGGACACCTGGCGGGCGCTGACCGAGCGGATCGGCGGGCGCGTGCAACTGGTCGGCGACGACCTCTTCGTGACCAACACCGCGCGGCTGGAGCAGGGGATCGCGCGCGGCGTCGGCAACTCGATCCTGGTCAAGGTCAACCAGATCGGCACGCTGACCGAGGCGCTGGCGGCGATCGACCTGGCGCAGCGCGCCGGCTTCACCGCGGTGATCTCCCACCGCAGCGGCGAGACCTGCGACACCACCGTGGCCGACCTGGCGGTGGCGACGAACGCCGGGCAGATCAAGACCGGCGCGCCCGCCCGGATGGACCGCGTCGAGAAGTACAACCGCCTGCTGCGGATCGAGGAGGAACTGGGCGACACCGCGCAGTACCTCGGCCTGGCCGCGTTCTCCAACATCCGGCGCTGACCGCGCCCCTGCCCGCAGGTTCGCCCGTACCTCGCGTGAAACGTCGCGCACCAGGCTTCGTCGCGCCCTGACCTTCTTGCAGAAGTGGCGGAAAACCCACGCTGTACGTCCCCGATGTATCGCCGCGAACGAAATCGCGATCGCGCAAGCAGGAGATGGTGAGGTCATGGATCTCGAAACGTGAGGAGATAGTCTTGTATCCGGCTTTTCCCCAGGCATTCGTTTCGATGGAGCACTCCCAAGGGGAATTGGCCACCCTCGCGACGCATTACCGGTACTTTGTAGACTTCGGTGAACGACCACAGTCGGTCGTCGTCGGACCGCGACGTAGGTCGTACACTCGCGCTTCATGGGCGAACTGGCGGCCCTCGCCCGCATCCTCGACACCCGTTACCGCGCAGCCTGACGCCCGAGCAGGTGCGCGCGCGGGGTGACGCCGAACGTCGCCGATCGCCGGCCTCGCGCCTTGGCGCGGCGCGGGATGCCCGGGCGAACACCCTCGCGCACATCCTGGCCGCCGCCAGCAGTTGTGGCTCTCCCGCTGGCGGTGCGCCTCCGTCGCCTCGACCGCCCGCGTGTCCGCCGCGCCGCGACCGTCATCGCCGCCGCCAGTTACACCGATCTCGCGCGCGGTCGGCTCGTTTTGCGCGGCGCGCGCAGCGTTGGGAGGAGCACGAGGCGGACACCTCGGACGCCCGTCGCGGCCCTCGGCACCGATCGTGCTGACGAACATGAGGTCGCGCAGTGCTGCTCCAGCGTCGCGCGCCGTCACCTACGCGAACACGCGCGGGCCGGCGTGCCGCCGGGGCGCGGGACGAAACCGCTCTGCCAACTGCCGCAGGTGCTCCCGATCGTCGTGCGACCCAAACGCCGCGCCACCGCCGGAGCGAGTCTCCCCCGCCTGCTCACGCACTACGGTCCAGCATTCGCCCGGTTGGCCCTCCCCGACCGCCAGCCCGCCCATTCTACCCCACTACTTCCCCTCGAAACACTGTAGGGCGCGACTGCTGGGTGGTCAGGTTTGTCGACTGGTATCGTCTCCACGCTGGCGACGGTACCCTCTATGGCCGATGTCGATTCGTGGACGGGGGAGACAAATCGCCAGGCCACAATCCCGGCGCGTGTTCCCCGATGGGACGCGCGTGCTGCTGCGGATATTGAGCAGGTGCCCCGGCGATTCAATACGCTTGCCGATCGGGAACAACGGGACGTCGTCGCCTGGCGTGACGATACCCCCTGCAAATACGCTCTGCAAGCGGCGGTCGACTCCAGCGAGAGCGGGAAGGCGCCTGCGATGGCGCTGCCCCTGTATGGGCGCTCTGGCGACTGCACAAGCGGCCCAGTCGAAGAAGCGGGCGCGACCTTCCTTGGTCTGGCGCCCGCGACTCGGGGGCGTCTTCGCGATGCTTGCCGAACCGCCTGGCGCTCCCTATACCTCCACCATAGTGATCGCGATCGCGAGTGATCGCGGGCGGCGGGACGGCGACAGCGATGACCCTTGCGCCGGAACGGCCCAAGTCGAAGAAGCGGCGTGTCCGGCGGGCGCCTTCCCCCTGCGCGCCTCCAGCGCGGCGTGGGGCTCGACCGCCGCGCGCGGACCCAGCGCCGCCACCGCTCGACCGCCGCGAGCGGCTGGGCGTGTTCGGCCGCCACCACCTGGCGCCTACGCCCTCCTCACCGCGTTCATGACCTACCCGCTGGTGACGCACTTCACCTCGCACGTCCCCGGCGACGGCGGCGACGCCTGATGAACTACTGGGGCTACTGGTGGGCGCGCGAGGCCCTCGCGCAGGGCCGCAACCCCTTCTTCACCCCGCTGCTCTACGCGCCCTACGGGGCGCCCTCTACCTGCACACCCTCAACCTCCTCAACGGCGTGATCAGCATCCCGGTGCAGCTCGCCTTCGGCACGACCGCAGCCTACAACGCGGTCGTCTTCCTCTCGTTCATCCTGGCCGCCTACTTCGCCTACCTGCTGGTGGCCCACGTCAGCGGCAGCCGGCTGGCCGGCGTCGTCGGCGGGGTCATCTACGCCTTCGGCTCCTACCACATGACTCACCTGCTCGGGCACACCAACCTCCTCTCGTCGGGGTGGCTGCCGGCCTACGCCCTCTGCCTGCTCCGGGCGACCGAGACGACCGGGCGCCGCCGCACCCTCCTGGCCGGCGCCGCGGGCGGCGCGCTGGTCCTGCTGATGCTGGTGGACTGGCAGTGGTCTTCGCCCTCTTCTTCACCGCCGTCTACGTCGCCTACACGACGATCGCCCGGCGCTCGCTCGTGCCGGCCCTCACGCCGCCGCGATCGGCGCCGCCTGGCTCGTCCTCGCGCTGCCGCTGCTCGTGCCGACCGTCGCGCAGATCCGCAGCGGCGTGACCCAACTCCCCGACCTGTCGGCCGCCCGGACCTACTCCGCCGACCTGCTCAACTTCGTCCTCCCGAGCCCGCTGCACCCCTGGTGGGGGGCCTGGGGCGAGCGGATGCAGGCGGACTTCACCGCCCCACCCGTCGAGGCCGCGATCTTCCTGGGGTTTCTCCCGCTGGCGCTGGCCGCGCTCGGCCTCTTGTGGGATCGCCGCCGCGCCGGGCTCTGGGCGCTCGCGGCGATGGTCTTCTGCCTGCTCGCGCTCGGCCCGGTCTTGCACGTCAACGGCCGCTGGCGCTTCGGCGACAGCGGCTGGTCGGTCCCGCTGCCCTACGCCGCCCTCCAGCGGCTGCCCGGGCTCAACGTCGCCCGCGTGCCGCTGCGGTTCAGCGTCATGCTCACCCTCTGCCTGGCCGTCCTCGCCGGGCTGGGGCTGGTCCAGCTCGCGCGGCGCTTCCCCGCCTCGGCGGCGGGCGGGCACGCCTGGCGCTGGCGCCGGTCCTGCTGGCTGGCCTGCTCGTCGAGCACCTCGCCCTGCCCTATCAGATGGAGCGGGTCCAAGCCCCCGCGTTCTACCGGCAGCTCGCCGGCTCGCCCGAAGCCGGGACGATCCTGGAGTGGCCCTTCTCGCTGCGGCGCGCGCGGTCGAACTACTACCAGACGGTGCATGGCCGGCCGATCGTCGGCGGCTACGTCGCCCGGCGGATGCACTACCCCTGCGCGTCCTGCCGCCGCTCGGCGGCCTGCCCGAGCGCGGGTCGAGATCGTCTCGAGGTCGAGCCGGCGAACCTGGGGGCGTGGGCGCTCGACTACAGCGGCGTGCGCTGGATCGTCGTCTACCCCGACGATCCGCGGCTCGACCGCCAGGGGCTGCCGCAGTTCCTGGGCCGCTACGCCGAGCCGACGCCGGTCTACCAGGACGGGGAGACGGTGGTCTACCGGCCGCGGCCGCCGGGCGCCCCCACGTCCTTCCTCGCCCTCGGCCGGGGTGGTACGACCTCGAAGAGCGGCCCGCCGGCCAGCCGCCGGCGCGCTGGTTCAGCGCCGCCGCCTCGCTCAACGCCTGGTCGTTCGGACCCGAGGCGCGGACCTACGCCCTGCGCTTCGACGCCTGGGCGTACCACCAGCCGCGCCGCCTGCAGATCCTCCTGGACGGCCGCCCGGTCGGGGAGTGGCGGGTCGAGCACACCCAGCGGTTCGACGTGCCGCTCACCCTGACGCCCGGCGAGCACACGATCGAGTTGCGCGCGCTCGATCCTCCGACCAGCCCGGCGAGCGTCGGCGCGGCGGGCAACGACACGCGCCCGCTCTCGTTCAACATCTCGAACGTCGAATTGCCGCCCAAGCCGTGACCAGTCGGGTAGTCGGGTAGTGAAATAGTCGGGCAGCCGGGTAGCCGGGTCTCTCCTATCGCGGAAGATACCCATCCTCCTACCCGACTACCCGACTACCGACTCTCCCGCGGCGGCATCACTTTTGCATTCCTGCTGTGCGGGCGCGTATACTTTGGAGTGACCGGCAAGCAGGAGTGGGGACCATGGCACGACGCGGCACACGACAGTTGGACTTCGGTGTCATCGATCGCCTGCGGCTCGGCTGGCGGCTGCTGCGCGACCCGCGCATCCCGGCCCTGCCGAAGCTGCTGCCGCCGGCGCTGGCGGCGCTCTACTTCCTCTCGCCGATCGACGCCATCCCGGATTTCCTCCTCGGCTTCGGCCAACTGGACGACGCGGGCCTGATCGCCCTGGCCGTCGCGGCGATCGGGATGCTGACCAAGTGGTCGCCGCCGGAGATCGTGGCGGAGCACGCCGCCGACCTCGGCATCGTCGACCAGCCGGACCAGCGGCCCCCGGTCGCGCGGCCGGGCGCGTCGGCGCGGCGGCCGGCCAGGGGCGGCGCACGGGCAAGAAGGGCGAGCCGATCGAGGCGGAATACTGGGTTGATGACTGGCGGTGAACAGCGCGGGTGACGAGCGACGGTCGTGAGCAGGGGGCGAGGGCGAGCGGTGGCACGGAAGGTCGTAGCACAACAACCCCGGCGGCGATCGGGGGTGAACCGCGCGCAGTTGAAGGCGCTGGCGGCGCGGCAGGCGATGACGGCGTCCGCTACCTCATCCGCCCGGCGCCCGACGTCCGCGGCGGACGGCGAGGCCGCCGAGCCCGCGCCGCTCCAGTTCGACTACACCCCGGTGGCGCCCCGCGGGCGGCGCGGCGCGGCGCTGACGCGCGAGCAGGAGTACGCCTACATCCGCGGCGACCTGATCCGGCTGTCGATCATCGCGGCCATCGCGCTGGCGATCCTGATCGTCCTCCTCTTCGTCCTGCGCTGACACCGGTCCGCGATACCGTCTAACAGAACCGGAACGAGCGCGGCGCGGCCCCGATGGGGGCCGCGCCTTCTCTCTCCGGTTTGCCACCTGCCCGGCCGCTAGATCGTCTGCTCCTCCTCGGGCTCGTCGAGCGTGGTCTCCTCGGCCTCGGTGAACTCCTCGTCGTCCTCGGCGTCGGCGTCGGCGTCGGTATCGTCATCGTCGGTGTCTTCGTCGCCCGAGAAGTCCTCCTCCCCGGTGTAGAGGCGCGCGGAGTCGCGCACGTACGGCCGCGGCGCGACCGGCCTGGTGTCGGCCGGGAAGGAGAGGCGCCCCGCCTGCGAGGGGTGCTGATAGATCTCGCGCAGGATGACCCGCAGCATCCCCGGCTCGACCGCGGTCACCGCCGCGCCGTAGCGGTTGCCCCCGCGATCAGCGCGATCAGCCGCTGCGCCAGCCGCGGCTCCAGGTGGCCCAGGCGCAGGCCATCCTCGCTGTAGACGACGAGCTGCTTATCCTCGACGCGCAATTCGACCGCGTCGCCGGAGTTCATCTGTGCCAGCGTCTCGTTCGGGGCCAGCCCCAGCAATTCGGTCAGCCGCGTCTTGCCGATCTCCTCGATGAACATCGACTGCCGCGCCTGGGTGCGGCGGCGCTCGGCGGCGGCCGCCTCGTCGCTCTGATCCTTCAGCGGCTCCAGCCGTTGCAGGTTGCGCTTGGCGATCTGGTTCGCCGGGTCGAGTTCGGCCGCCCTGCTATACGCGGCGTAGGACTCCCCATAGCGGCGCAATTCGGAGAGCGCCTTGCCGAGCCGATTGAGCGCCTGCACGTCGTTCGACGCCCCTTCGAGGATCTCGCGGTTGAGCGCGACCGCCTCCTCCCACGCGCCATCGGCGGCGAGTTGCTGGGCCTGCTGCTGCTTCAACCGCCTGGCCTTGGACAGTTCTTCCGCGGTAAACGAGGACATGGTGCTCCCTTCTTGGTGAGTCGGGTAGTCGGGTAGAGGGAGATGCGGGAGTACTCGTCCTCCTCTACCCGACTACCCGACCGGTTCCCCGACCACGTACCAGGGGTGCGTCTCGGTCACGCGCACGTTCACCAGCTTGCCGAGCCAGTCGGGTTCCGCGCCGGGCGCGTCGAAGAAGACGAGCTGGTTGCCGCGCGTGCGGCCCCGCCAGCGGCCCTTGGCCTGGCCGTCGACCAGCACCTCGTGCGTGCCGCCGAGGAGCCGCGCCTTCTTCCGCGTCGCGATCCCCTCCTGCAACTGCTCGACCGCCCCGTGCCGCCGATGCTTCTCCTCCGGCGGCACGTCGTCGTCCCAGCGGCTGGAGATCGTCTTCGGGCGCGGCGAGTACATCGCGACATGGACGACGTCGAGTTCGAGTTCGCCCAGCAGATCGAGCGTCCCCGGAACTGCGCCTCCGTCTCGCCGGCGAAGCCGACGATGATGTCGGTGGCGATCGTCACGTTCGGGATCGTCTCGCGGATCTCGTGGATGACCCGGCGGTAGTCGTCGGTCGTGTAGTTGCGGCGCATCCGCCGCAGCGTCTCGTCGTGCCCGGCTTGCACCGGCAGGTTGATGTGCTCGCAGACGCGCGGCAGGTCGGCGACCGCGCGGATCAGCTTGGTCGTCATCTTCTGCGGGTGCGAGGTCAGGAAGCGGATGCGCTCGATCCCCTCGACCCGATCCACCTCGGCCAGCAGATCGGCCAGGTCGGGCGTGCCGGGGAGGTCGTGGCCGTAGGCGTTGACCGTCTGCCCGAGCAGGGTGATCTCCCGGACGCCGCGCTTCGCCAGCATCCAGCCCTCCCCGACGACCGACAGGAGCGGCCGGCTGCGCTCCTTGCCGCGGCGGTAGGGGATGATGCAGTAGGAGCAGACGTAGTTGCAGCCGAAGATGATCGGCATGAACGCCGTCACCTGCCCCTGCTGCTCCGCCGCGCCATAGTAGTGCGGCAGCTCGGTCAGATCGTCCTCGACCCCCGCCAACTCCGGCACGATCTCCGTCAGCCGCTCGACCGCCGAGGGGCGGAAGAAGAGATCGACGTGCGGGAAGCGCTTGGTCAGCGCCGCCTCCTGCCCGGTGACCATGCAGCCGGTGAGGGCGATCTTGAGATCTGGGTTGGCGCGTTTGAGGCGCTGGAGCGCGCCGAGCTTGCCGACCACCTTCTGCTCGGCGGAGTTGCGCACGACGCAGGAGTTGAGGACGATCACGTCCGCCTCGCTCTCGGCGGGGGCCGGGCGGTAGCCGGCCAACTCGAGCGCCGCGCCGACCTGCGCCGACTCCGACTCGTTCATCTGGCAGCCGATCGTCCAGATCGAGTACTTCTTGCCGTTGCCCGGCTCGCGCTCGGGCGCCGCCTCCGTCGCCGGTGCGTCCGGCCCGCGGCGCAGATCGCGCAGCGCCGTCTCGGGAACGATCGTCATGGTCCCCATCCCTTCCGCCACGGTGTCGCCAGGTGGTGCGCGGCCGAGTCACGCCCGCCGTCCGCGCCCACGCCCGACCGAAATGCGAGCGCGGGCGCGGGAATAGCGCAGAGTATACTACGTCCCCGGTCGCGCCGCTATGCAAAGGAGGCAGCTTGTCGGGGGAGTGACGATCGCGGGTCGCCTGCCTCTGTCGTACAACGTCGGGGGTCGCTGCTCTATCCGGGTCAGCACAATGCGGGTAGAGGAGCCGGCGGCCGGTGCCAGCCAACACCGGCCGCCGGGGAGAAAGATGGCAATGGGGGGGATGGGTTAGGGTCGGGCGATGGCGTTGGGGCCGAAGAAGGAAGCGGGGTATTGCTCGGCGGGAGCGAACGTGTAGCTGAGCCGCTCCTCGTTCGGCCCGATCACCGCAGTGCTGCCGAGGATCCAGGACTCCTTGCGGATGAGCCGTCCGTCACGGTCGAAGGTGTAGCGGACCGGGAAGCCTGCGGCGGTCGGTGCGGGCGCGAGCAATTGCGTGTCGAAGACGAGCTGCGCCGTGCGGTTGTCAGTGGCGGCAACGCAGATGGCGAGTACGGTCACGGGCGCGCCGTCCAGCGTCTCGTCGCCGATCGTCACCGCTGTTTCCGGTGCGCGGCGCGCGAGTACCTGCCGCAATGCCGTCAGGTCGTCGCCCAGCGCGCAGGGGAATCGGGTTGCCAACTGCTCGTAGGTGGTCGCATCGCGGCGGACCACGCCGACGCTGGGCTGGTACTGCCAGGCTGTGGTGCCGTCGAAGGTGTGGCGCTGGATGCCGGAGTCCGGCTGCCCCGCGGTCTTGGGGCTCCCGGTGATATCGACGCGCAGGAGCCGCCGGTGTGGGTCGAGCCAGACCTCGCGCTGCCCCGACCACGGTGCGCGGTCGGGCTGGCCGTGCGTTTGCGCGTCGATGCAGTGGAGCACCTGCCCCTCCGGCACAGCCGGTGGCGCCGCAGCGGACGCTGCCTGCAATAGCACCGCCGCTGGTCCAGTGAGGACGGGTTCCTCGCTCCATGGCCAAGTCAGCAGCACCGGAAGGAAGAGCAGGAGGAGCGCGGCCAGGCCGGCGAGGGCCAGGGGACGCGTGCGGCGGAGCAGGCCGTGCCACCGCGGCGCGGGCGGGGCGACGGGCGCGATCCGCGCCTGGACCTCCCGCCAGACGCGCGCGCGGACATCTGCCAGCGGCGCCGCGTCTGGCACCAGCGCGGCGCGCAGAAGGCGGGCGGTTGCGAGTTCCGCGCGCTCCTCCGCCGTCGTGTCCGCCAGCGACCCAGATGACCGCGTGATCGCCTGGTCGAGCAGGGCGGCAAACCGCCGGTCAGCGGCGCTCGCCCGTCGCGTGAACAGTCTGTCCAGTCGGTTGTTCATCGGTCACCTCCTCGTGAGCTAGCGCTGCGCGGAGCCGGCGCAGGGTGCGGTGAAGGATCTTCGCCACGTTGCCCTCGCTGGTCCCGAGCGCCTGAGCGATCTCCCGGTGGCGCAGGTCGGCGACAAAATGCAACTCGACGACCGCGCGCTCCCGATCTCCCAGCCCGGCAACTGCCCGCCGGACCAGCGCCGACCGCTCGTCGAGCAGCACGCCGACCTCGGGCGGGGCACCTCGCGGGTGCCGCTCCGGCGGTACTGTGTCGAGTGGGAGGGCGTCCGGGCCGCGCCGGTAGTGATCAGCCACCAGATGGCGCGCCGTGGTGAACAGCCAGCCAGTAGCGGCGTCGCCGGGGAGGAGGGTGTCCCGCTTGCGCCAGGCGCGGCTGAAGACCTCGGCGGCGAGATCCTCCGCCAGCACAGGGTTCCCCAATCGGTAGCGCAGGTAGCGATACACACGGTCGAACTGGGCGTTGTAGAGGGCAGTGAACGTCTGTACCTCGCCCGGCCTCGGCCCCTCGCCTATCACGTCATGTACCCCCTTCACTTCTGGAGACGGGGTTTTGCGGGAAACATTCCATGTAGTCAGTGCCCTCGGCTGGGACGGGATTTCCTTGATGGCACCGAAGGCGGCACGACGCACCAGGCTGCCCAGGGAGGTGCGAAGCCCCTGGGCGGCCTGGTGCGTCGCTTGCTGTGCTGGCGGTGCCCCGACTCAGGGCACGTAGATGTAGACCGAGGAGAGCTTATTGTTCGTGGTCCCGCCCGCGTCGGCTTGGCAGGGCACGGTGGAGGTGCAGGTCGTGCCCCAGTAGCCGGCATACCACGCGTCGAGGAAGAACTCGGTCGCGCGATTGAAGTCGTTCACCCGCCAGGAAGACATCCGATCGTTCCAGCCGAAGTCGCCGAGATAGGGCCGCCCTTCCGGGGGAGCGGTCGCTGTGAGGCAGAGCTGGTCGCCGGTACTCTTGAAGCCATCGTAGAGGACGATGTCGACGTTGCCGCCATAGACCCCGCAGTAGTCGGTCACGACCTGGGGCTGCACGTCGGTATCCCGGCTCTGCCCGTCCCGCGTCTGCCCCTTCCCGCGGATGATGACGCGCGGATCGGTCGCGTCGATCGTCTGCGGGGTGTCCAGCAAGTCGGTCACGACCCAGCCGTTATTGATCCCGAGGACGGTTAGGTGCTTCGGATCGGGCTTGTCGAGGCCCGGCGGCAGCAGGAAGAGCAGGCAGCTGTAGTGTTAGACAGTGCCGCCCGTGCCGTAAACGAGAGCGCACCACTCCGTGGCGTTCGGCGGGAGGGTGTCACGCGCGACCGCATTCGCCGGGCGGCCATCGGGCCTGCCGGGTGTACTGTTGGGTGGGACTGCGGGGTCCGGTGTGGCGGGCGGGGCGGCGAGACTCGTCAACGAGGTCGAGAGGAGGAGCAGCAGCACCGCCAGGATGGTGTAGATCATGGAGCGGGATTGCATTAATGGCCTCCTTCGCGGGGTGACTGCACAAGCGATACTTCCGCCAGTGGCTTCTTGTTCAGGTCATTGTCAGCACCTCCTTGCTCTAACATCTATGCATCGCCATGGCTGGGCCACATGCGTTAGGTGGCCAGGACTCCCCCAGCGCGCCATCGATCACGACGATGTTGCACCTGTCTGAATGGCGGCTGGATAGTTGTACCCGCGTTGCTTGCACAGGGCACTGACTACTTGGAGGTTGAGGTGGCGCGCATCCTGCCCGTCGAGATAAGGGCGCGCGCACCAGCATGCGGCGCCCTCCCTCGGATCACATCCAGGGAACCCCTGTTTTCGCCCCGCGCGGGGATCATGGAAAACTCTGGGTTCCCCAAACTCGCGATGGCCCAGGCAAAGTGAGCTGCCCCAGCTTGCGCGATCATCGATCACGTCTCCCAGCGGATCAGCAGGCGCGCGGCGCAGCGGTTGCACCTGTCGGACCCAGCTGACCACCCAGCGGCGGGGCGAAGCGCGCCGGTCGGGATGTCCAGCTGGCGGCCTGGGTCTACCGCAAGCTCCGGCATGCCCGTTGGCCACGTAGCAGTACCGCGCGCCGCTCACAGCCGCAAGGCGCGCGGCGTTCGCGCGCACGAGCGCCAGTGCATCGGCAGGGGGTGGGCCTTGCTGACGGGGATCAGGCCATCCGCGCGTGGGCAAGCAGGGCAACGTCGAGAAGAGGCCCAGCAGGGCGCGGTGCCTGCCGCCAGCTACTTGACGCCGAGGCGGGGCGGTTGGCCCCGACAGCGCGCGCAGCCCAGCAGCACCCGGCGCGCCCGGTCAGGAGATAAGGTCGCCGCCGCACCAGCGGGGCCCTGCTTTCACGATGCGCGGCCGCCTGCCTCGGAGCGCGGCACCGAGCCTCGTCGTACACCGAGCAGGCGCGCCTGCCCAGCGCGGCGCGCGAACCCGCTCGTTCGAGGAAG
The DNA here is from genome assembly GCA_030446685.1 of Thermomicrobiales bacterium. Classification (GTDB taxonomy): domain Bacteria; phylum Chloroflexota; class Chloroflexia; order Thermomicrobiales; family CADCWN01; genus JAUJMV01. The sequence continues at coordinate 11,482 of JAUJMV010000018.1, read as the reverse complement.
CGCGCGTTCACCGTCGCGCGCCGCGCGCGCGGTCAGCGGCAGCGCCCACGTCCGCCGGTGCGCGCCAGCCAGATGGTCGAAAAGGCGCGGCCGGCCCGGCTCTTCCACCCCGAAGACGCGGCTTCGGCGACGACCAGCAGCGGCTGCAACTCCGCCCCGACAGCGCGTCGTCCACGCGCCAGAACTGCGCCGCCCATAGCACGCAGCGCCGCAGTCTGCGGCGGGGGGGGCGCGCCAGCGAGCGGGTTCCCCAAACTCGCGATGCCTGGATAGGATCGCCCTGCTAAGCCGGTGGGTGGATCTTGGGGTGCGGAGAGCGCTACTACGCTCCACGCGCTCACGAGCGGGGCGGTTCTTGTGGCAGGTGGCCTTGTTCGCGGGCGTGATGCACCGCCTCGGTGCGCGAGCGCGCCCCCAACTTGCTCAAGAGGTGGCTGACGTGGGACTCCACTGTGCTGACTGAGATGCTCAGCCCTGCGGCGATCTCGGCGTTGCGCTCGCCGGCGGCGATCCGGTTCAGAATCTCCTCCTCGCGCGGCGTCAGCGCGGACTCGGCGTCCCCCTTCGCCGGGGTCGGTGGCGCGGCGGGGGTGGCGGGGACGCGCCGGGTGTTGCCGATCAGCACGTCGCAGGCGGCGCGCGCGGCGGTCGCCATGCTGACCTGCACCAGCGCCGCCAGTTGATCCTCCTCGGTCAACTGCGCGGCGCGCAGCGTGGTCTGCTCGGCGAGAATCGTCTCCCGCGCCGCCGCGACGAACCCGGCGCCCACTTCACTGAGGAGGAGGGTCAGGCGGGGCTGCACGGCCGCGAGGTGCGCCGGGGCCAGCCCGGCGACGAGTTGCCGGCCCAGCAGGTGCTGGGTCCGGCCCAGGGACTCCGGCGCGAAGTAGCGCAGCCGCACCAGCGCGGCCCCGATGTCGCGCGCCCGCTCCGGCGCGAACGCCCCGTCCAGCAGGAGGGCGATCGCCTCGTCGGTCAGGCGGGTCAGCTCCTGCCCTACCTCCGCCGGGCTGATCTCGGCGAGCCCGGTGGGCGCGATCGCCCGCTGCCAGGCGCGGGCGGTCGCGGGGCGGCGTTCCTGGAGGAGGCGGCGCAGGGCGGCGCGTTCGGCGGCGTTCATGGGATGCCCTCACGGCTTGCGGCCGACGCCGGCGAAGCCGAGCGACCGCGCCGGGTCGTCGCGGAAGGGGTCGTCCGGGTCGTCGGGGCGCCACTGGGGGGTATAGACCAGCCCCGGTGCCACGAGTTCCCAATCGGCGAAGAAGCGGGCGATCGCGGCGCGGGACCGGCTCCTGGCCGGGTTGGCCGTGCCGGTGTAGCGGCGCGTCAGTTGCGGCCGGATGTCGGGCGGCATGCCCTCGTCGGTGCCGTGCGAGAGGGCCAGGTAGCTGCCCGGCGCCGCCGCCTCGCGCAGCGTGCGGACCGCCTGCTCGGCCTCATCGTCGTCGGGGACGAAGTGGAGGAGCGCCACCAGCAGCACCCCCAGCGGCCGGTCAAGATCGAGCAGGCGACGCACCTCCGGGTGGGCGAGGATCGCCTCGGGTTGGCGCGCGTCCTCTTGGATGGCGGTGGCGTGCGGGTTGTCCCTGAGCATCGCCCAGGCGTGATGCACCGCGATCGGGTCGAGGTCGACATAGACGACGCGGGCGGCCGGGTTGGCCCGCTGGGCCACCGTATGCACCGCGCCGCCGGTGGGGATGCCCGCGCCGATGTCGAGGAACTGGGTAATCCCCTGCTCCCCCAGGTAGGTGACGGCGCGGCGCAGGAAGGCGCGGTTGGCGCGCATCGCCAGCGCCACATCAGGGTAGACGGCACGCACCCGCTCGGCCGCCTCGCGGTCGGCGGGGAAGTTGGAGAAGCCGCCCAGCAGGTAGTCGTACATGCGGGCGGCGCTTGGCAGATCCTGCCGGACGTTCTCGGGTGGCGGTGTCGGTCACTCCATCGCCGGTCCTCCCTCCTCGTGCTGCCCAGGCCCGCGCTCCGTGTCGCCGGCCCACGCCGAGATTCCACCGAGCGGCATGCTGTCACTTCTAGAAGATGAGACGGTCGCGGCGTTTCGACGTTTCGCCCGGTGCTACCGCCCCGCTCACCGCAGTGGGCTATTCCCCGCTCTGGCGCTATCCCCTGCAGCGCCAATCTTCCCGTCTGGCGTTCCGATCGTGCGGGAAGGCTGGTCGCAGGGAGGCTGCGTGCTGCCCAACACGGTAATTGACTTGTACACATGTCAGCGACGAGCGCCCCGCGGTTGCGCAATCTGGACCGAGGCGGTATAGTGGCCCCATCCAAAACTGGCCCGCAGCCAGTATCCGCGCCAGGGGAGCCCATTCGCGCGCTGGTGCCGTGCCTGACCAGTCTGCAGGGTTGCGCGATGGCGGCAATGACCGGTTGCTCGTCGCCACGAGTGTCCGCCGTGCGGCGCGCGAAGGGTCTGGAGCGGGGGTGCGGAGGACGGACGACGGTTAGGGGACGGGAGTCGCGGGGCCGCGGGGTGGCCCATTCGCCGCCGCCAACGGCGGATGCCGGCCGGTCGGATCGAGCGGGCGCCCCTTTCGCCGGGGGGCGCCCCAACACCCGGCAACCCCGTCGCGACTGCCAGCGTGAAAGGATGCGGCATGACGGATCGGCGCCGGCCTGTGTCTCAGCCGCGCAGGCAGACGACGATATTCCGCTCGATTGCCCTCATCAGCATCGGCTTCGGCCTGATCGCCGTGGTCCTCGCCCCGTCCGCGGCGCGGGCCGGCGACGGCCCGACCGGCGGGCCGCGCTTCTTCCCCGAGACCGGGCACACCGTCCCCGATTACTTCGCCGCCTACTGGGACGCGCACGGCGGCCTCGCCCAGTTCGGCCTACCGATAACCGAACCCTACAGCCGCGACGGGCTGACGATCCAGTGGTTCGAGCGGGCGCGCTTCGAGCGCCACCTCGCCTTCAAGGACACCCCCTACGAGGTGCTGCTCGGCCAGCTCGGGCGCGAGATGCGCCCCGCCGACGATCCGGCCCCGGCCAGCGCCGACCCCGCCGCCCGCTTCTTCCCGGAGGTCGGGCACAACCTCGCCCTCTTCCGCGCCTACTGGGAAGGGAACGGCGGTCTCGCCCGCTTCGGCTTCCCCCTGAGCGAGGAGTTGCGGGAGGTCAACCAGGCGGATGGCCAGGGCTACACCGTGCAGTATTTCGAGCGCGCGCGCCTCGAATACCACCCGGAGCACCGCGGCACCCCGTACGAGACCCTCCTCGGCCTGATCGGCGTGGAGCAGTTCCGGGTCGCGGGGGGGGGGGGCGCCCCCGCGGCCGCCCCCCCCGCCCCGCCCGCCCCGACAACCCCAGCCCCGACCCCGTCGCCCACCGTCGCCCCGCCCGCGACGACCCCCACACCGCCCCCACCCGCGGCCACGCCGCCGCCCGCCGCCGCGCCCGCCGGCATCGATGTCCTGCTGTGGCAGACGATCAACGCCGACCGCGCCGCCGCCGGCGTGCCACCCCTGGCGCTCGACCCGCTCGTCTCCCGGGCGGCGGCGATCCACGTCGCCGACATGATCGCCCACGACTTCCTCGAGCACACCGGCACCGACGGCAGCCGCGCGATCGACCGGATGCGCCGCGTCGGGGTGCAGGTGCAGTGGGGCAGCGAGAACATCTCGATGGAGTGCGCGAAGGACCCGGCGACCGCGGTCCGCAACATCCGCGCCTGGATGATGGCCGAGCCGCTGGCCGAGGGCGTCTACAACCACCGCTGGAACATCATGTACAAGGGCTATACCCGCGTCGGCATCGCCTTCGGCGTCGCCAAGAACGGCTGCTGGGTCGTCGCCGAGAACTTCGCCGACGGCACGCCGACCGCCGGCTCGCAGCGGTAGGGAGGGACGGGAACCACAAAGACACCAAGACCACAAAGAAGCACAAAGCGAGAGCAGCCGAAAGCCGGCGAGGTAGCCGGCTTTCGTTCCCCCTTTATCTCCTATCGTCTCCGTGCCCTTTGTGGTCTTGGTGTCTTTGTGGTTCCCGTCAGCTAGCGCAGCGCCTCGACCGCGACCCGTTCGAGCGCGCCGCCCTCCTCCAGCAGCGCCGCGTAGCGCGTCAGGAACTCCACGTCGCGCAGCCCGGCCTCCATCTCGACCTGCTCCGCCACGTCCAGCAGCGTCCGCCGCCCGTCGATCCAGTAGAGCGCCAGCGTCGCCAGCGTCCGCGCGCCGGGGCGGCCCGACAGAGCGCGCTCCTCCGCCTGGGCCTCCGGCGACAGGTTGCGCTCGGCCCAGTGCATGCCGAGCGGGCCGGGGACCGGCCGGCGGTAGACGAGGGCCGCCGCCCGCTCGTCCCAGGCCGCCCCGTCATCACCGGCCCCATCTCCCCCCGGCCCGTCGCTCGTCGCTACCCCGGTCCAGGTGGCGGCGGAGCGGGCGCGGTCACGCTCGTCGCGGGTGACGCGCTCGGCGTCGTCGGCCAGCGTGGCGATCGTACGGTTGACCCGGTGGCCGTCGTCGAGGCGGCGCACCGCCCCCAGCGCGGCGCGGTGCCGGTCGAGCAGGAAGCGCGCCCGGCGGTCGATCCAGCGGCCGGGCGCGTCGGCGGCGCGAGCGGGGCGGTCGGCGAGGGCGCGCGGCAGGGCGCGGCGGTACTCGACGCTCAGTTCGTTGAGGAGCCAGAGCGCCTCCCGCTCGCCCGCCGCGGCGATCGCGTAGGCGTAGGTGGCGGCGAGGATCCCGGCGCGGCGCAGCATCGCCGGGTCCACCTTATCAATCGTGTCCGCGCTCGTATGGTAGAACTTGTCGGGCCACTGGATGATCATCGGGCAGGGGATGCCGACGGTCGGGTCGGCGAACACGAAGTGGTCGCTGCCGCCGGAGAAGGGCGTCACCGCCCACTTGAAGAGGGCGTAGCGCGCGTTGCCGGCCAGGTTCGTCGCGTCCCGCCCGGCCAGCTCGCGCAGGATCGCCGCCAGCAGGTCGCCCGCGAAGCCGGCGCCGGCCGCCGGCGGGCGCTCGGCCAGCAGCGGCCCCTCGCAGAGCGCCTGATTCTCCCCGACCATGTCGAGGTTGAGCGCCGCGACCGTCCGGCGGACGCGCGCCTCCTGCGTCGCCAGGTAGCAGTACGACCCGGTGATCTCCGGCGGCAGCAGGACGCGGATGCCGCGCCGGGGCCGCGCCAGCGTCCCGTCGTCGATCAAGCGGCGCAACGTCCGCGCGCACTCCAGCGCGGTCGCGGCGCCGGAGGCGTTGTCGTTGGCGGAGGGCTGCGGGTGGCAGAGGTGCGAGACGATCAGCACCTCCTCGTCGGTCTCGCCGGGGATGAAGGCGGAGACGACCTCCATCTCGCCGTCGTAGAGCGCCGCGTCAATCCGGGCGTGCGCGGTGACCGGCCCGATCCCACTTTTCAGGAGGCGGCGCAGGCGCTCGCCCTCGCGCGGTGTCAGCACGAAGCCGAAGCCCTTCGGCCCTTCCTCGCTCGTCCACCAGAACGAGGTGTATTGCAGCGCGTCGGGCAGGTCGAAGCGCTCGCGAATCGGCGGGAACTCAACGATCCGGTCGGTGATGATGCCCGCCGCCCCGTGCCGCGCGACCGCCAGTTCGTGGACCCGCGCGACGTTGCCGCCGGTGAAGACGAGTTTGCCCCGCAGGTCACGCCCCGCGTACTCCGCCTCGTCCTCGCCCCCGTCCAGCAGGACGATCTCGGCGGTGATCCCCCCCGACGGCGTGGCGGTGCTGCGCTGGACCAGGGCGAGCTTGTGATCTTGGTATTCGGCCAGCGTGCGCGCCTCACCCTCGGGCGTCAGCAGGCGCAGGGTCGCGCCGCTGCAGTCCCACTCCTGGAACTGGCCGCTGGTCCAGTAGTGCGTGCGGTGGTCCGCCGGGAAGCGCAGGATCTCGACCTCCAGCCCGGCCGCGCGCAGCAGCCCGGCGCAATGCTCGGCCGCGGCGCGGAAGCCGGGGCTGGCCTGGATGCGGTGGAAGCGGATGATGTCCCTGACGACCTCGTAGGCCCGCCCGCCGGAGAACCCGGCCGAGCGGTCGCTCAGCCGCGCGAACGCCTCGTGGAACATGCGCCCCTCCCCACTTGCGGCGCCAGTCAACGGCTACCGTTGGCGGCATTGTACCGGGTTTTGGGGAGGTGTGCGCACGCTGATTGTCCCGGCGGCCATCGGCGGGTAGAGCCCTTGACCGAACCGCGCACCTGCCCGGCCTTCGGGCAGCCACCGATGCGTCCCGACACCAAGCATCCGCGAGTGGTCGAATGAGCGAGTGGCGGCCGGCGCCTGCTGTCCGTCTCGCGCCTAGCGCCCGGCATATTGGGGGCCGAGCAGTTCCGTCAGGGCCGCGAGCACCGTCTGGTCGGCGCCAGCGTAGAGGACCAGCACCCGCCCCTCCTGGAAGAAATGCGGCGGGGCAACCCAAGTGAACCATGCCCTCATCTCACGACCATCCGGCTCCGTCCATCGAACGCTGGTATCCGGCTGCACGCGCGCCGCGTCGGCGGCGGCCAGGGCAGGATCATCATAGACATAGGCTTGGAGTTCGGCGGGCTCCGCGAGACCTCCGGCGCTGAGGCGCAGTCGCGCCCCATAGGTACGGAGAAATGGTTGCCAGGCCTCGGCGACACGCTCGACGGTGAAGCCCTTGCCGCGTAACTGATCGGCGAACGCCGACTGCTCGACCGGGGTCGCTGGCGATGCCCTACGCGGCGACGGGCGGGCTGGCGATGTGATACGCGGCGACGGACTCGCCGGTCGGGTCGCCGTCGCGGCTAGCGCCGGTCCGGTCGCCTCGCCGGCGGTCGGCGCTGGCGGTGATTGTCCGCAGGCCGCGAGCGCCAGTAGGACACCCAGGCACAGGAGAGGTCGCCGACCGGACGACTTCATGACTTACCCCCGCCGCTACCGGAGGGCCTGGCACGCTGCGGTCCCGTGCGCGCGGCCTCCTGACCGAGCAATGCCCGAGAGCGCGAAAAGTTCCACGACGCCGCGGCTTGGCGGATCGCCGTAGGCGGCCATCGAGCGCCCGGCACTGGGGCGAGCGGCCGAGGCCCCCGACTACTCCGCCGCGTCCGCCCGCCGCCGCGCCGCGTCGATCTCCGCCGTCAGCTCCTCCCGATCGGTGGTGGCCGCGCCGAGGCGGCGCACGACGATCCCCGCCGCGAGGTTGCCGAGGTGCGCGGCCTCGAGCGGCGCGGCCCCGGCGACGAGGGCCAGGGTGACGGTCGCCGCCACGGTGTCGCCCGCCCCGGTCGCGTCGCGCACCTCGCTCAGATTGGAGACCGGCAGGTGGTGGCAGCCGCCGTCGCGCCCGGCCAGCGTCATCCCCTCGCTGCCGCGCGTGATCAGCACGTTGCGCGCGTCCATCCGGTCGAGCAGGTCCCGCCCGGCCCGGCAGACGTCGTCGTCGCCGTGCAGGGGGCGCCCGAGTTCGGCCGCCGCCTCGTCCTGGTTCGGCGTCGCGATCGTCACCCCCCGGAAGCGCCGCAGATCGCCGTGCGCGTCCACCGTGGTGACGAGGCCGTGCGCCGCCGCCAGGGGCAGCGCGAGGGCGATCAGCTCCGGGCCGATCACCCCGTTCTCGTAGTCGGAGAGGAGCAGCGCGGCGGCCTGGGGGATCTCGCGCCGCAGGAAGGCGGCGATGCGCCCCTGGGCGTCCGCCCCGAGCGGCGTCCGCACCTTGCGGTCGATCCGCGCGATCTGCTGGCTGACGACCTGCGCGCTGCCGCCGATCACCCGCGTGTTCGTGGAGGTCGGCCGGCCCTCCTCCTCGACCAGCGCCTCGACGCCGATCCCCTCGGCGAGCAGTTGGCGCCGCAGCGCCCGCCCCGGCTCGTCCCGCCCGATCACCCCGGCGACCGCGACCTCGGCCCCCAGCGCGCGGAGGTTGCGGGCCGGGTTCGTCGCGCCGCCCGGCACGATGTAGCGGTCGACCCACTCCAGCACCGGGATCGGCGCCTCGCGCGAGAGGCGGGTCGGCCGGCCGATGATGTACTCGTCGGCCACCATGTCCCCCAGGACGACCACGCGCCGCCCGGCGAAGCCGTCGAGGAGCGCCCGGAGGCGCCCGGCGCCTGGGCGCGCCCCCCGCTCTGCCTGCTCTCCTCCTGTGTGCCCGCCGCTACTCCCCAAGGCGCGCCCTACCCCCTCTCCGCCCTCACTCCTCGATCGTCGTCAGGTCGCCGGGGTCGAGGCCCAGCTCGGTCGCCTTGAGGACGCGGCGCATGATCTTGCCGCTGCGGGTCTTCGGGAGCCGGTCGAGGAAGGCGAGTTCGCCCGGCACGGCGATCGGGCCGAGTTCGCGGCGGACGTGGGCCAGCAGCTCGGCCCGCAGCGCGTCGGCGGGCGTGTGGCCGGCGCGCAGCGTCACGAACGCCTTGATCGCCTCCCCCTTGATCGGGTCGGGCTTGCCGATCACCCCCGCCTCCGCCACCGCCGGGTGGCTGACCAGCGCGCTCTCGACGTCGGCCGTGCCGATGCGGTGCCCGGCGACGTTGAGCACGTCGTCGGCCCGCCCCAGGACCATGAAGCGGCCGTCCTCGTCGCGCACCGCCACGTCGCCGGCAAGGTAGGCGCCGGGGATGGCGTTCCAGTACTCGGCGTAGCGGGCGGGGTCGTTCCAGATCGTCCGCAGCATCTGCGGCCAGGGGCCGCGCAGCACCAGCAGCCCCCCGGTGTTCGGCGGCACGGGACGCCCCGCGCGGTCGACGACCTCGGCGCGGTAGCCCGGCAGCGGCCTGCCGGCCCAGCCCGGCCGGGCGGCTTCCCCCGGCAGAGTGCCGATCGTCGGCGCGGCCGTCTCGGTCTGCCACCAGTTGTCGCAGAGCTGCCCCCGCTCGCGCAGGATGTGGCGGTAGGCCCACCACCACGCCTCCGGGTTGAGGGGCTCGCCGGCGCAGATCAGCAGGCGCAGGGCGGAGAGGTCCGATCGGGCCGGGTGCGCCTCGCCGAACTTCATGAACATGCGCAGGGTCGTCGGGGCGGTGAAGAGCGTCGTCACGCGGTGGCGCTCGGCGATCCGCCAGCAGACGCCCGGATCGGGGAAGTCGGGCGCGCCCTCGCGCACCAGGACCGTCTGCCCGTTCATCAGCGGGCCGTAGACCATCGAGGAGTGGCCGACGATCCAGCCGATGTCGCTGGTACACCAGTAGACGTCGTCGTCCTTGAAGTCGTAGGCGATCCGCGTGTAGTAGGCGACGCCGACCTGGTAGCCGCCGTGGACGTAGAGGCAGCCCTTCGGCTTGCCGGTGGTGCCGGAGGTGTAGAGGATGAAGAGCGGCTCCTCGGCGTCGAGGATCGCCGGCTCGCAGCGCGGCGAAGCGCCGGTGAGCAGCTCCTCCAGATCGATCTCCCGCGGCCCCCGCGCCGGCGGCGAGGCGGTCTCGCGCCGCCAGACGATCACCCGCTCGACCCCGTCCAGCCCGGCGAGCGCCTCGTCGACGATCGGCTTCAGGGGGATCGCCCGGCCGCGCCGGTAGCCGACGTCGGCGGTGATCACCGCGCGCGCCCCGGCGTCGGCGATCCGCGCGCGCAGGGCGCCCGCCCCGATCCCGGCGTAGGTGACGGAATGGATCGCGCCGAGCCGCGCGCAGGCCAGCATCGCGGCGATCCCCTCGGGCGTCAGCGGCATGTAGATGCAGACGCGGTCCCCCCGGCCGACGCCGAGTTCCTTCAGGCCGGAGGCGAACTTGCAGACGAGGCGGTGTAGCTCGGCGTAGCTGAAGCGCCGCTCCTCCCCGTCCTCAGCGAGCCAGAGGAGGGCGGTCTTGTCGCGCGTGGACTCGCGCAGGTGGCGGTCGAGGCAGTTGACGGTGATGTTGCAGCGCGCCCCGACGAACCAGCGCGCCGTCGTCCCGTCCCAGTCGAGGACGCGGTCCCAGCCCCGCTCCCACTCCAACTCGCGCGCGATCTCGTCCCAGAAGCCCTCCGGGTCGGCCAGGGCGCGGGCCTGGAGCGCGTCCGGGTCGGGGACGAGCGCCACGTCCGCGACCCCCGCCGGGGCCGGGACGATCGCGTCCGCCTGCAGGAGCGGCGCGAAGTCACCCCCCGGCGGGTCGGCTTGCGGGGTCTCCGATCGTCCGGTGGGCCGCTGGGGTCCGCTCATCCTGCCTCCTCCTCCCCGCCTCGCGCCGTCGCCCGTGGGACGCTGATTATGCCGCCATCCCGCGGGTCCGTAAAGGGTGCGGCGCGGCGGACAGCCACTCCCCGCTGCGATCGCGGGGCGCCGCCGGAGTGGTGTCCGTTCAACTTGACGGTAACCGAAGCGGCAGTTCCCGAGCCGACTGTACGTTCCCCGGCGGGTCCGGCGCGGCCCGGAGGAAGGCTCTGGGCCGGCGCCCGCGGGTGGAGGCGCTTATCGTCAAGACCGGGGCGCGTATCCGGCCTTTTTTGAGGCGGTGTAAGGGAAAACAGGCCGATGCACCCCCCCCAGGCGCGGCGGCGCGGCGCGGCGGGCTCGGCCCCTGTTCACGCCTGGGGGCGTGTGGTAGTATAGGGGCGAAGTTCGCTGACTCTGTTCGGACAGTGCGGATCGCCATAGGGGCTGGGGAGGTCTCTATCGCCTGTCTCCGAGCGCGTCAGCACCCGCCGGAACGTCAACACAACGAGATGGGGATGCGCGCCGTGACAAATCGCAAGTGCGGGACGTGCCGCTTCTATGAAGTGAGCACCCTGCAGACACACGGCTGGTGCCGCAACGCTGCTTACCCGCGCCGCGATGAGTTGGCGCTGTTACGCGAGACCGAGCTGGGCTGCCGGAGCGGTTGGGAGAAGGATTACTGGGAACAGCGCAGCGAGGCCGCGCGACCGGAGGAGGTGTCGGCCGCGTCGGAGGCGTCCTCCGCGAAGGTGGGGGCGATGCCCCTTGGCACCGGTATCGCCCCGCTGATCGCCGCCGAGACCCCGACCGCGCCGCGCGGCGACGCGCGGCCACCGGCGACCGGCGCGGCGCCCGTCGGCCCGGCCGGGGGGCAGGATGTCGTGGTGGGGCTCGATGCCCGTCTGGGCCGCCACCCGGAACTGGCCGAGAACGGCGTGCCACTGCCCCGCCCGCGCCGCTCCGCGGTCGCCGAGGCGCACAAGCGGGCGCTGGAGCGCCGCGAGGCCGAGCGGGCCTCGAGCGCGGAGCGGCGGGATGCCTTGGGCAATCAGCCCGCCGTCGCGACCTACCGCCCGGCGCCGGAAGCGACGGCCGGCTGGCCGGCCCCGGCCCCGCCGCGCGAGGCCGTGACCGAGCCGGTGGCCTCGCCGCCCGCCCCACCGGTTCGCGAGACGCCCGTGGCCCGCGAGTCGCGCCCCTTCCTCACAGGCTCGCCCGTGCCCGCGAGCCCGCCGGAGCGGCCCCCGCGCGAGGAGATCCCCGTCGCGACGGCGCGGCCGGCTCTCGGGCGGGAGGAGCGCGACGAGGCCAGCGGCCCGGCGGTCGCGTCGGCGGCGCCGGAGCGGGCGGGCCGGCCGGGCGCGCGCCCCGCCACGGGGGGGGCCACCAAGCCGCCTTTTCCGCCGCCGCATGCCCCGCCC
>JAUJMV010000017.1:146071-151821 GCA_030446685.1 Thermomicrobiales bacterium | reverse complement strand
GCCCCCCCCACCCTGGTGGGCCCCCCATGAAAACCCCCCCCGCTTAAACCCCCCGCGCCTATGAGCGCGCCGGCGGCAATGGGTCCTCCCCCCCGGGGGCCTCACGTCTTCCCGCCTGACCTCCCACCTCCACACCTGTCGGGCGCGGCGCCAAACCCCCCCCCGCCGCGCCCGCCCGGTTCGCGGTTCTCGTTTAAGACGTTCGACCCTCCCCGTCCTTCATCTTCCGCATGACATACTCGACGATTTCCGCCGCGATGTCGCGGTCGGTCGTCTCGCGGAGGCCGTGGAACTCGGCCCCGACGTTGATCTCGATGACTTTCAAACCGGCGGCGGTCTCGATCAGGTCGACGCCCATGATCTCGCCGCCGACCGACCGGGCGGCGCGCAGGGCCAGGTCCTCGATCTCCGGGGTGACCGGGCAGTAGGTCGAGGTCGCGCCGCGCGCGGTGTTGGTGATCCAGTGGGCGGCGTTGCGGTAGGACGCGGCGATCACGCGGTCGCCGACGACGAAGGCGCGGATGTCGCGCCCCGGTTTCTCGATGTACTCCTGGATGTAGAAGATCGAGTGGTGGAACGAGCCGAGGCCGGCCTTGTGTTCGAGGACCGCCTCGGCGGCGGCGCGGCCGTTGACCTTCGCCAGCAGGCGGCCCCAGGAGCCGGTGTTCGGCTTGAGGACGACCGGGTAGCCCAGTTCCTCGATCGCGGCGAGGGCCGATTCGGGCGTGTAGGCGATCAGGGTCCGCAGCGTCGGGATGTCGTGCTCGATGAAGGCGACGTTAGTGTGGAACTTGTTGTCGCAGAGCGTCGTCGTCTCGAAGCTGTTGACCGTGGGGATGCCCCACAGTTGCAGCAGGCGCAGGGTGTACTCCGCGCGCGAGTGGACGAGGCTGCGGTCGAGGACGAGGTCGACGGCGGGGAAGCGCCGGCGGGCGGCGGCGAGGTCGAAGTAGACCTCGCGGTCGAAGACGCGCTCGACGGTGACGCCGCGCGCCGCCGCCGCCGCCAGGATCGCCTTCTCCTCCGTCCGCAGGTGCGAAACGAGCATCCCCAGTTTCAGTGTCACCGGCAGCCTCCGCGTAGCTAGTCGTCGGTCGTCAGTCGTCGGTTCGGCGGTGGCCCCGATGGGCGCGGGTGGGGCCGTCGGCCCCGCCGCCCCTGTTCCCGTCCACCTACATCCCCCCCAGCACCGCCGCCAAGACCCCGATCGCCCGCAGGTACTCCGCGATCTCGATCCGCTCCTCCGGGGTGTGGTCAAGCGCGGAGTCGCCGGGGCCGTAGGCGACGGTCGGGCAGCCCCAGGCCGGGCCGACGATGTTCATGTCGGCGGTGCCGCTCTTCACCTTGAAGCGCGGCTTGCCGCCCGCCCCCCGGATCGCCGGGAGGAAGGCGCGGACGAGCGGGTTGCCCTTGTCGCCCCGATAGGCGGGGAGCGGCGTGCCGCAGGTCAACCTGACCTCCGCGCGGGCGACCGCGCCGGTGCGGGCGTACTCGTCGAGCAGCGCCGTCAGCGCCGCGCCGTCGAGGTCGAGCGGCAGCCGGAAGCCCAGGTGCAGCCGGGCCTCCTCGTAGAGCCCGTCGTCGGCCGAGTTGAACGCCCGCAGCTTCGGTTCGAGGCGGTCGAACATCCCCTCGCGCCCCGCGTTGAACCGCTCGGCGTGCGCGGCGATGCGGTTCCAGAACGCGACCGCGAGCTGCGGCGCGCTCGTCTCCGGGCCGGCCGAGTGGCTGCCTGGCTGCCGGAGGGTGTAGTCGGCCCACATGCTGCCCTTGTAGCCGAGGACGACGCTGTCCCAGCCGCCCGGCTCGCCGATGACGCAGAACGCCGGCCGGTAGCGCGGGGCGACGTAGAGCGCGCCCGCCGACTCCGCCTCCTCGCCGACCGCGCCGATCACGACCACGCGCAGGCCCGGCGGCAGGCCGGCGGCCGCGGTGCGCGCGGCGGCGCAGACGAAGGTCGCCAGCGGCCCCTTGGCGTCGACCGCGCCCCGCCCGTGGAGGACCCCGCCTTCGATCCGCACCGGGATCGCGCCCGGCACGGTGTCGATGTGGCCGAGCAGCACCACCTCGCGCGGCCCGTCGCCAACCGAGCCGACCGCGTTCCCCGCGCCGTCGATGGCGGCCTGGAAGCCGAGGTCGCGCATCACGGCACAGAGGTACTCGACCGCCGGGCGCTCCTGCCCGGAGAGGCTGGGGATGGCGACCAGGCCGCGCAGGATCTCGACCTCCCGCGTCGCCGGCGCCCCGCCCTCCGCTGTCCGCGCGTCAGCCGCCGACATTGGCGCTCCCCGCCCCGACCCGCTCCGCCGGCCGCCCGAGCACCGTCAGCACATGGTCCGCGATGGCGCCGGCGACATCGATCCCGCCCACCTTCTCGAAGGTGCGGAAGTGGGTCAGGTTGCCGACCTCGTTGACCAGCAGGCCGCGGTCGCTCTCGAAGAGATCGACCTCGACCATCCCGCCGCCGAGCGCCCGCGCCGCCGTCCGCGCCAGGTCGCCGATTTCCGGCGTGAGCGGGCAGGGCTCGGCGTTGCCGAGGTCGCGGCTGGTGATCCACTCGGTCGCGCGCCGGTACTCCGCGGCGCGCGGCTCGTCGCCGACCACCAGCACGCGGATGTCGCGCCCCGGCTTGGCGATGTACTCCTGCAGGTAGTAGACGTGGTGCCGGTCGGTGCCGAGCATCGCCTTGTGCTCGATCACCGCCTCGGCCGCCTCGCGATCTTCCAGCAGCCCCAGCAGGCGCGTCTGCCCGCCGACCAGCGGCTTGATCACCGCCGGGTAGCCGAGCCGCTCGACCGCCGCCAGCGCCGCCTCGGTCCCGAACGCCACCTCGACGCGCGGCGTCGGCACGCCGGCGCGGATCAGCGTCTTGCTCATCAGCGCCTTGTTGCCGCAGAGGTCCACCGTCGCGGCGCGGTTGATCGTCGGCACGCCGAGGTGCTCGAACATCCGCAGCGCCGTCTGCGCGAGCGTGTAGTCCTCGACGCGCTCCACGACCGCGTCGAGTCCCCCGTAGCCGCGCCCGTGCAGATCGAACGCGACCGTGCCTTCCGGCAGCGGCACGACCGTCACCCCGCGCGCGGTCAGCGCCTCGCCCAGCCGCTTCTCTTCCACCCGCAGCCGCGAGTGGAGCAATCCGACCCTCACCCGATTCTCCGATTGCGGATTGCGGATTGCGGATTGGAACCGTCGCCAGCAACGAGGCTTTCTTCGACAGCCCTAATCCGCAATCCGCAATCCGAATTCCGCAATCCTACTCGCCCCAGTCTTCCTCTTCCTCGGGCGCGAGGTCGAGTTCGAGCGGGCTGGTGTTGACGACCTCCAGCTCGACCCCGCACTCGGGGCACTGGACGATCTCGCCCTTCTCCACGTTGTCGAGCGACAGCTCGGCTTCGCACTCGGGGCAGGTGGCGGTCATCACGGTGGCCATAGGTGTCTCCTCCCTCTTCCTTCTCCGGTCGCGGCGTCCGTCGCGCGTGGCGCCGGTACGCCGCTGCACGATCCTGACTCGCGCGCTCGCGCGCTATTGTAACGCGCTGGCGCGAAACGGGGTATCGATCGTTCCTACTCCACCGTCAGCAACCCCTCCTTCACCCGCGCGATCCGCCGCTGCCGCTCGGTCAGGGCCGCGCGCTCTTGCTCCACCTGGGCGCGCAGGTCGTCGAGGCCGAGGTTGCCGCTGGCGCCGAGGTGGGTGCGGTTGCGCAGTTGCTCGACCGGGTCCATCGGCGGCAGGTCGGCGAGCGACGCGGCGACCTGGCGGTAGGCGTCGCGGAAGGGCACGCCCTCGCGCACCATGGCGTAGGCCGCGTCGGTGGCGAAGAGTTCCGGGGAGCAGGCCGCGCGCAGGTTGTCCTCCTTCGGCGTGAGGCCCGCGACGAAGAGCGCGCAGACCTGTAAGGTCTCGGCGGTCGTGTCGAGCGCGGCGATGAACGGGCGCTTCGTCTCCTGGTTGTCCATGTTGTAGCCGGACGGCAGGCCCGCCACGATGCCGAGGATCGTCGCCTGGTAGCCGAGGACGGTGTGCGCGCGCCCGCGGACCAGTTCCATCGCCCCCAGGTTGTGCTTCTGCGGCATGATGCTGCTGCCGGTGCAGAGTTCGGGCGCGACCGCGAAGAAGTCGTACTCCGAGGTGGTGAAGAGGACGATGTCCTGCGCCAGCTTCGAGAGGTCCACCATCACCTGGGCCAGCGCCTGGACGACCAGCCCCTCGAACTTGCCGCGCCCGTGTTGGGCGTAGAGGACATTGCGCTGCACCTTCGCGAAGCCGAGCTGGTCCGCGACGTACTGGCGGTCGATGGCGAACGGCACGCCGTAGGACGCGGCCGAGCCGAGCGGCGACTGGTCGTTGATCGCGTAGGCGGTCTGGAGGACTTGCAAATCGTCCATCAATGCCTCGGCGTAGGCGCCGGCCCAGACGCCGACCGAGGAGAGCATCGCGCGCTGCATGTGGGTGTAGCCGGGCATCGGCACGTCCTGGCCGCGCTCGGCCAGCTCGCCCAGCGCCGCGACCGCGTCGAGGACCAGCCCCTCGATCTTGAGGAGTTCGTCGCGGGTGAAGAGGCGCAGGTCGACCAGCACCTGATCGTTGCGCGAGCGCGCGGTGTGGATCTTCTTGCCCGCCTCGCCGACCGTCGCCGACAGGTGGTTCTCGATCTTGGTATGCACGTCCTCGTCGGCGGGCGTGACCGCGAACTGGCCCGCCGCGGCCAGCCCGGCGATGCGCGCCAGCTCCCGCCCGAGCGCGGCGACCTCCTCGCCGGTCAGCAGCCCGATCCGGCCGAGCATGCGCGCGTGGGCGATCGAGCCGAGGACGTCGGCCTCCACCAGCCGCGTGTCGAGCGCCGCCTCGCCCGCCTCGTACCGCTCGACCAGTGGGTGCAACGTGTAGCCCTTCTGCCAGAGCTTCTCCGGTGCGTTGCTCGTCATCCCTCCCCCTGACTATGCAGAGGACGATCCACCACAGAGGCACAGAGGTACGGAGGAGAGAACACGGAGATCATTGTACTTCTCTGTGCCCTCTCTCCCGTCCTCTGTGCCTCTGTGGTGGATCGTCTTCATAACCTATCCCTGTTAGCCGTTCGGCATCGCGGCGTTGCGCTTCGCCAGCACCTCGTAGGGGAGGCCGCGGATCTGGGCGGCGGGGCCGCAGAGCTGCTGGTTGAACGAGGCCGAGGTGATCGAGCGGATCTCCGGCGCGAAGAGGCCAGTCGCCGACCGGCGCTGGAGGATGTCCACGTTGCCCTTGTAGAGGCTGACCGTGTACTCGCCGCTGACCGGCCCCTGCGTCTGGGCGATGAAGGCGTCGAGGTCGGCGCGCAGCGGGTGGAACCACTCGCCGTGGTAGACCAGCGCCGCCCACCGCTGATCGACGAGACCCTTGAAGGCGATCTCGTCCTTGGTCAGGCAGAGCCCCTCCAGATCGCGGTGGAGCTTGAGGATGATCGTGGCGGCGGGGGCCTCGTAGATCTCGCGCGACTTGAGGTCCATGATGCCGTCTTCCCAGAGGTCGAGCTTGCCGACGCCGTTCTTGCCGCCGAGTTCGTTGAGCAGCGGGATCAGCTCCTTCAGCGGCAGGCGCTGGCCGTTGACCGCGACCGGCACGCCGCCCTCGAAAGTGAGGGTGAGCACGGTCGGCTCGTCGGGGGCCTGCTGGGGCGGGGTCAGCCAGAGCCAGGCGTCGTCGGGGATGGTCGTGTCGAGGCCGATGCCGCCGGAGGCGATCGAGCGGCACCACATCGTCTTGTCGT
>JAUJMV010000017.1:144055-145971 GCA_030446685.1 Thermomicrobiales bacterium | reverse complement strand
ATGCCGCCGGAGGCGATCGAGCGGCACCACATCGTCTTGTCGTCGCCGCCGACCAGCACCTCGGTCACCGGGACGCCGTAGTGCTCGCAGAGGGCCATCTCCTCGGTGCGGGTCAGGTCGAAGTCGCGCACCGGGACGAGGATGTCCAGGCCGGGCGCGAAGAGGCTGAAGACGTTGTGCATGCGGTACTGGTCGTTGCCCTTGCCGGTCGAGCCCTCCATCAGCGCGTCGCAGCCGAGTTCGACCGCTTTCCGGGCGACGACCGCGGCGATTAACTGGCGGGTCATCGAGGTCGAGCAAGGGTAGCCGTTGTAGTCGGAATTTGCCTGAATCGCCCCCTTCAGCCAGACCTCGCTGAACTCGTCCTTCACGTCGAGCAGGATCAACTGCCCGTCGATCCCCAGCGCCCGGGCCTTCGCGATCCCGGCCTGCAACTCCTCCTCGCCCTGGCCGATGTCGACCATGATCGGGACCAACCCCTCGGCGCCGTACTTCCGGGTCGCCAGGACGGTGCAGAGGGCGGAGTCGAGCCCGCCGGAGTAGGCGAGGGCGATCTTCTTCACCTGGGGCGCGGGGGTGTTCTCGACCTTCTGGAGCGCGCTGTCGAGCAGTGTGGCGGTCATCGGTGGCTCCCTCCCATCGCGCGATCGTCGCGCGGTCAGCATCGCAGGTCGGGCCGCCGGCGCCGGGCAATGGCCGTCTGCGGATGGCGGCGGCGCGGCGGCGGGTGGTGTCGCTGTTGGGGCCGGGTCCGCGGGCGTGGGACGGTCGCCACCGTCCGGCCCGCTAGGCTCGGGAGCGGGGGCGGCGGGGGGCCTGGTGGCGGGGCGGGGCGGGGGCCGGGCGCCGGGCAGGGCAGGCCATTGGGGCGGCGAGCGCCCGCTGGCCGGCGCGCGGCGGGGGCATCCTCCGGGTCGGCATGGTTACGGTTCCTCCGTGACCTGCATCGCGCCGGGTTGCGCCCGGTCCTCGGGCCATTTCGCGGCAAACGAAAAGCGCCGCCATCCCTGGTCAGGGACGGGGCGCTGCTGCTCCCGCGGTACCACCCTGCTTGCCGCGACCGCCCTGATGGGGCGGGCCGCGACCGCTTTGAAGCCCCCTGTTCGCGCGCGGGGCCGACACCCAACCTACTTGCCCGGCGGCGCCGGACGTTCTTCGGTTGACCGCTCCTGGGCTCGTTCGCGCCGCTGCGACCCGCCGGGCTCCCACCCTCCCCGGCTCGCTGCCGTCGCGGTGACGACGCTACTCTTCCCACTCGACGCGGGCATTCTACCTGGCTGCAACTATAGCGGCGCGGCCGGGGACTGTCAAGTTCCGAGGTCCGGCCAGAGCGTGCCGCCCGGATCGCCGGCCGGGGCGCTATCGCGGCGCCGGCGCTGCCGGCGCCCGCGGCTGCCGCGGACGACGAGCCAGATGCCGCCGGCGATCAGCAGGAGCGGCCACCAGCTCAGCGCGAGGCCGGCGAGTTGCAGGCCGAGGCCGAGCAGGCTTAATGCGCCGAAGAGGGCCGCGAGGCCGAGAAGGGCCGTCCCCGGCACGCGCGCCCAGCCGAACGCCGGCCGGGCCGGGTGCCGCGCGCGGTCGATGGCGTAGACGAGCCAGAAGCCGAGGCCCAGCCCGCCGACCGTCGCCGCCGCGCCGAACGCGCCGGTCAGCCATTCGAGGATCTGCGCCGCCGCCGTCCCGACCGCCAGCCCGAGCAGGATGCCGCCCGGCACGACCAGACCGCGCCGGTCGCTGGCGACCGAGACGGCGGTGAAGATGCCGCCGAGGACCAGCAGCGTCAGCGCGCCGGTCAGCGAGAAGACCTGGACGATCAGGAAGAGGAGGCCGAGCGCGAGCAGGATCGCCGCCGGCCGCCAGCCGCGCGACCGCCCGTAGCCGCGCCCGTATGCTTGTCTCATCATCGTTTGCCC
>JAUJMV010000017.1:91216-143955 GCA_030446685.1 Thermomicrobiales bacterium | reverse complement strand
TCGAAGCCGACCAGGGCGGGCGCGTCGGTGACGAAGTTGGAGAGGGCGTTCAGGTCGTAGAGGTAGAGCTGGCCGTCGCGCTCGCTCTCCAGGTACTCCGCGCCGCCGAGGTCGTAGCCGCCCTCGCGGAAGGTGTGCAGGACCGCCTCGACGATCCAGGCCGGCGGGTCGGCGACCTCGATCTGGAGGGCCTTCTTCGCGGGGGGGTCGCCCGCGGCTGCGGGGGTCTCCGGGATCTGGCAGATGTCGGCGGGGCAGAGGTTGAACTCCTGGCCGGCGTTGTTGTGGATGCGGATCGCGTAGAGGAAGCGGTCGTCCAGCGCCTCGACCCGGACGATCGCGCCGCCCTTCGGCGGGTGGTACTCCTGCACGATCGCGGTGAAGTCGAGGCCGAAGACGCCGTCCAGTTCGCCGGCGTCGACCGCCGCGCGGAGTTCGTCGGGCGCGTCGAAGCGGCGCATCAGCGCGCCGCTGCCGCCGATGTTCGGCTTGACGATCAGCGGGTAGTCGAGCCCCGCCGCGGCGGCCGGGATTCGCGCGGCGCTGTTGACGACCCGGCTGCGCGGGTGCGGGAGGCCCAGCCGCGCCAGGAGTGACAACTGGCGGGCCTTCGAGAGTTCCAGCGCGTAGGCGCGGCCGCCGTTGACGGTCGGTACGCCGATCGCTTCGAGGTGGGCCAGGTACTGCCGGGCGTGGAAGATCGCGGCGGTGTGGCCCCGCAGGTAGGACGAGGGGCTGACGCGGTTGACGACCAGGCTGTAGGGCGCCGTGCGCGCGTCCGGGTCGAAGTGGTGCTCGTGCGCCGGGATGCGCGCGTAGGGGACGCCGCGCCGGTCGAGTTCGGCGAAGAGCGGCGCGAACCACTCGGGGTGCTCGTAGAGGATGCCGATCGGCTCTGTCTCGCTCATTCGCTCGCTCCTTGGCGCCGGCCCCGCCCATCGCTGCGGGGGCGGCGCCCGTTACGACGCCGCCCCAACGGGCGTCGCCTCCGGGACTTCGGCCAGGCGGCCGCTGCGCACGTCGTAGATGTAGCCGTAGATCGGGATGTCGCGCGGCACCAGCGGGTGCTCGCGGATGCGGCGCACATCCTCGACGACGCTGCCGGGGAGGTCGCCGATCGTCAGGAAGTTAATGTACCGCCCCTCGGTCGAGCCCGGCCCCGCGCCGCTGTCGTGCCAGCCGGTCTCGTCAACAGAGGCCGTCTTGAGGCTCCGCGCCAGCAGGTCGCCCATGATCTCGTTGGTGAAGGTCTCCATGCCACAGTCGGTGTGGTGGATGACGAACCACTCGCGGGTGCCGAGCAGCTTGTAGGAGATCACCAGCGAGCGGATCGCGTCGTCGCTGGCCCGGCCGCCGGCGTTGCGGATGACGTGGGCGTCCCCCTCGGCCAGCCCGGCGAACTTGGCCGGGTCGAGGCGGGCGTCCATGCAGGTCAGGACCGCGAACCGTCGTCCGGGGGGCATCGGCAGGGTGGCCTTGTCGCCGAAGGTCGCGGCGTACGCCTCGTTGGCGGCCAGTACTTCGTCGAGGACCTGGCTCATGGTCGGCCTCCTCCACTAGCGGCCGGGCGTACCACCAGTCGCGCCCGATACTAGACTCAATGCGTCAACAAAGTGAACTATTCCCGCCTGCCGGCGTGGACTTGCTGCAACGAACGCGGGACAACCGGGTGGGCGGGGTGCGCGCCCGCGCGTACCCCGCCCCGCGGCGTCGGCAAGTCGCGGTGCTATACTGGGGGCCAATGTCACCGAGGCCCGATCGCGACGGAGCGGACAATGGCTCTATCTACGGCAAACAGCATGACCGTGGTGGACAGCACGACGCAGGAGCAGGTCGATGACCTGGTGCTCGAACTGCTGCCGCGCCAGGGAGAGTGGGGCGAGGGCGATTACCTCTGGCTGACCGATCGGACCAACCGCCGCTCGTCAGCTCACCGACGACACGTCGAGGTGCTGCCGATGCTGACCGACGAAGCACCAGTCGATCCTGCTGTTTCTCCTTACGAGTTGTTCGTAGCGCGCCCTCCGGCCGGCCGGCGGCAAAGACACTCGTCGCGCCCCTGTGGATCCGCATCACGGCGCAAATACCGTAGAGCCCGATCACTGCTAATCCGCGATGCCGGCGATCCGCGCCGCCAAAACCGTGCAGACCGGCGCCGATCTGGTCTTGGAAGTGGTGAGCCCGGACAACAGCGCGCGCGACCTGACGATAAAGCGTCGCGACTACGCGCGGCGCGCATTCCCGAATACTGGATCGTCAACCCGCCGGACGAGACGATCACCGTGCCGCCTGGCGGATGGCCGCTCATCGGCGCGTCTTCGCCCGCGGCGCCACGGCCACCTCCGGCGCTGCTGCAGGTTCGCAGTCGCGGTGAGCGCGCCGCTCGACGCCGACTGAGCGCCGCTCATCCCGGTGAACACTCTCTTGCCGCGCCGCTCGACTTCCTGGCACAATCGCGCCATGAGCGGAGAACGGGGGCGGGCGAAAACGGCGTGCGGCCGCGCGTGGAACGCGCAGTGGCTGTGCCCGGACGCGTTGCGGACGACCGACGGGCAACCGGTGACGAGGACTGTGCAGATGGGACCCGCCCCGCTCGTCTTTCGTCTGCCGTTGTAGCGGGACGAGAGGGTGGTCGCCGATTAGGCCAATGGGCCTGATAAGGTTGCTTTCAGCTTCGCCAGGTACTGAACCTGTCTTCACCGACGACCAGATGGTAGGCACGGCTCAGCAGCGGGACGGCAACTGCGCCGTCCGCCGCATCGAACTATGAAGTACAATAGTGGCTCACAATAGCGCATTTTCCTGGCTCCAATGCTTACCGGCGGATTGTCGCGGCTGGGGAGTCACTGGAGCATCTCCATGGCTATCTCCCGCCTAGTACGGGGTGGGCAGGAAGAGATAGCGGGTTAGAGGCATAGGTGCGCGGAGTAGGTCCAGCGGAACGGAGCTGAGCCGTCTGGTTGTGGGCGATGAGGGGCCAGGATGCGCTCGCCTGTACACCTCGGTGGAGGCGAAGTTGCCGCGCCTGAGGACGCGGCGGGCGAGGATGCTGAACCAGGACAATCTGGTTGAGCCAGGAGGTGTGCTTGGGGGTGTAGACGAAGTGGATGCGGTGGGCCGGGTCACCCCAGGAACGCCGCGCAGCTGGCCTGGGACCGCAGGACGCCGGCGCGCCCCTTGACGCCGAGGTCGGCGGCGGTACATGCCGCCGGCCTGGCGGCGCGCAGCGCCTCGGACTGGTGGGTGTTGAGGTTATCGGCCAGGAAGGCCAGGCGGCGTCCGGGTCGGTGTCGACGGTGCGGGCGATGTAGGCGCTGATCGGCCTCGGTGCAGGTCCAGGCCGAGCGAGGGCGAGGATCTGGCCGGTGGCGACGTTGAGGTTGGCGATCAGGCTGAGGGTGCCGTGGCGGATGTACTCGCTGTTCCGGCGCTCGGGGACACCGGGGCGCATCGGCGGTCAGGGCTGCACTCGAGCGCCTGGATGCCGGTCATCTCGTCGGTGCTGACGACGTGGCGGCCCAGCGCGTCCAGCAGGGGCGCATGGGCGTAGATGGCGCAGACCGCCGCGACCTGCGCCGCGACCGTGGCAGGGGCAGCCTGCTTGGCCTTGGCGGTGAGCCAGTAGCGGCTGCGATGGGGCTGGAGATCGGCCTCCATTTAAGAAGCGCCCCACCGTGCGGGGAGAGACCGTGTCCACGATGCCCTGCTTGACCGCCTCGTCCGCCAGTTCGCGCGGCGTCCAGGCGGCGGCCGGTCTGCTCCGGCGGGCGGCAGGCGAGGTTGACGAGGTGGACGATCTGCTCGGCGGTGAACGTCGCGGGCGCGCCCGCGCGCGACGCGATCGTAGAGCACCGTGGCGACGGCCCGCTCCAGGGCCGGGCGGTCGCCGTCAGCGGCGGCCAGGGTCGCCTCGGCGGCGGCCCAGCGGCCCCGCCCACGCGGGCCGTGTGCGGCGTGCAGCCAACCTGCCGCGCCAGCGGCTCGGTGCGCTGGCCCGTCGCGGCGGCGAGGACGATCCGGGCGCGCAGGGCCAGGGCTTGCGGACACGACGACCGCCGCAGCAGGGCGGTCAACACCGCCTGCTGCGCGGGGAAGACCACGAGGGGATTGGAGCGGGGCCGGGGGGCATCGGACCTCCTGGGGCGAACCGACACCGCCACGCCAGCAGCGTCGCGCAACCGCCCCCACCCTACCACAACCCTCTATGGATTTCCGCTGTCGTGTACTAGTCTGACTGAGATCAATGGTCTGGCCTGTTAAGCCGAGCAATGGGTGCAAAATCCCTAGCATGTGTTCTACTCAGATTAAGCGTCTTCAGGTTAGCCAGCTTGCCGAGCGTGGTCAGATCCATCACCTGGGTCCCGCTGAGGTCGAGGGTAGTGAGGCCGGTTAGCCCAGCGAGTGGAAAAAGATCCCTCACGCGCGTTCCACTGAGGTTGAGGCTGGTGAGGCCAGTCAGCTGGTGAGCGCGGTCAGATCCCTCACTCTGGTACTGCTGGTCGAGCCGGGCGAGGCCAGTTAGCTTGTTGAGCGGTTCCAAATCGCTCACCTGAATACCCATGAGATCGAGACCGGCTGAACCGGTCAGCCCGGCTAGTGGCTCCAGGTTACTCATGAGTCTCGCTGAGATCGAGACTGGCGAGTTTGGTCAGTTTGGCGAGTGCGGCTAGGTCTTTCGCACTTGAGTTTGACTAAGGTCAAGCCTGGCAAGGTCGGTCAGCACGTTGAGCGGTTCCAAGTCGCTCATCGGCTCCGGCGAAGGTCGAGCCTTACAAGACTTTCAGGACTTCCTGGGCATAGCGATGTGCGTCGGCAGACTCAAGTAGCCCCAAGCAAAAAGGAACGCACAACTACTGTGCTTACGTTTGGACCATATATGCAGCGGGTTGGCACCGTAAGCGGCGAGTTGACGCAATGCTTCCGGACTATCGAAACGTTGGAGAGCCCGTATCGAGTGGATAGCACCAGTTATCGAGAGAGTCGAGGTGGGAGCGAGGAGAGGGACGATTGGATCGCCGCCCTTGACGGTCGCCGTGGCCTCAGCTTCGGACTGAGGAGGAAGGAAGGTACGAGCAGCCGCCAGGATACCTGACTGATCGATATCGCGTGCGGTTTCCAGACAGGCGACTGACTGAGAAAGGTGTGATGGCGCTGTTCATCTCTAAACCCAGGCCTTGGCTTATCAGCGACGGGACAAATGCCTCCGCCTGCGCACGCGGGGCACGGCCGACCGCTAGTATGATCAGTTCACGCCACTGTTCATGAACCGCCAAGGAGACTAGGGTTGGAGTAAGCTCCGCCTCTACGGCCTCGACAGCGGCGAAGCTCGTGGAGCGTACGGTGAGCAAAGGCAAGCTTGGTGGCTGGCTCACGAAGGAGATTACTCCTCTCCACGAAAGAAACGACGCGATTCTCGCGCAATCGTTAACAAGATGAGCGGAACGGAAAAATCAGCCGATTGCGCTTGGGCGACAAAAGTCTCGCAGGACAGGTGTTTCTGTAAGCAGCCGGTGGAGAAGTGGATCTGTTGAGTCCTGAACCTGACACGGCTTGAACCTCTAGCGCCTCGCGATCGATTGCGAGATTCGCCATCCGCGCGATTCGGATGGCCAGGGTTAGGTCTGCGTTGTCAGTAGGTAGCAGGCCCTCCTGAATGCCGCGTCCAACTGCCCACCAGGCGGGTCGGCGAGAAGGCGTAGGCGTTGATCTTCGTTAAGCGGGAGAGAGTGGACGCCAAAGCTGCCGACGGAGGATCGCGACCACTGAGCAAGAGGGTCACGCACGTTTCGTATAGCCGGTACACGCTCTTCGGGCAAATCATCGCCAGATTGCAGGTGCAAGTAGCAGAGCATGGCGCATAGTAAGGATTAGCCAGGCGGCGCAGGGCAGACGTGCGGGTTCGCGGAGGAGGTTGCGCAGTTTGTGCGATTGTATCGAGAGCGTGGCATCTGGCCACTGCTGCCGCCGATAATATTCGGCGGCAGCAGCGCGTGCCAATGATCGATCAAAGAGTCGCGCTGGCTTTGGGTGAGTTCCGTGACGCTCACGGAGGAAGAAATGCGTGGATTGTAGGTACCGGCCCCACTCAGGCCAAATAGTGCCGTCAAGAGCAGTAGGACGGGCGGTGATGATGTAACGAGCCTCTGGGTAGGCACGGACAAGATCACGTAACCTTGCGAGGAGCGCGCTGCGACTCTGGGGCGGGAGTTCATCGACGGCATCAATGAGGACACGGCGCGACCAGCACTCATTTGGTCAGTGACCCAGTCGGCATCGAAGACAGTACCGCATAGGGCGCTGCCCCGATGGGGAACTCAGCGAACGCCGGGAACGCGAGCAAGCGTGTTCCCGCAAAGGAATATAAAACGGGATGTAGTCATGCAGAAACGTCAGCGCAGGTGGGAGTGCCGAGCTATCCCCAAAATGTGCTGATGCGATCCTGCTTGCAAGCCAGCGCAGGAGGGTCGTCTTGCCCAGAAGACCTGCCTCGCCCTGAATCACAGGCAGGGGCTGGCTAGAAAGAAAGTCCTCTAGAGTTCCCTCGCGGAGGTCCCCCAGTACATCAAAGACCTGTGTCCCTTCCGGTGACTGTGAGGCGGTGTCAGTGTGCATCGATGCCAGCGGTACCGATCGATTGGGCTGAACGAGGGCTGTAGCGCGCAGTGAGATATAAGCGATATGGAGCGGTAAGGAACTATAGGTTTCCTCATCCGAGGCGTCGCGGGATACCAAAGTAGTCGGCGCGGTTGGGGTTATCTCGTGTAGCCATCAAGTAGTTGGTTTCGTTCTCACGCCGACGCTTGTCAGACGCGTCGGCTTGTTTGGCGAAACGTTCACAGACGGCAACAATAGATTCCAAGTCATTCAAGATGATCCTGTCCCTGGTGGTGACGTAGCAGGCGAGGCGGTCGGCGAGCCGAACGACGACCTGGCTAGTACCATTCACAAGATGGTGAAAGTAGGCGTTACCCAACTCTGAGAAGTATTCCTTTGAACGATGGCTACTCGGGCCGTTGAGATGCTCGGCAAGTGCAGTCGGGTTAAGACGACACTCCGTAAGCACAAGGTTTAGCAGATTGTTACGATTAAGGTTGTCGCTCAGTTTGGCGATAGCCGCCTGGCGGTCGTTCTCTGAGAAAGGCCTCTGAATTCACTCAGATTCGACCAACGGGAGTAAGCTGCCGGGTGAGGTATTCAGTGAGCGGCTTAGAATCTTTTCGAGGTCTGTGGGCTTCCAGTAAGATCCGAGCAACTGTTGGACACAGTACTCACTCGCTCGCCAACTGGTCGGCCAAGTGAGCCTGTAGCTCCAGCAAGGCTCTTCATCGCTACTAACGCGATCGTCGCCGCAGTTAGGGTTTCTTCCATTCTCCCTCCACAATTCACCATAACCGAAGGGTGAACGCTGTTACGGCGGGTGTCGATACAGGCAGATAAGGCATACCTTAGAAACAACAATAGCGAAAGTGGGGTGCAGCCCCGCGGCGTCTCTAGGCGGACTTTCCTTCCCTCGATGAGCAGCTTGCCACTTGCCATCATCTCGTCGCTGCCACGATCGACCGTATGGATGGGCGAGAAAGACAGAGTGAACGAGAGTGGCCGGGCGGGAGCTAGCGTCGAGCCGCGCGGAACGTGGGCCGGTTCTGCGCCTGGGCGCTGCAGATGACCGATGGACGGTCGTTGAAAGGGTAAACTATAGAGTTAACTCAGAACCCCTATCGGGTGGTGGAGGGTCCACTTCGGATGTCGCGCCATCGCTCGCTAGAGTATGCATCGTCGTCATCCACGCAAGATGCCTTCCAATTTAGCTCTTGAACACCATGATGAACTCGGGCACCTCGCCGAGGCCGGCGTAGGCCTTCGGCACGACGAACATGTTGGACGGGTTGAGCAGCCGCCGCGTGTCTTCCTTGAGCGTGTCCAACGGCATCTTGGCGGCGGTGCGGTCGCTCGTGCCGACCGGCAGGACGTGGCAGACCTTCAGCCGAGGAGTGTTGAGGTTGGGCGGGTCCATACTCGCCCGCAGCAGGCCCCGGTAGGTGCTGCGCTCATCGACCACGTTCAGCTTGACCATCGCGATCAGGATGGCCCCCGCCCGCAAGCCGGCCCGCACCTCGTGCAGCGTGGGCCTTCGACCGAGGAGGGCGGAGGCCAGGGACCAGTTGGCCGGGCTGTTGTCGACATGGAGCAGTTCGCGCCCCGAGGCGGCGTGCGGGACCGCCGCCCCCTTCAGCGCCGCCTTCCTGACGAGCAACGGCAGCGCCGGGTCCTCCACCCACGCCGCGACCAGCCCCTCCCATTGCTCTGCCACGTCGAGGCTCGACCCGCGGGCGACCGGGGAATCCGCCACCGCGCGGCGAGGTCATGCAGCAGGCCCGCCGACGCCTGGTCAACCCCTCGAACGGCGCAATCGACATCCGTTCAGCCCCTGCGACGGCATTACGCTCCCACAACCACTGGAGGCGAGGCAGCACCGCAAGAACAACGCCACGAGCGACGAGGCACGCCACGAGTCGGATGGGGCGACATCCGGGGCGAACGGTGAACATGGATTCTGGAAACGTCGGAGAGGCAGAACAAACGTTCAGGTGTACAAGGGATTACCGACATTGTAGAATAGAAGTAATGGTGACGGTGGTCGATTAGGCTGCCAGACCGAGTGCCGGAGTCCAATTGACGGCGGCGACGCTGCCGCCGTCAAGCGCCTACTAAAGGTCCACCCGCATCGGCGTGGGTGGGACAGGCACGACCCAAGTTCGGCGCATCCGGCATGGCAATAAATTGTGGGCGAACCCCAACGGCTGCTCCTCATCTGAGGGCGGCCCGAGGGGTTCACCCTTTTTGTTTGCCCGCGGGCGGGGAGGGAGGAGGACGCCAGCGCTTCGGCACGGATGCGGACATGAGCGGTGCGCTAAGGAGGAGGAGATGATCGCGCTTCCCTGTCGAGCCAAGCGATCACCGCCGGCCGGGCCGCCAAGCTCCTCGGGGTGACGGTCGCCATGGCCCGGTTCTACGCGGAGGTGGGCCTCGTTCGCGCAGTCAACACGCCGCGTGGGTGGCTGCTCGACGTCGAGGACGTCAGGCGGCTGGCGGCCGCGGGACGGCGGCAAGCTGCCCCGGGGGACCATCGGCGCCATCACCACGGGGCGGGGCAACGGTGAGTAACACCCGAGCGCGGGCCAGGGCGGCGAGGGCGCCGCCGGCTGCTGGAGCGGCAACACCCGGAGGAAGGGCGTCGCCCCGGACGGGGACCAGCCGTCCAGGGCGACATGGGAAGGAAGGAATGCTTCTATGTCCATTGTAGTGTGCGACGACGAGGAAATTACACCGCCCCTTGCATGATGCGTCGTCTGGAGCTTTCCGGGGATTGGCGCTGGAGTACGCCTCGAAGGGCTATCCGGTCATCCCCTCTCCTCGCCAACCGGCGACGGCGCGTGCAAGTACCTCGGCAGCGTCGATGAGGAGGACATCGGCAAGCGGCCGTTGACGCGGCATGGCGCGAGGGACGCCACCGCCGACCCTGAGCAGATCGCACGCTGGGCCGAGCGTTGGCCGGACGCCAACGTCGGCATCGCGCTAGAGTCGGTGGGAGTCGTGGACGTGTCCTCCGACTCGGTCGCGTGGGACCGTACGTTTCGGGGTGGGGGCATGCGCCCACCCTGGAGTCGAGCGCGGACCACAAGTGGCACGCCCTGCTGCGCCTACCCGAGGGCACACCGACCCCCGCATCTGCAAGTCCGACGAGTACGACATCCTGGCCTCCAGGGTACGCCGTCGGGCCAGGGCGTGCGCGGGTCCGGACGCGTCTACGCGCTGGTCGATGGCGAACTCCGCCGCTGTCGCAACTCCCGTACGCCCCCGCGCCAGTGGTCGAGATGTTGGAGGACGAGCAGCGGAAGCGGGATACCGCCTGGAGCTTGCCGCCCGAGGAAGAGGGGGTGAGCAAGTCGCCGCCGGTCCGGCTGTCCGAGCGGGACATGCGGATCTGGCGCGGCGAGGACCCGGCCTACAGGCCCGACGGGCAGGTGGACCAGGCGGCACGCTCTACAAGATTGCCCACAGCCTCTCACGCGCGGGTGCCACCGGGCAGACGATCGCGACGGCCCTGGCCAGGCGCGACGAGATCTGGGCACCACAAGTACGCCCGCCGCCGTGACCACGAGGTGCGGTACGCGGAGATGGCCCGCAAGGCAGCGTCGAGCGCAATGTTGCACGAGCGCCGCCCAGGCGAGGAAGTGCCGCCGGTTCACCCCGCTGAGAAGCTCCCCCAGGCACCCCGCCAGGTCATCCTCGACGCACTCGCCGAGAACGAGTACGGCGATGCTACGCTGCTCGCCCGCCTCTACCATGTTCGGCTGCTCCCGACCATCAGACCGGCCGGTGGCACTACTGGGGTGGGCACCACTGGCGGGAGGACAGGCGGAGGGCTCCCACGTCGCCTCGCCGCCGGCCAGGTCGCGGCGCAGTACATCGGCCTCGCCGCCGAGATCACCCGCGAGGCCGAGGCCGCCGCGAGACAAGTCGGAGGCGGCCCAACTCCGGGCGACGGCCAAGGCCCTGCTCGACCGCGCGACGAGCCTGCGGGCGCTCCGACGCACCAACAACGTGCTGACCTACGCGCAGGCCCTGCTCACCCGAGGACGACAAGGTGGGGCTGGGACCACGACCCCTGTTCCGCTCGGCGTGACGAACGAGATGCTCGACCTGCAAGCCGGCGCCCTCCACCCCGGCGACCCGCGCGACTACGTCCGCACGGTCGCCCCAACCGAGGTGGCGGGGCTTGACGAGGCCCGCGCCCCGCTGGGGCAGTTCCTCGACGAGGTCTTCGACGACAACGCGGACAAGGCAGGGGTCATCCCCTTCCTCCGCCGGCTGTTTGGCTACGGCCTGACCGGGCTGAGCGTCGAGCGCGTCGTGCCCATCCTCCACGGGCCGGGCGGCCGGAACGGAAAGGACACCCTCATCGAGGCGGTCGGCCACGTCCTCGGACCCTGTGCGGCCCCAGTGAGCAAGGCGGTCTTTCGTCCGGCGGCGCGAGGCGACGGGTGCCGCCGAGCCGCACATCGCGGCCCTACAGGGCAAGCGGATCGTCTGGACGAGCGAGACGCAGAGTCCGACCAATGGACGCGGCCCAGGTGAAGTACATCACCGGCGGCGGCACCGCATCACCTCCGCCCCCTGTACGGCGGGATGGTCCAGTTCGAGCCGACCCACCTGCCGCTTCTGCTGACCAACTTCCTGCCGCGCGCCAGCGCCGAGGACGCGGCGCTGTGGAAGATCGTGTCCTGGTCATCACCCTCACCCTGCGCTTCGTGGACGACCCGGCACGACAACGAGCGCAAGAAGGACCCGCTGCTCAAGGAGACGCTGCGGAGGGAGGCCAGCGGCATCCTGGCCTGGCTGGTCCACGGCTGCCTCGCCTGGCAACAGGGGGCTTGAAGCCGCCCGACAGCGTGAGGCTGGCGACCGAGGAGTACCGTGAGGCGGAGGACGGGGTCAGCCAGTTCATCGAGGACCGCTGCGCCCTGAGGCCTGGGGGCGGCGAGCGCGAAGGACCTGTACGAGGCCTCACAAGTCGTGGGCGTTCGACAACGGGCAGAGGGCGTGTCAACACCAAGTTCGGTCGGCGGCTGGGGGCACGCCGGGCATCACAAGGAGCGCGGCGCGGACACCGGCAGTGGTACCGGGGCATCGAGGTTCTGGCGGACACCGTTCTGGAACCGTACCACTCCGGAACGACCAAGAGTGGTTTGAGTGGTTTGAGTAGTTTGGCGGAAAGTGGTCCACGAACACCGTCGGATGGTGTAGGGGAAGAGAATCCGCCCGCCAGCCACTCCAGCCACACAGCCACACAACGAACCATTGTCAGTAGAATCAACAATCATTGCCAACGATGACACCTTTGTGCGTTGGGTGGTGGAGCGTCCTTGACGACGGCCCCAGGCCCTCCTCGATGATGAGCAAGGGGTCAACCTGCTTCTCGACGACCTCCTGTCGTCGGGCATATCCGGCGACGAGCTACTCCTCGCTGTAGGGGTGACACGTCGCCGCGCCCTGGGCGACCAGGGGCAACCCCAACCCCCACCTTGTCCGCCCCACCGCTCGCGGTCGAGGTTGGGGAGGCCGATGATGGGCGACAACCTCCCCAACCTCGCCATCCTGGCCGCACTGGCGGGCCACGTCCGGCCCCACGACGACGGCCGCTGGCCCCTCCTGCCCGCCTACGCCGACCCGCGGGGCAACTTGGCCGTCTGGTGCCACTGGTGCGGCCGGTGGCACCACCTCACGGTCGGGGCGGCGGCCATCGGGTGGCCCACTGCTTCGACCCGGCCAGCCCCTACGACCGCACGGGCTACGTCCCTGGTCGAGTCGGCCCGCTGACAAGGAGAACCGGGCGAGGATGGTCGGGGTGGGGGCCCCGACACGCCGACGGCGCCAGGGCCGGGGGTGGCGGTAATACGGCCTAGGATGTATCGCACCAGGGCACCCCCGCCCGCGCGCGAAGGACCGCCGCCAGCCGCCATCGCGACACCAAGTGGAGGCAGCCATGACCTCGTATCGAGGGGTGGGCGACCCCCGACAGGACCCTCGCCGGTTGGAGGATGCCCTCGCGGACCTCCGCCGGCAGCGCCTGGAGAAGCTGGTCGCGCGTGACATGGTCCGCATGCTGCGCGACGCCCTCCAACCCCCACGACCGCGACGCCCCGCCACCAACACCCGCCGGGGCGACGAGCCACCCACCATCGCCGCCGCCGTGACGCTGAACCATCAAGGGGACGAGAAGGAGGACGCCCGATGACCGTCTACCGCAAGCCGACCGACCGCGCCGCGGCCGAGGAAGCGCCTCAACCGCCAGAGGGCCGAGGAGCAAGCGCGTCCGCAAGGAGTTGAACGACGCGCACGCGACCGCCGCCCGGCTGCAGCGGGAGTTGGGCGAGGCCACCAGGCACGTCGAGCTCGCCGAGGCCGACCTGGGCGAACTCGCCGGCCTCCCACCCGACCCGCCCGAAAAGCAGGCGCGCGCCCACCAGAACGCGACCGCCCTGCTCCACGGCGGCCACCGCCGCCGCCGCTGACGGCACTGACTGGTAATCAACCGCCGCGGGCCGACACGCAAGTGGACGTGTCGGCCCGCGGCCATCCCCATCGGTTGAGAAGGCAGGAACGCCCGTACGATGAGCAGAACCATGCCAGAACCATCCAAGCAACCTTCCCCATAACTCCCTATGGCGAAGGGACGGAAACATAATCTGGATTCATTTCTGGATTGCTGCGCACCTGCGTCCCGGACCCCTTCCCCTCATCGCACTTGTGCCCAAACTTGAGTCGAAATGTGTTTACACGTTGAAACCGCGTGCTGTATAATGGGTGTTGGGTGCGTACGTACGCGGATAGGCATGAGGTGGATGGCGTGAGGAGGCTCGCGCCGGTCCTGCCGGACCGGCTCATCAGCGGCCGCGAGGCGGCCAGGGTCTTGGGGCTGAGCGCGCCGATGCCGGGCAGGTTGGCCGCGGCCGGTGTGCTGCGCGCGGTCAGGGTGTCCAACCGCCTGACCCTGTTCGACCGTGAGGAAGTGGAGCGGCTGGCGCGGGAGCGCGCCGAGCGGAGGGGAGGGACGATGACGGCCAAGCGTGCGGCGATCTACTGCCGGGTGTCGACCGAGGGGCAGGAGCGGGACGGCACCTCGCTTCAGTCGCAGGAGGGCGCTGTCAGCGCTACGCGCAGGAGCGCGGCTACGTGGTGGACGAGCGCCACGTCTACCATGAAGGAGCCCACACGGGCGCGGACCTCTGGGAGCGGCCCCGGCTGTCGGCGCTGCGTGAGGTGGCCCGGCGGCGGGAGGTGCAGATCGTCATCGCCCATGCAGTGGACCGCCTGTCCCGCGAGCCGGCGCCTGTACATCCTGGAGGACGAGTTCACCCGGTCCGACGTGGAGATGGCGTTCGTGACCGAGCAGTTCGACAAGACGCCGACGGGAGGCTCCTTCGCAGCATCAGCGGCTGCTTGGGGAAGATCGAGCGCGAGAAGATCAGGAGCGCTCGATGCAGGGCAAGCTGACCCGTCTGCGCAACGGGAAGGTCAACAGCTACGGCTTCGACCTCTATGGCTATCGGCACGCGACCGCGAGACCGGCACCCGCTCGGTGTACGAGCCGGAGGAGGCGGTCGTGCGGCGCATCTTCAGGCCTACGAGGAGGGGCGGTCCCTCCACACCATCGTCAACGAGGCTCAACGAGGCCGGGGTACCGCCCCATCCAAGGGCAAGGTGGACCGGCAAATCGACGTGCCGCACGCCTGGGGCCGCTCCACGGTGCGGCTCATCCTCACCCGCGCGGCCTACAAGGGCGGCGCGGGCTGTGGACCATCCACCGGACCAAGCGCCACAACGAGGACGGCTCGGTGTCCTGGGTCATTAGGCGACGCCCGGAGGAGGAGTGGGTCAAGCTGCCGACGCCGCCCATCGTCGACGAGGCGACCTGGGAGCGGGTGCAGCAGCGGCTCGCGACCAACACCAGCGCCAACTCCTGGCCGACCAGGCGGAAGTACCTCTGACGGGCCTGGTCTACTGCCGGCGGTGTGGGCGGCGGCTGAAGGACCCGCGTCAGGAAGGGCAAGCGCGTCTACACCTGCGTGTCGACGGAGGCTGCCGGGCCAGTCCTGCGGGTCGCGTCAGGTCTCGGTGGATTGGCTGGAGGACTACGTGTGGGCCATGGTCGCCGAGGTCGTCAAGGACCCCGACCGGCTGGCGTTGGCCCGGTTGCAGCACCGGCGGCGTGGCCCCAACCCCGGCCTGACCGAGCGCCTGGAGCGGGAGGGGCGGGCACTCGCGCGGCTCAAACAGCAGGAGGACCGGCTGCTCGACCTCTACGCGGAGGGTGACATCGCCAGGGACGCCCTCAAACGGAAGCTTGACGAGGGTCGAGAGACCAGGGAAGAAGCTGGTCGAGGACGCCATCACCGAGGCTGAGTGCGCCTTCGGGCCGACGCGGCCGAGGCCGATCAGCTGGACGACCTCCTCGCCTACTGCGCCCGCATTGGCGACGAGTTGGACCGGATGGGCCACGAGGAGCGGCACCTGGAGTTGAAGCGGCTCAACCTTCGCGTCGTGGTGCAGGGCCGGTCGGCGCTCGTGTACAACGCGTTCAACCGCCTGGAGGGGCACGTCCCCGCCGTGTACACCAGCACACCGACCTTCGACGTCCACGAGAAACGGCGGACGAGGGCGGAGTGGCCCATCTGTACAGTCACTCACGGTCGTCTACCGGGGGCGCTGGACGTTCAACTTCGGGCCGGATTTCCAGGGGCGCTGATCGCGTTCGGGGCGGAGCTGCGGCGGGGGGACGTGGAGGTCCACCTGCGCCCGTCCGGGTGGTACGACCACGGCCACCATCTCGACCCAGCCTACAACGGCGTCATCCTGCACGTCGTGCTGGAGGGCGAACTGGCCCGCCCCTGCCGCCGCCAGGACGGGGCGGTCGTGCCGACGCTGGTGCTGGGGCCGGCGCTGAAGGACCGGCTGGAGCGCCTGCCGCCCGACCCGGCGCTGCCGCCGCTCGGGGCGCTCGCCGATGCGCCGTGCATCGCGGAGGTGACGGCGACCAACGCGGCGGCGGCGCTGGCGGCGCTGGAGCGCGCGGGGGACGCGCGGCTGACGGCGAAGGCGGCGACGATCGAGGCGTCGTTCACCGCGGCGCCGCCCGGCCAGGTCCTCTACGCCGGGCTGCTCGACGCGCTCGGCTACGCGCGCAACCGCGCGCCGATGGCGGCGCTGGCAGCGGCGCTGCCGCTGGCCGAGATCGAGCGGCGCCTGCCGGCCGGCGACCGGGGCGCGGCGTTCGCGCGGGCCGCCGCGACCCTGCTGGGGGTGGCGGGGTTCCTGCCGTTCGACGCGGCGCGGGCGGAACTGGCCGGGCTGCCGCCCGAGGAGTTGGCGGCGATCGAGGCGGAATGGACGGCGCACCGCGCGCCCTGGCGCGACCTGGTCCTCGCGCCGGACGGCTGGGCGCTGGCGCGCGTCCGCCCGGCGAACCACCCGATCCGCCGGCTGCTCGGGCTGGCGGCTCTCCTGGCGCGCTGCCCGCGGCAGGGGCTGCTCGCCGCCTGCCTCGAGCCGTGCGCGGCAGAGGACGCCGCGGTCGGCGCGGCGGAACTGCGCGCGCTCCTGCTCGGCCCGACCCGCCGCGGCGACCCGTTCGGGCGCTTCATCGGCGCCGACCGCGCGGCGGAGATGATCGTCAATATCGTGGTGCCGTTCGCGCTGGCTTACGGCGCGTGGTCCGGGAACGAGCGGCTGGCGGGCGGCGCGGCGGCCCTCTGGGAGATCGTCCCGGCCTCGTCCGGCAACGAGCAGGTGCGCGGCCTGGTGGCGCAACTCGGCGGGGGGGCGGCGCTGCGGCTGCGGACCGGCCGCCAGCAGCAGGGCGCGTTGCACCTCTATCGCCACTATTGCGTGCAACGACGCTGCTACGAATGCCCGATCGCGCGGCTGTCACGCCAGGCGTGAGGGCGGTGACGGAGGGCGCGAGGTACGCGGCGCGGGCTTGAAGCCGTGCTTGCGCCGCTACGGATCGATGATCGGCCCCCTCGCCTCTGGTCTCGACCCGCCCCCTTCGGCCTGCGTCCGCCCCCCCTCCGGCGCCGGCGCCCGGCGGTGGCGCCGGGTGATCGGGCGCTCGCCCTGCGGGCCGCGGCGGATGACGGCGTGGGGCTCCTCGACGAGGCCGCTGGCGAGGAGGGCGATGAGGCCGGTCATCAGGGCGGCGATGAAGAGGAGGGGGAAGCCGAGGCGCTCGACGATCAGCCCGCCGAGCACGACGATGAACGCCGTCCCCGCCAGGAGGAGCGCGGTCAGCGTCGCGGCGGCGGGGCGCTCGTTCGGCGTGGTGATCGCCGCCTGCAGGGCCGGGCCGGCGAGGTCGACCCCAGCACTGGCGGCGCCGTAGGCGGCGAAGACGAGCCCGAAGGCGACCAAGCTGGCCGCGCCGTCGCCGGGGAGGCGGTCGCGCAGGGCCGCCGCGCCGAGCAGCGGCGGCAGCGTCAGGGCGGTGATCGGTGCGAGCAGGCGGACGAAGGCGGCGAGCTGGAGGACCATGCGGTTGCCGCCCCCGATGCCGAGCCCGCGCCAGACGGCGCCGGCGACCGCGCGGGCCGCCGCCAGCGTCAGCAGGTACGCCGCGGCGGTGCGCCCGCCGGCGCCTAGCTCGCGGGTCGCGTAGAGGACATAAAATGGGTCGGCGATCGCGCCGAAGGCGTAGATGGCGCGGAAGCAGGCGAAGCGCCCGTAGGCCAGGTTGTTGAGCAGCAGGTCCGGTATCGTGGCGAGCGCGGCCCAGCCGCGCGGCGCGCGGTCGCCCGTGTGCAGCGGCTGGCGCACGAAGAGGATGACGGCGACCAGGACGAAGAGGAACCCGGCGATCAGGAAGAGCTGCAGATAGCGGCTGGGGAAGCTCGCGTCGGCCCCGGCGAGGAGCGGCCGCGCCAGGAGGGCGCCGCCGACGGCCGCCAGCGCGCCGGTCAGGAACCAGCGGTTGCGCCCGCTCAGCGGCGTGTCGAGGTGGCCCCCCGCGCGGCGCAGCGGCTCGGTGAAGCCGCCACAGGCCAGCCCCAGGGCGAGCAGCGCGATCGCGACGCCGAGGAGTTGCGGCTGGCGGCCGGAAAGGAGCG
This sequence comes from Thermomicrobiales bacterium, assembly GCA_030446685.1. Classification (GTDB taxonomy): domain Bacteria; phylum Chloroflexota; class Chloroflexia; order Thermomicrobiales; family CADCWN01; genus JAUJMV01. The sequence continues at coordinate 126,292 of JAUJMV010000017.1, read as the reverse complement.
CGCCGATCCCCGCCAGCGCGGAGAGGGCGAGGGCGCGGCCGCCGGCGGCGCCCAGCAGGGCGGTCGTCTGGAGCCCGGTCCGGCGTTCGAGGAGCAGGGCCGGGACCATGCCGAGGGGGGCCGCCGCCAGCACGACCGCGATCGCCAGGCCGACCGTCACCGTCGAGGTGGTCAGGCCGGCGAAGAAGAGCGGGAGGACGACGATCGGGTGGAGGCAGACCTCCGCGACGGCGGTCAGCGCCTCGGTGATCTGGTCCAGCACCCCCCCCCGCCAGCCGCGGCGGGCCGGCAGGGCGAGTCGCTCCGTGCGTTCCACCGGCTCCCCCTCCCGTGCTAGACCCATGCCGTTCCTACGGCGATCCCTGGTAGAGGTTGGCCCGCCACTCGGGGCGCCGCGGGCGATCTGTCAAGCGCCCCTACGCCACGTTGGCGCCGCCCGGCGGTCAGCGGATTACCCGGCGATTATAGCCTACTCCATTGTGCCTGGGGTGCTACGGCAGGGTCGATACGCCCGGCAGCGCCGCGATCGGCGGCCGGGGTCAGCGCGCGAGCGCCAGGTCGCGGCGCGTGGTGTTGCCGGCCGCGTCGGTGACGACGATCGCGAGCCGGTGGGCGCCGGGCGCGGCGGCGCGGGCGTCCCAGTAGCCGATCCACAGGTCGAGGTCCGGCTTGAAGAGGGGCGCGGGGAGCGGCTTGTCGTCCAGGAGCAGCTCGACGCGCGCGACGCCGATGTTGTCGGCGGCGCGCACCTTGATCGTCGTGACGGGGCGCGCGGGGCGCGCGGCGGCGGGGTCGACGATCTCCACGTCCGGGGCGGCCGTGTCGTAGCCGGCCGCGCGCCAGAACTCCTCGGCGATGGCGCGGTGGCCGCGGTTGTTGGCGTGGAAGTCGAGCGGGACCAGCGTCAGCGCCCGCTCCTGGCCCCGGAAGCGGTCGTAGACCGGCGCGACGGCGATGTCGCGGCGCTGCGCCTCCTCGGCGAGCGCGGCGTTGAAGCGCTCGACCCACCAGGCGAGCGAGCGCGCGGCGTTGACATCGCCGCCGTAAGGGTTGTAGACGGTCATGGTGATGATGTCACTGGTCCGCGCCCCCTCGACCGTCGTGGCGGCGACCAGGCGGTCGAAGATGCGCGCGACGTTGCCGCGGAATTCGGCCAGCCCCGCCTCCCGCTCGGCGTCGCTCTTGTTCTGCAAGGCGCGCATGTCGTTGCCGCCGATGTCGATCGTGACCGGGCTGATCGTCCAGCCCCGCTCGCGCGCCTCGGCGATCGTCCGCTCGGCGTCCTGGAGTTGCGCGCCGGTCAGCATCGACTTGGCGGTCTCGCCGTTGACGCTGAGGTTCTCCACCTGCACCGGCCGCCCCGCCGCCTGCTCGAGCAGGCCGTGGAACTGGGCGACATAACTGCGCGTCTCGGGCGCGCTGGAGAAGAGGCCGACCCCGAGCGAGTCGCCGAGCGCCAGGTAGAGTTCGCCGATACCCGCGCGGGCGGGCGCGGTGGCAGGGTGCGCCCTCTGCGCGCCGCTAGCTGGCGCGGCGCTCCCCGCGAGCACCAGCGCGGTGAGCAGGAGGAGTCGGGCCGCGCGCCCGAGGAGGGCGAGGCCCGTCCCCCCCGGCCCCAATCCTGGGGGGGGGAGGATCGGGGCAAGGCTCCTGCCTTTTGTGCGACCTTGGTGGCGCGGCGAGATGTCGTGGCTCTCTCCCCCAGGATTGGGGGGGCCGAGGGGGGCGGTATGGGGCGTATCGCGGCTAGGCATCGGGTCCTTTCCGAGGCGGCTCGGGCGCGCTGGTGAGCGTCGGCGTGCCGGTATTGTCAGCTTGCTCCGCCAGGATGCCGGCGTGGCGCTCGCGGGCCAGGCGCAGGAGGGCGCGGTCGGCCTCGAAGGTGAGGCGGTCGGCGGCCTCGCCGAGCGGGACGAGGAAGGTGTCGATCCCGTCGTGCGCGGCGAAGTCGGGCAGGCGGCGCGTGACGCGCAGCAGGAAGTAGCCGACGTGGCGCTCCTTCCCCTTGTGGGTGAAGCGGCTGTCGCCGAGCCAGTCGAGGACGGTCGTGCCGAGGCCGGTCTCCTCGGCGACCTCGCGGATCGCCGTGGCGTAGGCCGCCTCGCCCGCCTCGATGTGCCCCTTCGGCAGCACCCAGTCGCCGGCCCGCGCGCGGCGCAGGGCTACGCGGCCCGCGTCGTCCACCGCGACGCCGCCGGCCTGCTCGACCGTCCCAGGCGCGTCGGCGACCTGCGGGAAGGGCGTGCGCGCGATCTCGCCGAGGAGCTTGGCGCGGGTGACCGGGATCAATTCCGGCATCACGGTGGTGTGGGCGAGGATCGGCATGAAGTTGGCGTCGCCGGTCCAGCGCGGGACGACGTGCATGTGCAGGTGGTCGGCGACGCCGGCGCCGGCGACCGCGCCGATGTTCAGCCCGACGTTGAAGCCGTCCGGGCGGAGGACCCGCCCGAGGATCGCGGTGAGCCAGGGGAGGAGGGCCGTCATCTCGGTCAGCGTCTCGGCGTCCAACTCGGGCAGGGTGGCGGCGTGGCGGAACGGGACGATCATGACGTGGCCGGTGTTATAGGGGAAGAGGTTCATGATCGCGAAGGCGCGCGCGCCGCGGTGCAGGATCAAGTTGGCGCGGTCGTCGCCGGCGGCGGGCTTGTCGCAGAAGATGCAGCCCTCGGCCTTCGGGCCGCCGACATAGTTCATGCGCCAGGGGGTCCACAATCGTTCCATCGTGCCTCGGTCGTTAGGGGTTGGGGGATAGGCGTCAGGCCTCAGGAGACGATCAGGTTTGATTGGCAGCGGTGGGGTTGCAGCGATGCCGCTGTCGGCGCATGCGCGGAGATTGCGTGCGTGTGCGGCGCGACATAACCGTTTCGGCTGCGCCACACCCCGAGGTATGATACCATAACGGTGCGCTGATACGTTGTCGATCCGTTCCGCGACCTCCACCCTCGCTCGCCAGCTTCCTCTCCGGTGACCGGCGGAGGGTGCGCGCGCGCTCAGGTGCAAAACCAATCGCCGGGGTCGTGCGTAGAGTATTGCGAGCCCCCGTCCACCGTCTTGCCGATCGGCGCGGCTGTTGGGGAGAACGGCCGGGCGGGGTAGCGTGTAGACAGGACGGGCGGTGTACTGGCCCTCGGCTGGGGCCAGGGCGCTGGGGCGCCCGCCACGGACGGCGCGAGGCGCTCGGGAGCCGATGGGCGGTCGGCTGCGGTGGACGCGCGGGCCGGCTGAGGGGCGGTGTCGCGCGGCCGGCGGCCGCGCTGCTGCTCGCCGTCCTGCTGGCCGGGTTCGGCGTGACCACGCTGACGCGCGGCTGGATCTGGGCCGTGCCCAACCACGATCACGTCATCCTCGGCGGGCGCCATCGGCCACGGGGCGCCGCGCGGCGAGGATCGGCCGCACGCCGCTGTCCATGACGCCAGCGCCCATGGCGTGCCGCACCACGCGCACGAGGGCGACGAGTTGTCGCGCGCCTTCGCCGCATTGCAAACCGTCGACCCGGCCCCCGCCACGGAGCCGGCCGGGAGGCGGGTAGTGCCAACCTGGTCGGCCAGCGCCGGGCAGACCGACCCCGGCGTCTTCACGTTCGTCGTCACCGTAGCCGCGACCCTCGCCGGCCTGGCCGTCCTCCGGGGGCGGCGGTTGCTCGTCGTGCCGGACTGTTGGGTGGCCGGCTGGCCCCCCGCGCCGCTCGCGCCTCCCCCGCGCCCGGCCTGACCCGGCGCGCCGCGCGGCTGCATCGGGCGAGTTCGCTCCGACGAGTGGGGCGCCGCCGGTTATAGCGCGCGTGCGTCCCGCATCCGCACTCCACGATTCCGACGACCGGGAAGGGTCCTGGCGGGCCGGTGACCCTGCCAGGCCGCGCCCGCATACCGCTACAAGGGGGAATAATGCGCGCCACACGGCGCATCAGCGCCATCCTTTGCGCCGCGCTGCTCGGCCTGCTCCTCGCGACCGTCGCCCTGCCGGGGACGGCGTCGGCGCACGAGACGCGCGAGTTGGCCGGGGGCAAGTACCAGGCGGTGGTCGGCTTCCTGGACGAGCCGGCCGTCGAGAACCAGATGAACGGCCTCGATCTGACCGTCACCAGCAAGACCGAGCAGGTCGACGGCAAGCCCAAGCCGATCGAGGGGCTGGAGAAGACCCTGCAGGCCCAGGTGATCTACGGCGGCGGCGCCCAGACGATGGACCTGACGGTCGAGCGCCGCTTCGGCCAGCCGGGCAAGTACGCCGCCCACTTCATGCCGACCAGGCCGGGCGACTACACCTTCCGCGTCTACGGCGAGATCGAGGGGCAGCGCATCGACGAGCGCTTCAGCTCCAGCCCGACGACCTTCTCCTCGGTGGAGCCGCTCGCCGAGCTGCAGTTCCCGCAGCAGGTGAGCGTGCCGGCCGATCTCCAGTCGCGGCTCGACGCGGCGGAGACGCGGGCGAACACCGCGCAGTGGCTGGGGATCGGCGGGCTGGTCGTCGGGCTGCTCGGGCTCGGCACGGCGGCCTACGCGCTCATGCGGCGGCCGGCCGCCGGGACCGCCGCCGCGCCGGCGCGGACGCGGTTGGGCGAGGGCGACTGACGCGATCAATACTTGGCGCATGGGGCGGCGGGGGCCGCGGCCCCCCCCCCCCGGCGCCGCGACGCTTTCGATCCCCGCTGTCCGCCGGCGCTGCCGGCGGCGGACAGCCTGCTCGAAGGCGAGCGAGGGAATGCGCGATGGATCTGGTACTGCTGCACGGCGCGGTCGGGTTCTGGGACGAGATCGCCTGCCTCGTCGTGCCGGCGACGATCGTCATGGGCGTGGCGCTGGTAGTGCTGCGCCAGGATCAAGGCGGGGCGCGGCAGGGCGAGACGGGCGACGCCGCGGCCGCCGACCCCGAGCCCGCGCGAGCGGACGACGCGGCGCCCCCGCCCTCCGGCGGGGCGGCGGGCCGCGCGGAGCGGCGGTAGCGTGAAGGCCGAGAGAAGCGAGCGACGATGTCTGCTGTGCCTTTGACGGGTCGGGTGGGGCATACGGGGCGCTTCGCGCGGCTGCTGCCCCTGTGCGCCCTGTTCCTCCTCCTACTGGCAGCCCCCGCCCCGGCGTCCGCGCACGCCAACCTGGTCCGGGCGGAGCCGGTGGCGGGCACAGCCGTGCCGATCGCGCCGACCGAGATCCGCCTCTTCTTCACCGAGGAGACGGAGGTCCGCTACAGCGAGGTCGCCGTCTACGACACCGAGCGCCGCCAGTACGACCGGGGCGATCTGCGCCAGATCCCCGGCGACAAAGCCACGCTCATGATCGGGGTGCGCGACCTGCCGGAAGGCACCTACACGGTCGTCTGGAAGGCGAATTCGGCGGTCGACGGCCACACCACCACCGGCTCGTTCGCCTTCGCGGTCGGCAACCTGCCGCCGCCCCCGCCGGCCGACCCGACGGTCGGGGCGACGGAGTTCGCGCCGCCGACGCCGGCCGAGGTCGCGGTGCGCTGGTTGATGCTGCTCGCGGCGACCGCCTTCACCGGGGCGCTGGGGCTGCGCTGGCTCGTCTGGACCCCGGCGCTGCGGCGCGCGGGGCTGGCGGAGACCGCGCCGGGCGGGGCCTTCGAGGCGCGGGTCGGGCGGCGGCTGACCCGCCTGGCGGGCGCGGCGCTCCTCCTGCTCGCCGCGGCCACGGTCGCCGGGCTGATCGTGCAGGCGGCGAAGGTGACGGGCAGCTCGGTCGCCGGCGCGCTCGATCCGGCGCGGCTGGGCGATTTCCTCTTCACCACGCGCGCCGGCGCGATCTGGTCGGTGCGCCTCCTCCTGCCGGCCGTGGCGGCGATGCTGCTCGGGCCGCTCTTCGTCGGCGCCTTCCGCGCCGCGGGCAAGGGCGCGGCCGCGCCGGACGGGGCGCCCGCCTCGCCCCTGGCGCCGACGCTCTTCGGGGTCGCCCTCGGCGCCGCCTACCTGCTGACGATCAGCCTGATCAGCCACGGCGCCGCCAGCCCGCTCTGGGCCGGGTTCTCGATCGCGATGGACTGGCTGCACCTGCTCGGCACGGCGGTCTGGGTCGGCGGGCTCCTCGGCCTGGCCCTGACCGCGCCGCTCCTGCGGCGGCTGGGCGACGCCGCCGGCGCGCGGCTGGTCCTGCTGGGGGTCGTCTCGCGCTTCTCGACCCTCGCGCTGCTCAGCGTCGCCGTGCTGGGGGTGACGGGGCTCTACAGCGCCTGGCTGCACGTCGGGTCGCTCGACGCGCTCCTGCCGACCGCCTACGGCCGGACGCTGGCGGTGAAGCTGGCCCTCTTCGCCGGCCTGCTGGCCCTCGGGGCGTTCAACTTCCTCTGGGTGCGCCCGCGGCTGGCGGCGGCCGGCGAATTGAAGCGCGCGTCCGCCGAGCGGGTCGCCGGGCGAATCGCCGGCCACTTCGGGCGGGCGCTCCGGATCGAGGCGCTCCTCGGGGTGGCGATCCTGCTGGCGGTGGCGCTGCTGACGGGCCTGGTCCCGGCGCGCGAGGCGATCGTGCAGGCGCGCGCGCCACAGCGGGTGCAGACGGCGGAGGCGGGCGACCTGCGGATCACCCTGGCCCTCGCCTCCCTGCAGCCGGGCGAGAATACCTTCGAGGTGCTGCTGAAGAACCGCCGCGGCAACCCGGTCCCCGACGCCCAGCGGGTGGCGATCCGCCTCGACATGGTCGACATGGAGATGGGCGAGGCGGAGGCGATCGCCGCGCCGCGCGGGGAAGGGCGCTACGCCGTCACCGGCCCCTTCCTCTCGATGAGCGGCGACTGGGCGACGCGGGTCATCGTCCGGCGCGCGGGGCGCGAGGATGTCGACGCCACCTACCGGTTCGCGATCGGCTCGGCCGCCAACCTGGCGATGGCCGCGAACCCGCCGACCCCGCCCCAACTCCCGGCGCTGACGCGCTTCCGGGCGCTCGGGCTGGCCTTCCTCGCCGCCGGGGCGCTGCTGACCGCGCTGGGGGTGCCGCTCTTCCGGCGCGGCTCCGGCCTGGGGACGGCGCTGCTGATGCTGGTGCCGACGGCGGTCGTGGTCGGCGGCTACCTCCTCTACACCGACCCCGGCCCGGCCCTCAGCCGGCCCCCCGAGCCCGCCAACCCGGTGGCGGCGAGCGCGCAGTCGGTGGCGCGCGGGCAGCAGCTCTTCGCCCAGAATTGCGTCGTCTGCCACGGCCCGCAGGGGCGCGGCGACGGCCCGACCGCGCCGACCCTCAACCCGCGCCCGCCCGACATGAGCCTGCCCCACACCGCCGCCCACAGCGACGGCTACCTCTTCAATCAGATCACCAACGGCGTGCCAGGCTCGGCGATGCCGGCCTGGGGCGAGCAGTTCAGCGCGCAGGACCGCTGGAACCTGGTCAACTATCTGCGCGCCTTCAACCCGCTGACCGCGAACGGCGCCGGCCCGGCCCTGCCGGGGACGCCCGCGCCGGCCAGCCCGGTTGGCGCCCCCGCCCCGGCCACGGCGCCGGCGATGGCCGGCAACGGGCGGCTGATCTACGCGCTCGACGGGAAGCTCTGGGCGCTCGATCCGGCGGGGGGCGCGCCGGTCAACCTGCTCCCCGATCTGCCGCCGGACGCCTACGCGGCCGAGCCGTCGCTGTCGCCGGACGGCGCGACGCTGGCCTACACGCTGATCGTCGTGCCGCCGGTCGGCCGCGGGCCGCAGTCGCCGCAGGCGCTGCCGGGCAGCGACCTCTACCTGATCGACGCCGACGGCAGCAACCTGCGGCTGCTCTTGGAGCACGACCGGCCGGGGGTGCTGATCACCCGCCCGGCCTGGTCGCCGGACGGCCAGGCGCTGGTCTTCGCCTATTCGGCGCCGATCATGGGCGCGGACGGGCGCTACACCGGGTCGATCCGCGAGCTGCAGCGGCTCGACCTGGCGAGCGGGGAGCGCGGGGCGCTGGTGAAGGAGGCCGAGGACCCCGCGCTCGCGCCGGCCGGGGCGCCGCCCGCGCTGGCCTACGTCCTGACCGACCAGCGGACCTTCACCCAGGCGCTCTGGCTGGCGGGGCCGGACGGGCGCGACGCGCGCAAGCTCGTCGGGGCGGAGCCGGGCTTCACCGCGTTCGCCGCGCCGCGCTTCTCCCCGGACGGCAAGCGGCTCCTCTTCGCGGCGGTCGGCGGGCCGGGGGTGGGGCCGCCGACCGCGCCGACCGCGCCCGGCGGCAGCCTGCCGGGGCGGGCCTGGCGCTGGCTGATCGCGCCGTTCGACCCGCCGTCCGCCGCGGCGCACGGGGCACCGTGGGACCTCTGGACGGTGGCGCTCGACGGCAGCGACCTGCGCCGGATCACCGAGGTCTACGAGGACTCGCCGGTCGCCGCCTGGTCGCCCGACGGCGGCCGGATCGCCTTCCTGTCCGGGGGCGGGGTCTACGTCGTCGGGGCCGACGGGCGCGGGCTGACCAAGGTCTCGCCGATCGGGAGCCACGGGCCGATCGCCTGGGCGCCGCGGTAGCGCGCGACCCGGCACGAGCGGCGAGACCGCTGGTTCTCCCCGGCCGCTGTGGCCTGCTCTCCGGCGTCCGTCGCTCGGGGGGCCGGGGCGCTTCGGCGAGGTCTGCCGAGCCATTCCCCCGAATGATGAAGGCCGCCGCGGCGGCCCCCCGCCGGCGCGCGTCAGGAAGCCTCCCCGCCCGCGTCCTTCCTGGCCGTGGCCACCGTCGCGTCGGAGAAGGTGGACCACACGAGGGGGAGCAGTAGCGCCCCCGCGACCGCGCCGATCCAGAACGGCGCGGTGAGGCCGAAGCGCGCCGCGAGCAGGCCGCCCAGGAGCGCGCCCGGCGCTGCGCCACCCTCCTCGATGAAGCGGTAGGCGCTCGCGACCCGCCCGCGGAGCCGGTCGGGGGTGAGCTCCTGGCGCAGCGAGACGAGGAGCGCGCCCCACACCGTCGCGTGGCAACCGAAGAGGACGAGCACCGCTCCCGCCAGGAGTGGGCTGCGCGACAGCGCGAGCGCGGCCGGTGTCGCGGCCTCGATGATCATGGCGAGTCGCAGGGTTCGCCCCGCGCCGAGCCGGGCGATGACGCGCCCGGCCACGAGGCTGCCCAGCACCCCGCCGACGCCGTAGGTCGCGACGAGGCTGCCGTAGCCCGCCGGGCCGAGCCCCAGGCGCTCCCGCGCGAAGAGCACCATGACCGCGTTCTGCGCGACGAGGGTGAGGTTCAGGAGCGCGAGCGCGAGCGCGAGGGTCCGCAGCAGGCGCTGGCGCCACAGCCACCGGACCCCCTCCGCGATCTCGGCGCGCAAGTCGCCTGGGGGCGCCCCCTCCGCCCGCGCGGCCCGGAACTGGCCGCGCAGCGCCAGGATCAGCGCCGCCGCCGCCGCGAGCCCCCCGGCGCCCAGCAGGAATGGCAGGGCGGCGACCGTGGCGAAGAGCAGGCCCCCCAGGGGCGGGCCGACGAACTGGTTGGTGACGGTCAGCGTCCCGGCCAGCCGGGCGTTAGCGGTGGGCAGGCCGTCCCGCTGGACGATCGCGGGCAGGACGGTCGTGGCGGTGGTGTCGAAGAGCGTCTCGCCGACGCCGAGCAGGAAGAAGACCGCGTACAGGATCGGAATGCTCGCTAGGTCGAGGAGCACCGCGACGCCGAGGGCACCGATCAGCGCCGCGCGGCAGGCGGCGACCGTCGCCATGGCGCGCCGACGGTCGAGCCGGTCCGCGAGCGCCCCGCTGAGGAGCGCGAAGAGCAGCCACGGGAGGCGCTGCGCGAAGGCGAGCCCGGCGACGAGCGCGGGGTCGCGGGTCAGGGCGGCGGCCAGGAGCGGCGCGGCGACGAGCGCGACGCCGTCGCCGAGGTTGGAGACGGCGCTCGCCGCCCAGAGCTTGCGGAATTCCGGCCCGAGGCCGCCCTTGGGGCGGTCGCGCCCAGTCTGCGTCACCATCGAACGTCCTTTCGCGTGCCACATCTCGCCGGATCGGGACGCAAAAAACCACGCACCGCATGGGGCGCGTGGTCGGGGCGGGCGGTCGCGGGGAGGCGCTAGGGGCGCGCCAGCCGGGGGCTGGGGAACGACAGGTAGCACAAGCTATCCCCCGCTCGGGGGCGCCGCGCTCCCTCACCCCTGACCGCCCAGCCTACCCCAACAAGCTGCAATGCCTCCTTCACTGGCTACCGCCAGCGTAACACAGGGGGCCGGCGTTGGGAAGGCAAACTGCGGGAGGAACGGGAGACAGCGAGGAGGGCGGGGGCAAGACGGTGGGGGAAGCGGGGGTGCTGCCAGGCGGAACGGGCCGGCTACGGCCCGGCGCGGCCGAGACACTGGCCGCGCGCAGGAGCCCCGCAGGGTCGCTTGCCTCGCGTGACGTTCGCCGTTCCGCCCCTCCGGGTTATCAGAGCGGCGTCCTGCCGTAGATGGTCACGCGGGTGCCGACACCGGCGAACTGCCAGAAGTATTCGGCGTCCTTGAGGGTCTCGGCTGCGGCCACGGTGCGGCGCTCGTCGGCCCAGGACAGACGCCGGTGATCCCGGGGGCACGAGGCCGCGACGCTGCGGGACACTGGCGCCAGGGCGCGCCAAGCGGGAGCCGAGCGCGGCCGGGCCTCGTGCCGCCCCTCGCGCGCGCCGTGGTACTGTCAAGTAAAGATGCGCCGGATAGGCAACGGCGACACGAGCGTACAGAGCAACGTCATCACCTGGTACACTGCGTCCGGCATCCCACGGCCCCTCCTGTCAGTCCTGGTCCGGGCAACCGGACTGTACCGGATCGGTCGGCGGGATGCCTCTCAGTTAGCGGAAAGTAGAGTGTCAGCGATACGGCGTAATCATCATGCTGGCGCGGACGGAGTAAACGGCCAGCACACCCTGGCGCGCGAAGGACGTCGCAGTCGTGCCCCGCATCAGGCGAGCCCCATCTGCCCTTTGATCACGTCCTCGGGCTTGCCGGCCGGGCGTAAGAGGCGCGCCTCGCCCTGCCAGAGCAACACCTCTGCCGGGGTGGGGTGGCTCAGGAAACCCAGGTTGCTGGCGCTGTACCCGTACGCCCCGCTGTAGAACACGCCGATGAGGTCCCCGGGCTTTGGCTCGGCCAGGGGGATGTTGGCCCCGAACGTGTCGAGCGGGGTGCAGCAGGGACCCGCCACCGCCACGGCCTCCCCCGGCGCCCTCCCCACGCGGCTCAGGTTGAGCAGCGGGTAGGCCTTCCGGAAGACCTGCCCCATGTTGCCCGTCGCGGTCAGGTGGTGGTTCATCCCGCCGTCGGTGGTGACGAAGGCCTTCCCCTTCACCTGCTTCACGTCGACCACCCGGGTCACGTAGGCGCCCGCGTCGGCAACAAGGTAACGCCCCAGCTCGAAGAGGAACCGGCAGCCGGCGAGGCGCGGGTCGGACCGGTAGAGCGCCAGGAGCCGCTGAAAACCCTCCCCGAACCGTCCCAGGTCGAACTCCGCCATCTTCTCGAAGTACGGCACCCCGAACCCGCCGCCGAAGTCGACCATCCCCAGCGGGCGCCCGGCCAGGTCCGCCGTCTCGAGGGCGATCTCGAAGATGTTGCGGCAGTGCTCGAGGAGCGCGTCCACGTCGAACACTTGGGTGGCGGTGTATATGTGGATCCCCCGCAGGATGAGGTGGTCCGGGTGGGCCAGCGCCCTCCGGACCCCCTCGCCCAGGTCGGCCTGGTCGATCCCGAACTGGCCCACCGTCCCCCCCATGCGCATCTGCGAGCCCATCAGCTGAGCGGCCGGGTTGATCCGGAGCCCGACCCCGATCCGGCGCCCCCTCTGCTCCGCGACGGCGGCCAGCCGGTCGATCTCGTTCAAGGACTCCACGTTGTCCGCGAAGATGCCCCCGTCGACGGCCCGCCTGAGCTCGTCGTCGGTCTTGGCGGGCCCGGCGAACACGATGTCCTCCGGGGCGAACCCCGCGGCCCGCGCCACCACCAGCTCGCCGGACGAGGCGACCTCGGCGCCGGTGAGCCGCTCCCGGGCTATCAGCTGGCACACGGCGAGGTTGGGGTTGGCCTTGACGGAGTACGCGACCTCGACCCCCTGCCCCAGGGCCTCCCGGACCCGGCGGACCCGCCCCACGATCATCTCGCCGTGGTAGAGGTAGAAGGGCGTGCCGTACTCTTCGGCTATCCGGCTTATCGGCACCCCCCCGGGGGCGAACTCCCCGCCGCGCTCCCCGCCGAAGCGCCTCGCGAGGTCGTGCGCCTTATCTATCTGTGTAAGCACTGCGGATCCCCTTACGGTCGATCTTGCCGGAGGCGGTCTTCGGCAGATCTTCCCGGACCAGTATCTCCTTCGGCACCATGTACGGCGGGGCGTTCTGCATGGCGTACTCCCGGATGGACCCGACGGCGTCCTCCCCGCCGCCGCCCTTCAGCGACACCACCGCCACGACCTGGTGTCCCAGGCCCGGGTCGGGCACCCCGAAGGCGCACGCCTCCCGCACGAGGCCCGAGCTTACGAGGACGTTCTCTATCTCCTCGGGGCTCATCCGGTAGCCCTGCGACTTGATCATGGCGTCCTCGCGCCCGACGAAGTAGAGGAAACCCTCCTCGTCCCGCCGGACCAGGTCGCCGGAGTAGACTACTCTCTCTCCGTTGAGGAGCTGCGCGGGCGCCAGCGGGTTCGGGCGGTACGCCTTGCGCGTCGCCTCCTCCTTGCCCCAGTAGCCCTGGGCGACCGTCGGGCCCCGGTGGACCAGCTCGCCGACCTCCCCGGGGGCGCACTCCCTGCCGTCCTTGATGACCAGGATCTCGGTGTTCGGGATCGGCCTGCCGATACACTCCGTACCGCGGTCCAACTCCTCGGGCGGCAGGTAGGTCGAACGGAACGCCTCCGTAAGCCCGTACATCAGGTAGATCCTCGTGCCCGTCAGCAGGCGCCTGAGCTCGTCCAGGTTCGCCTGGGGGATACGACCGCCGGTGTTGGTGATGTAGCGCAAGTGCGTGAGCGGCCGCTCCGCGAGCGACCTCGCGTTCCGGAGCAGGAGCGCCCACAGCGGCGGCACGCCGGGGAACCCTGTGGCCTCGTAGCGCCTGAGGCCCTCCAGGAGGTCGCCCGGGAGCCTGGAGTTCTGGATGATGAGGGTCGCCCCGACCCTGAGCGAGGTCGTCAGCTGGTTGAGACCGTAGTCGAAGCTGAACGGGAGCGCCGAGAGGATCCGGTCTTCTTTGGTGTTCTCGAGGTACGTCGAGACGATCTGGGCGCCCACCACCAGGTTGCGCTGGCTGACGGCCACGCCTTTGGGCAGGCCCGTCGAGCCGGACGTGTAGAGGATCGTCGCCAGGTCTATCTCCAGTACCGACCTGGGCGTCCGGCGACCGCCGCCTCGCCGCAGTACCTCCGCGACGTTCAGCAGAGAGCCGGCCACGCCCGTCTGGGGCGGTTCACTGCCCTTGTAGAACGCCGTCCCGACCGTCCCCGGTTCCAGGGACGCCAGCTTGTCGGAATCCCCGACGATCGCGCGCATAGCGCAGTCTCTCACCATGTACTGGACCTGGCGCGGCTTCAGCAGCGGGTTGATGTTCACGAAGGCGGCGCCCGCCCGCGAGGCGGCCAGCATCGCCACCACCGCCTCCCAGGACTTCTCCATGTAGATGCCGACCCGGTCGCCCTTCTGGACGCCTTCGTCGAGCAACGCCGCGCACAGCGCGTCGCTGCACCGCGCCAGCTCCTCGTAGGTGTGCCCGGCGCCGTCGTCGACGATCGCCACCCGCTCGGGGCCGCGCTCTACGGCGTTGCGGAGCAGGTGCTGAACGGTGAATTCCGGATGCACGTTCACGCCGTCTTCCCCGCCACTAGCCGGGCCATGGCCCGGATAGACCCGAAATTCTCCTCGTTGACCTCCTCGTCGCCAATGGTGACCCCGAACCTGTCCTCCAGGAACAGGACCAGATCCAAGGTCTGCAGCGACGTCAGCACGCCGTTCTCGATGAGCGGGTAGTCGTCGGCAATGTCGCGCCTCCCCGTAACGTTCTCCCGAAGCCACTCGTGTATCCCGGCGGTCGCGCTCTCGGTGTCAACAGCCATACCTGATGCCTCCTATCGGACCCAGAACGTCGATTCCCCGTCGCCGACGGCGTACGACCAGTTGGCGGGATCGACGGCCACCCTGTGCAGGCCAGGATCCGCGAACTTGGCCAGCAGCGTGAGGCGCCTGCCCCTGCGGGGGAAGAAGCCCAAGCGCCTCAGGTCAGCCAACCGCGGCGCGGTAGGCGACTCGAGGAACCGGTACCTGATGATGTGCGCCCCCACCCGCCTGAAGTACCGGGCCGTCTCCCGGAGCAGCGCCCGCGCCACGTCGTGGCGCCCCGGCAGCGTCGTGAGGTCGAGTATACCCGCATCTACGCCCCTATCCAGGCCGGACGTGGCCACCCGGAGCACGGCGTAGCCGAGGAGGGCCTCCCCGCCCCGCACGCCAAGGACGGTGACCGGCGCCGCGGGCGAGCCGGGGCCGTAACGCCAGCGCAGGAACGCCGCGTCCTTCTCCGGCACGCAGGGCACGCCGGCGGCGACGGCCTCGAACAGCCGGTCGAAGGCCTCGTCGAACCCCTCCAGCACCTGCACCTCCACGTCGCCCCCGAAAGCGCTGCCGAGCGCTTCGTCGACCGCCCGCAGCCCCCCGTTCAGGAGCCCGCTCACCGGCGCGGGGATCGGCGCCCGCGGGCGCACCGGCGGCGGCGCGAGCGGCGCCCGGATGTCCGCCGGCCCGCCCCCGGACGGGCCGGGATACCCGCGAGCGGGCGCGATCCACCGCGGAAGGTGCAGGCCCCTCCTCACCGGCGCGGGAACCGGCGGCACCGGGAGCCGCGCCACGTTCAACAGCTTCGCCGCGTACTGCAGTTGCCCCACCACCTCGCCCCCCATCCGCGTCTCGATGCGGATCACCCCCGGCACCTCGTCGCAGGCCACGTAGTTCTCGCAGGTGCGGAAGAACGTCCGCATCAGCAAGAGGGCGTGAAAGCCGTACTCGGGGAGCGCCTGGTAGTCCGCGGGCGTGTGGGCGACGACCCGCTGCCCGTTGATCCGGTAGTGCTGGGGCGTCGCCGCCAGGTGGCCCACCACCCGATCACCGGCGACCAGGGCCCAGCGGTGCATCTCGCTCCCGAGCGGGTGCCTCGCCAACCAGCGCCAGATGGAGCGGTGCCATTCGACGTCGGAGGCATTGGGGTTATAGGGGTAGACGAGGGCACGTAACTTGTCGACGCCCTCCTGCAGCTCGGGGCTATCGAGCGGCCGGACTGCTGCCTTCTCCACCTGCGTTCTTCCTCCCTCGTCAGGGTATGGCAACGTGAGTTGCCTCATGAGGTACCGTACAGTGCTGCTGATGGAGGCGCAGGCGACGGGGGCGAAGATCTTCTTCGCCGATGAGGCCCACTTCCGGGCGGACGGCGACCTGCGGGGGAAGGGGGTACTCAAAGGACAGCCCGCGCTGGTGGGCGCGACCTGCCCGCGCTAGGGCGAGAAGGCCGGATCCTACTCGGCGGTCTGCCTGGGGACCGGGGAGGTCGAGGTCATGGGGCTGACCGGCACCAGCTCGTCCACCACCAGCGCCGCCTTCCTCCAGCAGTTGCGCACCAACCACGCCGGGCCCCTGATCGTGATCCGGGACAATGGCCCCGCGCACGGCGGCGAGGCGGTGCGGGACTCCCCGGCGACCCCGGGCAACGACCTGCGGGTGCTCCGCCCGCCCACCGCCCCGACTTCAACGCCGACGAGGCGATCTGGGCCTGGGGCGAGGAAGGGGTCGCCGCCAACACCTGCCCGGGCACCACAGCCGACGTGCAGGCGCAGGTCGCCCACTTCCTCGACGGGCTCAAGGGCCGCACCGGCGAGGTGCAGTCCCGCTGCCGGACCGAGGTGCAGGCATTGGCCGAGGGACTGGCGCCGGCCCTTCCTGCCGGGGCGCTTGAGGTTCACCGTGGAGATCCCACCTGCGCTGCAGTTTAGTAGTAGATGTTGTGCTTCAGCCTGTAATAGAGGCGGTAGTACACCGGCTCTACCCTGTTCCACCGCCTGGCGGGCACCGGCTTGACGGGCAGGTCCCAGCAGCCGAGAAAGTCCGCCACCTCGCCCCCGAACCCGACCTTGAACTTGTAGACCCCGTACAAGGGATCGGTCTCGTTTTCGAGGTTCCTGGGCTTGGGAATGCCGACCATGTCGTAGTACGTGAGGCCATGCCTCTTGGCCCACCTCATCACCTCCCATTGGAGCAGGGGGGCGGGCATCAGGTTCCGCTTCTCGTTCGTGGAGGCGCCCGCCGTGTACCAGTACTTGCGACCGAAGGTACAGATAAACATCGCGGCCAGCCGATCGCCCTCGTGCGTCGCGAAGAACAGGTGCGCCCTGCCCGCGTCGTACATCGACTGCTGCAGGGCGAACGAGTAGTCCTCCGGCCGGCGGATCACGAAGCCGTCGCGCTCCGCCGTAACCCTCGCCATGCGCAAGAAATGCTCGCGCGCCTCGGGCGAGTTGTCTTCCACGACCTTAACGCCCTTCCTGGTGGCCAGACCGATGTTGTAGCGCGTCTTCCCCTTCATCTTGGCCAACAATTCCTCTTCGGAGGGGCTCAGGTCGATGGTCATCGTCGTCTTCCCGTTGAGGTCCCACCGGAACTTCCGGAAGCCGAGCTCCCGTAGCAGCTTCTTCACGCCCGTTCGCTGCTCGAGCACCTCCGGCTCGATCTTGACCGTGTGCGCGCCCTCACGCTCTGCCACCTTCCGCACGCCGTCGAAGAAGGTGCGCACGGCCTGCTCGTCTTCCCACGGCAGCCAGGGGCCCTTAGTCGAGTACAGCAGCTTGCCGGGCATGAACGGCGGCCTCCAGCACAGGAACTGCCCCAGCCCGGCCACCTCGCCATCGCGCTCCAGCACCAGCCTGAACGGTGTCCAGCCCAGGCGCCGCTTGAACTCGCCCCACTCATAGCTCTGGTAGATGTGCCCCCCGCCCGGCGAACGCTCCAGCCAACCATCCCACTCGGACCGCGCGGTGCTCCGCGCCTCCCGCACCGCGTAGCGACCGGGGACTTGTGCGAGACTTGTCTGCTGCGCGGTGGTTCCAACGGGCATACGAACCTCCAATGTTTTCTGCCTGATCGGACGAGGGGTCATGCCGAGCGCCCCTGGATAGCGGTGCAGTTGCTGGCTAAAAGGCGCCCGGCAGATGCACCGCCGTTTACGTGCGGCCGGCAGCAGTTTAGGAATCGGGGCGACGGTAGTCAAGTCGCGGCGGGAGTGCGGTGGGGCGGTGTCAAAGCCGGGCTTTCCGGTGAAGTTGGCGCCGTTCGTGTCGTAGGGGCGTGCAACTAAACGCCCCGCGACCTGTCCCATGGTATCCCATGGTACGCTGCCGGGGCAAGTTGGGCGTCCTGCCCGACGCCTCTACAACGAGCCGCGGGTGCTGGACGACTTCGACACGGCCCCGGGAGTGAGGTGGCCGTACACCATCCTTTCCCGTCGCGCGAGCGCCTCCTCCTGGAGGGAGGGTAGCCCCAGATCCCTTCGCGGACCTCCCCCAGGCCCATCGGCACACGCCCGAAGCGAGCGCCACGCGTGGCGTCGAGGCGGGGATTTCGCCTGACGGCCGGGATACCGCTTGCTCGGTGGGCGTTCGGCGCCCGGGCCCGGCGCCAGCGTCGGTCGCCCCGCGCGCCCGTGGTCCCGCTGACTGCCTCGATCGGCGCCTCGCCCGCCCTGCAGTATGCCCCTGGGCGTATGGGGGGCGTCGAGGAGGGCCTTCTCCGAGCTGCCCACGAGAGAACCCTCTCCGTTCGGAGAGGCGGCGCTCGCCCGCTCGGCGGTCAGCGCCCCTTGCCGGACGCTCGCTCGCCCGGCCTTCGTGAGCGTCCAAGCGGCGAAGGCTGCGAGGTTTTCGCACGCCGCCTCCGGGTGCGACCGGCGCTCGCCCGTGCTTTGTGCGGACAGCCGACGGCTCCGCTAATCTTCCGCCTCGGGCACCCGTCGCCGCAAGAGGGCGACGGCCGGCTTCAGTTCCTCCGCTTGGAGCAGGGAAGCGACCCCGAGGTAGGCCGCGAGCGAGACGCCCCCGACGACGGCGAGGATAAGCGCCCGCTCCGGGGTGCTAGTGCCGGTCCCGAGGAGCGCCGTGCCCCCGCGGGCGACGGCGTACATGGCCGCCCCCGCGATCAGGATCTTGGTCAGGGAGCGCAGGAGGCGCCGGCCGCCGAGCCGTTGTATCTCCCGCCTCGTCGCCGCCAGGCAGAAGAGGGCGAGGACGGCGTAGGCCACCGAGACCGCGAGCGCCATGCCGACCACCCCCACGAGGCGCGAGAGGCCGGAGGCGAGGGCAACGTAGAGCGCGAAGAGCCCGACGTTCAGGCGGGCGGGGGTCTTCGTGTTCCGTCGCGAGTAGGACGCCCGGATGAGGAGGAAGTACGTCGAGTAGCCGAGCAGCCCCACCGAGTAGGCGACGAGGATGTTCGCGACGACCGCCGTGTCCTCGGCGGTGAACTCCCCGCGCTCGTAGAGAAAGCCGATCGCGGGGGTCGCGAGGGCGATGAGGCCGACGGAGGACGGGACGATGATGAACGCCATCGTCCTGAGGCCGAAGGAGAGGGTCTCCCGGTAGCCCTCCGTGTCCCCGCGGACGTGCTGCTCCGAGAGCTCGGGCATGAGGGCGGTCTCGAGGGCGATGATGAAGATGCCGAAGGGGAGCGAGAAGACGACGAAGGCGTAGCCTAGCTGCGGCGCGGCGTTGAACTCGGTGGCGAGCAGGGTGGCGAAGAACTGGAGGCCGGCCGCCGCCGCCACGAAGACGAGCAGGGGACCGGCGAGCCTCATGGCGGGGAGGAGGGCCGGGTGGCCGAAGGCCGGGCGCAGCCTGTAGCCGAGGCGGTACATCGCCGGGAGCAGCACCAGCGACATCACCGCGACCCCCAACGTGGTGGCGGCGAGCAGGTAGACGGCGGCCCCGGGGTTCCTCGGGGCGAGCAGGGCGTAGCCCCCAAAGCAGGCCACGGCGAACAGGTTGTTGAGGACCGGGGCGAAGGTCGGGAGGAAGAAGCGCCGGTGGGCGTTGAGGACGCCGGTGCCGACGGTGCTGATGCCGTAGAAGAAGACGTGGAGGATGGAGAAGCGGAAGAGCAGGACCGCGAGCTCCGTCGTCTCCCGCGCCGCCTGCGGGGAGAGCTTCGCCGAGTCCGCCCATCTCGTCGAGAGGTCCACCAGGGGCTCGGCGAAGACCACCCCGAGGAGGGCCACCGCGGCGAGGAACGGCAGGATGAGGGTGAGGAGGGCGTTGGTGAGGCGCTGGGCGTCCTCTTCGCCGTGGGCGGTCAGGCGCTCGACGAGGAGCGGGACGAAGATCGACCAGAGGATGCCGCCCATGAAGAGGTCGTAGATCAGGGTCGACAACCCGCTGGCGACCGCGAAGGCGTTGGCCACCACCCCGGTCCCGAGGACCGCCGCGGCCACCATCGTCCGCGCGTACCCCGTCACCCGCGAGAGGGCGGTCACCGCCGATATCGAGAACACCAGCCGAAAGATCGCTGCCATGGGGAGAATGATACAGCGGCCGGCCCGCAAACGCCACGGCTGGCCGACTCCCCGCGCCCCCCCCGGGGTCGGCGAACCGCCCCGACGCGCGGCGAACGGCGTTGGCCCCCCGATCCCCAAACCTCCTCGCCGGGCGGACGCCGGGGCCGGCCCCGGGGGGGCGCGGGGAGCGCCCGCGGGGTGTGGCGGCGCGAGGCAGGGGGCTGTCGATACGGCCCTCCGATCGCTCCCCCCGCACAGCAGGCAGCTCACCCCTGGCGGTCTGCCCCAGACCTCTTCTCAGCGAAAAGCGCGTCTCCGGCTCCGCCAAGCTCTCAAGCGCGCATACGCGGCATAGTAGAGAGGCCGGAGGACCAGATCGTATGTCCCGGGATAGTTGGTGATGGTTCCGCCGAAGCCGAGCTTGAAGCGGGTCGTGCCGGCGGAGGGGTCCCCGGCCCGTGGCCGCCACCTTTTCGCGCCCCGCTCGTAGACGGCATTGGTGCCCCAGAGGTCGTACACGGCGCAGCCAAGGTCCTTGGCGAAGTTCAGGGCCCGCCAGTGCATGAGGTGCGGGGCCATGAGCTGCTTCAGGTGGGCGCCCGATGCGCCGTGCAGGTAGGTGGCGGTCCCCTGGTGCGTGATGAGGATCATCGCGGCCAAGTCCTCTCCGCCGGCGCTCGCGATGACCAGGTGCGCCATCTTGTCCCTCTCCAGCTCGCGGAGCATGGTCCGGTAGTACCGCCGGCCGTGGGTGCGGAAACGGTGACGGCCGGCGGTACTCGTAAGCAGGGCCCAAAACCGGTCGAACTGCTCGACCAGCCCGTCCGAGTAGGCCCGGACCTCGACGCCACGCTGCTCCGCCAAGCGGATGTTGTAGCGATGCTTCGGATGCATGTGCCGCAGGATTTCGGCGGGGGGCCGGGTGATGTCCAGCACGCTCGTCTGCCGTGGCTGCACGGAAGCGGTGGCGCGCAGGGACAAGCGGCGCTGCTCCGCGAAACCTTGCAAGTTGCGGCACGACCGCTCGTCGATGGGCTCCAGCCGGACGAAAAACGGCCTCTTTGCGAACCTCGGGAGTCTGTGTTCGGTACCCCAGCGACAGCGCGAACAGGTGAAGGAGTCGCCGAAGGGGAGCGTTCGCTGGATGTACAACTGGTCGTCCTGGCGTAGAAC
The DNA here is from genome assembly GCA_030446685.1 of Thermomicrobiales bacterium. Classification (GTDB taxonomy): domain Bacteria; phylum Chloroflexota; class Chloroflexia; order Thermomicrobiales; family CADCWN01; genus JAUJMV01. Next base: position 105,712 of record JAUJMV010000017.1, on the reverse strand, counting down.
GGCGCGGCCAACCGCTTCTTGGAAGCGTTGCCAGGTGGGCGAGTGGAGAAAAGAAGTCATGGCAATATTCTATGTTCTTGCGTACTTTCTCTGCAAGAGCGCGTGGGTAGCGCCCCACGGAACCGTGGCTGGGCCGTGGGGTCGAACAAATAGCGAGCCATGCCCCATTCTTGCTGATGCTTGAGGTCAGCCGGAGGAGGGGCATGGCCCTGCAGGAACAATTCTGCCACAACGCGGCCTGCTGGGCCCACGGGCGCCGGGGCGAGGGGCCCATCGTGATCCAGAGCCAGCGCGAGGGCCGCTACCGCTGTAAGCGGTGCGACAAGACGTTCAATGCAACGAAGCGGCGGCGGGCGCACAGTGCCAGCAGGTTCCACGAGCATATCGTGCAGGCCGGGCGCGTCGAGCTGGGGCAGCTGCAGGCCGACGAACTGCGCGTGCAGATCAGCGGCGGGGTGCTGTGGATGGCCACGGCGCTGGCGGTGGCGAGCCGGCTGGGGTGCCCGCTTGCGGGTCGGGGCGGGGCGGTCAGCGCCCACCGCGACCGGCGGCTGATCCACGCCCTGCTGGAGCGGGTGCGTACGTGCGGCCCGACCCAGGACGTGCTGTTATGCGTCGACGGGCTGTGCAGCGACGTGTCCCGGGCGCGGCGGCTCTTCGGCGAAGCGGTACGCACGGGCCAGCCGGGTCGGCCACCAGTACGCCAAGCGGCGGGTCGCGCGGGGGGCGGAGGAGGCCGTGCAGGCGCGGCCGGCCGCCACCCCAGGCGCGGTCACCGCGGTCATCAACACGGCCTACCGTGAACGGCTCTATGCCACCTCCCGTGCCCACCTGACGGTACTGGTGCGGCGGACGCAGGCCGCTGCTCGCCGGGCCGCCAGGCTGGAGGCGGGGATGTGGCTGGTCGGCGCCTGCTACAACTTCTGCTGGCCGCATGACAGCCTGTGGCAATGCCGGGGGCAAGTGGGCGGCCCGCACCCCCGCGCAGGTGGCGGGGCTGACCGATCACCGCTGGTCGGTGCATGAGCTCCTGACCTTCAACGTACCCCCACCGCCCGTCAGCCGGCGGGGCCGGCGGCCCCGCCGGCTACGGGAGCCGGCCCATGCCGCCTGACCACGGTTCCGTGGGGTGCTACCAGCGCGTGGCACCTCGGCGGCGTTCCAATCCGCGCCCAACCTTAGCTCGACTTCGGAGGCCTATCCCACTGCTCCCCGTGCCGAGCAGGTACCAGGCGCCGATGTCGGCCGACCGACACGTATTGCAGTGTCTGGACCGCCATCGCCCCCCCGTAACCTCTCCTGTCACCTACGCCCCCATGCCCCACGCTCAGTTCGGCGGCGTCCTGCCGGCGATGGTGACGCGGGTGCCGACACCGGCGAACTGCCAGAAGTATTCGGCGTCCTTGAGGGTCTCGCTGAGGCAGCCGTGGCTGCTCGGGGTGCCGAAGCTCTCCGGCGTCTTCCACCAGGAGTAGTGGAGCGCGTGGCCCTCGTCGGTGAAGTACTGAGTGTAGAGGACGTTCTCGAGGACGTAGTACTCCTCCGCGCCGATGCTCTCGCTCGTCATCGTCTCGTTCGCGACGCGGCGGTTGATGTAGAAGGTGCCGGTCGGCGTCTCCCAGCCCCGCTTGCCGCTGGAGATGACCGCGGTGTAGACTCGCTTCTTGCCGATCACCGCGTACATCCGCTGGCGGGTGAGATCGACCTCGACCCAGCGCTCCGGCTCCAGGGCCACGACATCCGCCTCGGTCACCTTCGGGCGGATCTCGTTCACGGGGAGCGCGAGCGCGCGGCCGCGGTCGCCCCCGTCGCGCAGGGCCTGGATCGCGGCCCGGTAGGCGGCGGGGCCGTCGAGGCGCAGGCCGACCTGGCTCGGGCCGGTGACGCGGTAGACATCGCTGCCGTCGTCCATCGTGTAGGTCGCGTCGACCGCCGGGCGCTCGATCTCCTTCTGCAGGCCGTTAATGTAGCCGGAGAGGGCGTCGGTGTCGAAGACGAGCCGCGCGCCACCGGCGGCCGGCTCGATCGTCAGCCAGCCGGCGAGTTTCTCGACCGGCAGGGTCCAGGCGCGGTCGCCGTGGCCGAGGGTGAGCGGCCCGGCCAGGTAGGTCTGCCGAGCCTGCGCGCTGGCCGCGGCGATGTCGCCGGTGCTGAGCGCGGGGGTCTGGGCGCGCGTCGCCGGGCGGACCAGGCGCGGCCCCCGCCCTTCCAGCGCGGCGATCACCGCGGCGACCGTGGCGTCGGTGTCGAGCGTGCGACCGTCGAGGGCGGGCGTCGTCGCGATGAAGCCGCCGGCCGCGGGGTCGAAGGCATAGGTGGCGTCGCGCGGCTCGCGCCTGACGCGCGGGGCCAGCGGTTCGATCGCGGCGCGCACTGGGGCCGGATCGACGGCGACGGCGAGGGGCTGGCCGTCCGCCGGGTCACGCTGCACGACGAGCCAGGCGCCGATCGCCGCGGCGTCGTAGTCGAGCGCGAGGTCGGCGCCGGCTAGCTCGATTGGGGCGGCCAGTAGCGCCTCGGCGCGGGCGCGGGCTTCCGCCAGCACTGCGTCGTTGATCCGCGGCTGGAGCCGCTCGGCCACCGGCAGGGCGAGGGTCGTGGGGGCGTCGGCGTCGAGGCTGGCGACGATCTGCTGCGCCGCCGCGTCGAGGTCGAGGCCGCGCCCTTCGACCGCCGGGGTGATGACCACCCGCCCGCCCTCGATCCGCAGGTCGCCATCGCGCGGCTGCACATCGGTCGATCCAGCCAGTCCGCGCACCGCGTCACTGAGGACCGGCGCGTCGATCTGGTGGCGCATCGCCACGGCCCGGCCGTGCCAGGCGGCGTTGAGGATCGCCGAGAGGCGTGCCACGGTGCCGCCGCCGCGCCCCTGGGTGAAGGCGGCGTCGAGCGTGGCCGCGCGGTCGTAGCGCAGGCCGAGTTCGGCGCGGGTCGGCGAATAGGTGGCCCCCGGCGCGGTCAGGGTGAGCGGCGTCGCCTCCCAGTGCGCGGCGTCGGCGGCGATCCGCGCCGCGGCCTCCTGGCGGCTCAGCCCGCCGAGGTCGAGGCCGTTGGCGCGCACGCCGGGATAGACGCCGTCCCAGGAGAGGGCGAAGGCCGTGCCGATGGTCAGGAGGAGCAGGGGGACGAGCGCGCCGAGCGCGAAGGGGACGAGCCAGCGCCGGCGGGCGGTGTGCCGCGACCGGGCGGGGGGCGCAGTTGTCGTCGCGGGCGCGGCGGTCGCGCCGGTGAGGCTGGCGGTGCGGCGTCTGACGTGGCCGAGCACATGCCCCTCCTTGCGAACTCCCGGGGGGGTGGGAACTTGGCGGGCACACTTCCCCAACCAGGGTGTCATAACGGATGGGCCGCCGGGGAACAGTGCGCCGTTACCTACTCTAACGACGGCCGGCGAATTGAGTAACGGTGATTGGCGGGTTTGGGGGTGTGTGGAGGAGGCGGATCTGTCGGGGGCCGGGGAGCGGCGGGGAGGGCCGATGGGTTGGAACCCATCGCTAATACGGAATCCTGTTGTATCCTTGGGAATGGTGAAATGGCTGACGTTTCAAGAGCATCTCTCGGTCGGCGAGAGATGGAGCACTGGTATCGGCGGGCGGGCGACGCGGAACGCCTGAACAGGCCACAAGCCGCCAAAAACGCCCGGTCAAAGGGCGTCGGACGCATGGCGGTGTCGGTGCGAGGGTGCGTTGATCGCGCGCTGCCGTGAGCGATCCGTGCCGCCCGGCGCCGGGCGTGACCAGGTTGAGTACGCCACCGCAGCAAACGCGACAACTACCCACACGAGCCATCGCGATTGCCGCGACCACCCCGCCAGCACCAGTCCCGCTTGTCCGTTCGCCGAATCTGGCCGCCGCTATTTGGGCGGGACAAAGACACCGTAACATGGTTGAAGTCATGGTATGGTGCAGCAATTGCGCTTACTTCCAGGGGCCGGATTGATCGAGAAGGTGGAACAAGCGCTCTTCCATCTGCCCGAAGACTACAAGGCATGTCCGCTGCCGCCGTCGGTAACATCTACTTATCCTCTGGCGTGTCGCATCGCTACCAGATACTCTTGTAGGCATTGGCAGTGATGCAGCCTTTCGATTATCGCATACGCGGAGCCGCTCCTGCTTTCATCCTTGTCCCTTTTGTAACGGTGGTCATTGTAGGGAGTTCTTTCCGGGAGGCTTTGGAATGGGGGAGTCGAATAGTGCTCGACCGACGGGGGCAAGATCTGTTCGCGGGGGCCCCAGCACGCGCAGCTGACCCGGCAACACCGACCCGACCAACCCACTCAACACGTATCGATACACCGGCAAGCGGGACCGCTGCGGTAGAATCGCCCGCTTCCGGCCGGATTCGCGGTAGGTATACGCACATAAACCGCGGCGCTCAATCATTGTTACGCGCCCCATGCGCCGGCATAGACGGAAAGGCGGCGTTAACGATGGCGGCGACGCGCGGTTCAGGCGTTCGCCGGATCGCACACCCCAGTTCCGCCTGTTCGCCTATCGCCAGCCAACATCATTGCAACCAGTATCAACGAGCGTCAGCAGTGGCGCAAGTCGACCCCACAAATCAGCTCGGCGAGCGGCCGGTGATCGCCGCGGACCCCGCCGTCGCCTGCCCCGCGCCAGCAGCCAGAGGAATTGCGGCTCCGCGCCGGACGAGGGCTCCACCTCGGCGAGCGGGAGATGATCGCAGCGCCTCGATGCCGTATGCTGCCTGGGAGTATTCTAACCCGCGGAGGTGAGCCGTGGCGAGTGAGCGATGGGTTTCCACCCAGCGCCCCTCTCCGCGAATACCCGGTCCGCGACCGCTATACACGGGACGCGTGCTGCGGCGCTCATCATTGTTGATGATGACGGCGTTAACGATGGCGGCGACGCGCGAGGTGGCACCTAACCGCGCCGGGGCGTTCCTGGCGGCGGCGGAGGGACCGCGATGACGACCGGCAGGCGACCGCGCGTGCTGATCTCGTCGCCGCTCACCTACCGCGCCGGGGGCGTGGTCAACGTGGTCAAGGATCGACATGCCGCGGGCGCTGGCCGACTACTGGCGCCAGCCGTTCGGGCTCGACTTCGGCCGCCCGGAGGAGGCGACCGCCACGATCGTGGCCGAGGCGCGACGGGCGCCGTTCGACGCGGTCCTCGGTGGACGACAGCGCCAGCCTCCTGGCCGCCACCGCCAGCGCCGCGCTCGGGCTGCCGCACAACGCCCCCGACGCCGCGCTCGCCGCGCGCGATAAGGCGCTGATGCGCGAGTGGCTGCGCGCGCGGCGGCGTGCCGGTGCCGGGCTTCCGCCGCTGCACGCTCGCCGACGACCCGCGGGCGCTCGCCGCCCAGGTCGCCTTCCCTTGTGTCGTCAAGCCGACGCTGCTATCGGGCAGCCGCGGCGTGATCCGTGCCGACGACGCGGACGAGTTCGCCGTCGCGGCGCGTTCGCCCGCACCCGCGCCCTGCTGCTCGGCGAGGGCTACGATCCGGCGGGGACGACGGTCCTGGTGGAAGATTTCATCCCCGGCGTCGAGGTGGCGCTGGAGGGGCTGCTGACCGACGGCGAACTGCGCGTGCTGGCCCTCTTCGACAAACCCGACCCGCTCGACGGCCCCTTCTTCGAGGAGACGATCTACGTCACGCCGTCCCGCCTGCCCGCCGCGACGCAGGCGGCCATCGCGCGGGCGACCGCGGACGCGGCGCGCGCGCTCGGGCTGCGCACTGGGCCGATCCACGCCGAATTGCGCGTCAACGAGCGCGGGCCGTGGCTCGTCGAGGTCGCGGGGCGCTCGATCGGCGGGCGCTGCTCGACGATCCTCGAGTTCGGGGCGGGGATGTCGCTGGAGGAGCTGATCCTGCGGCACGCGGTCGGCCTGCCGCTCGATCCCCCCACCGACCCCCGGCCGCCGCGCGCGACGCGGTCGGCGTGATGATGATCCCGATCCCCGGCGCGGGCATCCTCACCGGCGTCGCGGGGGAGGGCGGAGGCCGCGGCAGTGCCGGGCGTCACCGGTGTCGAGATCGGCGTGCAGCCGGGCCAGCGGATCGTGCCGCTGCCGGAGGGGGCCAGCTACCTCGGCTTTATCTTCGCGCGCGCGCCGACCCCGCTGCGGTCGAGGCGACCTTGCGCGCCGCCCACGCCAGGCTGCGGTTCGCGATCAAGCCCGAGATCCCGGTCCTCGGCGCGGGCCGCGCCGCGCCGGCCGACGCGGCGCGGCCCTAACCCCCCCGCACGGGAGGCGCGGCACGCGGCGTGCGGCTTCCTCCCCGGTCGGCCGGGATGGCTCGGCCGGTTGGGTTGTCGCCGCTGTGTGGGGGAAGGTTGCCGGCGCATGTTCGGGGGCATCGGCGGTTTCATCACCGACGTCATCGACGCGCTCGGGCCGCTCGGCGTGCTGGTCCTGATCGCGCTGGAGAGCGTGGTGCCGCCGATCCCCTCGGGATCATCCTGCCGCTGCCGGCTTCCTGGTCGGGCAGGGGCGGATGTCGTTCCCCTGGGTGCTCGGCGGGGCGACGGCGGGATCGGTCCTCGGCGCGCTGCTCCTCTACAGGCTCGGGCGCCGGCTCGGGCGCAAGGGGATGGAGCGGCTGGCGCGCAAGGTGCCGCTGCTGGAGCCGGAGGATCTGGACCGCGCGGGGTGGTTCGACCGGCACGGCGGCGAGGCGGTGCTGATCGGGCGGCTGGTGCCGGGCGTGCGCTCGTTCATCTCGATCCCGGCCGGGATCGAGCAGATGCCGGTCTGGAAGTTCGCGGCCTACACGGCGCTCGGCGGTGCCGCCTGGAACGCCGCGCTGATCGGCCTCGGGTGGTGGCTCGGCGCGCGCTGGCAGGAGGTCGGCGACTACCTGCGGTACGTCGAGTACGCCGTGCTGGCCGCCCTGATCGGCGCGGTCGGCTGGTTCGTCTGGCGCCGCCTGCGCGCCCGGCGTGAAGGACCGCCGCGCTGACGCCGCCCCCCGACCCCGGAGCGTTCCCGGCGCCCGCGGGCGGTCCCGCGCCCCCGCCCGCTCCCGGCTAGAACCGCGGTTGCCGCGTTACCGGGCGTTTGCTATACTCGATTGTGGCGTAGAATGGTTTTACGCCCGTATTGTCATGTGTGATGCATGGCTTGACACCTTTCTGCCTCACGACGCGGCGGTGTCGCGCAACACTGCCGCGTGCGCGGGGCAAACCCGGAGGAAGGAGCACCCCTTGCGCCCGTACGAGATGCTGACCATTTTCCACCCCCAGTTGCCCGAAGAGGAAGCTCAACGGCACGATCGCGCAGGTCGCGGGCTACGTCACCAACGCCGGCGGCGCGCGATCGCCGGACGGTGCGCGAGAACCCGTGGGGCGGCGCCGCCTGGCCTATCCGATCCGCCACGAGGGCAGGACCTCCGCGACGGCTTCTACGTCCTCTACACCTTCAACGTCGACGCCGGGCATATCACCGACCTGGAGCGCAGCTCAAGCTCAACGATCGTGTCCTGCGCCACATCATCGTCAAGCCGGACGGCGAGGAGTAGCGCCGGCCTCTCCGGCGGCGACGGGGCCGACGGGCGCGTGGTAGAATGCGTACGTATACCCCGAGTGCCGATCGTTCGAGGGCGGCTGGTCGCGGAAGGCTCGTGTGAAGGAGGCAGAGCATGGCGCGCGGATTGAACAAGGTTATGATCATCAGCAACCTGGGCCGTGACCCCGAGATGCGCTTCACGCCATCCGGTTCGCCGGTGACCAACTTCACGGTGGCGGTCAACCGCAACCGCAAGGGGCCGACGGCAACCAGATCGAGGAGACCGAGTGGTTCCGTCGTCGCCTGGGACAAGCTCGCCGAGATCAGCGACAAGTATCTGCGGAAGGGCAATACCGTTTACGTCGAGGGGCGCTTGCAGTCGCGCAAGTACACCGACAAGGACGGCATCGAGCGCACCACGGTCGAGATCGTCGCGACCGACATGAACATGCTCGGCGGCCGCGCCGAAGGGGCGGACCTGGACGGGGGCATGGGCGGGCAGTCGTACAGTGGTGGCGGCCGCCAGCAGGCGCAGCCGCAGCGAGCCGCGCGGCAGAACAGCGCCATCGACGAGGACAGCGACATCGATGACGTGCCGTTCTAAGGCGGGCCGCGCCGGGGTGGCGCTGTGACTTCGGATTGACCCGGGCGTTCAGAAGCATAGGCGGCTCGCGCCGCGCGAGAGAGCAGGGAGAGTTTCGATGGTGAATCAGGATAATCGCCCGCCGGAGCGGGCCGAGGGGGCCGGGCGCGCGGGCGACCGCCCGGCGGGGCGGTTCGGCGACCGGCCGGGCGGCCGGTTCGGCGATCGCCCCGGTGGGGACCGGCCGGGGGGCCGCTTCGGCGATCGGCCGGGCGGTCCTGGCGGCGACCGCGCCGACGGCGACCGGCCCGGCGGCGGCCGGTTCGGCGGCGGCGGGCTGCGCTTCGGCGGCGGCGGCGGGCGCTTCTTCCAGCGCCGCAAGGTCTGCCAGTTCTGCTCGGACAACATCGAGCAGATCGATTACAAGGACGTGCCGCGGTTGCGGCGGATGGTGTCCGACCGGGCCAAGATCGAGCCGCGGCGCAAGACCGGCACCTGCGCGAAGCACCAGCGGTCGCTGACCGTGGCGATCAAGCGCGCGCGCCACATGGCGCTGCTGCCCTTCACCTCGGCGCAGGGGCGACAGTAGCGCGGGCACCCAGCACAGTCAGCCGTCAGCCTTTCGCCCGCGGGAGAACGGCGGTAACGCGCCGGTCCCCCGGGGAGAGGCTGGCGGCTGACCGCTGATGCCGCACGAGACAAGGAGCAGAGACTCGGGTGAGCGACCGTTTGCAAGGTGTCTTCGACCGTCTGCCGCTCAGGCGGAATCAGGATCGGGTCCGGCAGGCGCGGCGCCTGTCGCGCCGCGACCGGGAACTGCGGCAGCGGCGCATCCTCCTCGTCAGCATGCTCTCGGTCACCGCCCTGGTCGGCCTCCTGCTGGTCGGCGGCGCGCTCTACGAGTATGGCTTCCGCCCGCGCGAGGTGCTGGCGACGGTCAACGGCTACGAGATCCGGCGCGGCGACTACTGGAAGATGCGCCGGTACAGCCTGCTCAACCAGATCCGGCAGTACCAGTTCTTCGCCGCGCAGAACCCGCAGTACGCCGCGCAGATCCAGCAATTGCAGCGGGAACTGACCACTTACAAGGAGGCGCCGGTCGATCCGCAGACCCTGACCGGCATGATCGACGACCGCGTCGTCCTCCAGCGCCTGGACCAGCTCGGCCTCTCGATCACCGACGAGGAGGTCCAGAACTACCTCCAGGAGAGCTTCGCGCCGGTGCCGCTCAGCTCACCGACCCCCTCCCCGACGGTCAACCCGACCGCCGCCGCCTGGGCGACCCAGACGGCGAGCGCCGCCGCGGCCACCGCATCGCGCCCCGCCCAGGGCACGCCGGGCGCGGCGCCCCCCGGCATGCCGGGGACACCCGGAACGCCCGCCGGGGCGGGCACCCCGGTCACGTCGGGCGGCGAGCCGGCCGTTCCCGCGACCCCCGCCACGCCCGCGGCGTTCCCCTCCGCGAGCCGCACGCCGGGGACCCCGACGCTGGCCCCGACCGCGACCCCCAACCGCGAACAGGCCCTGGCGACCGCGACCGCGGGGTTGGGGCAGACCCTCGAGACGCTCGAAGAGCGGGCGGGCTTGAGCCGCGAGGACTATCTCCAACTGGTGGTGCGGCCGGCGCTGGCGCGGCAGGAGGCGCAGGAGAAGTTCGCCGGCGAGATCAAGGACGTGCAGCCGCAGGTCCACGCCGCGCACATCCTGCTGGCGACCAGGGACGGCGCGGAGCAGGCCCGGCGGGCGGTGACCGAGGAGGGCAAGGACTTCGCCGAGGTCGCGCGCCAGCAGAGCACCGACACCAGCACCGCCCCGAACGGCGGCGATCTCGGCTGGTTCCCGCGCGGCGTGATGGTCAAGGAGTTCGAGGACGCGGCGTTCTCCTTGCAGCCCGGCGAGGTGAGCCAGCCGGTGCAGACGAAGTTCGGCTGGCACATCATCAAGGTGTTGGAGAAGGACGAGGCCCGCCCGGTCCTGCCGGAGACCCTCGAGCAGTTGCGCCAGGGGGCCTTCCAGAAGTGGCTCGACGCTCAGAAGGCGTCCTCGACGATCGTGTCCGACCTGCCGGTGACGACCCCGACGCCCGCGACCGACCAGTTCGAGGCCCCGCCGGGCGCCCCGCCGACCCCGGCCCCGACCCCGCGCCCCGCGCCGACCCCCGTCGCGACACCGCCGGCGCTGGGGTGATGCGGGGCGCGTTGGGTTTTGGGTGTAGCGCGTTGTGGATGGGGCGGCGCGTCGATCGACGCGCCGCCCCATCGTTACTTCCGTGTCCCGTCCTTCGCCCCGCGCTCCCAGCGGTCAGGAGCGACCCCCACCCATATTGCGGATGCCGCCGGTGCTGCCGCGGACGCCGGTCGTTTCCTTCACCATCGGGTCCGGGTCGGCCTGGAACTGATCGTCCTCCAGCGGGGGCTCGTCGGCGTGCTGGGCGTGCTCCTGCTGGTGCTTGCGGGCCAGCAACTCGCGGGCCTGCTCGACGTTCCGGCGCTGCACCTCCTCGGCGCGATCGTGCTGGTGTTCAGTCTGGTCGGCCATCATTCTCCTCCTGATCTGTCCCGCCCCGGCTCGATGGCTCGTCGTGTGTCGTCCGCCCGGCTTTCGACCCTTCCCACCGCACGGTTCGCATGAATGGGGCCATGATCGTCCCCGATGCCTTGCCGCGGCCGTCGGCCCCCTACCGCCGCACGCGCGAGCCAGGAACATCGGCGCTACACCTGTTCCAGACTGTACGTACACATCGAATCGTGCTATTATCGGGATCAGCCAAGGCGCCCATGCCCAACTCCCGGTCGACGTCTGGCGCCTACCGATTACAGCGAGGTGAACCGTGCAACGCTGGCGACCGGCGCCGTCCGCGGGCAGTTTGGTCGGCATCCTGGCCCTGATGCTCTGCCTGACCGGGGAAGCACTCCTCGTGCTGCGCGCCATCCCCGCAGCCACGAACACGACGGCGGTCGTCGCGTTGTGGGCGGTTACCGTGCTGCTCGGTCTGGCGGGGGTCGCCGTGGCGGTGCTCTTCTGGGGCTACCTGACGCTGAGCTACCGTTTGGAGGAAGCCGACGGGGGCGCGCTGGTCCTGCGCTGGGCCTGGCGGACGGTGCGGATCCCGCTCGACGAGATCGAGTACCTGGGGCCGGCCCGGCCGCTGCTCAAGGCGGCGCCGACGCGCGCCCTCTGGCCCTGGCCGGGCTATTACCTGGGCAGCGTGCGGGACGAGGCGCTCGGGCGCATCCGGATCGCGGCCACGCTGCCGCCGCGCCGCCAGGTGTTGGTCTGCTCGGCGCGCGGCTCGTTCGGCATCTCGCCCGACCGGCCGGCGCAGTTGATGGCGCGCTACCAGGAACTGCTCGAATCGGGGCGGGCGGCCGATCCGGCGCTCGTCCCCGCCCACAGCACGGCCGGCGCCGCGGCGCTGGAGGATGAGGAGGAACCGGCCTTCCCGGCGCCGGCCGGTCCCGGCCCGCACCCCGCGCGGGAGCGCGCCGCCTGGGACCTGTTCGCGCTGCTCCAGGATCGGGTGGCGGTCTGGCTGCTCCTCGCCGGTTGGGCGCTGGTGGTGGCGATGCTCTGGTTCATCGTGCTGCGCTACGACGCGGTGCCGCAGACGCTGCCGCTCCACTTCAACGCCACCGGCCAGCCCGACCGGATCGGGACGCCGCGCGAGATCTTCATCCTGCCGCTGATCACCGCGCTGGTCGCGGTGGTGAACATCGCGCTGGCCTGGAGCGTGGTCCGCTTCGATCGCTTCGCCGCCCGCCTGCTGCTCTCCGGCACCTGTTTGGTCCAGGCCGTCGCCTGGGTGGCGGTGCTCGAATTGTTCTGAGTGCCGGGCGCGGGGTGACGAGGGGTGCTGCCTCCTGCCAGACCGCCACCGCCCTTTGCCCCACGTCCTGGCACCATCCTTGCGGATATTCCCGTTTTGGAGGAGTATGGGTGTGGTCCCGCGGGACTCATACAGCAGTGTTGCCGTGCGCTGCTGGTGACAAGCATGAACGCGGCGCGAATCGAGAAAGGGAGGGTCCATGCGCGGAATGAGGCACTGGGTGAAACTTGGCGGGTTGGCCGTCAGCATGGGTGTCCTGGCGGCCTGCGGCCCCACCACTACCGCGACCAATACCGTCCCGGCGGCCGCGACCACCGCCGCGACCACCAGGGCGGCGACCACGACGACTGGGGCCGCCGTGACCACCGCCCGGACGACGACCGCGGCCCCCGCCGGCACCACGCGGACCGCCGCCCCGGCCACCGCGACCCGCCCGGCCTCGCCGCCGGCCGGCACCGCCGTCCGCCCCGGTTCGCCGACCGCCACGCGGGTCGGCTCGCCCACCGTCGTCCGCACCGGCTCGCCGACGACCGGCGCGGTTCCCCCCAACCAGGCCGTGCTCAACCTGCAGCGGCTCGACAGCTCGCGGCAGGCCTGGAACTTCGCCGGCTTCACGGTCGGCGGCTTTAGCGGCAACCTGAGCCCGGTGTACGAGTACAACAGCGGCAACCAGAAGGTCACCGCCAGCGCCGGCGGGACGTCGATCGAGGCGTACCAGGTCGGCGGGAACGTCTTCGTGCAGAACCCGCTCGGCGGCGGCTACATCCAGGCGGACAGCTCGAACCCGCTGGCCGCGCCGGTGCAGGCGCTCTTCGCGGCGCCGAACGCGATCCTGACCAACCTGATCCCGGCCTCGGCCAACTTCACGCCGGCCGGCACCGAGACGGTCAACGGGCAGCAGACGACCAAGTACACGGCGAACGTCGAACTCGCCAACCTCGGCTTCGTCAACCCCGCCCTCCAGGGGCAGCGCGGCACGGCGGCGACCCAAGTCTGGGTCGACAACAGCCGCGGTTACATCGTCGCCCTGGAGTCGAACATCACCGGGACCGGGGTGGACGCCAACACGCGGGCGCGGCTCGACGTGACGAACGTCGGCCAGGTCCCGCCGATCACCGTGCCCGGCCGGTAAGGCGAGACTGGGGTAGGGCCGCCCCCCTTGGTGGCCGTGCCCACACCGTCGGACAACCGATGCGGCCGGACCCTCACATGAGGGTCCGCCCCCCCGGCCCCGCCCGGGGCGTCTCTCACACCAACCCGCCGTTTGAGTACCCGTCGGGCCATGCGAACGGGTAGGGCCTCGTCCACCCGTCCTGCCGATGCGCGCGCCCCGCGCGGGCGCTATCCTCGATGCAGGACCACGGCGGGTACGGCGGGCGCCGTACCCGCCGCGCGTGGCAGACCGAGGAGGGATGACGGATGGTGCAAGGGGCGCAAGAGGGGACCCGGCGGGGCCGGGCGGCGCGCGGCTTCTACTGGCTGATCGACGGGGTGCTGGCCGGCTGCGGGCGTCCCGGCCGCTTCGGCACGCGCGACGCCCCCGCCTCGCTGGACGACGATCTCGCCTGGCTGCGCGCGCAGGGCATCGGCGCGGTGCTGTCGCTGACCGAGACGCCGCTGACCGCGGGAGCGCTCGACCGGCACGGCCTGATCGAGCTGCACCTCCCGGTGGACGACCTGCGCGCCCCGACCCCCTGGCAACTCGACGCCGCGCTCGACTTCATCGACGGGCAGCGGGCGCGGGGCCGGAGCGTCGCCGTCCACTGCTTGATGGGGCAGGGGCGCACCGGCACGGTCCTCGCCGCCTACCTGATCCGCGGCGGCCTCGGCGCGGAGGAGGCGCTGCGCGAGCTGCGCGCGGCCTGCCCCGGCGCCGTCGCCGCCGCCGAGCAGGAAGAGGCCCTGCGCGCCTTCGCCGCCCGCCGCGACTGGCTGCTGTAAGGGGTCCGCCCGGTTGGCGGCGGCTTGCCGCGACGCCAGATAGCGTTCGCAGTCGGGTAGTCGGGCGGTCGGGTAGAGGGAGCGGCCGCCGTTCCCCAATGGCGGGCCGGCCCAATCCCCCGCCTACCCGGCTTCCCGACTGTAGAACTGGTGCCGGCGCTGTCCGGGGGTACTCCCCCACCGGCGCGCGTCTCCCCCCACCTTGTCATCCTGAGCCGCGGCGAAGGATCGGTCTCTCCGGCACCCGCGTGGCGGACAAGCGGCCCCGGTGCCCTGGACACCGATCCTTCGCCGCGGCTCAGGATGACAGGGCCAAGGCTTCGCTGACCCTGAGCGGAAACGGGCCGGGCGCCGCGACAGCGCCCGGCCCGTCGCCATCCCTTACCCCCGCCGCCCGGCGCCGTGTCGCCGTCAGCGCCCCTCGACCGGCACGAAGCGCAGGTCGCGCGGCCCGACGTACTCGGACTGCGGCCGGATCAGCCGCCCGGTCGCGCGCTGTTCGAGGATGTGCCCGGTCCAACCCGCCGTGCGCCCGATCGCGAAGGTCGGCGAGAAGAGGTCCGGCGTCAGCCCCAGCTCGCGCAAGAGCAGCGCGGTGTAGAACTCGACGTTCGTCTGCAGGTTGCGGCCCGGCTTGGCCTCCTGCAGCACCTGCACCCCCACCCGCTCGACTTCCT
>JAUJMV010000017.1:66993-91116 GCA_030446685.1 Thermomicrobiales bacterium | reverse complement strand
TCCTCCGCCGCCCGGTACAGCACCTCGGCGCGCGGGTCGCGCACCTTGTAGACGCGGTGCCCGAAGCCCATCAGCCGCTTGCCGCTGGCGAGCGCGTCCTTCATCCAGGCCTCGGCCCGGCCGGGCGTGCCGATCTCCTCGATCATCGCCAACGCCGGGCCGGGCGCCCCGCCGTGCAGCGGCCCCTTCAGCGCGCCGATCGCCCCCGTCACCGCCGAGACCATATCGGACGCGGTCGAGGCAATCACCCGCGCGGTGAAGGTCGAGGCGTTCATCCCGTGGTCGGCCACGGTGACGAGGTAGGTGTCGAGCCCCCGCACCTCCGCCGGGTCCGGCTCCCGCCCCTGCAACTGGTAGAGGAAGTTGGCCGCGATGCCCAGTCCCGGCGCGGCTCCACGGCCTCCTGCCCCCGGCGCAGCCGCTGGTAGGCGGCGAGGAGCACCGGCACGCGCGCGACCAGCCGGCAGGCCCGCTCCAGGTCGGCCTCGCGCGACCCGTCGCCGGCGGCCGGATCGTCGGCGGTCAGCGCCGCGGTCGCGTAGCGCAGGGCGTCCATCGGCCCCATCCGCCGCGCCGCCGCCGCGACCGCGACCCGCGCCTCCTCGGGCAGCTCGCGGCAGCCGGCGATCCGCTCGCCGAAGCGCCGCGGCTCGTCCCCGTTCGGCAGCGCCCCGTGCCAGAGCAGGTAGGTAACCTCCTCGAAGGTCGCCCGCCCGGCCAGTTCCTCGATGCTGTAGCCGCGCACCGTCAGGTGGCCGCGCTGGCCGTCGACATCGCTCAGCGCGGTCCTGGCGACGACGACCCCCTCCAGGCCGCCCGCCGCGGTCCCGCCCGCCGCCCCGCCCCCGGCCGCCCCCTGCGCCGACACCGCCCCTCCTCCTCGATCGCGCCGCGCGCCCCGTCGCGCGCCTGGTTCACGCCCCGTACTGTAGCCCATCCCCCCGACCTTGACCAGCGGCTCCCGCCCCCGCCGCGGGGCGAATGCATTCTCCATGCGTCGGAGCTCGTCCTGCGGGCGCGCCCCCCCGCCCCCCCAATCCTGGGGGGAGAACCGTGGCCTCCTGCGGGCGCGCCCCCCCGCCCCCCCAATCCTGGGGGGAGAACCGTGGCCAGCCCCGCGCCGCACCGGGAGGCGGGAACTGTACCCACGTCTGCTTCCCCCAGGGTTGGGGGGGCGGGGGGCGCTCCTCGCACCGCGGTGGCGCCGATCCAAGAACGCAACCGCCCTCACCCCCGTCGCGCGGGCGCGGCGACCCCTCTCCCGATTCCGGGAGAGGGGTCATGCGCGGGCATCTCCGTTCGGGCGCCGGCCGCGCCGCTACTCGGCGTCGGGGACCGGCTGGGGCGGCGGCGGGCCGCAGTAGCGGGCGCTCGGGCGGATCAGGCGGTTGTCGGCCGCCTGCTCCATGATGTGCGCGCACCAGCCGATCACCCGGCTCGACGTGAAGGTCGGCGTGAACATCTCCGGCGGCAGCCCGGCCGTCTCCATCACCACGCCGGCGTAGTACTCGACGTTGGCGTAGAGCTGCCGCCCCGGCTTCAGCTCCTCGAGGATGTCGACCACCTGCCGCTCGACCTGCTTGGCGAACGCCACCCGCGGCCCGCCGAGCCGCTCGGCCACCCGGCGCAGCAGCAGCGAGCGCGGGTCGTCGGTCTTGTAGACGGCGTGGCCGAAGCCCATGATCCGCCCGCCGCGCTGCACCGTGTCGCGGATCCAGGCGTCGGCCCGGTCGGGCGTGCCGATCGCCTCCAGCATCTCCAGCGCCCGGCTTGGCGCGCCGCCGTGCAGCGGGCCGGACATCGCCCCAATCGCCCCCACCACCGCGGCGGCCAGGTCGGCGCCGGTAGAGGTGATCACCCGCGCGGTGAAGGTCGAGGCGTTGAACCCGTGGTCGATCGTCGAGATCAGGTAGCGCTCGACCGCCCAGGCGTGCTCCTCCGGGGGGATCTCGCCGGTCAGCATGTAGAGGTAGTTCGCCCCGTAGGGCAGGTCCGGGTGCGGCGCGATCGGCTCCTGCCCCTTGTTGAGCCGGTAGAGCGCCATGATCAGCGTCGGCACCACCGCGCAGACCTGGAGCGCCTGGGCGCGGAGCGTCGGCGCGTCGATGTCCAGCACCGGCGGGAAGTCCTGGACGCTGCCGAGCTGCGAGATCGCCGTCCGCAGCGCGTCGAGCGGCTCGAACTGCCCGCCCGCCCGCGCAATCTCCGGCAGGATCGGCCCCAGTGCCTCCGGGATCGCCCGCAGCGGGCGGATCTCCTCCATGAAGGCAGCGCGCTGGGCCTTCGTCGGCAGCGCGCCCTCAAACATCAGGTACCAGACGTCCTCCAGCGGGCGCTTCTCGTTCAGCTCGATCGCGCTGTACTGGCGGTAGTGGTAGAACCCCTCCTGCCCGCGCACGTCGCCGATCTCGGTCTCGGCGACGACGACCCCCTTCAGCCCGCGCGGCACCTCGATCGCCGGCTTCTCCACCGGCTGGATCTGGGCCAGCTTCACCAGGTCGCGGATCGAGATGATCCCGACCAGCTCGCCCCCCTCCACCACCGGCATGTGGCGGTAGGGCTGGCCGCTCAGGTTCGTGAAGGCGGCGGTGACCTCCTCGTCCGGCGTGGTCGTCTGCAGATCGGCGGTCATCCACTCCCGCACCGGCGCGGCGGTGGCGTCGCCGCCGGCCGCGGCGAAGCGCAGCAGATCGCGCTCGGTGAAGATGCCGACCGGGCGGCCGCCGTCGGCGACGATGATCGACCCGACCCGCCGCTCGTTCATCCGCCGCGCCGCCTCGGCGACGGTCCCGTCGGGCGCGATCGTCAGGACCTCCCGCGTCATGATCTCGGCCACGGTGCGGGTCTTGGCACTGGCTGTGGCTGTCATCCTGTCCTCCTTCTCCGCCCGGCGCGAAGGATCGCTCAAGGGGCTGGCCGCGTCGGCACGCCGGATCGTCGGCCGCGCGTCGGCGCGGGACCTGTACTGAGGGCATGTGAGCAGGTATCGTGCCACCCCCGCCGGCGGCGGTGCGGCGACGGCGTGAACGGGCAGCGGCGCCATCGGTTCGCCCGCCATCGCCCGCGCGTCCGGCGCTCACCGCCCGGCAAATTGGGGGCCGCAACGATCGGCCAGCGCCCCGATCACCAGCGGATCCCGGCCGAGGTAGACCGCGATCAGCGCCTCGCAGCGAAAGAAGTGCGGGGTATCGATCCAGTCGCTGAGGCCGTTGTCCGCGCGCGGCGGGACCCGCGCGGCATCCGCCCTGGCCGCCCCCTCGCTCGGATAGACGTGCAGGAAGAGGCGCTCCCTCCCGATCTCGTCCGTCAACTGATACCCCTGGCTGGGGACGGTGAGAAAGGGCAAATTCCCCCTGTCCGTCGCTCGCGGCGCGATGCCGCGCTGCCGCAGGGCGTCGAGCAGCCGCATAGCCGCCGGATCGCCGGCGATCTCCGCCACGATGACGGTCGGGCGCGGCGCCGGCGTCGGGCGGGACGCCGCCAGCGTCGTCGCCGCGTCCACCGTTGCCTGCGGCACCGGAGCTATCGTCGGCCTGGGCAGGCCGCCTGCCCCGTCCGGCCCGGCTCCGGCCTGCCCGCCCGCCGGGCGAGCGCAAGAAGCGAGGAACAAGGCGAGCAAGAGGGGCAGCAGGCGGGCGCCGGGGGAACGTTTTGGCGCCGGCTTCACTCGCATAGTCCCTCCTTCATGGCTTGGACGGGCGTTACCGAGCGCGGTAAGGGGAATGATGCGGCGGAACAGGAAAAGTCGCAACGGCGGTCGCTGCCGTCCGGCGTTGCCCCGGTTGCGCTCCGCAAGAGGGTTGGTCGCCCGCCCAATTCAGCGGCCGGTGACGCCGCGCAGGAAGGCGCGCAGCTCGGCCAGGAAGCGCGCGTTCTCGTCGCGCATCGGGCCGTGCCCGCTCCCCTCGAAGACCACCAGCCGGGCGCCGGGGATCGCCCCCGCCAGCAGCTCCGACTCCGCCAGCGGGCAGATCCAGTCGTGCCGCCCGCACATCACCAGTGTCGGCGCGGCGATCTCGCCCAGCCGCGGGCGGAGGTCGTAGCGCGGCAGCGCGACGCCGAAGGCGCGGTTGTGCGTCTCGTAGCGGAAGGGGATGTCGTCGAGCCGCGCCTCCAGCGTGGCGGGGTCGAAGTGGGGGCTGTAGAGCGGGGCGATCGCGGCGTACGAGCGGCGGAAGTCGGCGTTGTCGCGGATGCGCCCGCCGAAGAGCCGGTCCAGGGTTGCCGGCTCGATCCCCGGCAGCCCGCTCGCCAGGCGTCGCCCGCGCCGCCGCGTGGTGCTCGTTGCTCGCCGCCGTCCCGACCAGCACCAGCCGGCTCCAGGCTGGCCGGGTAGCGCAGCGCGTATTCGAGCGCGATGAACCCGCCGTAGGACGTGCCGAGCATCGCCACCGGCCCGAGCCCCAGGCGCCGCCGCAGCCCTTCCGCGTCCGCGGCGAACTGCGCGTGCGTGTAGCTCTCCGGCGCGCGTCGCCCGAGCGCCCGCAGCCGCGGTGGTCGTAGATGATCAGCGTGAACTCGTCCGCCAGCGGCGCCAGCGCCGCGCGGTAGCCCCGCCCGTCGCCCATCCCCGGCCCGCCGTGCAGCAGCAGCAGCGGCGGCCCCTGCCCCAGCGTCTCGTAGTACAGCTCGACGCCGTTGATCTCCGCTCGCACCATCGCCACCTCTCCCCTACCGGCATGCCGAGCGGCGGGGCTGATCCCGCGCCGTGTTGCCGGATCCTCGTTTTGCCCCGCTGCCGTGCCGCCACTCACCCGCGCCCAGGCCCTGTCGGAAGCGTGCGCGATCTTCTATACTGCCGGCATGACTTGATGATAGCAGACCGATGTCCGCCAGCCCCCGACTCAGGGAGTCCGGGCCTTGCAGAGGGTCAGGAATCGCGAGAGTTCCTTCAGTGGTGGACAACGGCGGACAATGGTGGAAAGAGGAAGAACGGTAGCGTATGATGCCACACCACCGCCACCAGGACCAGCATCGGACGGCCCTGCTAGTCCTGCTCCTGGCCGTCCTGCTCGGCGCTTGTAGCCAGACCGCGACCCCCGGCCCGGCCACCAGCACCGTGGCCGCGACATCACAACCGTCGCCGGCCGCCCCGCCCCCGCCTGTGACGCCGACTCCCTCCCCGGTCCCCGGCGCCCCGGCGATCGACCGGCAGCTCCCGCCGCGCCCCGCCCCGACCGCGACGCCCCTGTCGCGCGCCGGATTGCCGCTCCGACTGAAGATCCCGGCGCTCGGGATCGACGCCGCGATCGAGGAGGTCGGGTTGACCCCGAGGGCGCCATGGATGTGCCTCGGGAGTACGACAACACCGCCTGGTATACCCTCGGCCCCCGGCCCGGCGAGCCGGGCAACGCGGTGATCGCCGGGCACGTCGACTCGCAGACCGGTCCCGCCGTCTTCTGGGAGTTGCGCGCGCTCACGCCGGGGGACGAGATCCTCGTCGTCGGCGACGATGGCGTGGAACGCCTGTTCGTGGTGACCGCCCTGGAGGTCTACCCCCGCCAGGAGGCGCCGCTGCGCCGCATCTTCGGCCCGGCGACCGGCACCGGCCTGAACCTGATCACCTGTGACGGCGTGTTCGACCAGCAGCGCCAGGAATACGATCAAAATCTGGTGGTGTATGCCGAATATGCGCCTTGAACCGTGCGCCCTGACCGGGCGCCTGCCGCCGCGCCCCACTTCACAGCGCAGGTAGTGCTTCCACGTCCGGCGGCGCAGGATCGGCCGTGCGCCATGCCGCGCCCTGGGCGTCGGCGGCTAGACGACCCCGGCCTGCCGGAGGGCGCCGAGCACGATCGCCAGGCCGGCGAGCGTGATCCCCAGGGCGCTCGCGACGGGCAGGAAGCGCGGCACGCGCGGCGCCAGGGTGAAGCGCTCGAAGAGCCGCCGGGCGTAGACCAGCAGCAGGCCGATGCCGGTCAAGACGAGCGCCAGGCCTACGCTGAACGCGACGACGAGCACCATGCCGAATTCCAGCCGCCCGAGCGAGATCGCGCTCAGCAGGAGGACGAGGGCCGAGGGACACGGGACCAGTCCGCCGCTCACGCCGAGGGCCACCAGGCTGCGCCAGGTCACCCGCGAGCCATCGGCCCCAGGCGGCGCATGGCTGTGCGTGTGGCCGTCGTGGGTATGCACGAAGGCGGCGTGCCCCCCCGCCGGCGAATGGTGGTCGTGGTGTGCGTGGTCGTGATTGGCGTGTCCCGGCCCATGCCTATGCCCTGCCGCGGCGCCGCCCGGCCGGACCAGGCCCACGAAGCGCCGGTAGAGCAGCGCCAGGCCGATGCCGACGACGAGCAGCCCGGACACCACGTTGAGCCAGGGATAGAGCACTTCCGGCAGGATGTAGCGCGCCAGGAAGAGGGTCGCCAGCCCGAGGGCGAAGACCCCGCGGTGTGAGTGAGCGTCACCGTCAGCCCCAGGAAGGCCGCGTGCCGCGCCGTCCCCGCGCGCGCCGATCAGGTAGGCCGCCACCACCGCCTTGCCGTGGCCGGGCGACAGGGCGTGCGCGGCGCCCCAGAAGAGCGCGGCCACGATCGCGAACAGGATGGCGGTCGGGGTCAGTCGGTCGGCCGCGAGCAGCGCGGCGACCCGGTCGGTCGCGCCGCCACCGGTGGTGTTCGCTGGACGCGCCCGGCGGCCCGGCCCGCGGTGTCGCCGGCCGCGGACCCATTGCCCGGCGCGAGGGTGAACGTCGCCTCGCGGCGATCCAGCGGGCTGGCGAGCGCGTCCTCCGGATAGGCGCGCAGCGCATTCGACAGATCGGTCGCCGGCGCCGTGGACTGCGCGACGGCGACGCCGGGCCCACCGTGCAGGACGATCTCGCGCCAGCCGAGCCGATCCGCGTAGGTCCGGTCGACGTATGACCCGGCGCCACGCCCTTCCCACCCGCGCGGCAAGTCGGCCAGGAGACGCGCTTCGATCCGCAAGGTCGGCAGCCCGCCCTCCCCGGGCACGAAGGCCGCCGCTCCGCGGCGGACGCGCAACGGGGAGCACCTCGTCACCGACCGTCAGCCGCAGGCCCTGCAGGAGGATCGGCAGCTCGGCATCGAGGTAGGCGGCGGCCTCCAGGTCGGAGAGCGCGCCATCACCGTCCGTATCGAGCCGCTTCGACTGCTGGAAGGTGGGGATCTCGGCGAGATCGAGGACGTAGAGGATCCGCGCGGCGCCGTCGGCGAACTCGACCCGGCTGTAGTGATTGATCGTGAAGTTGCCGAGCGGGTGCGCCGCGGCATCCGCCGGCCCCAGCGCGCCCGCGACCGCCAGCAGGATGGCGAGAGAGCGCCATCCGAGCCAGCCGGCGCCGCGCCACCGTCATCCCGGCCCGTCCCTTGCCAACCGTCATCGCTTCGTCCCCGTCGTCCCTATCCGCGCGCGCGATCCCGGCGCGCGGCCCAGCGCCCGGACCAGCCGCGACGCCCCCGCTGCGCACTGCTCGCTGCTCGCGGCGCAATCGTCACGCGCTACGCCGACCGGCGGCGCAGCCAGCCGGTGAGCCGCGATCGGACTCGCGCGAACTGCTGTTCCAACACCAGCGCCCGCTTGATCTCCGGCGAGAGGTGGTCCTGCCAGTAGTGCGTCGTCTTCGCCACCGCCGTGATCACGCCTTTGATCTCGCCCCCGAGGGTGAACCGGTCGCCCACCGGCACCAACAGCAGCGCGCCATCGTGCCGCGCCTGCACGTTCTCCGCCTCGATCGCCTCGCCGAGCCACCGGGCCATGCCGGCCGACGGGCACTCCACGGCGATCCAGCCGGGCGCGGCGGCGGCGGCCCGCAGCCCGCTCACCTCGCGGATACCGCGGACGATCTCGCCAACCGCGAAGCGATACCCGCACTCGCCACGTCGGGATCCTCCGGCGCGCGGAGCGGCGTGCCGCGGTGGGGCGGGCCGCCTTCCTGCGCCAACACGCAGAACGTGTCCCACATATTGCCCCAATCGACCGCGCCGTCCGTCCGATACCTGATCGGCGCCGCGGCCATCGGCGCGCGCTTGTCGTCCGGCACCGCCATGCCCGGCTCCTCCGCCCGTCTCCCACCCCCCCGCCGCCGGCCGGCTCACCGTGCCGCCGACTCGCCCAGCGCCGCGCGCGCGGTCGGCGCATGGAGCAGCGAGAAGTGGGGGTTGATGTGGAGCGCCTCCTCGAAGTATCGGCGCGCCGCGGCGTCATCGCCGAGCGCCTGCTCGATCATCCCGGCGTGGAAGAGCTTCAGGGCGTCGCGGGTGCCCAGCTTGAGGGCCGCGGCGGCGTACTGCCGCGCCTCCTCGTAGCTGCCGGTCTTGTACAGCGTCCAGGCCAGGGCATCGGCGGTGTGGATGCTGGGCCGCGCCGCGTACGCGCGCGCGCCTTCTCCAGCGACGCCGGGAGGTCGAGATCATGGTCGGCGAAGAAGAGGGCGATCTCCAGATCGGTGTTGACCCGTTGGCCCGGAACAGCGTATCGATGGTCCTGACCAGCGCGTACTGGTCCGCCGCCTTCTGCCCGTCGCCCTGTGTGTAGACATCGCCCAGGAGGATGGCGTACTCGGGGACGGGCATGCGGTCGAAGGCCCGCTGGTAGAGGCCGGCCGCCCCGCCAGGTCGCCGCGCGCCGCGGCGACGCGGGCCTGACCGGCCAGGGCCGGCGGGTACCCCTCCAGGGTCCGCAACGACAGCGCATACTCCCGCGCCGCTTCATCGAGCTGCCCGGTCTCGAACCGGAGGTTGCCCAATTGGACGTGCGCCCAGGCGGTGTTCTCGGGTTGCGCGCTCCCGGCGGTGAGCGCGAATTGCAGCGCCTGGATGGCGCCCTCGGGGTCGCCGTAGAGTTCGCGCGCGTGCGCCACGCGGCTGAACGACCCGAAGTCGGGCCGGCGGTTGACCATCGCCTGGTAGGACGCGATCGCCGCCTCGTATTGGCCGAGCCGATCTGCGCGTCCCCGACGATGCCGTGATAGCGGGCGCTGTCCGGCTCGGACCAGCGCCTGCTTGCCGCGCCTGAGCGCGTCGGCGAAATCGTGGCGCGCCAGGGCCAGCAGGCCGCGCGTGGCGAACAGCTCGGGGTGTTGCGCGTCGAGCTTCTCCGCCCGGTCCAGCAGATCCGCCGCCTTGGTGTACAGGGCGGGTCGCCCGTCTCCCGCACCCGCTGCAGATAGGCGCCGGCCAGCGTGATGTGGGCGTCGAAATCCTGCGGCTTGTCGCGCAGCCGCTGCTGGAGGGCCGCGATCTGCTGGTCAGGGAGGTGTTCGGATCGGCACGGGAGGTGGTCGCCGGGTCGCCCTTGCCTACCCCGAATCCGGTGCTGCGGACGAGGCCTGGGATGAGCAGAAGGGCCGCGACGGTGATCGCCGCCACCGCCACCGCCCAACGTGTCCGCCTGGACATGCCTGTCGTCATGCTCGCTCCTGCAGCGGCACGCCGCCCACCCGTCAGGCGATCGTTTTGTGCGGGACCCCGCGGGGGTCCCGCACAAACGCCGCGGTGAGTAGGGCGCGTGCCGGCCGTCTCGCTTGTTACCGGCGCCGCGTCGTCGACTTCGCGCCGCCGGCGCCGGTGTTCGGCAGGCCGGTCGCGCCGTATGAGGCGCCCGCGTAGTCGTGCGGCGCGTTGAGGAACGGGAATTGGTTCAGGAACGGGACATCGTTCGCGTTGACCGCGTCACTCAACTGGTGGGCCGCGTCGTTGAACTGCGCCGGCTGGAACGGCGTCGCCCCCGCCACGGCCCGGAGCTCGATGTCGACGACATCGTCGAGCGGTCGCCGGCCGTTCGGGAAGCCGGCGTTGTCCCCGCCCAGGATCCCCAGCCGGCTGGGGTTGGCCGACGGCGGGATCGCCATGTTCAGCCGGAGTTGGCTGGAGGGCGTCACGTTCGCCGGCTGGTTCAGGTCGGGGGATGCCGGTGAGGAAGATCGCGACGAGGTCGGCGCGGGGCGTGGGCGGCACGTTGAGGCCGAAGATCCCATTCAGCAGCCGCGCCAACTCGGGCTCCTGCACGTAACGCAGGAACTGGGCGTCGTTGATCGGCAGCGAACCGTTCCAGCGGTCCTTGTCCCGCAGGGGATGACCAGCTCGTTCACCAAGGGCAGATCGAGCCGGGAGATCTGCACGAACGGCCCTCGCTGCTGCGTACCAGGGGGAAGGCCGGACCCGGCGTGCCGACGGGCCGGAGCACGCTGGTGGTCTGCCGGTAGGAGGTGGTCCGCACGCCGATGATGGCGTTCGATCCTTGGGGCCGCTCGGCAGCGCGCCGCTGCGGGTCAGCATGGCGATCGGCACCTGGAGGGCCAGGGTGTGGACGTTCAGGCCGGCGAGATCGTCCACCGGCCGCAGGCCCTGGAGCGCCCGAACTGCAGCAGGTCGAACGTCCCACCGAGGTCGATGAAGAACGGATCGTCGCGCGGCCCGGTGAAGACCTTGATGCCGTTGTCGAGCGGGTAGATGGCCTGATTCGCGACCGTGCGGTAGCCGTTGGGGTAGGAGGCCGGGCCCACGTTATACGGCGCCACCTGCAGGTTGTCGGCGAG
Organism: Thermomicrobiales bacterium; assembly: GCA_030446685.1. Classification (GTDB taxonomy): domain Bacteria; phylum Chloroflexota; class Chloroflexia; order Thermomicrobiales; family CADCWN01; genus JAUJMV01. The sequence continues at coordinate 80,618 of JAUJMV010000017.1, read as the reverse complement.
GACCCGCCCCTGCCGCTGGGGACTGTTCTGGGTGTCGCCCTCGAGCAGCGACAGGGAGTAGAACTGTTCCTGGTTCAGATCCGGGTCGTCCAACGACGTGATCGGGCCGGTGTTATAGAGGAAGGTGTCGCCGTTGTTGAAGACGGTGCGGAAACGGAACTGGAAGGTGAGGTCGTCCCGGGCGTCGCCGTTGTTGTCGATGTTGAACTCGTAGAGGACATCGTCGCCGAAGCGGTAGAAGTTCGGCCCCGACGCCGGGACCTCCAGCGGGATGTAGTTCGCGAGCAGGGTCACCGTGTCCGGCCGGTCCGGGCTGACGAACGCGTAGAGGTCGGTGGCGTCCGCCGGCTGATCCAGGCTGATGAAGGGGGCCTCCCGGTGTGAGGAGGCCGCCGTCCGGCCCGGCGCGCCGAAGACGCCGCCGGCCAGCGCCATGGCGATCACGCAGAGGATGGTCGCGAGCACCTGGAACTTCCGCATCGGCGCTTCCTTTCATCGACTGACCGTTGGCCTCGGCGGCGGGTACGTTGAGCAGGAGCGGCGTACCCCGGCCAGCCCGGGAGCACGACCTCGCTGCCGGATAACCACGCTCCTCTGCGCGAGTCTGGGGCGCCTGCGTACCAGGGGCTCCCAGCCCTGGGTCACGGGGGGGGGCATAGGGGACCCCTCCTTTCCGGCATTTCCTTCGGCTGCTCGCAGGGCCGCGTGTCGTGCTGGTGTTGCGAGGACCATCATACAGGTATTCTTCCGGTGTCAATACCGGGGAATAGTATTCAGACTGGCCGGGCGGGCTCGCCGCCGCTGCGCGCTGCACCCGCATACGTACTCGGCGGAAATCCAGGGGCTGGCGCTGTTGTGCCCCGACTCTGAGACGGCGCCGTACCGGGTGCCGCCCGCGGGACTCGGGCGCCGGTCGGCGCGGGGCGCGGCGGCGAGGTGACGCCGTGGTGCCGGATCGGCGTCGCGATCCGCCCTGCTCGCGCGTGACGCCCGTTTTGCCGTCCGCTGGGGAACGGTGGGCGGAAGAGGAGCATGCCCCTACTCAGGACGCGGCGCCCAGCACGCGGCGCGTCAGTCCGCCACGGCGGGCTGGGCGGCGAGGCGCTCACGCCAGCACCCGGCCGCGAAGCGACGGACGGGGGCGCGCGCCCCGACGTCGGCGCCGTTGGAGATGGAGATGCCGGGCCGTCCCCAGCCGAGCAGATAGTCGTCCGGCCCCGATCGATGGGTCATTGATGCCGGCGATGTCTCACTCGCTGACGGATCCCCCGGCTAGCATTTCTCCGCGACGATCCGATCGGTCGGTGCGGCGCAGGAATCAGCGGCGCGCGCGTGGGGCGGGCACTGGTGCCACCTTGTTGAGGAGGGGGCCGAGGATTAATGCCGCAACGACGAGCGGGTAGCACGCTATGCTCCGTCTCTGCCGCCTATTCGACCGTCGCCTCACCCCGGACATACTGGTACTCTTTCCGCCGATCCGTGCGATCCGCCAATCGAGCCGTGCTTAACGGTGCGCATGCCCCAATGGCGCGATGCCTGGATGGTTCGAAACGATGGCAAGGGCTGGTGTCCGCGGTAGACACACTGGCCCGGCAATGCTCTTTATCCTGTTCCCCTGTAGTACCAAGGAAAAGCGTGCCAAGGTTCCGCCCCTGCCCGAATGGACAGTGCCGCGCGTTCTCGGCGGAGCGCGAGGCATATCCTCCGACCGATGCGGCGCGGCGCCCCCGGCCCTACACTGGTATTCAGGCAGGCGGGACGCTGGGGTCGCCGCGCCGGGAGCAGAGGAGGCCGACCATGTCGCTGACATCGTTGGAGATCGAATTGCTGGCGCGGGATCGCCAGCTCGCATGGCGCTGGCCGACGCCTCGCGGCGGCGCCGGGTCGCCCTGGTCCGGCAGGCCCCCCGCGCGAGCGGCTCGCGGCGGCGCTGATCGAACTGGCCCAACGGCTCGCGCCGGCCGCGCGCGAGTCGCGCGCCGGGATGGGCCTCGCGCGGCCGTAGCGCGGGGTCGGGCGGGGTGAGGCGGCCGCGCGGCGTTTCCTGAGCGCGCCGACCGGCCGGAGAGGGGGAGGCGACGGGATGGAACTGCTGATCGCGCTGCTGGTGCTAATCCTGCTCGACCTGGCGGCGCTGCGCTGGGGCGTCGACAGCCGCATCGACGAGAAGGCCGCCCCTTCCGGTTGTAGGGGCCGCGCCGACGGCGCTCGTTGGGGTAGTCCCTTCCGCGGGAAAAGGCGCCGGGCGGTCCGAGGACCGCCCGGCGCCTCGCGCGCTACTCCGCGCCCAGATCCGGTAGATGCTCGCGCACCAGGGCGAGGATCTCCTCGCCGCCCCGCGCGCCGGCGCCCTGGCCGCGAATGATCCCCTCCCGTCGATCAGGACCGCGACCGCCCGCCGATCCACCCCAGCGAGGCCGAAGCCCGCCGTCATCTCGCCGTCCCAGTCGGGCAGCATCACCACCAGCCGCGACAGGTCCGCCGGCCGCCCCCGCCGCCCGCAGCCCCGTGGCCGCCTCGCGCGCCGCGCGCGAATGCCGCCCGCAGTCCGCCGCGCGCCAGCCCCCGCAACGGCCGCGGCACCGCGCGGAGGTCGAGGACCAGCACGATCGGCAGCGCCTCCGGCTCGTGCCGCGCGCGGATCGCGCGCCCCATCCCCCGCGCCTGCTCGCGGCTGTCGCGGCCCCCGAAGATCACCACCACCGGCCGGCCGCGATAGTCGGCGAGTGACACCGGGCGGCCGGTGACGTGCGCCAGGGTGAAATCCGGTGCCTGCCGCGCGCCCATCCCCGCCCCGCCCCTCGTCGCTCCGGTCAATTCAGCGCCGCCAGCGGGACCGCCGCGGGCTCGGGCGCGGGCAGGGCCGCGCCGCTGGCGTCGACCGCCACGGTGTCGTCCAGCCCCGCCTCCTCCAGTGTCAGCACCTCGTCGGCGACCAGCACCCGCTTGAAAGCGACGAGCGCCGTCTCGATCATGCCGTCGTCCGGCTCGCGTGTGGTCAGCCGCTGCAGCGCCAGGCTGGGGGTGAGGATCAGGCGGACCAGGCGGTTGCCGTAGTGCGCCGCGCCGAAGCGGACGAACTCGTAGGCCACCGCCGCGATGAACGGCACCAGCGCCACGCGCGAGAGGAGCCGCAGCGGCAGCGGCGGCCGCCCCAGGAAGGCGAAGACGACGACCGAGAAGAGGACCACCACCAGCAGGAAGCCGGTGCCGCAGCGCGTGTGCAGCGTGCTCTGCCGCCGCACCGCCGCGACATCGAGCGGCGCGCCCGCCTCGTAGGCATTGATCGTCTTGTGCTCGGCCCCGTGGAAGCCGAAGACGCGCCGGATGTCCGGCAGGCGCCCGATCAGGCCGAGGTAGCCGAGCAGGGTCGCCAGCCGGATCGCCCCCTCGACCAGGTTGCTGACGATCGCGGAGGCGATCCAGCGGTCCAGGACGTGGATCAGCAGCAGCGGCAGGACGAAGAAGAGGCCGACGCCGAAGAGGAGCGAGACGCCGAGCGTGGCCCAGAGCGCCGGGCCGCTGAGCCCCGCCGCTGGCGCCTCCCGCCGCGCGGGCGCCGCGCCCACGTCCCCCGCCCCCGCCCGCGCCGCCGCCCTGGCGCCCTCCTCCTCCGCGATCAGCGAGACGTTCGTCGCCAGCGTCAGCGCGCGCATGCCGAGCAGCAGCGCGTCCCAGAGGACGAAGACGCCGCGCACGAAGGGCCAGCGACGGATCGGGCTGCGGTAGAGCCAGGAGTCGAGCGGCTCGCTGTAGAGGGCGATACGCCCGTCCGGCCGGCGCACCGCCACGGCCATCTGCCGCTGCCCGCGCATCATCACGCCGTCGAGCACCGCCTGCCCGCCGTAGTAGTAGCGCCTGCCCATCGTCGCTCCGTTCCTCCGGTGCCGTCGGCCCAGTGCTGCGTGCTGCGTGCGGCGTGGGATGCGCCGAATCTGCCCGGCAGGCCAGCGGCGCATCGTCGCAGTAGTGGCCGATAAGGGATTGTAGCAGAGCGCGTTGTGGGCGACCAAAGGCCGAGAGCGGCCCCCGGCCCCCCAACCGCGGGGAGAGAAAACACAGGCGCAGCCCCGGGCTTTCCGGAGAGGCACCCGGCTGGCCTCGGCCCGCTCCCCCCAAAGTTGGGGGGCCGGGGGGGCGCTCCACCGCGCCCCTCCCCTCATTGACGAACCGGCGAACGAACAGTATAAGGAGCGGCACAACAACCAGTTCGCACCAGTGGACCCGATCCCCGCCTAGCCGCGCACTCCGCGGCTTGCAGCTTCTTCGACCTTCGACCCTCGATCTTCAAACCTTCGACCGGGAGGGACGGTGTCGGACCCGCGCTACTGGCTCGGCTTCCACCTCACCAAAGGGATCGGGCCGGCGCGCATCGAGCGCCTGCTGCGCCACTTCGGCGACCTCGGCCGCGCCTGGGAGGCGGACCCGTTCGAGCTGGCCCGCGCCGGCCTGGGCGACGCCCTCCAGGCCAGCCTGGCGGCGACACGACGCGCCTACGACCTCGACCGCGAGATCGAGCGGATCGCGCGCGCGGGCGTGACGCTGCTGACCTGGGACGACGACCGCTACCCGGCCCGGCTCCGCCAGATCAGCGGCGCCCCCCCGGTCCTCTACGTCAAGGGGGAACTGCTGCCCGAGGACGACCTGGCGCTCGGCGTCGTCGGCACCCGGCGCGCGACCAGCTACGGGCGCGAGGTGACGACGCGGCTGGCGACCGACCTCGCCGCCGCCGGGCTGACGATCGTCAGCGGGCTGGCGAAGGGGATCGACGCCTGCGCCCACGAGGCGGCGCTGCGGGCGGGCGGGCGCACGCTGGCCGTCCTCGGCTGCGGCGTCGACGTGGTCTACCCGCCGGAGAACCGGCGGCTGGCGGCGCGGATCGCGGAGGGCGGGCAGGGCGCGCTCCTCTCCGAGTACCACCTCGGCGCCCCGCCGGACGCCCCCAACTTCCCGGCCCGCAACCGGCTGATCGCCGGCCTCTCGCTCGGCGTCCTCGTCACCGAGGCCCCCGCCAAGAGCGGCGCGCTGATCACCACCGACTTCGCCGCCGAGCAGGGGCGCGACGTCTTCGCGGTGCCGGGCAGCATCCTCAGCGCCAGCAGTGCCGGCCCGAACGAATTACTGAAGGACGGTGCCAAGCCGGTCACCGGTGCCGACGACGTGCTGAGCGAATTGAACCTGGTCCGGCGGGCCGCCCAGGTCGAGACCCGCCGCGCCCTGCCGGAGAACGCCGACGAGCGCGCGATGCTGCGCCTGCTCGGCGACGACCCCACCCACATCAACGACCTCGGCCACGCCAGCGGCCTCCCCATGAACCAGGTCGGCAGCCTGCTCCTGCTGATGGAACTCAAAGGGCTGGTCCGCCAGACCGGCGCCGGCCAGTATGTGCGCGCCTAGCCGCCACGCGATGACCGGGCGGGGCAGGCGCCGCTATTCGCGCTGGACGCGGATGTCGCTCATCGTGGTGCCGATGCCTCCGCGTGGCCGGCGCGCCTCCCCTATGACCGAGGCGGCTCCTCCGCCACCGGGCGCCCCACCTCGCGCCAGGCCTTGAGCCCACCGTCGAGGTGCGCCACGTCGTCGTATCCCAGTTGGCGCAGCGTGTCCGCCGCGAGGGCCGAGCGCCCGCCCGAGGCGCAGTGCAGGATGACCCGGCGTTGTGGGTCGAACTCCGCCCGGTGGTAGGGACTGCTGGGGTCGGCGTAGAACTCGAGCATGCCGCGCGGGGCGTGGACCGCGCCGGGGATCGTCCCCTGCTGGGCTCGCTCCTCACTCTCGCGCAGGTCGACAAGCAGGGCCTCCCCCCGCCCGACCTCGGCGGCGACCTGGTCCGGGGTCAGGTTCTCCACCCGCTGCCTGGCCTCCGCGACCAGTTGGGCGGCGGTCTTCGGCGTCCCTGGGGTCATGGCGCTCCTCCCTCCTTCTACACGACGCGCTCCGACGAGGAAATCAATCTGTACCGCCCCCATGTCCGGCCCGGATCGAGCCCCCTCGCGGGGCGGCCGTATCGCCCGCTAGTGTTGAGGGTGCTGGTCGCCACCGGGCGGGGGGCCGAGGATCTCAACCCCGAAGCGCTCGGCGGCCGCCATGACCTTCGCCATGTCGGGCGGCGCCGCCGGCGGCGGTGTCCGCTCCGGCGCTCGCTCACCCGCCGCCCGGAAGAATGCCTCGTGGTTCGGCGTCGTCAGATTCAGCCAGCGCGCCGTGTCGGAGATCACCTCGAACGCATGCGTCGCGCCGGGGGGAACGTACACCGTCGCGCCCGCCGTCGCCGCGATCGGCTCGCCGCCGAGATGGAACCGCAGCTCCCCCCCGAGGACGTAGAACGTCTCCTCGTCCGCCCGCTGGCGGTGGAGCGGGGTCGCGAGACCTTTCCCTGACTGCTCCACCAGGCAGAACCGCCCGCCCGTCTGCTCGCCCGTCGCCTTGAAGAGCAGCAGCGTCCCGAAGAACCAGAGCGCCTCGCCCTCCTCGCGCCCGATCACCTGGGGCGGCCCAATCACCTGGGGTGGTCGTGTCACATCACCCTCCTTCGCCAGTTCGCGTTCGCGGCGGCAAAATGCCCCACTCCCGCGGCGCCGATAGGCCCCGGCCCGGTCTGTCAGCACACTGTAGAGGGTCCGGCGGCTGCCGTGCAGGGTGAAATCCCCTATCTCTGGGGTAGACTTCGATCCGCCCCCCGCTCGCGGCGCCCCCGCCCAGGTCGCGAATCCGCCGCTCCGGGTGCCGCCCCCGCGACTGAGCGGTATGCACGGGAGGCGTCCAGTGCGCCAGGTGACGGCTGGGCTCGTCACGCGGGGCGGGGCGGCGCGGGGGTTAGCGCGCCGCCCACGCCCGGCGCTCGACCAGCGACGCCAGCCCGAAGAGCGCCAGCGCGGCCAGGACGATCGTGCCGCCCGGCGCGGTGTCGAGGTAGAAGGAGGCGGTCAGGCCGGTCAGGGTGGCGACCAGCGCGGCGCCGACCGCCACGAGCAGCGTCTGCCGGAAGGAGCGCGCCACCCGAATCGCGGTCAAGGCCGGCAGCACCATCAGCGAGGAGACCAGCAGCAGCCCGACGATCCGCATCGCCGCGACGACGGTGATCGCGGCGAGGGCCGAGAGGAGCGTGTTGATCGCCATCGCCGGCAGGCCGGCGGCCCGCGCCGAATCCTCGTCGAAGGTCAGGAAGAGCAGTTCCTTGTAGTAGATCCCCACCAGCCCGACGACGACCGCCGCCAGTCCCAGGACGACCAGCAGATCGTCGCGCGCGACGGCGGCGATCGAGCCGAAGAGATAGCCGAGGACATTCACATTGAAGCCCCCCGCCCGGCTGATCAGCACCACCCCCAGCGCCAGCCCCGCCGTGTAGAACATCGCGATCGCCGCGTCGCCCGCCACCTTGCCGCGCGCCCGCAGCCGCTCGATCCCGACCGCCCCCAGCACCGCCGCGACCAGCGCGGCGAAGAGGGGGTAGATGCCGAGCAGGAAGCCCGCCGCCAGCCCCGCGAACGTGACGTGCCCCAGCCCGTCGGCCAGCAGCGAGAGCCGGCGCAGCACCAGGAAGACGCCGATCAGCGGGCAGACGATCGCGACCGCGATCCCCGCCAGGAAGGCGCGCTGCATGAATTCGTAGCCGAGCAGTTCCAGTCCGGGCAACGGGCTCCTCCGGAGTCGGGTAGTCGGGTAGTCGGGTAGAGGGCGGAGAGTCCACCGTTAGCTCTGCGGCTGTCACTATTCACTACCCGACTACCCGACTACCCGACTCGTAAACTCACTTCGCCGCCCCCGGCGCGTGCGGCGGGTGGACGTGCGGCACCTCCGGGTGGACCTCGCAGGTCGTCCGCTCGTCGTAGATGCCGTGCAGGAAGTCGCGCCGGCTGAACTCCGCCGGGTCGCCCCGGAAGATCAGCCGCCGGTTGAGGACCGCGACCGACGCGACGTGCGCCGCGACCATCGCCAGGTCGTGCTCGACCAGCACGATCGTCAGGCCGCGGTCCCGGTTGAGCCCTTCCAAGAGGTGGTAGAACGCCTCCTGGGTCGCCGCGTCGACCGCCGCGGTCGGCTCGTCGAGGATCAGCAACTCGGCCTCGCTCGCCAGCGCGCGGGCGATGAAGGCGCGCTGCTGCTGCCCGACCGAGAGCTGCCCGATCCGCCGGTCGCGGAAGGGCGCCATCTCCACCGCCGCCAGCGCCCGCTCCACCGCCGCGCGATCCGCCGCGCCGGGGCGGCGGAAGGGGCCGAGCCGGGCGTAGCGGCCCATCCCCACGACCTCCGCCACCGTCGCCGGGAACTGCGCGTCGAAGGTCGCCAGGCGCTGCGGGACGTAGCCGATCCGCCAGCGCTCCTTGAAGCGCGCCGCCTCCCGCCCGAAGAGCGCCACCCGCCCGGCCGTCGGGCGCGCCAGCCCGAGGACGATCTTCAGCAGCGTGCTCTTGCCCGAGCCGTTCGGCCCCAGCAGCCCGACGAACTCGCCCCGCGCCACCGTCAGGTCGATCCCCTCCAGCACCGGCTCGCCGCCGTAGCCGAAGCCGACCCCGCGCAGCTCGACGAGCGGCGCCGGCGGAGGGGCGAGTGGCGCGGGGATCGGGGCGGCTGTCGCCGCCGGCGCCCGCTCCCCCCCTCGCCGGGGCGTCCCCTCCGTCATCACCATCTGCCCTCCGTCCGGCGCCCTACGCTCCACGCTCCACGCCCCACGTCCTCGTCCCTCAGCGGCACCCCAAGGCCACGCGCAGGTTCGCCAGGTTGTCGGCCATCACCGTAAAGTAGTCCTCGTCCTTGCCCGCGCCCTCGTCCAGCCCTTCGAGCGGGTCGAGGACCAGCGTCTGCGCGCCGATCTCCCTGGCGATCGTCTCCGCGATCCGCGGGCTGACCAGCGTCTCGAAGAAGATATGGGTCGCCCCCCGCGCCCTGGCCGTGTCGGCGATCGCCGCGACCCGCGCCGGGGTCGGCTCCGCGTCGGGGCTCAACCCCTCCACCGCGATCTGCTCCAGGCCGTAGCGCCGCGCCAGGTAGCCGAACGCCGCGTGCGAGGTGATGATCTCGTCGCGGGCGCAGTCGCTCAACCCCGCCTCGTACCGCCGGTGCAGCTCCTCCAGCCGGCCCTGGAGCGCGGCCAGGTTCTGCTCGTAGGTCGCCCGGCCCTCCGGGTCGGCCCCGACCAGCGCGTCCTTGATTCGGGCCGCCATCTCCCCCGCCAGGACCGGGTCGAGCCAGGTGTGCGGGTCGTTCGGGAACTCCGCGGCCTCCTCGCCGGGCGGCGGCGGGGCCAGTTGGAGGCCCCTGGTCGCCTCGACGTCGACGCGGTCCCGCGACTTCGCCGCGTCGAGCACGTTCGGGACCCAGGCCTCGAAGCCCGCGCCGTTGTAGACGAAGACCTTCGCGTCCTTGATCGCGGCGGTGTCCTTCGGGCTCGGCTCCCAGTCGTGCGGCTCCGCGCCGGCCGGCACCAGGTTGCGCACCGCCATCCGGTCGCCGGCGATCGCGCCGGTGAAGAAGAAGAGCGGGTAGAAGCTTGTCACCACCGTCGGTTTCTTGCTCCCGCCCGCGCCGCCGACCCCGCACGCGCCGAGGACGCCCGGCAGCAGCGTCGCCAGCAGCACGATCGACACCAACCGCCCTGCCCGCCGGCCGGAACGGCAACGCTTCCCGGACACCCGCATCCTCCCCACCCTCTCCCAACCGCTGGACGCCCACTCGCGGGGCGCGTGGATCCCATCGCACGAGCGCGCCCGGTTCCCCGGCCGCGCCGTCCCCGCCGCGTCGCTCCCCTTGTGACCCTACGGAACGCTCAGCCGGTCGTGCGGCAGCCCGCGCAGACGCCGTAGAAATCGAGCTTGTGCCGGTCGATGCGGAAATCGGTCTCCCGCTCGACCGCGCGCGCCAGGTCGTCGCCGGGGCAGGCGTCGATCTCGCGCACCGTGCCGCAGCCGGTGCAGACGACGTGGTGATGGTGCCGCGGGGAGCAGTAGAGGAAACTCCCCTCGCCGCCCGCCTCCGCCCGCCGCTCGGCCAGCCCCAGGTCGGCCAACAGTTCGAGCGTGCGGTAGACGCTCGCCAGTCCGACGCTACGCCCGCGCAGCCGCTCGTAGAGCTGCGACGCTGTGCAGTAGCGCCCGGCGTCCCGCAGCGCCGCGATGATCACCCGCCGCGGCCCGGTCAGCCGGTAGCCGCGCGCCTGCAAGCGCGCCGCGTCGTCGTCCAGCAACGCCACCTCCCCGCCCCGTTTAACCCCGGCCACAGCGCCGCGCCCGCCGCGCTGCGAACCGTTCTCAGTCGGAGTATATGCGTATTGAGAATCGATGTCAATGCGACTGGATGGCGGCTGGAGCCGGATTGGGATCGGGACCCGTGACAGATCCGCGCGAGCGGCGCGCGGTAGGGCATCCCCGTGGGGGTACGCCCCAAAGAGTGCTTCGTGGTCCGCAGGCCCCCAGTCGTGGCTTCAGCCGCCCGATACCCACCGCGACCACTCGTGCGCTAAGATTACGCTGGTGGGGAAAAGCACTTGGGTGGGAGTGCGGTACCACGCAAGATCCGCGAACTCAAGGCCACCTCCGGCGGGCGGGGTTCCGGGAATTACGTCGGCGTGGCCGAGGCAGCCACAGCGTTTGGGTGCAGTGGCCGTGCCGGACGCCCAAGTGACGCTCCCCGGCGGGGACGGTGCCGACGCGCGTCCCTATCAGGAGCGCGAGGTGCGACGAGAAATCGAGAAGATCCGGCGAGCACAACGGGGGAGCCATGAGCAGGCCATCGAGCGGGACATCACCGAGAAGCTGGCGGAGGCCCGGCGCTATTCGCTGCTCATCCAGTGGTCCGACGAGGATCATCTCTACATCGTGACCGTGCCGGAACTGCCCGGCTGCATCACGCATGGCGCTACCCATGAGGAGGCCGTCGCGATGGGTGAAGAGGCCATCGCCACCTACCTGGCCGGCATGCGCTACTTCGGTCGGCCCGTCCCACCGCCACGGATTGTTGTCGGCAGCACCCCATAGAGCCCATCCTGATTGCTTGTTGGGCGGCGTCCTCGTCGTCCTGGACGAGGTTGATGCGGGCGACCGCGAAGAGGAGGCGTGGAGCGTGTCGTCGCGCGACACGATGCTCCGGGGCGAGGGGCACGGGCGGCAACGAGCAACCAAGGTCTATTTACTGAGTTCAGGAAGGCCACTGCCAGCGCTTCCATGCCGCCGTCGAGCGAAGCGAGCGTCGGGTGCAGCCGGCGTTCTCTGGCGCGCGACTTCGACCCCCGGCGCCCGTCGCGCTCGGCGCTTGGCCGATTCGATCACCTCCGTGCTTCCACCAACCGCAGGACTGTCGCCACCACCTCGTCGAGGGGCGCGCTGGCGTCGACCTCGTGCCCGGCGACCCGCCGCAATCGCGGCTCGACCGTCTCGAGGTACCCCAGGACATCAGCGAGTTCGTCGGGGTCCTTTCCGTACGAATTGTTCGTCCTCGTCGTCAACCGCTCAACGAGGACATCGGCCGGTGCGCTGAGCAGGATGATCTGGTCGAACTGTGGATGGAACCGCACCTGGTTCTCGGCACAGCCGCTGACGAAGAGGATATCGCCGTCCTCCACGGACAGCAGGTCCTCAATGCGGTCCTCGCACCACACCCAGTCACCGTTCGGCCCGTACTCGGACCAACCGAGCGCGTCCAGATCGACCGCCTTGAAACCGCGCGCCGCAAGCACGGCGAATCACGGTCGATTTGCCCGTCCCGGACATCCCGGTCAGCAGCACTCGCTTCACGACCACCTCCGCTCGACCGCAGGCCGCCTCATCATGCCGCGCACCGCGGTTGGAGGCGATGGGCGTGCACGCGCCACGCGCCAACCGGCCTCCCGCTCAGACCCCACGCCGCCCTCCTCGCCGTTATCATCACCAAGGGCGACGAGCAATCACGGCGGGGGATGGCCCAGAGGAGCGGGCAGCGGGGCCGCTGACAGCGGCATGCGCGGCGCGGCCTCAGCCGTCGGTCTCCTCGCCATTGGCCTCCCGCGCCTCGCCCGTCGCCCGCTCCCGTTCCTCCCTCGCCTTCTTGCGGCGCGAGGGCTCCCACTCCGGCGCCTCGGGGTCGGACTGGTCCGCGCCGCCGCCCGCCGCCAGCTTCTCCGCCAGCGCCCGCATCCGTCCGGCGATCTCCGCCTCGAAGCCGCGCCCGGTCGGGGTGTAGTAGCGGCGCCCCTTCAGGTTCTCCGGCAGGTGGTCCTGCGCCACGGCGGCGTCCTCGTAGTCGTGGGCGTAGCGGTAGCCCTCGCCGTAGCCGAGCCCCTTCATCAGCCCGGTCGGCGCGTTGCGCAGGTGCAGGGGGACCGGGTCGTTGCGCGTCTTCTCGACATCCTCGCGCGCCGCCGCGTAGGCGGTGTAGGCCGCGTTGCTCTTCGGCGCGGTCGCCAGGTAGAGCGCGAGCTGCGCCAGCGCCGTGTTCGCCTCCGGCCAGCCGAGGAAGTGGACCGCCCCCTGCGCCGCCATCGCCACCACCAGCGCCTGCGGGTCGGCCAGCCCCACGTCCTCCGAGGCGAAGCGCACCAGCCGCCGCGTCACGTAGAGCGGATCCTCCCCGCTCTCCAGCATCCGCGCCAGCCAGTAGAGCGCCCCGTCCGGGTCGGAGTCGCGCAGGCTCTTGTGCAGCGCCGAGATCGTGTCGTAGTGCGACTCGCCCGCCTTGTCGTAGAGCGCCGCGCGCCGCTGCGCCGCCTCCGCCACCAGTGCCGCGTCGACAGTCCGCTCCCCCGCCGCGGCCGGCGGCGCGGCGGCGACCGCCAGTTCGAGCGTGTTGAGCGCGAAGCGGGCGTCGCCGTTGGCGAAGTTGATCAGCACGGCCAGCGCGTCGTCGGTCAGCCGCGCCCCCTCCGCCCCGAGGCCGCGCTCCCGATCGGTGAGCGCCCGCGCGATCAGTCGCGCGAGGTCCTCGTCGCGCAGCGGCTGCAGGACGAAGACGCGGGCGCGCGAGAGGAGCGCCGAGTTCACCTCGAACGAGGGGTTCTCGGTCGTCGCCCCGATCAGCGTCACCGTCCCGTCCTCGACGTGCGGCAGGATCGCGTCCTGCTGGGCCTTGTTGAAGCGGTGGACCTCGTCAATGAAGAGGATCGTCCGCGCGCCGTGCATCCCCAGGCGGTCCTTCGCCTCCTTGACCGCCGCGCGCAGATCGGCGACCCCGGCGCTGACCGCGCTGAGCGGGACGAAGTGCGACTTGGTCGTGCTGGCGATGATCCGCGCCAGCGTCGTCTTGCCGGTGCCGGGCGGCCCCCAGAGGATCAGCGAGGGGAGGCGGTCGGCCTCGATGATCCGCCGCAGCAGCGTCCCCGGCCCGACGATCGCCCCCTGGCCGACGAACTCGTCGAGCGTGCGCGGGCGCATCCGCGTCGCCAGCGGCGCGCGGCTCGCCAGCACGCGCTCGCGCTGGAGGTCGAAGAGGTCGTTCACGCGCTACTCCCGCCCTTCGGTCTCGTCCGGCCCCTCCAGCAGATCGACCTGGGCGTGCAACTCGGCCATCCGCGCCTCGACATCGGCGACCGTGCGCACGCCGAGCGTCTCCGCCTCCGCCCGCAAGTCCTCGTCCACGTCCGGGTCGTCGAGCGCGCGCCCGTTCAGCGCCAGCTCCTCCAGGTCCTCGCGCAGCTCCTCCAGCCGGTCGAGCATCGC
>JAUJMV010000017.1:65656-66893 GCA_030446685.1 Thermomicrobiales bacterium | reverse complement strand
TCGCTGAACGCCGCCGCCAGCGTCGCCAGCCCCAGCGCCGCGACGCCCCCGATCCCGGCGGCGCGCAGGTAGGCCCGCGCCCACTCCCGGCCCCGCCCCAACCGTGGGATGCGGACGCGGTCCCACTGTCGCCTCGCGCCCGTCTTGGCTTCCGCCGCCATCGGCCTCACCCTCCTTCACGTCGCTCGCCTTGCCGCCCGAGGATGGTCGCACCGGCAGTATAGCGCATGTACGTACACTACGGAAGGGGTGGTCCTCCCGGCCTTCCACTGCCGGGGGAGAGCGGGACCAGACCATCGCCCTCGCCTTCGGTGTGCGCCGGAGGCCGTTCCCCGTACCCCCTCCCCCAATGTTGGGGGGCGGGGGGGCGGCCCCTCACCCCTGCCGCACCGCATGCAGGCAGACCGCGCGCGGGTCGCGCCCGTGGGCCAGCCGCCTGGCCCAGGTGGACGGGCAGGCGCGCAGCGCCGCCGCGTCGAGTTCTAGCGGCCCGCCGCCCGCCGCGTCGCCGAAGCCGGCCCCGCGCAGCACCTGCCGCACGCGCGCCCCGCCCTCCCCCAGCGACCACCCCGCCTCCGCCAGCGCGCCGCCGTTCAGCCGGCAGTCCAGCGCGGCGCCGGGGCGGCTGACCGCCCGCAGCCCGTCCAGCAGCGCCGCGTCGTCGTCGAGCAGCCCCGCCAGCAGGCTGCCCCACGGGAAGTTGATCGTTACCCGCGTCGCCAGGCCGGCCAGCGCGGGCGGCAGCGCCAGCGCGTTGGCGATGACGAAGATCGCGTTGCCGCCGCGTGGCGCCCGGCGCGACCCCTCGCGCAGCCCCTCGCGGCAGGCGTCGAGGCCGATCACCAGCCAGTCCGGCCGCGTCCGCGCGACCTGCAGCGGGTAGCGCCCGTCACCGGTCCCGATGTCCAGCAGGACCCCCGCCCTGCCCCGCGCCAGCGCCGCGATGCCGGCCGCGTCGATCGTGAACGCGTCTTTGCCCCGGACGCACTCCAGCCGGGACCCTGCGAGTACCGCCATGCCCGAATCACCGTCCTCCCTCCCCCGCCGCGGCGGGCCGTCTCGTCAGCGCGAGCGAGTCGAGAAAGGGCGGCGGCGCGCGGGCGCGCGGGCAGGCGGACGCGCCGGACGCGCGCGGGGGTCAACCGCCGTCCAGGTCGTCCGGGGTCGGGCCGGTCTTGCGCCAGTTGTCGGGCAAACGGAAAAGGCCGGGACGGTGGCGTCCCGGTGTCGGGGTTAT
>JAUJMV010000017.1:35715-65556 GCA_030446685.1 Thermomicrobiales bacterium | reverse complement strand
ACCCCCTCCCCAGTGGTGGTCGGTCGTTCCACCCACAACGCGCATTTGCTATCCTTGCGGGCGTGCCCGAACGGGGGCGCGCGAGGCGGGAGGGAGAGAGGGGCCGGAGTGGGTCGGGACATGGGGGGCTCCCGCGACGGGGCGGGGGCGATGCTGCTGCCGGTCTACCTGCCGACGGCGCTGCTGGCCTTCGGGCAGGGCCTGCTGGTCCCGACCCTGCCCTACTACGCCGGGTCGATCGGCGCGTCGGCGGCGCTGATCGGCTTCATCGTCGCCGCGGCGGGCCTCGGCACGCTCGTCGCCGACGTGCCGGCGGGGATGCTGCTCGGGCGGCTCGGGCGGCGGCCGGCGATGCTGCTCGGCGCCGGGCTGGTGGCCCTCTCGACGCTGGCGATCGGCCTGACCGCCAACGTCGCGGCGCTGGTGGCCCTGCGCCTCCTCGCCGGGGTCGGCACCGCCCTCTGGGGCCTCTCGCGCCACGCCTACATCACCGACGTGACGGCGCCGGCCCAGCGCGGGCGCTCGATCGCCGTCTTCGGCGGCATCAACCGCACCGGCAACCTGCTGGCCCCGGCGGTCGGCGGCTTCGTCGGCACCGCCTTCGGCCTGTCGGCGCCGTTCCTCCTGGCCGGGGTCCTCGGGCTGCTCACCGCCGCCTTCGCCGCCCTCTTCGTGCGCGAGACCGGCGCCGCCGGCAAGGGCGCCCCCGGCCACCGCGTGCGCTGGGGCCTGGTCCTCGCCCTGCTGCGCGAGAATCGCCGCGACCTCAGCGCCGCCGGGGTCGCGCAAATCTTCGCCCAGATGATCCGCGCCGGCCGCCAGTTGCTGATCCCGCTCTACGGCGCGTCGCTCGGCCTGGAACTGGCGGCGGTCGGCACGATCCTCTCGCTCGCCGCCGCGCTCGACGTGGCGATGTTCTTCCCCGCCGGCCTGCTGATGGACCGCTTCGGGCGCAAGACCGCCGCCGTCCCCTCCTTCACCGTGATGGCGATCGGCATGGGGATCATGCCGCTGGCCGGCGACTACCGCGGCCTGCTCCTCGCCGCCGCGGTCATCGGCTTCGGCAACGGCCTCGGTTCCGGCACGATGATGACCCTCGGCGCCGACCTTGCCCCGCCCGGCGCGGTCGGCGAGTTCCTCGGCTTCTGGCGCCTGATCGGCGACGCCGGCCAGGCCGGCGGCCCGCTGGTCGTCGGGACCGCCGCCGACGCGTTCGGCCCCCCGGCGACCGCGCTGATCCTCTGCGGCATCGGCGTGGCGGCGGCGCTCACCCTCGCCCTGCTGGTGCGCGAGACCCGCGTCGCCCCGGAGGCCGCCGGGCGCGGGGCGCGGGCGGGGGACTGAGGGCGGAGGGCAGCGGGCGGCGGGCGCCTCCGGATTGCCCGGTCCCTAAACGTCCGTTCTACGCCCTATCAATTCCGCCGGCACTATCCAGTTCGTGACCGAGTCGCGAACCCCGAATCGATCCAGCCTGGGGTTGGGCCTGGTTGTAGCCGCCGGGGCAGGACGCCCACTCGGTGAGGCTCGTCGGGGCGGCCGGCGTCGCGACGAAGCGGTCGGAGCGCGCGCTGTCCTCCACCCACACCGAAATCGACTATCCGGCGAGCCGATCGATCGGTTGCCTGGCCCTCGTTCAACCGGGCGGGACGCGGCAGAGCATCTCCGCCGGGTGCCACTACAAGTGCGGCACTGGCACGATCGACACCGTCGGAGACCACCTGGAGGCCAGCGGCAAGGTCCGCAACGTGGCCGCCAACGGCATCGCCGGCGGCCCCGCGCCGCGCCGATGCGCCACCAGTCGTCGGCGTCCCTCACCCTCCAGACCCCACCTTCTCTCCCCCGGCGTTGGGGATCCGGAGGGCCGTCCGCCCTCCGCCTTCAGCCCTCTGCCTTCAGCCCTCCCCCTGCCGCCCGCCGCCCGCCGCCCGGGGCGTCGCCGCGAAGCTGGCGAGCGCCTCGTCCCAGCCGACCTCGCGCCCCAGGCGGGCCGCCTCGGCCCGGCGGTGGTCGGTGACGCGGACGAAGATGTCCGCGCTGCGGTCGCCGGGGAAGTGGCGGTTCAGGCCGAGGGCGCGGATGCGGCGGGCGAGCGGGCGGAAGACCGCGCGGTACCAGCGTTCCGCCGCCTCCCGGTAGTCGTCGAGGCCGTGCGCCGCCGCGTCGGCCCGGATCGCCTCCTCCAGCCGGCCGTAGGTCGCGGCGTGGGCCGCCCCGACGCGGGTGAGGCCGGTCGCGCGCTCGAAGGTGCGGCGCGCGGCGAAGAGCCGCTGCGCCGGGGCGTCGTCGACCGGGACGAACTCGGTGACCTGCGCCTCGATCTCCGGCTGCCCATGCTCCTTCGCCGCCGCCACCCGCCGGTGGCCGTCGAGGACATAGTAGCCGTAGCCGAGCTTGTAGAGATCGACCGGCGGCCAGCCGCTCCCGGCCGTCCCCAGCTCGCGGATGCGCCCGTACCGCTGGGCGTCCGCGCGGGTCGGCTGCAGCGGCCGGAAGTTCGCGCCCATCTCCGCCGCCCGCCCCACGCTGCCGATGATCCGCGCCACGTCCACCGTCCGCTGCCCGAGCGCGCGCGGCGCCAGCATCCCGGCCCGCGTGGCGTCCTCGGTGAACGATCGCACGCCCTCGGACATGGCGGGCGCCGCCAACTCCGGGCGCACCAGCAGGACCGGGCAGGGCGCCCCGGCCACGATCGCCGCGGCGATGTCACCGAGGAAGCGCCGCGACAGCGGCCCGCGCGCGTTCCGGCCGATGA
Organism: Thermomicrobiales bacterium; assembly: GCA_030446685.1. GTDB lineage: Bacteria > Chloroflexota > Chloroflexia > Thermomicrobiales > CADCWN01 > JAUJMV01. Next base: position 62,804 of record JAUJMV010000017.1, on the reverse strand, counting down.
TGATCAGGTCGGCCGCCTCCTCGCGCGCCACCGCCAGGACCGTCGCCGCCACCGGCCCCGACCGGATCAGCGACCGCGGCGCGACCCCCGCCGCCCGCAGGCGCGCCCCGATCGCGTCGAGATAGGTCCGCGCCCGCGCCTCCTCCGGCGACACCTCGCCCGCCGCGGCCTCGTCGTTGCGGCGGTGCGGCAGCAGCGCCGCCAGCGGCGTCGGGCGCGCGGGCAGCACATGGAGCAGCAGCACGCCGGCCCCGAAGGCGCGCGCGTGCTCCTCGACGGCCGGCAGCTTCGCCTCGCCGGGCGCGGTCAGGTCGAGCGGGACGAGGATCCGTTCGAGGGGCATCTGCCTCCACGGGTGGGTCGAAGGTCGAAGGTCTGAAGGTCGAAGGTCACGGACACTCGCGCCGGCCTGCGGCGGGGCGCCAGCTCGCCACCGGAGGTCCGCGTCGGCTGCAATCGCGCGCCAACGCCGCCGCAGGATCGATGCCGCGCCCGGCCCTTTGCCCACCCGACCTTCGACCTTCGACGTTCGGACGTTCGACCCCTAAACCGGCGGCCCGTATGCTAGAATTGCAGCGCCCCGGAGCGGTCCGGCCCGGCGGGCGGCGCGGGCCTCGGCATGCGGCCGTCCCGCGCCACGTCGGTGGTGGGCTGGGGGTGGGGGCGAACCGCCTACCCGGCGTTGGTCTGACACGGAGGCATTGATGGCCCTCACCATCCCCCAGGTGCTCGATCTCCTGATGGCCCTGGTGCTGATCATGTTCGTCCCGATCGGCCTGTGGCGCGGCGCCCTGCGCGAGTGGATCGCCCTGGCCGGCATCCTGCTCGGCGCCGCCCTCGCCGCCGAGTGGGCGCAGCCGTGGGGCGGCGACCTGGCGGCGCTGGCCGGGCTCGACCCGCGCATCGCGAACTTCGCGGTGGCGGTCGGCTTCTTCCTCGGCGTGACGCTGATCGTCGGCTACGGCGCCGGCGTGACGCTCCCCTACCGCCCGGACCTCTCCTGGCCCAACCGCCTGCTCGGCGCGCTCCTCGGCCTCGGCAACGGGCTGCTGATCCTCAGCTTCGCGCTGCGAATCATGCAGCGGCACCTCTTCGACGACCAGGGGGGCTCCCCGCTGCGCGCCTCGACCCTCGCCGTGCTGCTGATCGACTACATCGGCTGGGTGGCGCTGGCCCTGCTCGCCCTCTTCCTCCTCAGCATCCTCGCCGGCCTGATCGGGCGCTGGCGCGACCGCCCCGCCCTCTTCGACGAATACGCCACGGCCTATTACGCCGAGCCGGAGGGCGCCTACGACCCGCCCGACCTCGCCTGGCAGGAGGCCGACGCCGCCCCGCGCTACGCCGCCGACGCCTACCGCGCGCCCGGCGACGCCGCCCCCGCCGCCCCCTGGCGACAGGCCCCGGCCGTCGGTGACGAGCAGCACGACCAGGACACGACCGTGCTTCACCCGGTCACGCCGATCGTCGTCCGCGAGATCGTCGAGGCCCCCGCGCCCAGCCCCGACGCCCAGCACGACCTCATCCCCCCGCCCCCGCCCGCCTCCGACGCCGGCGACGACGAGACTGGCGCCACGCCGCCCGGCGGCACGCCGGCCGTCCGGACCAGGCGGAAGGCCGCGCCCGTGGAGCCGGCCCCGGCCCCGGACGCGCCCTCGCGCGTCCGGGTGATCGACATCGCCCGCCCGCCCGCTCGCCCGCTGGTGCGCGAAGCGCCCGCGGGGGAGGGGTCGGAGGCCCCCTCGACGGACCACCAACCGGCGGCCGGCGGCGCCTCGACCAACGGTCACGCCGGGGACACCCCCGAGCCGGTGAGCGACACCGCGACGACCTGCCCGGTCTGCGGCACGCCCGCCGCCCCCCACGCGCGGTTCTGCGAGACCTGCGGCCACCTGATCGGCGCGGCCGAGCGGCGCCCCGTCGCGCGCCCGCGCTAGGATCGAGGGCTGAGGGCGGGGCGCGCTCGGCCCGATCGGCCGCGTCGGGCTACGCTCTTCTGCCTTCGGCCCCGTCCCACCACCCTCAGCGCTCCGCCCCCAACTGCTCGGCCAGGCGGCGGTTGTTCGCCTCGATCAGCAGCACGACGTATTCGAGGACCGCTTCGGTCATGGCGAATGGCGTCTTCTGGCTCGCCTCCTCGACGCTGATCCCCTCCTCATCGGCGAGCTGCCGCGCCCGCAGCGTCAGCAGTTGCGCCGCCACCGTCCGCAGCTCGTCGCGGCTCAGCCCCACCTGCCCCGGCGCTCCGGTCATCGGCGTCTCCTCGCGGCGGCAGCAAACGCCGGCCGCATAGCCCGGCGGGCAGGGGAACACGATCCCCTGCCCGCGGCAGTGCTGCTCTATTGGCGCGTCGGTTGCCGCGCTAGCGCGGCGCGGGGCGACCCTGGCGCGGCGTGACCGGCAGCGTCTCGGTGTTCGCCTTGCTCAGCAGCAACCGCCAGAAGGGGTTGCTGGTGTCGATCCCCCGCTTCTTCGCCTTGGCCTTCTGCCGGCTGAGGCGGTGCTTCTCGCGCACACGGCGCCTGGTCGCATTGGCGTACGCCATCGGGTTCCCTCACATCCTGCCCATCGTCGCGGGCTCATCGTCGCGGCCCACACCGGGCCGGATCACCAATGAGGCCAATTGTAGCCGCCGCCCGCCGCGCTGTCGAACGGGCGCGCCGCGCGCGGCCAAGCCCCGGAAGGTCGGGACGACGCGCCCGCGCCCCCCTCGTTTGTCAGGGGGCATCCCCCAGATGGGGGATGCCCGCGCGCGACGAATGCGCTAACGCAGTTCCGCCATTGGTTCGATACAGAAAGACCCGGGGCCACCCTAAGATAGTCCCAGAGACGACAAGCATGCCCGCGCTCGCCGCGGTATCGCACCGGGACCGCCAAACGCTCGTGTCTGGGGAGGAAGCATCATGTACGCGCAACCGGCCGAACCTTTTGCGACCGCTACTGCAACCGTGCTGCCGGCCGTCCGCGCGGGCGCCAGGGACGCCGCCCGCCCCGCGACCCCCCCGGAGCCCATCACCGACGATCAACTGGTCGCGCGGGTCGTGGGCGGCGACCAGGGCGCCTTCGCCCAACTGGTCGAGCGCTACAAGCGCCCCGTCCACACCCTGGCCTACCGGCTGATCGGCAACGCCGCGCCCTGGGCCGCGCCGTCGGCGATCAGGCCCAGCACCTCGCCGATCCCGACGGTGTCCCCCGCGCGCTTGGCGATCCGCTGGAGGACGCCCGCGCTCGCCGCGTTGACCTCCATGTTGACCTTGTCGGTCTCCAGCTCCACCAGCGGGTCCCCCGCCGCGACCGGCTCGCCTTCCCGCTTGAGCCACTGCCCCACCGTCGCCTCGACGATCGACTCGCCGAGCTGCGGCACCGTGATCTCAACTGACATCCTGCACCCCCCGCGTCTCGAGCTTCGCCGCGCGCTCGCCCCCGAACGCGGCCTCCACGATCCGGGCCTGCTCCCACGCATGCACGTCCGCCGAGCCCTCCGCCGTGCTGGCCCGCTCCGGCCGCCCCAGGTAGCGCAGCGCCAGATCGCCCGCCAGGAGCTGGCCCAGCCGCGGCGCGACGTAGCCCCACGCGCCGGCGTTGCGCGGCTCCTCCTGCGCCCAGACGATCTCGCGCAGGTTCGGGTAGCCGGCGATGACCGCTTCGAGCGCCGCCCGCGGGAAGGGGTAGAGCTGCTCCAGGCGCGCGACCGCGACCCAATCGACCTGCTCCGCCCGCTCGAGCGCCGTCGTCGTCAGGTCGACCGCCACCTTGCCGCTGCAGAGGACCAGCCGCTCGACCGCCTCGCGCCGCCCCGCCGCCCCGGCGTCGTCGAGGACCGGCCGGAAGCCGCCCTCCGCCAGGTCGGCCAGGCTCGACCCGGCCCGCGGGTGGCGCAAGAGGCTCTTCGGGGTCATCACGATCAGCGGGCGCGGCGCGACCCCGAGCGTCGCCGCCTGGAGGCGCAGCAGGTGGAAGTACTGCGCCGCCGTGGTGCAGTTGGCGACCCGCAGGTTGTCCTCCGCCGCCAGTTGCAGGAAACGCTCGAGGCGCCCGCTCGAATGCTCCGGCCCCTGCCCCTCGTAGCCGTGCGGCAGCAGCAGCGCCAGCCCCGGCCGCTGCTGCCACTTGGCCCGCGCCGCCACGATGAACTGGTCGATCAGCACCTGGCCGGCGTTGGCGAAGTCGCCGAACTGCGCCTCCCACAGGACCAGCGTCTCCGGCGCGTGGACCGAGTAGCCGTACTCGAAGCCCAGCACCGCCGCCTCCGAGAGCGGGCTGTTGTAGACCGCGAAGGAGGCCCGCGCCCGCGGCAGCGCCTGCAGCGGCGTGTGCTCAGCGCCGGTCTCCGGGTCGTGCAGCACCAGGTGGCGCTGGCTGAAGGTGCCGCGCTCGCTGTCCTGCCCGGTCAGCCGGATCGGCGTGCCGTCGGCGAGGATCGAGGCGAAGGCCAGCGTCTCGGCCAGCGCCCAGTCGACGCCCCCCTCCCGGTCCAGCGCCTCGCGGCGGCGGGCAAGTTGGCGCTCCAGGCGCGGCGGCGGGTTGAAGCCCGCGGGCCGCGCCAGCAGCGCCTCGTTCAGCTCGCGCAACTCCTCCGCCGGCACGGCGGTCGCGAACTCGCTCAGCGGCGGCGCCTCCTTGAGCGTCGCCTGCTCCTCTGGGATCTGCCCGGCGGCCACCTCCTCCTGCGCCCGCTGCAGCCGCTCCCGCACCTCGCGGCCCAGCGCCTCCACCTCCTCCGCCCCGACGACCCCCTCGGCGATCAGCCGCTCGGCGTAACGCGCGCGCGCGGTCGGGTGCTCGGCGATCCGGGCGTAGAGGCGCGGCTGGGTGAAGGACGGCTCGTCCCCCTCGTTGTGCCCCCAGCGCCGGTAGCCGACGAGATCGATCAGGAAATCCTTGCGGAACCGCTCGCGGTAGGCGTGTGCCAGCCGCGCCGCCGCCAGGCAGGCCTCCGGGTCGTCGGCGTTGACGTGGACGATCGGGATCTCGAACCCCTTGGCGAGGTCGCTCGCGTAGAGGGTCGAGCGCGCCTCCTCCGCCCCGGTGGTGAAGCCGATCTGGTTGTTGACGATGATGTGGAGCGTCCCGCCGGTCTGGTAGCCGCGCAGCCGCGAGAGGTTCAGCGTCTCGGCGACCACCCCCTCGCCGGGGAAGGCGGCGTCGCCGTGGATCGTCACCGCCAGCGCGCGGGCGATCTCCTGCGGCGGCTCGCCCGGCCGGTCGCGCCGGTCCTGCGCGGCGCGCGTGAAGCCCTGCACGACCGGGTTGACGAATTCGAGGTGGCTGGGGTTGTGGGCCAGCGTCACCTGCACCGTCGTCAGGTCCCCCTCGCGCACCGTCCGCCGCGCCCCCAGGTGGTACTTCACGTCGCCGGTCCAGCCGGCGGTGACGCCGCTCGACCCCTCCGACGGCACCAGCTCCTTGTTCGGCGCGTGGTGGAACTCGGAGAAGATCCTGGCGTAGGGCTTGCCGAGGTTGTGCGCCAGGACGTTGAGCCGCCCGCGGTGCGCCATCCCGATCAGTACCTCGCGCGTGCCGGCCTCCGCCGCGGCGTGAATCAGCGCGTCGAGCATCGGCACCAGGACATCGCTCCCCTCGATCGAGAAGCGCTTCTGCCCCTGGAAAGTGGCGTGCAGGAACCGCTCGAAGCCCTCGACCTCGCTGAGGCGCCGCAGGAGATCGCGCCGCTCGTCCGGCGCCAGCGGCGGGCGGAAGCGGTCGAACTCCGCGGCCTCGCGCAGCCAGGCGCGCTCCTCGAAGTCCTGGACGTGGTCGTAATCGTAGCCGATCGTGCCGGAATAGATCGCGCGCAGTCGGCGGATCGCGTCGAGCGCGTTGCCCGCCTCCGGGCCGGCCGTGCGCCAGACGATGCTGGACGGCAGCGCCGCCAGGTCCGCCTCGCTGATCCCGTGGGTCGCCGGGTCGAGCATCGGGTCGCCGGGGCGCGGCGCCCCGAGTGGGTCGATGTCCGCCGCCAGGTGGCCGTACTCGCGGATGCTGCGCGCCAGCCGCGCCGCCCCGACGACCCGCGCCACGTCCCCCGCCGCGACGAACGCCGGCCGGGCCGTGTCCGCCTCGGGCGGGCGCTCGCGGGTCGCCACGGCGGTCGCGCCGCCACTCCCGTTCGCCGCCCGCCCGTTGCCCGCCGCCGTCTNCGATCCGCCCGCCGCGCGCGACATAGCGCCCGCCGTACCGCTCCACCGTCGCCGGCGCCCCCTCGCGGTACGCCGCGAACCCCTCCGGGTCGGTCACCTCCACGTCCACGATCACGTACGCCGCCACGACACCCTCCCCTGCCTACGACCCACGCCCCATTCCCCGCACCGTAGTAGTCCGTTGAGCTTGGCCCCTGAGATTGCCCCCCCCTCGCCCAGCATTGGGCGAGGGGGTGCCGCCCGCAGGCGGCGGGGGTGAGGGCGTACCCCCACGCCCTAGCCGTCCCACCGCAACTCCCGCTCGTCCGTGATCTTCGCCGGGTCCAGGTCCATCCCCAGGCCGGGGCTGTCCGGCACCGTCACGACGCCGTCGACCGGCTGGAGCGGGCTGGCGAGGAAGAACTGGTGGATCGCGTTCCACTTGATCAGGTACTCCAGGAGCGGGCAGAGCGTGACCGGCATCGCCGCGATCAGGTGCGCGGTCGCCGGGGTGGAGTGCCCGTGCGGGATCACCGGCAGGTCGTAGGCCGAGGCCAGCGCGCAGATCTTCACCAGTTCGGAGATGCCCCCCGCCCAGTAGATATCGGGCTGCAGCACGTCCACCGCCCCGGCGTCCATCAGCCCCTTCAGGCCCCAGCGGGTGTACTCGTGCTCCCCGCCGGCGATCGGCACGCGCGAGCGCCCGCGGATCGCCGCGTAGGCGTCGACCTTGTCGGGCAGCACCGGCTCCTCGATCCAGCGCGGGTCGTACTCGGCCAGCATCTCCGCCATGCGCAGCGTGTACGGCACGTCCCAGCTCATCCAGGCGTCGATCATGATGTCCACGTCCGGCCCGACCGCCTCGCGCAGCGCCCGCACCAGCGCGACGTTGCGGCGGATGCCCTCACGCCCGTCGGTCGGCCCGTCGCGGACGAACCACTTGGTCGCCCGGTAACCCTGCGCGACGAATTCCCGCGCCCGCGCCGCCACCCGCTCCGGCTCGATCGCGAAGCCGAGCGCGCTGGCGTAGGCGGGGATCGTCGTCCGGACCGGCCCGCCGAGCAGGCGGTAGACCGGCTGCCCGGCCCAGCGCCCGCGCAGGTCCCACAGCGCGCAATCGAGGACGCTGATCGCCATCATCGTCGCGCCCTTGCGGCCGTGGACCGCCTGGCGGTACATCTTGTCCCACAGCCGCTCGGTCGCGCGCGGGTCCTCGCCCCCCAGCAGGTGCCGGAACTGGCGGTCGATGATGTAGGCGACCTCGTGCGTGATCGGCCCGCCGATGCCGATCGCCCCCTCGTCGGTCTCCACCTGCACGAAGACCGCCGTGATCGGGAGATCCCCCTCCGCGTCGTGGCGCCAGCCGGGCATGTTCGCGCGCGCGGTCAGGGCGCGGTGCTCCGGGTAGACATCGAGCGGCTGGATCAGCCGCTCCTCCCAGAATGCGCCCTCGTGCCGCATCGTCCCCGTGACCTGCCGCAGCCTGAGATCGGTGATCTTCACGGCCAATCCTCCATCGTCGCGCACCCTATGGCGGTCTGGTAGGGGCAGGCCCCCGTGCCTGCCCGCCTGGCCGACCACCGGCGTCGCAGGTCGGGCAACGCGTTGGGCCGGCCCACGCCATCGCCCGACCGTCCGCATCGCTGACGGGCCGGGCGGGCAGGCACGGGGGCCTGCCCCTACCCGGACGACGGCGGCGCCGGATCGTCCGCCGCGCCACCCCCCGCCGCCCCGCCGGTGATCTCGCGCAGCAGCCCGAAGAACCCGCGCTTGCGGTCGGTGTTGATCCCCCAGTTGACCGGCACGTTCTGGTAGCCCTCGACATAATCGGAGCGCGCCCCGCCGCCGCCCGCGCCGGGGCCGGGGTCGAAGAAGCCCCAGGAGGCATAATGCGCGAGGGCGACCAGGAAATTGTTCTCGGGCCGGTCGAAGGCGAAGTGGTCGTCCTCGTTGAAGACGATCGGCATCGGCCGGTAGGACGGCAGGGCGCGCGTCTGCCGCACCATCTCGCCGATGCGCGCCGGGTCGGTCACACCGTTGCCGTGCAAGAGCGCCAGGTCGGAGACGGCGATCACGCTGTCGTCCGGGACGCGCCCCCCGCCGTAGCTCGTCCCGACCAGCAGGCGGCGGCCGCCAGCGGTCCGGGCCTGCGCCTGCACGATCAGCTCGTGGACCCGCCCCGGCTGGAGAATTTCGTGCTCGTACCTGGGGATATTGGTCTCGTTGTTGACCTCGATGATGACGTTGGTGTAGCCCCGGTCGAGGACCCAGCCGACCGCGTTGTCGAGGCCCCGCCGCACCGCCGCCTCGTCGCGCAGGTGCTCGTCCTGGCCGAAGTAGAAGAGGCCGAGGATCGCCACCATCCCGAGCTCGTCGAGCCGGTCGAGCACCCGCGCCAGGCGGTCGAGGTAGGCCGGATCGAGCGCGCCGTCTGGCCCGAAGGCGGTGTTGACCCAGGGCTGCGCCTTGCTGTAGCCCTCCGGCGAGCCGCCCTGTAGGTTCAGCGTCACCGCCAGCAGGCCGTGCGCCCGGTACTCCGGGAGCATCGCGAGGAACTCGGCCACGTTGCGCTCCGGGTCCCACCCCCCCGTATCGGGGTAGGCCCAGCGGTCGCGGGTCGCCGGGTTGCGGTCGTCGAAGATCGCCTGGACCATCCGCGAGTTGAGGAGCAGCCCCTCGATCGGCCAGTCCCGGTAGCGCCGCCCCGCGTAGGTCGGCCGCCCGTCGATCAGGAACCGCTCCCCCTCGATCCCGACGCTGGTGTGCCGCCGCATGCGCCCCCCCTCGTTGTCCCGCCCCGCCGCGATGCCGCCATTGTACGCGGTCGGCCGGATCGCGCAAGGCGTCTACTGTGCGGGGCGCATGCGCTTTCGAGTGGCGCCGCCGGTCGCGCGGGGTGCGCCCCCCGGCCTCCAATCCTCGGAGGAGCGGTGCGGGGGATGGCCGGCGGCCTATTCGGAAGGCTGGCGCGATGGCGCGGTCCTGCTCCCCCTNGGCGATCGGGGTGATCGATCTCTTCGACACCTACGCCTTCGTCGAGGTGCCGCAGGAGGAGGCGCGGCGGGTCGTCGCGGCCTTGGCGCGCACGACGATCCGCGGCCGCCAACTCAACGCCGAGATCGCCCGCCCGCGCTAGGGGTGGTGGCCCCTCCTCTAATACTGGGGGAGGGGGTACGTTCGAGGCGGATCCGGTTGAATTATGGCTGCCGGCGCCGGTTCTTTCCGCGCCGCGGGTGGCCGGGTTGGGTGAGGGAGCGGGGCGGCTCAGCCGATCGCGCCGCCGGGCAGCCGCCGGCCGGCATAGACGTGCGTGGCCTCGCCGAAGACCTCGGGCCAGGCCCACTCCGGCAGCTCGGCCAGGTTCGGCCGGCGCCAGTCCCAGCCGGCCCACTGGGGGCGGAAGCCGGCCAGTTGTTCGGAGACGGGGGTCAGGAAGCGGTAGGCGGGCAGGTCGGCCGCGCGCAGCTCCCCGCGCGCCAGGCCGCGGTAGAGCCTGGTCAGCTCCGACTCGCGCCGCGCCAGCGTCCCCTCCTCCAGGCGGTAGAGGCCGACCGGGTCGATGTGGCCGTCCGGCGCGTTCAGCAGCGAGTCCCAGTCGGTGGAGTCGATGAAGGGGAACCAGGTGAAGCCCTCAAACGGGATCCCCTCGGCGATCAGTTCCTCGCACTGCTCGACCATGTACTTGAGCCAACTGATGTGATCGGTGACGTAGCCGCGGATGTTCGTCTCGGTCAGCATCAGCGGCAGGCGGTAGCGCCGCCAGTACTGGCGGGCGATGGCGGCGAAGCCGAGCGGGGCCAGGCTGGGGCAGACCGAGCCGCCCTGGTGGAACTGGTGCTCGCAGTGGGGATAGTAGTCGAGCCCGAGCACGTCGATGCGCGCCGCGTGCTCGCGGAACCAGCGCAGGTCCGGCTCGCCGACGCTCGCGTAACCGGCCAGGCGGTCGTACAACGGGTGCGCCCGGTCGACGCGCCCGAGGATCAGATCGTGGATGAGGAAGCGCCGCTGGTTGAGGAACCAGGCTAACTCCTCGGCCGCGGCGTCGCTCGCGCCATGCGCCTCGGCGGTGTCGACGTGGATGAAGCGCGCGGCGGGCTGGACGGCCCGGATCGCGGCGGTGGCGGCGCAAATCCCGCGCGCGACGTTGACCGCCATGCGGAAGAAGGCCTCCGGGCCGGGGCGCGCGGGGTACCACGCGCCGATTTCGGTGCAGAGCACGGTCGTCGGGGTCGGCTCATTGAAGACGGTGAACTCGCGCACCCACCCGAAGCGCGCGGCGAACGCGGCGCAGAACTCGGCGTAGGCCGCCGGGAAGTCGGGGTTGAGGAAGCCGTCGGTCAGCCAGCGCGGGAAGGAGGTGTGGTGGATCGGGTCGACGATCGGGGTCAGGCCCAGCTCGCGCAGGCCCGCCAGCACCTCGTCGGTCCAGGCCCAGTCGTACCGGCCGCGCTCGCGCTCGATGCGGTGCCAGGGGATCGCGTAGCGCAGCCGGTGGATGCCGGTCTCGCGCACGAGGCGCAGATCGTCGCGCCAGCGCTCGTCGTGCCGCGTCAGGCGCAGCACGTCAGTGTCGTGCAGCGGCAGATAGGTACTCTCGAAGCCGGTGAGAAATTCCAAGCAGACCTCAGGTGGAGCGTACGATCAACGCGCCCGATCCGGGCGCGGCCGGTTCACGGTCGCGCTCAACTGGCCGGGCCGCCTATCAAGGGCAATATCTGTGCCAAGCATGGAGGGGGGTGAAGGGTACAGCGGTTCTCGTCATGGTTGAGCCGGTGCTACGGCAAGGATCGGGGCGTTCAACCGAACGCCCCCACCCCGCGTGATCACCAGCGGCGCAACCTCTCGCGAACCGCCCTACCGGTACTTTGTAGACTTCGGTGAAACGACCACAGTCGGTCGTCGTCGGACCGCGACGTAGGTCGTACGTACTCGCGCTTCATGCCCGAACTGGCGGCCCTCGCCAGCCCATTTCCGCCCGTTCATCCGAAATCCACAAAGTACCGCTACACCGGTGTCGGGTCCCGGCGACCGGGCGCGGCAGGCCGCCGGGGCGCGGGCCGGGGCTACTCGCCGGCGAAGCTGCGGCGCGGCTCGTCGCTGGCGGGGTCGGTCTTGGTCCCGATCTCCCCGGAGGCCACCCGCCGCATCTGCGCGTCCTGCTCGTCCTGGAGGATGCGCTCGGTCGCCGCGTCGAGTTCGGCCCGCGCCTCGGGGCTGAGCGGGATAGCGCCACCGACCGTCCCCCGCAGCGCCCTGCCCGGCGGCGTCCGCCCCGGTCTCCACCGGCGACTGTCCGGTCGCTCCGCGCGTCTCGTCCATCGCTCGCCCTCTCGCTGATCGTGGCCCCGCCGGCACGGCCCATCGCGGACTGAGCACAGGCCATGCCATCGCGCCAGGAGAGCGCAGGCGGGAGGCGGCGGGGCCCGCAAGCCGTGCCACCGGTGCCGGCGGGAGCGGTGTGGGAAGCGCGCCGCGCCCGAGGCGCTCGCGTTACTGGGGTGGCGCGAGCTCGAAGAGTCCGATGGCGCGCATGGCCGCCCCTCCCCACGCTCCACTTGCTCAGCGAGACCGCCCAGCCGTCTGCTTCCAGCGCCTCCAGCAGGGGGAGGCTCGCGGCCCGGAAGGGGTCGGTGAGCAGGACCCGCCCCCTGGGGCGAGGTTGGCCGCGAAGATCCGGCGCAGGTGGGGGTGCGTCGTCTCGCCGTAGAGGATGTCCGAGCCGAGGATCCAGTCGTAGCGCCCGTGGTCGTCCCACTCGGCCCAGTCCACCTGGCGGTATTCGATCGTCCGGGCGCCGTTGCGCGCGCCATTGCGCCGGCAGACGGACAGCGCCAGCGCGTCGCGGTCGGTCTGGACCACGCGCCCGCCGAGCGAGGCGGCGACGATGCCGGGCAGCCCCGTGCCGGCCCCGGAGTTCCAGCACCCGCCGGTCGCGGAACGCGTCGGCGCGGGAGGCCACCTCGTGGGCGAGGGCGATGGCGGCGGGCCAGAGGGCGACGCCGTAGGGGAGGCGCTCCCGCAGCTCGCCGAGGAACCGCGACTCGTCCTCGCGGGACAGGACGCCGCCGGTGTGCAGGATGGCCCAGGCCCGCCCGGCCAGGCGGAGGTGGTACTCGTGCAGCGGGAACTCCCCGGCGGGGGTGTGGAGCGACCGCCGCCCGTCGCCCGGCGCGTTCATCGCGTTGGTACTCCATGCGCCGCCGACGCTGCCCTGTCCGCGACGCCCGACAACCGTTCCGCTGCCCGACGGCCCGGCATTCGGCCGCCCGCACTGCCTCATGCGTTGGAGGAGAGGCGCCGTTGGGTGCGCGGTCTTCTCTGCCTCGTGACCTCGGTAGCGTGCAGAGCCCGCTGCCGGGACGGGGATCGCCACCGGTTATTCCGTCGCCCCCGCCTTCTCCCGACAGCCTACCGCATATCCGCAAGTAGTGTGTGACCTTAGGTTTCCGCTAACTCAGGCCGCTACGTCCAGGGAGATCGCCTGGTCAGGTGCGCTCGGCGTAGCCGACGCGGGCGACTGGCGTCGGCGTTGGCCCCAGAAGCCCTTCGGCAGGTGGGCGGTGAGGGGCGCTTTTTCGCGAAGCCGGGCGGGGAGCGGGAAGTCGCGGAAACGGGGTGCGCGCCAGGAGGGCGCCGCAGCCGGCCGGGGGTCGGCTGGGGCCGGCGGTCCCAGAAGCCGGTGGGGACGGCGGGCGCGGTCGCCGCCGCGTAGGACAGCACCGCCCCGGCGAGCAGCGCCAGTTCCGGGAGGCGCTGGCAGGTCTCGGGGGCGTGGACGAATTGGCGGCTGGCCCCGAGCATCTCGCTTGCCGCCAGCGGCAGTTGTTCGACGGGCCAGCGGTCGCGATAGAGGGCGCGCAGCGCGCGCGGCGGCACGGGCAGGGAGGTCGCGAGCACCAACGGCTCGCGGTGGCGGGGGTCGTGGAGGGCGACGATGGTGAAGGTGGGACTGGCGGCGGCCGCCTCCGGCCGCACCAGGTCGGTCCACCGCTCGGCGCGCAGGAGGGCGCCGTCCTCGCGCCACGTCTCGACCCGGTCGGGCACGGTGGCGGGGATGGCGCGGCCGCGGTAGGTGCGGGGGCAAGGGGCGGACGATCCGCCCGCGGGTGGCGGGCGCCCGCGCCCGTCGTACGGCGGCGGGGTGGCCCGCCGGGCGGTGCAGTTCTTGGCGAGCCGCACCACGTACCGGGTCGCCCCTGCCTCCTGGAGCAGCGCCACCCCGAACCCGCCGTCCAGCACCAGCGCGTCGTCGGGCGCGCACCGCCGCACCGCCTCGCCCACGAGCAGGCGCGCGTGCGTGCTGGCGCGCGGGTCCCCGGCGTCCGCCCGCACGCACGCCGGCGGGCAGGCCAGGCGCTGGCCCCCGACGCTGCCCACGCGGGCGATGAGCGGGATGGCGGGGAGGGCTTTCCCCGCGGCGCCGTGGTAATGGGTGGTCGGACAGCCCCGGAGCCGCGGGCGCCAGAAGCCGGTGACGTCGACCGCCACCGGGCGGTAGCCCCCATGCGCGTGCGCCTGCCAGCGCCCTTCCCCCTCCAGCACCGCGGCCCAGCGGGCCAGCAACGCCGCGCTGCTCCAGCCGCCCTGCCCCAGCGCCGCCCAGGCCCGCCGCGTCGCCGGCGCGGCCAAGCCGCACTCGCTCAGCCCCGGCACCACCGCGCGCGCGCGGCGAGCAGCCGCCCGCTCACCAGCATCCACAGCAGGTGCAGCAAGCCCAGGTTCGTCCCGATCGGGCACGCCACCACCAGCAGGCATAGGAGGGTCAGGATGCGATAGACTGCTTCCGGCATCGGGGAACCTGCGGTAGAGCACGGCGTCAGCACCCGCACTCTACCAATGGGTACCCCCCTGATGCCACCCAGTTAGCGGAAACTAGAGTACTACAGTGGTTCGCGAAATGGTTGCGTTCCGCCTCGGCGTCATCCGTAGGGGCGTTCAACTGGACGCCCAAGCCCCGCCCCGGTCCTTGCTCAACCATCGCGCGAACCGCCCTACTGCCCCGCCTCCCGCAGCGCCCCGCGGTAGATCGCGTTGAACAGCACCTTGTACGTCCCGCGCGCCTGCGCCCGGAACTGCGGGCGGAAGCCGACCAGCACCACCCGCCCCTCGCCGAGCGGCGCCTCCACCAGCGCCGCCTTCCCCGCCAGGTGCTGCGCCCCCAGGATCCAGCCGCTCAGGTTCGGGTCGCTCAGCGGGTAGCGCGCCACCGCCGCCCCCTCCCCCCCGGCCGCGATCTCGAACGCCGGGCTGTTGATGAAGACCGCCGTCTCCTCCCGCCGCAGGCCCCACCCCAGCGGGTGCCGACCGTCCACCAGGATCCGCAGCAGCGAGCCGGGGCAGTAGAACTCCTTGCGGTCGACCCCCTCCAGCACGTCCCGCACCGGCAGCCAGAACCCCTTGATCACCGCCTCGCAGGCCGCGTCGAGCGCCACCAGCGTCCCGCCCGCCGCCACGAACTCCCGCAGCGCCCCGAGCCCCACCTCGCCCAGCCCCCCGACGTACTCGGGCGGGTACGGCTCCTTGTACTCGTTCTTCTCCTTGTTCCCCTCCAGCAAGTCCTCGCGCGACTGCTGCGGCAGGACGATCGTGTCGAAGCGCGCCGCCAGCCCCCCCGCCTTCACGTCGGCGTCGTGCAGCGTGGTGGAGCCGAACCCGTACTCCTCCAGGATGAACCGGCACCAGCCCTCGTCGATCGCCGGCTTCCAGCTCTGGTAGAGGCCGAGCCGCGGGGCCGTCTGCTCGAAGAACCCCGCCGTCTCCAGCGGCTCCTCCAGCCCGCGCACCTCCAGCCCCGTCTCCGCCGCCAGCGCGCGGACCGCCTCGTCGATCCCCTCGGCGCGCGGGACCAGGACCGCGCCCGGCGGCAGCCCGAAGGCGGCCAGCCGCTCGCGGTTGCGGTAGACCCGGAACCCCGCCGCCAGGATTCGGTTGAGGGCGAGCGCGGCCCGGTTCGCGGCCGGCGCGATCGCGTAGCCGTACTGCCCCTCCCCCTCGACGCTCCCCGCCGGGCGCCCGCCGCCCCCCAGCGGCCGCGTCTCGGCGGTGAACGGCTCGGCGACCTGCACCGCCGCCACCCCCATCTGCAGTGGCAGCGTGTGCCCCGCGATGTCGTAGGGCGGCTGCGGCGGCCCCTCCGGGTAGAGGCGCAGGTCCGGGTAGTGCTGCACTTCGAGCAGCGTCTTGGCGAAATTGCCCGCCGGCTGCCGCAGCGGGACGATCCGCGTGCCGGCCTCGTAGGGCACCCTGTCGGCGGTGAAGGGCGCGGTCGCCTCCGCCACCTCGACCGCGCCGCGCCCCAGCGTCTCCAGCAGCTCCGCCGCGGTGAGCGGGTCGTACTGCCGCTCCGGGATCAGGAAGGCGAACGGCGGCTTCGGGCGCTCGACCGCGCGCCGCATGATCCCGTGGAAGTCCCGCAGCCAGCGCGCCCGGTACTTCGCCGCGTGCTCCAGGAACGCCCGCGCCGCGATCGTGTCGTACTCCACGATGTCGCGCAGGGTCCAGGCGCCCCCCTCCCAGGGGAGCGGCTGGTTCCAGCTCCGCCGCTTCGGGTCGAACCCGCGCTTCTCCTTCAGGTCGTCCTCGTCCAGCTCGATCGGCGTGGCGAGCTTGCACGACGCCGCCTCGCTCAGCAGATCGACGCTGCCGTGGTAGTTGCCGTAGGAGAGCGACGGCGAATAATTGTCGAAGATGATGTGCGTCGCCACCCCCGCCTTCCCCGCCGCCGTCAGCCGCGCGGCGATCGCCGTCCCCAGCTCGGCGAACCCCTGCTGGATCGTCGGGTCCTGGTTCGGGTCGAGCGGGTCGATGAACGGTGGGACCATGAAGCGCGCCCCGTCGCGGTACATCTGGTGCATGTCGAAGACCAGTTGCGGGTGCTCGCGGTTGTGCAGCGCCGCGACCAGCCGCGTCTCCGCCTGCGTCAGCATGAACCAGTCCCGGTTGTTGTCGTGCCCGACGTAGCGGTGGTAGAGCCAGGGCATCCCCTGCCCCTCGTAGGGCGTGTCGAGGTACTTCCCGTACCACTCGACGATCATCCGGTGGCCGTCGGGGTTGGCGCACGGCACGATCAGGGTGATGGTGTTCTCGAGGATCTCGCGCGTCGCCGCGTCGTCGCCGGTCGCCAGCTGGTGTGCCAGCTCGAGCGCCATCAGTGCCGCGCCCAGCTCGTTCGAGTGCTGCGTACAGAGGAGCAGCGCCACGCTCTTCCCCGCCGCCACCAGCCCCTCGACCTCCTCCGGCGCGGTCGCCCGCGGATCGCAGAGCCGCCCGACGATCGCGCGCAACTCCTCGCGCCGCGCCAGGTTCTCCGGCGCCGAGATCGTCACCAGGATGAAGGGGTTGTCGTCGGTCGTCCGCCCCAACTCCTCGACCTCGACCCGGTCGGACGCCGCCGCCAGCCGCCCGAAGTAGTCGACCATCAGCGGCCAGTCGGGGATTTTGCGCGCCTCCCCGACCGGGTACCCCAGCACTTCCGCCGGCGACGGGATCGTCCCCGCCGCCCCGCCCGACCCCGCGTCGCCCGCCGCCTTCGCCACCGATCCTCCTCGCCCTCGCCTGCCCCTGTCGCGCGGCGCCGGTCGCCGCGCCCGCGAACGCTACCATGTCCGCGCCCCGCTGCAAACCGCCCGCCAGCGCCGCCGGCCCGCCGCGCAAGTTGACAACCGTGTTATCAAAGATTATCATTACCCATATAGAGTTTTGGGAAGGTTTCTTCGCCAGGCAGTCGGCACGAGGAACGAGCGATGCCCGAGCAAACCCCGGTCTATGTCATCAGCGTGGCGGCGCGGCTGCTCGATGTCCACCCGCAGACGCTGCGCAACTACGAGCGCGCCGGCTTCCTGCGCCCCACCCGCACCGAGGGCAAGCGACGGCTCTACTCGGCGGCGGACATCGAGCAACTGCGCCACCTGATCGGCACGGTCGAACAGTACGGCCTCAACCTCAGCGGCCTGCAGATGCTCCTCGCGCTGCGCCAGGAACTGCTCGCCCTGCAAGCGCGCCTCGACGCCGAACTCGAGCGCGGGGCGGCGGCCGGCTGCGCCGCCCACATCGAGCGGATGCTGCGGCTGCTGGCCGGCGACCCCGCCGACAACGGCGCATCCCCCGAGCACCAGACCCGCGGGTCGGGCGCCGCCAGCGGGGACCGCCCCTAGCCCCGCCGGTCCCGCCATAACCCGGACGGCGGGCTCCCCGCAAGGATCGCCCGCCGTCTTCACCCCTGGATCGCCCTACGGTCGCTCAGCGACCTCCAGCCCATCCTCCCGCGCTTTCCTCCGGTCGTCGCCGCACCGGCCGCGCGCGGCGGTCGCCCCGCGGAATATCACCCGGTGGCCCGCCGTTGCTCCCCCAGGTGACCCCCGCCCGCCCGCGCGGGATCGGGGCTGGTCACCGGTCTCGCCGGGGCGCGTCTCCAACCCACCCCGGCCAACGCCCCGCACGGGCGCCCCGATCGGACACGAGCTGGAGGAGAACATCATGCCCCAACTCACCGCCGGACTGGTCATCCCGCGCCAGGACCCCAAAGACGCCCTCGCCGCGATCGAGCGGGCCGAGGCGCGCGGCGTCCCCGCCGTCTGGTCGACGGTCGGCGGCGCGGCCGCCGACGCCGTCACCCTCTTCGCCGCCGCCGCCGTCCGCACCGCGCGCGTCGGCCTCGGCACCTCGATCGTCCCGACCTACCCGATCCACCCGATCAAGCTGGTCTCGCAGGCGCTCGTCCTCGCCGACCTCGCGCCCGGCCGCTTCCGCCTCGGCGTCGGCCCCAGCCACCGCCCGACGATCGAAGGCGCGTTCGGCCTGCCGATGGGCAAGCCGCTCGACCACCTGCGCGAGTACGTGGCGGTCCTGCGCGATCTCCTCTGGGAAGGGCGCAGCACGTTCACGGGCGAGTACTACCGCGTCCAGGCCGAGATCCCGGCGGGGGTCGCGCCGCCGCGGGTCCCGATCCTGATCTCCGCGCTGCGGAGCAACGCCTTCCACCTCGCGGGCGAGATCGCCGATGGCGCGATCTCCTGGATCTGCCCGGTCGATTACCTCGTCGGCACGGCCCTCCCCGCCCTGCGCGCGGGGGCGCGGGCCGCCGCCCGCCCCGTCCCCGCGCTCGTCGGCCACGTCCCGGTCGCGCTCCACACCGACCGCGCGCGCTGGTCCGCGACACCGCGCGCGCGCAGTTCGCGCCGTACGCGCGGCTCCCCTTCTACCGCAACATGTTCGCCGACGCGGGCTTCCCGATCGGCGCCGACAACACCCTCCCCGACGCCCTGCTCGATACCCTGATCGTCTCCGGTGACGCCGCCGCCGTCCGCGACCGGCTCGCCGCCATCCAGGCCGCCGGGGTGGACGACCTCCTGATCACCCAGGTCCCGATCCAGGATGCCGCGGCCGAGGAAGCGGCGCTCTCCGCCGTGCTGGCCGGTTAATCGAGGCCCGGTCGTAATTCCTCATGCCGCCTTGAGGAACGGAGCGAGGCCCACGCGGAGGTCCAGCCCCTGCTCGTGGCGGTGCCACAGCGTCAGTTGGTAGACGAGGACCGCGCCGAGGGCGAAGCGGCGGGTGTTGGTCAGCCCTTTGGTCGGCACTGCGCCCCGCACGTCGAAGATACCCTTGAACTGGCCGTTGAAGTTCTCGATCGCGGTGGAGCGCAGCTGGTGGCAGACGCGGCGCACCTCCGGAGCCGTCGCCCGTGTGCGGGTAGCCGCTGTACTGCGAGGTGACCAGGACGCGGTTGGCCCCACGGACACCTGATGATTGGGCCGGGACGCAGGTCGATGCCGCGTTGTAGCCCGCCGGAGTTCCGCGCGGAGGCTGTGCACCTCGCCCGGGGCAGCGATAAATCCCCCGCCCTCGCTGCCGACCTGGGAGTCTCGTCCGAGGCGCTGCGCCATTGGCCGGCAGGCGACGCCGATGAGGGGCGCGGGCGGCCAGCGAGCTCGACCGACGAGCGCGAGGAAGCGCCGCCTGCGCCGGGAGGTCAAGTCCTGCAGCAGTCCTGCGAAAAGCCGCAGCCTACTTCGCGAAGGAGACCCGGTGAGCCGCGGTTCATCCACGCGGAGCCGAATATCCGCTCTCCTGTGCCGAGTGCTTGCGGTGGCGCGCTCGGCCTACTACGCCGCGCCGCGCGGCGCGGACCACCGCCGACAGGCGCTGGCGGCGCAGATCGCCGCCGGCCACGCGCAGCCGCCGGACCTACGGCGCGCCGCGCGTGCGACCGTTGCGGGCGCAGGGCACCCGTTGCGCCAGCAAGCGGGTCGCCCGCCTGATGCGCGCCGCCGGGCTCGTCGGCTGCCACCGCCGGCGGCGGGTGCGTACCACGGTCGCCGACCCGGCCCACGCCCCCGCCCCGAATCTGGTGGCGCGCGATTTCACAGCACCGGCGCCAAATCGCCTCTGGCTCGGCGACATCACGTACGTCGCGACGTGGGAGGGCGGCTGTACCTCGCGGTGCTGCTCGATGCCCACTCCGGCGCGTGGTCAGCTGGGCGATGGCCGACCACCTGCGTGCCGAACTGGCGCTCGACGCGCTGACGATGGCCCTCGAGCGGCGACGCCCCGGCGCAGGTCTGGTCCACCACACCGATCGCGGCTGCCAGTACACCGCCGCGGCCTATCATACTCGCTGCTCGGGTGTGACCGTCTCGATGAGCCGGGCCGGCGCGTGCCTCGCCAACGCCATGGCTGAGAGCTTCTTCTCGACCCTCAAGGCCGAGTCGCCGACGCACAAGTCTGGCCGAGCCGAGCCGCGGCCAGGACCGCGATCTTCGAGGAAGGATCGAGGTCTGGTACAACCGCCAGCGTCGCCACTCAGCGCTGCCTACCAGCCCCCGCCGTCTTCGAGGAGGTGTTATTGTTGTCGAACCGCGCCGCCCTGGCACGAACTTGTCCGCGGAAACGGGCTAACCTCAGGCCTCGGTGTCGATCGACGTATGCAGCCGTACCCAGGTCTCGCGGTCCTGCTTGTGCCAGACGCCGCCCCTGGCGCGCAGCACGGTGCTGTCGACGCCGCCGCCCGCCCGCAGGCGGCCCACGGCCGGAGCAGGGCGACCAGATGGTGCCCCAGGCGGCCGATCTGCGCCGGGAGCGTGTCGGGCAGGGCCGCCAGCCGGCGGTCCCAGGTGCGGCGGCTCGGGTAGCGCCCGTCGGGCAGCGTCAGCAGGCCGCGCAATGCCCGCATCTCGGCGGTCGGTTGCGCGACCACGGCGAGCAGTTCGTGGACGGTGTGCCGGTGGCGCACGATCATGATCACCAGCGCCTTCAGGAACAGCCGGTCCGCGTCACCGTCCGCCCCGCCCGCGCTTCGGCGGTGGGGGCGGCACCGGCACACCCGGTCAACGAGGCGGACCAAGGTGACAAGCACCGTCTCCTGCGCTATCATCGGCTCACCTCCGCAGCATGGTCGGTCCAGCAACCCCCATGGGGCGAGGTGAGGCCGCCAGCGCAAGCCGCTGCATGGCCTTCCGATTTATGACCGGGCCTCAGCTAAATCTAAGGAAGCACCATGACGATTCCGCCATACCAGCCCATGAAAATATGTGGCAGACTGCAGCGCGTCGAGGTCGTTTTCTGTTTGGTGCGCGAGCGGAACCAGGAAGCTGACTCGGGCGCGGCCAGGATGGCCAGGTTGTCGCCGGCCGCGGGGTCGAGCACGCGGAGGAAAGTTGTGTTGCTTCCCGCGCCCACCGCCGCCCACCGACCGGCGTAGTGGTGGCGCGGCGGGAGAGGTGCGATGCAGGTGGTGCATGAGCGGTGCTGCGGGCTCGATGTCCATCGCAAGACGGTGGTCGCGTGCGTCCTGCTCACGGAGGAGGGCCAGGTGCGCCGGCTGGCGCGCACCTTCGGCACGATGACCGCCGACCTCCTGGCGCTCAGCGACTGGCTGGCGAGGCTGGAGGTCACCCAGATCGCCATGGAGTCGACGGGCGTGTATTGGCGCCCGGTCTTCAACCTGCTGGAGGATGAGGAGCGCGCCATCGTGCTGGTCAACGCCCAGCACATGCGGGCGGTGCCGATGGCGCAAGACCGACGTGAAGGACAGCGAGTGGCTGGCGGACCTGCTGCGGCACGGGCTGCTCAAGGCGAGCTTCATCCCGCCCGCAGCGGTCCGCGAGCTGCGCGAGCTGACGCGCTACCGCAAGGCGTTGGTGCAGGGCGCAGCCAGGAGGCCAACCGCGGCACCAGGTCTTGGAGACGGCGAACCTCAAAGCTGAGCGTCGTCGCCAGCGACGTGCTGGGGGTGAGCACGCGGCGGATGCTGGCGGCGCTGCTGGACGGGCAGGACGACCCGGCGGCGCTGGCGGAGCGGCGCGCGGGCGGCTGCGCGCCAAGCTGCCGGACGGCGCCGCGCGCTGGAGGGCCGGGTCGAGCCGCACCACCGCGTGCTCATCGCCCGCATCCTGGCGCACATCGACTTCCTGGAGGAGTCGGTGGCCGAGGTGCAGGAGGCGGTTGACCGCTGCCTCGTCCCGTTCGCGGAGGCCGTCGAAGCTGCTGCAGACGATCCCCGGCGTGGGGGCGACCGCGGCGGCGACCAGCGTCAGCGAGATCGGCACCGCCATGGGGCGGTTCCCGAGCGCCAAGCACCTCGCCTCGTGGGCCGGGCTCTGTCCCGGCAACAAGCAGCGCGCGGGCAAGCGCCTCAGCGGCAAGCCGACCAAGGGCGACACCTGGCTGAAGGCGGTCCTGGGCGAGGCGGCCTGGGCCATCGCCCGCTCGCGGGGCAACTACCTGTCGGCCCAGGACCACCGCCTCGCGCGGCGGCGGGGCAAGCACAAGGCCGCCGTCGCCGTCGCCCACAGTATCCTCGTGATCGCCTACCACCTGCTCAAGCCCAGCCCTACAGCGACCTCGGCGCCGACTACTTCGACAAGCTGGACACCGAGCGGGTCCAGCGGCACCACATCAAGCGGCTCCAGCAGCTCGGCTACGGTGACGCTGACCCCCAAGGAGGCCGCATAGGGGCGGGGGGACGGGGATTTTCGGAGGAAGAGAAAAGCATGCCTAACCGACTATTTTCCTGAGGCTGAGGCGGCATACGTTTCAGGAGATAGCGAACCTCTGTCGGGGCCCGCGCAATTTCACGATGAGCGACATCGTCGCCAACCTTCGGGTCACCACCTGCAGCCGTCTCAAGGGTGAGCGCCGCATAGACGGCCGGTCCGAGCATGTGCCTCGCCTGACATCCCGGTCAACGCGGCGCTCGCCATAGGCGTCAAGCACCACGCATTCGCCTGGGTGGTGTTCGTCGTCAGGGCACCGGCGTACTTCGCGCTGCAGGGAAGCAAGCGCTTCGTGCGCCAGCTCCGCTCACGAACACCACCGTCCACCACACGCCACCTGGATCTCCACGTAGCCCCCGGCGTCTGTGGTTCAGGGTGCGCAGTCACCCGTACCACCCGGCCTTCGTGAGTACCCCGGAACACCTACCAATGAGTTGCACGCCCAGTTATGGCCAAATGGCCCCAAAAGGCAGGATTCGTTGGCCGCCACCAGCAAGCGGTGACACGCACGCTGCATGACACGCTGATCCACAGGCCTTGACTCTTCCTCTCGGGGCGTGCGGCAATTCCCCTGCTCGTCATCTGCCAGTGTGCGGTGGCGCGGCGGGGAGTTGCAGCGTGACGCAGAGCCCGCCAGCGGCCCGGGGGGTGAGGGTGAGGGTGCCGTCGTGTGCCTGGGTGATGCTCTTGACGATTGCCAGGCCGAGGCCGACACCTGCGTGGTCGGTGGCGATGCGTTCGGTGCCGCGAAGAAACGGCTCGACAAGCGTGGAAACGAACTGTGGGGTGAGCTGCTCGCCGGTGTTCTCGACCGTGAGCACCACACGCTTGGGGTGAACGCTGGTCGTGACCCACACGGTGCCCTGTTCGGGCAGATTGTGGACGATCGCGTTGTGTACAAGGTTCGTACTCAACTGCAGCAGGAGCGCGTGTGAGCCGACGGTGGGGGCCATGTCGCCGGCGGTCTCGATGGCGAGGCCGCGTTTTTCCGCGAGGGGGAGGAGCGTTTCCGTGGCTTCTTCCGCGATGAGGGACAGGTCGACCTGTTCTCGGGTGAAGGACCGCTGGTCGGCGCGGCTGAGCAGGAGCAATGCTTCGGTGAGGTCGATCGCGCGGGTGTTGACGGCGCGGAGGCGGTCGACAAGCTCGCCGGTGTCGCGGTGCGGATCGTTGCGGGCCACGTCGAGCATGGTCCGCGTGATCGCCAGCGGGGTGCGCAGTTCGTGGGAAGCGTTCGCTGCGAATCTCCGCTGCTCGGCGACGTGCGCTTCGAGCCGCGCGAGCATGGCATCGAAGCTGTCGGCGAGTTCGCGGAACTCGTCCTGACGGCCTTCCAACTCGATCCGATGGGAGAGCGACTCGGTCGAGGCCAGGCGTGTGGCGTCGGTGATGCGGGCCAGGGGGGCGAGCATGCGGCCGGCGAGAACCCACCCTCCCAGCAGACCGAACACCAGCAGGAACGCCAACACTGCAGCTGCCCTCGGAGCGGGATCGCGCAGGAGGTCGGGAACAAAACGACCGATGGCGATGATCGCAGCGTCGGGCACATAACGGAACACCCACATGGCCGCGAGCATCAAGGCACCTGCGAACATGAGGAAGCCGGCGTAGCTGAGGGTGAGTTTGAGGCGGACGCTCATCCCAGGCGCCCTATCCACGCTCGCCTCCCTCACCTGCGGCGTCTGGTCCTGTGTCGATGCGGTACCCGACGCCGGCCACGGTGGCGATGATCCCGGGTTCGCCGAGGCGTTTGCGCAGTGCCGAAACCGTGATGCGCACGGCGTTGGTGAACGGGTCGGCGTGCTCATCCCACGCCCGTTCCAGGAGCTCCTCGGCGCTGACGACGCCGCCCTCGGCCGCGACGAGGACCTCGAGCACGGCGAACTGCTTCCGGGTGAGCGCGACGTAGCGGCCGTCGCGGTAGACCTCGCGGCGGAACGGATCCAGGCGCAGGCCGGCGATCTCTCGCACGGGTGGCCGGTTGTGGGCGCGCCTGCGGTCGAGCGCCCTGAGACGGAGCACGAGTTCTCGGAGTGCGAATGGCTTCGTGAGGTAGTCGTCGGCGCCGAGTTCGAACCCGGAGACCTTGTCGTCGAGCCGGTCGGCGGCGGTGAGCATGAGGATCGGCATGCCGCCGCCGGAGGCGACGATGCGCTTGGCGATCTCGTCGCCGGAGGGGCCGGGGATATCGCGGTCGAGGACGGCGATGTCGTAGGCGTTGACGCTCAGCAGCTCCAGGGCGGTGTCACCGCCGTCGGCGATGTCGGCGGCGATCGCTGCCAGGCGTAGGC
The DNA here is from genome assembly GCA_030446685.1 of Thermomicrobiales bacterium. Classification (GTDB taxonomy): domain Bacteria; phylum Chloroflexota; class Chloroflexia; order Thermomicrobiales; family CADCWN01; genus JAUJMV01. The sequence goes on along the minus strand of JAUJMV010000017.1, from coordinate 38,405 downwards.
CATCGCGGATGGCTTCTGCCAGATAGAGTTCGTCCTCGACGATCAACACACGCATGCTCCGATTGTAACAAGCTGGCGCATATCGTTGGCATATCGAAAACCACATACGCGCTGGTAACACCACGCTGCCTAGAGTGGCACTGATCGTGGGTGCCGTCGGTGTCGCCAACATCATGATCATCTCGGCTCTGGAACGTCGCGTGGTGGTCGGCGACGCGGGTGCGGTCGAGTCGGCGGCATCATTGACGCTCGCCGCAACACGCCGCCGGGTAGGGTGGGGGTCTTTTCTTGCAGAGCGCGACGCCGGGAACGGCCCGCGTTCGCGAGCAAGAGAGGATTGGCATGGTGCGCCCAGAACGGCAAGTGACCCATACTCTGAAGGCGGCCGGAGGTCTTGCGATCGCGACGCTGGCCCTGGCACTGTTGATGTCGTGCGCGAGCAGGCCGCTGGCCACGCCAACCGCTCCTATGGTCGTGCCAACCCCCACGCCTCTGCCGGCCCCGAGCTCCCCGAACCGTCTCGATGCCGCCTACCGGCGCGAACGGGATGAGCCGGGATCGCTATCGCGAGGCCATAGCCCCGCGTTCGCGGTGAGCGTGGCGTCGTGGGCGATGGCGATGGCGCGGACGATGGACAGCCGACCCGTGGTGGTCGGCGACGCGGGCGCGGTCGAGTTGGCAGCATCGTTGACGCTGCTGCAACACGCCGCGGGGTGGGGGCTCAGAGACCCGGGAACGGCCTGGGTTCCGAGCAAGAGAGGATTGGCATGGTGCGCCCAGAACGGCAAGTGACACATACCCTGAAGGCGACGGAGGTGCGGCCGCGACGCTGGCCCTGGCACTGTTGATGTCGTGCGCGAGCGTTCGCCACCGACTATGGTCGTGCCAACCCCCACGCCTATGTGGGCCTCCCCCGAACCCGGCGCGGGTCGGGTCCCGCTCACCGCGGCAGACGGCTACATCGCGGATGGCGAGGGGCTGTCCCCGTTCGCCACCGACTATCCCGCCGTGGGCAACCTCGCCCCGAACTGCTGGCGGCGGTGCAGCGCGCCTCGACCGACGCCGCGCGCGCGATGGTGTGGCCCTGATGATTACCTCGGGGTGGCGCAGCGTGCGGTACCAGCAGTCCCTCCTGGATGCCGCCATCGCGCACTATGGCAGCCAGGCCGAGGCGCGGCGATGGGTGAACACCCCGGAGAAGTCCACCCATGTGACCGGACAAGCGGTCGACATCGGCCCCACGGCTGCCGCGCTCTGGCTGCGTCAGCATGGCAATCGCTACGGCCTCTGCCAGACCTATGCCAACGAGCTGTGGCATTACGAACTCGCCACTGAACCCGGCGGCATCTGCCCGCGACCTCTCGCCGATGCGTCGCCGGGGTGACGTTCTGTTCATCAAGCATCCATCCACGGTCTGGCAATCAGGATGATGCGGAGTCAGGCCACCAGTGGTCAAGCCGCTGCGTGGCCTGCCGATTTATGACCAGGCCTCGGTTAATCGGGAGAGGGGCCGCGTCGCCGCCCGCGTCAGCCCTCCGCGCCACCCTCGCGACGCGACGCGTCGCGCATCTCGCCGGAAGTGATCACCGTGCGCGCGCCGGTCCCCTCCGTCTCGGGGATGGCCGACCGCCGCGTCGCGCCGCCCTCCAGCGGCTCGACTTGGGGCCGCCCGACCCTGGGATCGGTCGCCGCGTCGAGCACCGTCCCGCCCGCCGCCGCGCCCGCCTGGCCCAGGATCGGGGCGCCGGAACCGGCCGTGTCGCCCCCCTCGATCCCGTAGGCGCGCACATCGGCGCCGCCGTACTGGTGGAGGAGCGCCCGGGCGTCGTGCGCCTGCTGGATGTTCGCCGCATGCACCGTCAGCAGGATGCTGCCGCCGCGCACGCTCTCCTCGTAGCCGCGCGCCTCCTCCTCGGGGATGCCGAGATCGACCAGCGCGCCGATCAGCCCGCCGGTCACCGCGCCGAGCGCCGCCCCGCCGAGCGTCGTCGCCAGCGCGCCCGCCGCCACGATCGGCCCGATGCCGGGGATCGCCAGCGCCCCGATCCCGACCAGCCAGCCGAGCACCCCGCCGGTGAGGCCCCCCAGGAACGCGCCGGTGCCGGCCCCCTCCGCCGGGGAACCGATCCCCGCCTCCTCGGTCATCGCCCGCGCCGTGTGGCTGTCCTTGGCCACGACCGAGATCTGCTCCGCCGTGAACCCCGCGTCCCGCAGCCCGCCGAGCGCCCCCTCCGCGAGGCTGGCGTCATCGAAGACCCCGATCACCGTCAGCCGGTCCGCCGCCCGCCCCGCGTCCCTCCCGCTCGCCATCACCATCTCGCCCCCCTTGCACTGCCACGATTCGCTGCCGCGATAATGAAGACCATCGGTCGAGCGTGCCGGCGGTCGGTCCTGCCCCCGGCGAGCGGTCAAGTCTTCGGCCTGGTCGTCAGCTTGACCCCCGCGCCGGCGTCGTCGTCCGCCCCCGGATCGGGGGCCTGGTTGACATCGTCGCCGAGCTCGGCCCCCTGCGAGTTGAACCAGAGCGCCGCATCGGTCAGGTAGACCCGGTCGCCGTCAACCCGCCGGACCACATTGCCCGGAATCTGCCGGCCCCCGACCAGCAGCCCCCCCGCCTCCACGTCGTCCACGATCCCGAGCAACTGCTCGTCCGCGCCGTAGACCTCCATCCCCCTGCGAACCCCCTCGGC
>JAUJMV010000017.1:0-35615 GCA_030446685.1 Thermomicrobiales bacterium | reverse complement strand
GCCAGCTCGCGCTGCCACGCCACCTGCGCCCGCAGACCCTCCGGCGGCGCGACGCGCGGCTCGTAGCCCAGTTCCGCGCGCGCCTTGCCGATGTCGGCCAGCGTGTGGAGTTGATCGCCGCGCCGCGCCGGGCCGTAGTGCCGGTCCGCGCGCCGCCCCGTGAACTCCTCCAGCAGCGCCAGCACCCCGTTCACCGAGATCGGCACGCCGCCCCCGATGTTGTAGACCTCGCCCGGCTGCCCCCGCTCCAGCGCCAGCACCGTCCCCGCCACCGCGTCGTCCACGTAGGTGTTGCCGCGCGTCTGCTCGCCGTCGCCGTAGATCTCGATCGGCTCGCCGCGCAGCAGCGCGGCGATGAAGCGGTGGTAGCCCATGTCCGGGCGCTGGCGCGGCCCGTAGATCGAGAAATAGCGCAGCGCGACCACCGGCAGGCCGAAGTTCGCCCCGAAGACGCGCGCCCACTGCTCCGCCGCCAGCTTGGTGACCCCGTAGGGCGAGCCCGGCCGCGGCGTCGCCGCCTCGGCGCCCCGCGCCTCGCCGCCTTAGATCGACGACGTGGAGATCTGCACCAGCCGCCGCCGCCCGGTCTCGCCCACCGCCCGCAGCGCCTCCAGCAGCCGTTGCGTCGCGGTCAGGTTCAGCGTGAGATAATCGTCGAACTGGTCCCACAGGTTGCCCGGCATCGCCGCCAGGTGGACCACCGCGTCGACCTCGGCGACGAGCGGGCGCAGATCGGCGTCGCGCAGGTCCGCCTCCACGAAGCGGAACCGCCCCTCGTCGCGCAGGCGGGCCAGGTTGCGCTCCTTCAACGGCCGCGGATAGTAGGGGATGAAGGCGTCGAGCCCGATCACCTCATGCCCGTCGGCGATCAGCCGCTCGCCGAGGTGCGACCCGACGAACCCCGCCGCCCCCGTCACCAGTACCCGCATCTCGCTCCCTTCCAGTCCTGCGTCCTCGATCAGCACGGCTGAATCCGCCCGACCACACATGCACCCCACCCCCAGCCCTTCCCCCGGTATCAGGGCAGGAGCTACGGGGCCGCCCCCTCCCCTCGCAGTGGAGGGGCCAGGGCCACCACCGGGAGCCGCCTCCGCTTCGTCCCCCCTCCCCTCGCAGGGGGCCGGGTCCATAGCCTGCTTGTAGGTCAGCGAGGCGTCCCCCTCCCCTCGCAGGGGAGGGGCCGGGGGAGAGGTCCCCCCCCCACCCCACGCCCTACGCCCCGCGCCGCAGCGGCAGCCGCACCGTGAACTCGCTCCCCGCGCCCGGCGCGCTCTCCACACCGATCGTGCCGCCGTGCCGCCGCACGATCTGGTCGGCGATGTACAGCCCCACCCCGACCCCCCCGATCTGCGCCGCGACCGCGTTCTCCGCCCGCGCGAACGGGGTGAAGAGGTGCGGCAGATCGCCCGCCGGGGTGCCGATCCCCGCGTCGCGGACCCGCAGCACCGCCGCCTCGGCCGTCCCCTCCAGCCGCACCAGGATCGTGCCGCCGTCCGGCTGGTACTTGACCGCGTTCTGCACCAAGTTGGCGACCACCTGCTCGATCCGCACCGGGTCGAACTCCCCGACGACCGGGGTCGCCGGTGCCTCGCAGACGATGATCGTGTCGCCGGCTGGCGGCAGGGCCTCCCGCGCGCGCTCGACCGTCGCCGCGACCAGCGCCGCCAGGTCGGCGGTCTCCGGCGCGATGTCGAACGCGCCCCCTTGCATCCGCGACACGTCCAGCAGCCGCGCCGCCAGCCCGTTCATCCGCTCCACGCCGATCAGCAACTGCTCCAGCCGCCCCGTCAGCCCCGCCCGTTCGAGTGGGTAGTCCGGCTGCCGGACGCGCCGCAGCAGCAGCTCGGCGTTGCCACGGATGCTGGTCAGCGGCGTGCGCAGCTCGTGCGTCGCCACCGCCAGGAAGTGGTCGCGCGCCCGGATCGCCCGCCGCGCCTCCCGGTAGAGCCGCGCGTTGTCGATCGCGACCCCCGCCCGCCGCGCCAGGTCCTCCGCCAGCGCCAGGTCCTCCGCCCCATAGCGCCGCTCCGGGCGGGCGGACGCGAAGGTGATCGTCCCCAGCGTCTGCCCGCGCGCGATCAGCGGCACGACCATGTAGGAGCCGAGCCCCAGCCCGCGCAGGATCGCCAGGTGTTCCGCGTCCCGCGCCGCCGCCACCAGCATGGCGTCGGAAACCTCGGGATGGAAATCCGGCCGGCCGGTCCGCAGCACCTTCGCCACCCCGTACGCCGCGCCCGGGTCGAGCGGGTAGCGCCGCTGCAACTCCCGCGCGTACTCCTCCTTCGCCGGGTCGGCGTGGGCCACGGCCATCCGCCGCACCGCCCCGTCCTCCTCGACCACATCGACGGCGCACCAGTCCGCCAGCTCCGGCACGGCCAGGTGCGCGACGCTCGCCAGCGTCTCCTCGTACTCCAGCGAGGCCGCCAGCAGCGTGCTCGCCGTCGCCAGGAAGGTCAGCCGCCGCCCCGCCGCCTCCGCCGCCGCCCGCGCCCGCCGCTCCGCCGCGTAGAGCCGCCCGCGCTCCAGCGCCTGCGCGCACTGCCGCGCCAGCGCCAGCATGAACGCGCGGTCCTCGTCGTCGAAGGCCCGCGCGGTCGCGAAGCTGAAGGCCAGCGCGCCGATCGCCCGGCCCTCGACCAGCAGCGGCACCGCCGCGAATGCCTGGCTCACCGCGCTGAGCCCGCCCGCGGCGACCGCGGGATAGGCCGCGCTGAACGCCTCGCGCGATTCGAGCAGCACCGGTTCCCCGGTGCGCGCGGCGTCGGCCAGCGGGATCGCCGCCGCGAGCGGGAACCGCTGCCACCGCTCCGTCAGATCCCGCCCGTAGCCGGAGGCCCGCGCCACTTCGAGGCTCGCCCCATCCTCCGACACCAGCGCCACCGCCCCGGCATAGGCCGCCAGCGCCGCCACGCCGTGCCCGGCGATCCGCTCCGCCACTTGCTCCGGGGTCAGCGCGTCGGCCAGGTCGGCGGTGAGGCCCTGCAGGCGCCCGATCCGCTCCGTCGCGCGCTCGGCGGCCTCGCGCGTCCGCCGCTCGGACTGGTACAGCCGCGCGTTGTCGACCGCCAGCGCCGCCCGGCCCGCCAGGTCGCGGGCCAGCGCCAGATCGCGCCCCCCGTAGCGCCGCCCCGACTCCGCGCCGACCAGGGTGATCGCGCCGAGCGTCCGCCCGCGCGCCGCCATCGGCACGATCAGGTGCGAGCGCATCCCAAGCTGCCGCAGGATCGCCAGGTGCCGCGCGTCGCGCGCGTTCGCCACCAGGAAGGCGTCGGTGATCTCCGGGATCAGGTGCGGCTCCCCGCCGCGCATGACCTCAATCACGATGTTCTGGCGGCGCGGATCGACCGGGTAGCGCTCCTGCAGCTCGCGCGCCAGCGCCCCCCGCTCCGGGTCCGCCTGGCTGACGGCCGTCCGGCGGACGGTCGCGCCCGCCGCCAGCGCCGCGTCGATCCCGCCCCCGGCCGCCCCCTCCCCCCCCTCGACGATGTCGATCACGCACCAGTCCGCCAGCGCCGGCACTATCAGCCGCGCCACGCTGGCCAGGGTCGTCTCGTAGTCGAGCGACGCCGTCAGCACCGCCCCCGCCCGGTCCAGCAGCCGCAGCGCCCCGATCGCCCGCTTGTGGTCGGTCACGTCGTGCGCCACCGCGTAGACCAGCCCCCGCTCGGCCGCCGGCGTCGCGCTCCACGACAGCCAGCGGTAGGAGCCGTCCTGGTGGCGATAGCGGTTCTCGAACGACACCGTCAGCGCGCCCGCGCCCAGCTTCCGCGCCTCCGCGATCGTCAGCGCCCGGTCGTCGGGATGGACGAAGTCGAGGTACGGGACCGCCAGCAGCTCCGCCGCGCCGTGCCCGAGCGTCCGCTCGAAGGCGGGGTTGACGCGCGTGAAGTAGCCGTCAAAATTGGCGACCGCGAGCAGGTCCAGCGAGAGGTCGAAGAAGGGGTCGTCCAGCCCCGCCGCCCCCCCGCCGCCCCGCTCCCGCCAGCGCCGCCCGGCGACCCGCACCCGCGCCGCCAGCGCCCCGGCATCCGCGGTCACCCAGTCGTCGGCGCCCGCGTCGAGCGCCGCCCCGACCGTGCCTGGGCCGTCGTCCGGCAGCGCCGCCAGGATGACCGGCCGCGTGCCGCCAGACGCCGCGCGCACCTCGCGGCAGAACCCCGCGCCCGCGGCCCAGTCGATCACGACCACCGCCGGCGCCAGCTCCCGGCAGGCCGCCGCCGCGCCGCCCTCGCGGACCGCGACCGCCCAGCCTTCCCCGCGCAGGATCGGCTCGAACGCCGCCCGCAGCGCCCGATTCCCAGTGATCAGCAGCACGCGCATCCGCAACCCCGTCGCCCCCGGCCCCGGCCCGCGGCATAACTATACACCGGCCGGCCGCCGGGGACAGCCCCGGCGCGGCCAGCGCCCGATCCGCCCCCAGGCGCCCGCCCCGGCGACCGACTTGCACGAAGCGGCAAAGTGGCGTACCTTCAATCGGAGGAAGACCGGGCGCGGCCGCTCGCGCCGCCGTCGCCGCCACCCTGCACCAAACCGCCGCCTACGACCGCCCCGGACATGGTCGGTCGCGGCCAGGCGCCGGACTAGACCACCCCGCACGGGCGCGCTGACCGCTCGGCCCGTCGTGACGAGGGGTTGTTACCAGACCGCGCACCGTGGCGCGGGTTTCGGCGACTGCCCGGGAAGGGAGGGTTCCCCGATGATGCAGATCACGGTGCAAGAGATCATGACCACCGACGTCATCACCGTCCCGACGACGATGCCGGTCAAGGACGTGGCGCACATCCTCAGCGAGAAGCGCATCACCGGCCTGCCGGTCGTCAACGACGCCGGCGAGGTCGTCGGCGTGCTGAGCGAGTTCGACATCATCCGGCGCCACGGCGCGACCGCCGCCGACATCATGACCCCCCAGGTCATCAGCGTCACCCCCGACGCCGGCGCCGAGGAGGTCGCCACCCTGCTGACCAACCGGCGCATCCGCCGCCTGCCCGTCCTGGCCGACGGGCGGCTCGTCGGCATCGTCAGCCGCTCCGACATGGTCCGCCTCTTCACCGTCACCCGCTGGACCTGCGAGAACTGCGGCTACTTCGAGCGCGGCTTCGAGCGCCCCGCCCAGTGCGCCAACTGCGGCGCCGACCAGTTCGTCCTGCGCCGCGACGACTGACGCGTGCCGAGTGCTGCGTGCTGCGTGCTGAGCAGGGCGCTCGGCGGAGGAAGGCCCTCGCCCTCGTCCATACTCAGCACTCAGCACTCGTGGGGGGTTGACAAGTGTACGTACATGGTGTACTCTACTCGTGGCGGGTCAAACTCCATCCTCCCTCCTCGTGGCCCCTGGACCGTTGGCGGCGGTCCAGGGGCACTTTCTTGCCCGTCACCGCGGGCCATTGCGCGACTCCCCCCGATAGCGCGTGGCGGGACGGCTGAAGCCGCGGCTGGGGTTGACTGCGGAGCATCTGAATTCGCCTCACGCCGGGCGGGACTGGGCAGGCCGCGCGCCAAGCCCTGGCTGGTCCACGATGTTCAAGGCCGGGGGTGACTCGGCTCGGTCGGCGCAGGGCAGGACTGGGAGCGAACCTGGCGGGACGGTCGAGCCCGGCTTCCAGGCCATCGCCGGCATTCGTGGCGCGGTCGGAGGGGAAGCCCGATTCATGCCGCCCCCCGCCGCGGCTTCAGCCGCTCCGGCGCCCCGCCGGGCAGCTGTCCCCACTGGCCTCACCTCCCGCACTCACTCCGCACCGTCACCCGCTGGACCTGCGAGAACTGCGGCTACTTCGAGCGCGGCTTCGAGCGCCCCGCCCAGTGCGCCAACTGCGGCGCCGACCAATTCGTCCTGCGCCGCGACGACTGACGCGTGCCGCGTGCTGCGTGCTGAGTGCTGAGTATGGACGAGGGCGAGGGCCTTCCCCTAGCGAGCGTCCTGCTCAGCACTCAGCACGCAGCACTCAGCACTCGTGGGGGGTTGACAGGTGTACGTACATGGTGTACTTTACTCGTGGCGGGTCAAACTCCATCCTCCCTCCTCGTGGCCCCTGGACCGTTGGCGGCGGTCCAGGGGCACTTTCTTGCCCGTCACCGCGCGCACCCTCCCTGATTGCGCGAGGCCGCCGGCCCCGCCGGCGCTCCCGCCCCCCTCCTGCCGCCGCTATACTGAACCTGGCCTAGGAGAAATGCTTTCAGGGGTCGCGGAGGAGACGGAGTGGGACAAGAAGGGCAGGAGGCTCCTGGGGTGAGCGGTGAGGGCGCTGTGCGCATCGAGCTGTGGGGCGAGCACGATCTGCCACTCCTCGAAAAGATTATGGGCGACCCGAATATGACAGCGCATTTCGGCGGACCGGAGCGCCCTGGGCAGATCGCCGCGCGCCAGGCCCGCTACGCGCGGCTGGCTGGTTCGGGCAAGGGCCGGATGTTCAAGATCGTGGCCGGGGGTGAGACGGTCGGCTCGGTCGGGTACTGGGAGCGAACCTGGCGGGACGAGTCGATTTACGAGATCGGCTGGTCCGTACTCGTGCGGTTCCAGGGGCGGGGCATCGCCGGCATCGCCGCCGCCCAGGCGATCGCCGTGGCGCGGTCGGAGGGGAAGCACCGATTCATGCACGCCTTCCCCGCGGTCGACAATCCGCCATCGAATGCGATCTGCCGCAAGCTGGGCTTCACGCTCGTGCAGGTGTGCCGGTTCGAGTACCCGCCGGGCAGCTTCATGCAGTGCAACGACTGGCGTCTCGACCTCCTGGGCGCATAAGCACTCACTTGCGGCATCCCCCGCGCGGTCGGGGCAAGCCCGCTAATTGCTCCCCACCCCCATCACTCCGCACTCCGCACTCCGCACTCCCCCCATCCCCCGGATGGTACAATTAGGGTGGGGTAGGGCCGGGGCGGCGCGAACCGTGAGGGAGGGCGGTCGGGTGGCGACGGCAGTGGAGGCGAAGACCGGCGAGGCGGGGGAGCGCACCCTCGTCTTCATCAGCGACCTGCACCTGGCGACCGATCCGGAGATGCGCGACTTCTTCGCCCAGGACGAACTCGCCGCCCTCCTCGACGAACTGACCGCCCACCCCGAACCGGTCGACCTGATCATCGCCGGCGACTTCTTCGATCTCCTCCAACTGAACGGCGCCGACCGCGAGGCCGCCTTCCGGCGGGCGCTCCACCTGCCCGAGTACGCCACCCTGTTCGACCGGCTCCGCCGCTTCACCGCCATCCCGCGCCACCGCACCATCTACCTGGTCGGCAACCACGACGCCGAGATGGGCTGGAACGCCCCCCTCCGCCGCTACCTCCTTGCCAGCGGCCTCGTCAGCGAAATCAGTCTCGCCTACCGCCACGTCTACGCCGACGCCCAGGGCAACGGCTGCCTCGTCTACTGCGAGCACGGCAACGACTACGACGGCATCAACACCGTCGGCGACTACACCAACCCCGCCGTCACCCCCCTCGGCGCGCACATCGTCACCGACCTCGTCAACTACCTCGAGCCGCTCGGCCGCCACGCCCCGATCGACGCGCCGACCTCGATCGCCGACATCGACAACATCCACCCGCTCGGGATGATCCCCTGGTGGTTCCTCTCGACCTACTTCTACCAGCAGGTGCGCCGCCTGACCAAATATGTCCTGATCCCCGCCGCCATCCTCTACACCCTCTTCGCCGTCATCGGCGCCGGCTCGGCCGGGCTGACCGCCGCGCGGTTCGGCGTCGCGCTCGGCGCCAGGGTCGCCCTGATCGCCCGCGACCCCGCCGAACTCGGCGGCGACTGCCTGCACACCGGCTGCGTCCCCAGCAAGGCGCTGATCCACGCCGCCCGCGCCCACCATCTCGCCCGCGACACCGAGCGCTACGGCCTGCCCCCTTCGCGCCGGCCGGCCCGCTCGACCTCGGCCGCGTGATGGACGGCGTCGGGGCCGTGATCGCCCGCGCCGCGGAGGCCGACACCCCCGAAGCCCTCGGCGCCGTCGGCATCGCGCTCCGCTTCGGCGAGGCCCGCTTCCAGTCGCCCGACCTCCTCACCGTGGACGGCGCCCCCTGCGCGCCCGGCGGTACATCATCGCCACCGGCAGCCAGCCAGCCCTCCCCGCCATCCCCGGCCTCGACCGGCTCGAACCCCTCACCAACGACACGATCTTCGGCCTGCGCCAACTCCCGCCCTCCCTGATCGTCATCGGCGGTGGGCCGGTCGGCTGCGAGTTGGGCCAGAGCTTCGCCCGCCTCGGGTCGCGCGTCACGATCGCCGGCCGCGCCCCGCGCCTCCTGCCGAAGGAGGAGCCGGAAGCCTCCGCCGTCCTCGAACGGGCCTTCGCGCGCGAGGGCCTCGATGTCCGCGCCGGCGCGACCGTCACCCGCCTGCGCCGCGAAGGCGGCGAGATCGTCGCCACCCTCCACCGCGACGGCGCCGAGTGCGAGGTCCGCGGCGCGGCGCTGCTGGTCGCCGCCGGCCGCCGGATCGACGTGGCCAGCCTCGGGCTCGACGCCGCCGGGGTCGCGGTCGGGCCGGACGGCGTCGTGGTGGACGAGCACGCCCGCACCGCCAACCCGGCGATCTTCGCCTGCGGCGACGTGATCGGCCAGTTGCGCTTCACCCACGCCGCCGGCTACCAGGCCGCCACCGCCGTCCGCAACGCCCTCCTGCCCTTCCAAACCGCGCTCGACTACCGCGCGCTCCCCTGGGCCACCTTCACCTCCCCGAGGTCGGCCGCGTCGGCGCGACCGAGGAGGAGGCGCGGCGACAGCACGACGACGTCGCCGTCACCCGCTTCCCCTACCGCCACAACGACCGCGCCCTGGCCGCGCGCGAGGCGGGCGAGGACGGCTTCATGAAACTCGTCCACGACCGCCGGGGCCGCATCCTCGGCGCGCACCTCGTCGGCCCCGACGCCGGGGAGACGGTCAATGAGGTCGCGGTCGCCATGAAACACGGCCTCGGCCTCGCCGACCTCGCCGGCGCTATCCACGTCTACCCCACCCTCGCCTTCGGCCTGCAACAGGCCGCGCTCGCCCGCCTGGCGCGCCGGCTCGCCCAGCGCCCGCCTCGCCCGCCGCGTCCTGCGCCCGCTCTTCGGCTGGCAGCGCCGCCGCGCGGCCCACGCCCCGGAGTAACGATCATTCACCGCGGAGGCACGGAGGACGCGGGGGAGAACACAGAGAGAACGAAAAGGGAAACTCTGTGCCCTCTCCCCGTCTTCCGTGCCTCTGTGGTGAACGTCCCCGCCCGATCCGACCGGAGGCTCCCACCGATGGCAACCGTCCCCGCCGAGCAGGAACAGCCCGTCGCCGATGCCCCGCGCGGCCGCCTGCCCTGGTCGCTGCGCTGCGCCCTCGCCGGCAACGCCCTGCTGCGCGTCGCCGGCCCGGCCACCGGCATCCTCCTGACCGTCCACTACCTCCCCGACATCAACAACCGCGCCTACCCGATCGACGCCTACGCCGTCGGCGCGCTCACCGCCGCCTTCTACGTCACCGAACTCGGCGCCTCGCCCCTCCTCGGCGCCCTCGGCGACCGCCACGGCCGCCGGCTCCTCCTCCTCGCCGGCCCCCTGATCGCCGCCCTGGCCCTCGGCCTCACCGCCGCCTCCACCCTCCTGGCGGTCCTCCTCCTCGCGCGCCTGCTCGAAGGGCTCAGCACCGCCGCCACCGTCCCCGCCGTCCTCGGCCAGTTGAGCGACGAGACCGACCGCGACCCCGCCCTGCGCGGGCGCGTCCTCAGCGTCTTCGAGGTGACGACCGCCCTCGGCACGCTGGTCGCCGCCGCCGTCACCACCCGCCTCTGGATCACCTTCGGGCGCGGCAGCTTCCTCGTCGTCGCCCTCGCCTACCTCCTGGCCGCCGCCCTCTTCCTCCCGCGCGCGACCGCCGCGCCCGCGCCGGCCGCCCCGCCGCCGGGCGCCCCTGGCGCGACTCGCGCGCGCTGCGCCGCCAGCGCGCGATCCTCCGCTTCCTCCCCGCCTGGCTCGCCCTCAGCGCGATCACCGGCCTCTGGTTCAACCACGCGCTCAACCAGATGCGCGTCATCCGCCCCGCCTTCGCCGGCCAGTACCTCTCCGGCCTCTTCGCCGAGAACGAGCGCGGGCTGGAACTCACCCTGGTCGCCTACGCCCTCCTCTTCAGCGCCGGGATCATCGGCTGGGGCTTCGTCGGCCTGCGCCGCCTCCACGAGGTCACCGTCATGCGGATCGGCCTGGCCGCGATGCTCGGCGTCTGCACCGCCCTCTTCGCGCTCAACCACGGCGGCGAGCGGCCCGCCCTGCGCGTCGCCGCGCTCGCCGTCTTCGCCGTCCTGCTCGTCGTCGAGAGCGGCTTCGCCCCCGCCGCCGTCACCTACCTCGCCCGCCTCAGCCGCGCCGTCGCCACCGACCGCGGCCTCGTCATGGGCCTCTACACCGTCGTCTCCGGCGGCGGCACCCTCCTCGGCGTCGCCCTCGGCGCCCCCTTCGCCGACCGCGGCGCCCTCGACGGCATCCTCCTCTTCACCGTCCTGCTCGCCGCCTCCGCCCTGGCCCTCCTCTTCAGCCTCAGCACCCGCGACTGACACCGCATCCGGCGGATGAAGGCACACCCACCAACACGACAAAGAGCCGGGTCACTCGACCCGGCCCACCATCCCCTATTCACCCACCACGCGGCTCACCGCGCTTCACGGAACCGCCGCGCCGCGCGTGATAGTGCGGTCTACGAACACCGTTGGGCCGGTCCTCCCCCTCTCCCCGCGGGAGAGGGGGTGCCGCCCGCAGGCGGCGGGGGTGAGGTCCCCCCAGCCCCCCTACCGCTCGACCTCCACCCCGCGCCAGAAGGCGACGTGCCCGGCGATGTTCTTCGCCGCCTCCTTCGGCTCCGGGTAGTACCAGGCCGCGTCCTTGTTGACCTGCCCGTCCACGACGACATCGTAGTAGCTCGCCGTCCCCTTCCACGGGCAGACCGTCTGCGTGTCGCTCTCCCGGAAGTGGTCGCGAGCGATCGCCTCCGCCGGGAAATAGACGTTCCCCTCGACGATCTCGCACCGCTCGGCCGGCGCCTCGGCCAGCGTCGCCCCGTTCCACACCGCCTTCGACATCACCATCCTCCGCGCGATTCATCAGCCGGACACGGCGCCGGATCGCTCCCCGCCCACCTGCACGATCGAACGCGCCCGCCCCCGCCCTATTCCGCCGGCTTGCCGGCAACCCGCCTCGTCAACTGCCGAATGGTCCGCCCCTGCTCCGAGTCCGCGATCAGCGTCGCCAGCCGCTTGCGCCTCGTCTCCTCCCGCTTCGCGCTGACGACCCACCAGATCGCCGCCCGCCGATACCAGGCGGCCTGCCCCTGGAAGAATTCCCAGGCCCTGGCGTTGGCCCGAAATTGCCCCTCGTCCGCCGCATCGAGCGCGGCCGCGTCCCCCTGCTCGTAGGCGTAGACCCCCGACCGCTCCTCCGCGCGCCCCGCGAATGCCGCGAGGCCTGCCGGGCGCATCCGCCCCAACTCCGTCAGCTCCCCGACCCGCTTGACGTTCACCGCGCTCCAGATGCTGCGCGGCCTCCGCGGCGTGAACCGGATGGCATAACTCGTCTCATCAATCCCCTTCCGCACCCCATCGATCCACCCGAAACAGAGTGCCTCGTCCACCGATTCCGGCCAGGTGATGCTCGGCCGCCCCGAACCCTTCTTGTAGAACCCCACCCACAGTTCCCCGGCCGTCTCGTGATGCCCCTCCAGCCAGGCGCGGAATTCGGCCGGCGTCGCGAAGAAAGTCGGTTCCATCGCCCCCCCGATTCGTATCCCTTCAACCGTTTCGCGAGACGGTTGAGCCGAACACAATTGTGCGGTGTAGGGGCGTTCAACTGAACGCCCCAAACCCTGCCCAGGCACACGCTCAACCACCCCGAGAACAGCCCTCGTCGCGTGAGGGTCCCCCTCGCTGAGCAGTTGCCGTGGCAGAGACACCGGCGTGAACCTCGTACCTTACCTGCTAACCACAGTGCCCAGCGAGGGGCATCATCTGACGGAGCCTGCCCCGCTCCTCAGACGAAGTCCGCTCCAGTCGCCCTCTCCGCTAGCCCAAAAGGCGTCCGGATGCGCCAGGAGCCACTCGCCGATGCGCATGAACGGCCGCCGCTCGCTGTCGCGGAGAGCAGCCGCAGGGTCGGGCAGGAACCCGCACACCGCGGCTTGGTACAGCGCCACAGACGCGGTGTAGGGAGCCAGAGCCCGCCTCTCCATGGCGGTCAGACGTGCCCCCGCGGCGGCCTCGTATTCCTCCAGCAGCCGCGGCACGTTCTCCCACGCAAAGCCCTCGGGGTCCTCACCAGCGCCCAGCGTGAGGAGCATGCGCGCCAGGGAGTAGCCAAGCTCGTGGATCCGTGGCCTGTGGGCCATGAAGCCGAAGTCGAGGTACACCGTCCCGCCGTCCGCTCCCCGCGCCACGTTGCGCAGCTTGACATCACCGTGTACGAGCCGCACCGGCAGCTCCGCTGCGGATACCCACTGCCTGCGGAGCCGCCCGATCAGCCTCCGAAGGTGCCGGGCGATCGCCACAGCTTCGGGGTCGTCGCGGACCGCCGCCTCGGTAATCGGGAGCCAGCGCAGCAGCGTGCTCGGCGGACCATACGTGGCGAAGAAGGGACGTGGTACGCTCACATCCGTTGCATCCAGCGCGCGATGAAGCTCGCCCATAGCCCCGTAGAGCCAGAGGTACGAGTCGATGGTGGGAGCAGGCATCTCGTGCGCTATGTACTCCTCCAGCTCGGCCCACCGCCCCCCACACCGTAGCAGCGTCGAGCCGCGCCAGGGCAGCGGCACGGGAACGATCAGCCCCAGCTTGGCGAGCCTCCGCCGCACCTCCTGCTGGGCTGTAAGCCGCCGCCTCGTCATGAACGGCTGGTGGACCCGCAGCACCAGACCGGCTGGCTCCAGCCGCACATTGAGGCTGAACGCCCCGCCGAGGTCGGTGGCTGTCGAGCCCGGCGCGATCTCCGCGGCCAGCCTCTGCACATCGAGGATTACTCAGGACCGGCCGGTCGGGGTCGGAGGGTCCTCCCGCCACGCCAGCATGTGCGGGTAAACCCGGTCCATCAATCAGTCCCCCCATTTCCTGTTATCGCCGCTCGCGTCCCACCGGGGACGGCAGGGACGGCAGGAACGATGAGAGGTGCGCCACGCCGAAGACCAAGCCCCGCCAGATGATGCCCCCCTCGCTAAGCACTTTGCGCGTATAGCACTGAAGGTACGAGGCTCACGACCAGAAAGCCATATTCACGCTAGTGTTTTTGCCACGGCAACTACCCAACGAGCGGCAACATCATGCCACGAGGTCGCCGCAACGCGCCCAAGCAACGAGCCACGTCTGCGGCGCGCCGCCCACCCCGCGCGCCCTGACAGCCTCGCGCCGGCGCCCCCCGGCGGCGGGCGGGTCGACACCGGCGGTTCGTCGGCGTCCCCATCCGGGGGCGGATTGCCGCGCGGCGCGCCCGCCGCCTCTGCCCGCGCCCGCCGCTGCCGGCCGTCCTCCTCCACCAGATCGTCGGCCCACAGCCGGCGCATCTCCCGCAGCCGGCCAGCAACTCGTCCAGCGCGCCGCCGCGCGGCCACCACGTCGAGCGCCACCACGAGGTCGGCCCGGCGCTTGGCGCCACTCGTCCAGGCCACCACCCGCCCGTCCTTCAGGGACCACGCGGTCGGCGCGGCGCAGCCGCCGGGCGGTGCGACACCGCCAGCACCGTCGCCTCCCGCCGCGCGAAGAGCCGCGCCCACAACTGCCGCCCGTCTCCACGCGAGCGCTGGAGAGGTCGTCGCAGACCAGCATCCGCGGCTCGCGCACCAGCATCCGCGCGACCGCCGCCCGCTGCACCTGCCCGCCCAGACAGCCGCACACCCACTGGGTCGCGCGCTGCCGACGGCAACTCCCAGGAGCGGCAACATCATGCGTCGAGGCCCCGAGAACGCTGTGCCGTGCGGCGTCGCGCGCAGGTCGCCCTCCCGGCGCCGCCAGCCGCACCGCGCCCGCCGCCAGGTCCCCCGCGATCTTCCGGCAGCCCCAGCAGGATGTTGTCCCGCAGCGTCTCGCGTCCAGCGGCGCGGCGCCTCCACCCGGCGTGTAGGCGACCCGCGGCGGGGACCAGGAAGGTCGCCGGATCGGCCGCGCGACCGCGCCCACAACTGCGCCGTTCCAGTCGAGACCTGGCGTCGGCGGGCTCGCGCAGCCCGCGCGAGCGCCCGCTGCAGCAGGGTCGTCTTGCGCGCGATCCGTGTCGACCCGCCCGGGTCGCCCTCCAGCACGAACGCACCGCGCCCGCCAGATCCGCCCGATCCAGCCCCAGCAGGATGTCCGCGTCTCGCTGAAGAGGCGCGCGCCCGCGGCGGGTAGGCGACCCGGGTCGCGCGCTTCGAGCGTCGGCGGGCACCAGCCGCCCCAGCAGGGTCGTCGCGCCCGACCCGGCCCGCCGCCGGCTCAACGGCAGCGGCCGCGCCCGCCGACAGGGTGGAGCGGGGCGCGCTGCTCGACCAGCGCGCCTGGCGCCGCCGCCCAGCGGGCCGGACAGGTGGAGCAGCGCAGCGCCACCATCCAGCGCCGCCATCCGCCCGAACGACACCCCGGTCTGCCGGTAGTGCGCCAGGATGCTGCCGAAGAACTGGGCGAAATCGGTCACGAAGGGCAGGTAGGCGACGAAGAGCGCGAAGTCGCCCACGCTGAAGTCGCCCCCGCCCAGCGACCCGCGGCCAGCAGCAGGATCAGCCCCGTCCCCACGCTCACCGTGTTGGCGAAGACCGCGTCGAGCCCCTGGGTCAGGAGCCGGTCGCGCAGCATCAGCCGCCGCCGCTCGTCGCTGAGCCGGCGGAAGTGGGCGACGACGTGCGGCGCGGCCCCGGCCACCTGGATCGCCGCCGCCGCCCCGAAGATCTCGCCGATCGCCCCGGTGACCCGCCCGGTCGCCTGCCGGCTCGCCTGCCGGTGGCGCGCCAGCCGCCCGCCCGCCGCCCGCGCGGTCGCCACCACCCCCGCCAGCGGCAGGAAGACCAGCACGGTGATCCGCGCGTCGGTCGCCAGCAGCACGCCGAGCGCGGCGAGCGCGAAGAAGGGCATCGCCAGCGCGTTCGCCGTCCACTCGATCGCCTGCTCGGCCTGCCGGGCGTCGTCGCGGAAGTGGCTCAGCGCCTCGCCCGGCGAGCCCGGCACCGCCCGCGCCCCCGGCCGCTCCAGCACCCGCGCCAGCAGGTTGCGCCGCAGCAGCCCGCTGATCGTGAAGCCGTGGACCACGCTGGTCAGGTAGCCCCCCAGCACGACCGCGATCCGCCCCGCCGTGGTCAGCAGCAGCAGCGCGATCAGGGTCCAGACATTGAGGCCGGCGCGCGCCGCCCCGCTGAGCGCGTCGAAGAACTCCCGCGCGATCAGCCCCGGCAGCAGCCGCGTCAGCCCGTTCGCGCCCCACAGCAGCGCGCTCGCCCCGTAGAGCCAGGGCCGGTAGCGGATCAGTGCCCAGTAGAACTCCCACGTCTTCATCCCGCCCCCTCCGGGCCAGTGCCGAGTGCTGAGTGCTGAGTGCCGAGTGCCGAGTGGGCATCGTCGGATGCAGCCTCCCCGCGACCACCCACCCATCCGTTTCGCCACCGTGCGTCGGGCCAGTCCTCCCCCTCGCCCAGGATTGGGAGAGGGGGTGCCGCCCGCAGGCGGCGGGGGTGAGGGCGTACCCTCCATCACCCATCACTCCCCATCCCCCGTCCCCGCGCGCAGCAGCCCCGCGAAGCGCGACCCCGGCTCGGCCACCAGCCGCTCGCGCGGCCCGTGCTCGATGATCCGCCCCCCCTCCAGGACCAGGATCTCGTCCACCCGCCGCACCGTCGCCAGCCGGTGCGCGATGACGATCGCCGTGCGCCCCGCCAGCAGCCCGGCGACCGCGCGCTCGATCAGCGCCTCGGTCGCCGGGTCGAGCCGCGACGACGCCTCGTCGAGGATCACCAGCCCCGGATCCTTCAGGAAGACGCGCACGAAGGCCAGCAACTGCGCCTCCCCCGCCGACAGCCCGCCCCCCTCCGCCTCCAGCTCCGTGTCGAGCCCGTCGGGCAGCGCGCCGAGCCACCCCGACAGCCCCAGGTCGGCGAGGGCGGCGACGATCCGCGCGTCGGGGATCGCCGGGTCGAAGAAGGTGACGTTGTCGCGCACCGTCCCCTGGAAGAGCCGCACCTCCTGCGTCACGATCGCCACCCGCCGCCGCAGGTCGGCCAGCCCCGTCTCGCGCAGCGGCACGCCCCCCAGCCGGACCTCGCCCGCGGTCGGGTCGTAGAGGCGCAGCAGCAGGCGCGCGATCGTCGTCTTGCCGCTGCCGGTGCGCCCCAGCAGCCCCAGCGTCCGCCCCGGCGCCAGGTCGAGCGTCACCCCGCGCAGCACCGGCGCGTCCGCGTCGTAGCCGAAGGTGACGCCGTCGAGCGCCACCGCCAGCGCGCCGGGCGGCAGCGGCGCTCCCGCACCGTCCCGCACCTTCGACTCGATCGCGAAGAGCTCCGCGACCCGCCGGATGCTCGCGTCGGCCCGCTGCAAATCCTCCAACTGGAGGCGGACGCGGTCGATCGGGCGGCGCAGCAGCTCGGTGTAGGCGAAGATCAGGTAGACCGTGCCGAGCGTGATCGCCCCCGCGCGCAGGAGGCCCGCGCCCAGCGCGAACGCCAGCGCGTTGCCGATGGCGAAGAGGGCCATCGTCCCCACCCACATGCTGTAGCCCACCAGGCTCGCCCGCCGCCGGATCGGCAGCCAGGCGCGCAGCCGCTCGGCGAAGCGGCGCATGACGTAGGGGGTCGCCCCGTTGGCGCGCACGTCCTCGGTCCCGCCGAGCTGCTCGCCGAGCGCGCCGAAGAAGCCCGCGCTGGCCTCGCGGTCGGCGACCCAGTGGGGCGCCGCCAGCGGGCGCAGCCGCGCCAGGGTCCAGAGCGCGACGATCGCGAACCCGGTCAGCGCCAGCCCGACGCGCCGGTCCTCGCGGAACAGCAGCGCCAGCACCCCGACCAGCAGGAGCGCGTTGCCCAGCAGATCGAGCACCAGCCGCGAGAAGAAGTTCGCCAGCGCCGTCACGTCGCCGTCGATCCGCTCGATCAGCTCGCCCGGCGTCCGCGCGTTATGGAACGACTGGTCGAGATCCAGGCAGTGCGCGACCAGATCGCCGCGCAGCGCGTTCGTCGCCCGCCAGGCCACGTCCTCCCCGACGTAGGTCGCCCCGACCGCCACCGCCTGGCCGACCAGCGCCACCCCGATGAAGAGCAGGGCGGCGGCGACCAGCCGGTCCCGCGCGCCCCCCGCCAGCGCCGTGTCGATGAAGTCGCGCAGGATCTGCGGGCCGGCCAGTTGCAGGCCGATGCCCGCGAAGAGCAGCACCGCCAGCGCCGCGACGCCCCAGCGCTGGGTCCGCAGGTAGCCGGACAGCAGGGTCCAGTACTGCCGTACCGGGATCTTCACCCGCCGCCCCTCCCCTCACCCCCGCGCCACGCCCCCGACGCCACCGGGCGGTTCTCGCGCAGGGTGCCGCACCTGGGCGTCATCCGTCGAGGCGTCGGGTACCCGCTTGCGGGTGTGAACGCCCAACCCTCCACCCAGGCGCCCGCTCACCCCTACCTGAACTGCCTTGATGGGGTAGGGGCGGGTTTGAAACCCGCCCTGGTCGGCGTACCTCGGGCGTCGGCGGCAGGGCAACCGCGCGGGTCCGACCCCCTACCGCCCCGACGATCCGCCCTGATCCCGCACCAAGCCGATAAAGCCCTCGCCCTTCACCCCCCGGCCCCGTCACCGGAACCACACCGCCGGCGGCAAGTCCTTCATCGTGACGATCCCCGGCGGCGCCTCGACCACGCGCCGCGCCGCGTTGACCACCAGCGCCGTCGTCGCCCGGTCGCCGTGCGTCCCGCCGCGCAGCACCAGGTCCACGCCCGGCGTCCCGTCGATCTGGATCGCGTCGCGCGACTCCTTCGCCCCCAGGTACATCTGCAGCGAGAGCGTGATCGCCTCCTCGCCGCCCACGATCCCGCGCCCGATCTGGTTCACCCCGGCCACCCGCCCCGGCGCGACGTCGAAATACGCCGTCGTCACCCGCTCCTCCGCGATCACCGGCGCGGTCGTCTCGGTCACCTCGTCCAGCGTCCAGCCGAGCCCGTCGGCGATGATCGCCACCGACTCGTACAGCCCGACGTGCCGCACCTGTTTCGCCTCGACCAGCCGCCCGAACTCCTCGCGCGTCAGGCCCGCCCCGATCTTCGCCTGCAACGGCTGCCGCCGGCCCGCCGCGTCCACCACCCGCTGGCAGCGCACCGCCCGCACCTCCTGGCAGACGCCGCTCAGGGTCAGCGCCAGCGTGTCCATCACGAAGCCCGGATTGACCCCCGTGCCCAGCACCGTCACCCCGCGCCCCCGGCAGCGCCGGTCGAGCGCCGCGGCGAGGTCCGGGTGCTGCGCGGCGGGGAAGGCCAGCTCCTCGCAGGTCGAGACGACGTTCAGCCCCGCGTCGATCGCCCCCTCCAACTGCGGCAGCACCCCCGCGAGGGACGACCCCGTCGAGTGCAGCAGCACATCGGCCCCCACCCCCGCGAAGAGCCCCGCCGCGTCGTCGGTGATCGCCACCCCCAGCCGCCGCCCGAGCCCGATCACCTCCCAGATCGCGCCCCACCTTCGCCGGATCGATATCCACCGCCCCGACGATCTCCAGGCCCTCGCGCGCCGCTGCCACCCGCGCGATCTCCCGCCCCGATCGGCCCGACCCCATACTGGATCGCCCGCAACCGCCGCCCCTCCCGCCCCCGCTCCACGCCCCCCTCCTCCACGATCAGGGCCGATGGCCGATGGCAAAACGAGCCCGATGGCCCGTGTCACCACCACCCGCCGGATCGGTCCTCCCCCTCTCCCCGTGGGAGAGGGGGTGCCTGCCCTGCGGGCGGCGGGGGTGAGGTCTCCCCATCACCCCCCCGCCTTCTTCGTCGCCTCCTTCTCCCGCTTCTCCCGCTCCTTCTGCGCCTTGTAGAACTTCTTATCCTTCGGCATCGGCCGCTCGACCTCCGTCTCGCGCTCGCGCGCCGCCGTCTCGGCGCGGATCGCCAACTGCTGCTCGATCTTCGCGAAATCGTTGTAGATGCGCACATCCTGGTTCGCCGCCGGCGTCCGCATCAGCATCTTCGTAATCTGCAGCAGCGACTGCGCCCGCGCGTTATCCCCCCAGCTGATGCTCGACGCGTTCTGCCGGATCAGATCGACGACGCGCAGCGTCTCCGGCCGCGCGCCGTTCGCCCCCAGCATATCCCGCACCCGCTCCAGGCCCTCGACCAGATTCATCGGCTCCTCCCTCGGCTCCCGCCGCGCGCCGCCACCGCGGCACGCCAGCTATCCGCGACACCATTCACAAACCCGCCCCCGCAGTATACCACCCACCCCCCGCCTCACCGCGCCCCGCCCCCTCGGTAGGCGGGTAGGCGGATAGAGGACGGAGGGCGGAGACCTCGCGATCGGCCCGGCGGCTCGCTGACGTCCAGCTACCCGCCCACCCGCCTCCGAACTCACCCCCCCCGCCCCGCGGCACCGCCCGCCCCCGCCGCCGGGTCCGATCAGTATCCGGGCGCCCACGCCCCGACCCTCGCGCGGCTGCGCCCGGCCGCGCGAAACGGCGTTTTCGCGAAACGAACCGCCCCCGACCGGCGCGATTATGGCGGCCCAGCAGGGAAAACGGCCCTGACCATGGGCCGGGAGGATGGCCGAAATGACCCCCAAATCCCCCCAATTTACCCCCTCTCGCGCCACCCATATTCATTGCGCCGCAGTACGCCCAGGCGCGACCCTATCCCTTGCGAAAGTCTCCCCCCTTTGGCCCCTGCTTTCCCTCCCTCTCCCAGGACTGGGAGTCGGGTGCCGGGTGCCCCCTGAGCGTGGCGGCGGGGCCGTGGGGAGGGTGAGGACGTACCGGGGACGCAGGGTGGTGAGGCCCGCGCGCCTAATCTTGACGCCGCCCCGCCCCTTGCTATAATTGCCATTGTTAAGTTTCTGGCCCCGGGCAGGCCCGTGGGCCGTTTGCTGATCGCGGCGTCGCGGCCTCATCCCGCGCCTGCTGCCGAACCGCCCGCGCACCGGACATTTGGGGCCGCGCATCGTGAGAGAAAGCCACTGATGGTCACCAAGCAGGACTACTACGCCACCCTCGAAGTCGCCCGCGAGGCGAGCAAGGCCGACATCCACAAGGCCTACCGCAAGCTCGCCAAGCGCTACCACCCCGACATCAACAAGGAGCCGGACGCCGAGGCGCGCTTCAAGGAGATCACCGAGGCCTACGAAGTCCTCTCCGACGACGACCGCCGCGCGGCCTACGACCGCTTCGGCCACGCCGGGGTCAACGGCGGCATGGGCAGCGGCTCCCCCTTCGGTGGGTCCCCCTTCGGCGGCGCCTCCCCCTTTGAAGACCTCTTCGAGAGCTTCTTCGGCGGCGCCGGCGTGGGCCGGCGGCAGGGGCCGCCCCGCGGGGCCGACCTCCAGGCCACCATCGCGATCGACTTCGAGGAGGCGATCTTCGGCGCCGAGCGCGAGCTGAACGTCAGCCGCTACCAGACCTGCAAGACCTGCAACGGCAGCCGCGCCGAGCCCGGCACCCAGCCCTCCACCTGCCTCGTCTGTGGCGGCAGCGGCCAGGTGCGCCGCGTCCAGAACACCATCCTCGGCCAGTTCATGACCGCCGCCCCCTGCGAGCGCTGCGGCGGCGAGGGCGTGATCGTCACCAATCCCTGCAAGACCTGCCACGGCGAGGGCCGCGTCCGCACCACCAGCCACCTCACCGTCACCGTCCCGGCCGGCATCGAGGACGACGCCACCCTGCGCCTCACCGGCCAGGGCGAGGCCGGCCCGCGCGGCGGCGCGCCCGGCCACCTCTACGTCCGCGTTCGCGTCCGCCCCCATAAGCAGTTCGCGCGGCAGGGCCGCCAGATCCACTTCGAGCAGCCCCTCAACGTCGCCCAGGCGGCGCTCGGCGACGAGATCGATGTCCCCACGGTCGACGGCCCGGTCGCCCTCAAGATCCCCGCCGGCACCCAGACCGGCCAGAACTTCCGCCTGCGCGGCCACGGCGCCCCCGACGTGCGCGGCGGCGAGCGCGGCGACCAGGTCGTGACCGTCCGCGTCCAGACCCCCACCCGCCTCAATGGCGAGCAGCGCGAACTCTTCGAGCGCCTGGCCGCCTCCTTCGGCCACCCCCTCCCCGCCGACGGCCACGAGCGCCGCGCCCGGCCGGACCCCAAGCCCGACCGGGAGAAGGAGAAGGACAAGGGCTTCTTCGAGCGCGTCAAGGAGGCCATCATCGGCGACGACGACGAGTAGCCCCCCCAGGATCGCTCGCGCCGCCGCCCGCGCGCGAGCGATCCCACCGCCACCCCTCCAGCTTGCCCAGAGGGTGCGCCACCCGCCGCCCCTGTCATCCTGAGCCGCGGCGAAGGATCGGTTTATGCGGCGCCTGCGTGGTAAAGAGCTTCGTCCGGTGCCACGGACAGCGATCCTTCGCTCCGCTCAGGATGACGCGGGGACCCCGCCCCCCCGTCGCATCGGCTCGATCTCCGACACGGGCGCGGCGCGCATATTCGCGTGTATCGCTTGTAGGGGCAGGCCCCCGTGCCTGCCCGCCTAGCCTGTCACCGACGCGGTTTGCCGGCCGCGAGCGTGGACCGGCGAGGCGTGGCGCCGGACCGACCGTGCCAGCGGTTGGCCACGCGGGCAGGCCCCCGTGCCTGCCCCTACCACCCCCAATGCCATCGGCGCGACCGCCGCCAGCCAGTCCTCAGCCCGACTCCCGCACCGCGGCCGGCTCGTTCCCCCCCGCTCCCGCCGCCGCGAATTCGCGCCGGGCCGCGCGCCGCCGGTCGAGGCTGAGCCGCCCGCCCCCCGTGACCGCCAGCGCCCCCCCCGCGGCGATCGGCCCCAGGCCGAGCCACAGCGCGTCGCCGCCCGCGGCGCGCCCCGGACCGAAGATCAGTAGCACCAGGATTGTTAACAGTCCGCCCGCCAGCACCCCCGCCGCCCGCGTCGCCCACCCCGCCAGCAGCAGCCCCCCGAGGGCCGGCGCCGCGACCGGCAGGACCGCCAGGACGGGGGCGAGCGCCCGCCACCCGCCGCCCGTCGCCCGCAGGATGCCGGCGGTCGCCCAGAGCAGCCCGGCCGCCAAGCCGGCGCGGACCAGCAGCGGCGCGAGCGTCGCCAGCCCCGGCAGGACCGCCGGTGCCCGGTCGCGCTCCTCCTCCTCCACCTTGTCGAGGAAGCGGTCGGCGCTCAGGAACGGGCTGCCGCAGAGGATCAGCGGCAGCAGCCCGCCGAGCGCCGCCAGCGCCGCCCCCGTGGCGACCGGGTCGCGGTAGGGTTGCCAGCTCGCGCGAGCGACCGGCGGGTCGCCGGACGGTCCGAACAGCAGATGGTCGCCGGCGACGACCGCCAGGGCGAGCAGCACCGCCCCCGTCACCGCGCTGACCCGCGTGAAGACCCCGGCGATCAGGAAGACCCCGATCATCAATTCCGTGCAGCCGAGGATGAACAGGGTCTGGTCGCGCACCGTCGCGTCGCCCAGCCCCCACCAGGCCGGGTCGCCGAGCCGCGCGGCGAAGCCCGCCGGGGTCGTCGCGAAGACGGCCCCCCACCCCCGGAGCAGGAACAGCAGCCCCAGGCCCAGCCGCAGCGCGACGATCGCGTAGAGGATGCGCCGGCGCTCGGGCGTCTCGTCGTCCGGATGCCCCAGGTACTCCCAAAGGATCGCGCGGCTGAGGGCAGGCATCGGCGCTCCGCTCGCCCCCCCTACGCCGCCCCCGCCCGCCGCCGGTCGCCGCCCCGCGTCGGCCGCGCCAGGTAGAGGCTGAGCAGGAAGAAGCCGACGCTGGCGACGAGCGCCGCGACGGTGTAGATCAGCCACGGCCCGACCACGTAGACCGTCGTGCCGCCGACCGGGCCGGGCATCGAGAAGAAGAAGAGCGACTTGTTATTGGCGATGATCGCCTCGGTCAGCCCCCCCGCGATGAACGGGTTGAGCGAGACGATGAACCCGCCGACGTAGTAGGCGACCGTCGCCGCCGTCCCGTTGTTCCCCGTGCTGAGGAGCGCGCCGAGCAGCGAGAGGGCCGTGCCGAAGACGATCGGCAGCGCCACCACCGGCAGCAGCATCGTCCCGTAGGCCAGCGCCGCCGCCCCGATCGTCGAGCGCAGCCAAGCCGAGAAGCAGAGCCCGATCGTCCCGAAGACCAGCGCCGACGCGCAGAGCATCACGAAGGCGATCGCCACCTCCTCCGGCGCTACCCCCCCCAGGAAGAGCGCGATGCTCATCAGCGGCAGCGCCGCGACGATCAGCAGGAAGACATACGCCAGCGCCGCGAAGAGCTTCGCCGCCACGACCAGCACCAGCGGCACCGGCGTCGTCATCAGCAGATCGTAGGTCTGCCGCTCCCGCTCGCCCGAGATCGTCCCCGCGGTGAACGACGGCGCCAGGAAGCAGACCAGCCCCAACTGGAAGGCGACCAGCCCCAGGAAGACCGGCTTCCCGGCGGGCGTCGTCGGGTCGCTCTGGATCGCCAGCCGCACCAGGAAGTAGATGAACAGGGTGAAGCCGGTCAGGAAGAGCAGGTAGACCGACAGCACCACGAACGCGCGCGGCCCGCGCATCCGCCCGCGCAGCTCCTTCGCCAGCATCCCCTGCGCCCGCACCCGCCCCGGCGTCGGCCCCTCTGTCGGCGGCGCGGCCGGCCCGTTCGCCATCGCGGCAGTCATCGCTCACTCCGTTCGCGAGGCGGGCAGGCGGGTAGGCGGATAGAGGAGGGCGAGGCTTCGCGGTCAGCCAAGCGACCTCCACTATTCACTATCCGCCTGCCCGCCTACCCGCCTCCGTCACGCCACCATCCCCTTCGTAATCCGCATGAACGCGTCTTCGAGATCCCCGACGTGCTCGGCGAAGCCGTAGACCGGCAGCCCGCGCGTCAGCATCTGCGCCAGCAGTTGGTAGAGCTGGTAATCGTCGCCGTCGAACGCGATCCGCAGCAGCCGCGCGGGCGGCGGCACGGCGGCCAGCAACTGCTCGGTCGCGGGATCGACCGGCCCGCCGGCCGCCTCCAGCTGCGGCGCGCCGCCGTCGCGCGCGGGTGACGGCGGCATCCCGTCCACCACCGTGCCGGGGGTCGCGCGGCGCCGCGCCTCGTTGACGACCGCCGGCGACCCCCCCGCCGGCGTGGCCGCCAGCGGCTCGACCGCGACCGACAACACGCCGGGGATCGCGCCGACCCGCCCGGCGACCTCTTCGTCGGTCAGGCGGTCGTCGGGCAGCAATCGCACCGTCAGCTCGCGGCTCGTCTGCACCTGGCGCAGCAGGTGCTCGACCGGGCCGGCGGCGAGCAGCCGGCCGCGCTCGATGATGCCGACCTGGTCGCAGATGTCGGCCAGCTCGGTGAGGATGTGCGAGGAGACGATCACCGCCTTGCCGAGCGCGCCGAGCTGGCGCAGCAGCGCGCGCAGCTCCACCCGCGCGCGCGGGTCGAGCCCGGAGGCCGGCTCGTCGAGGAGCAGGAGCTGCGGGTCGTGGACCAGGGTGCGCGCCAGGCAGAGGCGCTGCTTCATCCCGCGCGAGAGCGCCTCCACGTAGCCGTCGCGCTTCTCGCCCAGATCGACCAGCGCCAGCAGATCGTCGATCAGGCCGAGCCGCCGGGCGGGCGGGATGCCGTAGGTCGTCGCGAAGAAGTCGAGGTATTCCCAAACCTTCATGTTGTCGTAGACGCCGAACGCGTCCGGCATGTAGCCGATCACCCGGCGCACGGCCCGCGGCTCGCGCGTCACCGAGTGTCCCGCGATCCAGGCCTCGCCGCCCGACGGCTCCAGCAGGGTCGCCAGGATGCGCATCGTCGTCGTCTTGCCGGCGCCGTTCGGCCCGATGAAGCCGAAGACGACCCCCGGATCGATCGCCAGCGTCAGCCCGTCGAGCGCCAGGAAGGGCAGCGCGCCCGACCCGTAGCGCTTGGTCAGCCCGCGCGTCTCGACGACGGCCCCGGTCGCGCTCATCGGCCCCCTCCCCCGGCCGCGCCCGCGACCTCCGCCGGCCGGCCGGTCGCCGCCCCCGGCGTGTCGAGATCCAACTCCTGGATGATCAGCGTGGTCACCTCCTGGTCCGACGTGCCGACGTTCAGCGGCAACGGCGCCTCCGGGGTCCAGTAGAGCACCTGCAGCGGCCCGGTGGCCGGCTGTGCGCCGGCGGGCGTCCCGCCGCCTGGGCGCGGCGTGGGGGTCGGCGTCGGCGTGCGGGCCGCGGTCGGGCCGTAGGGCGCGTACGGCGGGATCGCGGGCGCGTTGCCCCGCCCGTAGGCGATCACCGAGCCGCTGAGCGCGTTCAGCAGTTCCAGCCGGCGCCCCGGCGTGCCTTGCGTGGTGGAGCCGCTGCTGTACGACCCACCGCTATACGATCCGCCGGGGCTGCCGGAGCCCGCGTAGAGGACCGTCCCCAGGTTGCCCGCGTAGGCGCCCCCGCCCGGCGCTGGCGCCCAGTCGACCGGCACGCTCGCCCCCGCGGCCAGGAACCCGAGCTGATGGTACGCGCCGTCGAAGACCAGCGTCAGATCCTCGATCTGCCGCCCGGATGGGTTGGTGATCTGCCCGACCACTTTACCCCCCTCGCGGCGCAGCTCCAACTCGAGCGCCAGCGGCGCCGGGTCGACGATCGCCTGCGCCGCGATCTGCCGCAGCGTCCACTGCGCGAAGTAGGCATCGCGCGCCGCCGCGCCGGCGCCCTGCTCGTAGCGTACGTCGCCGCCGAGGTCGCCGTCGCCCAGGCCGTCCGACGAGAAGCCGGTCAGCAGCGCCGGCTGCCCGACCCCGAGCTGGCGGGCGCCGCGCGACGGGGTGAAGACGCCGTAGAAGGACTGCGCCTCCGCCAGCCGCCCATCCGGCGCGATCCGCACGACCGAGACGCTGTTGACGACGACCGCGCGGCCCCTGGTCGTGGCGCCGAACCCGTAGATCGCCCCGGCGCAGAGGATCGTCAGCGCCGGGATCGTCAGCCAGGCCAGCTCGCGCCGGTCGAGGCGGCGCAGGACGAGGTAGTTGACCGGGCCGACCACGGCGATGAAGAGGAGCATCACCAGCAGCAGCAGCCAGGTTGGGGGCAGCGACAGCGAGGGCAGATCGCGCAGGATGTCGCTCACGTTCCGCGCCCCGGCGGCGCTGCTGCCGTACCCCGACGGGTTCGGGGCCGGCGTGAAGGGGCGCTGCAGCGAGGCGGGAGTCGGCGCGTCCAGGCCGAGCCCCTTCCAGAGCGCCCCCGCGCCGGCCCAGCCGACGAAGTCGCTCGCCGCCGGGTCGAACGCCAGCAGGTTGACCTCCCCCCGCCCCCAGTCGCGCGCCGCCACCAGCGCCACGCCGTCCTGCTCCGCCAGACGTCGTGCGCCGGGGATCGTCTCGCCGGTCGCGACGACGAAGTTGCCGGACGGCCCGCTCCGGGCGCCGGCCAGTCGCGCCAGGCCGTTCAGCCCCGCCACGGTCCGCGCGTCGGTGAGGCGCACCGGCGGCAGTTCGCCCAGCCCTTCGACCGTCTTGCGCCAGTCCGCCCCGCCCGCGACGACCAACCGCCCGCCCTGCGCTACCCAGGCGGCGAGCGCCCCCCGCTGCTCCTCGCTCCAGCGGCCGGTCGTCGCGTCGCTAACGACCAGGGCCGAGAACGACGCGAGACCATACGGATTCCCCGGCAACTCGCCCGGCGCGACAGGAATCGCCTCGACCCCGCTGCCATAGGCGCTCAGCAGCGCGCGTGCGATCTCGCCGCCGGCCCGCGCGTCGTCGCCGATCGCGCCGATCAGCCGCTGCCCCTGCCGCAGCGCGCGCACCGGCACCGGCGCCGCGGCGACCGCCTCCTTGCCGCTCTTGAAGCTGACCCCCAGCGTGGACACCCCGTCCGGCACGAACGCGTAGAGGGCCACCGCCTTCTGCGCGCGCGCCGGCAGTTCGACCCGCTGGGAATAGCGCGCCGGATCCTGCCCCCGCCCGCCCGCCACCTCGACGATGGCCTCGCCGGTGACGTTCGCCCCGTCGTTCGCCAGCTCGACCGTGACCGGCACCCAGGTGTGGGGCTGGAAGTTGCCGCCGAAGTGCGCGACCCCGTTGACCCGCACCGCCGGCGCCGCCGCCCCAACCTGCGCGCCCGTCAGTCGTCGGCAGGGCCACGGCCAGCGTAAGCGCGCGAGCGCGAGCAGCGCGGGCCACCGCAGCCCTCCTCCCCGCGCCCGTCCGCGACCGTTACCTCTCGCCATCCCTGCACTTCCTCAACAATAGCCGCCGGGTGGCCGCCGGTTGAAACCGGCGCCTCACGGGCCTGCGGCCGCAAAGTACCCTGCGAGGCTATAAATCCGCCGCCGCGGACTGGGAGCGTTGGGTGTAGCGTGGGCTTACCCTGCAAGGCTCTGCCGTAGCGCCGGTCCCAGCCCGCGACGGCGGGCTTCGTGGCGCCGCAGCGCCCGCGAGCGATGGGTTTCAACCCGTCGACTAACCCGACGGCCTCCGGCTACCCCCGTCAGCCACCCCCCGCCCGCCCTTGCCCCGTTCCCGTAACCACCCCGCGCAATCCGCCGTACATCCTGTCGGCCCGGCAAGCACTCAGCGCGCGAACTGGACAATCGGCCGCTCTCCTCCTCATTATACGCCGGGGCTTCGGGAAAAGTTGCGCGGCCGCCGAACGGCCACGGCTACCCACCGCGATCCCCCACCCTGGTCGCGCCGGCTGACCCGCGGTCCTGTCCGGCCAGCCGCCAACTTGCTATAGTGGGGACGCGCCCGGGCTGCCGGGAACTTTCACCCACCCCCGGCGTTAGGTATGGGTGGGCGCACCGGAGCAGCCCCTTTCTCGCGGACCCCCGAGCGATCGCGAAAGCGCAGGAGCATGGCGGCAAGCGACACGGCACAGGTCGGCGACGGCACACCGATGGCGGGCAGCGGCGCTGCCGGCTTGCCGCGGCCGATCGCGCGCTTCCTGGCGCGGACACGCCGCCGCATCCGGCTCCAGCGCGCGGCGACCGGCGCGGGGTACGGCCTCGCGGCTGGCCTCGCGGTGGCCGTCGTCGCCGGCATCGCCGCGCGCCTCTGGCCGATCCTCTTGCCGTACCAACTCGCCCTGCTGGCGCTCGGGGCCGTCGGGGTGGGCTCCCTGCTCGGCGCCGCGCTCGGCGCCGCCCGCCCGCTCCCCCTCCGCCAGGTCGCCGCGCAGTGTGACCGCGAGTTGGGCCTGCGCGAGCGACTCGGCACCGCGCTGGAACTGGTGGAGGGCCGCGCACGGAGCACGCTGGCCCCGCGGCAACTGGCCGAGACGGCCGCGCTCCTCGCCGGGCAGCGGCCTCCCGAGTTCGCCCCCCCGCGCCCCGGTCGGCGCGCGGTCCTGACCCTGGCGGCGCTCGCCGGCGCGCTGGCGCTCCTCCTCCTCGGCCCGAACTGGCAGACCGGGGCGGTCCAGCGGCAGACGATCGAGCAGCAACGGATCCAAGAGGCCGAGCAGCAGGTCGCCCAGATGCAGGAGCAGGCGCGCGCCCGAACCGATCTCGACCCCGCGACCCAGCGCGCCCTCGAACAGCAACTCGAAGAGTTGCGAGGTCGGCTCGCCGACGGCGACCTCACCGCGCCGCAGGCGGTCGCGCAGATCGCCCAGACCGAGGCGGAGCTGCGGCAGATGCAGGACCCCGCCGCCCAGCAGCGCGCCGAGGGCCTGGGCGCGCTGGCCGAGGAGTTCGGCACGTTCGGCGCGACCTCCCAGGTCGGCGAGCGCCTCGCCGCCAGGGACTACGAGAGCGCGGCGCGGGCGCTGCGGGAGTTCAGCGATCAACTCGGGGGTCTCGATCCGGCCAGCCGCGCGGCGGTCGCCCAGAAGCTCCGCGAGGCCGCGGCGTCCCAGGCGGCGACCAACCCGCAACTGGCGCAGCAGTTCCAGGACGCCGCCGACGCGCTCGCCGGCGGCGACATCGCCGCCGCCCAGGCCGCCCTCGACGCGGCCGGCGCGCAGATGGCGCAGACCGGCCAGCAGGCCGCCGGGCAGCAACAACTCGGCGAAGTCCTCGGCGACCTCGGCGACCTCAAGCGCGACGTGGCGAACGGCCAGTCGCCCGCGACCGCCAACGGCACCCCCGTCCGCCTGAGCGGCAGCCCGGTCGCCCTCAACGGCACCCCGGCCCGGCTCAGCGGCACCCCCCGCACCGGCGGCACTCCGGTCGTCGCCCAGGGGCAAGGCCAGGGCCAAGGTCAGGGGCAGGGTCAAGGCCAAGGCCAGGGTCAAGGGCAAGGCCAGGGGCAGGGTCAAGGCCAGGGCCAAGGTCAAGGCCAAGGCCAAGGTCAGGGCCAAGGCGGTGGTAATGGCAGCGGCAGCGGCTACAGCCCGACCGGCAGTGGCAACGCCCCCAACCAGACCCCCGGTGGCTACGGCAGCCCGCAGGCGCCCCCCGATGGGCAGGGCAGGGCGAACCCCGGCGGCAGCTACGAGTCGGTCTACGCGCCGCCTCCCATCGGGGGCCAGGGCCAGCGAGAGCAGGTCTCTGGCGGCGGCGGCGAGGGGACGCCGCCGAACGGCACGACGCAGGGCGCCGGCGCGAACAGCCCCTCCCAGGTGCCGTACAATCAAGTCTACGAGCAATACCGCGACCAGGCGCTCCAGGGGATCGAGGACGGCGAGATCCCGCCCGAGTACCGCGACTACATCCGCCAGTACTTCAGCGAGATCGACCCGAGCCAGCAGAAGTGACCGGGTTCACCACAGAGGCACACAGACCACAAAGGACACAGAGCTTATGCGAATCAAGAGCAGCGTTCATCCATCGAGCGTTCGACGTTCGACCCTCGGACCTTCGACCCCCCTTTGTGTCCTTTGCGCTCTTTGCGCCCCTGTGGTGATCTAGATGCAGTCGGGACGGACGGCGCGCGACCCGGTCTTCGACGAGGCGTTCCTGCGCAAGCTGGAGGGCCTCGACATCGCCGCGCGCCGGCTCAAGGCGGGCGTGCTGCGCGGCGAGCGGCGCAGCGTCAAGCGCGGCCAGTCGGTCGAGTTCGCCGACTACCGCGACTACACCCCCGGCGACGACCTGCGCCGCGTGGACTGGCACGCCTACGCCCGCTTCGAGCGCGCCTTCCTCAAGCTCTACCACGAGGAGGAGGATCGCACCGTCCACATCCTCGTGGACGACAGCCCCTCGATGGACTGGGGCGATGGCGACCGCCACAAGCTGACCTACGCCCGGCGCGCGGCGGCGGCGCTCGGCTACATCGCGCTGGCCGGGCTCGACCGGCTCGCGGTCGGCACGGTCGGCGCGGCGCTGGGGCGGCGCTCGCCGGCCTACCGGGGGCGGGCCTCGCTCTTCCGGCTCTTCGCCTTCCTGGCGGCCGACCCGTCCGGCGACGCGCCGGGCGGCACCGACCTCGACGGCGCGCTGGCCGAGTACGCCGCCCGCGCCCGCCAGCCGGGGCCGCTCTTCCTGATCTCCGACCTCTACAGCGCCGGGACGACCGGCGGCCGGGCGGGGCTGCTGGCGCTGGCCGCGCGCGGCTACGAGATCAACGTCATCCACACCCTGGCGCCCGACGAGATCGACCCGGCGCTGAACGGCGAACTGAAGCTGATCGACCGCGAGACCGGCGCCGAGCGCGAACTGACCATCGACGAGGCGGCGCTGGCCCGCTACCGCGCCACCCTCGACGCCTGGCGCGACGACCTGGCCGGCTATTGCCGCGCGCGCAACTGGCCCTACCTGCCGGTCGGCACCGACCTCCCCTTCGACGAGCTGATCCTGACCGCCCTGCGCCGCAACGGCATGGTGAACTGATGAACGCGGAGCGCGGAACGCGGAATGTATCTCGACGGCAGACCAGCCCCGCGACAAGCGGGCCGGACTCCGCGCGACCGCGATTTGCTTGTTCCGCGTTCCGCGTTCCGCGCTCCGCGTTCGCGCCGGAGGCGGCATGGGCACGCTGACGCCGCTCGCGCTCGGGCTGCTGGCGCTCGCCGCGCCGATCGTCGCCCTCTACATGCTGAAGATGCGGCGGCGGGACCAGGTCGTCGCCAGCACCTTCCTCTGGGAGCAGGCGCTACGCGACGTGCAGGCCAACGCGCCCTGGCAGCGGCTGCGCCCAAACCTGCTCCTCCTCCTGCAACTGCTCGCGCTGGCCGCGCTGGTCGCCGCGCTGGCACGGCCCTTCTGGCTCGGCGCGCCGCCGCTCGGCGCGAACCTCGTCGTCATCCTCGATGTCTCCGGCTCGATGGGCGCCACCGACGGCGGGGACGCGACGCGCCTGGAGCGGGCCAAGGCCCAGGTCCGCCGGCTGATCGACGACCTGCCGGCCGACGGCCAGATGACCCTGCTCGCCGCCGGGTCGGGCGCGGAGGTGCTGCAAGCGGCGACCGGCAACCGCGCCGCGCTGCGCGAGGCGCTCGACCGGGCGCGCGGGCGCTCCGGCACGACCGACTTCCGCGAGGCGCTGGTGGCGGTCCCCGCCGCCGAGCGCCTCCCCGACACCGCCGTGGTGATCGTCGGCGATGGCGGCTTCCCCGACCCCGGCGCGGCCGCGGCCGATCTGCGCGTGCCGCTGCGCTTCATCCGGGTCGGCGAGCGGAGCGAGAATCTGGCGATCACCGCCGCCGCGGGGCGGCGCGCCGCCGGGTCGGGCGCGGGCGAACTCTTCGTCCGCGTGCAGAACTTCGGCCAGGTCGAGCGCCGGACTCTCCTCTCGATCTACGACGGCCAGACGCTGGTCGAGGCGCGCGCGCTGACCGTCCCGGCCGGCGGCGAGGCCGGCACGACGATCGGCCCGCTGCCCCCGGCGGTCGGCACGCTGCGCGCCGAGATCGACGCGCAGGACGACCTCGCGCTCGACAACCGCGCCTGGGTGCGGCCCGGCGCGGCGGGCAAGCTGCGGGTGCTGCTGACCGGCGCCGGCCCCAACACCTTCCTCGAACGGGGGCTCGCCCTCCAACCGAACCTGATCGTCGACCGCGCGCAGGGCGGCGCGGCCCCGAGCGGCGCCGATTACGACCTCTACGTCTACGACGGCGTCGCGCCGCCGCCGGACGCGCGCGGCCCGGTCCTGCTGCTCAACCCGCCGGCCGAGAACTCGCTCGTGCCGGTCACCGGCGCGCTCGACCGCCCGGCGGTGACGGGTCAGGACCGCGAGCATCCCGTGATGAAGGATGTCGATCTCGGCCAGGTGCGGATCGCGCAGACCGCCGCGTTCGCGCGCCCCGACTGGGCGCGGACGCTGGCCGGGTCGGACGGCGCGCCCCTGCTGATCGCCGGCGAGCCGGGCGGGCGGCGGGTCGCCGTCCTCGGCTTCGCGCTGCAGCGCTCCGACCTCCCGCTGACACTGAACTTCCCGATCCTGCTGGCGAACCTCACCGGCTGGCTGGCCCCCGAGGCCGGGACCGGCCTGCCCGACCAGGTGCGCCCCGGCGAGGTCGTCCCGATCGCCCTGCGCGGCGGCGCGGACGGCGTGACGGTCGCCGGCCCGGACGGGCGCGAGCGCCGCCTGGCCCCCGCGGCGGGCCGCAACAACACCGTCCTCTTCCCGAACACGGATCAGGTCGGCGCCTACACCGTGCGCGAGCTGCAGGGCGACCGCGAGGTCCGGCGCGGCGTCTTCACCGTCAACCTCTTCAGCGCCGACGAGTCGAATCTGGCGCCGCGCGACCCCGCGCTGGCAGGCGGCGCGCCGAACGAAGCCGCCGGCGGCGCGGAGCGGGCGCGCCGCGAGATCTGGCGCCCGCTGCTGCTCGCCGGGCTGGCGGTCCTGGCCCTCGAATGGTGGCTCTTCTACCGTGGCACGCCGGGCCGGCGGCGTCCCGCCCGCCCTGGAGCGGCCGCGCCCGCCCGCCACCGGGCGCGGTTCCGCCTGCCAGCGGGCCTCCTGCGCCGCGGCGGCCGGGGCGCGAGGCGGGGTGCGGCATGAATGGCTTCCGGATCACCTTCGCGCAGCCGCTGATCCTGCTCGGCCTGCTGGCGCTGCCGCTGTTGCTGCCGGTCGCCCTGCGCGGCGCGGAGGCGGCCCTGCGCGGCCGGCGGCGCGCGGCGACCGCCCTGCGCGCGGTGCTGCTGGCGCTGGTGATCGTCGCGCTGGCCGGGCCGGCGATCGTCCGGCGCTCGGACCACCTGGCGGTGATCTTCCTGGTCGACGCCTCCGACAGCGTCGGCGTCGAGGGCCAGGCCGCCGCGCGCGACTTCATCCGGCGCTCGCTGGCGCAAATGCCCAAAGGCGACGTCGCCGGCATCGTCGTCTTCGGCGACAACGCGCTGGTCGAGCGCGCGATCGGCGACGACCCCGAACTGCGCGATCTCCTCTCCAGACCGGCGACCGGCTACACCGACCTGGCCGGCGCGGTGCGGCTCGGGCTGGCGCTCTTCCCGGAGGCCCACGCCAAGCGGCTCGTCCTGCTCTCGGACGGGCAGGAGAACAAGGGCGACCTCACCGCCGCCGCCAACGCCGCCGCCTCCTCCGGGGCCGAGATCTCGACTGTGACGCTCAGCCGCCCGGCGGGCGACGAGGCGTTGGTCGGCGAGGTGCGCGCCCCCGCCCGCGCCCGCGAGGGCGAGCGGATCGACGTGCAGGTGACGGTCGAGAGCACGCGCGAGCAGGCCGCCAGGCTGCGCCTCTTCGCCGACGGCAACCTGGTCGGCGAGCGCGACGTGCAACTGCGCGCCGGGCGCAACGGCTTCCAGTTCACGATCGGGCAGGCCGCCGCCGGCTTCCACACCTACCGCGCCCAGATCGTCGCCCCGGTCGACACCTTCGGGCAGAACAACGCCGGCAGCGCCTACACCGACGTGAAGGGCCGGCCGAAGGTGCTGGTGCTGGAGGGCCAGGCCAACGAGGCCGCCAACGTCGCCGCCGCGCTGAAGGCCAACGGCTTCCTGGCTGATGTCCTCCCCGCCGACCGCGCCCCGGCGACCCTGGCCGAGTACGTGCCCTACGACGCGGTCGTCCTGGTCAACGCCCCGGCCGAGAGCCTGGGGCCGCGGATGGGCGTGGTGCAGAGCTACGTGCGCGACCTCGGGCGCGGGCTGATCGTCATCGGCGGCGAGCGCGCCTACGGGCCGGGCGGCTACGCCGGCACGCCGCTGGAGGAGACGCTGCCGGTGCGGATGGAGCTGCGCAACGGCGTGATCAACCCGCCGGTCAGCCTCGTCTTCGTGATCGACAAGTCGGGCTCGATGGGCGGGGCCGGCGGCGCGGGCGTCTCCAAGCTCGACCTCGCCAAAGAAGCCGCCTTCCGCGCGATCAAGCTGCTACAGCCCCAGGACGAGGTCGGCATCGTCGCCTTCGACGACGCGGCCTACTGGGTCGCCGACCGCAAGCCGCTGGGCGATCAGCCCGACATCACCGGCAAGCTCGGGTCGATCCAGCTCGGCGGCGGGACCAACATCTACGCCGGCCTCGACGAGGCGGTCAAGTCGCAGCTCAAGAGCACCGGCAAGGTGCGCCACATCATCCTGGTCACCGACGGCAACTCGGCCAACCAGTTCGACCAGCTGATCCCCCAGATGCGGGCGAACAACATCACCCTGACGGTCGTCGGGGTCGGCTCGGACGCGGCCCCCTACCTGCCGCAACTGGCGACCGATGGCGGCGGGCGCTACTACTTCGCGTCCGACCCGGCGCAACTGCCGGAGATCCTGGTCAAGGAGACGCGGCTGGCGCTGCGCTCCTACTTCATCGAGGGGGACATCGTCCCGCGCTTCGGCGCCCCCAGCCCGATCGTCGAGGGACTCGACGGCGTGCCGCGCCTGCGCGGCTACGTCGGCGCCACCGCCAAGCCGACCGCCGCCACCCCGCTGGTCAGCGACGAGGGCGACCCGCTGCTGGCCCAGTGGCAGTACGGCCTCGGCCGCGTCGTCGCCTGGACCAGCGACGCCAAGGGGCAGTGGGCGGTCGACTGGCTCCCCTGGCCCGAGTTCGCCCCCTTCTGGTCGCGCGCGGTCGGCTGGACCGTCGCCGCGCCGCCGCAGGACCTGCAGGTGAACACCCACTTCGAGGGCGACCGCGCCCTGGTGACGGTCGACGCGCTCGCGCCGGGCGGCGGCTACCGCAACGGCCTGCAAGTCGCCGGGACGGTCGTCGGCCCGGACGGCGCGCGGCAGGAGGTCACGCTGCGCCAGACCGCGCCCGGCCGCTACGAGGCCGACCTCGGCCCGCTGGCCGAGGGGTCGCACCTGCTCGGGATCGTCGCGCGCGACGCCGAGGGCCGGCCGCAGGCCGCGACGACCGGCGGCATCGTCGTCCCCTACTCCCCCGAGTACGCCCTGCCGCGTGGCGACCGCGCCGCGCTGGCCCGCGCCCGCGAGCTGACCGGCGGGACCGAGCTGACCGACCCGGCCCAGACCTTCGCCCACACCCTGCCGCCGGTGCGCCAGTTGCGCGACGTCTGGGCGCCGCTGCTGCTCCTGGCGATCCTGCTGCTGCCCTTCGACATCGCCCTGCGCCGCCTGCTGATCGGCCGCCGCGAGGTCCGCAAGACGCTCGCCTGGGCCGGCGCGGTCCTCCGCCCCGGCGCGGGCGTGGCCGGCGACGTGGCCCCCCGGCGTGCGCCGAGCACCGCGACGATGGGCAGCCTTCTAGCGACCCGCGAGCGGACGCAGTCCCGCCTCGGCGGCGCCCCCGGCCCGGCGGGCCCGCCCCCCCCCCCCCCCCC
>JAUJMV010000016.1:134362-147636 GCA_030446685.1 Thermomicrobiales bacterium | reverse complement strand
GTCCTGCAGCACCTCCTGCTCCCGTCGCACGAGATACCAGCCGAGGAAGCCGGGGGCCTGGCGGATCAGCGGCGCGAACTCTTCCGCGGAGCGCCGGGCGATCTCGTCCACCGCGCTGGGATCGGGCATCGTGTACTGCCGGATGACGGTGTACATCGCGTCCTCCTCGCCTCGGACGCTGGGGGCGCCCGCCCTTGTGCAAACAGGTTGCGTGGGGGAACGCTGCAAGGGCTATGCCACGGCAGCGTCCGGGCGGGGCGTCGTCGGGTGCGCTCGTGCGTGCGGCTGACGCGCCCCGAAAGTGCCTCCGGCCGTGGCAGGCCGGGGGCACGTCCGCGGTATTTCACTACGGTCGCGGGCGTGAGCCCGTCCAGTTCGATGGCGAGCGGGTATGCGTCCCGCGCCGCCTGGGAGGGCGAGAAAGGTCGAGGGAAGGCTGCGGCTGCCGCAGTCCACACCCTGTTTCGGGTGGATTGACGGGTCCGTTCCGCGCTGTTCTGGCCCACGCTGCTGGCGGATTTGGTGGTGTGGGTGCCCCCGGAGGGATTCGAACCCCCGACGCCTTCCTTAGGACGGAAGCGCTCTATCCCCTGAGCTACGGAGGCAACGGGCCGGCACCTAGCCTGGCTGCTGCGCCTATGATAGCAAGAGTCGGCCCGCCCGGCAATCGCGGGGGCCGCGGCGCGGGGAGCCGGCAGGGCGGGTCAGGCGCGCCGTGGCCCCGGGGGCGTTAGCGGTTGAGGTTGACGGTGACGCGGTTCTTGCCGAAGGCCGGGTCGTAGTAGAACGTGGCCGGCTGCGCCTCGTTCGGGATCTCGAAGGTGATCCAGCCGCGCACCGTCTCCCCCGGCTGCAGCTTGCCCGACTTCAGGCTCGGTTCGGCGGCGCCGATGCCGGGGTTGTGCTCGCGGTTGTCGGCCGTCTTCAGGTCGGCGTAGAACGGGTTGTAGTCGAGCGGGGCCGTGCCGGTGTTGGTGATGGAGACGTCGTAGGCGACCCAGCGCGAGCCCTCTTTCGGCTTGAGGTATTGCTGGGGCGGTACGGGATCCTGCACCTCCTGCACCGTCAGCGTATAGCCGTTGCCGGGCGCGGGCTGGCCGACGTTCACCGGCGGCGCGGGGGTCGGCGGGGCGGTCGGGGTGATCGTCGAGGTCGGCGGGGGGCGGGTCGGTGTCGGGGGCGGCGGCGTCCTGGTCGGGGTCGGCGTCTGCGTCGGCCGGACGGTCGGGGCGACGCCGGCGGCGGGGTCGGTGGGCGTCGCGCGCGTCGTGGGGGTGGTGTCGGCCGCCCCGCCGCGGACGCCCGCCGGGATGCTGGTGCCGGCCAGGGTGTTCACCACACCGGCCGACCGCGTCGGGGTGGCGTCGTCGCGGTTGACCAGCACGACTACAGCAGTGATGAGGCTGCAGAGCAGTGAGAGGGCGAGCAGCGTGCCGCAGCCGATCAGCGCCGGTTTGCGCCAGGCGGGCGGCCCGGCCGGTTGCGGGGGCGGGGGCGGCAACGGTTGGTAGGCCGGCGGCGGCGGCGGCGCGGGCCGGTCTTGGGGCGGCGGGAACGGCTCGGTACTCATGCGCGTCTGCTCCTTGCCTATTGCCCGCCACCGACCGGGTGGCGACGCGACGACTACGCTCTGTTTCGGCGCGCTCGCGGAGCGACGGGTGTCCCCGCGACGCACTGCCAGACCTGTCGCGCGCTCCGCCGCGCCGGGTGGTCGCTGCGATCGGCGGGGGGCACAAAGCACGCCCCCGGCGATCATCGATCGCCCGGCGACCGACGACAAGGGGGCGCGGAGAACCGCGCGAGCGGCTACTGTGTGGGCGAGTTGTACCACAAATCGCGGATTCTTGCTACCGGGGAGGTGGACCGGTAAACGGCCCCTCACCGCCAGCCCCCGCCCCTCCTCTCGCGGAGCGGCCCGCGGGCGGGAGCGGGGGCTGAGGCGGCGGGTGGTTGTCTGGAGTGATGGGGACGGGGTCGCTCGGGGGCAGGGCGAATGCATTCCCCATGCTTCGGAGTTCGCCCCGCAGGAGCGCCCCCCCGGCCCCCAACGTTGGGGGGAGGAGGACCGCGGCCGGCCCCGTGCCGCACCGCAAGGCGGGGGCCTTGCCCACATCTGCTCCCCCCGGGATTGGGGGGCCGGGGGGGCGCGCCACGCACTGCAGTCGCGTCGATCCAAGAACGCATTCGCCCTGGCTCGGGGGGGGCGCTACCGGGTGGCGCCCGCGCCCGCGCCCGCGCCGGTCGGCCGCTCGGCCTCCAGTTCGGCGAGGAGACCCGCCAGGTCGAGCGGCCTGGTGACCATCGCCAGGTGCTCGCCGTGGCGCGGCCACTGCTCGCGCGGGCGGTCGGCGTAGAGTTCGAGGCCGTTGCCGTCAGGGTCGTCGAGGTAGATCGCCTCGCTGACGCCGTGGTCCGACGCGCCGCCGATCGGGACGCCGTGGTCCAGGAGGCGTTTAAGGGCGCGGGCCAGCTCCCGACGGTCGGGGTAGAGGATCGCGACGTGGTAGAGCCCGCTGTGGCCGGGGGGCGGGGGCGTCCCGCCGCGGCTCTCCCAGGTGTTGAGGCCGATGTGGTGGTGGTAGCCGCCCGCCGA
Organism: Thermomicrobiales bacterium; assembly: GCA_030446685.1. Classification (GTDB taxonomy): domain Bacteria; phylum Chloroflexota; class Chloroflexia; order Thermomicrobiales; family CADCWN01; genus JAUJMV01. The sequence continues at coordinate 145,043 of JAUJMV010000016.1, read as the reverse complement.
GAGGAAGGCGGCGCTGTCGCCGTAGCGTTGCATCAGCTCGAAGCCGAGCACGTCACGGTAGAAGGCGATCGCGCGCTCGAGGTCGGCCACTTTGAGGTGCGCGTGGCCGATGCGCGTCTCGGGGTGGATGGCCGGTTCGGTCATGTGGTCCTCCCGCTGCTGGCTGCTGGTGTCCCGCCCGGTGCGGCGCCGGGGGGCGGCCCGTTCGCTGGTGGAAACTCGGCGCGGGCGGGGTCTATTCCGCCGCGCCGGGGGCGGGGCCGACCCGTGGCACCCGTGGTCGGGGATGCCGGGCAGACACGCAGGTCTGCCCCTACACACCCTCGGCAAAGGGGCAATTGGTAGGGGCGGGTTGCGCACCCGCCCGGTTACCCTGCCTCCAATATCCGAGGTAGGCCCACCAGGGTGGGTTTCAGACCGGCCCCTACCAGCGTGGGGGGGCGTCTTGTTGGGCGCGGGCGGCTCCTCCGTCAAGCCATATTTCGGCACGCCGCGCGGGTTAGCCGTCGAGTTGCGCGGCGAGGGCGTCGGGGGTGGTGACGGGCTGGCGGCAGGCGTACCGCTCGCAGACGTAGGCGGTGGCCTGGCCGTCGAGCAGGTTGCGGCCGCGCAGGAGCGCGGGCTGTTGGTCCTCGCGCGCGCCCGGCTCGCGCAGGGCGACGACGGTGTGGGGGCGGTAGCGGCGGCGCAGGACCGCCAGCAGCGCGGCGGTGTCGGGCGCGGTCGGGCGGCCGACGATCGCGACTTCCCGCGGGGTCGCCAGCGCGAAGTCGAGCGCGGCGAGGAGGCGGCCGAAGGCGGTCGGGTAGCGGGTCATCGGCTCGCGCAGGCCGCGCAGGACCTGCTCCGCCCTGGCGGCGTAGTCGCGATTGTCGTAGATGACGGCGAGGCGCTGTAGGACCTCGACCGCGACCGAGTTGCCGGAGGGGATCGCGTTGTCGAAGACGCTCTTGGGGCGGGCGATCAGCGCCTCGTGATCGTCGCTGGTGTCGAAGAAGCCGCCCCCCTCCTCGTCCCAGAAGCGGGCGATCATCGTCTCGGCCAGCCCCTGCGCCTCCTCCAGCCAGCGCGGGTCGAAGGTCGCCTCGTAGAGGGCGAGGAGGCCGTCGGCGAGGAAGGCGTAGTCCTCGAGGTAGCCGTTGAGGCGGGCCCGGCCGTCCTTGTAGGTGCGCAGCAGGCGGCCGTCGCGGCGCAGCTCGCGCAGGACGAAGTCGGCGGCGCGGGCGGCGGTCGCGCGGTAGTCCTCGCGGTCGAGGGCGACCGCGGCCTCGGCGAAGGCGCGGATCATCAGGCCGTTCCAGGCGGTGAGGATCTTCTCGTCGCGGCCGGGGTGGACCCGCTCCTCGCGCGCCGCGAAGAGGATCGGGCGGGCGCGGTCGAGCGCCTCGCCGAGCCGCTCGATGCTGACCCTGGCGCGCTCGGCCACCACGTCGATCGTGCGCGGCAGGTGGAGGATGCTGGCGCCGTGCTCGAAGTTGCCGCGCGCGGTCACGTCGAAGTAGGCCCCCACGAGGCGGGCGTCCTCCTCGCCGAGGAGTTCGACCAATTGGGCGGGGGTCCAGACGTAGAACTTGCCCTCCTCCCCCTCGCTGTCGGCGTCGAGGGTGGAGTAGAAGCCGCCCGCGTCGTCGGTCATCTCGCGCACGACCCAGCCGAGGGTCTCCTCGGCGATGCGGCGGTAGAGGTCCTTGCCGGTCAGCAGCCAGGCGTGGAGGTAGACCGGGGTCAGCAGGGCGTTGTCGTAGAGCATCTTCTCGAAGTGCGGCACCAGCCAGTGGTCGTCGACCGAGTAGCGGTGGAAGCCGCCGCCGAGCTGGTCGTAGAGGCCGCCGCGCGCCATCTTCTCCAGGGTCAGCTCGACCATCCCGAGCTGATCGGCGGCGCCGGTGCGGGTGAACTGGCGCAGGAGGAAGTCGAGCGCCATCGGCTGGGGGAACTTGGGGGCGGAGCCGAAGCCGCCCTGGACGCGGTCGAAGCCCTGGGCCAGGCCGCGGGCGGCGGTGTCGAGCAGGTCGGGGGACAGCTCGCCCTCGGCGGCGCGGAACTGGAGGCCGCCCTGGAGGCGCTCGCGGAGCTGGGTGGCGTTGTGGTCCACGTCGTCGCGGCGCTCGCGGTAGGCGTGGGCGACGCCCTGGAGGATGTCGCGGAAGGCGGGCATGCCGTGGCGAGGTTCGGGCGGGAAGTAGGTGCCGCCGTAGAAGGGCTCGCCCTCGGGGGTGAGGAAGACGGTCATCGGCCAGCCGCCGTGGCCGGTGAGGGCCTGGACCGCCTCCATGTAGATCGTGTCGAGGTCGGGGCGCTCTTCGCGGTCGACCTTGATGTTGACGAAGAGGTCGTTCATCTGCCCGGCGGTCGCCGGGTCCTCGAACGACTCGTGCTCCATGACGTGGCACCAGTGGCAGGCGGCGTAGCCGATCGAGAGGAGGACGGGCTTGTCCTCGGCGCGGGCGCGCGCGAGCGCCTCCTCGCCCCAGGGATACCAGTCGACGGGGTTGTCTTTGTGCTGCAAGAGGTAGGGGCTCGTCTCATTCGCCAGGCGGTTCACCACGCGCTCCTCCCTGATTGGTCGCAGGTCCGCGGGTCAGCGATCGGGTTGTGCAAGGCCGCGCTGGTGGGCCGACGGGATCGGCAGCGCCGGCGGGCGACGACGGGCGCTCCCCTAAGTGTACAGCAAGGCGCGTGCCGGGCGTCCCCTCACCGACCGGGCCAGGGCGAATGTGTTCTCGGATGTGTATCGTCCGTGGCAAGGAACGGCCCCCCCCATCCGGGGGGAGAGGACCGGGGGAAAGCATGCGCCCCGCCCCTGCCAAAGGCTAGCAGGGGCGGGGCGGACACGTATGGTGCGCGGGGCATGCGCATGGTCCCGTCGGCGGGGTCCAGCGACGGCTCGCCGCCGGGCTGCTACGCCGGCGAATCGGTTGGTGGGATGGTTGGCCTCAGAGGCTCTCTTTCGTCTCGCCGCCGACCGCGGTCGTCTCGGCCTGGGACTCGTCCGCGGCGTCGCGGCCGCGCCGGGCGGGACGGTAGGGGGTTGGCCCCTGGTTCACGGCGCCGGAGGAGACGGCGATCGCCGGCGCGCTCCCGGGAACGGGCTCTTCGTCGAGGTTCGACATGCGGAGTTCGCCCTCGTAGATAGCGCCCTCCTGGATGATCAGCGAGGCGGTCGCCACGCGCCCGGAGACGCGGCCGGTCGGCATGATCTGCAACCGGCTGTGGCAGGTGACCTGGCCGGTGAGGGAGCCGGAGACGGTGACGTTGGCGGCGACGATCTTCGCGTCGACTTGCGCGCCCTCCTCGATGTAGATCGTGCCGTCGCAGTAGAGTTCGCCCCGGGCCTGGCCCTCGATCCGCAGGTTGCGCGAGGTGCGCAGGGTGCCGTCGAACATCGAGCTGCGGTCGATGATGCTCTCCTCGCCGCGGATCTCGTCGGACAGGGTCATCCCGCCTTCGCCGTGCATGATCGATCCTGCTGACATCGTTCCCCCCTCACGGAGTGCTGAGTGCTGAGTGCTGAGTGCTGAGTAGGGTCGCTATGGAAGGACAGCGCCGACCCTGACCCAGGGAACACTCAGCACCCATCACTCAGTACTCAGCACTCATCACTCGTTACCGGACGCGCTGGAGCATGGGCCGGGACTGGTCGGCGTCGTTGTCGGGCGTGGCGGGGGTCGCCTCGAAGCCGGTCATGCGGAGCTGGCCGCCGAGGAAGGCCCCCTCGTGGACGACGATCGCGCCGGCGTCGATCTGCCCGCTGACCCGCCCGGTGGGGAGGATCTCCAGCCGCTCGCGGCAGTTGATCTGGCCGGTGAGCTGCCCGGCGACGACCGCGGACCCGACGTGGACCGTGGCGTCAATCCTGGCGTCGTTGGTGACGTGCAGGCCGTGGGCGGTGTGGATCTCGCCCTTGAACGACCCGTCGATGCGGACATCCGCGGACGAGCGCAGGGCGCCCTCCCAGGTGGTGTCGGTGGCGACGGTCGTGACGGTCGAGTGCGCGGGTGTATCCGGCGTCCAACCCGCCGCAGCCGGCGGCACGGGCGCGAAGGGCGGCGCGGTGGACTCGCCGCCCTGCTCCTCCGCGGCGCCCGACGGGTAGGCATACTCGCCGCCACTCGGCAGGCTCTCGTAGTTGTAGCTGCCCTCCGTGGGGGCCTCCGGCGGCGCGGTGGCCGGCTCATCCTGATCGAGCCGCTGCCGGATCGCCTCGCGCATGCGGCGCAGCCCCTCGTTGTCGAGCCTGTGCTCCTTGTTGCCGCCGTCTTTGTCGCGTCGGAACATCGGTTCCTCCTTGCAGGTCCTTCGCGCCTTGCCGCCATGCACGTCTCGATCCGCGACCGGCCCCGCGGCCCGGCGCCGTGCGGCCCACTAGTCGCTGCCGCCGCCGTCCGTTCGGGTTCGCGTACCCATACCGGATGGAACGTCGCTGGTGGTGGGTCGGGTGCGGCCCGCCACCAGCCGACCGCCCCGCGGCTGTGGCGACGGGTCGCGACACCGCGGCCACACGCCCATAGTACCACAGGATACGGGAAATGCAAGTGCCGAAAGGTGCGTACGTTCGCGCTCCCTACCCCTTGCGGCGTTCCGCTGGCGCCTGTACACTGCCCCGGCAACGAGTGGCGACGAACCGACGGCTGACGGCCGGCAGATGATGAGCGAGACGGGGTGTGCGATGGTGGGGCGGCGGGACGTCTGGTGGGCGGTGGGGTGCTGGGCGCTGGCGGCGGGGCTGGTGGCGTGCGGCGTGGGCGGCGGGACCAAGGCTCTCGATCCGGGCGCCCTGCTGCTGTGCGGGCTGCTGGTGCTGGCGCCGGGCTGCCTCTTTCGGGGGGCGGGGCGCGCGGTGGGGCGGGGCTGGGCGCTCGAAGCGGTGGCGGCCTGGGCGCTGCTCGGCTCCCTGCTCGTCCTTGTCGATCCGCGCGCGATCGGGCGCGGGCCGGCGCTGCTGATCTTCTTCCCCGCGCTCTTCGTCGCGCTGGCCTCGCCGGTCCTGCTGTGGGCCGCGCGCCGGGCCCGGCTGGGGCGGCCGTGCGGGCCGCGCGCCCGGCGGCAGGGCTATCTGGTCGCGGGGGCGCTCTGCGGCCTGCTGCTGCTGCAGGCGCTGGGCGCGCTGACCGCGGTCAACGGCCTCCTCTGCGGCCTGATCGTCGCGTCGGCGCAGGGGCTGCTGCTGACGCACGGGCAGGCCACGGCCCGCGCGCGGCCGGGGGCCGCCGACGCGACCACCTCACTTGCGGTGTCCGGGGGTGATCCGTCGACGGCGCCCGAACTGGCCGCGCCGGTCGCGCCGCTCGGCGTGCCGCTGCGTCCGGCGCTGGCGCGGCCGGTCGGGCGCCAGCCGTAGCGCGGGGGCGCGCGGCCCTCCCACGCCGGCGCTGCCAGGGCGGCGCGATCGGCCCCTCGGTGAAACGCGCCCCGCGGCCCGGCCGTATGTAGGGGCGGTCGGGCGGCCGTGTGGAGCGGGTCTGTGTCGCGCGCGGCGCGTGGGGGCGGTTGATCGCCCGCCTGGGCGGGGCGATAATGCGCCCCCGGTGATGGATCCGAGCCCTTGTCGCGCGAGAGGTTGTGGGCGGTGGCGCCGTGCCGGGACGGCTGAGGAGTGAGTGATGGCGATCGCCTGCCGCACCTGCGGCAACCAGAACCCCGATGGCGTGAGCTTCTGCCAGTATTGCGGCTCCAACCTGCAGTCGCCGCCCGCCGGCGGGGAGGGGCAGCGGACGAGCGCCGGCCGGCCGCCGGTCTACGCCCCCCCGGAGGGGCAGTCGGGCGGGTACGGCCAGCCGCCGGTCTCCGGCGGCGTGCAGTACGGGCAGCAGTATGGCGCGGTCGTGGCCCCGGCGAAGGATCCGACGACCGGGCTGCTGCTCGAACTGATTGGCCTGTTCGGGTTCGCGGGGATCGGCTGGCTGTGGGCCGGTGAGACGGTGATCGGGTTGTCCCTGCTGATCGGTTACTTCGTCTTCCTCGGCATCGAGATCCTCTCGTTCTTCATCTTCATCGGCTTCTGCCTGATCCCGTTCAACTTCATCATCCCGATTGCCTCCGCGGTGCTCCTGCAGAAGCGGCTGAAGGAGCGGCAGATGCTCGCGATGGGCGGGCCGCGCTATTGAAGTGCTGCGTGTTGAGTGCTGAGTGCTGAGTTGGGCCGTTGCTACTCGCCGCGCTCTACCGCACGGCTCAGTCCTACTCAGCACTCAGCACTCAGCACTGCGTAGGAGGGGCGATGTCGGTCGCCTGTCGGGCCTGTGGGCACCGGAATCCGGCCGGGGCCGCCGCGTGCGGGTACTGCGGGGTGGGCGCGGGGGCGACGCCGCCGCTCGGCACCCGCGCGCCGGCCGCCCCAGCACCGCCGCACGCCCCCGCTGGCCACGAGGGCGTAGCCATCGTTGGGGACGAGGAGTACCGCCCGCCGGCCGGGTCGGGCTGGGCCTTCGAGCGTTTCCAGCGCGCCTATGCCACGGGCCAGGTGCGGCGGGAGTATCCGCGAGGGGCGATCGTGCCGGCGCGATCTCTCGTGCCACCGGCGCCACCGGCGGGGCCGGTGCCGGTGGGGGCGCTGAAGGACCCTGGCACGGGGCTGGTCCTGGAGATGCTGCCGGCGTTCTTCGGCTTCTACGGCATCGGCTATTTGTGGGCCGGCGAGGTCGGCCTCGGGCTGGCCCTGCTGCTCGGCAACTGGGCGCTCTGGTTCGCCTTCGGTCTGTTCGCCGTCTTCTTCTCGGTCTTCACGTTCGGCCTTGGGCTGCTCTGCCTGGGGCCGCTGCTCCCATTGGTGATCCTGCTCTACTTCATCGGGCCGGTGATCTCCGGGCTCGCGTTGCAGCGGCGGCTGCGGGCGCGGCGGGCGCTGGCGGCGGGCGGGCGCTATCCCTGAGACGATCGCCGCCGGGGGGGCGCCCCCCCGGCCCCCCAACTTTGGGGGGAGCAAGACGTCGGCAACGTCCCGGGTTGACCGACGAGGCAAGCAACCGGCCCCGATCCTGTTCCCACCGATGTTGGGGATCGGGGGACCTTCCCGCGGGGTGGACAAGAGGGCGCCCTGCCGGTACGCTGCCCGCGGCCGGGGGGGCGGGGGTGGGCGCCCGCGGTGGATGAGGGGGAGGGGTGCGGCGATGGAGTACCGACTGATCCAGCACAATAGCAGCAATGAGGTGTACGGGGTGCGCGAGGACGGGCTGGCGACCAGGGTGCTCCACGACAATGATTACAAGGACAACGACGCGCCGAACGCGACGATCCGGGTCAACTGGGCCGCCGCGCTCGACTACACCGACCGGCGCGACGACCTCTGGGAGAGCGACGAGTACACCGTGCTGGCGACCGACCGGGATCCGCTGGGCGCGGTGGTGGACCAGCCGCAGTCGCTCAAGCGGGTCGACCACCGGCCAGCACAGTAGCGGCGCGACGATGTCCCTGGGGGTGAGAGGGGGGCCGGTGATGGCGGGGGCGCGGGATTATGGCGCGCGGTAATCTGCTGGTCGGGCAGTCGGGCGGGGCGACGGCGGTGATCAACGCCAGCCTGGTCGGGGTGGTCGAAGCGGCGCTGGGGGCGCCGGCGGTCGGCGAGATCCTGGGGATGCGGCGGGGTGTCGAGGGCCTCTTGCGGGAGGAGTTGGTCGATCTGCGCCGGCAGCCGCCCGGCGCCTTCGACCTGCTGCGCCGGACGCCGTCGGCGGCGCTGGGGACCTGCCGCTACAAGCTGCGCGACGATGACCTCGACCGGGCGCTGGCGATCCTGCGGCGCCACGACGTCCGCTTCCTGCTCTACATCGGCGGCAACGACTCGGCCGACACCGCGCACCGCCTCCACGAATACGCGCGGGGGCGGGGGCACGAGTTGCGGGTGCTGGCGATCCCCAAGACGATCGACAACGATCTGCCGCACACCGACCACTGCCCTGGCTACGGCTCGATCGCCCGCTTCCTGGCGCTCGCCACGCGCGATTCCGGGCGCGACACCGAGGCGATCCCGCAACTCTACCCGGTGAAGATCATCGAGGTGATGGGGCGCAACGCCGGCTGGGTCACCGCCGCCTGCGCCCTGGCGCGCGACGATCCGCGCGACGCCCCGCAACTGCTCTTCCTGCCGGAGCGCCCGCCCGCCGGCCTGGAGGCGGTGCTGGCGGAGGTCGAGCGGGCGCACCGGGAGTACGGCTACTGCGTGGCGGTCGTGCCGGAGACGCTGCGCGACGCCGCGGGGCGGCCGCTCGGCGGGGCGGAGGGCGGGTTCACCGATCCCTTCGGCCACGCCTACCACCCCGGCGTGGCGCCGATGCTGGTCGAGCGCATCCGGGAGGCGCTGGGGCTGCGCGCGCGCTACGATAAGCCGGGGACGATCGCGCGGATGGCGCAGTTCGCCGTCTCGACGACCGACCTGGCCGAGGCGGAGGGGGCCGGGCGGGCGGCGGTGGAGCGGGCGCTGGCGGGTGAGTCCGACCGGATGATTACGATCGAGCGGCTGGGCGACGACCCCTACCGCGTCGCTTACGGCGCGGTGCCGCTGACGGCGATCGCCAACACCGAGCGCCTCCTGCCGGACGAGTTCATCGGCGCGGACGGGCGCTCAATCACCCCCGCCTTCCGCCGCTATGCCACGCCGCTGCTCGGCGAGCCGCTGCCGCGGTACGGGCGGCTGGTGTAAGTCGTGGGTCGGATGGCGTGGGGATGCCCGTGGGCCTCCGCGGTGCGACCGGGACCGGGTGGGTGTCCATGCGCGCGCCACGACGCTGCCCAATCGACATCTGCCTGGGGTCGGATCGCTCAACTTCCAAGCGTTCTTGCGTATTCCGCGGGGGATTGGCCGACGATCGTCTTGAAGTCCTTGATGAAGTGCGCCTGATCGCAGTAGCCGAGATCCAACGCCAGCTTCGGCCAGTCCACCGGGGCGCCGCCGGCCAGTTGGTCGACCGCGTCGTGGAGGCGGTAGCGTTGGATCACCCACTTCGGGTTGACGCCGACGTAGTGATTGAAGAGTCGTTGCAGCGTGCGCTTGTTGAGATCGAGCCGGCTCGCGACGTCGTCGACTTTGGTGATCGCCCGATCGGCGCTGATCCGCTCGATGATCCGGTCGATCAGCCGCAGGTTCTCGTCCCGCTCCGGCAGCCGCTCCCGCAGGAACCCCTCCGCGACCGCGATCAGCCCCTCGTCGTCCGCTCGGGCGAGGAGCGCCGCCTCCAGCGCCTGGCCCGCGGTGCCGAAGATCGCCTGGAGGTCGAGCGAGGTGTCGGTGAGCCCCGACACGGGCGCCTTCACGAAGGGGTAGAAGGCGCCGGGCTTGAACTTGACGCCGAAGACGCGGCCCCGGTCTTCGAGGAGGTAGGAGAACTTGCCGGTCACGACGCCGAAGACGCGCGAGCCGGCCCCGTCGGTGACCAGGTGGACGCAGGGATGGGGCAGGTTCTCCTGGCGGTGGGGCTCCTGGCCGCGCAGGTCCCACTTGACGAACCAGTAATATGCCACGAACGGCGCGAGGTCCGGGGCCGGTGGGCGGAGCGCGAGGCGGAGTTTCCGCTCGCCCGCGCCCAGATGCAACACGCCCCTCGGCGGCCCGACTGCCGGCTGCGTCATCGCCCACCCCCTACCCTGTTCAGCGCGCCGTCGCGGCGTGTCGCCCGGAGAGCCGCGCGCGATGCCGCCGGCGCCGTTCACGCGGCGCGACCGTTCGCCGCTGTCGCGTTTGTACAATACTCCGCGCCGCCGCCGTGCTACAGTAGCCCTACCTTAATACGAACGGGTGTTCGCGTCAAGGTGGGGTCGTGGTGGCGCGACCGCGATAGGGGCAGGAGGGCGGCCGACATGGGGAAGCGCGCGACAGGGGCATTCGAGATTACCGCCTGGGAGGAGGTCGCCTACGACGCGCGCCCCGAGGGGCCGCGGCTCGCCCGCGCCACCGTGCGGAAGACCTTCCGGGGCGAGCTGGCGGGCGAGAGCACGGCGGAGGTGCTGCTGTGCGCGGACGACGAGGGTGGCATCGCCTACAGCGCCCTGGAGCGGGTGAACGGCCGCGTCGGGGACCGGGCGGGGAGCTTCGTCCTCCTGCACGGCGCGATGCGCGGGGGCGACATGACGCGGGCTCACGGGCGGATCGTGCCGGACTCGGGTACGGGCGAGCTGCGCGGGCTGCGCGGCGAGGTCGCGATCGCCCACGACGAGCAGGGGGCGACGTTCACGCTCGACTACGACTTCGCCTGACCGCTGTGGGCTCACCGAGGGCAGCAGCCGGGCGCGATGCGTGGCCGGGCCGCGATCCCGCTCACCCGCAGGCACTGCCCGGCGCTGGCGACGGTACGAGAGGCCACAAGTGGAGGATCGACACCATGCGGACCCATCTCGCCCACATCCAGTTCAACGTCCGGTCGGCGAACGTGGCGTTCTACCGGGACTTGCTGGCCTTCCTGGGCTGGCAGACCCTCTACGACGGCGAGGGGATGCTCGGCATGGCGGGGAAGGGGGGTGAGAGCCTCTGGTTCGTCGGCCAGGTCAAGGAGGTCGGCAACGACTACGACGGGCCGGGGATGAACCACCTCGCCATCGGCACGGAGGCGCAGGCGGACGTCGACACGGTCGCGGCTTACCTCCGGGAGCGCGGGGTGGCGCTGCTCTTCGAGACGCCGCGGCACCGCCCGGAGTTCGGCCAGAGCGCGGAGGAGACCTATTACCAGGTGATGTTCGAGTCGCCGGATCG
>JAUJMV010000016.1:113948-134262 GCA_030446685.1 Thermomicrobiales bacterium | reverse complement strand
CGTCGGCCAGGGGGTTGCGGTGGGGCGGTTTTCCCGGCGCGCGAGGATCGGCCTGTTGCTGCTGGCGCTCACCGCGGCCGGGTTCGTGTCGCCGCTCTCGTATGTCCCCAATCCGGTTGGCCTCTATTACGTCATCTCCGGTGAGTACCACTACAATCCGCAGTCCCACTTCGTCAACCGTTTCGCGACCCTCGGCGTCCGCGACCCGACGGAGAAACTGACGCTCCAACTCGACCGGCTGATCGGCCAGATCGGACTCGACCCGCTCGATCCGGTCCAGCCGCTGGCGGCCTATCGTGTCCGGCAGGTCATCAACCGGCCGGGCGGCGCCGTGGTCGAGTTCCAGTACGCCGACGGCTCATCGCGTACCCACACTATCCCGGTCTTCGAGCAGATCGACAGGACGCAGGGGCGGGGAGGCTGGCGCTACACCGGCCTCGATCGGGTGCTCGCCAGGCACGAGCAGTTGCTCAACCTCCCGCCGGCCGGCGCGCAGTCGCCGACGCGGCTCGCCGCGCCCCGGCGACTAGCCTTGCACCCCGAGGTTGGCCGGCTTGCCGCCGCGCCGTTCACGTTCTATTCCTCGCCGTACTGGTCCTGGGGTGGACTGCCCCAAACCGCCGAGGATCTGCGCCTCGCGCCCGACGGCAAGGGTTTTCTGCTGCTCCGCGCGGAGTCGATGGCCGCCGGAACCGCCACGCTTTGGCTGATCCCGCTCGATGGTTCGCCGCCGCGTCAACTCGCGGAGCGGGTGCGCCGGGCGGTCTGGAGCGGCGACGGGCGCTTCGTCTTCGCGCTCCAAGAGGAGCGCTGGCAATTGCAGGGGCACGAGGGGACGCTCAAGGCGATCGATTCGCGGACGGGGGACGCCACCGCGCTGGACAGGACGCCGGCCCGGTACTTCGGGGTCGCTGGGGCGGACGTGTTCTTCCTGCGGGCCGGCGCGCTCTGGCGTGTGCGGCCCGATGGCCGGCCCGCCGAGCGGCTGCGCGCCCTCCCCGATGTGGACCCGGTCGACAGCGCGCCGGTCGAGTTGGCGGTCGCGCCCGACGGGCGCCGGCTGGCCTATCGTTGCGGTGGCGACCTCTGCCTGGCCGATGTTGCCGGGGATGGTCTGACGCGGCTGCCCGTAAGCAAGCCGGCGCAGCCCTGGCACGACTCCGAATACTGCGGGAGTGTTCGATTTGGTCTCGCCTGGAACCACGACGGGACGCAGCTCGCGGCGACCGACGGCGAGCTCTGCTCCGACCGCTGGCCGGAGTTGCGGCTGATCGACCGCGACGGGCAGGTTCAGCGGCGCCTCTTCGTCGGGCCGAACGGTATGACGCGCGAACCGCAGTGGGCGCCCGAAGGCCACGTCGTCGTGCTGAACACCTTCCCCTGACTCGGGCGTCGGATTGTCGCGGTCAACGTCGCCTCGGGCGACGTTTCCGATCTCGCGCAACCTCGTTGGGATGCCTTCGCCACCCTCGCTCCCGACGGCACACGCCTCCTGCTGTGGAATGGGCGCGGCGGCTTCTGGACCGCGGATTTCGAGCGTCGCTGATGCTGGCCGTATGCGGCTGGTGCTGACCCTCCTCGCCTACCCGGCCGCCGGCCGTCCCGCCTCCCGTGCCTGCCGCATGATCTCGCGGAGCTGGCCGAGGTGGGAGTCGCCGTGGAAGAGGCCGAGGGCGTAGCGGCCGACGGCGTTGAGCGGGCCGAGGCGCGGGATGGCGGTGTAGGTCACGTCGAGGTGCGGGCGGTCGGGCCAGGCGTCGAGGAAGGCGCGGCAGATGCGCCGGCTCTCGGTGAGGCGGTCGCGCACCGCGGCGGCGGTGGTGACGGTCTCCCAGGGGGTCTCGTAGCGCGAGCGGCCCACCTCGCCCGGCGGGACGGGGATGCCGCGCGCGAGCTGCGAGGCGAGGGCGGCCGACTCCTCGGCGGAGGCGGTGAGATGGACGACGACGTGCGCCAGGGTCCAGGGCAGGTTCGCCTCCTCGGACGCGCCGAAGGTGTCGTTGGCGTCGGGGTCGACCGGCTCGAAGACGACCGCGGCGTCGGTGGCGGGGGCGACGATCGCCCCGACCTCGTCGTAGAGGTCGTCGGTCAGGGCGCGCAAGGCCTCCCGGTCGAGATCGCGCACGGCGTCGGCGTAGTTTAGGCGGCCCTCCCGGACCGCCGCGAAGTCGGGCTTCATCCCTGCCCCTCCTCCTTACAGGCAACAAGCGTCGTCATGTGCCGGCGGGGCGTTCTCACCGCGCCGGCGCGATGGTGAGAACGCCCCGCGGGGAGCTCCATTCCTGGCCGTCCGGGGCGCCCCGCGTGCCGCGCCTAGTACAGGCGGGTTAGAGGCATAGGGTGCGCCCCGCGTGCCGCGCCTAGTCGGCGGCGACCGCCTCCGGCACCGCGGCGAAGCGCGCGGCGACCTCGGCGACCCGGCGGCCCTGGAAGCGGGCGGCGGCCAGCGCCGTCTCGTCGGGCGGGGCGCGCGCCGTTGTCGGAGGTGTGCGACGCGCCGTAGGGGTTGCCGGCCTGGAGCGGCGAAATCGGACCGGGTCGAGGTAGCCGGGCGGGACGATGATGCCGCCCCAGTGGGAGAAGGTGTTGTTCAGCGCGGCCCCCGGCGTCGTTCAGATAGGCGAAGCAGGGGCGCGGGCGGATCGGGTCGCCCGCCGCGAACGTATTCCTGCTCCTGGAGGACGGCGGCGATGTGGAGGGTGATGCGGACGCGGTCGCCGAGAGACGGCGCCGCTTGCCCTCCAGCGCGCGGCGTTCAGGGTGAGGCCGAAGTCCTTGCGCGCGATCGATCGCCTCGGCGGTGAAGGCAGCGCGGCGCTTGCCGTAGGCGTCGGTCACCTGCCCGTCGTACCCGGTGTCGAAGGATGATCTCCCCGGTCACATCGCGAATGGTCAGCAGGCCGTGGACCTTCGCGCGCAGGGCCCTCGTCGAGCGGTTCCACGCGCGTGCTGCGGAAGGTGATCGAGGGGATAGCGCTCGGCGTCGAAGAAGTCGGCCGAGCGGAGGTGGCCGTCGCGGTTGGGGTCGCCGGTGAAGATGCTGGCGACGTCGATCGTGGCGCTGACCGCGGCGGCGTGCCGGGGCGGCCTCATCGAAGGCGATCGTCCCGTCGAGCGTGGCGAAGCTGGCGCGCGGTGGAGACCATCATGTGCTTGACCGCGAATTCGGCGTTCGAGTGCCGTGGCGTCGATGGCCCAGGTGGAGGTGGCGGTGGGGGTTGCGACGGAGGACATGGCTGCTCCTTTCCGTGGTGCGCGGCCGGCGCCGGGGGCGCGTCGCGCGCGCCCTGGTGGGGCAGGCGAGATTGCCGCGCGATCCCCACCTTGATCCTGCTACAATTATTCGGCGTGGACTATGGTCCACTTGTCGCATGATAGCGGACGTCCGTCCGCTTGTCAAGGAGGGGGAGAAGGGAGGGATGCGCGGATGACGCCAGGGCCCGGCGACGGGGGGCGGCGCGCGGCGCGGCGGTTGCCGGTCGTCGCGCCGGACCCGACCGGCGCGGAGGTGGTCGCACCGCGCGGGGAGCGGCGGGACGCGGCGGAGAACCGGCGGCAGATCCTCGCGGCCGCCGCGCGGCTCTTCGCGGCGCGCGGGGTCGAGGCGGTCAGCATGGACGAGATCGCGCGCGAGGCGGGGGTGGGGAAGGGGACGCTCTACCGCCGCTACGCGCACAAGGGGCTGCTCTGCCAGGCGCTGCTCGATGAGGGCGCGCGGCGCTTCCAGGGGGAGGTGCTGGAGCGGATCGGGCGCGCGGACGGGCCGGCACTGGCGGGTCTCGAATTCTTCCTCGGGCGGCTGGTGGCGTTCAACGAGGAGCACGCGCAACTGCTCGGCGCGGTCCACGACGCCGCCTGCGGCGAGCGCCGGGGGAGATCTACGGCAGCCCCGCCTACGACTGGCAGCGCCAGACGGTGGCGACGCTGCTGCGGCGCGCGGTGGCGGCGGGCGAGTGCGCGCCGGTGGACATTGCCTACCTGGCCGACGCGATCCTCGCGCCGCTCGACATCGACCTCTACCTCTTCCAGCGCCACGGGCGCGGCTTCGCGCCGGAGCGGATCACGGCGGGGCTGCGCCAGCTCGTCTTCGCCGGCCTGCGGGACGGCGCGGGGCGCGGGGTGTAGGCCGCGGGGCGTAGGGTGTGGGGCGCGGGGCGGACGCCTGGCCCCTCCTCCCGGCGGCGCGACGCGCGATGCCCGCGGCGCGGAGTAGTGGCACAGGAAATGCACACATGTCCCGCGGCCCGACAGCCGGATGCCGGGGCCGAGGGACAGCCCGCAGCGAGGAGGAGGAGCGATGAGCGCCGACCAGTTCGAGCAGCAGAACCCGACCGAGCAATACCCGAAGCCGCCATTCCCGGAGCAGCCCCAGGAGACGCCCGGCCTGGAGTCGCAGATGAGCCCGCGGCCGGACTACGGCGAGGCGACCTACCGCGGCAGCGGCCGGCTGGAGGGCAAGAAGGCGATCATCACCGGCGGCGACAGCGGCATCGGGCGGGCAGTGGCGCTGGCCTTCGCGCGCGAGGGCGCCGACGTGCTGATCTCCTACCTGAACGAGGAGTCCGACGCGGACGAGACGGTACGGGTGGTCACGGAAGCGGGGCGCAAAGCGGTCAAGGTGCCGGGTGACATCGGCCAGGAGGCGCACTGCCAGGAGATCGTGCGGCGGGCGGTGCAGGAGTTCGGCGGGATCGACATCCTGGTCAACAACGCCGCCTTCCAGATGTCGCACCAGAGTATCCAGGAGCTCTCTTCGGAGGAGTGGGACCACACCTTCCGGACGAACATCTACGCGATGTTCTACCTCTGCAAGGCGGCGCTGCCGCAGATGCGCGAGGGCGGCACGATCATCAACACCGCCTCGATCCAGGCCTACCAGCCGTCGTCGGCGCTGCTGGCCTACGCCGCGACGAAGGGGGCGATCGTCACCTTCTCGAAGGGGCTGTCGCAGGAGGCGATCCGGCAGGGCGTCCGCGTCAACGTCGTCGCGCCCGGCCCGATCTGGACGCCGCTGATCCCCTCGACGATGCCGCCGGAGCAGGCGTCGCAGTTCGGGCAGCAGACGCCGCTGGGTCGCGCGGGGCAGCCGGCGGAGCTGGCCCCGGCCTACGTCTTCCTGGCGTCGCAGGAATCGAGCTACATCAGCGGCGAGGTGCTCGGCGTGACCGGCGGCCAGCCGCTGCCGTAACGAGAGTCGGGTAGTCGGGTAGTCGGGTAGTCGGATAGAGGAGGACGCGGGCTCCGCGGTCGGCTACGCGGCTGCTACTACTCGACTACCCGACTACCCGACTGGTAACTGGAGGGGATATGCGACCGGCGTTGCGGCCGATCGGGGAGCAAGTGATCGTCATCACCGGCGGGTCGAGCGGGATCGGGCGGGCGACGGCGATCGAGGCGGCGCGACGCGGGGCACTGGTGGTGATCGCGGCGCGCGGCGAGGAGGCGCTGGAGGCGGCGCGGTGCGAGATCGAAGCGGCGGGGGGGCAGGCGCTCGCCGTGCGGGCCGACGTGGCGGACTTCGCGCAAGTGCGGGAACTGGGGCGGCGCGCGGTCGAGCGCTTCGGGCGGATCGACACCTGGGTCAACAACGCCTCGGTGTCGATCTACGCCGAGTTCGCCCAGATCACGCCCGAGGAGTTCGGGCAGGTGCTCCAGATCAACCTGATGGGGCAGGTGCATGGGGCGATGGTCGCGCTCGAACATCTGAAGGAGCGGGGCGGGGCGATCGTCAACGTCGGGTCGGGGCTGGGCGACCGCGCGGTCCCGCTGCAGGCGCCCTACTCCACGTCCAAGTTCGGGAGCGAGGGGTTCAGCGAGTCGTTGCGGACCGAACTGGAGCACGGCGGCATCCCGGTCCAGGTGGCGGTGATCAAGCCGTCGTCGATCAACACGCCGTTCTTCCGCCACGCGCGGACCAAGATGGGGGTGAAGCCGGCCCCGATCCCGCCGGTCTACGACCCGGCGCTGGTCGCCGAGGCGATCCTCCACGCGGCGGCCCACCCTGTCCGCGATCTCCAGGTCGGCTCGGCGGCGTTCACGATGGCGTTGCAGCAGGCCACGCCCCAGCTCTTCGACTGGCTCCTCAAGCGGTTCGGCTACCCGTTGCAGCAGACCGACGAGCCCAAGGCGGTCGGGCAGGACAACCTCTTCGCCGGCGCGCCCGGCCCGGGGGCGATCCGCGGCGAGTTCGGCGGGACGCGCTTCAGCCCCTATACCTGGTTGCGCCTGCACCCGCAGGTGCGCAACGCGGCCCTCGGCGGCGGCCTGGCGCTGGCCGGACTGCTGGCGGCGCGGCGCGGGCGGTGAGGGCGGCGGGCGCCGTGCGCCCCGCGACGGTGGGCGGTTTTACTTGGAGGAGGGGTGGGGGCTGGCTAGGGCGGTCGTGGCGGGTATAGTTCGTGGCGGAGGGCGATGAGGGGAACGGCTTTCGAGGGGCCGGACCGATGCCGCACCACACCGAGTTGATCGCCACTATCGCCATCGGGCTGTCGGCCGCCTTCATCGGCGGCCTGTTCGCGTTGCGCCTGCGCCTGCCGACCATCGTCGGTTACCTGCTCGCGGGCGTGGCGGTCGGGCCGTTCACGCCGGGCTTCGTGGCCGACACGGATCTGGCCCAGCAGCTCGCCGAGATCGGCGTCATCCTCCTGATGTTCGGCGTCGGCATGCACTTCTCGATCGGTGACCTCCTGGCGGTGCGCCGCCTCCCGCTGCCCGGCGCGATCGGGCAGGTCGCCATCGCCACCGCGCTCGGGGCGGGCCTGGCGCGGCTGTGGGGCTGGGGCCTGGGGGCCGGGCTGGTGCTGGGGCTGGCGCTCCCGGTAGCCAGCACCGTCGTGCTGCTGCGCGCGCTGGAAGCGCGGGGGGCGCTGGCGTCGCTGGCCGGGCGGGTGGCGGTCGGCTGGCTGGTGGTCGAGGATCTGATCATGGTCGTCGCGCTGGTGCTGTTGCCGGCCCTGGCCGGGCCGCTCGGGGGGCGACCGCCCGCCGGCGGCGGGGGCGGCGACCTCGCCCTCGCGCTGGCGCTGATGCTCGGTAAGGTCGCCCTCTTCGTGGCGCTGATGCTTGTCGGCGGCGTTCGGGTCATCCCCTGGCTGCTGGCGCGCGTGGAGCGCACCGGCTCGCGCGAGCTCTTCATCCTGGCCACGCTCGCCGTGGCGCTCGGCATCGCCTACGGGGCGGCGGCGCTCTTCGGCGCCTCGTTCGCCCTCGGCGCCTTCCTGGCCGGGGTGGTGGTGAACGAGTCGGAGCTGAGCCACCGGGCGGCGGAGGAGGCGCTGCCGCTGCGCGAGGCGTTCGCGGTGCTCTTCTTCGTCTCGGTGGGGATGCTGATCGATCCCCGGTTCCTGGTGGCGGAGTGGGGGCGGATCCTGGCGGTGCTGGCGATCATCATGGCCGGCAAGGCCCTGGCCGCGCTGCTCCTCGTCCGCGCCCTCGGCGGGCCGGTCTCGACCGGGCTGACGGTGGCGGCCGGGCTGTCGCAGATCGGGGAGTTCTCCTTCATCCTCGCCGACCTGGGCGGCGCCCTCGAGCTGCTCCCGCCGGAGGGGCGCAGCCTCATCCTGGCAGGGGCGCTGCTGTCGATCACCCTCAACCCGCTCCTCTTCCAGGCCATCGCGCCCCTGGCGGCCCGGCTCGGGGAACGGCTGGCCACGGCACCGTCGCAATGATCAATGATCGCGCGCGGGGGCTCCCCGTGTTGTGCCGGCTCTCCCCAAGCGCGGGTTCGCGGGCGGCGTAGGCGGCGCTCGGGGAGGGCGGCCGCCAGCCGGGAGGTGGTGGCAACCGATCCGACCCTGCCGGTAGTCTCCACCCTCCACCTCAACCTCCCTCTGCCTCACGCCAGGGCGACCTCGGCCTGGGGGCGGGCGGCGCGGCGCTCGCGGTAGGTGAGGAAGGCGAGCAGGGCGACGAGTGGCAGGCTGGCGGCGAGGGCGACGACCAGCGGCGCGGCCGGGCGCCAGCCGTAGAGCGGGCCGGCGAGGAAGGGCGCGACGGCGAGGCCGAGGACCGCGCAGATCTCGCCGAGGGCGAAGGCACGGCCGTAGAGGCGGGGCGGGGCGAGGTTGCCGAGCGAGGCGGCGAAGAGCGACCAGGCGACCATGTAGCCGCCGCGCAGCAGGAAGGCCAGGGCGAAGAGCGGCAGATCGCCGGCGACCAGCAGGACGGCGAAGGCGGCGGCGCTGAGCGCGGTGGCGACGGTGATGCCGAGCAGCGGCTGCTTGAAGGGGCGCAGCCGGCCGAAGAGGAGGCCGAGCAGGACGCTGCCGACGGCGGCGACCGAGCCGAGCTGGCCGATGCGATCGACCGGCATGTTGTGGACCTCGCGCAGGAAGTTGGGGACGAGGGTCGTGCCGGTCGTCAGGACCAGCAGCGTGCCGAGTTGGAGGAGGCAGAGGGTGCGGATCGGGCGGTGGGCCAGCGTCTCGCGGTAGGAGGCGGGGTGCTCGTCGCGGGCCGGCGGGGGCTGCGGGGTGAGCCGGGCGAAGAACCCGATGCTGACGGCCGAGAAGGCGGCGCCGAGCAGCAGCGACGCGCGCAGTGAGAAGACCTCGGCGACCGCGCCGCTGAGGGTCGGGGCGACGATCGTGGCGATGGCGGGCATGACTGTGTAGATCGCGGTGAAGGCGCGCGCGCGCCCCTCCTCGCTCGCCGCCCCGGCGATCACCGCCGAGAGGGCCGGGAAGGCGACATTGCCGCAGGCCATGAAGACGAGCGCGATCGGCAGCAGCCACCAGACCGGCAGCGCCGCCGCGATCACCAGGCCGACGATGCCGAGCGCGCGGGACCAGAGGATCAGGCGCACCGGCGGCAGGCGGTCGACCAGCAGGCCGCTGGGGGTCAGGAAGAGGAGGCGCAGGAACCCCCACACCCCGATGACCAGGCCGACCTGGGTGGGGTTCGCGCCGAGCTGGGCGATGTAGAGGGGCAGGAGCAGGAAGTAGGAGGTGAAGCTGGCCTCCAGGAAGAGCATCGCCCAGCAGACCAGGCCGTTCTCCCGGCCCAGCCCCAGTTGCCAGCGCGGTCCCGCCACGTCCCGTCCCATCCCCGCCCGTCGTTCCACGCCGTCGTGGGCGGCGCCCCCGGCGGCGCCGGCCGCGGTCCTCGCGGCCAGGGGCAGTATAGCCGCTCCGCCCCGCCCCGCGCCCTACCGCGGGACGGGGCTCAGCGCTCCAGCCTGGCGATGTGGCTGGTGTCGGAGCTCTCGGGGAGGGGGGCGAAGGGGGCGCCGAGCAGGTGGATCATCCGCGGCTGATCGTGCAGGGTGCGCAGCGCGCGGCGGAAGGTGCCGGGCCGCTCGCGCTGGGTGTGGCTGAGGACGCGGCCCAGGTCGGTGCTGCTCATCAGGCCGGGGTCGGCGCTGTCGAGGCCGAGCGCGGCGACGAAGCCGCCGAACGAGCCCTCCTCCTGCTCGTAGGCGCTGACGAGGGCGCTGGCGAGCAGGCCGCGCTCGTGGTCGGGGAGGCTGTCGGCGAGGGCCTGCGCCTCGCGCGCGAAGCGCCCCGGCGCCAGCGCCAGCAGGGTCTCCGCCAGCCCGTTGCCGTCGCGCCCGCCGTGCGCCGCGGGCGGTGTCGTGGCCGGTCCCGTCATCGCGTGATCCCCTTCCACCTGAATGCCTCTTCCTGCCGCTTGGGCTTGCAGCACGTTCGAGCTTCCCTGTGCGCGTGCGCCCCGACAAAGAGCAACTTCCATGCCGTTGGCGGTGTGTCGGTGACGTGTGGCGCGGGGCTTGGCCTATCGGCGGGCGTGCGGGCCTGTACGGACAGTATAATGGGCGGGTGTGTGCCGCGCGCGGGTGGCGGTCGGGTAGGCCGAGGGAGCGGCGGGAGGCCGATGGGTTGAAACCCATCGCTAAAGGGCCGGCGGCCACGAAGCACCCTGAAGGGCATGAATACCCTGCGGGGCATAAACCCGCCGTCGCGGGCTGGAGCGGGGGAAGGCCGGTGGTGGCCAGGGAACGGGCGGTGGAGTGAGGATGGGGGGCTTGGTGGGATGAGGCTGTTGCACTTCGCGGACCTGCACCTGGGGGTGGAGAACTACGGGCGGACCGATCCGGCGACCGGGCTGTCGAGCCGGCTGGGCGATTTCCTGCGCACCTTCGACCAGACGATCGACTACGCCATCCGGGAGCGGGTCGACGCGGTGCTCTTCGCCGGCGATGCGTTCAAGACGCGCGACCCGAATCCGACGGTGCAGCGCGCCTTCGCCGAGCGGATCCTGCGGCTGTCGCGGGCGGCGATCCCGACGGTGCTGCTGGTCGGCAACCACGATCTGCCGAGCGTGCTGACCCGCGCGACGAGTATCGATATCTACGACGCGCTGGCGATCGAGCACGTCCGCGTCTGCCGGCGGATCGACGACTTCACGCTCGACACGCCGAGCGGCCCGCTGCAGATCGTCGCGCTGCCCTGGCTGACCCGCAGCGCGATCCTGACGCGCGAGGAGTACCGCGCGGAGGGGCTGGAGGCGCTGAACGAGCGGCTGCAGGACCGCATCGTCAAGGCGCTGGAGGCGATCGCGGCGGGGCTCGACCCGGACGTGCCGGCGGTGCTGATGGGCCACCTGAGCCTCGGCGGGGCGACTTTCGGCTCGGAGCAGTCGATCATGCTGGGGCAGGACCTGATCCTGAACCGGGGCGACCTCCAGCCGCAGGCGTTCGACTACATCGCGCTCGGGCACATCCACAAGCACCAGCAGGTCGGCCCCGGCGCCCCGCCGGCGGTCTACAGCGGCAGCCTGGAGCGGATCGACTTCGGGGAGGAGCGGGAGCCGAAGGGGTTTATTACGATCGAGATCGGCCCCGGAGGGCGCGGCGAGCGCCAGGTG
The DNA here is from genome assembly GCA_030446685.1 of Thermomicrobiales bacterium. Lineage (GTDB taxonomy): Bacteria > Chloroflexota > Chloroflexia > Thermomicrobiales > CADCWN01 > JAUJMV01. The sequence goes on along the minus strand of JAUJMV010000016.1, from coordinate 123,438 downwards.
CGCTGGGAGTTCCGCCCGGTGGCGGCGCGGCCGTTCATCACACTGCGTCTGGCGGCGGGGGGCGACGATCCGCTGGAGGAGGTCCGCCGGGCGATCGCGGGGCGGGGCGATCTGGAGGGCGCGGTGGTGCGCGCGTTCATCCGCCTGGCGCCGGAGGCGGCCGACCGCCTGCGCCTGCTGGAGGTGCGCCGCCTGCTGACCGAAGCCGGCGCCGCGTTCGTCGGCCAGATCACGCCGGAAGTCGAGCGCGAGGTGCGGGTGCGCCTGCCGCTCGCCGAAGGGGAGGAGATGGACCCGGCGCGGATGCTGGCTCGCTGGCTCGAGGTGCAGGGCGCGACCCCCGAGCGCCGCGCCGCGCTGCTGCGCTACGCGGAAGGGCTGCTGGCGGAGGACGGTGTGGAGCGCGGGGCGTAGGGCGTGGGCCGTGGGCCGTGGGCCGTGGGACGGTCTATCCGGGTAGCGTGGGGGCGTATCGCACACGCCGGCCTGGCCGCGGCTGGGGCGTATGTCATACGCGCCAGCATTTCCCCCGGCGCTACAGCCTGCGGCCCACGGCCCACGTTCTGCTATGATTGGGGGTACCGGCGGAGAACCTGCAAGTCGGCAGCGACAGAGGGGGGCAGCATGGAAGTGCAGATCAAGGCCAAGGACTACAAGGTCAGTCCGGGTCTGCGTGAGTTCATCCAAGGGCGGGTGAACAAGCTTGACCGCTTCGTCGGGCGGGTCACCGAGGCCAAGCTGGAGCTCACCCATGAACGCCCGCGGACCGGTGGCGAGCGCCTGCGGGCGCAGTTGACGATCGCCACCGGCCGCGCGATCCTGCGCGCCGAGGAACAGGACGCCGATGTGCGGCGGGCGATCGATCTGGCGGTCGAGAAGATGGGCCGGCGGATTCAGCGGTACCACAGCAAGCGCGTGGACCACGGCAAGCGGCCGTCCGTCGCCGAATTCACCGCGCCGCCGGAACCGGTCGGTGCGGACGGCGCGGCGTCGGGGGCGGAGACGGCGGTGGGGGTGGACGGCGACGAGCCCGACGGCCGGTACGACGTGGTGCGGACGAAGCGCTTCGCGCTCAAGCCGATGCTGCGCGAGGAGGCGATCGACCAGCTCGAACTGCTCGGCCACGACTTCTTCGTCTTCCTCGACGCCGAGGACAATCAGGTGAACGTCCTCTACCGGCGGAAGGACGGCGCGTACGGACTGATCCAGCCGGCCCGGTGACCGGGGGCCGCGAGCGCATTTTCGACATAACCGCCGGTGGGATGGGTGGGGCATTGGCCCCACCCATCCCTGATTTCCGATCGGCGCCGGTGCGGTACAATCGCGGCGGGCTGGCGCGGTGGGCGCGATCCACGCCGGGATTCGGGGGGCGCGGGAGCCTGCGCGCCATGAGCCCGCGCGACCGGGGGCGTGGTTGGGGGAGGGCGGATGCCGGGAGGGGACGGGCGGCCTGATCTGATTGTCTTCCACGGGCGCGGCGGGGAGAGCGGGCCGGAGTGCCTGGTCGATGGCGCGCGGCGCGCGGCCACGCTGCAGCTCTTCGCCGACGCGGACGCGCCCCCCGGCGATCTCTTCCGGCGGCTGGTCCTGGTGACCAACGACGACGAATTGGCGGGCGAGCTGGCGGGCGCGCACCCGGCGCTGATCGTCGAGCGCACCCCGCCGGCGATCAGCTTCGACCGGCAGTTCCGCGCGGTGGTCGAGCGGCTCGGCTCGTCCGCGGTGGTCTACGTCGGCGGCGGGAGCGCGCCCCTGCTCGGCCTGCCCGGCCTGCGGGGACTGGTCGCCCGCGTCGCGCCGCCGGGCGCCGGCGGGGGGGAAGGACCATCGGCGGGCTGGGTCTGCGCCAACAACTATATGTCCTGCGATTACGTCGCGTTCCGGCCGGCGGCGGCGCTGTCGCGCGCGGGGCCGATCCGCAATGACAACGACCTCGCCTGGCGTCTCCACCACGACGCCGGGCTGGCGCGGGCGCCGATCGAGCAGACGCCGCTCGACCGGCTGGACATCGACACCCCGACCGACCTCGCGCTGCTGCGGCTGGCGCCGGGCCTCGGCTCGCGGCTGCGCGCCTACCTCGACGCGCACGCGCCGGACCTCCCGGCGCTGGCGGCGGTGGAGGCGACGATGGCCGATCCGTACCGCACGCTGGTCGTGGCGGGGCGGCTGAACACGCAGATCTGGGCGGCGGTCGAGCAGGAGGTCTCCTTCATGAAGCGCCTCTTCGTGGAGGAGCGGAGCATGAAGGCGAACGGGCGGCAGGAGCGCGGCGAGGTGCGGTCGCTGCTGGCGGTCCTGCTGCGCGAGGTCGGGCCGGCGCGCTTCTTCGCGCACCTGGCGGAGTTGGGCGACGCGGCGGTCCTCGACACGCGCCCACTCTTCGCCCACCTGGCGCCGGACCTCTCGGCCCCCGACCGCTTCGCCTCGGACCTGCTGCGGCCCGACCTGGTCGGCGATCCGCTGGCGCGCGAGTTCACCGCCGCCGCGCGCGCGGCGCCCTTGCCGGTCGTCCTCGGCGGCCACTCCCTGGTGACGGGGGGGCTCTGGCTGCTGGCGCGGCGGGTCAAGGCGGCGAAGGCGCCGGCGGCGGGGGCGTAGCGTACAGCATCTCCGGATACCCGCGACGATGCCGCGTGAGGTCCGCGTCGGGCGCCGCGCCGGTCAGGCGTCCTGCCGCCTCGTGCGCCAGCCGTTCACGCCGGCCACGGCGCTCATCGCCAATGGCAGCCGCACCGTCGCGGTGGTGCCGACGCCCTCGGTGCTCGCCAGATCCAGCGTCCCCCCGTGGGCGGCGACGATCTGCCGCGCGCCCGCCAGCCCGAGCCCCGTCCCGTCGATCCGGCCGGCGACGTTGCCGCCGCGGTGGAAGCGCTCGCCGATGCGCGGCAGGTCCGCCGCCGGGATGCCGAGGCCCCGGTCGGCCACGGTCAGCACCGCCCACGGGCCGCCCGCCCCCTCCTCCCGCGCCAGCCTCACCGTCACGTCCCCGCCGTCCGGGCTGTACTTGACGGCGTTGGAGAGCAGGTTGGTGATCACGCGCGCCAGGCGATCCGCGTCGACGTCTCCGACCAGATCGGCCGGCGCCGCCTCCAGGCGCAGCCGGTGGCGCGGCGCCGTCTGGCCCTGCTCGGCCACCACCCGGCGCGCGAGCGCCACCAGATCGGCCGGCCGCCGGTCGAGCGCGAGGGATTCGCCGGACTGGGCGCGCATCACGTCCATCTGCTCGTCGACGAGCGCGGTCGCCCGCGCGGTGGCCGTGAGGATCCCCCGCAGCCGCTCCGCCAGCCGCGCGCCCTCCGGCAGGGCCAGGCGATCCAACTGGCGCTGGGCCAGTTGCGCCTGACCCTGGATGTTGGTCAGCGGCGTCTTGAGGTCGTGCGCCACCGCGGACAGGAACGCCTCGCGGTCGCGGTCGAGCTCCTGCAGGGCGGTGATGTCCTGGAAGACGGCCAGCGCCCCCGCCGGTGCCCCCGCGGCGTCGCGCAGCGGCACGCTGTTGATGAGGCACGGCACGTCGCGGCCGGTCGCGGCGTTGCGGAAGATCGCCCGCTCGCCCAGCACCGCCACGCCTTCGAGGAATGAGCGCTGCATCGGCAGCTCCCGCGAGGGGTAGGGCGAGCCGTCGAGTCTGCGGGCGCCGTAGCCCTCGTAGGAGCCCGGATCGTCGAGCGGCATCAGTTGCCCGACCGGGTCCACTCCCAGCAGGTCCACCACGGCGCGGTTGCTGAGGATGAAGCGCCCCGCCGCGTCGCAGATAGTGACCGCCTCGGGCAGCGCGTCGACCACCTGCCGCAGCCGTGCCCGGTCGGCCTCGGCTGCGGCGCGGGTGGCCTGCTCGCGCGCCAGTAGCCGGTCGCGCTCCTCGGCCAGCGCCGCGGCTTCGCGGGCCGTGGCGCGCAACTCGATCTCGGTGAGGACCGAGGCGGCCAGGTCGGTGAGGAGTGCGATCTCCCGCGCGGTCCACTCCCGCGGCCGGTGGTCGATCACGCAGAAGGCGCCGAGGGGCTGCCCGTCGGGGGTGACGAGGGGGATGCCCAGGTAGGCCACCACGCCGAGGTCGGGGATGGCCAGGTTGTCGCGGACCAGCGGATGCGCGCGCGCGTCGGGGATGACCAGCGGCGCGCCGGCGACCATGGTGTGCTGGCAGAAGGAGTGCGACAGGGGCGTCTCGCGCGCGGACGCCCACGGCTCAGGCAGGCCGACGCAACTGGCGAAGAACTGCCGGTCCTCGTCCACGAGGGAGGCGAGGGCCACGGGGGCGTCGAGGATCGTCGTCGCCAGGCGGGTGAGCCGGTCGAAGGCCGCCTGGGCGGGGGTGTCGAGCAGTTCGAGGCGGCGCAGGGCGGCGAGCCGGTGCGGGTCGCGCGGCGGGTCGCTGGTCCTGTCGGTCATGGTCGCGCTCCACCCGGTCCGGCGCTTGGGGCCGCACCGTCCGCCGTCCATCCCCTATCGTCAGGTATGGAAGTATAGCATGGCCGGGGGCGTGGGGCGCATGACAGCGCGGCGGGCGCAGGGTGCATGCGTTCTCGGATTGGTCCCGTCCATTTCCCCGGTTGCCTCGCCATCCAGCTTTCCACCATGCGCGACGGCAGTGGCGCCATCGTTCGGAATAGGCCCTTCCGTCCCTGCGTTTACGAGCGTGAGCGCCGGGATCGTTCTTGGCGCGGTGGCGGGGATTCCCGGCGGAGCATTCGCGTCGGAACGGTCTGTGCGATGATCGGAGGGGGCGCCGGGAACGGCGCCGACGAGGGCCAGCGGAGGAGTGTGGGAGCGATGGTGAACGATAACGGGCGCGGGACGGGGGACTTCGGCGCGATAGGCCGCGTCGCGATGGTGAGCGTGCATACCTCGCCGTTGGCGACGTTGGGCGAGAAGGACGCCGGGGGGCTGAACGTGTACGTCCGCGAACTGAGCCGGCAGCTTGGCCGGCGCGGGGTCGCGGTCGATATTTTTACGCGCCGGAATGACCCGGACCTGCCGGATGTGGTGACGCTGGGGCAGAACGTGCGGGTGATCCACGTCAGCGCCGGGCCGCCCGCGCCGATGGATAAGGAGGCGGTCTTCGACGTGCTCGGCGAGTTCGCCTCGGAGATGGCGCTCTTCGCGCGGCACGACGGCGTGACCTACGACATCGTCCACGGCCACTACTGGCTCTCCGGCTGGGCCGCGGTGCTGCTGCGCCGCTATTGGGACGCGCCGGTCGTGCAGATGTTCCACACGCTCGGGCGGTTGAAGCAGGGCGCGGCGGAGGCGGTCGGGGCGGCGGACGGGGCGGAGTCCGAGCGCCGGATCGCGACCGAGCGCCGGATCATGGAGGCGGTGGACGGGATCGTCGCCGGCAACGCGCGCGAGCGCGCGGAGATGACCTGGTGGTACGGCGTGCGGGCGCCGAAGATCTGCGCGATCCCCTGCGGGATCGATTTGAGCCTCTTCCGCCCGCGGGACCGCGCCGCGGCGCGCGCGGCGCTCGACCTCGGCCCGGAGCCGACGCTGCTCTTCGTCGGGCGGATCGACCCGGTGAAGGGGATCGAGTTCCTGATCGACGGCTACGCCGAGTTGCGCCGGGGCTGGCGGGGGGCGGAGCGGCCGTCGCTGGTCCTGATCGGCGGCGAACTGCGGCAGGGACCGTCCGGCCCGGAACTCGGCCCCGACCTGGCGGGGGTGCGCGCGCTGGCCGAGGCGCGCGGCGTCGCCGACGGGCTGATCTTCCGCGGGCCGCAGGCGCACGACTGCCTGCCCTACTATTACGCGGCGGCCGACCTGACCGTCGTCCCGTCGCGCTACGAGTCGTTCGGGCTGGTCGCGATCGAGTCGATGGCCTGCGGGACGCCGGTCGTCGCCTCGCGCGCCGGGGGGCTGGCCTACACGGTCGAGGACGGGCAGAACGGGTTCCTGGCGCCGTACGGCGACGCGCCCGCGCTGGCGGCGGCGCTCGACCGGACCCTCGGCGACGAGGCGCTGCGCGCCCGGCTGGGGGCCGGGGCGCTCGAGACGGTGGCGGAGTTCGGCTGGGATGGCGTGGCGGAGCGCATCCTGGCGCTCTACGACCGGGTCCGCGCCCGCCGCGCCGCGCCCCGGGGCGCCGACAGCGCGATCTGCGCCGGCGACTGACGCGAGGGGCGTGGAGCGTGGAGCGTGGAGCGTGGAGCGGGGGGCGATGAGGATACCGAAAGTTACGATCCGCGCCCTTTTCGCTCCACGCTCTGCGCGCTTCGCTCCACGCTCTTCCATCCTCAGCAACCGCCCGATCCGGCTCGGCGTGCGCGAGGCGTGGCTGGCGCACGAGCGCTACGCCGGCCGGCGCATCACCACGACCGGCACGATCGGCGTGTTCGAGGCCGGCATGCCCGGTGAGTACTTCGTGCTCGACGATGGCCCGCACCGGATCGGCCTGCGCGGCGAACCGGCGCTGATCCCGATCTTTCGCGCCCACCTCGGCCGGCGCGTCCGCGCGACCGGCACCCTCACCTTCAGGCCCGGCGTCGGCATCTTCCTCGACGCCGAGGGCGTGGAGCGTGGGGCGTAGAGCGCGGAGCGAACGATGCGCGCGGTCGCAGTGGGGAGCCGCGCGAGCGTGTCGCCTTGCCTTACCCTCCCGCCACGTCTCACCCCATATGCTCCACGCTCCGCGCTCTAGCGCCCCCGTCAGCGCGGGGGGAGGAGTTCGTCGAGTTTGTTCTCCTGCGCGAGGATCGCGAGGGTGTCGCCGACCTCGATGCGATCGCCGGGGCCGGGGAAGGTGATCGTCTCCTCGCCGCGCTGGATGACCAGGGCGACGAACGAGGGGTCTTCCCGGGTCAGGCGCAGCTCGTCGAGGGTGTGGCCGCACCAGGCGTCGGGGGCGCGCAGCCGGCTGATGCCGATGTTCGGGGCGAGGTCGATGTGCTCGGTGATCCCCGGCGCGCGCAGGCCGCGCGCCACCGCCACGCCGCTATCGGCCTCGGGGTAGACGACCTGGTGCGCGCCGACCCGTGTGAGGATCATCGCGTGCAGCGGCGAGCCGGCGCGCGCGACGACTCGCCGCACCCCGGCCGCGAGCAGGAGCGCGGTGCTGTATATGTTAGCCGCCCCCTCGTCGCCGCTGGCGACGATCGCCGCGGCCATCTCGGGCAGCCCCCCTTCGCCCACCACCGCAACAACGAATAGTTAGGCCTGCACCCCCTGGGGCAGCACCGCCATTGCGTGCTGGACCGGTTCCTCGCGGCGGTCGATGCCGAGCACCTCGTGGCCGCGGTCGTAGAGGCAGCGGGCGACGGCCAGGCCGAACTGGCCGAGGCCGACGACCGCGAACTGCTGGATGTGCTTGTCCCGTTGCATCCCTCCCCTCCCGCGATCAGCCGATCCGCAGCGGCTCGCTCGGCAGCCGGTAGGGCGCCTCGCGGCCGCGCGCGGTCAGGGCCAGCGCGACCGTGACCGGCCCGAGGCGCCCGACGAACATGGTGGCGATCAGCAGCAGCCGCCCCGCGGCCGAGAGTCGCGGGGTCACGCCGGCGGAGAAGCCGACGGTGCCGAAGGCGGAGGTGACCTCGAAGAGCAGTTCAATGAAGGGGAGCTGGAGGCGCGGGCCGTCGATCAGGCTGATGACGAGCGCGACGTTGGCGATCAGCGCCAGCGCCAGCACCGCCACCGCGAACGCCTGCCCGATCTGGCGGGTCGGGATGCGCCGCTCCAGCAGCGCCGTCTCCGGGCGGCCCCGCAGGGTGCTCCAGACCGCCGCGACGAGCGCGCCGGCGGTGGTGATCTTGATGCCCCCGGCCATCGAGCCGGGGGCGCCGCCGATGAACATCAGCCCCAGGAGGAAGAAGAGGCTGCGGTCGTCGGTCTGGGCGAAGTCCCAGGTGGTGAAGCCGGCGGTGCGCGCGGCGGCGGAGTGGAAGGCGGCGTTGAGGAGCTGCAGCCCGACCGGCCGCCCGGCGAGGCTGGCGGGGTTCTGGCGCTCGACGAGGAAGAGGATCGCCGTGCCGCCGAGGAGCAGGAGCGGCACGCCGAGCAGGACGAGCTTGGTGTCGAGGCTGAGGCGGCGCCAGCGGCGGGTGCGGCGCACCTCCTCGACCACCACGATGCTGAGGCCGCCGGCGACGATCAGGCCGGCGCTCGTCAGCAGCACCAGCGGGTCGTCGCGGAAGGCGGCCAGGCTGCGGAAGCCGCCGAAGAGGTCGAAGCTGCCGTTGGTGAAGGCGGAGACGGCGTGGAAGACGGCCAGCCAGAGCCCCTCGGCCCAGCCGAAGCGCGGGCCGAAGCGGACCCAGAGGAGGAGGGCGCCGGCGGCCTCGCAGGCGAGGGTGAAGAGGACGGTGCGCCGGATCAGCGCGCCCTGGCCGCCGAGGCCGGGGGCGCCGCCGCTCTCCTGCACGGCGACGCGCTGGCGCAGGCTGATCCGCCGCCCGGCGAAGAGGGCCAGTGCGGTGACGCCGATCATGAAGCCGAGCCCGCCGAGTTCCATCAGCAGCAGGAGCACCACCTGGCCGAAGGGGCTCCAGTAGTCGCCGGTGTCCACGACGACCAGGCCGGTGACGCAGACGGCGGAGGTGGCGGTGAAGAGCGCGGTGAGCGGGTCGGCCGGGCCGGCGCGGGCGCTGACGGGGAGGAGGAGCGCCGCGGTCCCGGCGGCGATCAGCCCCAGGAAGCCGAGCACCAGCGTCGCCGCGGGCGGCAACGAAGTGGGGCGCCGGGGGCGCAACCCGCGCCGCGCGCGGAGGCGGATAGTCCGGCCGATGGCCGGGAGGGCGGTCAACATCGGCATAGCGCCCCCTGCCCCCGGCCCCGCCCCCGGCACGGAGGGCGGGGGGCGGGAGCCGCGCAGCGCGGCGTGGCGACCGCTCGGGGCCTCACCGGCTCTCGACCGTGTAGCGCGCCGGGACGTAGCCGGTCTTGCCGTCGGGGGCGCGGACGTGGCGCCAGGTCTGCCCGTCGCCGGTCACGTCGGGGCCGATCTGCTCGAGCCGCGTGCCGTCCCGGTAGGCGGTGTCCCGGTCGTCCATGCGCGGGGAGCGGCGGAGATAGACGCCCTCGCCGCCGGTGTTGCCGACGACGAAGACCGCGCTGGGCGCCGCCGCTGTCGGCGCCTGGTCACCGCCCGCCGTCGCAGCCGGCGGCGCCTGCCTGGCGGCGGCGAGGGTCGCTGGCGGTTCTTGGCCGCCGGCCACGGTTGCCGTTGCCGCTGCCGCCGGGACGGCTTGGCCGCCACTCGCGCCGGCCGCCGCCTCGGTAGTGGCCGGGGGATCCCCCGCCTCGCGCCCGTTCAGGGCGGTGACGCCGACCAGCAGCAGGACGATCAGGAGGCCGACGAGGAAGATCGCCGGCGAGAAGGCGCCGGGCGACCAGCCGTCGTCGTCGCGCCGGCGCGCCCACCGCCGCTGCAGAGGGTCGGTGCTGGCCGTCGGGTCGGCGGCCGGCGGGCGTGGCGGCGGGACGCGGTAGGGTTGCGTCTTGTCCGGGTCGGCAGGCGGTGGCCGGTATGCCATGCGTCTCCCCTTACTCCTGCTGGACT
>JAUJMV010000016.1:102168-113848 GCA_030446685.1 Thermomicrobiales bacterium | reverse complement strand
ACGACGAAGAGGTCGTTCGGCTGGTCGTGCAGCGGCTCGCAGCCGTCCGCGGTCAGCAGCCAGGTGTCCTCGATGTCGATCGCGCCGAAGCCGGGGATGATGAACTTCGGCTCGATCGCCAGCGTCATCCCGGCCCGAAGCGTCGTGGTCGCGCGCGGCGCCAGCACCGGCGGCTCGTCCTGCTCGATGCCGGTGCCGTGGCCGATGTAGGCCCCCCGCTTGCCCTCGTAGCCCATGAAGTAGGGGCCGTAGGGGGTCTCCCCGGCGGCGGCGCGGGCGACCGCGTAGACCTCCTCCGCGGCGATGCCGGGGCGCAGGGCGGCGGTCGTCCGGTGGTAGACGGCGAGGCAGGCGTCGAAGGCCGCCCGTTGCTCGGCGTTCGGCTCGCCCACGACGTAGGTGCGCGCGGTGTCGCCGTGGTAGCCCCGGTAGTGCGTCGGCATGTCGAAGACGAGCAGGTCGCCCGGTTCCAGCCGGCGGCGCGAGGCCCCGCCCGGCACGGCGGCGCTGATCCCGACGCCGGTCACGGTGAAGGCCTGGCCGGAGATGCGCCAGAGGTTCGGGCCGGAGGCGAGGAGGCCGGAGGCGGGGAGGATGGCGTCCCAGCGGCGCATCGGGATGAACTCCTCGTGGCCGGCGAGGCGCATCGCCGCGAAGGCGGCGAGGGAGACCTCCAGCTCGCTGACGCCGGGGCGGGCGGTCGCCAGGAGCGCCTGGTGGCCGGCGGCGAAGAGGGCGCAGGCGCGGCGCATCAGGGCGATCTCGTCGGCGTCCTTGACCATCCGCTGCTCGAGGAGGGGCGCGGCGATGTCGCGCAGCTCCCAGCCGGGCAGGGCGCGGCCGAGCGCGCGGAACATGGCGGTCGGCAGCTTGTCCTCCGCCGTCCCGAGGACGCCGGGGGGGATCCCGAGGCGCCCCAGGTGCGCCGCGACCTCGCGGAACGATCCGCCGTCGGCGACCCAGTCGGCCGGGAAGCCGACCGCCGCGATCTCCTCCATGACGAAGTCGCGCGCGCGCCGGACGAAGAGGACCGGGTCGTGGGGGCCGGCGGGGACGAGCAGGTTGGCCGGCTGTCTGGTGCCGGTGAAGTAGAAGACGTCGGGCGGGTTGATTAGGAGGGCGGCATCGACGCCGGCCTCGCGCAGCAACTCCCGGAACGCCTCCAGGCGGGCGACGGCCTTGGTCATGCTCCTGCCCTCCTCCTGTCGCCGAGACCGCGCCGGGCGCGCGGTTCGACCTATCAGCGAGCGGCGAGCGATCGGTCGTCGCGCACCGCGGGCGGCGGGCGGCGCGACCGGGGTACAACTATAGCAGAGCGGGGCGGCGGGGCCGGGGGGGGGGTGGGGGGCCCGCCCCGCCGCCACGCCCAGGGGGCGCCCGGCACCCGGCTCCCAATCCTGGAGAGGGAGGGGGAGTAGGGGCCGATGGGTCGAACCGAGGCGGGGCGGGGCCGCCGCGTCCGGGCGCGACACGGCGGGGGGGAAATGGGGGGATTTGGGGGGCATTCCGGTCCTCCTCCCGACCCCTCGCCGGGGTCGTTTTCCTTGCCAGGACGCCACAATCGGAGCGGTCGAGGGCGGTTCGTTTCGCAAAAACGCCGCTCTCGCGGCCGGGCGCGCCCGCGCGGGGGGCGGGGCGTGCGCGCCCGGATACCGATCGGACCCGGCGGCGGGGGCGGGCGGTGCCGCGGGGGGGTAGAGGCGGGTAGGCGGGCGGGCGGATGGGGGCGGAGGCCGCGCGAGGCGGGCGGCTCGCCGATGTCTGGGCGAGGGAGGACCTGATTTAGACCTGTTGCGAGCGATCGAGGGGGCGCGCCGGTGCGGGTTGGCGGGCAATGTCGGCCGCGGTTGGGGAGGGGGCGCAAGGTTCGTTGCCCTGTCTGGGGATGGAGGGGCAGGCGCGGGGTCTGCCCGCCCGGCCCGCCAGCGGCCCGGCCTCTCGGGCACCGCGCTTGGCCGCCCCCTGGCCGCGGCCTGCCGATCGCGCCCGTGGTCGGTCAGGCGGGCAGGCACGGGGGCCTGCCCCTACACGGACACGATTAATCCTCGCCCTACGCCGTCTTCTGCTTGCGCACGGGGCGATGCCGGGTCAGCGGCGGCCGTCCGCCAGCGTTTCCACGGCCGACTTCCAAGGCCCGGTCGAGCGCGCGTTGCCGGTCGCGCGCGTCCTGGACGGCCCTGGCCAGCGGTTCGTGGGCGGGGTGGGTCGGCTCGACCAGGGCGAGGATCTCCTCGAGTTCGGCCAGTTGCCGCGCGGCGGTCTCCTCCAGCAGTTCCAGCGTCTGCAACAGCTTCTTCGGCACCGCTCCTCCTCTCTCCTCGTCGTGCGGCAATCGTCCGCAGCGGGCGGATCGGCCCGATCGTAAGAGATTCGGTTACCGCTGTCGAGGGCAAACGTGTCCGTCGTGCGGGTGACCGGGGGAGCCGCTTTGTCGGGGGGCGGGATGGGGGGCAATCCTTGCGCCCCGAGAGGGTTTTTCCCCATCGACCCGGCTGGCGGGCGCGGCTATGCTGCTAGGAGGATGGGCGATTGTTCGCGCCCTGAATGTGCCCCACCCGCCGCGCGACGCGGTCGTGACGGGGCCAGGGAGGTGGCCGCGGGCGCTCGATGAAGAGTTCGACGCGTATTGGAGACTGGTTCCTATGACCACGTTGCGCATCGTAGTGGCGAATGCCCCGCACATCTATCGCGAGGCGACGGTGGCCGTGGTCTGCGAGTTGCGCCCGTCCAGCGCGGTCCTCAGCAGCGAGCCGGCCGAGGTCGACGACGCCGTGCGCCGCCACACGCCGCACCTGGTGATCTGCAGCCGCCTCACGCCGGTCGTGGAGGAGCGGGCGCCGGCCTGGATCCTGCTCTACCCGGAGGGGCGCGGACGAGAACGTCTTCTGCCAGGCCGGCGACCGGACGACGGTCGCCGGCCTGGCGTTCGATCACCTGGCGGACTTCCTCGAGCGGGTGGACCGGCTCGCGCGGGGGCCGGCGGGCGCGGCCGGGGCGCGGGCGGCACCACCGCGGGGGCTGCGACGCGCCCCCCGCGGCGGATCGGCCTGACGCGCCGGACCCGGCGAATGCGGACTAAATAACGCGGCGGCCTCCGATCGGAGGCCGCCGCGTCGTGTCTGGTGGTGCCGACGGCTGGATTCGAACCAGCGACCAAGGGCTTATGAGTCCCCTACTCTGCCACTGAGCTACGTCGGCGCGGGCGGCGGTGCGTGGTACAATCGTTCACGCTTCCGCGACAGACCCAATTGTAGCGACTGGGCGCGCGGGCTGTCAAGGTGTCGCGTAGCGCGCGGGCGCGGCGTCGAGCGCGGGAGGCGGGGTGCCGGTGTCGAGTCTCGCGATCGTCCCCGATTTCCTGATCGCGGTGCTGGCCGCCTGGCTCGGCGCGAGCGTGGTGAGCCGCAACCCGCGCGACTACCCCTCGCGCCCCTTCGCGATCCTCACGGCGCTGCTGGCGCTGTGGGGCGCGACGCGGGTCGTCCGGGCGCTGTCGAGCGCGCCGCCGGTGCGGGACACGGTCCTGAGCGTCGAGGCCGCCGTCGCGGCGACCCTGCCGGCCGCCCTGCTGCACATCACCCTGGCGCTGACGACGGGGCGTCGCTGGCCGCCGACGCGGCGCGCGGCGCTCGCGGTCGCCTACGCGGCGGGCCTGCTGGTCGGCGCCCTCTCCGTGGCCGACCGCGCCCATCCGATCGCGGTCACCCCGCCCTATCGCACGCTGGCCGGGCTGCCTGGCCCCGCGCTCGGCTGGGGTGGATCGGCCTGCGGGCGGCGATCATGGCGCTGGCGGTCTGGTGGGCCTGGCGCGCCTGGCGCGGGGCGCCGCCGCCCGCCGCGCGGCGGCGCAGATCGCCCGGCGCGGTCGTGGCGGCGGTCGCCGCCGGCGCGGTCAGCGGCACGGCGACGCTCCTGCTCAACGCCCTCGGCGGGCCGGTCTGGGTGGGGACGACGCTGATCGCGATCAGCCTGGGGCTGGTGGCCTACGGCGTCGTCGCGCAGCGCCTCCTCTTCGCGCCGGGGGTCGCCCGGCGCTCGCTCTCCTACTCGCTCGGCGCGGGGCTGCTGACCGCGCTCTACGTCGCCCTGCTGCTGGGGCTGGAGCGGCTGTCGCGCGGGGCGCTGGCGATCGAGACGCCGCTCGTCACCGCGCTGGCCCTGGTCCTGACGATCGCGCTCTTCGACCCGGTGCGCGAGCGGGCGCGCGCCTTCCTCGACCGCGACGCGGCCCAGCGGGAGCGGGTCTACCGCGGCTGCTCCGCGCGCGCTGGGGACGAATTGCTCACCTCGCAGCGCCCGGAGGCGGCGGTCGGGCCGGCGCTGGAGCGGCTGGGGCGGGCGCTCGGGACGGGCGCGGCGGCCGTCATCGCCGCCGACGGCCGCCGCGTCGCCGCCTACGGGGCGGAACTGGGGCCGGTGTCGCCGGTCCCGCTCGCGCTGCCGCTGCGGGCGGGGGACCGGGAGTGCGGGCGACTCCTCTTCGGCCCGAAGCGCTCGGGCGCGGCCTACAGCCCGGCCGAGACCGATCTGCTGCGCAACGCCGCCGCCTTCATCGCGGCCTCGCTGCACCTGGCGGAGCACCAGGCGGCGCAGGCCGCCGCGCTCGACGCGCTGACCCGCGAGCGGGCGGCGCTGCGGTCGCGGGAAGTGGCGCTGGCCGAGGCGCTCGCCAGGGCCGAGCCGGCGCCCGCGGCGTCGGGGGAGGGGCTGCGGATCTACGCGCTGGGGCCGCTGCGGGTCGAGCGGGGGCGAGCGGATCCGGCAGTGGGGCGGCGCGAAGGCGGGGACGCGCCAGGCGGAGGGGCTCTTCGCGTTCCTCTACGACCGCGCCGAGCGCGGCGTCGCCAAGGACGAGGCGCTGGAGGTGATCTGGCCCGACGTGCCGCTCGACCGAGGCCGATCTCGCCTTCCACCGCACGCTCGGCGGGCTGCGGCGCACGCTCGAACCGGATCTGAAGCGGGCGGGCGACTCGACCGCGATCGTCTACCACAACGACCGCTACCGCCTCGACCCGGCGCTGATCGGCTGGAGCGACGTGGTTTGCTTCGAGGAGCGGCTCGCCGCCGCCGGCGTGGCGGCCGAGCCGACCGCGGCGCTCGCGGCGCTGGAGGAGGCGCGGGCGCTCTACCGCGGCGACTACCTCGACGATTGCCCCTTCTACGGCGACAGCGAGTGGGTGGAGGAGCGGCGGGGCCTGCTGCGCGGGCGCTTCGTCGATCTGCTGCTCGCGCTCGCGGAGCGCCACGAGGCGCGCGGGGATCGCCCTTCGGCCGCGGCCCATTTCCGCGAGGCCCTCGCGGTCTCCGGCGACGACTGCCCGCGCGCCGACGCGGGGCTGGGGCGGCTGGGGCTGCCGGTCTGAGGGCGTGGGGCGTGGGGCGTGGGGCGAGGGCGGAGGGCGGGAGGGCAGAAGGCGTGGGGCGCGGAAGGATGGCGGACCACGGGCGGTGAGCAGGGGTGGGGGCCGCCGGTTGAAACCGGCGTCTCGCGGGCGCCGCGGCCACGAAGCACCCTGAAGGGCATAAACCCGCCGCGGGCTGGGATTGCCGTGCTTCGCGGTTTCTACTTTGTTGCAGGGAATGGTATACTGCCGACCCGAGCCTCGGGGCCGATCGCGACGGGGGCGGTCGGGTGGGGCAATTGGGACGGGACGCCCGGGAACGGATCGCGCGGAAAGGAGGTGTCACCATGCCCACGATGGATCGTGGCGTGCCGTTGTCAGGCGCGCGATGCGGGAGAATGGCGGATGAGTTCGGATGCGAACGGACTGGCATGGCCGGCGGACCTCCTCGACGCGTCGGAGGTCCGTGACTGGATCGGCGCGGTGCTGCCGGGGCGGCCGGCGGTGGGCGGGCCGGTCGAAATCTATCGGGAGAAGGGGTGGGGCGTCACCGCGCGCTTCACCGTCGCGGCGTCGAAAGCCGCCCCTCCGCGCCAGGAGGCACCGCACCAGTGGCCGGCGGGTGGGGTCGTCTTCAAAGCCTCGGCCCTGCCGCTCTTCTCGTACTCCCCCGCGGTCGGCGAGTTGCTGAACCGCCATGTCCCGGCCGCCACGCCGCAATTGCTCGCCCACGATCAGCGACACGACCAGACCTGGACGCTCTTCGCGCCCTTCGAGGGCCGTGAGTTGTCGGACCCCGGCGCTCGGTGATCTGCTGGACATCGCGCGCGCGATGGCGCGCATCCAGGGGCGGGTGGCGGCGTTGCCACCGGCCGAGACGGCGCTGTTGCCGCGGCTGCCGGTCGGCGATCTGCCCGCCCTCTTCGACGGCATCCTCGCCGATGTTCGGGACCGCCACCTGGCCGCCTGGCAGGAGGATGATCGGGCGACCGCGCGGCGATTCGCGCTCCCCGCCGACCCGCTCGCCGCGCTGGCGGGCTACCGGCGCGCGTCGGCGCCTGGGCGGACGAACTGCGATCCGGCCCCTGGCCGGAGTCGATCGATCACGTCGATCTGCGCGCGGGCAATGCCGTCCGGCTCGCCGATGGGCGGTTGCTGATCTACGACTGGGAGGAGGCGCTGATCGGCTGTCCCTTCTTCTCCCTCGACCGGCTGCTGGACGACGCGCGCAAGCTCGACCGTGGTCGTGCCGGCGGTCTATCCGCCGATGCCTTGCCGGCGGGGCGAACCTGGTGTTCGGCGGCACGGCACTGACCGGCAGCCCGTCGGAGCGGGCCGTCCGCCGGGCGTACCTCGATGCCGTGCCCTGGGGGGGCGCGCGCAACGCGAGCGCGCCTTCGATCTGGCGCTCGGCCTCGCGCCGCTGAAGTTCGCCCACGAGTGCACGGTCTTTACGCAGGCGCAGGGGTGGGAAGGGTGGGGCTCTACCCTGGCCGCGTTCTGCCTGTCCCGCGCTGCAACGCTGGCGCTCGCTGGACGCGCAGTCCGCTGGCGCTTGACCGGGTAGCATCCGTGGTCGGGGCGGGGCGCTGTACGGCGGCGCCCGCCCTGCTTGCCCTCGCCCCATTCCTGGTTTGTAGCGGGAGCCATTACAGCGGATGTGGCGGTCCGCCGAGTTTGGGAAATGGGTGGGCGTGCTCCGGGCGCCGCTTGCTCTACTGTACGTACAGTTGCTACAATCGCCCCCGCGCCCCGCGCCGCGCGGGCTGCCCGCCGCGCGCGGCGGGGTTCCGCTATAATTGACGTGTGACCAACCAGTCGGGCGGAGCGGCCGTCGAGGCATCATCTGGTGGCCTCGCGCCGGCGGCTGGTGGCTGATTGCCGATGGCGAAGGAGCGTGGGGTGACCGGGACGAGCGAGCTGCTGGCGGGGCTGAATGCGGAGCAGCGGGCGGCGGTGGAGACCGTCGACGGCCCGGTGCTGATCCTCGCCGGGCCGGGGAGCGGGAAATGCGTGTTGCCCGATACCCGCCTCGTTGTCAACGATCGCTTGCAAACGGCCGAGGAAGTTTGGGAGCGCCATC
Source organism: Thermomicrobiales bacterium (assembly GCA_030446685.1). GTDB lineage: Bacteria > Chloroflexota > Chloroflexia > Thermomicrobiales > CADCWN01 > JAUJMV01. The sequence continues at coordinate 106,423 of JAUJMV010000016.1, read as the reverse complement.
ACACCCCCGAGGTGTATGATGGGGAAGGCTGGGTGTCGGCGCCGAATGATTCTCTGCGCGTCGACTCGTACGATGAGGCCACCGGGCAGTTCCGATCCGCCCCGATCACCGCATTGTACCGCCAGCACGTCTCCGAGCGCGTGCGCATCGTCACCTTTCGCGACGGCAGTCGTATCGGGCTTACCGCGGCGCACAAACTCTTTGACGGATCGCACTGGACGAACACCATCCGCGTGGGCGACGTGCTGGCGCTGCCCGGCGCTGTGGCGCAGCGAATGACGCCGGTTGATCCGGAACTCGCCGAGTTTTTCGGCTGGCTGGTCGGCGAAGGCTACGAGCGCGTGCAGCGCGGCGGCACGCGCGAGTTTTCCATCACCCTGAAGTCTCGTGAGCAACTGGAACGGCTCAGAACCCTCGCCGCAAGCATCCTCGAGCGTTACAACTTGGGAGCGCGCAAGCTCCTCATCAAGCCGAACCTCGGCCGCGACACCTATCGGCTCGGACTTTGTAGTGTTGCCTTGCATGATCTCCTCATCGCGCATGGGCACGAATTCGGCTGTCGCGCGCGCAGAAACGTGTCCCCGATTACATCATGCGCGCCGATGCCGATGGGGTGGCGATCTTCCTGCGCGCCTTATTCGACGCCGAGGGCTGGGTCGAAGTGGGCCGGCAGCAAGTTGGCCTCAGCACGGCGTCGTCGCGCCTGGCGGAGGAAGTGCGCCACCTCCTGCGCCGTTTCGGGGTCTGGGCACGCATCTCCCAGCGGACGAGATACGCGACGAACGGGAAGCGCATTGCCCGCCCCTATTGGACACTCTACATCGGCGGGCCTTCTGCGCGCCTTCTCGGAGCAGATCGGCTTTGGCGATGCCGACAAGTCAGCGGCATTGGGGCGTTGCATCGGTCGAGTGTCCAACCCGAATCGCGATCTGCTGCCATCGGAGGCGGTCATCAGGCGGTTGGCGGACGTGACCGATCTCTCTCCCAAGCGTCTGCTGGCGCACACCGGCCAGGTGAAGGGATACACCGCGCTGAAACGGATCAGCCGGGACACGTATTACGGCAAAGTCCGGCCGACGCTGGTCAACCTCGCCGCGCGGCAAGGTGAGCGGCTGGTGGGTAACCAGTTCCGGCCCGCGCGCCTGCTCACGGCCGATGATGTGACGCATCTCCAGCAAGGCATCGCCACCCTGGATCGCCTCGCCACGGCGGCCCTGGTCTACGAGGAAGTGGCCGCGATCGAAGAGGTAGACTACGCCGGCTGGGTCTACGACTTCACCGTGGAAGGGACGCACAACTTCGTCGCCGAGGGCGTCCTGTGCCACAACACCCGCGTGCTGACCCACCGCATCGCCTATCTCTTGCAGGAGCGCGGGTCGCGCCGTGGCAGATCCTGGCGGTGACCTTCACCAACAAGGCGGCGCGCGAGATGAAGGAGCGGCTGGAGCGGCTGGTCGGGCCGCAGGGCGCGACCTGACCGCCAGCACCTTCCACGCCTTCTGCGCGCGCCTCCTGCGGATCGAGGGGCACCACCTGGGGCTCGACCGCTCGTTCACGATCCTCGACACCGACGACCAGCAGCGGGTGCTGCGCGACGTGCTGAAGCGGCTCGACCTCGACCCGAAGCAACACCCGCCGCGCGCGATCCTCAGCCGCATCTCCGAGGCGAAGAGCGTCGGCGCGACGCCGGACGACTTCCGCAACCAGGTCGAGACCTACGCGGACGAGATCGTCGCGCGCGTCTACCCCGAGTACCAGCAGTACCTGCGCGGCGCGCAGGGGCTCGACTTCGACGATCTGCTCAACTACACCGTCACCCTCTTCCAGCACCTGCCGGAGGTGCGGCGCAAGTACCAGGACCGCTACCGCTACGTGATGGTGGACGAGTACCAGGACACCAATCACGTCCAGTACACCCTGATCCACCTGCTCGCCGAGCGCCAGGACGCCAACCTCTGCGTCGTCGGCGACGAGGACCAGTCGATCTACCGTTTCCGGGGCGCGGACGTGACCAACATCCGCAACTTCAAGCGCGACTACCCGGCCGCGAAGACGATCTTCCTGGTGCGCAACTACCGCTCGACCCAGCCGATCCTCGAGGCGGCGATGGGGGTGATCAAGGAGAACCCGGAGCGGACCGAGAAGCACCTGCTGGCGGTGCAGGGCGCGGGGACGAAGGTCAGCGTGCGCGAGCTCTACGACGAGCGCCACGAGGCGCAGTTCGTCGCGCAGGAGATCGGGCGGCTGCGGGCGCTGCGCCGCTACCAGTACCGCGACTTCGCGGTGATGTACCGCACCAACGCGCAGTCGCGCGTGCTGGAGCAGGCGCTCGACGGCGCGCGCATCCCCCTGCAACTGATCGGCGGCATCCGCTTCCACGAGCGGCAGGAGGTCAAGGATGTGCTGGCGCTGCTGCGCGCGGTCGTCAACCCGGCCGACACGCTGAGCCTGCGCCGGGTGATCGGCAGCGACATGCCGCTCGGCAAGGGGATCGGCCCGAAGGCGCTGGAGGGGCTGGAAGCCTGGGTGGTGCAGACGGGGCTGCCGCTGGCGACCGGCTTCGACGCGCTGCTGGAGTCGGAGGAGGGGATGGCGCGCTACGTGCCGCCCCAGGTCGGCGGGCGGAGCAAGGCGGCGCTGCTGGAGTTCGCGCGGGCGCTGGGCGCGCTGCGCCGCTCGGCGCTGGGCCTCAGCCTGGCGGAGTTCTTCAAGGAGGCGCTCGACCGCTCCGGCTACATCGGACACTTGCAGGAGACGCAGCAGAACGAGCGCGTGGAGAACGTGCAGGAGCTGGGCAACGAGATCAGCCGCTGGCCGGATCAGGAGCCGGTCTCGGGCCTGACCTCCTATCTTGAGGAGAAGGCGCTGGTCAGCGACGCCGACACGATCGACGGCGACACCGACAAGGTGACGCTGATCACGCTGCACGCCGCGAAGGGGCTCGAGTTCCCGGTCGTCTTCCTGGTGGGGCTGGAGGAGAAGCTGCTGCCGCATGCGCGGGCGGTCGATGCGGAGGACCACCAGGAGATGGAGGAGGAGCGGCGGCTGGCCTACGTCGGCATCACGCGCGCGATGCAGCTCCTCTACCTCACCCACGCCTTCAAGCGCACCCGCTTCGGCCAGGAGGACTTCGCGGAGCCGTCGCGCTTCCTGCAGGCGCTGCCCGAGGCGGCGGTCGAGCGGGTGTCGCAGGCGCCGAAGGTCAGCATCGCGCCGGGCGTCGGGCGGCCGGGCGGCGGCAACGGCTACGGCCGGTCGGGCGCGGCGACCTGGGGCAACGCCGGGCGCGCTTACCGCGGGAACGGCGCCGCCCCGCCGCCGCAGCGGGGCACGGAGCCGTCCGCGCTCGGCGGGTTCAAGCCGGGCGACCGGGTGGGCCACCAGAAGTTCGGCGCCGGCCAGGTGATCAACGTCAAGAACCTCGGCGACGACCAGGACGTGACGATCAAGTTCCAGGACGGGCAGATCCGCACGCTCAGCGCAAATTTTGCTAGGCTGCAGAAGCGGTGAGGGGGGACGGCCAGTACCCCTCTCAGGGGTAGGTGGCGTTGGGGCTGGCGACTGAAGTCGCGCCTGCCGGCCTGCGGGCCACGAAGCCCGCCTTCGCGGGCTGGGCGCGTGGTGACGCCCCGGCTTATCCCGAAGGCGCCCCGCTCAGATTGGTCCCAGTCCGGCCAGGCGCGATTCAGTCGCCAGCGCGGAGGCCACCGGCATCAGCATCCGGGCGGTGGCTGACGGCCGAGTAGATCTCGCCGAGGAAGCGGCTGGGGCGGGTCTTCAGCAGCCGCGTCCCGACGAAGCCGGCCCGACGGGCGATGGCCTCCCAGGTCGGGTAGGAGAAGGGGTGGGGGACGAACCAGTTGCCCCGGTCGGCGTTGTACTCGACCACGAGCAGCCGCCCGCCCGGCCGCAGGTAGCCCAGGACGAGGCGCAGGGCCGCGTCCCGCTCCCGGTCGCGGACGAAGTGGAGCGAGTTCGCCATCACCGCGCCGTCGAGCGGCGGTAGATCGAGCGGGCGGGTGAAGTCGGCGGTGTGGTAGCGGACGGCGCGGTCGGGGAAGCGGGCGCGGATCGCGGCCTCCTGCTGCCGGAGCGCGCGCCCGTCCTGGTCGACCGAGTGGATCGTCGCGCCCGGCTCGAGCAGGTCGGCCAGCGCCAGGGTGAAGGCGCCGCCGCCCGAGCCGAGGTCGGCCCAGACGCCGCCGGGCGCGGGGATGCCGCCGCGCAGGAAGGCGACGTGGTCGTCGTGGTTCAT
>JAUJMV010000016.1:77283-102068 GCA_030446685.1 Thermomicrobiales bacterium | reverse complement strand
ATGTTGGCGGCGTAGCTCAGCGCGGCGCGGATGTCTTCCAGGGTGAGCGCGTACTCCTCGGCGACCTCCTCGGGCGTCAGCCCGCCAGCGAGTTGCCCGACCACGGTTGCTACCGTCACCCGCGTGCCCTGGATGACGGGTTTGCCGAAGCGGACGTTCGGATCGACGACGATTCGTGGGGCGATCTCGACGGCCATGGCTGCTCCCTCCAGTCTCAGCCCGGCGCGGGGCGCCAGGTGCTGCCCTGCGGCGTGTCCTCGACCTCGATGCCGAGGTCGCTGAGGCGGTCGCGGATGCGGTCGCTGAGGGCGAACTGCTTGGCCCGGCGCAGCTCGGCGCGGGTCTCGAGCAGCAGCTCGATGAAGGGCGCGGCGGCGAGGGTGTCCGGCGCGGCGGCGGGCGGCGCCGGGGTCAGGCCGAGGACGCCCATGAGGGCGGCCAGCTTCGCCTGCGCGGCGGCGAGGTCGCCCGGCGCGGCGCCCTCGTCGCGGGCGCGGTTGATCGCGCGGGCGAAGTCGTTGAGGCCGGCGAGGGCGACGGCGGTGTTGAAGTCGTCGTCCATCGCCGCGCGGAAGTCGTCCTCGGCGCGCGCGATCCGTGGGGCCATCGCGCCGCCGTCGCCCAGGGGTGCGGCGGCGGGGTCGAAGTCGCGCAGGGCGGAGCGCAGGCGGTCGAGGCCGCGGCGCGCGCCCTGGAAACTCTCCTCGCTCCAGGTCAGGGGGGTGTCGTAGTGGCCGGTCAGCGCCATGAAGCGGAAGGCCTGGGCGCTGTCCGCGCCGCGCGCGAGCAGTTCCCGCACGGCGATCAGGTTGCCGAGCGAGCGGCTCATCTTCTCCCCGCGCAACTGCACCATCTCGTTGTGCAGCCAGTAGCGGGCGAAGGGCGCGTGGCCGGTGTAGGCCTCCGACTGGGCGATCTCGTTCTCGTGGTGCGGGAAGATCAGGTCGGTGCCGCCGCCGTGGATGTCGAGCTGGCCGCCCAGGTGCTCCAGGGCCATCACCGAGCACTCGATGTGCCAGCCGGGGCGGCCCGGCCCCCAGGGGCTCGCCCAGGAGGGCTCGCCGGGCTTGGCCGCCTTCCAGAGGGCGAAGTCGAGCGGGTCCTCCTTCTGCTCGGCGTCGGGGTCGACCCGCTCGCTCGCGCCGGCGATGAGATCGTCGAGGTTGCGGCGCGAGAGTTTGCCGTAGCCGTCGAAGCGGCGGACGCGGAAGTAGACGTCGCCGGCGATCGGGTAGGCGTAGCCACGCGCGATCAGCCCCTCGATCATCGCGATCATCCCGCCGATCTCCTCGGTGGCGCGCGGGTAGCGGGTCGGGGGGAGGACGTTGAGCGCGTCGGCGTCGCGCAGCCACTCGGCGATGTAGCCCTCGGCCAGCGCTGTCGGCGCGATGCCGAGTTCATTGGCGCGGGTGATGATCTTGTCGTCCACGTCGGTGAAGTTCTGCATGTGGACGACGTCGTAGCCGCGGTAGGCGAGGTAGCGGCGGATGATGTCGAAGGAGATCGCCATGTAGGCGTGGCCGATGTGCGCCGGGCCGTAGACGGTCAGGCCGCAGACGTACATCCGCACCCGCCCCGGCTCCAGCGGCGTGAACTCCTCCTTGCGCCGGGTCAGCGTGTTGTAGACGCGTAGCGCCATGGCCGCGCGCTCCTTTCATCGTGGCTGTTCGCCAAAAACAAGCGGCGTCCAGCGTGGTGTTCGCTCGAAGTCAGGCGCGGTCAGCCGGGCGGGCGTGTGGACGTCGCGGCGGGGCGCCGCAGGAAAGGTGCCACACGGACGCCGCCGGGCGCGAGGCGCCGCGGGCTGCGCCGTGTGGCTAGCGACAGGAACTGGTCGTCGTTTCGCGAGGGGGGGCGGCGACGGGCTCGCGGGGGGGCGCTTCGAGAGCGGCGAGGCGGGCGGTGAGGTCGGCGACCTGCCGCTGGAGCGCGACGATCTGCTCGTGCTCGTGCTCGGGGAGCGGTTCGAGGCGGCGCGGCGCGTGGCCGTTGCCGTCCGGGTAGTGGACCCGCTCGGCGGCGTGGGCCGGCACGCCGACGGCGGTCGCGCCGGGCGGCACGTCGCGCAGCACCACCGCGCCGCCGCCGATCTTCGCCCCGTCGCCGATCCGCACCGCGCCGAGCACCTTCGCGCCGACGCCGATCGTCACGCCGTTGCCGACCGTCGGGTGGCGCTTGCCGCGCGCCTTGCCGGTGCCGCCGAGCGTCACCTCCTGGTAGAGGCTGACGTCGTCGCCGATCTCGCTCGTCTCGCCGATGACCACGCCCATGCCGTGATCGATGAAGAGGCGGCGGCCGATCCTGGCGCCGGGGTGGATCTCGACGCCGGTGAGGAAACGGGCGTAGTGCGCCAGGAGGCGCGGCAGGAGCGGGACGCGGCGCCGGTGGAGGGCGTGCGCCAGCCGGTAGAACCACTGGGCGTGGAGGCCGGGGGTGGTCAGCAGGATCTCCAACGTGCCGTTGCGGGCGGCCGGATCGCGTTCCTTGACGACGCGAATGTCCTCGCGCAAGCGTGAAAGCGGGCCCATCACCGGCACTCCTTGGCGGGTGGCGGTCAGCGGTCGGTGGTCGGCGGGCCGGTTCGGCGGCCACGACGATGCGCCGGCCGCCGCGTTGCCCGCTCAACCGCTCTTAACGCCGGAGCGGGGCAGTTTATTCGGGCGTCGCCGGCGCTCGACCACCCGGCGCTAGTCGTCGCTCTTGGCGGCGGCCTTCTCCGGGGCGGCGGCGCTCTTGTCGCCGGGGGCGTCGGCCTTGGCCTTGTCGCCCTGGCCCTTGTCGGCCTTGCCGTTCTCCTGGCTGGCGGACTGGGCGTTGCGGCTGTCGGTGATGTACCAGCCGGAGCCCTTGAAGATCACGCCGGTGGGGTAGATCACCCGGCGGATCTCGTTGCCGCACTTGGGACATTCCTTCAAGGGGTCATCGCTGAAACGCTGAAATTGCTCGAAGTGGTGGCCGCACGTTTTGCACTGATATTCGTAGGTTGGCATGGCGCCGGTGTCCTCCTCAAAGAGCGGGGCAGAACGGACTAGAGCGCGGCAGTCGCCGCGCCTCTGCGCTCGATTGTACCCGACGACCGGCGCCGCGCGCGCCGCCCTCGCGTCTTCCCGCGCCGGCTGCCCTGCGCGGAAAGCAGGGGGCGAATGCGTTCTTGAACGGCGCCACCGCGGTGCGCGCGCCCCCCGGCCCCCACTCGCCGGGGGGAGGAGGACCGCGGCCGGCCCCGTGCCGCACCGCGCGGCCGGCGTCTTAACGGAAGGAGTGGGGGGCAGGGCGGCGCGGGGCGAACTCCGAAGCATGGGGAATGCATTCGCCCTGACGGGAAGCACGGGTCAGGCGACTGGCGCGTGGCGCACAGGGGCGGCCGCCGTTTTTCTGTGCAAATAATTGACATTACCTAGAGTATCGGGTACGATTAGGCGGATCGGCGCGTCGGCGATGCCGATTGGCGGCGGATCAACCGGGATATCGCGGGCCGGTCGACGGACCCTCGACGCGGTACCCGATCGGCGGGCGCGCCAGGACGCGGGGCGTCGGACCGAGGGCACGCGTCACGCTGCTCGCACTGCCGCACGTTGCGGCGGGCGCCAGGGCGTAGCGCCGGCGATGCAGTAGGGGATAGAGGGCGGGGTGAATCGGGAGCGGGCCGCGACGCCGACCGACGACCATGCCTACCGCATCGACCTGGCGCGGTGGTGGCAACTGGTGGAGCAGCACCTCGCCCACCCGAGCGCGGACCTGCGCGTCGTCAACCTGGAGCCGGGTCGGGAATTGCTGCTGCGGAGCGGCTGGGACTGGGCCGGGGTGAAGAGCGTGCTCGATCAGGTGATGGCGGTGACGACGACCCAACTCCTGGAGGAACTGCGCGCCGCGCCGAGCGATGAGGCCGCTGCCGATGCCGGAGAGACGCGGGCGCCGAAGCTGACCGCGGACGACGCATAGCGCGGGCGGCGGACGTGTGGGAGCGATTGGCGGGGGATGGCGCGAAACCGTCCCCCGCTTGCTCTGTCCACCGATCCCCCCGCCCCGGCCAGTCGCCTAAACGGCAGGGGCGGGGGCGGCGTTGGGAAACCGCGGGCGCTCTCAGGGCTTGCCGCCGGCGAGGGCCTCGCCCTCGCCCGTGCCGTTGCCGAGGGGGATGGTGAAGCTCCAGGGGCCGAGGCTGGATTCGGGCGCGGCGGGCGCCTGGCCCACCGGCTCGCCGCGTCGCCAGCCGCGGATAGTCCCTTGCAGGCGCAACTCGCGGGCGGCGGGCTCGGGCGCCGGTGCGCCTTCGTAGGTCATGCGCCAGCGCCAGCCGGCGGGCTCACTGCCGCCGCTGCCGCCGACCGGCCACAGGGGATAATGCCCGCCGCGCTCGTCGCTGGCGAGGAGTTGCAGGTCCGGCATCCCCCTGGCCGGGTGCTCGGCCCCGGCGCCCCGCAGTTGCATGTTGACGATGAACCCGTTCGCGTACAGCTCCAGTGCGGTGACCGCCACCTCGATCGTCCCCTGGCGCTGCGTCTGGGCGACCGGCACGACCCGGACGAGGTCGCCGAGGGGGGCGGGTCGGGGGCGCGGCGGGGCCGGTCGCGGCGGGGCGGCGTGCGGCGGCTCGACGATCGCGCTCCAGGCGGCGAATCCCTGCGGCCCGCGCGGCGGCCCGACCGGCTCGATCCGGACGCCGCCCGGCGGGCCGAGGACTGACCGGCCGCCCTGCACGGCGCGAGGATCGGGCGGGGGCGGGGGCGCGGGACGGCCGAGGCGGACGATCCGGCCGCGCCACCCCCCGCCCAGGCGCGGGCCGAACGGCCGCCGCCCGGCCCTGACCGCCTCCACCGCCGCCCGCGCCGTCGCGACGAGCGCGGCGGCGCCGAGGCCGGTGAGGAGCGCGGCGCGCAACGCCGCCGACCCCCCCGGCGAGCGGGGGGCCTCGCCGGGGGGGTCGCTTCGCCTGGTCGCCAGCAGGTGGGCCAGGGCGCCGGCCGCGGTTGCGGCGAGGCCGGCCAGCGGATCGAGCGGGACGTGGACGACGCCGGCGGGTTGGCCCGGCCGCGCCCCCGGCGGGGGGCCGCCCGAGCCCGGGCCGGTCGCGTCCCGGCCGGCGGCAGCGCCAGGCGAGGAGGCGACGACCTGGATGACCTGGGCGCGGACCTTCTCCAGGCTAACGCCCATGCTTTCCAGCACCCCGGCGGCGATCCCCTCGCCCTCGCGGACGAGGCCGAGCAGGAGGTGCTCGGTGCCGATCTCGTGGTGATTGAGGCGTTGCGCCTCGTCCACCGCCAGATCGATGACGCGCTTGGCGCGCGGGGTCAGCCCGATCTCGCCCGCGATCATTGCCTCGCCGCGCCCGATGATGAACTCCACCGCCGAGCGCACCCGCGGCAGTTGCACCCCCAGGTCGCCCAGCACGCGCGCCGCGATCCCGTCCCCCTCGCGGACGAGGCCGAGGAGCAGGTGCTCGGTGCCGATGTAATTATGGTTGAACCGCTCCGCCTCCTCCTGCGCCAGCGTCAGCACCCGCCGGGCGCGCTCGGTAAAGCGGTCGAACCGGTCGCCCGGCGGGCCGGCGGGCGCCTGTCCCGCCTCCTGGCGGTCGGCCCGGCCCTCCCGTTCCAGCGCGCCGATCCGTTCCTGGAGCCGGCGCTCGCGCTCGCGCAGCTCGCTCGCCAGATTGAAGTCCTGCGCGGCGATCGCGGCGGTGATTTCGCGCCGGAGCGCTTCCAGGCCGAGCCGCGCCTCGCGGAGGCGGGGCGGCGCGGCGGGGTCGGGCTGGCCCGCGGCGCGGCCCCGGCCTTCGGGGGCGTCCCCCCGCGCGGCGACGGCCTGGATGACCTGCGCGCGCGCCTGCTCCAGCCCGACGCCGAGGCCCGCCAGGATCTGCGCGGCGATCCCCTCGCCCTCCCCGACGAGGCCGAGGAGGAGGTGCCCGGTCCCGATCTCGTGGTGGTTGAGGCGCCGCGCCTCGTCCACGGCCAGTTCGAGCACCCGCTTGGCGCGCGGGACAGGCCGATCTCGCCGGGCGGGGCCGGCCCGCCGCGCCCGATCCGGGCCTCGACCGCGGCTTGGACTTGCGGCGGTCGCACCCCGAGGTTGGCGAGGGCGCGGGCGGCGGTGCCCCGTCCTGGCGGACCAGGCCTAGCAGGAAGTGCTCCGTGCCGATGGTGTTCCGCCCGCGGGTCTGCGCCTCCTGCTGGGCCAGCGTCAGCACCTGTCGCGCGCGTTCGGTGAACCGGTCGAACTTGTCGGCCATGCGGCACCTCCGGAGTGGGCGGATCGGCGGGATAGGCGCCTGTTTGGATGGGGCAAGTATCGCACAGAAGGCGCGGGGCGGGGTCGGCGTCCGGCCGGGGGCGAGGTCCTGGCGTTCTGGCCGCGGCGGGTGGCCGTTGCCGTCCCGCCCATCCGCTCGCGCGCGGCATGGGTTGACAGCGCCGCCAGCCCGGACGTATACTCTTTTCAGAAAGTTGTGAAAGACGGGGGCTCGATGGCGACGCGGCGGGAGATCGAAGACCAGGTGATGCAGGAGTGGGCGGAGTTGGGGACGGCCTGGGGCGTCAGCCCCGTCCTGGGGCGCATCCACGCGCTGCTGCTGCTGAATGGTGACCCGATGACCGCCGACGAGATCTGCGAGCGGCTGCGGATCAGCCGGGCGTCCGCCTCGGTGCAACTGAACGCGATCCTCGACTGGGGGCTGGCGCGGCGCCTCTTCGTGCCGGGCGACCGGCGGCAGTACTACCAGGCCGATCAGGATCACTGGAACTGGTTCCGGCGCGCGGCGATCGTCCGCAAGGGGCGCGAGTTCGATCCGCTCGTCGAGCGCGTCGGCGAGGCGCTACGCGCGGCGCAGTCCGCCGCGCCGGGCGACGCGGAGATGGCCCGGTTCAGCGAGCGGCTGGCGCACCTGCACCGCTTCGTCGGCGAGTTCTTCCGGGGCATTGACCTGGTGCTCGGCGAGGATGAGGCGCTGCTGACGTATCTGCTCAGCCTGGCGCCGGAGGAGATCGAGCAATTGCGCGTGCTGCTGCGCGCGGCCGCGGCGGAGCCGGCGGGGGCCGGCACGGCCTGAGACGGCGCTTTTTCTTTGTCCGGCTATTTCACCATTTCTTGAACATTCTTGATCGGCTGAACTGAATCGGCTGCGCCGGGGCGCGGCGGCTCGTGGCGGGCCGGCGGGCGCGGGCGGGGGAGGTGGCGCGGAATCGGGTACCAAAACAGGGCGAGCGGCGGGCGCCTCCCTTCGGGGTTGCAGCAAGGGGCGCCCGCCTCGCTTGCTCGGCTGTCTCGCGCCTCTCCCAGCCGTAGCCCGCCGACGGGGCCGGTGGCGGGCCAGGCGGGCAGCCACAGGGGGCTGCCCCTACACGGTAATACGATCGGCCGTTCCTTCACCGTGACGCCTCCCGAACTGACGATGCATCTTCGGCCCACAATCGGATAGCGTGTGCCACCCATTGCGGCGGTGCGTGCAGGCACCAAAGAACAGGGGTCGCCTGACCTTTTCGCCAGTTGGCAGGGGCGGGAGGGCCGCGCATACTGGCGATATTGAGGCGGCAGCGCCGCGCGTCCGGGACGCGGGCGCCGCCCTGTTAGCGAGTATCGATCTGGCGTGCGGGCGTTAGCCGAAACCGATTGCCGCGCGCAGGAGGGGAACACCGATGACTGTGGCCGCCCCCGCCATCCAGTCGCTCGATCTTCGCCGGGCCAGCGATCGCGAGTATGCCTTGCTGCACGCCTTGCAGAGCCGGATGCGCGCCGAGCGGCTGCCCGACGATCCGCCGATCCCACTCGACGAGCAGATCCGGGGCTGGCGGAACCTGCCGACCTACTTCGATCTCTTCACCTGGGTCGTCCCGAGCGCGGACGGCGATGCCTTCGTGGGCAGCGGCTCGCTCTGGATCAGCCGCACCGACGACAACCAGCACCTGGCCGATGTGGGCATCGAGGTGCTGCCGGAGTTCCGCCGGCGGGGGCTGGGGCGACGCCTGCTCGCGCCGGTCGCCGAGACGGCGGCCCGCGAGGGGCGGCGGCTGCTGATCTTCGACACGAGCGAGCGCGTCCCGGCCGGGGAGGCGTTCGCGCGGCGGCTCGGCGCCGACAAGGGGCTGGAGACGCACACGAATCAGCTCGTCCTGGCCGACCTGGACCGGGCGCTGATCGGGCGGTGGCTGGAGGAGGCGCAGGCGCAGGCCGCGCGCTTCGAGCTGGGCTTCTGGTCCGGCCCCTATCCCGAGGACGATCTGGCGGCGATCGCCGCGCTGCACGAGATCCTCAATGGGGCGCCGACCGGCGACCTCGACTTGGAGGACTTCCGCGTCACGCCGGAACACCTCCGCGATTGGGAGCGGTCCGCGGCGGCGCGCGGGACCCTGCGCTGGACGAGCTACGTCCGAGAGCGAGCGACCGGGGCGTTCGCCGGCTTCAGCGAGATCTTCTGGCACCCCACCCGCCCGGCGATTCTCAACCAGGGTGCGACCGGGGTCTTCCCCGCCTTCCGCGGCAATGGTCTGGGGCGCTGGTTGAAGGCGGCGATGATCGAGCGGATCGTGCGCGAGCAGCCGGAGGCGCGCGTCATCCGCACCGGTAACGCCGACTCCAACGCGCCGATGCTGCGGATCAACTACGATCTCGGCTTCAAGCCCTTCGAGGCGCGCGCCGTCTGGCAGATCGAACTGCCGAAGGTTCGGGCCTTCCTCGACGGCCGTGAGGCGTGAAGGGCGTAGGGCGGAGGATGCGGGAAGAATAGGCCGGGCGGTGGCGGCGCCGATGCGACAGGTAGTCGGCGGCGCCGCCTGTCCGTCCGGGTCTCGGCGGGTGGGGTTGGGTCTGGGGACCGGAGTTGAGGGTGCGGGTTTTCGTTGTCGGGGTCGCCGGCGGGAAGCCCGCGGCCCCGCGATTCCGCGCCGATCTCACGAGCGGTTTGCATCGACCGCCCCCTGCGTGGCGGATGCCTGTACCGCGCGCGATCGACCGATCGCGCGCTGACCGGGGTGGGGGTGAGCGGATCGGGGCCGCTCTTCGATGTCGGCGCCTGGTCGGCGCGGCGGCTCGCTAACGAGCACGAGGGGATCATCCAGGATCTCGCCGAGCGTTGCGCCGACTACACCCGTGTGGTTGAGGGGCGACCGACGAGCCCGACGGCCGCGCGGGCTTTCCTCCTGGCGACCCCGGAGGGGCGGGATCTGGCGGACGTCTGCAAGCTCGGCGTGTTCGCCGCCGGGGGTGAACTGGTGGGTCTGATCGAGGCGGCCAGGGATTACCCTGCGATGGGGGATTGGTACCTGGGGCTGCTGCTGCTCGACCCGCGCGTGCGCGGCGCCGGGATGGGCGCGCGCCTGTACGGGGGCTTCGAGGGCTGGGTGGCAGCGCGGGGCGGGCGGCGGATCGTGCTCTCCGTGGTCGAAGAGAACGCGCCCGCCCTCCGGTTCTGGCGCCGCCTGGGGTTCACGGAGACGAGAATCCTGCCCCCGCGGCGCTTCGGCGACAAGGTCCAGTCCCGCACCGAGTTGGAGCGCCGCCTGACGCCAGATGACGCGGCCGATCCCCCGATCGCGCGCCGGAGTTAGGACGGGCGTTGCACCGGCGCTGGCGATGGGATCCGCCGCCAGCCGTCCAGCGGGTCGCCCGTCGGCGCGCAGTCTCAGCGGGTCGCCCGTGAGGTCGGCGCGGATCTGGCGGCGCAGCGACTCCTCGGCGAGCAGCACCTCGCGCACCGTCTCGCGGCCTTGCGGCGGCGGCGGAAGAGCGCGTGCTGCGACCGGTGGCAGAGTGCGGCGCGCTCCTTGGCGTCGAGCAACTCGCCGGTGAGGGTGAGGATCCAGTCGGCGGGGTCGTCCTGGTTGAGCAGGCGGCGGCGTAGTTCGACGGCGTCGGCGTCGGGCAGCCCGGCCGGGTCGAGGGGGTAGTCCGCCGCCCAGGTATAGAGCGCGGCGGGGCGGTGCGGGGCGCCGGCGTCGGGGAAGGCCTCCGGGACGCCGGCGGAGGCGAAGGCGCGGCGCACGGTCTCGTGGGTGTAGAGGTGCTGCGGGTGGCCGTACTCGCCGTTGGTGCCGTGCGTCAGGATCACGTCGGCGCGCACGCGGCGGATCGCGTCGACGATGGCGCGCTCGAACTGCTCCGGTTCGGCGGCGATCCGGAAGAGCGCCTCGGGCGGCGCGGGGTCGACGCCAGCCGACTGCACCAGCGGGTCGACGAAGGGCATGAAGACCACCCCCCGCGCGCCGAGCGCCTCGGAGGCGCAGCGCAACTCCGCCTCGCGCGCCTCCCCGAGCCGGTCCTGCGTCGTCACCGGCGGCTCGCCGACCTCGCCCCCCTCGCCGCGCGTCACGCTGACGATCCAGACCTCCAGCCCGGCCCGCGCCGCCCAGGCGAGCGTCCCGCCCGCCAGCATCGTCTCGTCGTCCGGGTGCGCCCCGACCGCCAGCAGTACCGCCATAGGTTCTCCTGTTCGCTGATAGAAGATCGCGCCGCTTGCCCTACTGCCCACCCGTCGCGAGGTACGCCGCCCAGGCGTACCGGCTCCCTTCGCGGCGCGGGGAAATAGTCGGGTAGGCCCCCTTCCGGAAGGTGGCCACTCGCCCTTCCGCCCCGTCACGGAGCTGCCCGCCGATCATGCGCGCCACGAAGCAGAATTGGAGCATCGGCCCGACCGGGCACTCGCGGCGGAACAGGCGGCCCGGCAACTCCCGGACAATCTCGACCGCCAGCCCCGTTTCTTCCCGCACCTCGCGCCTGGCCGCTTCCTCCAGCGTCTCGCCGAACTCGACACAGCCGGCGGGCAACGCGGCGGGGGCGTCGGCCGGCTCCCCCGGCGGCAGGAGGAAGACGATGCCATCCGGGGTCGTGACCACCACCGCGACGCCGAGGACATTGGGCGGATAGTACAGCCACCCGCAGTCGGCGCAGCGCGGGCGGAAGAGCCCGTCGTCATCCCAGGTGTTGACGAGGTGGCCGGCGCAGATGGGGCAATGGCGGTATCGCAAGTGTTCAGGCGTGAACGGTGGGTAGGCGAGGGTCATGGTTCGGGCTCCTCCGCTCGGGTCCGGTGGCCTGGCGCCAGCCCTCGGTTATTCCTCGTCCCCCAGCGGCTGCTCCTTCGGCAGGCCGCCACCGCGCGGGTACCCTTTCGGGGTCGGGCCGGTCTTGTCGATCAGGACGAGGGCGCGGCCCGGCAGGTCGGGCAGGCGCACCGGCTCGACGCGGCGGACCCGTCCGCCGAGGATCGCGGCGGCGCGGGCGCCCGCCGCGACCTCGGCCGCCAGGTCGCCGGCCTTCGGCGCGAGGAGCAGGCCCCCGACGCGCGCGAAGGGGAGGCACCATTCGAGGAGCGTCGGCAGGCGGGCCAGCGCGCGGGCGGTGACGAGGTCGAACTGCTCGCGCCACTCGCCGTCGCGCGCCAGCTCCTCCGCGCGCCCCTGGACCGCGCCGATGCCGCGCAGGGCCAGGTCGTCGATGACCCCCTGGAGGAAGCGGACGCGCTTGCCGGTGGCGTCGAGCAGCGTCACGCGCAGGCGCGGCAGCGCGATCTTCAGCGCCAGGCCGGGCAGCCCCGCGCCGCTGCCGACGTCGAGCAGCGTCGGGTCGTCGTACCCCTCGTCATGGCACCAGGCGCGGATCGCCGGGACGAGCGTCAGCGCGTCGAGGAAGTGCAGCGCCTGGACCTGGTCGGGGTCGGTGATCGCCGTCAGGTTCATCCGCTCGTTCCAGTCGAGCAGGGTGGCGCCGTAGTGGCGGAAGCGGTCGAGCTGGGCGTGGTCCAGCCCGACCCCGAGCGCCCGCGCCCCGGCTTCCAAGATGGTGAGTTGGGCGAAGGGGGCGGTTTCAGCCATGAGCCTCGGCGACGAGCGACGAACGACGAGCGACGAATGAGCGGCTATCATTCTATCGTAGTCGGCCAACGTCCGCATGGGCCGCACAAACCGCGTCGGCGGCCTTGTTCGTCGTTCGTCGTTCGGGTGGGGGTGGGCATGAGCGGGCAGCCGCAGGGGGGGCGGGGGGCGCGGCGCGGGGTGCCGGGGGTCGGGCGCCTGCTGGCGGTCGCGTCGGGGAAGGGGGGCGTGGGGAAGTCGACGGTGACGGTGAACCTGGCGCTGGCGCTGGCGGCGGCCGGGGCGCGGGTCGGCATTCTCGACGCCGACGTCCACGGGCCGAACGTGCCGCTGCTGCTGGGGGTGCGGCGGCGCGAGCGGGCGCGCGGGCTGGCCTGGATGTCGATCGGCGGGACGCTGCCGGAGGCGCAGCGCCCGGCGCCGCTCGAGCGCCACGGGCTGGCCGTCGTCTCGCTGGCCCTCTTGGCGGGCGAGGACCAGCACCTGCTGCCCGGCAACACCGACTTCGCCGGGCGGCTGATCCGCCAGCTCCTCTACGACACCCGGTGGGGGGCGCTCGATTACCTGCTGATCGACCTGCCGCCCGGGACCGGCGAGCCGCAGGCGACGCTGGCGCGGGAGGTGGCGCTCGACGGGGTGATCCTGGTCGTCACGCCGCAGGACCTGGCGCTGCTGGACACGACCCGTTCCCTGCAGATGTTCCGCGAGGCGGGCGCGCCGATCCTCGGGGTGGTGGAGAACATGAGTTACTTCGTCTGCCCGCACTGCGGCGAGCGGGTGGAGGTCTTCGAGCGCGGCGCCGGGGACTGGGCGGTGCGCGAGGCCGGCGGGCCGCTGCTCGGCCAGGTGCCGCTCGACCCGGCGATCAGCCGGGCGGCCAACAGCGGCCGCCCGGTGGTCCTGATCGCGCCGGAGTCGCCCCAGGCCGCCGCCTTCGCCGCGATCGGGGCGGAGGTGGGGCGGCGGCTCGACGCGCGGTAGCGGGTTGAAGGTCGAAGGTCGAAGGTCGAAGGTCGAAGGTCGAAGGTTGAAGCGCCCGCGACTGACTGCCGTCTTCCACGACAGGCACAGCCGCTGCGGCGAGAGACCTTCGACCTTCGACCTTCGACCTTCGGCCCCGCTAGGGGCTGCCGAGCCCGACGTAGGTGTCGTAGACCTTGCGGGCGATCGGGGCGGCGGTCTGCGAGCCGGGGCCGCCGTTCTCGACCATCGTCAGGACGGTGATCTTCGCGTTGTCCACCGGCGCGAACGAGGCGAACCAGCCGTGGTCCTTCTGCGGGGGCACCTCGGCGGTGCCGGTCTTGCCGGCCACCACCAGCGGCAGCCCCTTGAAGGGCTCGACCGCCGTGCCGTTCGCGGCGCTGGTCACGTCCTTCATCCCCTGGCGGATCATCTGCATCGCCGTCGGGGAGGTCGGCAGCTTGCCGGTCTCCTTGCGCTCGGTCGCGCGGACGATCTTGCCGTCGGGCATCGTCACCTTGGCGGCGAGGAAGGGGCGCAGCAGGGTGCCGCCGTTGGCGATGGCGTTGTACATGTTCGCCATCTGCAGCGGCGTCGAGAGGAAGTAGCCCTGGCCGATCGAGAAGTTGATCGCGTCGCCGGTGGACCAGCCGTCCTTGATCACCTCGAGCTTCCAGCGCGGGTCGGGGACGGTGCCGGCGACCTCCGGCAGCTCCTCCAGGCCGGTCTCCTTGCCGAGGCCGAAGGCGCGCGCGTACTCGGGCAGGATGTTTGGGTCCTTCTCGTTGAGCTGCTTGCCGATCTCGTAGAAGACGGTGTTGCAGGAGCGGGTGATCGCCGTCTGCAGCGTCATCGGCCCCTGCGCGTTCGGGAAGGTCCAGTCGCGCCAGACGTTCGGCGTGTTGGGCAGCGAGTACTGCGCCGGGCACTGGATGATCGTCTGCGGCGTGGCGTTGAGCCGGTCGAGCGCCGCCGTGGCGGTGATCGTCTTGAAGATCGAGCCGGACGGGTAGGCGTACTGCGTCGCGCGGTTCCAGAGCGGGCGGAGCTTGTCGTCGTTGAGGCGCGTCCACTCCTGGTCGCTGAAGCCGAGGATGAAGCCGTTGGGGTCGAAGGTCGGGTGCGAGGCCATCGCCAGGATGCCGCCGCTCTGCGGGTCCAGCACCACGCCGTTGGACGCCTGGGCGCCGAGGGCCTCCTCCAGCGACCGCTGCAGGTCGAGGTCGACGGTGAGATGGATGTCGGCGGCGGGCTCGCTCTTGCGCTCGGCGATCACCGTGCGCACCTTGCCGTCGGTGCCGATGACGTTGAGCTGGCCGCCCTTCTTGCCGGCCAGGTACTGCTCACCCCAGGCCTCGATCCCGGCGCGGCCGATCCGGTCGTCCTCGGTGTAGCCCTTCGCCGCCAGCGTCTGCAACTCCTCGGCGGTGATCGGGCTGATGTAGCCGACGACGTGCGCGCCGACCGTGCCCTGCGGGTAGGTGCGCTCCGGCACCTTGCGCACCACCGCGCCCGGCAGCGCCTTGAGCTGGGCGTCGAGCTCCTGCGTGAGGGGATCGGGCAGCCGCTTGAGGGGGACGAACCAGTCCTTCGGGGCGTCGGCGTACTGCGCCTTGATCTGATCGGGCGGGATGCCGAGTGCCTTGCTCATGCCGTCGAGGAACTGCGCCTCGTCCTTGATCTGCCCCGGCTGGAGGCCGATCAGGCTGACGAGGCCCTGGTGCGCCAGCGGGCGGCCTTTGCGGTCGAGGATGCGCCCGCGCGCGGGGGTGTCGGCGTTGAAGCGGATCAGGCCATCGCCGAGGTCCTTGAAGATCAGCGACGGCGTCCAGGCGACGCGCCACTCGTCCCCCTCCTGGCGCAGGGCGAGGCTGTTGTCCTCGGTGATCGAGCCGACCAGGCTCGACTGCATCTCGACGCGCAGCGGGAACTTCGCCACGCCCGGCGTCCCGTCGCCGAGGGTCGCCTTGACCTCGGCGAGGCCGGCCTCGCGGGCGATGCCCTCGTAGCGGGCGACGAACTTCTCGCGACTGAGGTTGGCCTGGTCGGCCCTGGCGATCAGGTCGTACATCCCGCTGTAATTCTTGGCGTTCCAGCGGTCGACGAACGCCTGGGCGACCGAGCGCAGGTTCTTGTTGTCGGCGACCGCGGCCGGCGAGCCGGTCCGCGTGGCGGTGCCGGCGCGCCCATCCGGTGTGCCGGCACCGACCGCGGCGGTGGGCGGGATGGCGCCGCTCGCGCCGCCGCCGGGCGTGCCGTCCGGCGCGACGCCCCCTGGGACCGCTGAGCCGCCCGAGCTGCCGCCGAGGCCGATCCGCACGCTGTTGTCCTCCAGCGTGATGAAGCCGGCGCTGAAGAGGGCGAGGATGCCGGTCGCCAGCAGGGTGGCGACGATCAGCGCCCCGAGCAGCTTCGGCCAGATCGCGGCGCGGCGGGCGCGGCGCTGGCTGCGCGTCGCGCGCGCGGAATAGGGCGAACGTTGGCTCACGGGCAAGCTCCCTGGTGAGTGGGTGGTTGGGCCGGGCTCGCGGCCGGTGCGAGCGACGCCGGGCGCGCTACGCCCCCTCCCACAGGGGTCTACGCGCACACGCCCGTAAAGGATAACGCATCGGAGAGCGTTTGGGTGCCGTCCGGCGGAGAATGGCGCACGTCACGATTGCTGTCCGCATGTATCGTGCCAGTCGGAGCGGTCGCCGTCAAGGGGGAGCGGCGCGTACGTTCGCGAGGGAGAACGGTAGCGAGGGAGACCGCCGGTTGAAACCGGCGTCTCGCGGGCCTGCGGCCACAAAACCCGCCGTCGCGGGCTGGGTTCGCAGCGATGCTCTGGGTGATTGCCAACCCCCTCTGCTCGGATTGGCCTCCGCCCGCATCGGGCACCTATATGTCCATAGGGTTATGTCCATAGGGTGCTTCGTGGCTGGAGACCCTCAGTCGCGGCTTCAGCCGCCGGCCCCGGCCCACCTGTCCGGGTAGGCCGCCCACCTACCCATCCTGCGTCCCGCCGACCACTCGTTCCGCCGGTGCCGGCCCGGTCGCCGCGGCGTATGCTAGGAGCATCACCAGCGACGAGTGCTGGCGCGATGATGGGCATGGCAACTATCAGGAGGTACGCACGATGAGTGGGGCGACGGAGACGGCGGGCGGCATCTTGCAGCGGCTCTCGGACGAGCTGGCCGGGGCGGTGGAGACGGCGGGGCAGGCGACCGTGCGGGTCAACGCGCGGCGGCGGTTGCCGGCGACCGGCATCGTCTGGACGGCGGACGGCGCCGGCAGCACCATCGTCAGCGCGAACCACGTCGTGGAGCGCGCCGAGGACATCACGGTGACGACGCACGACGGGCGCGAGCTGGCGGCGAAGCTGGTCGGGCGCGATCCCGGCAGCGACCTGGCGATCCTGCGGGTCGAGGGGACGGCCCTGACCCCGGCGACGCGGGCGACCGAGGCGGAGCCGAAGGTCGGCACGCTGATCCTGGCGCTGGGCCGCGCGGGCGCGCTCTCGGCGACGATCGGGATCGTCAGCGCGGTGGGCGGCCCCTGGAGGGCGGGCGGGGGCAGCGGTTCGCGCGGCTGATCAGCAGCGATGCGCCGATGTTCCCCGGCTTCTCGGGCGGGCCGCTCGTCGACGCCGCGGGGCGGGTCCTCGGGCTCCTCTCCTCGCACCTGGGGCGCGGGCAGACGTTGGCGATCCCGGCGAACGAGGTGGACCGGATCGCGACCTCGCTGCAGACGCACGGCAAGGTGCGGCGCGGCTACCTGGGCATCGGCGCGCAGCCGGTGGCGTTGCCGGCCGGCCTGGAAGCAGGCGCAGGGGCTGGCGCAGGACCACGGCTTGCTGCTGGTGACGGTGGAGGACGACGGCCCGGCGGGGCGGGGCGGGCTGACGCTCGGCGACATCATCATCGCCATCCAGGACCGCCCGGTCCAGGGGCTCGACGATCTGCGCGGCAGCCTCGGCCCGGACAGTGTCGGCCAGGCGATTCCGGTGCGCATCCTGCGCGGCGGGCAGCCGCAGGCCGTGACCGTGACCGTCGGCGAGCAGAGCGCGTAGCGGGGAGGACTTAGTGCTAAGGACTGAGTGACGAATGCCGGAGATGCGGTAGCGATCAGGCACTCGGCTACGCGACACCCCGGCGCGCGTCTCAGCGGATCAGCAGGTGTGGTTGAACGATGTCCGCCGAGACCACCCAGTCCTCGGGCGGCGGGGGCGCCTGTCGGCCGGAGGGGGAACGCCGCGCGCGTGCGGGCCGCGATGCGCCGATCGCCGACGCGGCGCGGCGTCCGGAGGACGATCTGGCGCTCGGGCGACGGGGCCTCGCAGACCGTGGCGTCACGAACTACGCCAGCTTCTGGCGCCGGGTGGCGGGCCCGGGTGACGACGTCCGACGGCACGGCGCTGCGGGGCGAGGTCGCGCCGTCCGGAGCGGGACCTGGTCGGTGATCCTCGCCGACGCCCGGACGAGCGCTGCAGCGGCGACCCGTCGGCGCCTGCCACTGCGGACGAACTACCATCGTCGCGCCAGGTCGGGGCCCGCGCGGGTGACGAGGCGCGCGTCGCGCGCGCCATCGCGCAGCGGCGCCCACTGGGCCGGTCGCGCCAGGGTCGTCGAAGCGGGCGGTCCACTTCGAGGAGGCGGCTGGGCCGACCATCAGCGGCTGCAACTCCGCCCACAGCGCGTCGTCCACGCGCGGACGCCGGGTCGTCGCGCGGCTTGCGGGGTCGTCGGCATCAACCGGAAGGCTCCATCGGGCGCTTTCTGGATAGGCTGGCGGCTAAGGACTGAGGACGAAGTGAGATGTTGGTGCGGGCGCTACGCGCAAACGCTTACTGCTGTGTGGTCGCCATCGTCCGCTGAGTCCTAGGTCGTCCTTAGCCCTCCGCACAAGGGGGAACGATGACGCTTGCGATCGAGAGGGAAGTGGCCGGGCCGGCGGCGGGGGCGCTGTCGGCCGAGCATCTGGCCGCCCGCGTGCGGGCCGGGGTGGTGCAGATCACCGACGGGCGCGGGTCCGGGGCGGGGACGATCTGGCGCTCGGACGAGACGGGCAGCCTGGTCGTCACGAACTACCATGTGGCGCCGGGGCAGCGGGCGCGGGTGACGACGTCCGACGGCACGGCGCTGCGGGGCGAGGTCGTCGCCAACCTGCCGGAGCGCGACCTGGCGGTGATCAAGGTGGACGCGCGGGGGCGACGGCGCTGCCGGTCGGCGACTCGGGCGCGCTGCGGATCGGCGAGCTGGTCGTCGCGGTCGGGCACCCGCTGGGGGTGAAGGAGGCGGTGTCGCTCGGCATCTTCAGCGGCGTCGGCCCGATCGAGGGCGGGGCGGGCGCACCGAGGAGGCGCTGCTGGCCGACATCGAGCTGCGGCCGGGCAACTCGGCGGGCCGCTGGTCAACGCGCGCGGCGAGGTCGTCGGCATCAACGCGATGGTCCTCGGCCCGCGCACCGCGCTGGCGATCCCGAGCGCGACGGTGGTGCGGCTGCTGGCGGCGCGCACCCGCCGCGTCCTCGGCGTGCAGGTCGGGGTGGCGCGGGTGCCGGCGGCGCTGGTCGCGCGCCACGGCCTGACGCAGGAGATCGGGCTGCTGCTGCTGCACGTCGCGCCGGACGGCGCGGCCGACCGGGCGGGGCTGCTGCCGGGCGATCTGCTGCTGGCCCTCGACGGGCAGGCGCTGCAGGAGCCGGGCGACCTGGCCTGGGGGCTGACCGAGAAGCCGGCCGGCGAGGCGGTGACGCTGCGCGTCCTGCGCGGCGGCGCACCGCGCGACGTGACCGTGGTGCCGGAGGAGGAGCGGCGGGAAGAGGCCGCGTAGCGCGGGCGGGGGGCAGGGGGCGGCGGGCGGGGCGGCGGGCGGCGGGCGGAAGAATCGTAGCCCGATGTGGAATGGCCGGTCAAGCACCCGGCGATCCATCGCCCCTTCGCCCCTCGTCGCGTCGTGCCGGTTTCGGGTGGCCAGCGTCTGGTGCGGACGATCCTGCGGCCCACTCTGATATGCTACAGCGGCCGGCCGGGGAACGGGAGCAGCAGCACTTCAGGAGGGCTGGAGCGGATGGAGACGCTCAGTCTATAGCACCTGGCTTTCAGGCTGGGTGAGGATTGAAACCTCTTGCGCCAGGGCAAGGCGACCCACCACTTCGCCGGCATCATCGCGCTGACCCCGCGCTGACCGGGGCGGGGGGAGATATGGTCGGACAGCACGTATCGGACTCGGTGGCCTCCGCAGGGCCGGGTTGGGCGTCTCCGCGCCCGGCGGGCGCGGTCGGGCCGGTGGCGGCGCGGGAGCGCATCCAGGTGATCGATGTGCTGCGCGGGTTCGCGCTCTTCGGCATCCTGCTGGTCAACATGGAGCTGTTCGGCCGGCCGCTTGCCGCGGTGCAGGCCGGGCTCCCGGCCTTCACCGGCCCCCTCGACCGCGCGGTCGCCTGGCTGATCACCTTCCTGGCGGAGGGCAAGTTCTACTCGCTCTTCTCGTTCCTCTTCGGCTACGGGCTGGCGATCCAGTTGGAGCGGGCGGCGGGCGGCGGGCCGTTCGTGCCGCGCTACCTGCGGCGCCTGTTCGTCCTGTTGCTGATCGGCCTGGCGCACGCCCTGCTGTTCTGGCCCGGCGACATCCTGGTCACCTACGCGGTGCTGGGCGTTTTCCTGATCCCCTTCCGCGCGGCGCGGCCGGCGACGCTGCTGATCTGGGCGCTGGGCCTGCTGCTGGTCCCGCTCCTGATCACCCTGCCGCTGGTGGCGCTGGTGAGCCTGACCGGCGCCGGGGGCGCGGCGACGGACGCCGCGCGTGCCGCCGCCGAGCGGGCGACGCGCGTCTACCTGGAGGGCTCGTTCGCCGAGATGACCGCGCAGCGGGCGCGGGACCTGGCCGTCATCTATGCCGGCGCGATCTTCGCCGCCCCGAGCATCTTCGTGATGTTCCTGCTCGGGCTGTACGCCGGGCGACGCGGGGTCTTCCGGCGCGTCGAGGAGCACCTGCCCCTGATCCGCCGGACGCTGGCCTGGGGCCTCGGCCTCGGCCTGCCGGCCGGCGCGATCTACGCGACGACGACCGAACTCCTCGGCAGGGCGGCCCCGGCCCCGGCGCTGCTGCTCGCGACGGTGGCCCAGGCGATCGGTGCGCCCGCCCTCTGCCTGGGCTACGCGGCGGGGTTCACCCTGCTGCTGCGGCGGGAGGGGTGGCGGCGGCGCCTGGCCCCGCTGGCGGCGACCGGGCGCCTGGCGCTGAGCAACTATCTGCTCCAGACGCTGATCGCCACCACCATCTTCTACGGCTACGGGTTCGGCCTCTACGGGCGGGTCGGCCCGGCCGCCGGGCTCCTGCTGACCGTGGCGATCTACCTGGTGCAGGTGCCGCTCAGCGTGCTGTGGCTGCGCCACTTCCAGTTCGGCCCGGCGGAGTGGCTGTGGCGCTCGCTGACCTACCTCCGGCCGCAGCCGTTGCGGGCGTCGCGCGCGGCGGCCACCGGGACGCCGGCATCCGGCGGCTGAGCGGGTCTGCTATGCTAGGGTTCCGTGCCGGGGAAAGCAGGGCGCTCGTGCGCGTGGTCGTTGGAGATGGGCGGGAGCGTGGCAGTGACCAGCCGTCGGGGGGCGCCGGCGACGCTTGGCGGGGCAGCGAAGCGGCGGGGGGTGGCGGTCATCCTCGTCGACACCTTCTTCATGTGGGGCGGCTTCTTCATGGTCGTCCCGCTGATCTCGGTCCACTACGTGGAGGATCGGGGCTTCGCGGTCGCGGCGGTGGGGCTGGTCCTGGCGGTGCGCCAGATGGTGCAGCAGGGGCTGACGCTGGTCGGGGGCATCCTGGCCGACCGGCTGGGGGCGAAAGGGCTGATCTGCGCGGGGCTGCTGATTCGCGGCCTTGGCTTCGCGGCGATGGCGCGGGCCGACACGCTGCCGATCCTGTTCCTGACCGCGATCGGGGCGGCGCTCGGCGGCGCGCTCTTCGAGGCGCCGCGCTCGGCGGCGCTGGCCGCGCTGGTGGCGGAGGAGGACCGCGCGCGGGTCTACGCGCTGGCCGGGACGGTCGGCGGGCTCGGCACGACGGTCGGCACCTTCGCGGGGGCGGCTCTGCTGCGGGTCGACTTCGCGCTGGTGGCGCTGGTGTCGGGCGGCTGCTTCCTGCTGACGACGCTGATCACCGCCCTCTTCCTGCCGCCGGTGCGGGTCGCGACCGGGGAGCGCAAGCTCACCGCGGGGGTGGGGCTGGCGCTGCGCGATCGCCCGTTCGTGATCTTCACCGTGCTGCTGATGGGCTACTGGTTCATGTGGGTGCAACTGACGATCTCGCTGCCGCTGGAGGCGCGGGCGCTCAGCGGCACCAACGACGCGGTGAGCTGGCTCTACGGGCTGAACGCCGGGATGACGATCGTGCTGCAATACCCGCTGCTGCGCCTGGCCGGGCGCCGGCTGGGGCCGCTGCCGATCCTGATCGGGGGGATGGCGCTGATGGCGCTCGGGCTGGGCAGCGTCCCGCTGGCCGGGAGCGTGGCCGGGCTGCTCGGGGCGGTGGCGCTCTTCTCGGTCGGGGCGGTGCTGGCGACCCCGACCCAGCAGACGGTGCTGGCCGGGCTCGCCAATCCGGCGGCGCTCGGCTCGTACTTCGGGGTGAGCGCGTTGGCGTTGGCCTTCGGCGGGGGGCTCGGCACGTCGGGCGGCGGGTTCCTCTACGGGCTGGGGCAGCGCCTCGGCCTGCCGGCGCTGCCCTGGCTGGCCTTCTGCGGCGTCGGCCTCGCGGCGACGGTGGGCCTCCTGCTCTTCCACCGCTCCGGGGAGCGCCGCCGGGCGCCGGCCGACGCGCCGGTCGGGGAGCGGGTCGTCGCGCTCGAGCGGCGGTGAAGCGAGGAGGGGCGGCATTCACCGTGGCGGATGGTTGCGATCGCCGACAACCGACCGCGTACAGGTGACAGAAGAGTGAGGGCAGCCGATGGTCAAGCCAGTGATTATCACCGTTGACGACGATGCCGAGGTGCTGCGCGCGGTCGAGCGCGACTTGCGGCGGGAGTACGGCAGCCGCTACCGGGTGCTGCGCGCCGAGTCGGCCGCCGTGGCGCTCGGGGCGCTGGGGCAGTTGAAGGAGCGCGAGGAGCCGGTGGCGCTCTTGCTGTCCGACCAGCGGATGCCGCAGCTCAACGGGGTGCAGTTCCTCGAGAAGGCGATGGAGCTCTACCCCGAGGCCAAGCAGGTGCTGCTGACCGCCTACGCCGACACCAACGCGGCGATCGAGGCGATCAACACCGCGCGGATCGACTACTACCTGCTGAAGCCCTGGGACCCGCCGCAGGAGCAGCTCTACCCGGTGCTGAACGACCTGCTGGCCGACTGGCAGGCGGACTACCGCCCGCCGTTCGAGGGGATCCGGGTGATCGGCCACCGCTGGTCGCCGCAGTCGCACGGGGTGCGCGACTTCCTGGCGCGCAACCAGGTGCCCTTCCAGTGGCTCGACATCGAGCGCGAGGAGGCCCAGCAACTGGTGGCGCGGGTGGAGCCGGGGGAGGGCCGCCTGCCGGTCGTCCTCTTCGAGGACGGCACCCACCTGGTCGAGCCGGAGAGCGCCGCGATCGCCGCGAAGCTGGGGCTGCAGACCCGCGCGGAGAAGCCGTTCTACGACCTGGTGATCGTCGGCGCGGGGCCGGCCGGGCTGGCGGCGGCGGTCTACGGCGCGTCGGAGGGGCTCAATACGGTGCTGATCGAGCGCGAGGCGCCGGGTGGGCAGGCGGGGCAGAGCTCGCGGATCGAGAACTACCTCGGCTTTCCCGTCGGCCTCAGCGGGGCGCAACTGGCCCGCCGCGCGGTCGACCAGGCGCGGCGCTTCGGGGTGGAGATCCTCTCGCCCCAGGAGGTGACCGATGTGCGGGTCGAGGACCCCTACCGGATCGTGACGCTGGCGGACGGCGGGGAGATCAGCTGCCATGTGCTGCTGATCGCGACCGGCGTCTCCTACCGCGCGCTCGACGTGCCGGGGAGCGACCGGCTGAGTGGGGCGGGGGTCTACTACGGCGCGGCGCTGACCGAGGCGCTCTCCTGCAAGGACGAGGACGTCTACCTGGTCGGCGGGGCGAACTCGGCGGGGCAGGCGGCGATGTACTTCGCGCGCTACGCCCGCAGCGTGACGATGCTGGTCCGCAGCACCCTCGCCAAGAGCATGTCGCAGTACCTGATCGACCAGATCAACGAGACGTCGAACATCTTCGTCTGCGAGGGGACCAGCGTGGCCGAGGTCCACGGCGGGACGAGCCTGGAGGCGATTACGGTCGCCGACGCGCGCGGCGACCGGCAGCGGGTGGCGACGACGAGCCTCTTCATCTTCATCGGCGCGGAGCCGCGCACCGACTGGCTGCCGGGGGCGGTCAAGCGCGACGCGCGGGGCTTCATCCTGACCGGGCCGGACCTGATGCGCGAGGGCCGGCGCCCGCCGGGCTGGGTCCCCGACCGCGACCCCTTCCTGCTGGAGAGCAGCGTCCCGGGCATCTTCGTCGCGGGCGACGTGCGGTGCCGCTCGGTCAAGCGCGTCGCCTCCGGCGTCGGGGAGGGCTCGATCGCGGTGCAGTTCATCCACCAGTATCTGAGCAAGGTGTAGGCGGGGAGTTGTGAGTCGGGTAGTCGGGTAGTCGGCTAGAAGTTCCGTGTGCCGCGTGTCACTACCCAGCTATCCCCATCCGTCCTCTAGCCGACTACCCGACTACCCGACTACCCGACTTCGGAGGGACCATGGCCCAGGCGACCGTGACCGACGCGCTGCGGCGAGTGCCGCTCTTCGCCGGGCTGCCGGAGGGGCAACTGGCCTGGATCGCCGAGCGGGGGGCGGAGGTGCGGCTGCCCGCGGGCGCGCGGCTCGCGACCGAGGGTGACCCGGCCGACGGCCTCTACGTCGTGCTGGAGGGCGAGACCGAGTGGACGAAGCGGGTCGGCCGGCAGGAGGCGCACGTCGTGACCCTGGGGCCGGGGACGATCTTCGCCGAGCTGATCCTCCTGCTAGACGCGCCCTACCCGACCAGCGGGCGGGCCGTGACCGCGGTGCGCCTGCTGAAGCTGGAGCCGGATGCCTTCTGGCAACTGCTGGCGAGTTGCCGGCAGGTGCTGCGCGGCATCGTCGCGGTCGCGGCGGAGCGGTCGGAGTTGCACGCCTCGGTGTCGCAGCAGCAGGCGAAGCTGATCTCGCTCGGCACGCTGGCGGCCGGGCTGGCCCACGAGTTGAACAACCCGGCCGCGGCGGTCAGGCGGGGGGTCGAGGGCCTGCAAGGGGTGTTCGGCGAGGTGTCGGACCGCGCGCTCGCCCTCGGCGAGCGGGGGCTGACCCCGGCGCAGCGCGCGGTCCTGGCCGGCCTGCCGCGGGAGGTGGCGGCGGCGCCCGATCTCGACCCGCTCGCGCGGAGCGACCGGGAGGACGCGGTCGCGACCTGGCTCGACGCCCGCGGCGTGGCCGACGGCTGGGACCTTGCCCCGGCGATTGTCGAGGCGGGGATCGACGTGGCCCGGCTGGAGGGCATCGCCGGGCAGGCGCCGGCCGGGGCGCTGGGGGAGGTGCTGGCCTGGCTGGTGGCGGAGGTGACGGCGGCGGGGCTGCTCGCCGAGATCGGGCAGGGGGCGGCGCGCATCTCGCGGCTGGTCGGCGCGGTCAGCGAGTACTCCTTCCTGGACCAGGCGCCCTTGCAGGAGGTGGACGTCCACGAGGGCCTCGAGAGCACGCTGGTCATCCTCGACCACAAGCTGCGCGGCCGCATCGCCCTGACCCGCGAGTATGATCCCGACCTGCCGCGGATTGAGGCATACGGCAGCGAGTTGAACCAGGTCTGGACCGGCCTGCTCGACAACGCGATCGACGCGCTCGCCGGGGCGGACGGCGCGGGCCGGATCCGGATTCGCACCGCGCGGGAGCCGGGGCGCGTGCTGGTGGAGATCGCCGACGACGGGCCGGGCATCCCGCCGGCGATCCAGGGGCGCATCTGGGAGCCGTTCTTTACGACGAAGGATGTGGGGCAGGGGACGGGCCTGGGGCTGGACATCGCCCGGCGCATCGTCGCCGG
>JAUJMV010000016.1:71900-77183 GCA_030446685.1 Thermomicrobiales bacterium | reverse complement strand
GGCCAACGTTGTCGAGATCGATCAGTTGCGCGCGATCCCGCTCTTCGCGGGCCTGGAGGACGAGCAGTTGGCGTGGGTGCGCGGGCGGGCCGGTGAGGTGCGGATCGCCGCCGGCGACACCCTCTTCGCCGAGGGCGCGCTTGCCGCCGCCTTCTACGTCGTGCTCGATGGCGAGGTGCAGATCACCAAGGAGATCGGCGGGCAGGAGACCTTCCTGGCGACCCACGCGCGGGGCGGCTTCACCGGCGAGGTGCCGCTGCTGACCGGCACGCCCTACATCGCCACCGCGCGGGCGACCGCGCCGAGCCGCCTGCTGCGGTTCGACCAGGGGGCGTTCAAGGAGTTGCTGGCGCGCTGCCCGACGGTCGCGGGGACGCTCTTCGGGGCGCTGGGGCAGCGGGTGCAGATCGTCGAGGCGACGATGCGGCAGCAGGAGAAGCTGGCGGCGCTAGGGCGGCTGTCGGTGGGGCTGGCGCACGAGCTGAACAACCCGGCGGCGGCCGGCCGCCGCGCGGCGGAGCACCTGCGCGAGAAGGTGCGGAAGTCCCGCGCGCTGACGCTGGAGCTGAGCCGGCACGGGCTGACGCCGGGGTAGTTGGACGGCCTGGCGCGGCTGATCGGCGAGATCGAGGGCGGCGCGGGTGGCGCCGGCGGGCTCGACCCGCTGACCCGCAGCGACCGCGAGGGGGAGATCGGCGACTGGCTCGACGCGCGCGACGTCGCCGACGCCTGGGACCTCGCGCCGGCCCTGGTCGATGCCGGGCTGACCGTCGAGCGCCTGGACGCCCTCGCCGGCCAGATCGCCGGCGACGCGCTCGACACGATCGTGCGCTGGCTGGCGACGACGCTGGCCGCGGAGGATCTGCTGCGCGAGGTCGAGCAGAGCACCGGGCGGCTGGCCGAGCTGGTCGGCGCGGTCAAGAAGTACACCTACAAGGACCGCGCGCCGGCGCAGGAGATCGACATCCACGACGGGATCGAGGACACGATCAAAATCCTCGGCTACAAGCTCAAGCACATCGCCGTCGTCCGCGAATACGACCGGGCGCTGCCGCGGATCGAGGCGCGCGGCAGCGAGCTGAACCAGGTCTGGACCAACCTGCTCGACAATGCGGCTGACGCGATCTACGACACGGCGGCGGGGCGCGAGGGCGGGGGCCGGATCACCATCCGCACCGCGCGCGAGCCGGAGCGGGTGCTGGTGGAGATCGCCGACAACGGGCCCGGCATCCCGCCCGAGGTCATCGACCGGATCTGCGAGCCGTTCTTCACGACCAAGGGGGTCGGCAAGGGGACCGGGCTGGGCCTGGACATCAGCCACCAGATCATCGTCGGCAAGCACGGCGGCGACCTGCACGTCGAGTCGCGGCCGGGGGATACGCGCTTCCAGGTGCGGCTGCCGCTCGGGAAGGACGGAGGGGCGGGGGCGGGGGGCGGAGGGCGGAAGGGTGACTGATTCGGCCTGCCCGCAGGCTGGGCGCCTTCTGCCCTCCGCTCTCGGCCCGCCGCCCTCGCGGCGAAGGAGGCGGCTATGACGACCACCGCCGTCCTCTGGGGCGGCTTCACCCTGCTCGTGCTGGTGCTGCTGGCGCTCGATCTGGGGGTGCTGAACCGCGGGGCGGCGGTCATCCCGCCCCGCCGGGCGGCGATGCTGACGGGCCTGTGGGTCGCC
The DNA here is from genome assembly GCA_030446685.1 of Thermomicrobiales bacterium. Lineage (GTDB taxonomy): Bacteria > Chloroflexota > Chloroflexia > Thermomicrobiales > CADCWN01 > JAUJMV01. Next base: position 75,511 of record JAUJMV010000016.1, on the reverse strand, counting down.
CTGGCGGTCGCCTTCGGGCTCGGGATCCTGTTCTGGCGCGGCTCCGGGCCGGCGCTGGAGTTCTTCACCGGCTACCTGCTCGAATACTCGCTGAGCATGGACAATATCTTCGTCTTCGTGCTGCTCTTCAGCTACTTCGCCGTGCCGGCCGCCTACCAGCGCCGCGTCCTCTTCTGGGGCGTCCTCGGCGCGCTGATCATGCGCGCGGTGATGATCGTCGTCGGGGCGGCGCTGATCGAGCGGTTCTCGTGGGTCCTCTACCTCTTCGGCGCGTTCCTGATCGTCAGCGGGATCCGCATGGCCCGCCAGCGGGAGGAGGAGGTCCACCCGGAGGGCAACCCGCTGATCGGCCTGGTCCGCCGGATCTTGCCGGTGACCGACGAGTACGCGGAGGATCGCTTCTTCGTGCGGCGCGGGGGCCGGCTGATGGCGACGCCGCTCTTCATCGTCCTGCTGACGATCGAGAGCACCGATCTGGTCTTCGCGGTCGACTCGATCCCGGCGATCTTCGGGGTGACGACCGACGCCTTCATCGTCTACAGCTCCAACGTCTTCGCGATCCTCGGGCTGCGGTCGCTCTACTTCATCCTCGCGGACGCGGTGACCAGGCTGTACTACCTGCGGCTGGGGCTGGCGGCGATCCTGGTCTTCGTCGGGCTCAAGATGATCGCCGAGCGCTGGGTCCACATCCCGGTCGCGGTCTCCCTGCTGGCGATCGTGGTCTGCCTGGGACTGGCCGGCGCCGCCTCGGTCGTGCGGAACCGGCGGCTGGCGGCGCGGGGTGAGGCGCCGCCGGCGATCCCCGGCCGGCTGAGCGAGGTGACCCGGACCGAACTGCGGCCCGACGAGGCGTTCGGCTGCGGGCGGAGTGTGCGGCAGGATGGGGCGCCCGCCGGCGACGACGCGAGGGGCGGGCTGGCGACGCCGCGCGAAATTGAGGAGTAGGCATCGCGATCGGAGTGTGGCGTGACGAATATCTGGGCGGCGACCGGCGCCGGCGGCGCGAGGGGCGGTCGGGGGGCGGAGCAGCTGATCGAGGAACTGCGCGGCATTTTCCTCTTCGAGGCGTTCAGCGACGAGCAACTGCGCTGGCTCGCCGCCAGCGCGGAGGAGCTGGCGTTCGCGGCGGGCCGGATGGTCTTCACCGAGGACCGGCCCCCCGACGCGCTCTGGGTGCTCCTGACGGGCGAGCTGCGGCTGTCGCGGTCGGTCGGCGGGCGTGAGATCATCCTCGAAGAGTCCGACCGGCCCGGCACCTGGGCCGGCTGGCTGCCGATGTTCGACAACTCGGCGGCGGTCGGCGCGCGGGCGCTCGCGCCCAGCCGCCTGCTGCGCGTCCCGCGCGCGGCGGTCGAGCACATGCTGACGCACGGCTTCCCGATCGCGACCCACCTGCTGGCGGGGGTCTTCGAGGGGGTGCAGCGGTTCGAGGCGCTGACGCGGCAGCAGGAGCGGCTGGCGGCGCTGGGGCGGCTGTCGGCGGGGCTGGCGCACGAATTGAACAACCCGGCGGCGGCGGCGCTGCGGGCGGCGGGGCAGCTCCGCGAGACGCTGACGGGGCGGGAGGCCCGCGCGCTGGCGCTGGGCCGGCGGCTCGACGAGGAGCAGGCGGCCTTCCTCGCCGAGTGGGGGCGCGAGGCGGTGGCACGCGCCGCGGCCGCGCCGCCGCTCGACCCGCTGGCGCGGAGCGACCGGGAGGACGAGCTGGCGGCCTGGCTGGGCCGGCACGGCATCCGCGATACCTGGGGCCTGGCCTCGACGCTGGTGGAGGCGGGGCTGGAGGGGGGCGACCTCGACGCGGTCGCGGCGCGGCTCGACCCCGCGGCGCTGCCGGGCGCGCTCGACTGGCTCTGCGCCACGATCGGGGTCGCGGCGCTGGCCGGCGAGATCGAGGGGGGCGTGGCGCGCGTCTCGGCGCTGGTGGAGGGGATCAAGGAGTACACCTCGATGGACCAGGCCCCGGTGCAGGACGTGGATCTGCCGGCGGGGCTGGAGGCGACGCTGGCGATCCTGGCCCCCCGGTTGGGGGGGGTCACGGTCGCCCGCGACTACGACCGGGACCTGCCGGCGGTCAGCGCGCACGCCGGGGAGCTGAACCAGGTCTGGACCGCGCTGATCGACAACGCGCTCGACGCGATGGACGGGCGGGGCCACCTGCGCGTGCGGGCCGCGCGCGAGGGCGAGCGGGCGCTGGTCGAGATCGGCGACGACGGGCCGGGGATCCCGGCCGCGATCCGCTGGCGGATCTTCGATCCCTTCTTCACGACGAAGGGGGTCGGCGAAGGGACCGGCCTCGGGCTGGACCTCTGCCGCCGGATCGTCGCGCGCTACGACGGCGACATCCGGGTGGAGTCGACGCCTGGGGACACCCAGTTCCAGGTGCGGCTGCCGCTCGGGCACGCGGGGTGAGCGACGGGCGGGCGGATGGGGGGCGGTGGGGTGGCCGGCGGGGAGTTCGACGGGTTGAAACCCGTCGCTCGCGGACCTGTCGGCCACGAAGCACCCCGAAGGGCATAAACCCGCCTGCGCGGGCTGAGGTTCACGTCGCGCGGTAGCCGACCTGAGCGCCTCATGCCTTTGCCCGCGCCCCAGTCCGCGCAGGCGGACTTGGCGGCCATAGGCCCGCGAGACGCCGGTTTCAACCGGCGGCAATCCCGCCGCCCCGCCGAACAAGGACGCGCCATGCGAGCGCCGGACCACGCCGACAAGTTGAGCGCCTACATCGGGCGCATCCGCGCGGCCTACCCCGGCCTCGCGGTCGAGGGGGCGCGCCTCGTCACGGGCGAGGGGCAGTTCAACGATGTCGTCATCCTGACGGCGGCCGGGGAGGGCGAACTGGTCTTCCGCTTCCCGCGCTACCGGGCGGGCGTCGAGCGGCTGGTGGCCGAGACGGCGATCCTCCGCGCCATCCGGGGGGCCGTGCCGCTGTCGGTGCCCGATCCGATCTACCAACGGCTGGCGCCGCGCGAGGTCGGCGAGGTCTTCACCGGCTATCGGATGCTCCCGGGCGTGCCGCTCCGGCGGGAGATGCTGCGGGGGCCGGAGACGGCCGAGGGGGCGGCGGCGCCGCGCGGCCCGGCGCGGCAACTGGCGGGCTTCCTCCGGGCGCTGCACCGGACGCCGCTCGACGCCCTCGCGCGGGCGGGCGCGGGGCTGGGCGTCGAGGACGGGCGCGAGCGGTGGGCGGACCTGTACGCGCGCATTCGCGGGAGGCTGTTCCCCCGGATGCGGGCCGACGCGCGGGCGGCGGTCGCGGACCATTTCGAGCGGTTCCTGACCGACGCGCGGCACGGCGACTGGGCGCCGGCCCTGCGCCACGGCGATTTCGGCGGCGGCAACCTCCTCGTCGATCCGGCGACGGGGGCGATCGCCGGGGTGCTCGACTTCGGGAGCGCGGGGCTGGGCGATCCGGCGGTCGATCTCGCGGCGATCCTCGCGACGGCCGGCCAGGACGAGCGGTTCCTGCGGCAGTTCCTGGCGGCCTACCCCGAGCTGGCGTCGGGGGTGGACCGCGCGCGGTTCTACGGCGGGACCTTCGCGCTGCAAGAGGCGCTGCACGGCGTCGAGCACGGCGACCGGGAGGCGTTCGAGAGCGGCATCGCGGCCTATCG
>JAUJMV010000016.1:0-71800 GCA_030446685.1 Thermomicrobiales bacterium | reverse complement strand
CCCTGCGCGCCGGCCCTCGGGCCGTGGGTGCTGGCGGCGACGATCCTGGGGTCGAGCATGGCCTTCATCGACGGCACCGTCGTCAACGTGGCGCTGCCGGTGTTGCAGGCCGAGCTGGGGGCGACCGCGGCGGCGGTGCAGTGGGTCGTCGAGTCCTACGCGCTGACCCTGGCGGCGCTGATCCTGGTGGGCGGGGCGCTGGGCGACCGCTACGGGCGGCGGCGGGTCTACGCCGCCGGGATCGCGCTCTTCGCGGCGGCGTCGCTCTGGTGCGGGCTGGCGCCGGACGTGGGGCAGCTGATCGCGGCGCGGGCGGCGCAGGGGATCGGCGGGGCGCTGCTGGTGCCGGGCAGCCTGGCGATCATCAGTGCCGCGTTCGGCGGCGAGGAGCGGGGGCGCGCGATCGGGACCTGGTCGGGCTTCACCGCGATCACCGCGGCGCTGGGACCGGTGCTGGGCGGCTGGCTGGTGGAGAACGCCTCCTGGCGCTGGGTCTTCTTCATCAACCTGCCGCTGGCGGCGGTGACCCTGGCGATCGTCTTCTGGCGCGTGCCGGAGAGCCGCGACGAGGGGGCGACCGGCGGGCTCGACTGGGGCGGGGCGGCGCTGGCGACGGTCGGGCTGGGCGCCCTGGTCTACGGGCTGATCGAGGCGGGCGTGCGGGGCCTGGCCGATCCGGTGGTGCTCGGCGCGCTGGCGCTCGGCGTCGCGGCGCTCGGCGGGTTCCTGGCGGTGGAGGCGCGCGGGCGCAACCCAATGCTGCCGCTCGAACTCTTCCGGTCGCGCGCGTTCAGCGGGGCGAACCTGCTGACGCTGCTGCTCTACGCGGCGCTCGGCGGGGCGCTCTTCTTCCTGCCCTTCAACCTGATCCAGGTGCAGGGCTACTCGGCGACGGCGGCGGGCGCGGCGAACCTGCCGTTCATCCTGCTGATGTTCGTCCTCTCGCGCTGGTCCGGCGGGCTGGTGGGCCGGTTCGGCGCGAAGCTGCCGCTGACGGTCGGCCCGGTCGTCGCCGCGGCGGGGTTCGCCCTCTTCGCCCGGCCGGGGATCGGCGGCGGCTACTGGACGACGTTCTTCCCGGCGGTCGTCGTGCTGGGGCTGGGGATGGCGATCGCGGTCGCGCCGCTGACGACGACGGTGATGAACGCGGTCGAGGAGCGGCACGCGGGGGTGGCGTCGGGGATCAACAACGCGGTGTCGCGCGCGGCCGCCCTGCTGGCGATCGCCGTCCTCGGCATCGTCGTCGCGCTCACCTTCAATGCCGCGCTGGGCGCGCGGCTCGACGCGCTCGGCCTGCCGCCCGAGGCCCGCCGGCAGGTCGAGGCGCAGCGCGACCGGCTGGCCGGGGCGGAGGCGCCGGCGGGCCTGACCGGCGCGGCGCGCGCGGCGACCGAGCGGGCCGTTGACGAGGCGTTCGTCGCCGCGTTCCGGGTGGCGATGCTGATCGGCGCGGCGCTGGCGCTGGCGAGCGCGCTCAGCGCGGCCCTGCTGATCCCGGGGCGGGCGCCGGACGCCGCGGCGGGCGGGGCGCGGGACGTGGGGCGTGGGGCGCAGGACGGAGAGCGCGGGGTGAGAGGGGAGGTGGCCGGGGTGGTGGAGTAGGGCGGGGGCGCGGAGCGTGGAGCGTAGAGGGCAGTTGCGAAAGGGTAAGGAGATAAACCATGAGCGCCACTTGCACGCATCTCGATCAGATCCAGGAGGTGACGCCGAGCGCCGAGGGCTGCGAGGACTGTCTGAGGACCGGCGATACCTGGGTCCACTTGCGGCTCTGCCTCGTCTGCGGCCACGTCGGCTGCTGCGACGCCTCGAGGAACAAGCACGCCACCAAGCACTTCCACGCGACGGCCCACCCGCTGATCCAGTCGTTCGAGCGGGGGGAGGACTGGATCTGGTGCTACGTGGACGAGGTCGCGATGGAGCCGGCGCGGTAGCGCGGGGAGCGGGCGCGGACAACGAGCGGGGGGAGACCCCAGCCGAGGCGGCGCGGAAGGCCGCGGCGAGCCGTGGCGCGCGGCGCGAGGCGCGCCACGGCATCCCGTGTTACGGGACAGTGCCGGGAGTACTCGGGGGAGGTGCGGGGGTGGAGCAGGCGACGCAGGAGGCGGAACGCGACGACGGGGCGGTCACGATCAGCATCACCCGCCGCGTCCGCCCCGGCCGGGAGCGGGAGTTCGAGGAGTACCTCAGGGGCATCAGCGAGGAGGCGTCGCGCTTCCCCGGTCACCTCGGGGTGCGGATCTTCCGCCCGGCGCGGGGGGACCGGCAGTACCGGGTGGTGTTCCGGTTCGACCGCGAGAGCAACCTCCGGCGCTGGAAGGAGTCGGAGGAGCGGCGGGCCTGGTACGCGCGCGGCGAGGAGCTGGCCGAGGACGCGCCCCAGATCGCGAACATCACCGGGACCGCGCAGGAGGCCCGCCTCGTCATGGCCCTGACCCCCTTGGAGGGCTTCGTCCGGACCAGCGTCTCGGGGATCGGGCTCCTGCTGCTGGGCACTGTCCTCGCGCTCGTCCTGGCGAATTCCCCGCTGGCGGGGGCCTACGATCGCTTCTGGGCGACCGAGCTGACCGTCGGGGCGCCCGGCTTCGGGATCACCGAGTCCCTGCGGCACTGGGTCAATGACGGGCTGATGGCGCTCTTCTTCTTCATCGTCGGCCTGGAGATCAAGCGCGAGGTGCTGGTCGGCGAGATGCGCCGCCCGCGCCAGGCCGCGCTGCCGATCGCCGCGGCGGTCGGCGGCGTGGTGGTGCCGGCGCTGGCCTTCACGGCGTTCAACCTGGGGGGCGAGGGGGCGCGCGGCTGGGGGATCCCGATGGCCACCGACACCGCCTTCTCCCTGGGGGTCCTGAGTCTGCTGGGGAGCCGGGTGCGGCCGCTCCTCCTCGTCTTCCTGACCGCGTTCGCGATCGTCGACGACATCCTGGCGGTGCTGGTGATCGCGGTCTTCTACACGGACGCGATCTCCTGGCCGGCGCTCGGCGTCGCGGCCGCGCTGCTGGGGGTGCTCGCCGTTGCCAACCGCGCCGGCTTCCATCGCTGGCCGGTCTACGCCTTCGTCGGTCTGGGCGTCTGGCTGGCGGTCTTCGAGTCGGGGGTCCACGCGACGGTGGCGGGGGTGCTGGTGGCGATGACCGTGCCGGCCCGGTCCTGGATCAACCCGAGCGAGTTCCTGGCGCGCGGGCGGCGGCTGATCGACGACTTCGAGCGCGCGTGCTACGCGGCGCCGAGCATCCTCACCAACGAGCCCCAGCAGCAGGCCTCGCAGGCGCTGGAGCAGCTCTGCGAGGACGTGGAGACCCCGATGACCCACCTGCAGCACCGGCTCAACCCCTGGGTGGCCTTCGGGATCCTGCCGCTCTTCGCGTTCGCCAACGCGGGGATCCCGCTGCTGAGCGGCCTCGGCGCGGCGCTGGCCAGCCCGGTGACCTGGGGTGTGGTGGCCGGGCTGGTGGTGGGCAAGCCGCTGGGGATCACGCTGTTCGCCTGGCTGGCGGTGCGCGCCGGGATCGCCGTACTGCCGGGCGCGATCGCCTGGCGGCACGTCTGCGGCGTGGGGTGGCTGGGCGGGATCGGCTTCACGATCTCGCTGTTCGTCACCGAGCTCGCCTTCGAGCACGGGCCGGTGGCGAATGCCGCGCGGGTCGGGATCCTGATCGCCTCGGTCATCGCGCGGGGCGGCGGGCTCGATCCTCGGGCGACGCTGCCGCGGGGGCGGCGGGCCCGCCGCGCGACGAGGCGGCGGTCTGAGGCGGTTGTGGGCGCCTAGACCGGCGGGTTTGGTAGGGGCAGCGGGGTAGCAGCGATGGAAGAGGCGAGCGGCTACCCGCGCGCCTCCTACGCCGAGCGTGCCCATACCGTGGGGGAACTGCGGGGCGGGGGAGGACGGCGGGCGGAGGGCCGGGGCCGCGCGCCAGCCCCACCCTTCCCGCCTTCCCCCCTGCCGGCCCGCGGCGTCGGGGTGTGGCGAGCTTCCAGTCCCCGCCCTCCTTGACGAGGGTGATGGTCTCGCGGTTGGAAGCGCCGCCGGTGGAGCTCGAGGTGACGGTGGCGGTCGCGGAGGTCGTGCCGTTGGTGCTGGTGATGTTGACGTTGTCGACGCTGTACGAGTTGAGCCCGCGGCGGAGCCGCGCGAGGTCCTGGGGCGTGAGCGACGCGCGCTGGGCGGCGCTGAGGGAGCGGTGCGCCGTGGCGTAATCCCCGCCCACGACCGCCTCGAAGTAGGCGTCGGTGGCGGCGCGCGGGCCGGCGGTCGCCTGGACGAGGGCGAAGACGCCGCCGCCGAGCGCGCCGACGCCGATCACGCCGACGCAGGCGCAGAGCCCGAGCAGCCCGAGCAGGCCACCGCCGAGCGCCCACCAGAGGGTCTTGCCCTGCCTGGCGGGCGGCGCGGGGTGGTAGCCCGGCGGCGGGGGCTGGGCGCCGGGGTGGGCGCCTTGCGCGGGGCCAGCGGGGCCGGGAACGCTGTGCGGCGGCGGGGGCGCGCTCATGGCCTGCTCCTCATCCCGGCCCCGTCGCGGGGGCGCGGTCGTCGCGATCGCGGAGTGGCGGGACCGCCGCCGCTGTCGCCGGCGACCGTCACCCCCATTTACGTCGCGGCGGGGCCGGATGTCACGCGCCGGCCCGGCGGGCCGTCTTTACGGCGCCTCGCTGGTGAACTCGGCCGCGACCCAGCCCTCCTGGCCCTCCGGCGTACGGACGTTGCGCCAGGTCACGCCGCCGACCTCCCGGTCGGGGCCGATCTGCTCCAGGCGCGCGCCCTCCGGGAGGACCGCGATCTGGTTGCCGCTCGTGCCCGGCGCCCCGCGCAGGCGCACTCCCTCGTTATTCGTCCCCGAGACGACGAAGACCTTGTTGGCGCCGCTGGCGGGCGGGGGCGCGGCAGCGGTTGTCTGCGCGCCGGTGGCGGTCGTGACCCGCGCGGTGGTCGCGCCGGTCGCCGCCGTGGTCCGCGTGCCGGCCGCTCCCGGCGCCGTGGTCCCGGCCGCGCCGGTCGTGCCGGCCGCGCGCGCCGTGCCGGTGGCGCTGGCCGACCCGGCGATGACGATCGCGGTGCCGGATGGGGTCACGGTCGCCCCCGCCGCGGCGTCGCCCTCGCCGCCGCGGTTGGCGAGGATCAGCGCCACGATGCCGGCCAGCAGGAGCACCAACACCAACCCCGCCAGGCCGGCCAGCGCCGGCACGAGCCACGGCCGCCCCCCCAGGTCGCCCAGCCTCCGCCGCATGCCCGGTCCACCCGTGTCGCCACTCACCCTGCACCCCTCCATCTCACGTTGCCGTCACTCCGCGGGCGCGTCGCACGCCGCCGTCGCCGGCCCGGCTCCAACCCTTGTCACCGGGGCGTAAGTGTACCCCGCGCGCCACCGTTCCGCGAGTGCCGGCCGGTCAGGCGGCGGGCGGCGGGGGCGGGAAGGCGGCCTCCAGCCGGTCCAGCACCGCGCCGAAGGCGTCGAAGTGCCAGATGTCGGGGCGGCGCGGGCGGGGCGGCTCGATCCAGGCCTCGCGCAGGCCGAAGCGGGCGGCGAAGGCGACCAGCGCCGCCCGGTCGGCCGAGAGGATGTGGCAGGCCGGCGCGCGCGGCCCCAGCCCGAACCGGCGCAAGTCGTGGTGGAAGCGGTGCAGGGCGATCCCGCCGGCCCGCCCGTGGGCGAGCGCGGCGCGCACCTCGCGCCAGGCGAACCAACGCACGTCGGCGCCCGCGGGAGGGCCGGGGGGTGAGGGGCGCATCATGGCTTTGTGCCTCTCCGCTCGGGGCTGCCGCGCCGGCGTTCCGGGGGCTGGGTCCATGCGTCGGTTAGGGCGGCCGCCCCCTGGGCGCGCAGGCCGGAGTGTAGGCGCGCCGCCGCCCAGCCCGCAACCGCCGTGTTGCCCACCGCGCCCATGTATCAGGCCTACCGCGCCGCGCTTGTCCGACGCATGCCGTGCGCGGACCGGCATCCGCGCTGTATCCTTGGATCGCGATCGCTCCCCGGCGCGGGGCGGCGCCGGACGACACGGGTGGCAGGGCGGCATTCGTGCCCGGTAATCAGACTGGTGGGACCATGCGACCGCGCGCGGGCGATGCTCTTCCTGAGATTCGGCGGCCGATCCGCAAGCCGCTCCGGCTGCGGCACTTGCTGACCGATCGCGCGGTCAATACGCTGCTCCTGGTCACGCTGCTGGCGCTGGCGCTGACGGGGATTATCAGCCTCTTCGTCAACGCCGATGGGCAGCGGGTCGTCTTCGTCCTGCACCGGATCGGCGGGGCGGCGCTGCTGGTGCTGCTGGCGCCGAAGGCGGGCATCATCGCGCGCTCCTTGCGGCGGCGGGTCGGCGGCGGGCCGGACGCGCGGGGCGGCCGGCGCCTCGCCGTCTCCCTCCTCCTGCTCGGGCTGACGGCGGCCGTGATCGCCGCCGCGCTCGGGTGGTCGCTGGCGCGCGGGCCGTGGCGCGGGGAGTGGGGGCTGCCGCTGATCGTCGTCCACTGGTATCTGGGCCTGGCGCTCCTGCCGCTGGCCGCGTTGCACGCCCGGCAGCACTGGCGCCGGCCCCGGCGGGCCGACTTCGCCGCGCGGCGGCGCGTCCTGGCGCTGGGGGCGTCGGCGCTCCTGGGGGCGGCGCTCTGGCGGGGGCTGGGCGCCGGGGCGGCGGCGACCGAGGCCGAGCAGGGCCGGCGCCGCTTCACCGGCTCGCGCGAGGCCGACTACGGCACGCCGAACGGCTTCTTCGTCACGCAGTTCCTCAACGACGACCCGGCGCCGCTCGATCCGGCCGCCTGGCGCCTGCGGGTGACCGGCCGGGTCGGGCGCCCGCTCAGCCTCGACTACGCGGCCGTCGAGGGCGCGGCGCGGATCGTCGCGACGGTGGACTGCACCGGCGGCGTCTACGCCACGCGCGAGTGGCGCGGGGTGGGCGTCGGGGCGGTCCTCGACGCGGCGCAGGTCTCGCCCCGGGCAACGATCGTCTGGTTCGTCTCCACGACCGGCTACCGCTGGCCGCTGCCGCTCGCGGAGGCGCGGCGGGCGCTCCTGGCGACGCACGTCGGCGGCGAGCCGCTGTCGCACGCGCACGGCGCCCCGCTGCGGCTCGTCGCCCCGGAGCGCCGCGGCTTCCAGTGGATCAAGTGGCTCGACCGGCTGGAGGTGTCGTGACGGCGCGGCCGGCGCCTCATCCCTCCGTGACCGCGCCGAGCTCCCGATCGGTCGGCTGCCAGGACGGGAGTTCGGCCTCCGCGCCGCCGCCCGCCTCGATCCACGCCTCCAGTTCCTGCTCGTAGCGGCTCAAGGCGCCGACCAGCGCCCCGACGTCGACCTGGTCCGCCTCGACCAGGAGCAGGCCGCGCACGACCATGCCGACCCCCTGCCGGAAGCCGCGCCCGTAGACCGGGTCCCGCGCGTCCCGCGCCCGCTCGTCCGCCATCCGATCCCTCCTTCCTCCGATCGTTCACCCTCGCCGGCGTCCGTCGGGCGGCACTATACCGCACCGCCGGGCGGCGCCGGTAGGGTCGGGCCGGGCCGCTGGCGCGGGGGGAGGCCGGCGGCACTTCCCTTGCGGGGCGCCTTCCTGTACAATGCGCCCGCCGGACCAGCGGCGCCGGCGCGGGGTGACCCGCCGGGTGGGCAGTGTGGGCATAGTGGAGGGGGCGAGGGCAGATGGCCAACATCGAAGCCGCCGGGATCAAGACCTTCGAGACACCGCCGGGGCGGCGGCTCGTCCTGGCGCTCGAGGACGCCGGGATCGACATCCTGCATCGCTGCGGCGGCTACGCCAAATGCACGACCTGCCGGGTCGAGGTGCTGGAGGGCGATCCCGGTGAGATTAACCCGCGGGAGCGCGCCCGACTGGCGCGCGAGGGCGATCTCGCCCCGAACATCCGCCTCTCCTGCCAGATGCTCGTCGACGGCGACCTGACGCTCCGCGTCATCAACCGGCTGAGCGAGACCGACCTGAGCGACGCCGGCCCCCGCCCGTCCGACGAGCTGCCGGCGGCCGACGACTGAAGCTTGTCGCTGGGGGCTCGCCGCCGCTCGCCACGAAGTCCGCCGATGCGGACCAGGATGTGGGTGAGGCGATGATTGTCCCGAGAGCCTCTGGCGTGGCAATGGTCCAGGCCGCGTCAGGCGGCCTTTGTGGTGAACGAAGTGAGCCCCCCGGTGACAAGCTGCAGTCGCCGGCCCTGCTTTGCCTCCGGGAATAATCGACCCGCCCCGGTCGTTGTCACTATTGGAACCGTCTCCCGTAGCGGCGCGAATGGCGTCGTTGGGGACAGGGGCCGGCAGCGCGCCGGGGCGAGGGGGCATTACGCGCGAAATTGGTTGCGAAACCCCTTGACAACCTTCTCGCCGCCGGGTATCCTTGATCTTTGCTACCTTGCGTACGAGGTAAGGGTAGAATAGTCGCAGATGCAATGCCGCAAGGCGGTAACAACGGGATACCACCGACGATTACGGGAGGGATGTGTGCAGGCCTCCCGCTTTGCGTTCGCTTCCGACGAGACAACTAACCGACGGCCCTGCCTCGCGCCCCCGTGTGGCGGCCTCCCTCCAGCCGGGCCCGCTGTCGCGGGGGCGGAGGGGTTGGGGTCCGCCAGTAGGCCGGCGCCGGGCGTGAGGACGAGCCGCGAGCCATCCATCTGACAGCAACACCAGAGGCCCTCCCGCGCCATTCCTGTGGAGGGGGTCGATGCGGTGCTCGTCCACGCCCCGACCGGCGGGACGAGACTATGTGCTGTGGGGAGACGGCCTCTCCACAGGGAATCCGGTAAGTGCGCCGGCGCCGGCGCGGAGGAGTGGATCGCGCGGACGTGTGGGTAGGAGCGGGGCGCGCGACCCGGACGGAGTGGTGCGGTTTGGGCAGTAGATACAAGGAGCGAGCATGACAGTACAGGTCGAAAGGCAGGCGACCGGCGACGGCGCCATCACCACGGCCAACGGGAACAATGGTCGCGTCGAGCGACGCTCATATGCTCGTATCCCCACGGTTCTGGAAGCGCCGAACCTGGTCCAGATTCAGCTGGATTCGTTCCGCTGGTTCCTCAACGAAGGGTTGAAGGAACTGCTGGACGAGGTGTCCCCGATCCAGGATTACAACCAGCGGAGCATGGACCTCAGCTTCCCGGCGTACGAGTTTCAGGAGCCGCGCGCGACGGTGGACCTCTGCCGCGAGCGCGACATGACCTACGCCGCGCCGCTCTACGTGACGGCCCGGCTGATGGTCAAGGAGACCGGCGAGGTCAAGGAGAGCCAGGTCTATCTGGGCGAGTTCCCGATGATGACCGAGGACGGCACGTTCATCGTGAACGGCGCCGAGCGCGTCGTCGTCTCCCAGCTCGTCCGGTCGCCCGGCGTCTATTTCACCGCGGCGGAGGATCCGGCGAGCGGGCGCAAGCTCTTCGCCGCCAAGCTGATCCCCAACCGCGGGGCCTGGCTGGAGTTCGAGACGTCGAACCGCGACATCCTCTCGGTCAAGGTCGACCGCAAGCGCAAGATGCCGGTGACGATCCTGCTGCGCGCGATCGGCTACAGCACCAACGAGGAGATCCTCGAGCTCTTCGCGGACGTCGACACCAACCCGGACCACCAGTTCCTCAAGGCGACGCTGGAGCGCGAGACGACCAAGAACACCGACCAGGCGATCATCGAGCTGTACCACCGGCTGCGGCCCGGCGATCCGCCGACCAGGGACAACGCGCACGCGCTGCTGGAGAACCTCTTCCGCAACCCGCGCCGCTACGACCTGGCGAAGGTGGGGCGCTACAAGCTGAGCAAGCGGCTGGGGATCGACTTCAGCCCGGAGCAGCGCACGCTGACCAACGAGGACATCGTCGAGATCCTCAAGACGATGATCCGGCTCAACAACGAGCAGGGCGAGCCGGACGACATCGACCACCTGGGCAACCGCCGCATCCGCGCGGTCGGCGAGTTGATCCAGATGCAGATGCGCACCGGCCTGTCGCGCATGGAGCGCGTCGTGCGCGAGCGGATGACGATCCAGGACGTGAACACGGTCACGCCGAACGCGCTGATCAACACCCGGCCGATCATGGCGGCGGTGCGCGAGTTCTTCGGCGGCAGCCAGTTGTCGCAGTTCATGGACCAGACCAACCCGCTGGCCGAGCTGACGCACAAGCGCCGGCTCTCCGCCCTCGGGCCGGGCGGCCTGAGCCGCGACCGCGCCGGCTTCGACGTGCGCGACGTCCACCACTCGCACTACGGGCGCATCTGCCCGATCGAGACGCCGGAGGGGCCGAACATCGGCCTGATCGGCTCGCTGGCGACCTACGGCAAGATCAACCAGTACGGCTTCATCGAGACGCCGTACCGCCGGGTGATCAGCGCGGTGGACGTGGCGAATGACGGCGAGCTGCTGCTGAACCAGCTCCTGCGCGACGACCTGATCGATCCGGCGAGCGGCGACCTGATCGCCGAGGCCGGCGCGACGATCGGCGCGGCGACGCTGGAGCGGATCCGGGGCGCGGGGCTGCGCACGGTGCGGATCAAGCCGTTCGTCTCGACCCAGATCGAGTACCTGTCGGCCGACAGCGAGCGCGGCTTCGTGGTGGCCCAGGCCAACGCGCGGCTCGACCAGAACTTCCGCTTCGTCGAGGACCGGGTCGAGGCGCGCAAGGGCGAGGACTACGGGCTGGAGCCGGTCGAGCGGATCGACTACATGGACGTGTCGCCGAAGCAGGTGGTCAGCGTGGCCGGCACGCTGATCCCCTTCCTGGAGCACGACGACGCCAACCGCGCGCTGATGGGCTCGAACATGCAGCGCCAGGCGGTGCCGCTCCTCAAGCCGGACTCCCCGGTCGTCGGGACCGGCATGGAGTACCAGGCGGCGCGCGACTCCGGCCAGGTCGTGGTGACCAAGGCGGCGGGGGTCGTGCGGAGCGCGACCGGCAACCTGATCGTGGTCGAGGAGGAGGGGGGCGAGCGGCGGGAGTACCCGCTGCAGAAGTTCCGCCGCTCCAACCAGGACACCTGCATCAACCAGCGCCCGACCGTCAAGAAGGGCGACCGGGTCGAGGCCAACCAGGTGATCGCCGACTCGTCCTCGACCGACGGGGGGGAGCTGGCGCTCGGCCAGAACGTGCTGGTCGCCTTCATGCCCTGGGAGGGCGGCAACTACGAGGACGCGATCCTGATCAGCGAGCGGCTGGTGCGCGACGACGTCTTCACCTCGATCCACATCGAGAAGTACGAGACCGAGGCGCGCGACACCAAGCTGGGGCCGGAGGAGATCACCCGCGACATCCCCAACGTCGGCGAGGACAGCCTCTCCGACCTCGACGAGGACGGGGTGATCCGGGTCGGCGCGGAGGTGCGGCCGAACGACATCCTGGTCGGCAAGGTCACGCCGCGTGGCGAGACCGAGCTCTCGGCCGAGGAGCGGCTGCTGCGCGCGATCTTCGGTGAGAAGGCGCGCGAGGTGAAGGATACCAGCCTGCGCGTGCCGCACGGCGTCCACGGCAAGGTGATCGACGTGAAGCAGTTCCGCCGCGAGGAGGCGGGGGTCGAGTTGCCGGCGGGCGTCAACCAGATGGTGCGGGTGCTGATCGCCCAGAAGCGCAAGATCAGCGAGGGCGACAAGATGGCCGGGCGCCACGGCAACAAGGGGGTCATCTCGAAGATCCTGCCGGTCGAGGACATGCCGTACCTGCCGGACGGCCGGCCGGTCGACATCATCCTCAACCCGATCGGCGTGCCGTCGCGGATGAACCTCGGGCAGCTCCTGGAGACGACGCTCGGCTGGGCGGCGGCGCAGGAGGGGATCAAGATCGCCACGCCGGTCTTCGACGGCGCGGACGAGGAGCAGATCCGCCGCGAGCTGGAGGGGGCCGGGCTGCCGCTCGACGGCAAGGTCTACCTCTACGACGGGCGCACCGGCGAGCGCTTCGACCGCCCGACGGTGGTCGGCATCATCTACATGCTGAAGCTGGCGCACCTGGTGGAGGACAAGATCCACGCCCGCTCGACCGGCCCCTACTCGCTGGTGACGCAGCAGCCGCTCGGCGGCAAGGCGCAGTTCGGCGGCCAGCGCTTCGGCGAGATGGAGGTCTGGGCCTTGGAGGCCTACGGCGCGGCCAACACGCTGCAGGAGATGCTGACGGTCAAGTCGGACGACGTCGTCGGGCGCGTCAAGACCTACGAGTCGATCGTCAAGGGCGAGGAGATCGTCGAGGCGGGCGTGCCGGAGTCGTTCAAGGTGCTGGTCAAGGAGCTGCGCTCGCTGGGCCTCTCGATCGAGGTGATCAACGAGGACGAGGAGACGGTCGACTTCACCGAGGACACCTCGCGCGACATCCTGACCAACCTCGACCGCATCAACCTGAGCGGCTTCGAGAAGACGGAGGCGTAGTAGAGAGTAGGGAGTCGGGAGTCGGGAGTGGACGCAAGTCTGCTCTCTGGCTACCGACTCCCGGCTCCCTACTCACAACTGGGGGAACACTGTGCTCGACGTAAACGATTTCGACGCGATCAGGATCAGCCTGGCGTCGCCGGAGGCGATCCGCGGCTGGTCCTACGGCGAGGTGACCAAGCCGGAGACGATCAACTACCGCACGCTCAAGCCGGAGCACGGCGGCCTCTTCTGCGAGCGCATCTTCGGCCCGTCGCGCGACTGGGAGTGCTACTGCGGCAAGTACAAGCGGATCCGCTTCAAGGGGATCGTCTGCGACAAGTGCGGCGTCGAGGTGGCGCGCTCGAAGGTGCGCCGCGAGCGGATGGGGCACATCGAGCTGGCCGCGCCGGCGAGCCACATCTGGTTCGTCAAGGGCACCCCGAGCCGGCTCGGCCTGCTGCTCGACATCTCGCCGCGCAACCTGGAGCGGATCATCTACTTCGCCGCCTACCTCGTCACCGAGGTCGACGCGGAGGCGAAGGGCGCGCGCGTCCAGCAGCTCTGGAAGGAGCTGGAGGACGAGCTCGCCGACGTCGACGCCGAGCTGAAGGAGATCACCGACGAGCTCGACGAGGGGCTGCGCGCCCGGCTGGAGAGCCTGGTCGGCGGGCACACCGGCCTGAGCGCCGATGTCGCCGCGCGCCAGGCCACCCGGACCCAGGCCGCGCAGGACGAGTACGACGCGCTGCGCACCGAGCTGGAGGACCTGCTGGGCCAGGCCGCCGAGCAGGACTACGCCTACAACGGGCAGACGATCGTCGCCGAGGGGCAGGCGGTCACCGAGGACCGGCTGGACGACCTGGAGACGGCGCACGACGAGCGGCTGCAGGCGATCGAGGCCGAGGCCGAGCACGAGCGCGGCAGCAGCCAGGCGCTGACCGAGGGCGAGCGCGACCAGCTCCTCTTCTCCGCCAACGAGGAGAAGGAGCGCAAGTTCGCCGAGATCGAGCGCGAGAAGACCGAACTGCGCCAGGAGTACGAGGGCCGGATCGCCGCGCTGGAGAAGCTGCAGCCGCTGCAGATCCTGACCGAGGTGCAGCGCAACGAGCTGCTGGAGGACGGGCGCGGCATCTTCAAGGCGGGGATGGGCGCCGAGGCGGTCTACGATGTCGTGCAGCAGCTCGACCTCGACGCCGAGGCGATCAAGCTGCGCGGCGACATGGCGACGATGACCGGCCTCAAGAAGAAGAAGGCGACCAAGCGGCTGCGCGTCGTCGAGGCGCTCCGCAAGGGCGCCAACCGGCCCGAGTGGATGATCTTCACCGCCCTGCCGGTGATCCCGCCCGACCTGCGCCCGATGGTCCAGCTCGACGGTGGCCGCTTCGCCACCAGCGACCTGAACGACCTCTACCGGCGGGTGATCAACCGCAACAACCGCCTGCGCCGCCTGCTCGACCTGCAGGCGCCCGACATCATCGTGCGCAACGAGAAGCGCATGCTGCAGGAGGCGGTCGACGCGCTGATCGACAACGGCCGGCGCGGGCGGGTCGTCTCCGGCTCCGGCAAGCACAAGCTGAAGAGCCTCAGCGACATGCTCAAGGGCAAGCAGGGGCGCTTCCGCCAGAACCTCCTGGGCAAGCGCGTGGACTACTCCGGGCGCTCGGTGATCGTCGTCGGCCCGGATCTGGAGCTGCACCAGTGCGGCCTGCCGAAGCGGATGGCGCTGGAGCTGTTCAAGCCGTTCGTGATGCGGCGGCTGGTGGAGCGCGGCCACGCGCACAACATCAAGGCGGCCAAGCGGGTCGTCGAGCGCGTCGACCCGCGGGTGTGGGAGGTGCTGGAGGAGGTCACCCAGGACTACCTGGTGCTCCTGAACCGCGCCCCGACGCTGCACCGCCTCGGCATCCAGGCCTTCGAGGTCAAGCTGGTGGAGGGGTCGGCGATCCAGATCCACCCGCTGGTCTGCAAGGCCTACAACGCCGACTTCGACGGCGACCAGATGGCGGTCCACGTCCCGCTCTCGAAGGCGGCGCAGGAGGAGGCGCGGAGCCGGATGCTCTCGCTGAACAACCTGCTGTCGCCCTCCAACGGCGATCCGATCATCACCCCGCAGCAGGACATCGTCCTCGGCTGCTACTACATGACCCTGCCGCGCGCGGGCGCGAAGGGTGAGGGCAAGACCTTCGCGGACGTCCACGAGGTCATCCTGGCCTACGAGATGGGGCTGCTCGACCTGCAGGCCACGATCCAGGTGCTCCTGCCGGCCGCGTCGCTGGGGGAGGACGGGGTCGACGGCGCCAGCGCGATGGTCGAGACGACCGTCGGGCGGGTGCTCTTCAACCAGGAGGTGCCGGACGATCTCGGCTACCGCAACGTCACGATGGGCACCAAGGAGATTCGCCGGCTGATCGCCGACTGCTACCGCAAGCTCGGCACCGAGCGGACCGCCAAGCTGGCCGACCGGATCAAGTCGCTCGGCTTCCGCTACGCCACGCGCGGCGCGCTCTCGATCGGCGTGCAGGACCTGGAGATCCCCGAGTCGAAGGGGGCGATCGTCCAGGAGGCGGAGCAGGAGACCGACGAGATCGAGCGCCAGTTCCGCCGCGGCCTGATCACCGACGACGAGCGCTACCAGGAGCAGGTGCGCATCTGGACCGACGCCCGCGGGCGGGTGGCGAAGGCGGTGCAGGACGGCCTGAGCCGGCAGAACCCACTCTACATGATGGCGCACTCGGGGGCGCGCGGCAACTTCAACCAGATCAGCCAGATGGCCGGCATGCGCGGGCTGGTGCTCAACCCGCTCGGCAAGGTCATCGAGCTGCCGATCAAGTCGGGCTACCGCGAGGGCATCTCCGTGCTGGAGTACTTCATCTCCACCCACGGCGCCCGCAAGGGCCTGGCCGACACGGCGCTGCGGACGGCCGACTCCGGGTACCTGACCCGGCGGCTGGTCGACGTGGCCCAGGACGTGATCATCACCGGCGAGGACTGCGGCACCGACGCGAGCCTGCAGATCCCGCTCAAGCCGGTGCGGGCGCAGGACCGCCAGGACCCGGAGACCTTCAACGAGCTGCTCTACAACCGGCTGCGGGGCCGGATCGTGGCGCAGCCGCTCCACGACCCGGCGACCGGCGAGCTGATCGTCGATCGCAACGAGGAGCTGACCGAGGAGGTCATCGACCGGATCATGGCGATGGCGGAGCGGCCGGACGAGGTCTTCGTCCGCACCGTGATGTTCTGCGACGCGACCTACGGCGTCTGCCGCCTCTGCTACGGGCGCAACCTGGCGACCGGGCGGCTGGTGGACCAGGGCGAGGCGGTCGGCATCGTCGCGGCGCAGTCGATCGGCGAGCCGGGCACGCAGTTGACCATGCGGACCTTCCACATGGGCGGCGTGGCCCACGCGACCGACATCACCACCGGCCTGCCGCGCGTCGAGGAGATCTTCGAGGCGCGCGTGCCGAAGGGCAAGTCGATCCTGGCCGAGATCGAGGGCACCGTCCACATCGAGGTCGAGGAGGCGCAGCGCAAGCTGCGGATCGTCAACACCGAGCTGTTCGAGGAGCGCCACGCGCTGCCCGCCGGCTTCCTGCCGACGGTCGGGGACGGCGACGAGGTGGCCGAGGGCCAGGTGCTGGCCGAGTCGAACGTCGCGGGCCAGGAGGGGCGCGTCCTGGCGACACTCGGCGGCCGGGCCTTCCTGGAGGACGGGGCCGACGGCGCGGCGATCGTCGTGCGCGGCGAGGAGACGCAGGAGAAGGAGTACGTGGTGCCGGCCGCCGCGCAGATCCTGGTGGCGGACGGCGACCAGGTCACGCCCGGCGCGCAGTTGACCGAGGGCAACCAGGACCCGCAGGAGATCCTGCACATCCGCGGGCGCAAGGCGGTGCAGGAGTATATGGTGGACGAGGTCCAGCGGGTCTACCGCTCGCAGGGCGTCGACACCAACGACAAGCACATCGAGGTCATCGTGCGCCAGATGCTGCGCAAGGTGACGATCGACGAGCAGGGCGACAGCGACTTCCTGCCGGGCGAGATGATCGACCGCTTCCTCTTCGGCGAGGTCAACGCGGAGCTGCTGGCGGAGGGGGGCGAGCCGTCGACGGCGCAGGAGACGCTGCTGGGCGTCACCAAGGCGTCGCTCTCGACCGAGTCCTTCCTGTCGGCGGCCTCCTTCCAGGAGACGACGCGCGTGCTGACCGAGGCGGCCCTCAACGGGCGCATCGACAACCTGCGCGGCCTGAAGGAGAACGTGATCATCGGCAAGCTGATCCCGGCCGGCTCGGGCTTCAACGTCGAGAAGACGCGCAAGGCGCGGCCCGCGCGCCCGGACAGCGAGGAGACCTCGATCGAGACGATCGACCTGATGAGCGGCCCGGAGGGGGTCGGCCGCGGCGACCGGGAGCAGCTCGTCCCGGCGGGCTACCAGGCCCTGCCGCTCGACCCGACGCTGGCGCTCGGCTCGCCGGGCGGCACGCGCGACGCCGACGAGGAGTAGGCGGGCGCGCGGCGCCGGCCACCGAAAGAACACGCGGAGCGGGCGGCAGCTGCCGCCCGCTTCGTCGTGTCCGCGGTGCGTGGGGACGCGCCCGCTGTGCTATACTCCGCCGCGCTTGCCGGAGAGGCGGCGCGACCGGGGGAGACTCGGCAGCACCAGGGGCGCATGCACGACCACTTCGCCGAAGGTTACTTCCGGCGGCAGATCGCCAAGTCGGACGCCAAGATCGCCTGGCAGTACGATCGCATGCTGCGGTTCGCCGGCGTGGAGATTCGCGGGGCGAGCCGCGTGCTCGACGTGGGGTGCGGCGCGGCGCCGGGGTTGCGCTACCTAGAAGGCCGGGGCGTCGCGGCGGTCGGGGTCGACGTCTCCGCGGCGGCGCTGGCAACCGCCCGCCGCCTCTTGCCGGCGGCCTGCCTGGTGCGCTGCGACCTGGAGCGCGGCCTCCCCTTCCGGGACGGTCAGTTCGATCTGCTCCTGATGAGCGAGATCGTCGAGCACGTCGCCGCGCCGCCGCTCCTGCTGGCCGAGTGCCGGCGGGTGCTGCGGCCGGGCGGCGCGATCGTCCTGACGACGCCGAACCTCTGGGACGTGCGGCGGCTGGTCGGCGCGCTCGGCGGCCCGACCTGGACCGGCCACCTCGACCCCACCCACATCAGCCTGCAGAACCCCCGCACCATGCGCGACCACCTGCGCGGAGCCGGCTTCCGGGCCGTCCGGGTGCGCTCCGGCTGGAAGCCGCTGGCGCGCGTCGGCGGGCGGCGGCTGCCGCTGCGCCTCGACCTCCCCTATCCCCCCCTCGTCGGGAACGGGCTGCTGGCGAGTGGGCGGGCCTGACGCCGGACCCTGTTGCCCGCCGTCCGTGACGGGCGGGGACGCGACCGCCGCGCGTTTGCCCTCCGTGCGCCCGCCTGCTATGCTGCGCCCAGGCGATTGGGTTTTGTCGGCAAGGGGAAATCCCGTGAGTGATCCCACAACCGTGACAACAGTTTCCAGAGTGACAGTTTCGCCGCTGCCATAAGGAGTGTGCCTGCTCGATAACGGGTTGATGACGGTATAACCTGCTGGGCCGTGGGCGCTCCTTAGCTGCCCACGGCCTTTTGCTGCGCTCCGCGCGCCGCCTCCGGCGGCTCGGCGCGTCCCGCAGGCCGTGGTTGAAGCCCACGGCCTGTTCCTTTTGCCGTCGCCGCGACGCGGATTGGCGAGGGAGGCGCGGATGCCCAGGAGGAAGCTGTCACGCACGATCGAGGCGCAGGCGCCGGATGAGCGAACCGCCAGCAAGTCCCTCCTGTCTCTGACCAGCCGGCGGCTTTACCACGACCCGTGCGCGCTGCCGCCGATCGCTTCGCCCAGCCTGTTCGGGAACGATCGACCCCTGGAATTGGAGATCGGCTGCGGCACCGGCGAGTTCCTCTGCGCGCTGGCCGGGCGGGAGCCGGCGGTCAACTTCGTCAGGGTCGATCTGCGCGCGAAGTCGCTTCACACACGCCTCGTCACGTCATTGGGTGCGTATTTGGGCCTACCTCGCTGTCCGTAAGACAGCTCCTCCGGGATGCGTTCGGCTGGCGATGGGCGTTCGCGATCCTTGCCCCCGGTCCGGCCACCGGCGTGCTGGCGATGATGCGGCTGAGGTTGCTGCCGGAAACAGGTCGCATCGCTGGGGGCGTCGGCTGAAGGGGCGAAGCTATCCCCAAATAGACCCCAGGTGGTGGATCGCCAATGTGCCGGCAGCCTGTAGGATGAGGTATGCTATGGCAGCGGCTGGGATCGCAAAGGAGGCTACCATGCAGCAGGCTGTTCCGCAGCTTAAGTTCACAGTCACGCGCCTCGCGACCGGCCCGCAGGTGCACTACGCCGAGCAGGGCGACCTGGGCGGGGAGCGGCTCGTCTTCCTGCACGGGTACAGCGACTCGTGGTACTCGTACAGCCGGGTCCTGCCGCTGCTACCCGCTCGCTACCGTGCGTACGCCCTCGACCAGCGCGGCCACGGTGACTCGGAGCGCCCGGCCGACAGCTACACCGTGGACGACCTCGCCGCCGACGTGGTGGCCTTCCTGGATGCCGTCGGCGTCCCCCGCACTACCCTCATCGGTGATTCTTCGGGCGCCATCACCGCCCGGCGGGTGGCGGAGGTGTACCCGGAGCGCGTCGCCCGGCTCGTGCTCATCGCTGCCCCCATCCGAGTACCGGTCAACGAGGCGACGGTGGAGCTGCAGGGGGCCATTCAGTCCCTGGAGGACCCCGTGCCGCCGGAGTTTGTACGAGAGTTCCAGGCTAGTACGACCTATGTTCCCCTCCCTGAGGCATTCACGGAGCGCGTGCTGGCCGAGAGCCTCAAGCTGCCGGCGCGGGTCTGGCGGGTCGCGCTCGACGGACTACTGGGCGCGGACGACTCGGACCGGCTCGACCGGATCACCGCGCCTACCCTGATCATCTGGGGCGAGCGGGACCGGTTCATCTCCCGGGAGGAGGAGGAGCGTCTGGCGGCCGCCATCCCGGATGCGCGGCTGGTAGTATACCCTGAGACGGGCCACGCGCCGCACTGGGAGTGCCCGGAGAGAGTCGCGGGCGACCTGGAGGTATTCATGCGGGTGACATAGCCGACCCCCGCAGGTGAGCCCGTGAACCTCGTGGGCCTTAGATAAGGCGCGGGGTGCGAAGGGAGTGGGCGTTTACCAGCGAACTGGAGAGTGGGTTCGGACACCAAGATGTGCCCAGATACGTACCCAATCACGCGCGACGAGGTCTGGCTCCACAAGGCGGTGGGGATCGCCGCGGCCGGGTCGCTGGAGAACATCAGGCTCATGAAGGCCGATTTCCGGCTGGTGGGGCCGCGCCTGGCGCCGCCTCGCTGCGCGCCATCTACCTGCACTTCCCCGATCCGAACGTGGCGCGGCGGTTCCGCAAGCGGCGCGTCTTCACCGCGCGGTTCCTCGACCTGGCCCACGCCGCGCTGATCCCGGAAGGGTGGCTCAGTGTGATGATCGATCACCGGACCAGCGTACTTCTTCGAGATGCTGGCGCTGGCCGAGGGGATGGGCGGTTCGGGAAGGCGCACGAGGAGCGTTACCTGATCGGCTTCGAGGGCGTGGCGAAGTCGCGGTTCCAGCGCATCTGGGAGGGTACGGCCTCCCGACGCTGCGCTTCGAACTCGAAGCCCGCCCCTGGGAACGGCGAGGAGGGCGGGGGCAGGTTGGGATAGAGCGACGCCGTGCGTCATGGAGGGTCAAGGCCGCACGCGGGCGGCGCGACTGGCGCCTGGCCGGCTTCCAGGCCGTCCGCGCGCGGCTCGACCTCCCCAATCCGCCCCGCTCCGGGGCGGCCCGCCAGCGAGTGGGTGGGCGTGAAAGCGTGTCGCGGCGGCGGGCCTCGTCCGCCGCCCCTGCGCAGTAGTCCGCGCGGAGGGCGCCGGGGGAGTGCGGGATCACGCCTGTGATGCGTGCGGCGCCTACCTCTGTCCCTGCCGCCCGTCGAGGAGTCGCCGCAGTCGCTCCAGCTCCGCATCCCCTGCGGGCCAACTCCGCATCCCGGCGGGCCAGTTCCCACTCGACCTCGCCCTCGCGGAGGATGCGCCGGCCGTCGCCTGCGTAGACGGCGGCGTGCGCACCCTCCAGGCCGATCGCCGCCGCGATCGTCGCGCTGTGCCAGCGCCTGTCGGCGTCCGGGGTCCAGGGGTGATAGACGCCCTCGGCCAGCCGCCAGGCGCGGATGCCCTCGGTCAGGAAGCGGCCGGTGGGGTCGAGCGCCAGGTACTCGCGCACGCCGGCGCGCGCGTAGCTGTACCCCTTGCCGAACACCAGGTCGAGGTCGGCCTCGTAGGTCGCCTCGCTGAGCACCTCGACGACGAGCGCCGGCGGCCCGTCGAACTCCAGCGTCAGCGAAGCGCGCGCCGGGTCGACGGGGCGCGGGTAGACGAACACGTCCGGGTAGGTGCGGTAGGATGAGCCGTCGGGGCGGACGCAGCCCAGGAGCGCGATCTGGCTGAGCGCCTGCCAGGGAACGGCCTGCCCGGCGGGCTGCCCGACACGGGCGGCCTCGTTGAGGCCCCAGCGCAGGTTGGTGATCGTCGTCTGGTGCAAGTCGGAGCCCAAGACGCTCTCCTCGGTGTCGTGGGGCGGCCACGCCCCCCGCTGGGGACGGGCGCGCCCGCGTCCGGGTCTCGCTCGCCATGGTCGCGCCTCCTCGCTCTGCCGTGCCGCGTGACGTGCGCCGCCGAGCCCTTGATGCCGCGATCCGCGGCGCGCCGTTCCTGGACATTGTATCGCCGGATGGAGCGGGTAGCCATGATGGGCCGGTGAGCGGCCTCGGAACCGCCGCCGGGTCATGGCTCCAGCGGACACGGCCGTCCGTCATTGCGTTGCGAACTCAGGCAGTTTGCGCCCGCCTCGTCCCATCATCGCCGGTCTCCCAATCCCGCTGTGTGGTCGCAATCCTCGCGCACCGTCGGTCACGCGACAGAATGAGTGTCGACGGCGCGGCGGAGGTGGATGCGATCGGGGGCGACCCAGACCACGAAGCTGAGCGGTGTTCCCGCGTACTCGCCGGTGATCTCCCAGCAGCCCGGCGTTGGTAGGCGGACCCCGACCAGCATGGCCAATCCGATGTCGCCGGCGATGGCGTGGGTCGCCCTGGAGGCGGCCAGCGGCGGCGCCGGGGCGTCCAGCCGCCGGCCCGTGACCACCAGTGCCGGCTGGGGCTCTACCTCCCAGGGTAACCCTGCCGCCACCAGAAGACCTTCTGGCTATACGCCCCGTCGTAGTACGGCAGTCCCGCCCACGTCCCGTCGGGGCGGAGCGATGTCCACAGCGCCTCTGTGCCGTGCCAGAACTCGCCGGCGAGGGGCGCCGAGTACGGCGCCGAAGGCACGAAGGGCGGGTCCGGCGGCCGCGTCACAGGGCATGACTCCGGCGGCGTGGTCGGCAGACGCCAATCCTCGCGCACGACGGTGGGTGTGCTCATCCGTGTCGCGGTCGGCGGTGCGGTTATGGGAGTGCCCGTCGGTATGCTGGTTGGTGCTGCCGACGACGCCAGCGCCACGGGCGAGCCGGGCGGCGCTCCCGCGTGCGCCGCCGTGGCCGGCGCACGCGCGCCTGGGACGCGGCCCCAAGGCGGCGTCATCCAGGGCACTACCAGCGCGAGCGCGATGCCGAAGGTGACGAGCAGGATTACCCCGGCGATGGCACCCTCCCGCGCGTGCGCGCCTACTCAGGCCGTTCCTGACCAGCAGGTGCGCGCGCGCAACGCGGCGCCCGAGCCGACGGGGCCACCGTGCTCGCCCCCGCCGCCCGCTCGCGGATCGCGGGCCACAGATTCGTCTCGCCGGACACCTCCCACTCGGCCAGTCGCTGGAGCTTGTCCCGCACGGCGTTTTCCGATGCTGGTCCTCATAGCTCACCCTCCCGCGCGTGCGCACCTACTCGCGCCGTTCCTGTCCAGCGGCCCCGCCAAGCGCACCAGCAGGACAACTGCGCAGCCCGCCCGCGCTGTGCCCCATGCAGGCGCGACTTCACCGTGCCGGGCGGCAGGGCCGACCCGGCGGCCATCGCGGCGTGCCTCGCTCAAGTCCAAGTAGTAACGCTGCACGATCGCGGCACGCTGCGCCACGGGTAGGTACGCCAGGGCCGCGCTGATCTCGCGCTCGGTCTCCGCGCGTTCCAGCAGCGCCAGAGGATCGCCTTCCGACGCGGCGAGCCGCTCGGCGATCGCCGTGCCATCGGCCTCGGGCTCGTCGAGGGATTGCTGGCGCTGCCGCCGTGCGGCCGCCTTCGCCGCATCGTTGACCACGACACGCAGGAACCAGGGGCCGAAGGGGCGCCCCGGGTCGAATTGGCCGATGCGCTCGTAGGCGCGCAGGAACGCGGCCTGGACAATATCTTCCGCCAGGGCGCGATCGCGCGTGATCAATGTCGCGGCGCGCAGCGCCGGTAATTGGTAACGCCGCACCAGCGGCTCCAGTCTGCCGATGTCGCCCCGTTTGAGCCGGGCGATCGCCTGCCGTTCCTCCGCGCGCATTGCCGCCTCGCGCCGTCGCCACGCACTATCGCTACCTATACTATCCGCGGTCACCCCAAAGGTTCAGATCCGCTGTGGGGCTGGAACCCGCGCTCCCACGGAGCGCGCGGCGCGGCGGGAACGAAGCGGTGATGGCGGCAACTCGGGTCAAGTCGGTCCGGTAGGTGGGCAAGGGCAGGGGGAGGCTGGCGCGGGGGCGGCGTTCAGCCGCGGCCGCCGAGGCGGTCGTAGAGGGCGGCGAGGGCGTCGGCGACGCGCGCGGTGCGGCACTCCTCGGCGAGGCGCGTCGCGGCGGCGCCGGCCGCGCGCCAGGCGTCGGGGTCGGCGAGGAGGTCGCCGACCGCGCCGGCCAGGGCGGCGGGGTCGTTCGGCGGGACGGCGCGGCCCGCGCCGAACTCGCGCACGTAGTCGGCGACCCCGGCGCGGGTGCTGACGACGATCGGCGTGCCGTGCGCGCCCACCTCGACCGCCAGCCGGTTGAAGCCGTCGAGCAGCGAGGGGATCACGACGAGATCGGCGGCGGCCTGGTACTGCTGCTGCCCCTCGAAGGGCAACTCGCCGATGAAGTGGACGCGATCGGTCAGGCCGAGCGCCCGCGCCTGCGCCCGCAGGTCCCCGAGCGTGTCGCCCCGCTCGGGGCCGTAGAGGAGCAGGTGGGTCGCCGGGCGCCGCGCCAGGATGGCGGGCAGCGCGGCGAGCAGCAGGTCGAAGCCCTTGATCGGCAGCGCCCGGCCCCCGGCGATCAGGAGGCGCGCGTCGGCGGGGAGGCCGAGTTCGGCGCCGACGGTGGCGCGGGCGGCAGCGCGCAATGGCTCGAGCGGCGCGGTCGGGTAGAAGTGCTCGGTCAGGTTCAGTGGGATCGTGACGACCTTCTCCGGCGGGCAGCCCAGCTCGACCGCCCGCCGCGCCAGCAGGGGCGACATCGCGCGCACCGCCGCCGCCCAGGCGAAGACCCGCTCCAGCTCGCGCCGCACCGCCGGGGTGCGCGGGTTGCCGTAGGTGGGGTCCTCCGGCGCCGTCAGCACGTCGCCGCCGTGCAGGGTGACGACCGCGCGCAGCCCGGCGCGGGGCAGGGCGCGGCGGACGAGGGCGGCCATCGGGTAGGCCATCTCCGCCTGCAGGACCAGGCGCGGGTCCGCCGCGAGCCGTCCCTGCAGCCAGGGGCGCAGGTAGCGCGCGGCGGTGAAGAGGTAGGGGTAGCCGAGGCGGCCGCGCGCGACGCGGTTGGCGAGGCGGTCGAGCGGGTGCCGCGAGATCGCGACCCGGTAGACCGGCAGATCGCCGTCCGGCGCGGGCGCGACCGGCTGGCGCTGGCCGGGGGTGGCGAGGGTGACGATCGCGCTCGGGTAGCCGCGCGCGGCGAGGGCGTGCAGCAGTTCCGCGTGGACCGGGATCGCCATCGAACCGGGGCGGTAGGCGGCGGTGAAGTAGAGCAGCCTGGGGGCGGGCGGCGGGGTCATGGCCTCCTCGGGGCTAGAAGAAGCGCAGCAGGAGCGAGGCGGCCGGCAGGCGCAGGTCGCGGATGCGCCGGCGGTCGGCGGGGTCGAGCCCGCCGGTGAGCCGGAAGGCGCCGAGGAAGACGGCCGCGCCGAGGCCGCCGAGGGCCAGGTTGCCGGCCAGGTAGAGGGAGCGCGCCGCCCGGCTCGGGTCGGCCGCCGGGTCGAGCGCGAGGAAGGCGAGCGGGGCGACGACCGCCGCCATCGCCGCGCTCGCGCCGAGGACGCGGCCGGCGAAGCGCCAGGGGTAGCGCAGGGGCAGTTGCCGCAGGGCGAGGGCCATCGCCAGGCCGTCGCAGGCGAGCCGCGCGCCGCCCATCACCAGGGCCGCGCCGACGGGGCCGTAGCGCGGCGCGACCAGCAGGAGGAGCGGGATGGCCAGCAGCGCGCTGGTCCGGGCGATCAGCAGGGGCGGGTAGCGCTCGTAGGCCATCAGGATCGCCAGCGGCACGCTGATCGCCGCGTCGAGGCAGAGGAAGACGGCGATGATGGCGCCGACCGGGCCGAAGCCGGCGTACTTCGGGGCGAGGACGGCGATCAGGTTGCCGGCCAGCAGCGCCAGGCCGACGGCGGCGGGGATCATCAGCGCGGCGAGGAACTTCGAGAGGATGGCGTAGGCCTCGCCGAGTTGCCGGTCGTCGCCGCGGGCGTGGAGGCGCGCGAAGAGGGGGATCTGCACCCCGACCAGCGGCGACCAGAGCGCGGTCAGGATCTGGCTGACGATCGAGAAGGCGAACTTGAAGCCGGCGACCGTGCTGGCCCCGGAGAGGACCAGCAGGACGAACTCGACCGAGTAGGCGAGCTCGGTCAC
The DNA here is from genome assembly GCA_030446685.1 of Thermomicrobiales bacterium. Taxonomy (GTDB): domain Bacteria; phylum Chloroflexota; class Chloroflexia; order Thermomicrobiales; family CADCWN01; genus JAUJMV01. The sequence continues at coordinate 46,671 of JAUJMV010000016.1, read as the reverse complement.
CTGGATCTAGTAGCTGAGGGCGCAGTACTTGACGAACCGGGAGCGCAGGCGCGCGCCCGCCGCCGCCTGCACCGGTCGCTCGGCCAGCCCGCGCCGCAGCGTCACCGTCTGCCAGAGGGCCAGCGCCGTCGCCACGACCGCGATCGCGCCGATCACGCCGAGGCGCGCCCCAGATCAGGACCACGCCGATCAGCAGGAGGGGTCGAGCAGCGTCGTGACGAGGTTGATGCTGTTGCTCATGCGAGCAGGACCACGCCGATCAGCAGGAGGGGAGGGCGCAGTACTTGAGCAGGGGCGCGCTCGTGACGAGGTTGATGCTGTTCCAGGCGCGCTGCCGGAAGTAGGACACCAGCGCCTGCATGTAGACGTCGAAGAGCGCGCCGAAGACGAGGAGCGCCAAGAGCGCGGCGAAGAAGACCCAGCGGTAGGCGTCGAGGAGCGCCAGCGCCTCGGCCTCCCGCCCCAGGCGCGCGCGCCAGAAGGCGAAGAAGCGCTCGTGGAAGGCGAGCGCCAGCAGCGCGAGGGCGGCGAGGAGGGCGAGCTTCTGCCAGATGACGATCGCGATCACCCGGCGCACGCCCTCGCGGCCGTGGCGGGCCTCGATCTCCGGCAGGAACTTCACCAGGCCGCGCTCGATCCCGAAGTCGGTGACGAGGCCGAGGATCGCGGCGAGCGCGCCGAGCACCGCGATCGTGCCGTATTCCTGGCGGGTGAGGACGTTGACGACGACGAGCCCCGAGAGGAGGCCGGCGAGGATGCGCGCCGGCTGCAGCACGGCGTTCCAGAGCATCGCGCGCGAGACCTGCCGCGACAGGGTCGGGGCGGCGGCGGGCGCGGCGCCCAGCCGGTCCTCGGCCGCCTCACTCATCCCGCCGCCCCTGTCCGCGCCGCCTCAATCATCACGGTCAGCCTGTCTCCTCCCCCGGTTGAACGCTCGGCGGGTGGGGCGGTTGCCGGTCGGGGGGCGACGACTGAAGTCGTCGCTGGGGGCTCCTCCGGCTCGCCACGAAGTCCGCCTCCGCGGACTGAGGGCGTTGCCACGCCGGAGCTCTTCCCGGGATCACCTGGGCTTGCCTCGACCGTGTCCCAACCCGCGAAGGCGGGTTTTGTGGCGACCGGAGGAGCCTCCAGCGGCGACTTCAGTCGTCGGCCCGGTTCGCCCACGTCGCCGGTCACTGGGGGCGCAGCCGCGAGGGGACGGCGTCGGGGCGGATCAGGAAGTTGAAGCGGCTGCGGATCGCGTGGTAGAAGTTCATGTTGTCCAGCAGGACGAGCGAGAAGTGGTGGTCGCCGCGCCGCACCCGCACCACGTCGCCGGCCTGGAGCCGGGGCGCGTCGTTGGTGTTGCCGTCGAGGTAGAGCCAGCTCTTCTTATCGCTCGTCATCACCAGCTCGATCAGCGCCTCCTCCTCGATCACCAACGGGATGCGGATCGGGGAGTGCGGGTTGAGCGGGACGACGACGAAGCCGCGGACCCCGTGCGTGAGGATCGGGCCGCCCGCCGACATGCAGTAGGCGGTGCTGCCCTGGGGGTGGAGACGATCATGCCGTCGCCGGGGTAGATGTTGACGTACTGGCCGTTGATGTAGACCTCGACCTCGATCAGTTGCGGCCCGGCGCGGATCACCGCGTCGTTGATCACCGGCCCCCACTCGACCAGGCGGCCGTCGCGGACCAACTCCACCCGCAGCGTCGGGCCGCGCTGGATGCGGTAGTCGGCGGCGAGGACCAGTTCGAGCGCGTGCCGCCAGTCGTTGCGCTCGACCATCGTCAGGAAGCCGACGTGGCCGAAGTTGATGCCGAGCAGCGGCACGTCGGGGAACATCCGCGCGGCGCGCATCATCATCCCGTCGCCGCCGAGGACGGCGATCAGCGCGACGCCGGCGGTCCCCCTCCAGCAGCGTCGCCTCATCCCGCATCGGCACGCCGCGCGCCTGGAGCCAGGCGGCGATCTCGCGTTCGAGCGCCTTGGCCTGGGGTTTGTTGCGCGCCGCGATGATCCCGATCGTCGGCGTCTGCTGCATGCCGCCCCCTCATTCGCGCCCACCCGCGCGTCGCGACCATCACGGGGGATGATACTACACGAGTCGGGAGTCGGGAGTCGGGAGTCGGGAGTCGGTGGGCGATAGATGGGAGTGCCCCGAATGCCTGCCCGCCGTCGTGGGGGCGCGCGGAGCCCTCACCCCAACCCCCGCCGCCCTCCCTCTCTCAATACTGGGAGAGGGAGGGGAGTAAGAGCCGATGGATGGGGCCCGCCGGGGCGCGACGCACCAGGACGCAATGCGTGCAGGTGGGCGGCGCGAGGAGGGGGGAATTGGGGGGATTTGGGGGTCATTTGGACCATTCTCCTGAATCATCGCTGGGGCCGTTTTCCTTGGTGGGGCGCCACGATCGCGTGTCGGTTGAGGGCGGTTCGTTTCGCGAAAACGCCATTTCGCGCCGCCGATCGCGCCCGCGCGCGGGGCGGGGTGTGCGCGACCGGATACTGATCGGACCTGGCGGTGGGGGCGGCGGTGCCGCCGGGCGGGGGAGGGGCGGAGGCGGGTAGGCGGGTAGGAGGGTAGGCGGCGAGGGGGCGGGGGCCGCGCAGGTGGTGGGGGCTCGTTGATGTCCGGCCCGCCGAGGACCCGACCCTGGGCTGTTGTGGCGGCGGGGCAGTCGGCGCGCGGCCGGCGGTCGGCAGGGTGCGGCCGAGCCGTTGGTGCGTGGGGCGTGCGTGGCGCCGCCGACCGGACCGACGGCCCACTGACGACCGACGACTGGCGACTGACGACTACGGGTACGGCGAGCGGTTGCCGAGGACGGCGACGCCGAACCAGAAGGCGCCGGTGGCGGCGGCACAGTAGGCCAGCGCGGCGCCGGCGGCGGCCGGACCCCAGCGCGGCCGGCGCCAGAGCCAGGGCGAGGGCCACGCCCATGCCGATGGCGAGCGCGGGGCTGACGAAGACGAAGTAGCGCGCCCAGACGCCGATCGTGACGTGGATGGCGGCGAAGGCCGAGGCGGTCGCGAGGATTGTCAGGAGCATCCAGCCGAGGCGGTTGCGGGCGAGCGCGAGGCGGACGCCGGCGATCCAGGCGGCGGCGAAGTAGAGCAGGAACGGCAGCGCGAAGACCCGCAGCCGGATGTAGTTGAGCTCCCAGCCGGGGCCCGTTCGCCTCCGCGTTCGCCGCGCCCGCGCCGGTGAGCCCCGCGCGCACCTGGTCGAGCAGTTGGAGGGCGAAGTGGCGGTAGTAGAGCGCGAAGACGATCAGCAGGCCCAGGCCGAAGGCGGCGAGGAGGATCGCGGCGCTGCCCCGCCCGGCGCGGTCGGCGAGCCCGAGGGCGAGCGCCAGCAGGGGGATCAGCGCCAGGGTGAGGGCGAAGGTGCCGGGGTGCGAGAGGAGGGCGAGGCAGAGGGCGGCGACGAGCGCGCCGAAGATCCAGGGGCGGCGCAGGTCGCCCCAGTGGCCGACCGCCAGGGTCAGGACGGCCAGCGTCGCCCACTGGCCGAAGAGGTTGGGGAAGAAGCCCCACCAGAGGAGCTGGTAGGTCGCGGGGATCAGGGTGTAGCAGGCGGCGGCGAGGAGGGGGCGGGGCCGGGCAGGCCGACGCGGCGGAGGAGGTAGGCGATCAGGAAGACCGAGGAGGCGTTGATGATCGGCGGCAGCAGGCGCAGCACCAGCGCCGGGTCGCCGCTGAGTCCGGCGAACGGGGCCAGCAGGACGTAGAGGGCCGGGGGTAGGGTGTGGCGGAAGCCCCACTCGCTGGAGACCGCCGAGAGGAGGAGCTGGCCGCGCAGCACCTCCGTCTGCCGGTTGACCTGGAAGCCGATGTCGTGCGCCAGGAAGCCGGGGAAGAAGACGCCCGCCAGGTGGATCGCCGCGCCGAAGAGGAAGATGCCCAGCAGCAACCGCTCCTCGCGGGCCGAGGGGACGCCGCCCGCCGCGAAGAGCCGCCGCACGAGCGGGCGCAGGGCGAGGAGAGCGCCGCGAAGAGGGCGGCGACGACGAGGAAGAGGCCGCGGAGGTAGAGCGCCGTCGGGTCCGGCCGGAGCGCCACGCCGGCGAGGATGCCGCCGACGCCGGCCAGCAGGGCGCCGGCGAGGAGGCGGCGATCCAGCCCGAGGCGGCCGAGCAGGCCGGCGGCGCCGGCGACCAGGGCGAGGACCAGCGCCGCGTAGCCGGGCGGCGGCAGCACCGGGAGGGGGCCGCCCGGGCGGGGTGAGGGTCACCTCGTCGAGCTGGACGCCGAGTTGGCGGTCGTCGGTGGCGCCGGGCGGGTCGTAGGTGGTCGTTTCGAGGGTCACGGTCAGGTCGTCGGCGGGAACGCGGGCGGGTGAAGCGGAAGCGGTAGTCCTGGAAGGGCTGGACCGTGTCGAAGCGCGCGATCAGCCGGCCGTCGGCGAGGAGGCTGACGGGCGGGGAGGGGCGCCGGGGGCGGCTGCCGCTGAGGCGCAGGGCGACCGTCCACGCGCTGTTGCCGGGGGCGGCGGGGAGGACGATGCTCGCCCGGTCGGTCGTCCAGCGGAAGTCGTTGCCGCCCCCCGCTCCTGGGCGAGGACGCCGCGCAGGTAGAACCGGTCGTTGCCCTCCCCGACATCGATGCGGTGCGGGGCCGCGAACTGGGAGGCCAGCGTCAGCGCCGGGAGGGTCAGCAGCAGGATCGCCAGGGTTGGGCCGTAGCGCAGCGCCCGCCTGATCGGGCCGAACTCCCCCGCCAGCCAGCGCGCGAGTGGCGCGGGGACGCGGCGCGCCCAGCGCGACCGGCGGCGGACCCGGCGCGCCCGCCCCGCCGCCCGCGCGGAGGCCTCCCCGCCCGCCCCCCCTGCCGGCGCCGCGGGCCTCACCGGTCCGCCTCCCCGAGCGTCACCCGCACGGTCTGCCGCTCCGGGCCGCGCGCGATCGTCAGCTCGACCTGCTCGCCCGGCCGGTGCGCGAGGAGCAGGAACGAGAGGCTGTTCTCGCGGTCGACCGGCTTGCCGGCGACGGCGACGATCACGTCGTTCGGGCGCAGGCCGGCGGCGGCGGCGGGGCCGCCGGGGGCCACGTTCCTGATCCGCGCGCCCTGCTGCACCTGCAGCTCCTGCTCCGCGGCGAGGCCCGGCGTGACCGGCTCGGTCGTCGCGCCGAGGCCCGGCCGGGCGAGCCGCCCCTCGGCGATGATCCGCTCGCTGACGATGCGGGCGATGTTCGACGGGACGGCGAAGCCGATCCCTTCCGCGACGCTGCCGCTGGCATTGGCGCCGGCGCCGCTCTCGCGGATGACGGCGGTGTTGATGCCGATCACCTCGGCCCGCAGGTTGAGGAGCGGCCCGCCGGAGTTGCCGGGGTTGATCGCCGCGTCGGTCTGGATCAGCCCCTCGAGGGAGACGCCGCGCTCGCGGTCCTGGAGGTCGCGCTGCAGGCCGCTGACGATCCCGGTGGTGACGGTGTTGGTGAACTCGCCGAGGGCGCTGCCGATCGCGACGACGCTCTGGCCCGGCTCCAGCTTCGAGGAGTCGCCGAACGGGACCGTCCCCGGCACGCTCCCCTCGACCTTGAGGACCGCGAGGTCGGTCGTCGGGTCGGCGCCGACGAGACTCGCGTCGCGCTCGGTGGCGTCGGAGAAGATCACCCGCAGGCGGCGCTGGCCCTCGACCACATGGTTGTTGGTGATGATGTAGCCGCGCGGGTCGATGATCACCCCGCTGCCGAACCCGGTCCCGCTCCGCCCGCCGCTCCCGCCGCCCCCGTAGTTGACGACCGTCACCACCGCCGGGCTGGCGCGGCGGTAGATCTGCTGCGGGGTCTGGTCGAGGACCGGCGTGGGGGTCGGGGCGGGGGTCGGGGTGGGGGGCGGGGTCGGCGTCGGCGGGAGCGGGGTCGCGGTCGGCTGCGGGGTGGGGGTCGGGGCGGTCGTCGGGGTCGGGGCCGGCGTCGCGGTCGCGGTCGGCATCGGCGCGGGGGTCGGGTCGAGGGCGCCGGGGAGGGTGCAGCCGGCGGCGGCGAGGAGGCTGGCGAGCGCCGCGATTAGCAGGGCGGTGCGGTGGGCGTGGGCGCGGCGGTGCATCGCGATCCGTTTCCCCTTCCAGGCGTGGCGACGGGCGGCGGGACGGCACAATTGCCGGGGTCGCCTGCCCGGACTGTCGCGTAGACGTCCGGCAAGTATAGGGACCGCCATCGCCGCGCGTCAACGTGTGTGGGGGATAAGCAGAAACCCCCGCGAAACGTCTGTTCGCCGGACATCCTATCTGCCCATCCCCCGCCCCGCTCGCTTCCGGCGACACCCCACTGCGGACTGGGCAGCATGCGCACCATCATCGATGAGGCAATGGGGGAGCATAGACGGAGTCGTCAGCCCCCAGCGTTGCTAGTTGCTGCCAAGGATTCTATCCATGATGTCTGCAAGAGCTTTGGGGGGGGTGTTTATACGGGAGATAAGAAGGTTACGAAGATGTTCGTATGCTAGGCCAACCTCATTGCAATACGCCCTAAGCACATCTCGACCCTTACACCTCGCCGTCCACGTCCCGTCGCTCAACGCAACTTGCAAGGCAGCCCTGGCCTCCGACTCCATCTCAGTGAACGTAGGCAGCGTTAGTTCAGAAGTTACATGGGTCTGCCGCTTGTAGACATCATCGTAAGCTGCCTTGGCGATTGCAGCGAGACGCGCATCGAGCAAGGCTTTTGTGAAGGGCTTTACATGACGGTCTGACAGGACGCATCTTCGTAGGGCATTCTCTACATCGGTCGGAGTCCTAAAAGGGCATTGTGGTCCAAGCAGCGCCTGGGTTGCTTCAAGAATTTCGCCTGAATTGAGGAGCAAGTTCTCTACATGGTACACTGGCAACTTGAACAATCGCGCTCCCCCAGTTGGATCGGGTTCGAACGGTCAATATCTCCATCAACAATACTGTAGTACTGCTGGAAGCCTATGGATGTCGAGAGCAACTCGTTCACCCGCTCCGCCGTTTTCCTCGCCGTTGCGGAATTCCCAGCCGGGACGAAGCTTACGTTGTACAAACCGGGCGGATACGCCGCCTCATAAATCATCCGGTCGGCGGATGCGTCTTCCCCTTCAATAAATACGACACGTTGATTGAAGCTCACGATCCCTCGCGAACCCATCACCTCTGACAAGACGGTATGTAGTTGCTCGTTCTGAGTCACGCGGACGAACTGACTCCCACCGTCCGCCGGCGGCTCCTTGAGCACCGTATACAGAGATTCGCTACCTGCTGCAATCATCATCTCGGGAGAGTGGGTGGTCAACCAGAGTTGATTACCCATACCGATGGCCCGTAGCGCGTCAAGGTACCTACCTGACATCCGGACGTAACTGGGGTGTGGTACAACCGGGGCCGGCGCGGTGGGTGCGGGGTGTGATCTCCGAAGGGGAGGGGGAACGATGGAGTTGACGGTGGCGGAGCAGGACCTGTTCGGCGCATACCTGGGGGAGTTCGCGGGCTTGACCGGGGACGGCGCACTCGCACCCTCCTGGGTGAGACGGATCATCGGGGCGGAGAGCCTGTGTTGCAGCCGCATCGCGGCCTTTTCCCCTGTGCTGGCGGCGACGCCGCACGGCGAGCGGCGGGTGCGGCGGCTGGTGCATGCTGAGACGACGAAACGCTCCACCCTCGACGCCGACCACCTGATCGGCCGGCTGCAAGCGCGCGGGGTCGAGCAACTGCGCGGCGAGGGCGCCATCTGGGTGTTGCTGGACGGGTCGGACCTGCGCAAGCCGCACGCCCAGGAGATGGAGGCGCTCCAGCGCGTCAAGCGCCTGGCTGGGCCGGGGACGGTGCCCGGCTATCGAACCCTCAACGCCATCGGGGTCGGGCGGGCGCGCCGGGGGCTGTTGTATCACCGCCTGTTCAGCAGCGCGGCGGACGGCTTCCTGAGCGAGTCGGCCGAGACGCAGGCCGCCTCGCCTCCGTCGGCGGCGGCGGCGCTCTCGCCCTGCTCGCCGCCGAGGTCACCTACATCATGGACGCGGGCTTCGACGACGTCGCCGTCTGGGCGGCGGGGTGGGGGCAGGGGCACCACCTGGTCGGCCGGGTGCAGCACCGCGACCGGCTGGTGCGCCCGGTGGCCGACCAGCCGGTCCACCTGGCCGACCTGGCGCCGCGGTTGCAGCCGCTGGCGCGCGTCGCGACCGAGATGGTGGTGCGCAAGGGGCAGCAGGCCCGTCCTGGGGTTCCAGCCGGTGCCGGCGGTCGTCGCCGCGCCGCTCGTCGTCACCTATCAGGAGGAGGTGCGCACCCGGCCGGACGGGGCGCAGCACGAGCGGCAAGTCTGCTGGTGGAGGTGCGGTTGGAGGGGGCGCACGAGGAGTTCCCAGGCTCCTCACCGACCGGCCGGTGACGAGCGCCGAGGAGGCGACCGAAATCTTCCGGATGTACCGGCAACGCTGGAGCATCGAGGACGCCTTCAAGATCGGGAAACAATGCCTCGGCTGGGAAGGCGTGCAGGTGCTCGCGCTCGCGGCGGTGCGCACGCTGGTGGCGCTCGGCTGGGTGGCGGCGGGCTTCCGGTTTCCCCGGCGTCACGCTGGAGGGCCGAGGTGCGCCTGCTGACCCGGCTCGGCGGGGGCGAATGGCGGGCCAACCGCCCGCCCGGCAAGCTCGTGCTCACGCGCGGGCTGCGGCCTGCTGGACCACCTGGCGACCGAGGCGCTCCTGACCGAGGAGATCCGCCAACACGGCGGGCTCCCACCACGCCTCGCCGCGTTGCTCGGGCACCCGGCCAGCACCTGAGTTACGTCCGGATGTCAGACCTACGCTCCAAATCGGGGTGCAAATGTGCATCCGCCTCGTCGAACAGGATAATTGCGTCCTTGGGTTTGAGTTGATGAAAGCGTACGAAGACATTGAGTATTTCCTTTTCGCCCGCGCTCAAATCATCGATATCGATCATGCCACGAGGAGTCGAAATGATGAACTCGAAAGGGATTTGTCCAGGTTCACATCCACAAACCTCATGGGAGCGAAGAAACTATCGAAGAATTGTCTAACTTCTTGTAGAGAATCTAAACCCTCGACCTCCGCCTTCCGGAACGCCACGCCTGCTGAACGATTTGTAGGTCGCGCATCTTTCTTATAGCCGCTAAGTATTGCTTGGTGTATTGAACTTGAAGGCCAGCGGCATGGGCGTAGTCTTGGTCTGAGATTCGTTGAGGACGTTGGCATCCCAGGTACTCAGTTGCTGCTTCGGTGATTGACGATATGCATCCATGTAATCGAAGAAACCGGGTCCAAGTAGGCTCGGGAAAACGAACTCAGCAAATCCCTGGTAGGATATTCTGACAACCCGTCCATTACCCCCTGGTTGGATCTCTATGACAACTTCATCTGTTTCTGGGCATAAATGACCGAAACGCGCTCTAACGTATCCTCGCTCCGCCTCCCAGTGTAAGCAAGCGTCATTGAGACCATCGCCTTCAGCGGCATCAGCGGCAACTGCTCTCGGATCAAACTCAAAGCTACCGTAACTGCCAGCGTGTTCTTTGCCGTCATCAACGCATTGAGGGATTGCACTCTTACCGCACCCGTTCCCCACAGATAACCATGAAGTCTGGCGCATTAGAACACTCCGCGAGACGCAAGTTGCGGGAGGCTCGATGCGAAAGCTCTGGATACGCATATAGCCTCCTCAGCAAGTAAAGAGGACTTTCAAGGGAGATCAAAGGCACGCTGCACGCCCCACCACTCTACATCTGTATACAAGCCTTACCACATATTGTGACATATATTGCCAATTGAACATCATGTTGCCCTTCTGGCGTTCTGCTCTATCAGAAAGCTTGAATAGGTCATAGCTTTGCCAGCTTCATCAGAGCCGGTCCCAGCCCGCGGGGAGTTCGGGCAATGACCAGGGGTCAGGGTCGCCAGTCATGCCAGGGTTCGCTGAATGGCGGTTCGTGCGCCTCCACGCGCGCGATGACGCGGTTTGCCTCGGCGCGCACCGCGCCGCCTCGGCGCTGTCGATGAGGCCGGCGGTGATCAGGGCGGCGAATTCGTCCTCGTCCTTCCAGCGCCAGCGGCGGTCAGCGGCGATGTCGAGCATCAGGTCCATCGTGTGCAGGCTCCGCCCCCGTCCGGCGGAACGGCCGCTGGAGTTGACGTACCAGCCCGCGCCCGCGGTCATCCCAGCAGACCCAGACGGCGTGCCAGTCGCCGGCCCGCACGAGCACCAGCGTCGAGACATCCCAGGTGAAGTCGGCGAGGATCAATCGGGGCGCGCGAGCGACAGCACGAAGCGCTCGGCCCTGGTCGGGGCGCGCGGCCGGGTCGGCGGGGTCGTGGCGGTCTTCCAGCGCGTGCCTCGCGGGCACCAGGGCCAGGGAATCCGCGATCGGCGACCACCGTCATCGGGCGCGCCGACCAGAGGCGGCCTTGCCAGACTTCTTGCTGGACGACGATCGATCCGGTCGGCCAGCGGTCTGTCTCGCTCACCTTGCTCCACTCCGACTACCAGGGGACAGCAGCGGCGACACGGCCCGAACGCGCCCGCCCTCCCAACCGCCGGGAGGGGCGGGGCGAGGGCCAGGGGGGGCAGGCGTCGGCTTCTTCTGCGCCTCTCGTGATGGTTGGGCTGGTGCTGAGGCCAGGCGTTGGGCGTTCAGTTGAACGCCCCTACGGACGACACCGAGGCGCAGCGCAACCTTTGCGAGAACCGCCTAATAGTGGATCACGACGGTGGTGCCGATCGGCGCCCGCACTTGTAGAGGAAGGCCGCGCCGCCGACCGGCGTGCCGACGCAGCCGTGGCTGCGCGGCGAGCCGAAGGCGCTGTGCCAGTAGACGCCGTGGATCGCGTAGCCGCCGCCGGCGAAGTACATCACATAGGGCACGTCGGGCTGGAAGTACCGCCCGCCGGGCTCGTCCCGGGGTCGGGGCCGCGCATGTCCTCGGAGCGGAGCTTGGTGAAGATGCTGAAGGTGCCGACCGGGTCTCGTAGCCGCGCTTGCCGCTGCTGATGTAGCCCTCCCAGACCACCGTCTCGCCCTCGTAGGCGGTGAGGTACTGCTCGGAGAGGTCGACGTCGATCCACTTGCGGCCGGCGCCGGCCGGCCGGCGCGCGCTGACGGCGGTCGCGGTCGGGGTGGGCGGCGCCACCGTCGCAGTGGGGGCCGGTTCATTGGCGGTGGGCGCGACGGTCGCGAGTGGCCGCCCGCGCGGTGGCGGCCGGGGTGGTGGCGGTGGTGGCGGTCGGGACCGGGGCGGTCGCCCGTGGGGGTCGGGGTCGGGGTGTGGTCGGGGTGGGGGTCGGCGGCGGGGTGAAGAGGACCTCGCTGTGAGCGTTCACGCCCCCTTGCGCGCGATGGAGACCGTCTCGACGCGGTTCATGCTGGCGGCGGCGAGGCCGAGCGGGGTCAGGACGACGCTGTAGTTCGCCGGGGTCTCGGGGGTGGTACTCGAAGCGGGCGCGCTCGAAGTACTGGGTGGTGTAGACCTGGCCGTCGATCGGGCTGACCTCGGGGTCTCCTCGCTGAGCGGGAGGCCGAACTGCCGAAGGCCGCCGTTGTTCTCCCAGCAGAGCTTGAAGCTGTTGCCGATCGTGTGGCCGGTCTCCGGGAAGAAGCGAAATCTTCGGCGTCGGGCGGGAAGGGCGAGGCGCTCAGGGGCTTGAAGGGATCGACGACGACCACGTCAGCGCCGGGGGTCGCGGCCGATGCGCCCGTGTCGGGTCCAGCGCGCCCGCGCGGCGACGGCGCGCCGCGCGTCGCTGCCGGGGGGCTGGCCGAGGACGATCCGCTCGCCCGCCGGCAGGTCGGGGTGGTATTCGAGGCGGACCCGCTCGAAGTACTGGACCGACGGGCCGCCCGCGGTCCAGGCGCTCGCTGATCGGCTCGCCCAGGAGCGCGTCCCCTTGCCGTTGGCCGCCAGTATTTGAGGAAATCCCCTTCGAGGTGGTGGCCGGTGCGCGGGAAATAGACCGCCTCGGGCGGCGCCCAGTCGGCCGCGCCGCTGAGCATCGGCGTCAGCAGCGCCACGAGGAGGAGCGCCAGGAGCGCCGCGCCGAACCGTGCCGTGAGCCCCATCCGCGCCTGCTCCCGTGGCATCGTCCTCCCCTGCCTTGTGTCCGCGCCCCATTCCACCGCGCCGCCCGGCCGTGGCCGCGCGCGCCGGTCGCCCCGTTCTACGGATCTGCTCCGCCGGGTGTTTCGCCCCCTCGGGTTGGCCGCGCGAAGCGCACCGTCCGGGCCGGGAAGGGAACTCCCTTGGGCCGGGCGATGGGGAGGAGTCTGCCGCGACGGGAGCGCCCCCCACCGATCCAAGAACGCAACTGTCTCGATCGGGCAGGCGCGGCCGCTTGCCGACCGATCGGCGCGGCGGTAGAATCGTTTTCCATGCCGCGGGCGCATGGGCGGACGGCGCGGCGAGGCGGCGCCGTAGGGGGGGGGGCGATGCCGACGATCGCGGTGACGCGCGAGATTCCCGAGGCCGGGCTGGCGCTCCTGCGGGGGCGGGCGAGGTGCGGCTCTGGCCGGAACCGCTGCCGCCGCGCAACTGGCCGAGTTGCTGCACGGCTGCGACGGCGCGCTGACCCTGCTGACCGACCAGATCACGCCCGAATTGCTCGACCGGGAGCCGCAGTTGAAGGTTGTCAGCAATTTCGCGGTCGGCTACGACAACGTCGACGTGGCGGCGGCGACCGAGCGCGGGGTGGCGGTGCAACACGCCGGGGGTGCTGACCGAGACGACCGCCGATTTCACCTTCGCCCTGCTGATGGCCGCCGCGCGCCGGATCCCCGAGGGGGTGGACTATGTCCGGGCCGGCAAGTGGCAGACCTGGGGGCCGCTGCTGCTGGGGCGCGACCTGTGGGGCGCGACGCTCGGCATCGTCGGCTTCGGGCGGATCGGGCAGGGTGTTCGCCAAGCGGCGCGCGGCTTCGAGATGAACCTGCTCTACGATGTGCAGCAGTACCCCGACGCGGAGCGCGAGTTGGGGGCGACGTTCCGCCCGCTCGATGGCTCCTGCGCGAATCAGACTTCGTGACGCTGCACGTCCAGTTGACCGACGAGACGCATCAGATGATCGGCGCGCGCGAGTTGGGGATCATGAAGCGCGAGGCGATCCTGGTCAACGCGGCGCGCGGCCCCGGTCGTCGACACCGACGCGCAGGTGGCGGCGCTGCGCGATGGCGCGATCGGCGGCGCGGCGCTCGACGTGACCGACCCGGAGCCGCTGCCCGCCGACCTGCCGCTGGCGGCGCTGCCGAACGTGATCGTCGTGCCGCACATCGCCTCGGCCACGGTCGCCACGCGCGACCGGATGGCGAAGCTGGCGGCGCGGAACGTGCTGGCGGTGCTGCGCGGCGAGCGCCGCCGGCGATCGTGAACCCTGAGGTGCTGGAACGATAGTCGGAGGAGTTAGGAGTCGGGTAGTCGGGTAGTCGGTAGGGACACGCAGACGGAACGACACGGTCTGTCGTCCTCTATCCGACTACCCGACTACCCGACTACCCGAGGAGGAGCGATAACGGCCATGGCGGAAGCGAACGGCAAGGACGGTCGGCGGCGGGTCGTTGTGACCGGGATGGGCGCGGTCTCGCCGGTGGGGCTGACGCTGGAGGAGAACTGGCGCAACATCCTCGACGGGGTGCCGGGGGCCGACTACATCACCCTCTTCGACGCGCGGGGCGGCGGCTTCCCCACCCAGTTCGCCTGCGAGGTCAAGGGGTTCGACCCGTCGCGCGAATCAGGCCGAAGGAGGCCCGCCGAATGGACCGCGTGACCCAGTTCGCGGTCGTCGCGCGGCACGACGCGGTCGAGCACGCGCGGCTGGAGATCGGCCCGGAGAACGCCGAGCGGGTCGGCGTGATCGTCGGCTCGGGCATCGGCGGCATCGCCACGCTCGAGCAGCAGATCGCCACGCTGCACGAGCGCGGGCCGAAGCGGGTCAGCCCCTTCCTGATCCCGATGATGATCGCTGATATGCCGGCGGGCCAGGTGTCGATCTCGCTCGGGGCGAAGGGGACCAACTTCGCGCCGGTGTCGGCCTGCGCCACCAGCGGCCACGCGATCGGCGAGGCGGCCGAGAGCATTCGGCGCGGCGCCGCCGACGTGATCGTGGCCGGCGGCACCGAGGCGTCGGTGACGCCGATCAGCATCGCCGGCTTCAACGCGATGACCGCGCTCTCGACGCGCAACGACGACCAAGCGCGCCAGCCGCCCGTTCGACGCCGAGCGCGACGGCTTCGTGATGGGCGAGGGCGCGGCGATGCTGATCCTCGAAGAGCTGGAGCACGCGCGGGCGCGCAGCGACGATCTACGGCGAGGTGCTGGGCTACGGCAGCACCGCCGACGCCAACCACATCGTGCAGCCGGCGCCGCGCGCGGCGAGGGGCGGTGCGGGCGATGCGGATCGCGCTCGACGACGCCGGCCTGCGCCCGGAGGATATCGACTACCTCAACGCGCACGGCACCTCGACGCCGCTCAACGAGGAGCTGGAGACGCAGGCGATCAAGGCCACCTTCGGCGACCATGCCTACCGCCTGCCGATCGGCTCGACCAAGTCGATGACCGGCCACTTGCTCGGGGCGGCCGGGGGCGCTGGAGGCGGTCTACAACTACCAACACCCCGACCCCAAGTGCGACCTGACTACGTCCAGGCGCTGACCGACAACGTGATCCCGCCGACGATCAACTACGAGCGCCCCGACCCCAAGTGCGACCTCGACTACAAGTGCCGGACAAACTAGAAGAGTGGGCCGCGCCCAGCGCCGACCTGCGCTACACGATGTCGAACTCGATCGGCTTCGGCGGGCACAACGTGTCGCTGATCATCGGGTGCTACGAGGAGTAGGGGCCGGGATCGGCGGGGCCACTCCGTGCTGACGGAAGGGGGGGTGGCGCTTCCCGTTTCGGTCGCCATCTCTGCTCCGCTCGGGAAGCACGGTTCGCGGCGGCAGATCGGACTGGGTGGGTAGGCCCCTGCCCTGCTTATCCTGCGCGGCGGCGAAGGGTCGGTGTCGTCGGCGCCCGCTGGCGGGATGGCCCCATCCGGCGCCAAGTGAACCGATCCTTCGCTGCGGCTCAGGATGACAGGGCCAACCTTGTACTCCACCTGAGTCCGGGGGCGAGAGGTTGCATGAACGCCTTCCAGAAGCTGCTGGATTTCCTGGAGGAGTTAGAGCGGCGGCAGATCCATTTCACTCTTTCGAGTAGCCGCCCGTATACCATCATGGTTAACATCAAGCTTGTTCCGAACGAGAGTATTGGGAGGTCGAGTTCTTCGCTGATGGCGCGGTCGAGGTGGAGGTGTACAGGAGTCGCGCCGGTGTCGAGGGAGAAGAGGCGCACGCTCGCGCTTCTTGAGGGGAGCACAAAGACTACAGCGGTCGAGCGGGGGCGACGCCGAGACGCGGTCTTCGGGCTACGGCGACTCCGGGACGCGCTTCAAGGTCTTCCAGCGGGAGGGGCGCCGCGCGACGTTCGAGAAGCTGGAGGACGCCGTCCTGCGGGTGAGCGGGGGCGACCGGGGCGGCTGCCCGGCGGTGGCATTACACATCCCCTGGGATCGGACCGGGTGGATGATTTCGGCCGGCTCCAGCGCCACGCGGCGGAACTGGGGCTGCGGATCGGGGCGATCAACCCGAACCTCTTCCAGGACGAGGACTACAAGCTCGGCAGCGTCGGCAACAGCCGCCCGGAGGTCCGGCGCAAGGCGACCGACCACATCCTCGACTGCGTCGCCATCGCGAAGGAAGTCGGCTCGCGCGACATCAGCCTCTGGCTGGCCGACGGCACCAACTATCCGGGGCAGGACTCGCTCCGGCGTCGCAAGGAGCGGCTGCGCGAGTGCCTGGCCGAGGTCCACGCCGCGCTCGACCCAGGGATGCGGCTGCTGATCGAGTACAAGCCGTTCGAGCCGGCCTTCTACCACACCGACCTGGCCGACTGGGGATGGCCTGGGGCTGGCGAACGCGCTGGGGCCGCGGGCGCAGGTGCTGGTCGATCTCGGCCACCACCTGCAGGGGACCAACGTCGAGCAGATCGTCGCCTACCTGCTCGACGAGGGCAAGCTCGGCGGGTTCCACTTCAACGCGCGCAAGTACGCCGACGACGACCTGATCGTCGGCACGACCAACCCCTATGAACTCTTCCTGATCTTCCACCAGATCGTCGACGCGCTCGACGACGGCGAGGCCCCGGTGGTGCGGCGGACGGCCGAGGGGATCGCCTACATGATCGACCAGAGCCACGCGATCGAGCCGAAGATCCTGGCGATGATCCGCTCGGTGCTGAACGTGCAGACCGCGCTGGCGAAGGCGCTGCTGGTCAACCTGGACGAGGTGCGGCGGGCGCAGGCGGCGCAGGACGTGCTGGCGGCGGAGGCGGCGGTGCGCGAGGCGTTCGAGTGCGACGTGGCGCCGCTGCTGCGGGCCTCGCGCGAGGAGCGGGGCCTGCCGGCCGACCCGCTGCGCGCCTACCTGGGGAGCGGCTACGGCGAGCGGATCAAGGCGCGCGGCGTCGGCGGGGCGAGTTGGTGACCCCCGGCGCCGCGGGTCCGCCGCCGGCGCTGGCCTTCGACCTGGGGGCGAGCGGCGGGCGCGCGGTCGCGGGGCGGCTGACGGGCGGCGGGGCGGGCCGGCGGCTCGTGGTCGAGGAGGTGGGGCGCTTCCCGAACGATCCGGTGCGCGCCCGCGACCGCCTGCACTGGGACATCCTGCGCCTGCTGCACGAAGTCAAGGGGGCTGGCGGCGGCGCGGCGGGCCTACGGCGGCCTCGCCTCGGTCGGCCTCGACTCCTGGGCGGTGGACTTCGGGCTGCTGGGGCGGCACGGGGAACTGCTCGGCAACCCCTACCACTACCGCGACCCGCACACCGCCGGGGCGATGGAGCGGGTCTGGGCGGTGGCGCCGCGCGCGGAGGTCTTCGCGCGCACCGGCATCCAGATGCTGCCCTTCAATACCCTCTACCAGCTCCACGCGCTCAAGGCGGCGGATTCGCCCCTGCTCGACGCGGCCCGGTCGTTGCTGATGATCCCGATCTGCTGCGCTACTTCCTGACCGGCGAGCGGCACGGCGAGCGGACCAACGCCTCGACGACGCAGTGTTTCAGCCCGTTCACGATTGACGGGGCCCGCGACCGGCGCGGGGGGGGGGGGTGGCCCGGCGCCCTGGACGTCCGGGGGGGCGCGCGGGGGACGCCGGCCGGCGCGAGCCTCCCGGCGGTGCGCGTGGAGCCGGGGCGGGCCGCGGCCCGGGGCGCCGGGGGCGCGGCCCCCGCCCCCGCCCCGGCGGGGGGGGCGGGGCCGGCCCCCGCCGCCGACCGGCCGTTCGCCTACCTGAGCTGCGGCACCTGGTCGCTGGTCGGGACCGAGGTCGCCGCGCCGGTGATCACGGAGCGGGCGCTGGCGGAGAACGTGACCAACGAGATCGGCGCGGGCGGGACCTTCCGGCTGCTGAAGAACATGACCGGCCTCTGGATCGTGCAGGAGTGCCGCCGCGCCTGGGCGCGCGACGGGCAGTCCCGTTCGCACGAGGACGACCTGGCGCTCGCCGCCGCCGCGCCCCCCTTCGCCGCGGCCATCGACCCCGACGACCCGGCGTTCGTCAACCCGCCGGACATGCCGCGCGCGATCCGCGAGTTCTGCCGCCGCACCGGCCAGCCGGCGCCGGGGGACGACGGCGCGGTGCTGCGCTGCGCGCTCGAGAGCCTGGCGCTCAAGCATCGCGCGGTGCTGGAGCGGATCGAGGGGCTGGTCGGGACGCGCTTCGCGGGGCTGCACCTGGTCGGCGGCGGCGCGCGGAACGGGCTGCTCTGCCAGTGGACGGCGGACGCGCTCGGCCGCCCGGTCTGGGCCGGGCCGGAGGAGGCGACGGCGATCGGCAACCTGCTGCTGCAACTGCTCGCCCTCGGCCAGCTCGCCGATCTGGGGGAGGGCCGGCGGCTGGTCGCGGCCTCGTTCCCGCCGGCGACCTATCATCCCGCGGACCCCGACGCCTGGGGCCGGGCCTGCGAGCGGTTCCAGCAAGTGATCGGGCAGCGCCCGTAGCCGCCCATCTTCCCCGAGCGCCGGTCATCGCTCCCCGCCAATCCGTTCCGCGGGCGGCCGGCAGTAATGGAAAGGGCGCGGTGGACGGCCGAAACCAGCCCGTATCTCCCAGGCAGGCGCAGACCCCTGCCCTGTCATCCTGAGCCGCAGCGAAGGATCGGTTTCGCTGGCACCCGTGTGGCGGACGACATCATCCGGTGCCAGGGATACCGATCCTTCGCTGCGCTCAGGATGACAGGGCGGGGGTGTCGGCGCGCCGGGGAGGATAAGGGTTACTCCAGCGGCGCCAGCCATTGCCGGGCAGCCTCGACCATCCGCTGCGTCCACTCCGCGGTCTCGCCGGCGGTGAACTGGCGCAGGAAGTTGAGGGCATGCAGCGCCGAGTAGAGGGCGACGATCTGCCGATGCCGGCCGTCCAGGCCCCAGCAGCGGCACAGTTCCTCGACATAGAACAGTTCGTGCAGCCCGACATCGCTGACCACGCCCGCTGCGGTGAGGCCGACCGTGTACAGGGGGTCGCCGTAGCAGACGCAGTCGAAATCGATCAGCCCCTGAAGCTCGCCCGCCTGCACGATCACGTTCTTGATCGTCACGTCGTCGAGGAAGCACCCCGGCCGCACCCCCGCGAAATGGGGCGCGAACCGGGGCAGCGCCCGTTCGAGGCGCGCGGTCAGGTCGGCGATGGCGGCCTCTTGGGGCCTGCCCGCGCGGCCGCGCAGCTCGGATCGGATCAGCCCCTCCCAGGAGGGGAACGGGCCGCGTCCGCCGATCGGCGCCCAGCCGAAGGCGGCGCCGGGCGGCAGGGTCGCCACGCGGCGCTGGAAGGCGACGATCCACCCGGCGAGCCGCGTCATCTGCGCGGCGGTCATGCCGGCGAGCTCGTAGCGCAGGTCGCGCCCCGGGATCTTGTCGAGGATCAGGTAGGCGGCGGGGTAGCGCGACTTGGTCAGGTCCGCGGCGAGCAGGCGCGGCACCGGCAGCCCCAGCCCGGCGAGGATCGCGAGGTTGTGCCCGGTCCTGGCGAAGACCTCCGGCCGCGCGTTGGTGCGCACGATCACGTTCCGCCCCGGCAGCGCCACGTCGTAGCTGACGCTGCTGTGGCCGAAGGGCAGGTGCGCGGCCCCCAGCGGTTCCGCGCCGAGGACGGCGGAGACCAACTCCAGCACTTGCCGGGTGTCCAAGCCGCTCGCCACCCCGTTCCCGCCTCCGATCCGCGAAACCGTGCCGGGTCTCCCTCCGTGGAGGAGAGCAGATCGGGTCCCGCACGCGGCGCGGCGGTGGTGGTCCGCCGTCGCCCGGTTTCGGGCGTGTCGATCAGGGGTTGGCCGGCGCGGGGGACGGCGTGGGGGGCGTGTCCGCGCCCAGGATGGCGACATACCGCTCGGCGGAGCGGCGGACGACGCCCGCCCCGTCGGCCGGCACGACGCGGTCCCACCAGGCGCCGTAGAGGCGGTCGAAGGGGAAGGGGGCGACCGCCGCGGCGATCCGCCGCACCGCCGCGGCGGGGAGCGGGAGCAGATTCGGGTAGCTGTACATGAAGCTGACCCGGCGGCGGTCGGCGACGACGGTGATGATGTCGCCGGTGAGCAGCGCCCCCCGCCCCGCGGCCCCCGCCGCCCAGTGGAGGACCTGCCCGCCGGGGAAGTGCCCGCCGCAGCGGATCAGGGTCAGCCCCGCGCCGAGCACGCGCGTCTCGCCGTCCCAGAACCGCACGAGGGGGTCGGGACGCAGCACCCAGGGGCGCTCGGCCTCGTGCAGGAAGATCGGCGCGTCGAAGGCCTGCGCCCACTCGACCATCGCCCCGTAGTAGTGGGGATGGGAGATGGCGATGGCGGCGATCCCGCCGAGCGCGCGCACCGCCGCGACGGTCGGGTCGTCGAGGAGGCTGACGCAATCCCAGAGGACGTTGCCGCCCGGCGCCTGGACGAGGAGCGCCCGTTGCCCGATGGCGAACGACGGCTCCACCCCGATGCCGGTCAAGCCCGGCTCGATCGGCCTGACGACAGCGCGGTGATCCCGGCGCAATTCCTCGGGGGTCGTCCACTGCTGCCCCCCGTGGCCGACGTATTGCCGCTCGTCTTCGCAGACCGGGCAGCGCGCGGGCGGGGCGGGGGTGGGGGCGAACTGGGTGCCGCAGGTGACGCAGATAAACGCGGGCATCGCTCCTCCTCTCGCGGCGCGTGGTCGAGGCCGGCGGCGCGGGGCCGGCTGGGGGCGGCGGCCGGCTGCGCTATGTGCCGGGGGCGTCGGGCGCTGCCGCGGCGAGCAGTTCGTCCAGGCCGAGGGGGTCGATCCGGCTCCGCCACAGGTCACCCTCCATGCCCCACTCCATGATATTCCTTCTGAGACACCGAAGCACTTCGCGCATGACCGCCGAGCCGGAAGAAACGTACCACGGGCGGGCCGTCAGGGTTGCGGGCCCGGTGCGGCCATCGCGGGTGGCAGGAGTGGGTAGCGGCGCCCGAGCGGCTGGACCAGTTCGAGCAGGTTGCCGTCGGGGTCGGTGAGGAAGGCGATCCGCAGCAGCGGCGCGTCCGCGGGGAAGCCGGCGGGTGGAGCCTGGAACGGGACGCCCCGCGCCGTCAGTTCGGCGTAGGCCGCGTCGAGATCCTCGACTTCCAGCGCCAGGTGGTGCCAGCCGCGCCCGCGCGCCGGCCCGCCGACTTCCTGCACTTGCTCGATCTCGATCGTCAGGTCGCCGGCGGCGAGGAAGAGGATGTTGTGATCCGCGAAGCCGCCGATCGGGCGGAAGCCGAGGATCTCGACATAAAAGTTGCGGAGGCGGGCGAGGTCGGCGGTGACGAGTGCGCTGTGGTGGAGGCTGGTGATTTGCATGCATCATCTCCCCGGGCGGATTCATGGCGCGTCGCTACGGCAGGAGCAGGTGGAGGTCGCCGAACTCGTGCCAGAGGTAGCGTTCGCGCAGGGCGGCGTCGTAGACGGTGCGGAGGTGGTCGCGCCCGGCGAGGGCTTCGAGCATCGCCAGGTGGGAGGCGCGCGGCTCGTGCAGCCCGGTCAGCAGCGCGTCGACCGCGCGCAGGCCGCGCTCCGGGGTGATGACGAGCCCGGTCCAGCCCGCGCCGGGGTGCGCCGTCCCCGCCGCGTCGGTGACGGTCTCCAGCGCCCGCACGACCGTCGTGCCGACCGCCACGACGCGCCCGCCGCCGGCCCGCGTCGCGTTGACCAGCCGCGCCGTGGCGAGCGGCACGCGGTAGGGTTCTTCGTAGGGGGGCTCGTGATCCTCCAGGCTGGCGACGCCGGTGTGCAGGAGCAGCGGCGCGACCCCCACGCCGCGCGCGACCAGCCGGGTCAGGAGTTCCGGGGTGAAGGCGCGGCCGGCGGAGGGCATCTCGGCGCTGCCCGCCTCGGTGGCGTAGACGGTCTGGTAGTAGGCGAGCGGCCAGGACTCCTTGACGTAGCCGTAGCGGATCGGGGAGCCGTGGCGGTTCAAGTAGTCGTCGAGCGATTCCGGTAGGTCCAGCGTGGCGATCCAGAGCCGTGTGCCGACCCCCGGCGCGGCCCGCTCGTCCGGGCGGTAGGGCGTGTGGAGGGTCGCGGCCCCACCCGCCGGGAGGCGCAGCGTCTCGCCGCCCGTAGCGTGGCGGAATGGCTGCGTGCCGCCGGCGCCCGGCCGGCGGACCTCGACGGACCAGAGGTCGGCCGGCAGCCGGGTGGAGAGGTGCAGTTCGAGCGGGGCGCCGTCCGCGCGGGTGGCGTGGAGGGCGGCGTTGAGGGTGCCGCTGGTGTTGAGCACCAGGAGGTCGCCGGGCGCGAGGAAGCGGTCGAGGTCGCGGAACCGGGCGTGGGTGACGCGGTCGGTGGACCGCCGGGAGACCAGCAGCCGCACCGCGTCGCGGGCCAGGCCGCGCGCCTCCGGCGGCTCGCCCGCCTCCAGGTCCGGCGGCAGCTCGAAGTCGAGCGGGCCGAGGCCCACTGTCGCGTGCTTGGTCGCGCGCGGGATGGGATCGTCCAGGATCGCGGTCATGACAGCTCCTCGTGCAGTTCCGCATCGCGGCAGGGTGTCGGCGCGGCCTCCGGGGCGCGCGCTCCGCCCGCCGGGCCCGTGCCGCGGCGCTCGGCGGACGCCCGCGCGCGGTCGTAGCTCAGGCGGAAGAGCGCGACGGCGCCCGGCACGTCTTCGGGGGCGCGGAGCCGATAGCTCACGACGCCCGGTAAGCCGCCCCCGTGCGGCTCGGCCCGCCCGGACGCGACCAGTTCGTCGCAGATCGCCCGGGGGAAGGTGATGTCGGCCACGCCGCCTTCGTGGATGTGGCCGAGATGCCGCCGGCCGAGGTTGTAGACGGTGGCGGGCGGAATCACCCACCCGCCCTCGACCGGGCCACCCCGCGCCAGGGTCCTGGTGACGCCGGGCCAGCCCAGCACCTCGCGCTCGACGGCGGCGAGAAGTTCGTCGGCCATGTCGCTGCTCCTTCCGTGTCTCCCGCGGTGGCGCGCGGCGGCCCAGGCGCGACCGCTGGGCCTGAGAGCGTTACCGCGCCGCCGTGGCGACCGGTTCCGCGCGCTCGGGGGCCAGGGCGCGGGCGGCGTAGCGCCCGCTGGGGTGGTCGCCGGTCAGCAGCGCGACGAAGCCGGGCACGCTCGTCTCGGGCAGCGGGCGGTCGCTGATGTCCTCGCCGGGGAAGGCTTCCTGGTGCATCCGGGTGCGCATGTCGCCCGGATCGACCCAGTAGACGCGGAGGTCGGGCCGCTCGGCGGCGAGGATGTTCGAGAGTTGCTCCAGGGCGGCCTTGCTCGACCCGTAGCCGCCCCAGCCACCGTAGGGCTCCACCGCCGCGTCGCTGGTGACGTTGACGATCCGCGCGCCCGGCTTCAGGGACGGCCGCACGGCCTGGAGCAGCGCCAGCGGCGCGATCACGTTGGTGCGGTAGACGGTTTCGAGCGTGTCGAGCGGGTAGTCGAGCAGGGCCGGCTGCGGGCTCGGCCCCAGGATGCTGGCGTTGTTGACGACCGCATCCAGGCCGCCGACCCGGCGCGCCGCCCCGGCCAGCGCCGCCCGGTGCGCGGGGTCGGTCACGTCGCCGGGGATGGCGATCGCGTCGGTCAGCGGGGAGAGTTCGGCGCGGGCGTCCTCCAGCGCCTCCCCGCCACGCGCGTCGAGGATGAGGGTCCAGCCGTCCGCGGCGAGTTGGCGGGCCAGGGCCAGCCCGAGGCCGCGCGAGGCGCCGGTGATCAGGGCAGTCTGTCGCATCGTGTCCGTCCTCCTCTCGAATGGATAGCAGTTCAGTCGTGGCAACTCGGCCGGTCTTCCGGGCCTGGCACGAGTTGCGTTGTCTCCTATCGAGTATGCGCCGGCCGTCGCCGCGCGCCATCGGACGCGCGGACAGGTCGGCCGCGCGAGTCCGGCAACGGCTGGCCTGGCGGATCGGACAGGGGATTATTGTGCTAGAGCATCTTGTATTTTGTGGCTGTCAGCGCGTCCATAGCGTACCATCGAGTGGGTGCCCCATTACCTGATGTCCTTGAGCAGTTCCGGCATTATCGCGGCCGTGGGGGGATGCTATGAAGAGAGATCTTCGGCGGTGGTGGCAATGGGGATTCTTGGCCCTGGTTACGCTCGCCTCACTGATTGCCCTGTTCTTCGCTGTGGGACCAAACTCGACACAGGAGGCCAACGAGTTCGCAAGGACTGTCGTCCAGATCTTGGGTTGGGCAGTTCTCGCTGTTGGCGCTTACTTTACCTGGAGGAACCTGCAAGTCAATCAGCGGAACCAGCAAATCAATCTGGATAACCAGATCGAGAACCAGCAGGCGAATCGGGAGCAGGAGCGACTGACGCAGGAGAGGCAGATCACCGAACGCTTCACGCAGGCGATTGAACAGTTGGGAGCGGTGGACGAGGGCGGGGAGAAACGCCTTGAACTCCGTCTCGGTGGTATCTATGCGTTGGGACGGATTGCGCGAGACTCAGAGCGTGATCACTGGCCGATCATGCAGATACTTACCATGTATGTCCGTGTGAATGCTCCCGTCCAGCAAGTCGATTACCGACAATTGCATCTCTTAGCACAGGAAATTGGCCTAGATCAAACTTTGCCTATGATGCAACCTTCGCCTGATGTCGAGGCTATCTTACAGGTGTTCCGGGAGCGCGAACGGTATCTCGGCAATGGCGAAGCTGCGTCCTTCGACTTAGTCCGGGCGGACTTGCGGGGTGCGCAGTTGTATGAAGCGCACTTCGAGTCCTCCAACTTCTCGTGGAGCAACCTGGATACTGCGCATTTATGGGGCACCAAGTTGCCGCGCGCCAACTTCTTCCGTGCGAGCCTTGCTGGTGCGGATCTGATGGGTGCCGACCTACAAGAAGCGACGTTCATCCAGTGTAATTTACTTGCTGCCCGGCTGCTGTTCGCCCAGTTGCAGGGGGCGGATTTCACTGGTGCCCATCTCTAGCCCGTTCACGATTGACGGGGCCCGCGACCGGCGCGGGGGGGGGGGGTGGCCCGGCGCCCTGGACGTCCGGGGGGGCGCGCGGGGGACGCCGGCCGGCGCGAGCCTCCCGGCGGTGCGCGTGGAGCCGGGGCGGGCCGCGGCCCGGGGCGCCGGGGGCGCGGCCCCCGCCCCCGCCCCGGCGGGGGGGGCGGGGCCGGCCCCCGCCGCCGACCGGCCGTTCGCCTACCTGAGCTGCGGCACCTGGTCGCTGGTCGGGACCGAGGTCGCCGCGCCGGTGATCACGGAGCGGGCGCTGGCGGAGAACGTGACCAACGAGATCGGCGCGGGCGGGACCTTCCGGCTGCTGAAGAACATGACCGGCCTCTGGATCGTGCAGGAGTGCCGCCGCGCCTGGGCGCGCGACGGGCAGTCCCGTTCGCACGAGGACGACCTGGCGCTCGCCGCCGCCGCGCCCCCCTTCGCCGCGGCCATCGACCCCGACGACCCGGCGTTCGTCAACCCGCCGGACATGCCGCGCGCGATCCGCGAGTTCTGCCGCCGCACCGGCCAGCCGGCGCCGGGGGACGACGGCGCGGTGCTGCGCTGCGCGCTCGAGAGCCTGGCGCTCAAGCATCGCGCGGTGCTGGAGCGGATCGAGGGGCTGGTCGGGACGCGCTTCGCGGGGCTGCACCTGGTCGGCGGCGGCGCGCGGAACGGGCTGCTCTGCCAGTGGACGGCGGACGCGCTCGGCCGCCCGGTCTGGGCCGGGCCGGAGGAGGCGACGGCGATCGGCAACCTGCTGCTGCAACTGCTCGCCCTCGGCCAGCTCGCCGATCTGGGGGAGGGCCGGCGGCTGGTCGCGGCCTCGTTCCCGCCGGCGACCTATCATCCCGCGGACCCCGACGCCTGGGGCCGGGCCTGCGAGCGGTTCCAGCAAGTGATCGGGCAGCGCCCGTAGCCGCCCATCTTCCCCGAGCGCCGGTCATCGCTCCCCGCCAATCCGTTCCGCGGGCGGCCGGCAGTAATGGAAAGGGCGCGGTGGACGGCCGAAACCAGCCCGTATCTCCCAGGCAGGCGCAGACCCCTGCCCTGTCATCCTGAGCCGCAGCGAAGGATCGGTTTCGCTGGCACCCGTGTGGCGGACGACATCATCCGGTGCCAGGGATACCGATCCTTCGCTGCGCTCAGGATGACAGGGCGGGGGTGTCGGCGCGCCGGGGAGGATAAGGGTTACTCCAGCGGCGCCAGCCATTGCCGGGCAGCCTCGACCATCCGCTGCGTCCACTCCGCGGTCTCGCCGGCGGTGAACTGGCGCAGGAAGTTGAGGGCATGCAGCGCCGAGTAGAGGGCGACGATCTGCCGATGCCGGCCGTCCAGGCCCCAGCAGCGGCACAGTTCCTCGACATAGAACAGTTCGTGCAGCCCGACATCGCTGACCACGCCCGCTGCGGTGAGGCCGACCGTGTACAGGGGGTCGCCGTAGCAGACGCAGTCGAAATCGATCAGCCCCTGAAGCTCGCCCGCCTGCACGATCACGTTCTTGATCGTCACGTCGTCGAGGAAGCACCCCGGCCGCACCCCCGCGAAATGGGGCGCGAACCGGGGCAGCGCCCGTTCGAGGCGCGCGGTCAGGTCGGCGATGGCGGCCTCTTGGGGCCTGCCCGCGCGGCCGCGCAGCTCGGATCGGATCAGCCCCTCCCAGGAGGGGAACGGGCCGCGTCCGCCGATCGGCGCCCAGCCGAAGGCGGCGCCGGGCGGCAGGGTCGCCACGCGGCGCTGGAAGGCGACGATCCACCCGGCGAGCCGCGTCATCTGCGCGGCGGTCATGCCGGCGAGCTCGTAGCGCAGGTCGCGCCCCGGGATCTTGTCGAGGATCAGGTAGGCGGCGGGGTAGCGCGACTTGGTCAGGTCCGCGGCGAGCAGGCGCGGCACCGGCAGCCCCAGCCCGGCGAGGATCGCGAGGTTGTGCCCGGTCCTGGCGAAGACCTCCGGCCGCGCGTTGGTGCGCACGATCACGTTCCGCCCCGGCAGCGCCACGTCGTAGCTGACGCTGCTGTGGCCGAAGGGCAGGTGCGCGGCCCCCAGCGGTTCCGCGCCGAGGACGGCGGAGACCAACTCCAGCACTTGCCGGGTGTCCAAGCCGCTCGCCACCCCGTTCCCGCCTCCGATCCGCGAAACCGTGCCGGGTCTCCCTCCGTGGAGGAGAGCAGATCGGGTCCCGCACGCGGCGCGGCGGTGGTGGTCCGCCGTCGCCCGGTTTCGGGCGTGTCGATCAGGGGTTGGCCGGCGCGGGGGACGGCGTGGGGGGCGTGTCCGCGCCCAGGATGGCGACATACCGCTCGGCGGAGCGGCGGACGACGCCCGCCCCGTCGGCCGGCACGACGCGGTCCCACCAGGCGCCGTAGAGGCGGTCGAAGGGGAAGGGGGCGACCGCCGCGGCGATCCGCCGCACCGCCGCGGCGGGGAGCGGGAGCAGATTCGGGTAGCTGTACATGAAGCTGACCCGGCGGCGGTCGGCGACGACGGTGATGATGTCGCCGGTGAGCAGCGCCCCCCGCCCCGCGGCCCCCGCCGCCCAGTGGAGGACCTGCCCGCCGGGGAAGTGCCCGCCGCAGCGGATCAGGGTCAGCCCCGCGCCGAGCACGCGCGTCTCGCCGTCCCAGAACCGCACGAGGGGGTCGGGACGCAGCACCCAGGGGCGCTCGGCCTCGTGCAGGAAGATCGGCGCGTCGAAGGCCTGCGCCCACTCGACCATCGCCCCGTAGTAGTGGGGATGGGAGATGGCGATGGCGGCGATCCCGCCGAGCGCGCGCACCGCCGCGACGGTCGGGTCGTCGAGGAGGCTGACGCAATCCCAGAGGACGTTGCCGCCCGGCGCCTGGACGAGGAGCGCCCGTTGCCCGATGGCGAACGACGGCTCCACCCCGATGCCGGTCAAGCCCGGCTCGATCGGCCTGACGACAGCGCGGTGATCCCGGCGCAATTCCTCGGGGGTCGTCCACTGCTGCCCCCCGTGGCCGACGTATTGCCGCTCGTCTTCGCAGACCGGGCAGCGCGCGGGCGGGGCGGGGGTGGGGGCGAACTGGGTGCCGCAGGTGACGCAGATAAACGCGGGCATCGCTCCTCCTCTCGCGGCGCGTGGTCGAGGCCGGCGGCGCGGGGCCGGCTGGGGGCGGCGGCCGGCTGCGCTATGTGCCGGGGGCGTCGGGCGCTGCCGCGGCGAGCAGTTCGTCCAGGCCGAGGGGGTCGATCCGGCTCCGCCACAGGTCACCCTCCATGCCCCACTCCATGATATTCCTTCTGAGACACCGAAGCACTTCGCGCATGACCGCCGAGCCGGAAGAAACGTACCACGGGCGGGCCGTCAGGGTTGCGGGCCCGGTGCGGCCATCGCGGGTGGCAGGAGTGGGTAGCGGCGCCCGAGCGGCTGGACCAGTTCGAGCAGGTTGCCGTCGGGGTCGGTGAGGAAGGCGATCCGCAGCAGCGGCGCGTCCGCGGGGAAGCCGGCGGGTGGAGCCTGGAACGGGACGCCCCGCGCCGTCAGTTCGGCGTAGGCCGCGTCGAGATCCTCGACTTCCAGCGCCAGGTGGTGCCAGCCGCGCCCGCGCGCCGGCCCGCCGACTTCCTGCACTTGCTCGATCTCGATCGTCAGGTCGCCGGCGGCGAGGAAGAGGATGTTGTGATCCGCGAAGCCGCCGATCGGGCGGAAGCCGAGGATCTCGACATAAAAGTTGCGGAGGCGGGCGAGGTCGGCGGTGACGAGTGCGCTGTGGTGGAGGCTGGTGATTTGCATGCATCATCTCCCCGGGCGGATTCATGGCGCGTCGCTACGGCAGGAGCAGGTGGAGGTCGCCGAACTCGTGCCAGAGGTAGCGTTCGCGCAGGGCGGCGTCGTAGACGGTGCGGAGGTGGTCGCGCCCGGCGAGGGCTTCGAGCATCGCCAGGTGGGAGGCGCGCGGCTCGTGCAGCCCGGTCAGCAGCGCGTCGACCGCGCGCAGGCCGCGCTCCGGGGTGATGACGAGCCCGGTCCAGCCCGCGCCGGGGTGCGCCGTCCCCGCCGCGTCGGTGACGGTCTCCAGCGCCCGCACGACCGTCGTGCCGACCGCCACGACGCGCCCGCCGCCGGCCCGCGTCGCGTTGACCAGCCGCGCCGTGGCGAGCGGCACGCGGTAGGGTTCTTCGTAGGGGGGCTCGTGATCCTCCAGGCTGGCGACGCCGGTGTGCAGGAGCAGCGGCGCGACCCCCACGCCGCGCGCGACCAGCCGGGTCAGGAGTTCCGGGGTGAAGGCGCGGCCGGCGGAGGGCATCTCGGCGCTGCCCGCCTCGGTGGCGTAGACGGTCTGGTAGTAGGCGAGCGGCCAGGACTCCTTGACGTAGCCGTAGCGGATCGGGGAGCCGTGGCGGTTCAAGTAGTCGTCGAGCGATTCCGGTAGGTCCAGCGTGGCGATCCAGAGCCGTGTGCCGACCCCCGGCGCGGCCCGCTCGTCCGGGCGGTAGGGCGTGTGGAGGGTCGCGGCCCCACCCGCCGGGAGGCGCAGCGTCTCGCCGCCCGTAGCGTGGCGGAATGGCTGCGTGCCGCCGGCGCCCGGCCGGCGGACCTCGACGGACCAGAGGTCGGCCGGCAGCCGGGTGGAGAGGTGCAGTTCGAGCGGGGCGCCGTCCGCGCGGGTGGCGTGGAGGGCGGCGTTGAGGGTGCCGCTGGTGTTGAGCACCAGGAGGTCGCCGGGCGCGAGGAAGCGGTCGAGGTCGCGGAACCGGGCGTGGGTGACGCGGTCGGTGGACCGCCGGGAGACCAGCAGCCGCACCGCGTCGCGGGCCAGGCCGCGCGCCTCCGGCGGCTCGCCCGCCTCCAGGTCCGGCGGCAGCTCGAAGTCGAGCGGGCCGAGGCCCACTGTCGCGTGCTTGGTCGCGCGCGGGATGGGATCGTCCAGGATCGCGGTCATGACAGCTCCTCGTGCAGTTCCGCATCGCGGCAGGGTGTCGGCGCGGCCTCCGGGGCGCGCGCTCCGCCCGCCGGGCCCGTGCCGCGGCGCTCGGCGGACGCCCGCGCGCGGTCGTAGCTCAGGCGGAAGAGCGCGACGGCGCCCGGCACGTCTTCGGGGGCGCGGAGCCGATAGCTCACGACGCCCGGTAAGCCGCCCCCGTGCGGCTCGGCCCGCCCGGACGCGACCAGTTCGTCGCAGATCGCCCGGGGGAAGGTGATGTCGGCCACGCCGCCTTCGTGGATGTGGCCGAGATGCCGCCGGCCGAGGTTGTAGACGGTGGCGGGCGGAATCACCCACCCGCCCTCGACCGGGCCACCCCGCGCCAGGGTCCTGGTGACGCCGGGCCAGCCCAGCACCTCGCGCTCGACGGCGGCGAGAAGTTCGTCGGCCATGTCGCTGCTCCTTCCGTGTCTCCCGCGGTGGCGCGCGGCGGCCCAGGCGCGACCGCTGGGCCTGAGAGCGTTACCGCGCCGCCGTGGCGACCGGTTCCGCGCGCTCGGGGGCCAGGGCGCGGGCGGCGTAGCGCCCGCTGGGGTGGTCGCCGGTCAGCAGCGCGACGAAGCCGGGCACGCTCGTCTCGGGCAGCGGGCGGTCGCTGATGTCCTCGCCGGGGAAGGCTTCCTGGTGCATCCGGGTGCGCATGTCGCCCGGATCGACCCAGTAGACGCGGAGGTCGGGCCGCTCGGCGGCGAGGATGTTCGAGAGTTGCTCCAGGGCGGCCTTGCTCGACCCGTAGCCGCCCCAGCCACCGTAGGGCTCCACCGCCGCGTCGCTGGTGACGTTGACGATCCGCGCGCCCGGCTTCAGGGACGGCCGCACGGCCTGGAGCAGCGCCAGCGGCGCGATCACGTTGGTGCGGTAGACGGTTTCGAGCGTGTCGAGCGGGTAGTCGAGCAGGGCCGGCTGCGGGCTCGGCCCCAGGATGCTGGCGTTGTTGACGACCGCATCCAGGCCGCCGACCCGGCGCGCCGCCCCGGCCAGCGCCGCCCGGTGCGCGGGGTCGGTCACGTCGCCGGGGATGGCGATCGCGTCGGTCAGCGGGGAGAGTTCGGCGCGGGCGTCCTCCAGCGCCTCCCCGCCACGCGCGTCGAGGATGAGGGTCCAGCCGTCCGCGGCGAGTTGGCGGGCCAGGGCCAGCCCGAGGCCGCGCGAGGCGCCGGTGATCAGGGCAGTCTGTCGCATCGTGTCCGTCCTCCTCTCGAATGGATAGCAGTTCAGTCGTGGCAACTCGGCCGGTCTTCCGGGCCTGGCACGAGTTGCGTTGTCTCCTATCGAGTATGCGCCGGCCGTCGCCGCGCGCCATCGGACGCGCGGACAGGTCGGCCGCGCGAGTCCGGCAACGGCTGGCCTGGCGGATCGGACAGGGGGGCGGAAGAGTGGAGCCGTGGCGAAGGGGGCTGGCGGCTGAAGCCGCGCCTATCGGCCTGCAGGCCACGAAGCCCGCCTGCGCGGGCTGGGACCGATCCACGGTGAGTGCTTATCGGGGAAGTCTGAAACTGTATCCCGGTCCCAGCCTCCGTAGGGAGGCTTCGCGGCCCGCAGGCCCCAGCCGCGGCTTCAGCCGCCGGGCCGTGTTAGAGGACGCCGCGCTGCGTCGCGAGGGCGACGGCCTGGGCGCGGGTGCTGGCGCCGAGTTTGTTGAGGATCGAGGTGACGTGGAAGCGGGCGGTGCGCTCGGAGATGGCGAGGCGGCGGCCGATCTCCTTGTTGGAGAGGCCCTCGGCGACGAGGCGCAGGACTTCGCACCGCGCGGGCTGAGCAGGTCGCCGCGGCGCGGGGCGTTCACCTCCGCCAGGACGCGCGCGCCGCGACGCGCGGCGCCAGGTGCGAGCCGCCGCCGTGGACGTTGCGGATGCCGCGCGCGATCTCCTCGGTCGGCGCCCCTTTGAGGAGGTAGCCGCCGGCCCCGGCGCGGATCGCGCCGAAGACGCGCTCGTCGGTGTCGTAGGCGGTGAAGACGAGGACGCGGCTGGCGGGGCTGGCGTCCTTGAAGCGCGGGATCGCCGCGACGCCGTCCCGGTCGCCGAGTTCGAGGTCGAGCAGGATCACGTCGGGCTGGAGGCGGGCCACCAGCGCGACCGCCTCGTCCACCGCGCCCGCCGACCCGACGACCGCGAAGTCGGCCTCGTCCCCCAGCACCGCCACCAGGCCCTGCCGGACGATCGGGTGATCGTCGACGACCAGCACGCGGATCATCGCTCGCGCTCCTCCGGCAGCGGCACGGTGACGCGGATCGTCGTGCCGCCGCCCGGCCGGCTCGCGATGCGCAGCCCGCCACCGAGCAGCTTGGCCCGCTCCCGCATCCCGAGGATCCCGTAGTGGCCCGCGCCGACGGCGCGCGGGTCGAAGCCCCGCCCGTCGTCGCGGATGGTCAGCCGGACGGCGCCGCCACCCGCGCGCAGGGTGAGCGTGGCCTCGGTCGCCCGCGCGTGCCGCCGCACGTTGGTCAGCGCCTCCTGCGCGATGCGGAAGAGTTCGGCCTCGACGCGCAGCGGCAGGGGCGGGGCGCCGCCCGCCTGGACCTGGACGCGCACGCCGGTCTCGCCGGTGACGGCCCGCGCCAGCGCGCCGAGCGCCTCGGGCAGCGGGCGGCCGGCGAGCGGCTCGGTGCGGAGGTTGAGGACCGAGCGCCGCGCCTCTTCGAGATTGTCGCGCGCGGTGGCGAGCGCCCGGTCGAGGCGCTCGCGCGCCCGCGCCGGGTCGCGCTCCAGCAGGTGCAGCCCCTTCGAGGTGCAGCGCGATCGCGGTGAGCCCCTGCGCGAGCGTGTCGTGGATCTCGCGGGCGATCCGGGCGCGCTCCTCGGCGCGGGCCAGCCGGGTGCTCTCGTCGGCCAGCCGCGCGCGCTCGATCGCGATCCCGACCTGATAGGCGATGGTGGAGAGGAGGCGCAACTCCTGGCGGGTCAACTTCCGCCGGGTGGGGCTGGTGACGTTCATGATCCCGAGGGGCTGGTCGCCGAAGTAGAGGGGGATGCTGGCGTGGAAGCGGAGGCCCGCCGTCTGGTCGACGGCCCCGTCGCGCGGCGCGGCGCGGAGGCGGCTGCACTCCATCACGTCGATGTTCCGCGGGGCGAGCTCGCCGTCGAGGAAGGACTCGATGCACCAGCAGTGCTTGCCGGTCATCCGCACCGGCTCGCGCAGGTAGGGCGGCAGGTGTCGCGCGGCGGCGCTGTAGAATTGCCCCGTCTCGGCGTCGAGCAGCCAGACCCAGCCGGTGCGCAGCCCGAGGAGATCGGCGACCAGGGTGAGGGTGCGGCCGAGCGCCTGTCGCACATCGGGCGCGCTGTTCAGCGCCTCGGCGATCGCGTTGAGGATGACCAACTCGCGCGTGCGGCCGGTCTCGCCCCGGCGCGCCACTGGCCCGCTCTGTTGCGCTGTCGTCGCCTGCTCGTCCGCCACCAGCCCGCTCCCGGCCTGCCGCGTCCCGACCCTCGCGCGTCCCCGCGACACCGACTCCTACGGTACCATCGCGGCCGGGAGACTGCCACCCGGCGGGGCCGGCGTCCGGGCCTTCAGTCGCCGCCGCGGCCCGGTGGCGGCCCGCCGTCGAGGAGCTGGCGCCAGAAGGAGGGCGCGGGGCGGTTGTCGTCGATCGTCACCCGCTCGCCGGCGTCGCAGAAGGCGTGGAGGGTGCGGGTGAGCGGCAGGGCGAAGCCGCGTTCCGCCGCCTCGCGCAGGAAGTAGGGCAGCTCGCGGAACTTGACGCCGACCTCCTCGCCCCGGCCCGCCGCGGCCTGGCCGGCGACGCCGCTGAAATCGGCGCGCCAGCGGCCGGTGTCGCCGATCGCCCGCCGGATCGTCGCCGGGTCGACGCCCGCGCGCACGCCGAAGGCCAGCGCTTCGAGGTAGGCCGCGTTGCCGAGGCCCATCATCAACTGGTTGACGCCCTTGACGACCTGGCCGCTCCCGGCCGGCCCGCAGTGGGTGAGGCGGGCGGCGCCGCCGATCGTCTCCAGCAGGGGCCGGACGCGCGCCAGCGCCGACTCGTCGCCCCCGGCGAAGAGGTACAGGTCGGCCCGTTCGGCGCCGCCGGGGCCGCCGCTGACCGGCACGTCGAGCAGGACCGCGCCGCGCTCGGCGAAGCGCGCCGCCAGCCGCCGCGTCTCGGGGGGGTCGTGGTGCCCAGGTCGATGAAGGTCTGCCCCGGTCGCGCCCCCGGCAACAGATCCCCTTCCGCGACCTGGACGAAGGCGTCCGAGCTGGGCAGGCTCGTCAGCACCACCGCCGCCCGCGCCACGACCTCCGCCGCGCCGGTTCCCGCGGTCGCGCCCGCGGCCACGCAGGCCGCGAGGCGATCCGGGTCCAGATCGAACGCCCGGAGCGGATAGCCCGCGCGGAGCAGGTTGCGCGCCATCGGGCCGCCCATGGCCCCGAGTCCGATGAAGCCGACCGCCGGGAGTGATGTCATAGGCTACGCACTCTCCTTCCGGTTCCGCGGAGTCGCGCGTTGGCTCGCGGCGGCCTGCGGC
The DNA here is from genome assembly GCA_030446685.1 of Thermomicrobiales bacterium. Classification (GTDB taxonomy): domain Bacteria; phylum Chloroflexota; class Chloroflexia; order Thermomicrobiales; family CADCWN01; genus JAUJMV01. The sequence continues at coordinate 12,863 of JAUJMV010000016.1, read as the reverse complement.
CACCTGGCCTCATCAAGCCGCCGCGGGCCTATTGTCTCAGGTTTTTCGGCGAAGTCAGTAACGGGCCGACTGCTCCGCCGTGGGTACGCCGGGGGCGCAAGACCGCAATCGAGGAGAAGCGCCATCAGAACAGGTGTGCTATGGTGGGGGAGGTCCGGATCGATGTCGCGTTGCACAGGTGAGCAAGGAGGACGACGCACCATGACGACCGCGAAGATCGCCCACCCGCCGATCGCCGCCTATGACGAGTGGCTAGCCGCCCGGAAGGCGTTGCTGGCCAGGGAGAAGGAGGTCACGCGGGCGCGTGACGCGCTGAGCGCCGCCCGCCGCCGGTTGCCGATGGTCAGGATCGAGAAGGACTACACCTTCACCGGTCCCGACGGTGAGGTCGGATTGCCGGACCTGTTCGAGGGGCGCCGCCAGCTGATCGTCTACCACTTCATGTTCGATCCGCGCTGGGAGGCGGGCTGCATGGGCTGCACCGGGTACGTGGACGCCCTCGGCGACCTGAGCATGCTGCGCGAGCGCGACACGACCTTCGCGCTCGTCTCGCGCGCCCCGCTCGCCAAGCTCGAAGCGTATAAGGCGCGGCGCGGCTGGGGCGTGCCGTGGTACTCGTCCTACGGGAGCGACTTCAACTACGACTTCCACGTCACGTTCGACGCGTCGGTCGCCCCGATCGAGTACAACTTCCGCGGCGCGGCCGAGCTCGAGCAGGCGGGCATGCTCATGCCGCCCGACGAGCAGCCCGGCGAGGGGCACGGGCTGAGCGTCTTCTTCCGCCTCGATGGTGGGGTGTTCCACACCTATTCGACCTACGCCCGCGGCGTCGAAGGGCTCAGCAATGACTACAGCCTCCTCGACGTGACGCCGTACGGCCGCCAGGAGGATTGGGAGAACTCGCCGCCCGGTTGGCCGCAGCGACCGACCTACGGATGATGCCGACGGGGCTGTGCGGCGGGAGGGACCAGAGGATGACGCCCCGGCCCGACCGCCGCCCACCCCAGTCCGCGAACGCCCTCCGCTTATCGCGAGCACGGGCGGCCCTCCCGGTGCCCCTTCCCCTGAGGTCGGGGGTCTGGGAGGGCTGTTACTTCCGCACCAGCCCCGGCAACTGGCCCGCGGGGATCTCGCGGAAGTCGGGCAGCCCTTCGAGATCCTTCTCCGGCCCGCCGGGGTTGTAGAGGGCGAGGAGGCGCAGCGGCTCCCAGCCGGTGTTGCGGGTCGAGTGGAAGACGGCGGTCGGCACGTAGATCGTGTCGCCGGGGTGGACGGGGAAGGGCGTGCCGTCGTCGAGCATTTGCTCCCCCTCGCCGGAGAGGACGTAGAGGATTTCCTCGGAGTGGGGGTGGTTGTGGCGGTCGTGGCCCTGGCCGGGGAGGAGCACGACCTCCCCGAAGGTGATGCCGGCCCCCGGCGTCCGGCCGGGCGTGACGAACCACTTGATCGCCCCCCAGTCGAAGGTCTGCGTCGGCAGGCCGCGCGGATCGACCGCGCCCGGCTGACCCTGTCCTGGTGTCTGCATCGGTCTGCTCCTCCCTGCGGTTGCCCGCCGTGCGACGGGCCGATCGGCCGCGTTAGCTGTCGCCGCCGGTCGATGCGGCCGAGGCGGCGTCGGACGGGGTGAGCGCCTTGAAGCGGCGCATGTTCTCGGTGATCGCGATCTCGGTCGGCAGGCGCTCGACGCTGGAGGCGCCGAAGAAGCCGGCGACGCCGCGCGTGCGCGCCAGCACGTAGGCGGCGTCCTCCGGCTCGGCGATCGGGCCGCCGTGGCAGAGGACCAGGATGTCGGGGTTGACGGCCGTGGCGGCGTCGTGCAGCGCCTGGACGCGCGCGACCGCGTCGTCGAGCGTGACCGCCGTCCGGGCGCCGATCGCCCCCTTGGTCGTCAGGCCCAGGTGCGGCACCAGCACGTCGGCCCCGGCCGCCGCCATCGCCCGCGCCTCGTCCGGCGTGAAGACGTAGGGCGTGGTCAGCAGGTCGAGCGCGCGGGCCTGGCGGATTAGTTCGATCTCCAGGTCGAAGCCCATCCCGGTCTCTTCGAGGTTCTGGCGGAAGACGCCGTCGATCAGGCCGACGGTGGGGAAGTTCTGGACGCCGGTGAAGCCCAGTTCCTTGAGTTGCCGGAGGAAGGGGGGCATCAGCCGGAAGGGGTCGGTGCCGCAGACGCCGGCGAGGACGGGAGTGTGCCGGACGATCGGCAGCACCTCGCTCGCCATCTCGACGACGATCGCGTTGGCGTCGCCGTAGGGCATCATCCCGGCCAGCGAGCCGCGCCCGGCCATCCGGAAGCGGCCCGAGTTGTAGATCACGATCAGGTCGGCCCCGCCCGCCTCGACGCACTTCGCCGAGAGCCCGGTCCCCGCCCCGGCCCCGATGATCGCCCGCCCCGCCGCGACCTGCGCCCGCAGCCGCGCCAGCGCCTCGGTTCGATTCATGCCCGCCACCTCCTTGTGTCGTGGAGCGTGGAGCGTGGAGCGTGGAGCGTGCGCGAATGGCGCGGCGATCGGGACTCCGCTCACCCCCCGCCTCCCCCTCCGTTCGCTCTACGCTCCACGCTCCGCGTCGGACGACCCGCGCTCCGCGATCATCGCCGCCAGCCGCTCGGCCATCGCGGCGGCGAAGCGGGGGTCGTTGATGTCCAGGTCGAGTTCGTGGACCTCGACGTTGCCGGCGATCGTGTCCCGCAGCGCGCCGAAGAGCGCCCGGTCGGCGGCGGGGTCGTGGAAGACCTGGCCCGCGGTGGCGATCGCCGAGACGCCGCGCAGGGGGATGAAGAGGGCGGTCGGCCCGGTCGCCGCGTTGAGCTTGCGGGCGATCCGCCGGCCTAGCTCGGCGCACTCCTCCGGCGTGGTCCGCATCAGCGTCACGGTGGGGTTGTGGACGTAGAGGGTGCGCCCCCGGAACCGCGGCGGGACCGTGTCGCGCGGCCCGAAGTTGACCATGTCGAGCGCGCCGAGCGAGACGACCTGCGGCAGGCCGCGCGCCCCGGCGATCTCCAGCCGGCCCGGCCCGGCCGACATCACCCCGCCGACCAGGTCGTCGGCCAGCTCGGTCGTGGTGATGTCGAGGACGCCGGCGAGGAAGCCGCCGTCCACCAGGGCTTCCAGCGACTGCCCGCCGGTCCCGGTGGCGTGGAAGACCAGCACCTCGTAGCCCCGCTCTTCCAGCAGGCGGCGGGCCTCGGTCACGCTCGGGGTCGTCACGCCGAACATCGTCGCGCCGATCAGCGGCTTCGCCCCGGCGGCTTCCGTGGCTGCCTTGTCGCCGGCGTAGGAGCGCGCCATGCCGGCGATCGCCGCCGCCGCGTTCGACAGGATGCGCGCGGAGAGGCGGTTGATGCCGGCGATGTCGACCACCGAGTACATCATCGTGATGTCGGTCGCGCCGACGTAGGGGCGGGTGTCGCCCGAGGCGACGGTCGAGACCATCAGCTTCGGGACGCCGACCGGCAGTGCCCGCATCGCCGCCGTCACCAGCGCCGAGCCGCCCGAGCCGCCGAGGCCGAGGATGCCGTCGAGCCGCCCCTCGCCGTGCAGGCGCGCGACGATCGCCGTCGCGCCGCGCGCCATCGTCGCCACCGCGGCGCCGCGGTCGCCGCCGGCCGCCAGCGCGGCGACGTCCGCCCCGGCCGCCCGCGCGACCTCCTCGCGCGGCAGGTCGGCGTGGGTGAGCGGCGTGCCCTGCACGCCCGCGTCGATCACGAGCACCTCGCAGCCGGCCTCGCGGACCCGCTCGCGCAAGAAGCCGTATTCGAGCCCCTTGGTGTCGAGCGTGCCGAGCAGGACGACGGTGGGCATGGCGCACTCTCCTCCCCGCTTTCCGGTCGCGCCGAGGCCGGCTCACCTGGCGCCGCTATCTTACCGCAGATCGCCGCCCTCCCGGCGTGGGAAGCGCCCCCCCGGCCCCCCAACTCTGGGGGGAGTAGGACCGGGGCCAGCCGGTTGCCTCTCTAAAAGGGCTGGAACTCTATCCACGTCCTCTCCCCCCAGAGTTAAGGGGCCGGGGGGGCGCTCAGGTCAGCGCCGCGAGGGCGGCCCCGGCGAGCGCGGCCAGGGCGACGACGAGCCAGGGCGGGAGCTTCCAGAATTGCAGCAGCCCGAAGGCGGCGAGGGCGAGGGCGAACGGCGCCGGCCCCGCAAGGGGCCCGTCTGTCGCGCTGGTCCAGACGGGGGTGTAGAGGGCGGCGAGGAGGATGCCGACGACCGCCGCGTTGATCCCGCGCAGGGCGGCCTGGAAGGCGGGGCGGGCGCGCAGCGCGTCCCAGAAGGGGAGCGCGCCGATCACCAGCAGGAACGAGGGGAGGAAGATGGCGACGAGCGCCACCGCCGCACCGACGATCGGGTTCGGCAGCGGGGCGATCACCGCGCCGAGGTAGGCCGCGAAGGTGAAGAGCGGCCCCGGCACCGCCTGCGCCGCGCCGTAGCCGGCAACGAACTGCTCGTCCGTCAGCCAGCCGGGCGGCACGACCTCGGCCTGGAGCAGCGGCAGCACGACGTGGCCGCCGCCGAAGACGAGCGACCCGGCGCGGTAGAAGCTGTCGAAGACCGCGACCGCCCCGCTCGCGGTGGCCTGGCGCAGCAGCGGCAGGGCGATCAGCAGCCCGAAGAAGGCGACCCAGCAGGCGACGGCGAGGCGGCGGCCGACCGGGACGCGGCCGTGCGGGCGCGCGACGATCTCGCCCGCCGGCAGCAGGCGCCAGCCGAGCAGCCCGGCCGCGGCGATGACGAGGATCTGGGCGAGCGCCGACTGCCAGGCCAGCGCGACGAGCGCCGCCCCGATCGCGATCGTCGCCCGCGTGCGGTCGGGGGCGAGCTGCCGCGCCATCCCCCAGACGGCCTGCGCCACGACCGCGACCGCGACAATTTTCAATCCCTGGAGCCAGCCGCTCTCCGTCACCCCGAGCGCCCGCACCCCCAGGGCGAACGCCACCAGGGCGAGGGCCGAGGGGAGGGTGAAGCCGAGCCAGGCGGCCAGCCCGCCGAGGAGCCCGGCGCGCCCGATCCCGATCGCGATCCCGACCTGGCTGCTGGCCGGGCCGGGGAGGAACTGGCAGAGCGCCACCAGGTCGGCGTAGGTCTGCTCGTCGAGCCAGCGGCGGCGCGCGACGTACTCCTCGCGGAAATAGCCGAGGTGGGCGATCGGGCCGCCGAACGAGGTCAGGCCGAGGCGGGTGGAGACGCCGAGCACCTCCAGCGCGCTGCCGCCGCCCGGCGGCCCGGCCGCCGCGGGCGCTGCCGGCTCTCCGGCGATCGGGCGTTCACCCCGCGCCGCCGGTTCCGCGCCCTGCCCGCCCCCTGCCCGGCGCACCGCCTCGTCGCTCACCGTCTGCCTTCCCTCGTGCCATCCGATTGTCCGCCATCATCTCGGGGAACGCCACCATCGCCCGGTGTAGGGGCGGGTACGCGGGTCCGCCCGCAGCCCCTACCCGGTCTGTGACGTCGGTGGTGGGGCAAGCCGGGCGGACACGCAGGTCCGCCCCTACCCCCCGACGGCCGCGGCGATTTTCGACAATCGGGGCCGCCGCCGCGTCAGGTCAGCCGGTCGGCGAAGAAGGCGAGGGTGCGCGTCCAGGCGTCGCGCGATTCCTGGCCGAAGGGCGCGCCCTCGTCGAAGGTCAGGAAGCCGTGCGGCAGGCCGGGGTAGATCGTGAACTCGTGCGGCTTGCCGTGGCGGGTCAGCTCCTCGTCGAGCCGCCGCACGTTGTCCATCCCGACCCCGGCGTCCTGGTCGCCCCAGAAGCCGAGGAGCGGGGCGGCGATCCGGTCGGCCTCGTCGAGCACCTGGAAGGGGGCCAATTCGCCGCGGTTGCGGGCGGCGGGGAAGCCGTAGAAGACGACGCCCGCGTCGAGCGGCTCGCGGGCGGCCAGCAGCATCGCCAGGGTGCCGCCCATGCAGAAACCGATCGCCCCCACCCTCGCCGCGCCCTCCTCCTCGCGCAAGTGGCGCAGCGCGGCCGCGAGATCGGTCAGCGCGATGCGCTCGTCGAAGCGGGCGCGGCGGGCCATGGCCGCCTCGCGGTCGCGCCCGGGGATCGGTCCCTGGCGGTGGAAGAGGTCGGGCAAGAGTGTCGTGAAGCCGGCCGCGGCGAGGCGCCGGCCCATGTCGCGGTAGAAGTCGCTATGCCCGTAGACGTCGTGGATGATGACGACTCCGGGCGCCGCACCGCCCCCATGGGGGGCCGGGCCGCGGTAGAGCGTGGTCCGGATCGTCCCCTCCGCGACCGGCAGCTCCAGCTCCTGTTCGGGGATTGTCGCGCCGCGGAAGGGCTCGCCGGCCTCGGGGTGGCACATCTCTCTCTCCTTTCAGGCGCTGTCGAGGAGTTCGTCCCCCTATCCTACCAGCCCCTGGCCCATTGGGGGCGAACCCGGATCGTGACGAATGGGGGTGTCGCGCGCGGCTGCCGGCTGCCTCGCGGCGATTTGACCGACCGGCCCGCCCCAGTTATGATTGCTCACGAGGTCTCACGCCGTGTTAAGACGTGAGCGGAGGGCCGCCATGGTGGCATTGACGGCGGACGATCTGGAGCGGGTGGGGCTGCGGGGCGAGCCGCAGCAACTGGTGCGGCTGGTGCTGGAGGCGATCCGGCGGTTGCCGCCCGCTCCAGGGTGGGGGCGCCCGAGCGCGACCTGGCGCCGCGGGAGCGGGCGGCGCTCGAACGCGCCGGCTTCTCCTTCGCCCCGCTGCCCGGCGCGATCGGGGAAGGGGCGGTGGCCTACGACCCCCTGGCGTGGACGGTGGCCGAGTACACCGCGCTCCTGGCGACCGCCTGGCCCGCGCCCGCGGCCGCGCGCTGGTTGGGTGTCGACGCCAGCCGGGTGCGGCAGCGCCTGGCCCGGCGCTCCCTCTACGGGATCAAGCTGGCGGACGGCTGGCGCCTGCCGGCCTTCCAGTTCGACGCGCCGCCGCCGGGGCGCCTGGTGCCGGGCATCGAGCGGGTGCTGCCGCACCTCGACCCGGCCCTCCACCCGGTCGGCGTCTACCGCTGGTTCACGCAGCCGAACCCCGATCTCGTCGTCGCGGGCGAGCCGGTCAGCCCGCTCGACTGGCTGCGCACCGGCGGCGACCCGGTCGAGGCGGCGGCGCTGGCCGCGGATCTCTAGCGCGCGATGCCGAAGTTCCCCCAGCCACCGGCGATCGGTGAACTGGCGCGGATCGCCCCGGCCCTGGCGACCCTGCCCGCCGGGACCGAGCTGTGGCGGGTGTACTTCCGCGGCGGCGCGAGGGCCGCCGCCTGGCATACCTGGCGCACCTACGGCCCCGTGCGCGGTTCGCGCTTCGATCACCACCTGCCGCCGCCGCGGGCGCAGGAGCGCGGCATCCTCTACGCGGCGCGCGGCCCGACCTGCGTGGCCGAAGTCTTCCAGCAGACGCGCCTGATCGACCGGACCGCCCGCGACCCCTGGCTGGCCGGGTTCGCCACCGCGGCCGATCTGCTGCTGCTCGATCTGACCGGCCTGTGGCCGACCCGCGCCGGCGCCTCGATGGCGATCAATTCCGGCCCGCGGCCCCGCGCCCAGCACTGGTCGCGCGCCATCTACGCCGCCTATCCGGGGGTCCACGGCCTGCTGTACTGCTCCTCGATGCACGGCAACGCGCCGGCCGTCGCCCTCTACGAGCGCGCCCGGCCCGCCCTCCCGACGGCCCCCTTCTTCCACCAGCCGCTCGCGGCGCCGGCCCTCCTCCTGCCGCTACAGCACGCGGCGCTGGCGCTTGGCTACGGGCTGGTCTGAGCCAGCCCGCCCGCCGCCCGGCCCGCGCCGCCCTTTGACAGGAGCGGCGGGGCCGTTGAGAATCAGCGGCGCGGCGCGCGAACGCGGCGCGCGGCCGGCCGGCGAGCGTCACGGGAAGGAGTGGGGACGGGTGGAAGCGAACGGGGCCAATCTCTTTCGATCGCTGGAGTGGCGGCTGATCGGGCCGCACCGTGGCGGGCGGGTCGTGGCGGTGGCCGGGCACCCGACCGAGCGGGGGACCTTCTACTTCGGGGCCTGCGCCGGGGGCGTCTGGAAGACGACCAACGGCGGCTCGCACTGGGAGAACATCTCGGATGGGCAGTTCGGGACGGCGGCGGTCGGCGCGCTCGCGGTGGCCGAGGCCGACCCGAACGTGATCTACGCCGGCACCGGCGAGGCGACGATCCGCAGCAACGTCTCCCACGGCGACGGGGTCTACAAGTCGACCGACGGCGGGCGGACCTGGCGGAACGTCGGGCTGCGCGACACGCGCCACATCGGCGCGATCGTGGTCCACCCGCGGGACCCCGAGGTCGTCTACGTGGCGGCGCTCGGGCACGCCTGGGGGCGCAACGAGGAGCGCGGTGTCTTCCGCTCGACCGACGGTGGCGCGACCTGGGAGAAGGTCCTCTACAAGAGCGACCGCGCCGGCGCGATCGACCTGGCGCTCGACCCCACCAACCCGCGCCTCCTCTACGCGACGCTCTGGCAGGCGCAGCGGTACCCGCACGCCATGCACAGCGGCGGCGAGGACTCCGGCCTCTGGCAGTCGACCGACGGCGGCGACACCTGGACCGAGATCACCCGCAACCGGGGGCTGCCGGACGGCACCATCGGCAAGATCGGGGTGGCCGTCGCCCCTCGCCCCGGGCGCGCCTGGGCGCTGATCGAGGCCGAGCAGGGCAAGAGCGGCCTCTACCGCACGGAGGACTACGGCGCGAGCTGGGAGCGCGTCTCCGACAGCGGCGACCTGCGCCGCCGCCCCTGGTACTACATGCACGTCTTCGCCGACCCCCAAGACGCCGAGACGGTCTGGGTGCTCAACCTGGCCTGCTGGAAGTCGGTCGACGGCGGTAAGACCTTCAGCCAGGTACCGACGCCGCACGGCGACAACCACGGCCTGTGGATCGACCCGCGCGACTCCGACCGGCTGATCGAGGGGAACGACGGCGGCGCCTGCGTCTCGTTCGACGGCGGGCGGTCCTGGTCGAGCATCCTCAACCAGCCGACCGCGCAGTTCTACCACGTCACGACCGACGACCAGACGCCGTACCACGTCTACGGCTCGCAGCAGGACAACTGGGCGATGCGCCTGCCGAGCTTCAGCGCGGAGGGCGCGATCAGCTGGAAGGACTACGTCGAGCCGGGCGGCGGCGAGAGCGGCTACATCGCGGTCAGCCCCAAGCCGCCGCACACGGTCTTCGGCGGCGGCATCGGCACCGGCCTGGGGCACGGCCGGCTGATCGCCTGGAACCCGCAGACCGGACAGAAGCGCAACGTGACCGTCTGGCCGGAGCTGCAGGGCTTCGGGGCGGGGGCCGATCGGCTGAAGTACCGCTTCCAGTGGACCTTCCCGGTCGAGTTCTCGCCGCACGACCCGGACGTCCTCTACGTCACCTCGCACGTCGTCCACCGCTCGACCGACGAGGGGGCGAGTTGGGAGACGCTCAGCCCCGACCTGACCCGCAACGACCCGGCGACCCTCGGCTCGTCCGGCGGGCCGCTGACCGCCGACAACAGCGGCGCGGAGATCTACGGCACGATCTTCGCCTTCCGCGAGTCGCCGCACGAGGCGGGCGTCCTCTGGGCCGGCTCGGACGACGGCCTCGTCCACCTCTCGCGCGACGGCGGCGCGACCTGGCAGGACGTGACGCCGCCCGATCTGCCAGAGCGGGCGCTGATCGCGATCATCGAGCCCTGCCCGCACGACCCGGCGATGTGCTACCTCGCCGCGACCTGCTACAAGCTCGACGACCCGGCGCCGTACCTCTACCGCACCGACGACTACGGCAAGGGGTGGACGCGGATCACCGGCGGCATCCCCGCCGACGACTTCACGCGGACGATCCGCGCCGACCCGACCCGGCACGGGCTGCTCTACGCCGGGACCGAGACCGGCGTCTACGTCTCGTTCGACAACGGCACCAACTGGCGGCGGCTGGAGACCAACCTGCCGGTCGTGCCGATCTACGATCTGGTCGTCAAGGGGACCGACCTGGTCGCGGCGACCCACGGCCGCTCCTTCTGGATCCTCGACGACGTCTCGCCGCTGCGCCAGCTGCACGACGACCTGGCCGGGGCGGGGGCGAAGCTCTTCACGCCGCGCGACACGGTGCGCTTCCGCCACTACGGCCGCTCGTTCGGCCCGAAGACCCCCGGCTACACCAGCTACAAGATGACCGGGCCGGTGACGGTCTCCTACCGGCAGGGCGAGAGCGCGATGGGCACGCCGACCGAGGAGTTCCTCGACGCCGGCAAGAACCCGCCCGACGGCGCGATCGTCCACTACTACCTCGCCCCCGAGGTGGCGGAGCGGGCGCAGGCCGCGGCGAAGGCCGCGCAAGGGGCGGAGGGGGCCGAGGGGTCCGAGAAGCCGCAAGCGGCGGACGGCGCGGGCGCGGTGACGATCCGCTTCCTCGACGCCGAGGGGCACGAGATCCGCTCCTTCTCCAGCACGGGCGAGGAGAAGCCCAGGCTGCCGGTCGAGGCGGGGACCAACCGCTTCGTCTGGAACCTGCGCGGCGCCGGCCCGACCCGCCTGGCCGATGCGACGCCGGGCGACCCCTTCGGCGAGATGATCGACGCGGCCGTCGCGCCGCGCGTGTGCCGGGCGAGTACCAGGTGGAACTCGCGGCCGGCGGCGAGACGCAGACCGCGCGCTTCGCCGTCGTGCCGGACCCGCGCCTGCCGGTGACGCCGGGATCTGGCGGCGCAGTTCGCCCTGAAGGGCAAATCCGCGACCGCCTCTCCGAGGTCCACGAGGCGGTCAACCAGCTCCGCCGCGTCCGCAAGCAGGTCGAGGGCTGGGAGGAGCGGCTGAAGGCGGCCGGTGAGGAACAATCGGCGCAGAACGGCGCGGGCGGGCACGAGACGGTCCTCGCCGCCGCGAAGGATCTGAAGGAGAAGCTGAAGGGCGTCGAGGAGGCGCTGATCCAGACCGAGCCGGACCAGCAGCAGCCGGGGCCGTCCCGGTTGAAGGACCAACTGGCCGGGCTGAGCGTGATGATCGATGAGTCGGACGACGCGCCGACGCGCGGCGCGACCGAGGTCTACGAGCGGCTCGCCGAGCGGGTCGCGGCCGAGCGGGCGACGCTGCGGCAACTGCTCGCCGAGGACGTGCGCCGCTTCGACGAGCTGGTGCGCGCGGCGGCGATCCCGGCGATCGTCGTGTAATCGGCCTCTACCCCGAATTGACGGCGCGCGGGGCGGACCTCTCCCCCGGCCCCTCTCCTACGAGGAGAGGGGGGCGGGCCGTGCCATTCGGTGCCGGTGCAGCGACGAGTACCGGTATCGGATGGCACGGCTGGACACGCCGGAGCGGGGGGCGGGTCGGCCCCGCGGCACGTCGCGAGGGGGGGGAGGCATGGACGCGCTGCGCCGGGTCGTGACCGCCGGGGCCTATGTCGTGCTCGACGGGCGGTTCCCCTTCATGGTCGGGCCGACCCCGCGGGGCGACAGGCTCGCGGTCGTGCGCCTAGGCGGCCACCGCGAGGGGCGGGAAACGCCGTGGGAGTGCGCGGCGCGCGAGGCGCGCGAGGAGGCGGGCCTGGCGATCCGCCCCCTCGCCCCGCCGCGCACCTACTGGTTCCGGGACGGGCGGGACCCCGCGGCGCGCACGCCGGGAGACCGGCGGTCGGCGGGTCTCGGGGCCGTCGCGCCGCTGCTCGTCATCCAGGGCAGTGGCGCGCGGGCCGGCCGGCTGATGCCGATGTACCTGGCGAGCGCCGCCGGCGTCGCCGCCCCGCTGGCCGAGGCGCGCGGTCTGCTCCTGCTCAGCCGGGCTGAGGTGTCCCGCCTGGCGCGCGAGCCGCTGACCCTCGACGGGTACCTCCGGGCCGGCGGCCGGGCGCTCCTCCGGGCGGACTTACCGGCCCACCTACCGCTGGAGCCCTTCCTCCAACTGCGCCTCCTCGCCACGCTGCTCGAACGGCATCCCGACCTCGGCGTCGAGGAGGAGCGCTAGCCCGCCCGCTAGGGATGAACGGTCGGAACGCGGCGCGGACACGATTTATGCCTGCGAAGCGCCGGCGCCCATCCGCCCGATCACGTCGGCGACCTGGCGGCCGACGCGCGTCACGTAGCCTTCCAGGTCGGCGCGCTCCTCCTGCGAGGGGAAGACCTCGGCGGTCAGCGGGCCGTCGTAGCCGGTCGCGGCCAGGGCGGCGCCGACGGCGGGCCAGTCGACGTCGCCCGTGCCGATCTCCACGAAGCCGCCCGGCGCGGCGCCGGCCGCGCGCCGGAAGTCTTTCAGATGGATGCGCCGGACGCGCGGGCCGAGGATCGCGATCCACTGCTCGGGGTAGCCGTAGAGGAGGATGTTGCCGACGTCGAAGTAGACGCCGACCCGCGCGCCGCCGCTGTCGTCCACGATCCGCGCCATCTCCAGCGGGCTGAGCAGGAACTTGTTCCAGACGTTCTCGATCGCCAGGTCCACCCCCGCGCTCGCCGCCTCCGGCGCCAGCGCCGCCAGGAACTCCTCGGCGCGCCGGTAGGCCACGTCGTAGCGCGCGGCCGGCCCCTCCGCGGCCCGGCCGACCAGCCCCGGCACGACCAGGATCGCCCCCGCGCCCAGCTCGGCGGCGAGGTGGAGTTGCCGCCGGGCGATCTCCCGCGCCCGCTCGCGGGTGGCGGCGTCCTCCGCCGTGGGGGAGGCGCGCCAGTAGAGGCCGGTGGAGAGGCCGCCGAGCGCCAGCCCCTCGCCCTCGACCGCCGCGCGCAGGGCGCGGGCGGCGGTGGCCGTGGTGCCGAGCCCGACCTCGCCCTCCTCGTCGAGGTTCAGCTCGATCGCGGCGAAGCCCGCGCGACGGGCCAGCGCCGCCGCCTCGCGCACCGGCATGCCGGGCATGGCCCAGTGATTGATCCCTGCCAGCCAGCTCATGATCCCCCCTACCTCCCGCATTCCATCCCGCG